>NZ_JAKIKP010000004.1 GCF_023284065.1 Shewanella gaetbuli | reverse complement strand
TTGGCTAATGCAAGCAGATTCCGGCCCACAAGCATTGCCGGAATGACGGTTGGCCACATTGAGTAATGACAGTTGGTCTTATACGTCATCCTCGAGATCTTTTGTCGAGGATCTGCAGTTTGGCTAATGCAAGCAGATTCCGGCCCACAAGCATTGCCGGAATGACGGTTGGCCACATTGAGTAATGACAGTTGGTCTTATACGTCATCCTCGAGATCTTTTGTCGAGGACCTGCAGTTTGGCTAATGCAAGCAGATTACGGACTACAAGCATTGCCGGAATGACGGTTGGCCTCATTGAATAATGATGGTTGGTCTCATTGAGTAATGACGGCTGGGCTTATTAGTACTGACGGTTGGTCTTATACGTCATCCTCGAGATCTTTTATCGAGGATCTGCTGTTTGAAACTTAAAAGCCAATCATATGATTGGCTTTTAAGCGTTGAATAAACCGTAAGTTAGTTATTCAACTTATTTTTTAGCATCTAAATAACGTTCTGCATCTAATGCAGACATACAACCTGTGCCCGCTGAAGTAATTGCTTGGCGATAATGTTGGTCCATTACATCACCACAGGCAAAAATACCCTCGATACTGGTTTGGGTAGCATTACCTTGTAACCCACTGTTTACTTTGAGGTAACCGTTATTCATTTCTAATTGGCCTTCAAACATTGAAGTGTTTGGGCTATGACCAATAGCAACGAATACACCTGCAACTTCTAGATCTGTAATAGAGCCGTCTTTGGTGCTTTTCTTCTTCAGACCTGTTACACCCATATCGTTACCAACAACTTCTTCTAAAGTTTGGTCTAAGTGTAGAATAATATTGCCGTTGGCAACTTTATCCATTAAACGATCAATCAAAATTTTCTCAGAGCGGAAAGTGTCGCGACGGTGAATCAAATGCACTTCTGAAGCAATGTTACTTAAATATAATGCCTCTTCAACAGCGGTATTACCACCACCAATAACGGCAACTTTTTGGTTGCGGTAGAAGAAACCATCGCAAGTCGCACATGCTGAAACACCACGGCCCATGAACGCTTCTTCAGAAGGTAAACCTAAGTATTTTGCTGATGCGCCTGTGGCAATGATTAATGCATCACATGTGTATTCTGCATTATCACCTTTTAAGCGGAAAGGGCGCTCAGTAAGCGTCACTTCGTTGATGTGATCAAATAATATTTCAGTTTCAAACTTTTCAGCGTGCTCTTGCATACGAGCCATTAATCCTGGCCCTGTTAGCCCTTCAGCATCACCCGGCCAGTTCTCAACTTCAGTTGTGGTGGTAAGTTGTCCGCCTTGTTGCATGCCCGTGATCATTACAGGCTTTAAATTTGCACGAGCTGCATATACTGCTGCAGTGTAACCCGCTGGGCCTGAGCCTAAAATTAACAGGTTACTATGACGAACTTCACTCATTGTTTCTCTCCAAATATGATTATGCTTGATGCAATTAACGCGATTGTAGGAAATTTCCCATGGCGGGTAAAGTGAATTGCTAGCAATGTTTTCGATTACGCTAATCTGTAGTGTCAATCTTTGTTGTCGACTCTAGGCTACAAAGCCTGTGAATATATTCATGTCACTGAAAACGCTCATTCATTATGTTATTCACAACGGTCAAAATAACTTAATAACTGATATGGCAAGAAGGTAAGTTGTTTTTTTCAAGATAGTTCTGGTGATACTCTTCTGCAATATAGAAGGTTTGTAATGGGACAATTTCAGTAACAATATGTCGTTGGCCCCACTTACCACTTCTAGCCAATGCCAATTTAGAAGCTTCTGCCAGCGCTTTTTGCTGCTTATCATGGAAAAAAATCGTGCTTCGATATTGGTTACCAATGTCTCCGCCTTGCATATTGAGTTGAGTTGGATTGTGGTTTTTCCAAAACACGTCTAGTAACTCTTCATAGCTCACTAATTCAGGATCAAATTCAACTTGTACAACTTCAGCATGTCCAGTTGTGCCTGTTTTAACTTCTGAATAAGTTGTAGCTGAATCTTTGCCCCCCATGTAGCCACAAGTCGCATTAATTACGCCGTTTATTTCACGAAAAAAATATTCAACACCCCAAAAACAACCGGCACCAAAAGTTGCTAACGCCATAACTTACCCTTAATAAACGTATAGAAGTCTAGATGGCCATAATTGTGATGAGTTTATATCTCGATTGCAAGTATTCTTTACGCAAATATTTAGACTTTGTAGCGGATCAATTTATTTTGCCTTTGCTTGTGGTAATATCGCGCCCCAAATAGCTAATGCAGCAATTGGCAATATAATAAGAAGAAGGAGTTCATTTTGAGTTCAGTGCTTATGGACAGCAAAAACTTTTTATCATTTACGTTAGATAATCCACTCTTTATCGACGATACTCAGCATTTCCAATTAAGTGATCATACCCAGGTTGATATACTAGACACCGGCGTTATCGTGTTCACTCCGCTTAATAACCAGCAAGCAGTAAATAAAGATATCGTTTTGTCTTGTGCTGTTCATGGTAATGAAACTGCACCGATTGAAATTTGTAATCAACTGATTACAGCGATTCTTGAACAACAAATTACCGTGACACATAGAGTCCTTTTTCTGATTGGCAACCCTCCAGCCATTATTAATAAAACCCGTTTTGTTGAAGAAAACATGAATCGCTTATTCAGCGGAGCGCACTCAAAAGGTGAAGGGTTGGTTAATCAAGAGCGCAAAAGGGCTCAAGCGTTAGAACAATATGTTGCTGACTTTTTTAATCAAGGTGCAGCAAATAGCCAACGCATTCATTATGATTTACACACGGCAATTCGCCCGTCTAAACATGAGAAGTTTGCTATATATCCTTATCGTCCGGGACGAAGTTATAGTGCCGAGCAAATGATGTTTTTGGCAAAATGCGGTGTAGATACCATACTTTTTCATCACGAACCGACTACCACATTCAGTTATTATTCATCTGAGCAATTCAATGCAGATGCATTTACTGTTGAGTTAGGTAAGGTCATGCCTTTTGGTGAAAATGACATGACACGTTTTCATGATACTAAACAGATGTTGACCCAATTGATTAGTCAAGAAAGTGTAAATTTACCTCAATATGACGCCACTCAACTGAATTTGTATAAAGTGTCACGGTCTATCAATAAACAAGCAGATGACTTTGAGTTTTCCTTTGCCAAAGATGCGCCTAATTTCAGTCGCTTTGTAAAGGGCGAGACGCTTGCTACAGAAAATGGTGCTGACATAAAAGTTGAAGCGGAAGTGGAAGCGATAGTGTTTCCGAACGCAAATGTGCCGATTGGACAAAGAACAGTATTATGCTTGGTGCCAACACAAGATGCGCCAGTTAGCTAATCGTCAAAGTATGGCGTAAAGCAAAATATACAAATAAAGTGACTAAAAATGCATAACTTAAACGAAAAACTATTGAATGGTAGTTTACGTTAACGTAATGTCAGACCGCAATCTATAATTAGAGTGTTGCCATCAGGTAACACACCACAAGAATAAGAGCATAATTATGAGCAACGCAACACTGAACAACGAAACAGTGCATCGTGTCAGCTTTCTAGACAAGGCGTCATTGCACATTCCAATTCTGCGAGTTTTACAAGCAGATGGAACGACCTATGAAAATGCAGTTCTTCCCGTCATTGATAAAGACATTGCAAACAAAATTTACGATACCTGTGTTTTCACCCGTGTTTTAGACGAACGTATGCTAGGTGCACAGCGCCAAGGGCGTATTAGCTTTTATATGACATGTACCGGTGAGGAAGCCGCGATTGTAGGGAGTGTTGCAGCCCTCGATCAAAACGATGTCATTTTGGCCCAGTACCGTGAACATGCGGCAATTCGTTATCGAGGTTTCTCAACTGAACAATTCATGAATCAAATGTTCAGTAATGAAAAAGACTTGGGTAAAGGCCGCCAAATGCCAATTCATTATGGTAGTCAGGCATTAAATTATCATACTATTTCTTCGCCATTAGCCACTCAAATCCCACAAGCTTCAGGTGTTGCCTATGCCCAAAAGCTGAAAGGCGAACGTAATGTTACTGTTTGCTATTTTGGTGAAGGTGCTGCATCAGAAGGGGATTTCCACGCCGGTTTAAATATGGCTGCAGTATTAAAAGCGCCAGTTATATTCTTCTGCAGAAACAATGGTTATGCTATTTCGACGCCTACTGATGAGCAGTTTGCAGGTAATGGTATTGCTAGCCGCGGTGTCGGTTATGGTATGCACACTATTCGAGTGGACGGAAATGACATGCTTGCTGTTTTAGCCGCCACTCAACAAGCAAGAGCTTATGCTTTAGAGCACAATGCGCCAGTATTGATTGAAGCGATGACCTATCGTTTAGGTGCACATTCTTCTTCTGATGATCCATCGGGTTACCGTTCTAAAGATGAAGAAGCAAAATGGCAATTACATGATCCGGTAAAACGTTTCAAACTTTGGTTAATTAATAAAGGTTGGTTAACCGAAGAAGAAGACGCTAAAGCACATGAACGATATCGTGAAGAAGTGTTAGCCGCAGTAAAAGTAGCCGAAAAGCTACCTGTACCACATTTGGATGAAATCATTGAAGATGTGTATGACAAACCTACTCCAGTGCTAAATAAGCAATTAAAAGAGTTGAAACAACACATTAAGAAATATCCAAAAGCCTATCCAAAAAGTGCAGGGAGAATATAAGCCGTGGCTCAAATGAATATGTTACACGCCATTAATGAGGCGTTATCAATTGCCATGAAAGCTGATGAGCGCATGGTTGTTTTTGGTGAAGATGTGGGCCACTTTGGTGGTGTTTTCCGTGCAACTTCCGGTTTACAAGAGCAGTTTGGCCGTGACCGTTGCTTTAATACGCCTTTGACAGAGCAAGGTATTGCAGGTTTTGCTAATGGTTTAGCCTCACACGGTATGACCCCTGTGGCTGAGATTCAGTTTGCTGACTATATCTTTCCAGCTTTTGATCAAATAGTGAATGAATCGGCTAAGTTCCGCTACCGTAGTGGTAATGAATTTAATGTTGGCGGGTTAACCTTCCGTACACCTTATGGTGGCGGTATTGCGGGTGGACATTACCATTCACAATCACCAGAAGCTTATTTTACTCAAACTCCAGGTTTAAAAGTGGTTGTGCCAAGAAACCCAGAGCAAGCTAAAGGACTATTGTTAGCCGCAATTCGTGATCCTAATCCGGTGATCTTCTTTGAGCCTAAACGCTTGTATCGTGCTTCAGTGGGTGAAGTGCCAGAGGGCGATTATGAAATCGAACTGGGTAAAGCTGATGTGGTTAAGCAAGGTACAGATATTACTGTGCTGGCTTGGGGTGCACAAATGGAGATCGTTGAAAAATCCTGTGAAATGGCTGAAAAAGAGGGCATTTCATGTGAAATTATCGATTTACGCACTTTATCACCTTGGGATATCGATACGGTTGCTGCATCTGTTAAAAAGACAGGGCGATTAGTGATTAACCATGAAGCGCCATTAACCGGTGGTTTTGCGGGTGAAATAGCTGCGACGATTCAACAAGAGTGTTTCTTATATCTAGAATCGCCCATTAGCCGAGTTTGTGGTTTAGATACACCGTATCCATTAGTCCACGAAAAAGAATACATGCCAGATGAGCTGAAAACATATGAAGCCATCAAGGCCACAATGGCATTTTAGGAGTGGTCATGATTAAAGATTTTATTTTACCCGACATCGGTGAAGGTGTTGTTGAGTGTGAATTGGTTGAATGGTTAGTCGCCGAAGGTGATACGGTTGTTGAAGACCAACCTATTGCAGATGTAATGACTGATAAAGCCTTAGTGCAAATTCCAGCGCCCAATGCAGGTGTGATTGCTAAGCTATATTATGCTAAAGGTGATATCGCTAAAGTACATGCGCCTTTATATGCTGTAGACATTTCTGATAGCAACGAGCCATCTGTACCAACTCAAGAAACGGTGCAAGTTGAACAACAGACACCAGCATCACCTGTAAGTGAATCTGTAGCCTCTAATGCCACTGAAGACTTTTTATTACCTGATATCGGCGAAGGTATTGTTGAATGTGAATTAGTCGAGTGGTTAGTTGCTGAAGGCGAAACAGTGGTTGAAGATCAGCCAATTGCTGATGTGATGACAGATAAAGCGCTGGTACAAATTCCTGCCATGAAAGCGGGTAAAATTGTTAAGCATTATTACCGAAAAGGTCAACTAGCTAAAGTACATAGCCCTTTATACGCTATTGAAGTGGAAGGCACTGCTAACCAATCTAGTGCAGTTGAAGCTCCCGTACAACAAACTGCCACCGTTAGCCAGCCTGTAGTTGCAGAACCTATTCCACAAGGTAAAGCGTTAGCAAGCCCAGCGGTTAGACGTATGGCTCGTAGTTTAGATATTAATATTGCTGATGTGAAAGGTTCTGGAAAGAATGGCCGCGTTTACAAGCAGGATATCGAGCTACATCAGCAAGGTGCAGTTACTTCAACAGCAAGCGCTTCAGACAAGGGTACAGCAAGCACTAATACCAGCGTTGCAGTCGTTAATCATTCTATAGCAGACCGAGTTGAGCCTATTAAAGGTGTTAAAGCGGTTATGGCTAAAATGATGGTTGAGTCAGTCTCTTCTATTCCTCACTTTACCTATTGTGAAGAGTTTGATTTAACTGAGTTAGTTGCCTTACGTGAAAGCATGAAAAAACGTTATTCAACTGAAGAAGTTAAGTTGACGATGATGCCATTTTTCATGAAAGCCATGTCTTTAGCCATCAATGAGTTCCCAATCTTAAACAGTCAAGTTAATGCTGATTGTACTGAGTTAACGTATAAGTCACGCCACAATATTGGTATGGCTGTTGATTCAAAAGTGGGCCTATTAGTTCCCAATGTAAAAGACGTGCACTTAAAATCTATTCTAGAAGTGGCCGCTGAAATTACTCGTTTAACCACAGATGCCAGAAGTGGCCGAGTGTCACCGGCTGATTTGAAAGAAGGGACTATCTCTATTTCAAATATCGGTGCCTTAGGTGGAACAGTGGCAACGCCAATTATCAATAAGCCAGAAGTGGCGATTGTGGCACTAGGCAAATTGCAAAACTTACCAAGATTTAATGAAAATGGTGACGTTGAAGCACGTAAAATAATGCAGGTAAGCTGGTCAGGCGATCACCGAGTAATTGACGGTGGCACCATTGCGCGCTTCTGTAATTTGTGGAAACACTACCTAGAAAATCCACAAGAAATGTTAATGGCAATGCGTTAATTTTGTTATGACATAAACAGGGTTAATAATATCTAAAGGACGCGTAATGCGTCCTTTTGTTTTACAGCTAGTTTTCGTATAATTCGCAGCAATAGTCACATTATTGGAACCGTTATGAGCTTGTCGGCACCTCAAATCGAAACGATTGATTATCCTTTTCCGCCAAAACCTGCTGTGTTATCTGATTCAGAGAAACAAGCCTATAAGGCACGAATCAAACAGTTATTAATAGATCAAAATGCGGTACTGGTTGCGCATTATTATACAGACCCTGAAATTCAAGCATTAGCAGAAGAAACAGGCGGCTGTGTATCAGATTCACTAGAAATGGCACGCTTTGGTCGCGATCACCCAGCTAAAACGTTAATCGTTGCTGGAGTTAAATTTATGGGTGAAACTGCAAAAATTTTAAGCCCAGAAAAAACCATCTTAATGCCAACACTAGAAGCAACTTGTTCATTAGATTTGGGTTGTCCAATTGAGCAATTTAGTGCGTTTTGCGATGCTCACCCTGATCATACTGTTGTAGTATATGCTAATACTTCTGCGGCGGTGAAAGCCCGAGCTGATTGGGTAGTTACATCAAGTATTGCATTAGAAATTGTGGAACATTTAGATTCTCAGGATAAAAAAATTATCTGGGGGCCAGACCGTCATTTAGGCTCTTATATTGCCAAGCAAACCGGTGCTGAAATGCTGATGTGGCAGGGCGATTGTATTGTTCATGACGAGTTTAAATCAAACGCCCTTAAAGAACTCAAGAAACAATACCCAGATGCAGCTGTATTAGTTCACCCTGAGTCTCCAGCAAGTGTGGTTGCTATGGCTGATGCTGTTGGCTCTACTAGTCAGCTAATTAAAGCGGCGCAAACGATGGAGCACGATACGTTTATTGTTGCGACGGATAAAGGCATTTTTTATAAGATGCAACAAGCAGCTCCAGGCAAGAATTTAATTGAAGCCCCTACAGGCGGTAATGGCGCAACTTGTAAAAGTTGTGCACATTGCCCTTGGATGGCAATGAATGGTTTACAAGCCATTGAGGCTTCATTATCAGATACAGATAAAACTGATCATGAAATCTTTGTCGACGATGAATTACGTGAAAAAGCACTGATTCCGTTAACCCGCATGCTCGATTTTGCTAAAACGCTAAATATGAAAGTGAAAGGTAACGCTTAATTCATATATAGCCATTTATAGTTGTTGAATACCAAAGCCCTAAACTCATGTTTAGGGCTTTTTTATTTTTAAGCTCAAACTCTTAGTTTTATAATAAAAAATTATCATAAGCATAAAATATGATAATTTTTAGTTTTAATCATAAGTGCATATACTTTCTCCATCGAAACAAAAACCAGTTTAATTGAATGCGGAGTAAGTTATGAAAATGAATCATGTAGGTATTATGGTTGGTGACATGGATAAAGCTGTTGAGTTTTATACCAAAGCACTGGGTTTAACAATCGTAATGAACAATACAAAAGTGATTGAAGAACGTGAAACGGCCATTGGCCGTATGTGTATTGCAGTATTTGGTGAAGGCTTTAAAGGCTTTAATATCGCTCATTTATTAACGTCTGATGGCATTGGTGTTGAGTTATTTGAAATGAAACAGCGCCAAGAGCGCCATGAAGTTGATTTTACTCGTTTAGGCATTTTCCACTTTTGTTTACAAACTGATGATTTTGCTGGCGCTATTGAGCGCACTGAAAAATATGGCGGAAAAGTGCGCATGGACATTATGCGTTACCACCCCGAAGATGACTCAAAGCCTGCCAAAATGGTTTATTTAGAAGATCCATTTGGTAATTTATTTGAACTTTATTCGCATACTTATGCTGAAACCTACGCAGCCGACTACGAATAAACCTAAAGGCATATAGATCTTGATTAAGTCGATGTTGTTGATAAAAAAGCCCCAATTGGGGCTTTTTGTGTTTTTTAAGCATTAATTTATAATCACTACAACTAATGATAAATTATCGTTATGACAAACTATTAAGGTTGCTAAATGTTAAATCAACAATGGTTATCAACATTTATTGTATTGGTTGAAGAAGGGCACTTTACCCGAACAGCTGAAAAATTGTTTATGACACAACCCGGTGTAAGCCAGCATATAAAAAAACTAGAACAACAAGTGGGTTGCCCGTTGATTATTCGGGTGGGTAAACGGTTTGAGTTAACCGACGCGGGACTGGCTATTTTTGAATACGCTCAATTAATGAAGCAACAGCAACAGGAATTGTTAACGTCGGTCATTAATGATGATGCAACCATAGGGGACTGTAAAATTGGTTGTTCAGGCTCTATGGCATCATTGTTATATCCGCATTTGATTGAGCAACAGCAAGCTTATCCACAACTTAGGATGAGGTTAGAAGCTGGGCCAAATAAAGGGACTATAGCGGGGGTATTGTCAAATCAATTAGATATTGGAATTGTAACCCAGCAGACCGATAAAAATACCTTGTTGAGCAGGCATATTGGCGAGCAATCGCTTTGTGTTGTGATACCTAAAAAAATTGCAAGCGCTACGGTTGAGCCTATTGTTGATTATCATTTTCTTGAACAACTTGGTTTAATTGACCATCCTGATGCACATTTTTATTGGCAACAAATTGCCAGCGAATATTTTAATGATGCGCGCAATAAAGAAATCAAAACTACTGGTTATGTGAATCAATTAAACCAAATATTATTGCCTGTTGCTAAAGGATTAGGTTTTACCGTCTTGCCAGAGTTTGCAATGAGAAGCTTTACCAGACAACAAGATATTCGAATAGCAGAAGTTGCGCCCAATAAACCGCTTACATTATTTGAGCCCTTGTATTTAATTCACAAACGACATAAACCATTAGCTAAACGTTATTCAAAAATAGTCGAACTTATCATGAGGATTGTTTAGTTAAATTATTTACCAACAACCTCATTTAGCGCGGTATTGACATCAGTATAGCTAAATTGGAAGCCTTCATTTAACGCTTTAGCCGGTAACACATACTGACCCTCAATAAGCAATTGAGACATTTCTCCCATTGCTAAAGACAAAGCCAAAGGTGGTGTGGTAATAACGGCAGGGCGGTTTAATGCCTTGCCTAATGCACGTGAAAACTCAGCATTACTAACTGGATTTGGTGCTGTGGCATTATAAACGCCTGTGGCAGAATTGGTGTTTAACATCCATTGAAATAAACCAACAAGATCATCAATATGAATCCAACTCATTCCTTGTTGGCCTTTTCCGATTGGGCCACCTAAGCCTAATTTAAATGGAGGTAACATTTTGGCTAAAGCGCCGCCATTCTTACCCAGAACGATGCCAATTCTTGCGATACAAACTCGGGTTTTATCGCTGTTTGCTTCTAAAGCAAATTCTTCCCATTTAGCACACACTTGATGACAAAACTCATCATGGAATGAACTTTTCTCATCGACAGGATTTTGACCTTGCTTTCCGTAATAGCCAATAGCAGAAGCACTGATGAATACCGCAGGAGGTTGTTGGCTAATTTTGATTAACTGTGTGATTTTCTGGGTAATTCCCCAACGGCTATTACAAATGATTTGTTTTTGTTTTTTGCTCCAACGTTTTGCTACAATAGGTTCGCCTGCTAAATTAATCACCGCATCAAAGTCATTTAAGTTTTGTAGTTGTGAAATATCTTCAATATAACAATGTTTCGAGCCTAAAGTCTTTTGAGCACTTTTTACGTTGCGAGACACAATTGTTAGTTGATGAGCATATAATTGCTTAACCAACTGCTGGCCAACAAATCCTGTTGCGCCGGTTAGTAAAATATTCATAGTGTCCCCCGATGGCACTTCAAATTAGCAAAGTGCTTTAACCATTATGAACGATAAAGTGTATCTTAGTGGTTTATGGCAAAAGCTCTTTGCAGTACGTCAAAAACGAAGGGTTAGATCACTTATTCTTAGTGAGGTTTTTGATAGCACAATTCCATTGATACAGAATCTGCAAACCTTAAAGCATGGGGCTTGTCTATTTCAACACTGGCGAATTCAACCCAGTCATGCTCACTGGCAATACTTAAGGTTTGGTTGGTCAAATTTTCGAGTAATGCAAAGCGATTATTTTCAATTAAAGCAATGATTTTTTTCGTAATAGTGCGATAATTAAGAGCATCAGCTACATTATCACTATTTCGTGCTTTATCTGCGCAGTAATGAATGATGACATTAACGATAACATCTTGTTGATTGTTAATTTCTTCTTCTTTAATACCGATATAAGTACGTAAGCGGAGATTTTTGATTCGAATAATTGCCGTATCTGGTTTCATAACTACTTCTATTGTTTATATTTGTTGTCAGATGATACTAAACATACACACTTTTAGTCTTGGGTTGCAATAAGGATTTATTTTTATGAAAGGTATACAGGAATCATCCATGGCAGTGCGTAGCTTTGTTGTTATGGCCTGCGTCGTGATTATTCTGGCAGGAATAAAAACAGCTAGCCCCATTGTGGTGCCTTTTGTTTTGTCAGCATTTTTAGCCATGATTTGTAATCCTGCCATCAATTTAATGTGCAGGTTTAAAGTACCTAAAGGCCTCGCTGTTCTGCTGTTAATGGTTTTTATCGTGCTGTTAGGTTTATGGTTAGCCAGTTTAGTGGGCAGTTCTATTAATGAGTTTTCTAAACAATTACCACTATATCGGGCACAACTCATTGAACAATTTGCGTGGATACTAGAAAAGCTGCAAGCACTTAATATTCATATTTCGCGAGAAAAAGTACTTGAATATTTTGACCCAGGCATGGCTTTAAGTATGACCACCAATATGTTGTCAGGTGTCGGCAATGTAATGGCCAATTTATTCCTGATCATTTTGACTGTGGTGTTTATGTTATTTGAAGCTCAAGATATGCCTAAGAAGTTTCATTTTGCTTTAGATGATCCTGACATGCGAATGAAGCAAATTGATAAGTTTCTTCACTCAGTTAATCAATACATGATGATCAAAACCTTGGTCAGTTTAGGCACTGGTGTCATCGTTGGGGTGGGGTTATCAATTATTGGTGTTGACTATGCGTTGTTATGGGCGGTTGTCGCATTCTTATTTAATTATATTCCTAATATCGGGTCAATTATTGCGGCTATTCCTGCAGTATTACTGGCTTTTATTCAATTTGGCCCAGGAGCTGCTGGTGCTACTGGTCTGCTGTATTTAGGCACTAATATGGTGATGGGTAATGTCATTGAACCTAAATTTATGGGCAAGGGCCTTGGCTTATCAACTTTAGTGGTGTTTTTATCATTAATTTTTTGGGGGTGGTTATTAGGCTCAGTGGGTATGTTGTTATCTGTTCCATTAACGATGGTGGTTAAAATAGGCTTAGAGTCAAGTCAGTCAGGGATGTGGCTTGCCATTTTATTAGCCGATGAAGTAGATGACAAAAGTGAAGGAGAAACTCAAGTGCTCACTGTTGAAAGTCACGATGAAATCGAAACATCTTCGGCTCAGGATAACGAAACGGTCAAATAACAAATTATTTTAGAATACTTTATAGAGAAACAAAGCAAATATGTCAGCACTGATCACTGCCCTAAACCTATTTAACATCACGCCTGAAGTGCAACGAGTTTTCCATGGTCGTGGAGGCTTATACGCTGGCGAAGAGCATTTATGTTTAGACTGGTATCCACCAGTTTTGTTATTAACCAGCTTTAAACAACTTGAAGAATCGCAACAGCAACTGTTGTTGAGCCAAATTCAGCAATCTTTTGCACAGAATCACCCGGACACTGAATGTAATTTAGTTTTTCAGTATCGCAACATGGGGCAAACACACACTCAGATCATTGCAGGCGAAGTGCCTGAAAACCATGTGGTAACTGAAAATGGGGCGCGTTTTCAAGTGCATTTGTTACGAGGTCAAAATCATGGCTTGTTTTTAGATATGGCCAATGGTCGCCAGTGGGTAAGACAGCATGCCAAGCATAAAAAAGTGCTCAATTTATTTGCCTATACTTGTGGTTTTTCCGTTGCAGCCTTACAAGGCGGCGCAGATGAAGTGGTCAATATGGATATGAGCAAAGGGGCACTAAGTATCGGTAAACAAAATCATTTATTAAATGAACTTCCCACTGGAGCGCGTTATTTAGGTCATGATATTTTTAAATCGTGGGGCAAACTAACAAAGTTAGGTCCTTACGATTTAATTATTGCGGATCCCCCAAGCAATCAAAAGGGCAGTTTTGTCGCAACTAAAGACTATCAGCGTTTACTAAAACGTTTACCTAGCTTGCTTGCAGACGAAGGCCAAGTGCTATTGTGCTTAAATGCACCTGAATTAGGTTGTGATTTTTTAATGCAACAAGTTGAAAGCACCACCAATGAAATAACTTTTGTTGAGCGATTAAATAATCCAGCCATATTTGCAGACGTTGATGAGCAAAAGTCGTTAAAGGTTTTGCTATATCGTAAAGCCTAACGCCTCATTAGATATTAAAACATGAATTGAGAGCCTGCTTGAGTTAATCTCGCAGGTTTTTTTATATCTACAACGTGATCTGTGTCACATATGATTTTTAATCTCATTCATAAAACAACAACAAATGTGAATGACTTGTTAAAGTGGGTTATGCTGTATCTAAGAAATTTTTGAATGGTTGGTCAAATTTAAATCATTTTCTTGTTGTGAAAGCGTGATTTAGGAATAAGTTTTACTGAATAGATGATCTAGATCAATTAAACACTTGTTTACCAATTTGTGAGTATATAGTTTGCAAATTGTTTAGCGATAAAATTCAATTAATCCGAAATGGTGATATATAACAGCACCATATTCGCAATCCTAACCACTCTTGGAGGTTCCATGAGTCAAGAAACAAAAGATGAAAAAAGTTTAGAGCTTAAAATATTTATCTTCTTAACTGTTTTTCTAGCCCCCATTTTATCCGCAGCATTAGTTAGCGCATTAGGTTTTACAATCTGGTTTAGTCAAATTTTAACTGGCCCTCCAGGTGTAGGTTAAATTAAAAAATTTTATTTTAATAAGAGTGTATTAGATGAGTAATGAACTTCACGTAACCAGTTTGATTGTCCAAGTAAAGCCGGAAAAAATGGCAGAAGTCAGACAACAAATTATGGAAATAAAAAATGCTGAGTTATCAGCAAATAATGAAGTCAAACTTGTTGTAGTAATAGAAGGCCCGAGTCAAAAGTCGTTAATGGATGATATTTCAACAATTAATGCATTGCCAGGCGTGCTATCTGCAACCATGGTTTACCACCAAAGTGAAGAGCTTGAAGAGGGTGAGAAATGAAAATGAACAGACGTGATTTTATGAAAGCCAATGCTGCAATGGCGGCCGCAAGTGTTGCGGGTCTTGCACTACCGGCTTCGGCAAGTAACCTGATTACTAGCTCAGAACAAACAAAGTTAGAATGGAACAAAGCACCTTGTCGTTTTTGTGGTACAGGCTGCTCGGTCATTGTTGCTACTCGTGATGGTAAAGTGGTTGCGACTCATGGTGATGCGAAATCTGAAGTTAATAAAGGCCTAAATTGTATTAAGGGTTACTTCTTATCGAAAATTATGTATGGCCGCGACCGTATTCAAACACCAATGCTGCGTATGACCAATGGTAAATACGACAAGCATGGTGAATTTACGCCGATCAGCTGGGATCAAGCTTTTGACACCATGGCTGAAAAATGGAAAGAAACCATCAAGAAAAAAGGCCCAACTGCCGTCGGTATGTTTGGTTCTGGTCAGTGGACTGTTTTTGAAGGTTATGCCGCCGTTAAGCTAATGAAAGCAGGTTTTGGCTCAAACAATATTGACCCTAATGCACGTCATTGTATGGCATCTGCAGTAGTTGGCTTTATGCGTACCTTTGGTATGGATGAGCCTATGGGCTGTTATGATGATATGGAAGCGGCAGACGCTTTTGTATTATGGGGCTCAAATATGGCTGAAATGCATCCAATCTTATGGACTCGCGTTACCGACCGTCGTTTAAGTGCACCACATGTTAAGGTTTCGGTATTGTCTACGTTTGAACATCGTTCATTTGATTTAGCAGACTTACCGATTATTTTTGAGCCTCAAACTGACTTAGCGATTCTTAACTTTATTGCTAACTACATTATTCAAAACGATAAAGTAAACAAAGACTTTGTTAATAAACATGTGAACTTCCGTAAAGGTACTACGGATATCGGTTATGGTTTACGTGCGACTCATCCACTACAGAAAAAAGCTAAAAATGTAGCAACTGCCGGTGATTCAACACCTATTGATTTTGAAGAGTTTAAAAAATTCGTTGCCGACTATGATGTTAAATCGGTCAGTAAGCTATCAGGTGTTTCAGAAGATAAACTAATAGCCCTCGCTGAGCTGTATGCTGACCCAGATAAGAAAGTCACCTCATTCTGGACCATGGGCTTTAATCAACATACTCGTGGTGTGTGGTGTAATAACCTAATTTATAACATTCACTTATTAGTCGGTAAAATTGCAACTCCAGGTAACAGTCCATTCTCATTAACAGGCCAGCCATCTGCATGTGGTACAGCCCGTGAAGTGGGGACATTCTCACACCGTTTACCTGCAGACATGGTTGTGACTAATCCTAAGCACAGAAAACTCGCTGAAGATATTTGGAAAATTCCAAGTGGGATTATTCCACCAAAACCAGGCTATCATGCAGTAGAGCAGCATCGTAGATTGAAAGATGGTGATTTAAATTGTTATTGGGTTCAAGTTAATAACAATATGCAAGCTGCACCAAATATGAATGAGGAAGGCCTACCTGGTTATCGTAATCCAGACAACTTTATCGTTGTGTCTGACGCTTATCCAACGGTTACCACTCAAGCCGCTGACCTTATTTTACCTGCGGCAATGTGGGTTGAAAAAGAGGGCGCTTACGGTAATGCAGAACGTCGTACTCAGTTCTGGCATCAATTAGTTCGTGCACCGGGCGAATCTAAATCTGATATGTGGCAATTAATGGAGTTTTCAAAACGCTTCACTACTGATGAAGTGTGGCCAGCAGAAGTGTTGAAAGCTAACCCAGAATACAAAGGCAAAACCTTATATCAAGTACTCTATCAAAATGGCAATGTTGATAAATTCCCATTAAGTGATTCAGACCCTAAACACTTAAATGATGACGGTAAACATTTCGGTTTTTATGTCCAAAAAGGCTTATTTGAAGAGTACGCTACCTTTGGCCGTGGTCATGCGCATGACCTAGCTGACTTTGATACTTATCATAAAGAGCATGGTTTACGTTGGCCTGTGGTGGATGGCGTTGAAACTAAATGGCGTTATCGTGAAGGTTCTGACCCGTATGTCAAAGCTGGTAAAGGTTTTGATTTTTATGGTAAGCCAGACGGCAAAGCAGTTATTTTTGCTCTGCCATATGAAGCACCAGCTGAGTCACCAGATGAAGAGTTTGATTTATGGTTGTCAACTGGACGTGTACTAGAACACTGGCATTCAGGTTCTATGACACAAAGGGTTCCAGAGCTTTATAAAGCGTTTCCTGATGCAGTATGTTTTATGCACCCTGATGATGCTAAAAAGCGTGGATTACGTCGCGGTGATGAAGTGAAAGTTATTTCACGACGTGGCGAAATTAAAACCCGTATCGAAACAAGAGGACGTAATAAGCCACCTGTAGGATTAGTATTCGTACCTTGGTTTGATGCTAGTCAGCTGATTAATAAGGTCACCCTTGATGCGACAGATCCTTTGTCGAAACAAACTGACTTTAAGAAATGTGCAATCAAAGTCGTTAAAGCCTAAGGAGTGTAAAATTATGAAAGTATCTACATTTTTATCTGCAATTGCGCTCCTTGGTATGTCTTTATCGGTTGTTGCTGCAAGTGTACCCGATGATCAAGTTGCGACATTACGTAAAGCGCCTTTGAATGTTGAGCCTACACCGCCGATAATGCAAAAGGTGATTAACTCAGACGTAAAACAAGTGCGTAATTACCCAATGCAACCGCCAGTTATTCCGCATAAGATTGATGGCTATCAAATTGATCTTAAAGTGAATAAATGTATGCAATGTCATGCTAGAAATAGCACTGGTCATTCTCAAGCGCCAATGGTGAGTGTGACTCACTTTATGGACCGTGATAATAACTTTTTAGCAGAGTTATCTCCGCGTCGTTATTTTTGTACTCAATGTCATGCGCCACAGTTAGATGCAAAACTACAAGTTGAAAATGACTTTGTAGATATTGACCATCTAATGAAAGCTAAATCAACTGACAAGCAATAGGAGCAATTATGTTGGCTAAATTGTTTGCAAAATTAAAGTTAATTTGGCGTGTTGTAAATAGACCTAGTGTGCATTATAGCCTTGGATTTCTCACGCTTGGAGGCTTTGTTGCTGGAGTGATATTTTGGGGTGGATTTAATACTGTTTTAGAGGCGACTAACCAAGAGCAATTTTGTATTGGTTGCCATGAAATGGAAAATAATGTCTATCAGGAATTGCAAAGCACGATTCACTTTACTAACCGAAGTGGTGTACGTGCAACCTGTCCAGATTGTCATGTTCCTCATAATTGGACTGATAAAATTGCCCGTAAAATGCAAGCTTCCAAAGAGGTTTGGGGAAAAGTATTCGGCACCATTAATACCCGTGAGAAGTTCGAAGCAAAACGTCGCGAGTTGGCAGAACATGAATGGGATCGTTTAAAAGCGAATGATTCTCTTGAGTGTCGTAACTGTCACAACTTTGATTACATGGACTTTACTCGACAATCTCAGCGTGCGGCACAAATGCATTCAACATCTCTAGCAAGTGGAGAGAAAACCTGTATTGATTGCCACAAAGGTATTGCTCACCAATTACCTGACATGGCAGGCGTAGAAGGTTTCTAACTTCTTGGCAAATAATAAAAAAGACCAGCTTGCTGGTCTTTTTTATTGGCAAAAAATAATTGACTTTTTTTCTTGTAATAACAGTTGTTTATACTATGATTAATCAATAACAATTATAATTTTATTACATTAGGAGTCATCTCATCAGTGAAGACTTTTATTGCTCCCACGTGGTTAATTTTTACGTCTCTGTTGCTGTCATCATCTGCAACTTCAGCTGACTTATTTTTAAAAGCGGCTGATAATACATCGGTTGATAGTATTCAACTCAATGCAGAAGATGAGAAAAAAATTACCACTTTGATATCGCTATTGCAGCCCACCTCATTGACCTCTTTAGAACAACAACAAGAATTACGTTGGTTTGCGCAACAGTCTAAACCTTTCAAAGGTTTAACGATAAGAGTGGTATCTGAAAGTATTAAAACCCATGTTTACGAGTCTGAAGTTTTGGCAAGGCTGTTTTATGAGTTAACAGGCATTCATGTGATACATGAAATTACTGAAGAAGATGATGTAATAAAAAAAATCACGGCTCAAATAGAGACTGGTTTAAATCTATATGATGCTTATATCAATGATAGTGATTTAATTGGCAGCCATTTTCGTAATGGCAATATCACCAGTATTACAGAGTTAGTTAGCTTTGATGATGGCAAATTGACTCTGCCAACACTTGATATAAATGATTTTATTGGCATAAAGTTTACAACAGGGCCTGACGGCATCATTTATCAGTTACCTGATCAACAATTTGCTAATCTGTACTGGTACCGCAGTGATTGGTTTGAAGATGTAACATTTAAACGTCAGTTCAAATCAAAATATGGCTATGAGTTAGGCGTACCTCAAAATTGGCAAGCTTATGAGGATATAGCTCACTTTTTTTCTAATGATATTAAACATATTAATGGCGTTAGAGTTTATGGTCATATGGATTATGCTGCCACAGACCCTTCTTTAGGTTGGCGAATATCTGATGCGTGGCTTTCTATGGCGGGCGTTGGAGATGTAGGTTTACCCAATGGGCTTCCAGTAGATGAGTGGGGAATTAGAGTTGAACAGTGCCACCCAGTTGGTGCAAGTGTGAGTCGGGGAGGCGAATTAAACGGTCCTGCCGCAGTATATGCTATTGATAAATTTGTATCTTGGTTAGATTTAGCTCCGCAAGAAGCGAGAAAACTCACCTTTAATCAAGCCAGTAAATGGCCGAAAACAGGCCAAATAGCGCAACAAATATTTTGGTATAGCGCGTTTGTTGGCGAATTTATTGACCCCGAGTTAGCCATTGTCAATGAGGATGGCACCCCTAAGTGGAAAGTCGCGCCTTCACCAGTTGGTAAATATTGGCAAACTGGTATGAAATCAGGGTATCAAGATACCGGCGCATGGACTTTTATAAATAACACGCCTAAAGAAAGGCAACTAGCCGCATGGCTTTATGCCCAATTCCTTGTTTCTAAATCAGTGTCGTTACACAAAACGTTAGTGGGCTATACGCCAATTCGTTTGTCAGATATTGAATCAGAGGCAATGAGCCAGAAAGCGCCATATTTAGGTGGTTTAGTTGAGTTTTATCGAAGTGAAGCCCGAAATGTTTGGACGCCAACAGGAACCAATGTGCCTGATTATCGGAATATGTCGGGGCATTGGTGGCACTATATCGGCAAAATAGTAGAGGGAAAATTATCAACTCAGCAGGGCTTAGATGCCATCGCTGATGAGTTTGACCGCCATTTAACTGAGTTAAGTCAATCAAGCTCCAATACAAAATGTGTACCAAAGGTTAATAGTCCTAAGCCAAGCGATTATTGGTTTAAACAACCTGGAGCCCCCAAAGCTGCACTAGAAAACTCAGTTAAGGGAAAAACACTACCCTATAAGGAGGCTATCCTTGTTTGGGAATAAATGGTTTGTAAATAAGCGGTTAAAAAATGAACGGCACTTATCCATTATAAGTGTACTGATGTGTATGTTTTTTAGCCCTATGGTATTTGCTGATAAGTTAACTATTTATACTTATTCTGAAGTCCCTTTTGCTACACAAGTTAATAACACTAAACAAGGTTTAGTCATTGAGTTTTTAGAGGCATTATTAACTCATGCAAAAATTGACTATCAAGTACAGTTGCTACCTCTAAAACGTGGCATGGCCTTGGCTGAGTCGAAAAAGAATACTTGTGTATTACCAATAGAAAGAAATCAACAGCGTGAATCACAATTTAAATGGTTTGCGCCCGTGATGATTTCTCGTTATGGATTATTTAGCGATAAATCAATAAACACTCCACTTATTACCCTCAGTGATGTTAAATCCAATAGTATTGGCAGTTTTTTGGGCAGTGGCATAGGTGAGTATTTATCGAATGCAGGCTATAAAGTACAGCTTACGACCAATGATGCATTGAACCTTAGAAAGTTACAGCGAAAACGAATTGATTTTTGGGCGGCTGACATCGTAACCGCTAAAGCATTGATGGCAGAACAAAAAATTGATTTTGGTGAGCCAGAGTTAATATTTTTTACTTCGATCAGAGCAATGGCGTGTAATAGTGAATTGGATACAGAGGTTGAAAACCGGCTACAGAATGCCCTTATTCATTTATATAAAACTGGCTACATGTCAGATTTAAATAAAAAATATGGTTTAACCATTGGGTAATTTGAAGGAGATTCAATTTTTAGAATCTCCTTTTACAATCACGATTTTTGTGGTTTATTCAGCTAATTGCGACACAATAATATTAGATAAATAATCAACAAAGTTATGGCCATTATGAGCCAACATCTTCGGGAACATTGAAATAGGAGTCAACCCGGGGAAAGTGTTAATTTCATTGAGCAAAATTTCATTATTTGCCGTTAAAAAGAAATCAATTCTCGATAGGTGACGTAACTTCATACCTTTGAAAACTTTGAGTGCATACTGCCTAATTGTATCGCTCAATTCATCAGAAATATTAATCGCTTCAACATAGGTTTTGGCTTTGCTATTAGAGTCATACTTTTCATCAAAGGTGTAAAAACTATTCGAGTCACAAACAATCTCCCCTGGTTTAGTGGCAATTAATTGTCCTTGATACTCGTAAACAGCTACTTCAAGTTCTCTGGCAACCACGGTTTGCTCAATAATCACATAAGGAGAGTATTCAAAAGCTTGTGTCAAGGTATCGACAATTTTGTCTTTATCGTCGACTTTGTAACAACCGACAGATGAACCTTGAGACGCGGCTTTAATAAATAAAGACCCCCATTGGTCAAATGCATTCTGTGCTTGAGAGATTGCTGCATCATCAAGTTGATGTAAGAAAATATATGGTGTATTTGGAATACCCAAGGCACTAAACCACATTTTAGCGGTAATTTTGTTAAAACAATTGCTCGATGCTTCAGACTCACAACCGAAATACGGTAGTTTAATGAGGTTAAAGTAAGACTGAATATCGCCTGTTTCAGCTGGGTAGCCATGAATACAAGGGATGACATAATCTACCGGCCATGGAGAGATAGCCTCATTTTCAAAGCGCACCTCACGGCGGTTTGTTAATTCACATAGCTGGCCATCAGTAGATTTATATTGACCATTTTTGTCTAATTCTATTCGTAATACCGAGAATTTATCTGACTGGGCAAGCGATGTTTCAAAAAATTTAACTGACATAAGAGAAATATCATGTTCAGCACCGCCGCCGCCGCATATTAGTAGCAGATTAATTTTGGGCATGTGAGCTCCTAAAAAGATTGGGTTATGAATTCCCCTAAAAAGACCGCCTAATGATAAAGATTTACTACAGATAATGGCAAGTTAGCTATGCAATTATTTACCTTAATTAACGTACTTAAGTTCAGGTTTTGAATAACTGGAGTAATTTTATTCAATTTGTCAAAGTTAAAACGATTGTGGCATGGTCTACACAAAAAAAGCCAGCAATGCAGAGCTGACTTTTCATCATTTATAGAGAGTTAAACGATTAACTTATTTAGCCGTTAATTTTTGCTTTCTGTCCCTTGAAGCTTGAGCTAAATCCCGTAATAACTTTTCAGAATCTTCCCAATGTAAACAAGCATCAGTAATACTTTGACCATAGGTTAATGGTTGGCCCTCAACGACTTTTTGGTTGCCTTCTATCATAAAGCTTTCAGCCATAATACCTGCAATAGCTGTTGAGCCATTGCGCATTTGCTGCATAATGCTGTCTGCCACTTTAAGCTGATTTTTATGCTGTTTTTGGCTGTTGCCATGACTAAAGTCAACAACAATTCTTTCGCTTACGCCTACGTCAGCTAATTGTGCACGTACACTTTCAATATCAGCCGCTTCATAGTTAGGTTGTTTACCACCACGAAGAATAATATGGCCAAAAGGATTACCGTGAGTACGATAAACGGCCATAGCACCGTCTTTATCTGGTGAATAAAAAATGTGTGGAACCTGTGCTGCTCGAACGGCATCGACGGCTATATTGATATTGCCATCAGTGCCGTTTTTAAATCCAACGGGACATGAAAGGGCTGAAGCCATTTCACGGTGAATTTGACTTTCTGTGGTACGCGCACCAATAGCACCCCAAGTAATAAGGTCAGCAATATATTGGCCATTAACCATATCTAAAAACTCGGTGGCAATAGGCAGCTTTAATTCAGTGATCTGCTGTAGTAACTGCCTAGCTAATCTTAAGCCTTTATTAGGACTAAAGCTGCCGTCTAGATCGGGATCAGATATTAAGCCTTTCCAACCGACAATAGTGCGCGGTTTTTCAAAGTAAACGCGCATAACAATACATAGGTCTTGTTTTAATTCATGGTGTAATGCTGATAAGCGTTTAGCATAATCTAATGCCGCTTCGGTATCATGAATTGAGCAAGGGCCAATGATCACCAGTAGTCGCTGATCTTCACCAGAAATGATTGCTTCAACTTCACGACGTTGCTGAACCAAATAATCAGCAGCATCTTGTGTAAGAGGAAATTCAGACGCAAGTTGTGCGGGTGAAATTACTTTACATAAAAGGGAGGTTCGTAGTTCGTCTGTTTTAATGGTCATTCATCTTACCGCTAAATCGTGAGATGCTTGAATTATTTAGCATCATAATGAACAAGATTATAACCTCAATTGATAATTAGATGCGAGTTTAGCGGTTAACTTGTCGGTGAAATTACATCATGTTAATGCTACTTAGTTAACAATCTAGATGTTAATTGATTATCTTAATAAAAAAGCGGCTAAAAGCGAATGGAATGTAATCGTCTTATAGCCACTTGTTAGTAGTGTGCACTATTGTTTTGATAAGGAAACAAGCAATACAATAATGATTAAAACATATGTCGTTCTAAGCCAGTTATATCAAGTATTTTAGTGGCAATCTCTTCTACCGAATGATTAGTCGTGTTGACATAGGGAATCCGTTCTTTCTTATAGAGCATTTCAACTTCTTTAACTTCTAAACGGCACTGTCTTAAAGATGAATATCGACTGTTTTCCATTCTACTTTGACGTATTTCATGTAAACGAGCAGGGTCAATAGTCAACCCAAAGAGTTTTGACTTATTACGTTTAAGTGCTTCAGGCAACTTAAGATTATCCATATCATCTTCAACAAAAGGATAGTTTGCCGCTTTAATACCAAACTGCATTGATAGATAAAGGCTTGATGGGGTTTTACCACAGCGTGAAACCCCTAATAATATGATGTCGGCTTTGTCCATATGTTTCATGGTTTGTCCGTCATCATTATCCAATGAATAATTAATCGCCTCAATTCGGGCTTCATAACCGTGATTAGACTTACCATGTGTCCGATGTGATACCGGCTGTGCTTTCACCCCTAAATGTTGTTCTAATGGCGCAACAAAGGTATTCAAAAAATCATAATCCACTCCTTCAGATGAATAAATCACGTTGCGAATTTCTGGATTTACGATGGAATGGAACACTAACGGTCGCTCGCCTGTTGTAATAAAACAATCATTTATTTGTTGCTTCACTTTCTCGGCTCTTTGTAAGCTTTCAACAAATGGAATGGTAAGTGCTTCAAATTTAATAGGAAACTGCGAAAGCACCGCGTGACCAAAAACCTCTGCTGTGATCGCGGTCCCATCTGAGATATAAAATACTTTTGGTGTCATTATGACCTCTTGTAGTAATAAAATTACAAATAAAATTAAACATTTACGCGTGTTGTGGCTGAGTGTAAAATGCATTCGCCCTCATGTGAAGTGGCCACTGAAATAAAAACTTGCGGAGATAAAACTGTGCAGCAATACGTACTCTGGTATCAAGAATTAGGCATGGGTGATGTGAACAAGGTCGGCGGTAAAAACGCATCCCTTGGTGAAATGATAAGTAATCTTTCCAATGCAGGCGTTCAAGTACCTGGTGGTTTTGCAACTACCTCTCATGCGTTTAATGAGTTCCTTGAACAAAGTGGTGTTAATCAAAAGATTTACGACATTTTAGAGACTTTAGATGTAGACGATGTAACAGCACTAGCGAAAGTGGGTGCACAGATCAGACAGTGGGTTATTGAAACCCCATTCCAACCAGAATTTGAAGCGGCAGTGCGTGAAGCTTATGAGCAACTAGCAAGTGAAACGTTAGATGCTTCTTTTGCTGTTCGTTCTTCTGCTACTGCTGAAGATATGCCAGATGCTTCATTTGCTGGCCAGCAAGAAACTTTCTTAAACGTTAAAGGCTATGACGCTGTTATTTTGGCTATTAAGCATGTATTTGCTTCGCTATTTAACGACCGTGCAATTTCTTACCGTGTCCATCAAGGCTATGAGCACCAAGGTGTCGCGTTATCTGCTGGTATTCAGCGTATGGTGCGTTCAGATAAAGCTGCCTCTGGTGTAATGTTCACCATGGATACTGAGTCAGGTAACAATGACGTTGTATTTATCACTTCATCTTTTGGTTTAGGTGAAATGGTTGTACAAGGTGCAGTAAACCCTGATGAATTTTATGTGCACAAGCCAATTTTAACCCAAGGCCATGACGCGGTTGTTCGCCGTAATATTGGTAGCAAGCTTATCCAAATGGTGTATTCAGATGATGCATCACACGGCAAGCAAGTTAAAATTGAAGATGTTGATGCTGCTCAACGTCGTTCGTTTTCAATTAATGACGCCGAAGTGATGGAACTGGCTAAACAAGCCATGGTGATCGAAAAGCATTATGGTCGCCCAATGGATATTGAGTGGGCTAAAGATGGCAATGACGGTAAACTTTATATTGTTCAAGCTCGTCCAGAAACCGTTCGCAGCCGTGAAGATGTTCAATTAATTGAACGTTACCACTTAAAAACCAAAGGCGATGTGATTTGTGAAGGTCGCGCAATTGGTCATAAAATTGGTACCGGTGTAGCTAAAGTTTTAGCTTCGATTGATGACATGGACCAAATTCAGCCAGGTGATGTATTAATCACAGACATGACAGACCCAGATTGGGAGCCTATCATGAAACGCGCCAGTGCGATTGTGACTAACCGTGGTGGACGTACTTGTCATGCTGCAATTATTGCTCGTGAGTTGGGTGTTCCAGCGGTTGTAGGCTGTGGCAATGTTACTGACTTAGTTAAAAATGGTGAAGTGGTTACCGTTTCTTGTGCTGAAGGTGATACTGGCTTAATTTACTCTGGTAAACAAGAGTTTGAAGTGGTTACCAATCGCGTTGATTCTTTACCAGAATTACCAATGAAAATTATGATGAACGTGGGTAACCCAGATCGTGCATTCGATTTTGCGCGTTTACCTAATGAAGGCGTTGGCTTAGCACGTCTTGAGTTCATTATTAACCGAATGATTGGTATTCACCCTAAAGCACTGCTTGAGTTCAATCAGCAAGATGCTGCATTACAAGCTGAAATCAATGAAATGATTGCTGGCTATGAGTCTCCGGTTGAATATTACATTGCTCGTTTAGCTGAAGGTATTGCTACTATTGCGTCTGCTTTCTACCCTAAAAAAGTGATTGTACGTATGTCAGACTTTAAGTCTAACGAGTACGCAAACTTAGTTGGTGGTGAGCATTATGAGCCAGAAGAAGAAAACCCAATGTTGGGCTTCCGTGGTGCAAGCCGTTATATCTCAGAATCGTTCCGTGACTGCTTTGCATTAGAATGTGAAGCGATCAAACGCGTTCGCAATCAAATGGGCTTAACCAATGTAGAAGTGATGATTCCATTTGTTCGCACCTTAGGTGAAGCGTCACAAGTGATTGAATTACTGAAAGAGCAGGGGCTAGAACGTGGTAAAGATGGCTTACGTGTAATTATGATGTGTGAGCTTCCTTCAAACGCAATTTTGGCCGATCAATTCTTAGAGTATTTTGACGGATTCTCAATTGGTTCTAACGACTTAACGCAGCTTACTTTAGGCTTAGACCGTGACTCAGGTATTATCAGTCACTTGTTTGATGAGCGTAACGAAGCCGTTAAAGCGTTGCTTGCCATGGCAATTAAAGCCGCCAAAGCAAAAGGCGCTTACGTTGGAATTTGTGGCCAAGGTCCATCTGACCATGCAGATTTTGCCCAGTGGTTAGTAGAGCAAGGTATTGATACAGTTTCATTAAACCCTGATACCGTTATTGACACTTGGTTATACTTAGCTGAAGAACATGCATAACTGACCCACTTATGAATATGCATTATAAAGGGTTAAATTTTATCAATAGTTAACCTTAATATGCATTTTTATCAAGTTGATTAAAAAGCCGCTTTTTAGCGGCTTTTTTTTGTTTATAATGGACTCAATTAAAATAACTATGAAGTCTGCCATGTTACCTCTACTTTCACATCAACAAACTTTAGAACCTGTTTATCTCGCCTATTTAGAGGCTTTGGAACAAAGTGATTTTAATGGTGAAATCGACAAAAGATACAGTGCCAGACTTGTACAAGCCACCGATAATTCTGTTTATCAGTTTTTACCTCAAGCCGTAATCTACCCTAAAGCGCAGAAAGACGTTGAGTTGGTTTTACGACTTGCTAACCAACCCGAGTTTAAAGCGGTTACTTTTAGTGCGCGTGGCGGCGGTACTGGTACTAATGGTCAGTCATTGACCCATGGGTTAATTTTGGATGTGTCGCGTTATCTTAACCAAGTAATAGAAGTTAATGCCGAAGAAGGTTGGGTTAAAGTACAAGCAGGTGTAGTGAAAGATGCGTTAAATGATGCACTTAGACCGCATGGCTTTTTCTTCAGCCCTGACTTATCAACTTCAAACCGTGCCACTATTGGCGGCATGATCAATACTGATGCATCAGGTGCTGGTTCATTGGTTTACGGTAAAACATCAGACCATGTATTAGGGTTAACCAGTGTGTTAGTAGACGGCAGTGTGCTGCAATCTTCACCACTAACGAAACAATCTGTCGACCATTCACCCACTGAAAATGCATTTGCAGACAAAATCATAAGTGAAATTGCCAAAGTTTGTTTTGACAAGCGTGCCAGCATTGAATCCCGCTTTCCAAAACTAAACCGATTTTTAACGGGTTATGACTTAAAACATGCTTGGAATGATGCATTAACCGAGTTTGATCTTTCTCGTATTTTAACGGGGTCAGAAGGCACACTTGCAGTAATTACTGAAGCTAAATTAAATATTACGCCACTGCCTAAAACACGCATGATGGTTAATATTAAATATGACTCTTTTGAGTCGGCACTTCGTCATGCACCGTCATTAGTTGAAGCCAATGCAACCGTGGTGGAAACAGTTGATTCTAAGGTTCTTAATTTAGCTAGAGAAGATATTATTTGGCATAGTGTTGCTGACTTAATCACAGATGTACCTAACAAGACCATTGAAGGATTAAATATGGTTGAGTTTGCGGGTGAAGATGATGAAGTCAAAGCTAAACTCGCCAAATTAGAAGCCACACTTTCAGAGCAGTTGGCTAATAAACAATACGGTCTAGTGGGTTTTCAAATTACCGCTGACAAATCAAGTATCAACCAAATTTATGCCATGCGCAAAAAAGCAGTGGGGTTGTTAGGAGCAACTAAAGGTACTCGAAAACCGTTGGCCTTTGCTGAGGATACTGCGGTTCCACCAGAGAACTTAGCCGACTTTATTATGGAATTTAGGGCGTTACTTGACGGCCACAATTTACAATACGGTATGTTTGGTCATGTTGATGCCGGTGTGCTTCATGTACGTCCAGCGTTAGATATGTGCGATGAAGCCGATGAAAAATTACTAAAAGTTATTTCGGACCAAGTTGCTGCGCTAACGCTAAAATACGGTGGTTTAATGTGGGGTGAGCATGGTAAGGGAGTTCGAGGCGAGTACGGCCCTGATGTATTTGGTGAAGAGCTTTATAGCGTACTAGAGCAGGTAAAGGGTTTATTTGACCCAGACAACCGTCTTAACCCTGGAAAATTAGTTTCACCTCCAAACAGTGGTGCACTGCAGTTTAATGTCGACAGTGTTAAGCGTGGCAGTTTTGATAGACAAATCCCGGTTGAAGTCAGAACAAACTTTCCTGACGTAATGAACTGTAATGGTAACGGGTTATGTTTTAATTACAGTGCATACTCACCTATGTGTCCATCCTTTAAGGCGACAGGTGATCGTATTCAATCGCCAAAAGGTCGTGCAGGGTTAATGCGTGAGTGGTTAAGGTTACTTGAAGCTGAAGGTGTGAATGTTAATGAACTGGCTATAGCAAAATCAGCTAGCTTTTTGCAGCGAGCTCAAAACACCTTAAACGCCAAACGAGACTATGATTACTCCCATGAAGTGATGGAGTCTCTAAAAGGGTGCTTAGCTTGTAAAGCTTGTTCGAGTCAGTGTCCTGTTAAGGTTGATGTCCCCAAGTTTAGAGCGCAATTTTTTGATATTTACTACAAGCGCTATCTTCGCCCAGTAAAAGATTACTTAGTGGCTGGTATTGAAGACTCACTCCCCCTAATGGCTGCAATGCCAAAAGTAACCAACTTTGCTTCGCAAAACCCGCTGAGCCAATGGGTGATCAAAAAAGCTATTGGATATGTTGACTCGCCAAAATTATCAGTGCCTACGTTAAAGCAGCGTCTTGATGGCCACCCGAGTCGAGGTTATGAGTTAGAGGATTTGTATGCGATTCCAACAGATCAACGGGATCAATATGTATTAGTGGTGCAAGATCCTTTTAACTCATTTTATGACGCAAATATTGTTTACCGCTTTATTCAATTAATCGAAAAGCTGGGCTTTAAACCAGTGTTACTACCGTTCAAACCAAATGGTAAGCCTAGTCACATTAAAGGCTTTTTAAACAAATTTGCTAAAACTGCTCAAGACAGTGCCGACTTTTTGAATAAAATACATTCTTTGGGAATGCCATTAGTGGGGTTAGATCCTGCGCTGGTACTTTGCTATCGCGATGAATATCAAGTGGCTTTAGGCCATAAACGTGGCCATTTTGAAGTGCAACTTGCAAATGAATGGTTAATGACGGTACTAGACAAAACTCCAGCCATCGAACAGCAAAATAGTGCCGAATTTACTTGGTTCAGCCATTGTACTGAATCAACCGCTAAACCGAATACGGCCAAAGAGTGGCAAGCTATTTTTGCTCACTTTGGTGCAAAACTTCACAGTCTAAACTTGGGGTGCTGCGGTATGGCTGGCACTTATGGACACGAGTTAGATAACCTTGAGAGATCAAAATCATTATTTGAATTGTCGTGGCAGCAGAGTATTGACAGCATTTCAGATAAAAACCGTATTTTAGTGTCTGGCTATTCATGTCGAAGCCAAGTTAAACGCTTCGCAAAATTTAGCCCTCAACATCCTATTGAAGGTTTATTGAGCTTATTAAACAATCAATAATCAGACTAAATAATGAAACCAACGCATGAAAAAAATATCGCTTCAGTAACAGAAGCCGTTAAGCAACTAACGGGACACTCGACTGCCGAACTGTGTAGTGATGAAGTATTGTTTACCATTGTTTCTAATGGCAATTGGTTATATCAAAACAGCCCCTTGCCACAGAAGTTTGCCCGAATGTTTAGCGGCATTTTACATTGTATTCAAGGCGAATACTTTTTAATTACTCCAGTAGAGAAGGTTAAAGTAGTCGTAGAAAGTTGGCCGATGGTATTGGTGGAGGTTGATGCCACTGCAAGTGGTTTTTGTTTTCGCTCCACCCTTGATACAGAGTTTAACGTGGATAAATCTGCTATCGAGCTACAAGACAGTCAGATTTTAGTTCACTTAAGCCGAGGCTTAGTCGGGGTGTTAAATCGCGCTTGTTATTATCGATATATTAATGATTTTTTATCAGTTGACTAAAACACTCATATCTAGCGTATGCTAGTAATATACAGTCTGAAAATACATTACAGTAATTTAAGACATCTGAACCTAAGAGTGATTTGTGGAGGTATCATTTGAAACGTTATGAAAGTTTAAATTATTTGGTATCACATCTTAATCTGAGTTTACAGCAGTCGTTAGATGGTAGGCTAAAGCGTTATGATTTGGATATAAAACTTTGGCCGGTTTTGTTTACTTTGTGGCAAGAAGAGGGCTTGAGCCAAACTGAGCTATCTAAACGTTGTGATGTTGCCAATTACACCATGACTCGATTACTTGATCAGTTACAGGTTCAAGGGTTTGTGACTCGCCACCAAGAAGCCGATAACCGTCGTGCTTTTCAAATTTTCTTAACTGATGAAGGTAAGGCTTTAGAGCATGATCTTATTCATGAAGCCGAATGGGTAAACGAGCAATTTTTGGCATTACTCACTGAACCAGAGCAAGCTGAATTAATGAGACTTCTAAATAAAATCAATAAAATATAATTAGTCTGTCTGTTTTTTATATTATCAGTGTTAACATGTTTTTGCTTAAACGAACTGAGATTCGTTATACACTTGAAAGGAAGCAAAGTCATGGCTACAACTCACGACATTATCACTGAAACTGATAGACTTATTTTACGCCCTTTTACGGCGGCGGATATTCAGGCATTGTTTTTAATGAACAGCATCCCTGAAATGCTAAAATATATTATTCCCTCCACACCCTTGACTGATTTATCACAAGCCGCTGATATTTATCATAATGTCATCAAGGCAGACTATACTAAACATGGCTTCGGTCGCTGGGCTGTTCATCATAAAGCGGATAATAAAGTTATTGGATTTTGTGGTCCAAAATTTTTACCTGAATATAATAAAGTTGAATTAGGTTATCGATATTTCCCTCAGTATTGGGGCAAAGGTATTGGTTATGAAGCTGCACAAGCGGCCGTTGATACCTTTGACCAATTCAATATCGAATTATTTATTGCTTTGATAATAGATGGCAACCTTGGTTCAGAAAAGGTGGCAAAAAAAGTGGGCATGACGCTTTTTGATCAAGATGAATATCAAGGCCATAAAGTACATGTGTATCAGCGTATACTTTAACAGTGCTTAACTGCACAATTTAAAGCCATAAAAAAACCAGCAATGATGCTGGTTTTATGTTTAAAGTTATTGTGGGTCAGTAAATTAACCCAAGTGCTTAACTGAGAGACTTATTCGTCAGCGTGGTCACAAGTGTCATTAGTACAATGACCGTAAAGATATAAACTGTGGTGTGTCAGTTTAATGTTATGACGCATAGCAATCTCATCTTGACGGCGTTCAATCACTTCATCAGAAAACTCAATCACTTTATCACATGTTAGACATACTAAATGGTCATGGTGTTTTTGAGTCGACATTTCAAAAACTGCTTTACCCGATTCAAAGTGATGACGGTTAAGAATGCCTGCATCATCGAATTGGTTAAGAACGCGGTAAACGGTTGCTAAACCAATTTCTTCACCGATATCTAATAATTTTTTGTATAAGTCTTCAGCGCTGATATGTTGATTATCAGGATCTTGCATAAGCTCTAGAATTTTTACTCGAGGTAGGGTAATTTTCAAACCGGCTTTTTTAAGCGCTTGATTTCCATCTGTCATTGCTAATCTCTTGATTGCAGAACCTATCAGGTTCGTCCGTGGATAATATCTTCATTATAAGTGTTGAATATAAAAACATAAACCACTTAAATGGTTTAATCTAGTTTAAATAACAATTTATCTGCTTCAAAATGGTTAGCGGGTGAAAATTGTGATAATAAACTTACTTCTACTAAGGGATTATTGCCATTTGTTATCTGTCGAGCAACACTGTTTTTATACAGCACATAGATCAGAACTTAACAGTATAAATTACCTTACACTGCAAAAATAAATAAAAATAAGGAAGCATTATGTACCGGAATATTGTGGTATTAACCGGCGCGGGAATATCAGCAGAATCAGGCATTAAAACATTTAGAGATCAAAATGGTTTATGGGAACAACACCATATTGAGGATGTTGCGACACCTGAGGGTTATGCTCGAGATATTGATTTGGTTGAACGCTTCTACAATAATCGATGGACACAATTACATTCTGGTGATGTACAAGTGAATGCGGCTCATGTAGCACTTGCTGAATTAGAGCAACAGTTTAGCGGTAACCTGTTACTTATTACTCAAAATGTTGACGATTTACATGAACGAGCTGGTTCAAAACGTTTACTACATATGCATGGTGAGTTATCCAAAGGTCGTTGTCCAAAGTCGTTACAAACGTTTGCGCTACGTGAACCTTTTGGGCCTGATAATTGCTGTACATGTTGTATCCCAGCAATACGGCTACGTCCTCATATTGTTTGGTTTGGCGAAATGCCTTACGGCATGGATAGAATTCATGATGCGTTAGATAACTGTGATTTGTTTATTGCCATAGGTACGTCGGGCACGGTTTATCCAGCGGCTGGTTTTGTAGATAGTGCCAATCATCATGGTGCTCAAACTGTTGAGGTGAACTTACAGCAACCCGATAGACACAGTCAGTTTCAATATCACTTTACGGGTAAAGCGGGGGATATTGTGCCTAAACTCGTTGCTGATATTCTAGCGGGAAAAACAATAGGCAGTGAGTCAGTCGCATAATGAAAGCTGAAGTTGATAGTAACAAAAATGTTCGATTCAAAAACGCTATTAAACAAGCCATTATCATGCGCGGTTTACCGGGTAGTGGTAAGTCTTATTGGGTAGAGCAGTTTATTGCTTCGCAGCCTTTGGATAGAAGATTGAACATTAAACGCATGGGTTATTTTTCAACTGATGCTTTATTCATTCAACAGGGAAAATACCATTTTGATGCCAGAAAGCTGTCTGAGTATCACCAAATTAATTTAAGCCTGTTTATTGCTGCTTTGGCTAGGGAAGAGCCAATAGTTATTTGTGATAATACTAATGTGTGTCATTGGGAATATATCGCCTATAAAACGGCAGCAGAAGCATTAGGCTATAGAGTTAAGGTTATTATAGTTGGCGATCCTAAATCTCCGGAACATCAATTATTATGTTCGCAACGTAATCAGCACAATGTCAGCCATAGTCAGATTATAAAAATGGCTAAAAATTTTGAGATAGATTAGCTTCTTAAAGAAATAAAAAACCACCATTATTTTGGTGGTTTTTTTGAGTGTTTTTAAGTAGCTACTTTATCCCGCACCAATTCTCTAGGCAGATTATTTTTAAGCCTATGACCTAAATGCTTAACAACCCCGAGTGGAATGAAATGATAACTAACGAGCATCTCTCCATGACTTTGTTGTGCAAGCCATTGTTGTAATGCAGACGAAAAGCTACTGAACTCGATATCTCTACCCATTAAAAATTGCTGAGCTTGTGATTCATTTAATTCAATACTTCTAGAGTCTGTTTTTTTGTCAGATTTAACTCCAACCGTCAATGCAATAATCGCTTCGTGACGAACTTTAAAGCCTTTTTTAAGTGCGTCTGCAAGTTTTAATCCTATTCGTTGAAAGCGCATTTTTCCAATCAGTGGTAAGAATTGATTTGGGAATAACCAAAACTCATCATCTCGTTGCATAACAGTAGTATTGTCGGGTAATTCAATAGCAAAATTTTGGCTTAAATATTGTGTTAATGCAGCAAGTTGATTGGCTGGTGTTTGTTGAAAAGGGAAGTTTTTTTGTAACTTAGGTTGCTTTTTTATTCGTTCAACCGATGATGTTTTACGAATCTTAGCAACAAAAAAACCTTCACTATCGTATATTTGCGGCCATACATGTAAAAAACCTTCTGAGGTACAGGCTTTATCAGCATCATCAAACAAATTAATTAATGGTATAAACTCAACTGCGTGCGGGTAAGCTTGTTGTAAGTGATAACAAATTTGCTGGTTTTCAATTTGGCTCAATGTACAGGTTGAGTAGACTAAGGTTCCACCAGGCTTAAGTGCTAAAAAAGCAGACTCAATAAGATCTTTTTGGGTATCAGCGATAGCTTCAACATCTTCAATTTGCCAGTTTTTAAGTGCATTGGGGTCTTTTCTAACAGTACCTTCACCACCGCAAGGAGCATCTAATAATATTGCGTCAAAAGTTTCATATAAGTACTCACCAAATACGCGCCCATCAAAATGCGTTAGTGCGACATTTTTAGCCCCCATACGAAGCACATTAGCGTGTAAAATTTTAACTCTACTTGCTGAATACTCGTTGGCAACAAGTAAGGCTTTGTTATCCATCAATGCTGATATTTGAGTGGTTTTTGACCCCGGTGCGGAGGCAACATCTAGAATAGTTTCTGCATTGGTGAGTTTGTCAAATAATGCTGTTGGTGGCAGCATCGAACTCGCTTCTTGAATATAAAAAAGCCCCTGAATATGTTCAATAGAATTACCTAATTGTGCCTCATCAGTTACGTCAATCCAAAATCCATCTTTACACCATGGGATGGGGTCAAAGTGCCAGCCCTTGTTAGACATTAATTGAATAAAGTCAGCTGAAGAAATTTTAAGGGTATTCACTCGAATGGACTTTCTTAATGGGGTATTGCAACTTTCAATAAATTCATTAAGTGACAAGTGAGAGGGCAATTCGCGAGCGATATGTTTGATAAAATTGGGATTTAATTGAACCATAATACAGACATTGTTTACTCATGTGACAGAATGATCCTCATTACCTAAATAAAAGGCCTATGAGAGCGATATAGTAATGTCCTTGCGAAATTTGAATTTTTGCAGAAATATTGAACTCTACCCAAAAGCAAAAACCCGCATAATTTATAATTTTTCGAGCCAAATGTCGATGAGTTTTTGAGGATAGTCTTTTGCAATAAGCGATAAAAAACGGCTAAGTCTTCGGATGAGTGCTAGCTTATCTTAACTGATATAAGTAACGAGAAAAGTGTAGTGAATATAGTATCTATCTTGAGCAATGCCACTTAACATAGTCGTTGTTATGAAATATTGCCTAAAAATATTTTAAAATGCTATCGAGTTTTAGGCAATATAATTAACTAAGATATAGAGTTATTTTATTAATTAAATGTTACTTACTCCATTACACTAAATCGATAAACAATTTGATTGGAGTAGGTGGTTCCTGGCTCCAAAATGGTTGACGGAAAATTGGCTTTGTTTGGAGAGTCTGGGAAAAACTGAGGCTCTAGACATAACCCTTCTCTATATTGATATTGAGTACTATCTTTACCTATAGTTGTTCCATCTAAAAAATTACCTGAATAGAATTGTAAACCAGGTTGGTCTGAAAGTATTTCCATTATTCTTCCACTATGAGGATCTGATAATGTAGCAATAGTTCTGACTGTGCCGGCTTTATAATCATCTAATACAAAATTATGATCATAGCCTAATCCATAAACAAGTTGTTGGTTCTTGTCATTAATATTTAAACCAATTTCTTTTGTTTCTCTAAAGTCAAAAGGAGTGCCTTTTACTTCAGCAATCTCACCTGTTGGTATTAGTGTTGCATCAACTGGTGTATAGTTTTGTGCATTAATTTTTAATTTGTGGTTTGTAATAGTACCATTTACTGCCAAATTGAAATAACTATGACCAGTTAAATTAACGGGTGTAGCTTTATCCGTTTCAGCTTCAAATTTTAACGATAATTGATCATCATCATCTAAAGTATATATAGCCGTTGTTGATAATGTACCCGGGTATCCTCCAGCACCATCAGGACTTACCAGCGTTAATTTCACACCGACCTCATCATTTTCAGTAAAACTTTCAGATTTCCATACTTGCTTATTGAAGCCTTTAAGCCCACCATGAAGGTGGTTAACACCATTATTAATTTCTAATTGATAGTCAACATCATTTAATGAAAACTGTCCTTTAGCTATACGGTTACCATAGCGACCAATTAATGCGCCAATATAGCTGGTATTATCAATATAGCCTTGTAAATCGTCAAATCCTAATACCACATCTTCAAATACGCCTTCACGATCAGGTACTTTCAATGAAGTGATCATTCCACCATAATTAATAATTTCTACTTCTATTCCTTTAGAGTTTCGTAATGTATATTTAGTAATTTTTTCACCACTTGGTGTAGTGCCAAAACTTTCATCTTTAATCGTTAATGAACTAGTGTTGTCGTTACTGTTGTCGTTATTATTTGTGTTGTCATCTTTATTGTCAGAGCAACCAGCTAACGTTAAAAATAATGATATTACTCCAACTTTACAAATATAATCATTGAACTTTTTCTTTTTATGCATATTTATAACTCCTGAATATTATATTAAGTATCTTCCATGGGGACTGTTTGTTACTAATAGTTAGAATAGTTAACAATTAAGTCTTCCTGAATATCGCAACAACTTTTTTAGTTATAACATTAAGTTTAAGTCAATATTCGATTAAAAGTTATACACCTATTTTGTTGTTGTAAAGAATTATAAAATACGAAAAAATGGGATGGTTTTAATTGTGCTACTTCAATCGATAAAGTCGATGTTTAATACAAATTACGTTAGCTATTAAGTGTTTAAAACGAATGTTTATTAATTTTATGGTTATTTGAAAATAAATATTTCTTGAAGTCCAAAAGTTAAATTTCGAAATTTTTTATTTCATATTGATTTTCTTTGAGTGTTCGGACTTTTATGCCATGCACTAACAATATTCTGATTTCTATAAAATTTTGATTAATTTTACTTGACCATAAAAGCAGAGTTTGAGCTAATGCTTGTTGCATCAATTATGGCTAAATCAATTACAAAGGAGTGGATGTGCTGAATAGGGTGTGGTTTGTTTTTTTTATATGTTCTGCAATTGCCATAGTATTACAACTTTTTCATGGCAACTATGCCATTTTGAACGACTCTGTAGCGGGATTATTTTCAAGTGCCAAATTAGCTGCTGAAATATCTATCGGTTTAATTGGGGTATTAGCCTTGTGGATGGGGCTGATGCAAGTGGGGGAGAAAGCAGGTGTTGTCGGAGTGTTTGCAAAAGTTTTCGAGCCTCTATTATGTAAATTGATGCCAGAAGTGCCACGTGGCCACCCAGCATATGGCAGTATTACTATGAACCTTACGGCGAATATGCTCGGTCTGGATAATGCGGCAACACCATTAGGCTTAAAAGCGATGCAGGACTTGCAAAGCTTAAACCCTGATAAAACGACGGCTACCAATGCGCAAATCTTGTTCTTAGTGTTAAATACATCTTCTGTTACCTTAGTACCTGTGACCGTTTTTTTGTACCGTGCGCAACAAGGTGCAGTTTCTCCTGCCGAAATCTTTTTACCTATTTTATTAGCTACTTGTGCATCAACTTTTGTCGGGTTAACGGTTGTCGCGATTGTACAACGTATCTCATTATTGAATAGCGTAGTATTGGCTTATGCGGCGGGATTATTGTCTATCATTGTCGCATCAATGTTTTACTTAATTACATTAAGTGCCGAGGCCATTGGCCAAGTATCAAGTGTTTTAGGCAATGGAATTTTATTATTGTTAGTAATGAGTTTTGTGATTGTGGCGGGGCTCAAAAAAGTGGCGATTTACGATGAGTTTATTGAAGGGGCCAAAGGAGGGTTTGAACAGGCAATTAAGCTAATACCATACTTATTAGCCATGTTATTAGCTATTGGTTTGTTACGATCATCTGGTGCTTTAGACTATGTGTTACAGGGGCTAGCGAGTTTTGTAGCATTCTTAGGCTTTGATACTAGATTTATTGATGCCATGTCTACGGCAATTATGAAACCCTTTAGTGGGTCTGGCGCTCGGGCTATGATGTTGGAAACCATGGATCATCATGGAGTCGATTCGTTTGCTGGTAGATTGGCCGCCATTTTTCAAGGCAGCACTGAAACCACGTTTTATGTATTAGCGGTATATTTTGGTTCTGTCGGCATTAGAAACGGACGTCATGCCTTAGGTTGTGGTTTAGCGGCTGATATAGGCGGCATAATCGCCGCCATTGGGGTGTGTTATTGGTTTTATGGTTAAAAAACCATAACCTTGTGTTATTGCTATTTACTTGACCGAACCTAAAAACTGGCTAAGCAAAGTATTTAATGCTTCAGGCTGTTCTATCATGGTTAAATGGCCCGCATTAGAAATATGATGTAGGCAAGCACCATCAATTTCATCGCTCATTAAATAGCTTTCTAGTACCGTTCTTAATTGATTCTCTACACCTACAATGACCATGGTTGGCAAAGTGAGCTGTTCTACAAGTTCAAAAGTGTCTCGTTTATAAATAGCTTGATGGGCAAATTGGCTTATTGCAACCGCTTGTGTATCTGAATAACCACTCAGTTGTTTAGCAAAGCCCTCAATAATATGCTGATGATTAGAGCCTTTAGCCACCATTAACTGGCTGATAGTAGTAGCAAGCTGATGGTTTATTTTTTGGGTTTGATTGATTTCATCTAACCATAATTGATATTTAGCACAATTCACTTGTGGTTCATAACCAATAAAGCCATTCAGCAGAGTTAACGATTTTGTTTTAACTGGGTACTTTAACGCTATTTCTGCTGCGATGGTCGCACCACAGCCATGTCCTATTAGATGATATTGATCGATTTTTAATGATGAGACTAATTGATCAATATGGTCGGCAACATCAACTAAACTTTGACAATTTTCATTGAAAGTCGTGCTATTACCGTGTCCCCAGAGATCAATGGTGATACAACGGTAATGTTTTGATAATTCCTGACATTGTGCCTGCCAAATTTGACTATTAGCAAATAGTCCATGTAAAAAAATTATCGCTTCACCATTACCTATATCTGCAAAATGTAAAGGGTGATTATCGATGGAATACTGTAAGTCAGTGGTTAACATATTGGGCTCTAAAACGGTAAATTAAAATTATTGATTCGGGCGGGCGACATATTTTACATAGTGTTGAACCAATGCATTGAGTCTTGGTAAAACATCTTGTTTTAAGTGTATCTCAATTGGAGTTAATAGCGTTAAAAGAGTGTCGCTACAAAAGTCTTCAGTATATTGCTGTGCAACAGGGAAGTAGCTTAAATGCCATTCTTCTGGGCTAACTCCGCTTTTACCCTGTTGAAATGGAAAGTAAAAACCAAACTTGAAAGCGTTACTTTTTAGCCATGAATATAATTCATGGCAAGGGCCGCTATGTTGATATTCTGCTGAGACTAATTGGAGGTTGTCACGGCTTATCTTACGTGGATCAAAAACATCTATATCTGTTCCCCAGTGGTGCCTTGAGGTGCCAGGAAGCGCTGACCAAATTAAAATTGTATCGACTATTTCTGTTTGATTAAGAGTTTTGATATCAACTGGTTTGCTATGTTTATCTAACAACACTCTTTGACCACTGGCTTTAGCATTCCAAATGGCTAATTGTTTGTCAAAAGACCTGTAGCCTGAACAAATATCAATGTCTAAGCCATCAGCTTGAATACTGTGTTTCATTTGTTCATAAGCGATTAATGCATCTGGGTGCAACAGAGTGGTTTGATAGGGAACTAACGCCGACGCATCACAGCCATAAAGGTGTGGTTGCGTCAGTTTTGGTTTTGCTACTAGCACAGTAGTTTTTCCAATATACGTTCATAACACAAGGCCAGTTGTTCAAGATCTGCTGTGCTGACACATTCATTCACTTTATGAATCGTTGCATTAACTGGACCTAATTCAATTACCTGCGCGCCAGTAGGTGCGATAAAACGACCATCTGATGTACCACCTGTGGTTTGTGGATCAGTATCGTAACCAGTAACCTCGCGAATACTTTCCTTAGTTGCTTCAAGTAGCGGGCCGTCACCGGTTAAAAAGGGTAAGCCATTAAATACCCAGTCAATATCGTAATTTAAGCCATGAGCATCCAGTATATTTAGAACTCTTTTGATTAGCTCTTCTGCGGTTACTTCAGTTGAGTAACGGAAGTTAAACATCACTTTAAGCTCACCTGGAATAACATTTGAAGCGCCGGTTCCACCATTAATATTCGCTATTTGAAAGCTGGTTGGCGGAAAGAACTCATTACCATTGTCCCAGTGCATTTGGGCAAGTTCTGCTAAAGCTGCTGAGGCTTCATGAATTGGGTTTTCAGCTAAATGAGGGTAGGCTACATGACCTTGAATACCGTTTACGGTTAAGTTTCCTGTTAAACTGCCTCTACGGCCGTTTTTAACTACATCACCCAGTTTATGGGTAGATGAAGGCTCGCCAACTAAAGCCCAGGTAATCTTCTCGTCACGTGCTTCTAATGTTTCAATAACTTTAGGCGTGCCATTAATGAATGGACCTTCTTCATCACTAGTGATCAAATAGGCAATGGATCCCTTATGATCAGGATGTTTAGCCACAAAGCGTTCAGTGGCAATCACCATGGCGGCCAATGAGCCTTTCATATCTGCTGCACCACGCCCATGTAAATAATCATCAATGATAGTTGGCTCAAAAGGAGGGGTATGCCATCGGTTTAAATCACCGGTAGGGACAACGTCTGTATGGCCCGCAAAGCAAAAGACAGGTGACTCTGTGCCGCGTCTTGCCCACATATTTGTGGTGTCATGAAACACCATTGATTCAATGTTAAAACCAATCTTACTCAAGTGTTCAGCCATTAGCGGTTGACAACCTTCATCTAATGGTGTGATGGATTGTCTTGAAAGTAAATCTTTTGCTAATTCAATTACTTCGCTCATAGTTGAAACCACGCTTTATATTCTGCTTCTTTAAAACCGACCATGACTTGGGTGCCATTGTCTAATACTGGACGCTTAACTAACGTCGGTTGTTCGACCATGAGTTTGATAGCAGTTTGTTGGTTCAAATCCGTTTTTTGTGCGTCGTCTAGGGCCCTGAAACTGGTACTACGTTTATTGAATACCACTTCCCAGCCTAGTTTTTCACACCAGTTGCTGACAACGTCTTCAGTTAAATCCTGTTCGCGAAAATCATGAAATTGATATTCTATGGTGTTATTTTCTAACCACTTTCTGGCTTTACGAACGGTATCGCAATTTTTTATGCCATATAATTTCAAACTAAGGCTCCCTAAATCTCATTATTATTCATTGTTTAATGGTGGAATTGTGCTTCAAAGTTGACAATATAATGGTCCGTAAATGAAGTATCTTCAAGCGGCTTACTCTGGGGGATTACATTTTTAAACCACAATATGTAAACCACAAATGCAGGATAGCATTTCTGCATTTATGGTTTTATTTCAGAGTATTACATTATAAAAGCTTTGTTGTACTGAATTTGTTTATGATAATTGCACGGTAAAAATAGTGTCTTTACCCGCGACAACAAAACCCTCAGGAGATTTATCTAAGCCTTTAATGTCTTCCATATTGGCAAGCACCACAGGGGTTAATAAACTATCAACTTGGCCTTGTAGAAATTCTAAATCAAATGCCAATATACGCTCACCCGCTTTGACTTGTTGCCCTTCTTCTACTAACCGCTTGAAACCGTTACCACGCAACTCCACGGTGCCAACACCAAAATGCACAAATAATTCGAGCCCTTGAGCAGACTCAATACTAAAAGCATGATTAGTTTCAAAAATTTTACCGATTGTACCTTCAATAGGAGAGAGGATAAATTCTCCTTCAGGCTGAATGGCAATACCGTCACCGACAATTTTTTCAGCAAATACGACATCGGGTACTTTTTCAATAGGTACAATTGTGCCTGATACTGGGGCTAAAATAGCAATTCCCCCTGAAAGTTCAGGTTGTCCTGACATAAGACGTCTAATACGGCTTAAAAATCCCATTTGAGCAAGCCTCTTATTTTATTGTGTAATGGCATTTAACTAAATTTATATTTAACGATAAATCATACCACTGCGCTGTGATTTTTGTGTCTATTTATATGACAAATCTTATTAATTTTCATCAATAATTTTAAGCCGCCATGAATAAAGGCTAAAATTGATTGATTGCTTGGTCTATCGAGTCAATTGTTGACAAAGATTTAATCTGATCTGCATGTTGGCAAAACGCACGGTAATTTCCTTTTACTAACCTTGCTTTAACCGCCAATAAGTTACTTGGGTTTAAGCTGAGTTCATCAATTCCCATGCCCACTAATAACGGCAGCACTTTATTGTTTCCGCCTAATTCGCCACATAGACAAACTTTGACATCGAGCAATTTACATTGTTCTATCGTCATTGAAATCAACTTAATGACTGCAGGAGACAAGGGAGGATAATCGCTGACTAGCTGAGGGTTGGTTCTATCGGCTGCCAAGGTATATTGTGTTAAGTCATTACTGCCAATACTGACAAAATCTAACTGAGCCAACATACTTGATAAATTTAATACCGCGGCAGGTGTTTCAACAACAATGCCGTACTCTACAATACCAAACACGATATTGCCTTGCTGTAATTGTGTTTTAGCTTGATCAATTAACTTAAAAACTTGATTAAGTTCTTCTAACTGACAAATCATCGGAAACATTAAGCGTATATTGCCATGTGCAGCGGCACGTAATATCGCTTTTATTTGCTGAATGAACATCTTTGGATGCAACAAACTATAGCGAATGCCACGTACCCCTAACGCAGGGTTTTCTTCTAGGGCTTGGTTTAAGAATGGAATGTCTTTATCGGCACCAATATCGAAAGTTCTAATGGTGAGTTGTTGGCCATTCAGTGAATGTAATGCATCACAGTATATTTGATATTGCTGTTCTTCATTAGGAATAGTGTCGGTATTGATTAATAAAAACTCGGTTCTAAATAAGCCAATCCCGTCAGCACCAACTTCCATTAAGCTGCTTATTTCATTTAAATTACCAACATTAGCTCTTAGGGTAATTTTGTGTCCGTCTAGCGTTTCACTGGGTAAGTTTTTATAGGCTTGAAGTGCCTCTAAATGAGCAAGATATTCTGATTGCTGTTGTTTTAACTGTGTTAATTGTTGCTCAGTTGGAGCGGTAATCAGTTGGCCATCAATACTATTGAGTGCAAGATTTTGACCATTGCTGATTTTAATTTTTTTCGCTCGCCACTGGCAGTTTAATAGGGCAGGTATTCTTGCTGAACGAGCTAAAATCGCAGTATGACTTGTAAGCCCACCAGACTCTAATACAATGCCTTTAATATAATTTAACGGTAAAATGGCAAAGTCAGCAGGGGTCAATTCATCTGCTAGTAAAATAGTGTCTTGGGTAATTTGGGTTAAATCTAATTGACTGTTACCTTGCAATGTCGTGATTAAACGTTTGCCTAAAACACGAATATCCTTACCGCGATTAGCTAAGTATGGGTCGTCAATATTTTCTAAGGCTTGTGCTTGCTCGGTAAATACTCGGTCAATAGCGACACCTGCCGTAACGCGATATTGACGGATGTGAGATAACATTTCATCTATCAGCTCATCATCTTGTAAAAGCAAAATGTCAGCATCAATTAACTGAAAATTATCGCAGTCTGGGCTGACTTTACTCTGACAGTTGGTTAAATAGGTGATGAGTTTTTGAATGGCTTGATGGAGATGGTTTGCTTCACTTTCTATGCTTGAAACGGGCAATAAACGCAGGTCTAGATTTTGTGGTTGAGTGGTCAATTTCAACGCTTTGCCTAAGGCAATGCCTGTTGATACCACAATGCCGTTTACCTGCATAATACCTCCAGCAATTAACTGTTAATTCAGTTTAGAATAGTTAACTTAACGTGATAAGCAGCTCAGCGACTTTTTCAACCGCCTGTTGAGCTTGCTCTCCTTCAGAAATAACCGTGACTTCAACACCTTGATATAAGCCTAATGTTTGTAATTTAAACAAACTTTTAGCGCTTGCTTGTTTGCCATTACACTCAACAATAACATCGCAGTCAAAGCTTTTCGCTTCTTTAACTAATAACGCTGCAGGTCTGGTGTGAATCCCATGTGGAGCCGTAATGGTTACGGTTTTTTTATACATACTGCTTAAACTCTATAAAATTTGAAGGGGGCTTGGTGCAGGGCTAACTATACATTAATGAACATTCTCATCAAAGCTTGTATTCCTATTGGGGGACAGGAAGCCTTTTATGCGCTTATTTTTACCGCATATTCACAGCTAATGATGATAAGTGTGTCTTGAATACCCTGAAAACAGGGTATTCAACTGAAATAGCGGCTTGTCAATTTGCCTAGTTAAATTTTGAATTGTTTTAAAGTGTTATCCATTGTTTGGCTAATACTTTCGAGTTGTATCGCTTCATTTTCATTGGTTTGGTTTGTTAAAACAACTTGTTGAGTTAACTCGGTTATAGAGGTGATGTTTTTGTTGATCTCCTCGGTCACCATAGCTTGTTGCTCTGTGGCACTGGCTAGTTGAGTTGTCATGTCATTAATGTTCGCTACCAAGGTCAAAATCGCTTCCATTGCATCACTTGTTTCTACCGCTTTAGTTTGTAATTCATCAGATTGTTGCAAGGTTTGATGGTTACTTTGGCTTAAAGATTCAATGCCTTTATGTATTTTGGCAACAATTTGGCTAATCTCGTTGGTCGAATCTTGTGTTCTATTGGCTAAGGCTCTTACTTCATCAGCGACCACTGCAAAACCGCGACCATGTGCGCCCGCTCTGGCGGCTTCGATAGCAGCGTTTAATGCTAATAAATTGGTCTGCTCGGCAATGCTTTTGATCACTTCTAAAATCGAGCTTATTTCATTGGATGATTGATATAAGGTTTTACTGACCTCTACGTTATGTTGTAACTCTTTACCTAATGAAACACTTTGAACAACAGTTGACTCCATTAATAATTGGCCGTGTTTTGCTTGTTCAGTAACGTCATTCGCGCTTTCTGCCGTTTGTTGGGTATTACGCGCCATATCTTGAGTTGTCGTCAACATTTCATGTATTGCTGCTGCAACACTTTGAGTTTCTTGGTTGACATTATTGCTACTGTTTTGAGAAGTAGAAACGGCCTTTAGTAACTGAGCTGAATTATCATTAAGCTTATTCACAATAGGATTTAGCTCGGCTACAACGTTAGCAATTTTTATCACAAACATATTAAAAGCTTTTGCAAGTTCTGACACTTCATCATTACCATTTTCATCTAGTCGATGGCGTAAATCTCCTTCACCTGCTGCAATATCTTTCATGGTAGCGATGACGGTATTAATAGGTTGTGTAATTGAATGATTCAGCAGTAAAAAGAAAAGAAATATAGGGGCTGAAATGAGTAACATGATGATCAGATAATTGTAAATCACCTGATTCAAGGTGCTATTTAAGTCTTCCGAATCAGCACTAGCTAAAATATAAAATTGATGAGTCGGGTTATATAAAGCGGCAAATAATTGCTGTGAACCATTGGTAAACGTGATGTCAGCAGTAGCAATGTTGGCCGATTTACTCTGTTCTAACAGGTTGTCTATACTTAATTTACCGTCATTGTCTTTAATGGTGTTGATAGTAGATTGCGGCAGGTTGATTTGTTCATTAAGGGTTAATATCTGTTTGTTTGCGTCTACAATAACAATAGGATATTGGCTCTGTTCAGTCAGGCTATTAGCCAAGTTTATGATGTCTGATAAGCTAAAGTGATGATTGTTTAGATGCTTAACGGTGGCATTAAATTGAGTGAGTATTGATTCTAGCTGATGAAATTTCTCTGTCTTTAGGTTGTCATACTGCTCTTTAATCGAAAAGCTACCAAAGGTAACCGTTCCTATTGCAGCAAGAATGAGAATAATAAAAAGTCGTTTCAGAATAGTTAACTGCCGCAGTATTGCAATCATTGTAGTCCTTAAGTGATCATCGCAAGAGGGTATTATAAGGATCTTAGGCCGATAAATAGAGTAACGATTATTAAATCTGTGAGCCAACCATATTTTTTAACGATAACTTAACGCTTGTAGCGATCAGATTAACTCTTTGTGAATCAGCTCGTTATGGTTTTCGGGGGTGTAAAGTGCAATATATATGGCTAAAGAGTTGTTTTAGTTTTGATTTTTTTTCAATTTACCCGCAAGATTAATAACAATAAATAGAGAAGGTCACAAACAATGAATACATATCAAACAGTTAACAACGACGATATTTTATTAAAGTTATGCCATTCAGTTTCCCATGTGCTTTCAAGCACCACAGCGACCCATGTCACTCATGCCGGTATGGTTCAAACTATTTCTCGTACTAGATTAAAACCAGATTTAGGCTGCTTTTCTATATTTGATGGTGGCTTTTCAGGCTTGGTAGTCATTAATTTTTCAGCTGATTCTGCCATAGAAATTTATCGTAAGTATATGATTAACATGGGTATGCCAGAGTCGGAGCTTGCTTTTTCTCATACTTCGGATGATGTGGGAAATGTAATGGGTGAGTTGATGAATCAAATTTTGGGCGACTTTATCAGTAAGATTTCTAAAGAACTGCAAACCTCTATTAGCCAAAGTCAGCCAAAAATGTTGACAATTAATAAAGAGTTAACGATTTCGGTAGATACTAACCTAGACAATGCCGTCGCTAGACGAGTGTCATTTAAAACTGAAAATAATCACATTTTTTATCTTGAATTTGCCATGGATAAAACCGAGTTTATGCGATCTGCTGATTTTGAAATGGATGAAGAAGTTGATCCTGATTCATTGATTGAATCTCATCGAATGAAAAATGTAGCGGTGCCAGCTTCTGCAAATGTTGGCGTAAAAGGGATCGTCGCTGATGACTCTGACGAGTTGTTGAGCGAGCTTGGTTTATAGTCATTTCCTATAAAATTGTATATTGAAACATATTGATAAGAGTAAGGTAAAACAACCACTATGCCCTCTAAAGCTACATCAATTGACATTGCTTATCGTGCAGGTGTATCGCAATCAACGGTATCGCGCGCGCTAAGAAATAGCCCATTGGTCAATCTAGAAACTCGACAACGTATTCAAGCCATAGCCAAAGAGTTAAATTATAAAGTCGATAAAAATGCCAGTAATCTGAGAACTCAAAACAGTCATACATTGGCATTATTGATCTGTGAAGACCCGACTAATGATGATTCGATGATCAATCCTTTCTTTTTGTCTATGTTAGGTTCAATTACCCGTGCTACCGCTAGACAGGGCTATGATTTATTGGTGTCTTTTCAACAACTATCAAGTGATTGGCATGCTGATTATGAAGACAGTAATAAAGCCGATGGCATTATTTTATTAGGCTATGGTGACTATGTAGATTATGCCCATAAGCTAGAAAAGCTACTGCAGCAAAATACCCACTTTGTTATCTGGGGAGCAGAGCATAATAACAAGTCTGTGTTGTCTATTGGATGTGATAACCATCAAGGCGGCATGCTTGCGACACAGCATCTGCTAAATCAAAATAGAAAAACAATTGCATTTTTAGGGGATTCATCTAGCCATAGTCCTGAATTTAGGGATCGTTACTTCGGTCATTGCGAAGCGATCAAAGCCAAAGGGTTCTTGGTTAATAAGGCATTGCAAATTGATGCGATAAGTACAGAAAGTTCTGGTTTTGATGCGGCTAACGCGTTACTGGATAAAAATATACCATTTGATGCCATTTTTGCTGCTAGTGACTTGATTGCTATTGGTGCTTTACGTGCCTTGAAAAAACGTGGTGTTCAAGTACCAGAAGATGTTGCCATTATGGGATACGATGATATTCCTATTGCCAGCTTTGCTAATCCATCATTGACGACAGTAAAACAAAATACTCAATTGGCGGGTGAAATTTTAGTTGAATGTTTGTTGAAGTTGATAAGAGGTCAAGAAGTGTCACCTATGTTAATCCCAACTAACTTAGTTGTACGCCAATCTTGTGGTAGCCAATTAAAAAGTTAAACATTCTGAGCTGCACAAAATTAATTTATCAATGCTAAACGCATGAGTTATCCATTAAGGGAGTAGCGATACTATGCCAAGTAAAATGTTAGCCAGTAGTGTGTTATCCAGTAGTTTGTTAATGGTGGCATCATCAGTGTGTTACCAAGTAAATGCACAAGATCTTGAACCAAGAAGCTACAGTAACATACCTATTGATATGCACTTTATTGTGGCTGGGTATAATCGCTCTCAAGGCAGTTTGTCTCCTGCGCCTGAAGTTCCCATTAAAGATTCTGATTTACAAATTGATGCTGGGCTTTTGGGTTATGCAACGACTTTTGATGTAGCGGGAAGCTCATCAAAATTTGATATTGTTGCAAGCCGAGTATGTATTGCCGGCTCTGCAATATATCAAGGTGACTACGTTGAAGGGCAACAATGTGGTTATTCTGATCCCACGTTAAAATTCACTTGGAACTTTTATGGTGCGCCAGCATTAACACGTCAGGAGTTTGCTAAATACCAACAAGGCTTGGTCATGGGAGTGAGTATGCAACTCAGTGTTCCCGTAGGCAGTTATGATAGCGATAAGCTTATTAATGTTGGCGCCAACCAATGGGTATTCCGCCCAGGTTTTGGCATGTCATACCGTAGTGGTAATTGGTTTTATGGTGTTAATACAACCATTCGCTTATATGCTGATAACGACGATTTTTTTAATGACGCATATTTAGAAAAAGATCCACAATATAATTTACAAGCTCACCTAATATATAACTTAACGCCACGGCAATGGATTTCATTAAGTGGTAATTATTTTATAGGTGGTGAAACCGTTAAAAACGGCGTTGAATCAGATGATGAACAAAGTAATTCACGATTTGGGATCAATTATTCATGGGCGTTAAATCAACATCATAGTGTCAAACTCTATGCGAACACAGGGGTTATCACCCGAATTGGTAATGACTTTGATTCTTATGGTGCTATATGGATGTATGCATTTTAATTTAAAGGAATAAAGAGATGGCCGGTGCCAGTTTATTAACCTTGTTGGATGATATTGCCACTATTTTGGATGATGTTGCCGCCATGAGTAAAGTTGCGGCAAAGAAAACGGCGGGTGTTTTAGGTGATGATTTAGCCTTAAATGCCCAGCAAGTATCTGGGGTATCTTCTGAGCGCGAATTACCTGTGGTTTACGCGGTGGCAAAAGGTTCTTTTAAAAACAAATTAATTTTAGTTCCAGCCGCTATGCTAATTAGTGCATTTATACCGTGGGCTATAACCCCTTTATTAATGTTTGGTGGGCTATTTTTGTGCTTTGAAGGCTTTGAGAAAATTTATCATAGTTATTTAATGCGCCGCTCTGGTAATCATCACACAACTGAATCTGAGCAAACACAAGCCCAACAGAAGTTATCAACTGATGTGGCGGATTTGGCGTTTTATGAAAAGCAAAAAATTGCAGGGGCTATTCGAACAGACTTTGTCTTATCGGCTGAAATCATCGCCATTAGTTTAGGTGTTGTTGCAACTACAGGCTTACTGAATCAATTTTTAACCTTATCTGTAATCGCAATCGTCATGACAATAGGTGTTTATGGTTTAGTGGCCGCCATTGTAAAAATAGACGATCTAGGCTTGTATTTACATCAACGCAACGGGCAGGGCTTATCAACACGTGTAGGCAGACGTGTGGGCTTGAAATTAGTTACCAGCGCCCCCTATCTGATGAAGATGTTAACTATAGTCGGCACCATAGCCATGTTTATGGTAGGCGGAGGAATACTTACCCACGGTATTCACCCCGTTTACTTAGCCATTGAACATACTGCAGGTTTGATGCATGAAATTGAATACATTGGCACCTTTATTTCGCTTATTACGCCATCAATACTTAATTCAATTTTTGGCGTGCTTGCCGGTGCACTAGCGGTTGGGTTAATGAGTGTGCTGGAAAAGTTTAAACCGACTAAATAGGCAAAATCTTCAGTGGCATTAACGGTTTCATCAAGCCAATATTTGCTCATTAAAAAGCACATTCACTTTTTAGGTCATGTGCTTTTTATAGTATTTCTGTCTAGCAATTAGCTAAATTGAGCTGACAATTAGTGAATTTATGCTTCAATCTCAGCGTTATCGTCAGGAATAGCTTTAGGGTTAGGTCCGTATTGATTATCTTCTTTACTGTCGAAACAAAATACAATCAGTAAGAATAGTGCCCCAAGAAATGGAATTAATACGATGAGTAACCACCATGCTGAATGATTAGTATCGTGTAATCGACGAAATGACACCGCTATAGTCGGAATTAACACTGCTAAACCGTAAATTGTTGATAATAACCCTGAGCCCGTTTCTTCATCAAAGGTGCCGATCCCTAAATCAACAAGGGATAATACGATGCTAATTACTGTAGAAATAAGCACAAACATCCAATACTCTTTTCTGCGAGCACGGCCACTAAAACCAAAATAATTCTTTAATACTTTTAAATACCATTCCATTGAGTTTTTCCTACATTATTTATGTGTAAATTTTTTTAAAACGAGCCTCTGTGATAGTACAGAAGTTAACTCATTGATTTATTATATTGACCTTAAATCTAGCACTTTAGCTATCAAGTTATTTATTATGATTGCTATTACATAGTATTAACGATTTAGCCTTGTTGATACAATAAAAAATGCCGTCAATTACAAAAACTGACGGCATTAGATTAAATTAATATGTTAACTAATCGTTTGCTTTATATAGTTATTTCACTTTATCTACAACGATAGGGTAGTGATCCCAAACAGTTTCATCTGTCATTGAACGCACCAATTTAACGTATTCAGCGTGAGTCCAGGCTAACGGTGTAGCCGAGTTAGTACCTTGGCCAAGTTGATAGTTGTAACGAGTAGGATTACCTACACCATCCCATGCTTGCTCTGGCAGCATTAAGCCTACATTGGCAAAGGTTTCCATGCCTTTAACGTAGGTATTAACTAAATTTGTTTTAGTTTCTGCAGATAAAGCCCCTGTTGATTTAGCTAACGCTAACTCGTAATGACCACGTTCGCCGGTGAAGAAAGGCCAAACACGACCACGTTGATCTGCAGTATTACCTTTTTCAGCATAACTTAACCCAGTAGTGACATCTTCCCCATAACCATCGTTACCATAACGGCGATATCCAGGAATGGTTGAGCCGTCTTTAGCCTTGAATTCATACTTTACTCGTAAGTTATGTTCCAATTGCATATTGTCGATTAACTTAACGCTGTTTTGAATTATTGGGTCTTGGGCATCTTTAACCCCGTAACGAACTAACTCTAAAAATCCACCATCTAAAATTTGACGTTGGTCTAGGCCTGGTTTGCCATTGTTATCTAGCAGTTTGGTGTCAGTATTTGGGTTACCCTTTGGGCTAATACGAACATAATACGGCGCAACTTCACCTTGACTATTTTTGGCAAATTCGCCGGTATTAGTCACCATGGTTGTTTCTAAACTGGCTGATAATTTATTGGCCGCAGCAAGATATTTGTCACTGTCTTTATCATTCGCCAATGTTGCTAGTTCAGATGCGGCTACTAAGCCAGAAATAATTGCTGCGGTGGTTGAAGGAGAGAAACCAGCTTGCTCTTCCCAACGCTCTTGCTGAGTGCTTGGCGGTGTTATTGAAGTGTCGTTCCAATCTAGTTTCACCTTGCCACCGGTGATCAAAAAGTCAGCCGCTGGTTTTAACATCTCTTGGTACCATTTAACGGCCTCTGCATCAGTTAATACTTTAGCTTGCCAAAGTTTCCAGCCCAGCATAATTGGCATTGCTGTTTGATCTAGCTGTACGCCAACCCATTCAATTTGACCATCTACATGGGTTTTTTGTAAGAACCAACCAGGCGTGCCTTCATAACCAGGAGTGCTGTCAGTCACTTGGACTTTTTTCAAGTATTCAAACGCCACTTTAGGGGTTTCGGTATCGCCCATAGCAAGAAACGCCATGGCACACTGGTAAAAATCACGTGGCCATACTGCTTTGTAGCCAGTACTGCCCACTTTTGCTGAAACTGAATCACCCCAAGGGTTAGAAAGCGAGGCAATTAATGCACCAGCGTGGGTTTTGTCTTCTTGGGCTTTTAGCACTAAGGCACTGGCGTATAATAGTTTGCCATTGTCAGTCGTATTGTTAACCATGGTTTCTAACGGGGCTAACGAAGATAAATAATCTTTCCAACCAAGATGTTTTTCATCACCTAAATAAGCGCTTAACACGGCATCGTAACCTGTGGTTAACGTTGCATCTGCAGTGGCTAGGCTGCTGGCTTTATCTGCGCCAAAGCCAATACTGAAGTTTACTGTGTAGCTATTGCTATTTAGGGTAGGGTATTGTGCCGTTAGCGCAACGTTACCCGCATTAGTAGAGTCTGTGCTGGTAGTACTATAAATGGCGTCAAGTTTACCGTTGTCTGCTAGGTCGACTAAGCCATCCGATTGCCCGACAAAACCTGCAGAGGCTTGAACAAAATCGATATCTGACTTGATGGTCATTACTGAAGATTGTTGTTCATTGGTGTAGGCAACTAAGGCGTTGTTTTCTACGCTAGCGATATCATTAGCGCCACTATTATCAATATGTGGATTTGCGTACAGGTAAGGAGTAATACCATCTTCAAAGGCAGTGAAAATGACTTTCATCATTAAACTGTCACGATTTGGATCAGTGAAAATATGTTTTTCTATTTGGTATTTACCTTGCTTATCTTTATTTACGATTTTATAAGCCAAAGATAGTGGGCGGCCCGCTTCATCTTGATGTAAATATTCAATGGTTGAAATAGTGTCGTTCTTTTCAGTGTCGACAAAGTCATTACCAGCAATAACAAATTGAAGTTCTTTTAATTGAGCGTTATGGATCATGCCGTACATGGTTTCAGTTAGAATGCCTTGTGCAACCGAAAACCACACTTTGCTAATAGGGTTATTATCAGCATCTTGATATTGCCCTTGAGTATATGGCTCATAGGATGTGCCAATGCCCGTTTTACCTGAAAACGCCCAAACCGGATCGGCACCCGGTGCGCCCGGTGCAACACTGACTTTAGTTGGCTCAACTTGTTGTAATGGCTCTTGTGTCACTTGTTCACTTGAACAAGCACTTAAACCCAGTAAGGCGATGGCAACTGCACTTGATAATGTTGTTTGTTTTATCTGTAGTTTACGCTTTAACATTATGTTCCCCAATTTGTTCTATTTTTTAGAATTTTAAAGTCATTGTTTTATGTTTACTGACAGTCTGATTAACGTTTTATTACTGAGTTTGTTTATTTTGCTCAACAAACAACACCGCGATACCAGAAAGCATCATAAATAAGCCTCCCAGCATAAGTGCGTATATGGCTTCGCCGTTGAAAAATACCTTAAGCAATAAGCCTAAAATACTGGCAGCCAATAGCTGTGGAATAACAATGAAGAAGTTAAATATTCCCATATACACGCCCATTTTATGTGGCGGTAAAACCCCTGAAAGCATGGCATAAGGCACTGAAAGTATAGATGCCCAGGCAAAACCGACACCAATCATGGGTAGCCATAGCATGCTGGGATCTTGAATGAAGTAGAAACTGATCAAACCTAAACCACCAATAAACATATTAATGGTGTGGGTTAGTTTAATGCCGACTAATTTGGCTAAAAACGGGATGATTATGGCTGCAATGGCGGCAAAACCATTATATGAAGCAAATAACATTCCCACCCAGTCGGCACCATCGTTATAAGCTTGAGTTACTACATCTGTGGTGCCGTAGTGATGAGAGGTTACTGCTGCGGTGGTGTATATCCACATGGCAAATAACGCAAACCAAGCAAAAAACTGTACTACAGCTAATTGACGCATGGCTTTAGGCATGTGAAATAAATCATCAACCACATTAAAGGTTAGCCCTAAGCTTGAACGTTCAGTTGGGTTATTGGTTAATTTGATAGAGCATAATAGCTGTAATGGCCCAAAGGCAAAGATACCTAAACTAAGAATATACAGCTGCTTATCTAAATCTTGGCTAAAGATTGCCGCGGTAAATATAGCACCAATTAACATCCATAATATTGCACCATTACGATATTGTTTTGCGCTGCGATTATGGGTTGAAGTTTCTGTGTTTTGCTGGCTTTCTTGTTGATGAAATGCAGCCAGTTGTTCAGGTGAGTATTCTTTACTGGAAATGACTGTCCAGCCAACGGCTAAAAATAATACCGCACCACCAAAATAAAATGCATAACGCACAGAATCGGCAATTTCGCCTGCTGGGGCGGTATTGGCCACGTCAAAATAATTAGTCAGCATATAAGGCAGAGCTGAAGCGATTACCGCACCGACACCAATAAAAAAGCTCTGCATGGCATAGCCTTGAGTACGCTGATTTTGAGGCAAGTTGTCACCTACAAAAGCACGAAATGGCTCCATGGCAATATTAATCGACGCATCCATGATCCATAACATACCTGCTGCAATCCACAGAGTAGGAGAGTGCGGCATGATAAATAATGATAACGTAGTGAAAATAGCGCCGATGAGAAAGTAAGGGCGGCGTCGACCTAAGCGATTCCAAGTGTTGTCACTTAGGTAACCAATAATGGGTTGAACGATTAAACCGGTCAGTGGTGCTGCAATCCAAAGAATTGGAATTTCTTCAATATCGGCACCTAAGGTTTGAAATATACGACTGACATTGGCGTTTTGTAGGGCGAAACCAAATTGGATGCCTAAAAAGCCGAAACACATATTGAAAATTTGCCAAAAATTGAGTTGCGGTTGGCTTTGTTGATTTTGATTATTTGCCGACATGTATCTTCCTTAGTGATGTAATACCAATCGAAATAAATAACTCATCACTTACTTATTGTGATTGGCATAAAGCGCGTTTTATTGCTTTGTTGTTCCTTTAGATAAAAAAATGGCGAATATACATCTCCCTAAGACGGATATTCGCCAATGACCTAATATCCTTATTCGGCAAACACGCCACCAAATAAAGTTAATCGAGGTACTACAAAGCTGATACTTGGCACTGAGTGTTCAGTATCAGAAACGACCTAGCCTTTATCATCTCCACAAGCAGAGAGTGAAATTAGCAGGTTTTATAGTAGCCTCGGAGCCGCTATTTGCACAACTCAATACATACGTATTCATGATTTTGCAGCAACTTGATACATACATTTCCGTCACATTGGTGCTTTGGCGAAATCTTGAAAACATATTGCATTAACTTGTTGTTATTTAATCTCTTTAAATTTAATGGCCACACCACCGCTGGTAGCCATTTTTAACATAAGTTTATCTTGTGAGGTTACAGTTTGTTGCTCAATAACGTAGTCATATGGATTAGTTTGCCAATTCGCTTTGTCACCGTCACGGTAGATTTGTGCAATATAACGTTTGTCGGCATCTAAAAAGTCGAGTTTTACGGTTACATCTCTGGCGTCTTGGTTAGTTAAACCACCTAAATACCAATTTTCGCTGTGGCGATCTTTACGGGCAAAAACCACAAATTCACCCACTTCACCGTCTAAGGCTATGGACTCACTCCAGTCTGTCGGCACATCTAAAATAAACTGGAAAGCATCTAAGCGTTCAACATAGTTGCGAGGGAGATCAGCCGCCATTTGAATTGGGCTGTATAACACTACATATAAAGCTAATTGCTTCATTAACGTCGTTTGCACACGGTTAACAGCGTCTAATCCTTCTGGGGCAAGGTTAAATATGCCCGGAGTAAAGTCCATTGGCCCTGATAACATACGGGTATAAGGTAAAATTGCCGTGTGTTCCGGATTATTAGGTGGTGTTCCCCAAGCATTAAACTCTTGGCCTCGTGCTCCTTCACGTGAAATCCAGTTGGGGTAGGTACGACGTAAGCCTGTGTCTTTTACAGGCTCGTGAGTGTTTATACTAATGCCACGTTTAGCCGCTTCTTTAACGCTATGAAGGTATTCGTTGACCATAAACTGGCCGTCATGCCATTCATGGCGAGTAATACCGTTTTCATCTACGCGTTTAATGTCTCCGCCATCTGCTACATAGCCGGTTTTAATTTGGCTAACGTTATGCTGTTGGTACAAGTCATAGGCAGCACTCATTTGATTTCGGTAATTGGTGACCGAACCTGATGTTTCATGATGGCCAATAAGTCTAACGCCTTTGCTTTTTCCGTAGCGACTTACAGCATCAATATCAAAATCAGCATATGGTTGAGTAAAACTAAATACGTCGCCATTATGGAACCAGCTGCCATCCCAACCCTCGTTCCAGCCTTCAACTAATACGCCGTCAAAGTTATATTTAGCGGCGAAGTCCATATAGCGTTTCGTTTCTTCAGTGGTTGCGCCGTGTTTTTCGCCTGAGCCCCAGGTTTTTTCATTTACATGCATTGCCCACCAAATACCAATGTATTTACCTGGTTTAACCCAAGATACATCGCCAAGTTTATTGGGTTCATTGAGGTTTAATATTAAGTCAGAGTTAAGGAGGTCAGTGGCTTTTGAACCTATTTGAATAGTACGCCATGGGGTATGAAACCCTGGTTGAGTTTTAACTAATATGCCATCTGACCAAGGGGTTAGGTCGGCGCGTAATGTGCCGTCTCGACGTTGGTCAATTACCATTGCGGCATAATTAGTTAATGCAGCTTCGTGAATACTTAAATGGGTTCCTGTGGCTAATTTCATGGTGAATGGAGTATGAGCCCGATCCACTTTGTTCAAAGAGGTGGTTTGGTACAAGTATTCATATCTATTCCAACCACGCCCCGGAATCCACCATGCCGTGGTGTTGTGGGCATCTGGTATGGCGAACTCGGTTAACTCTTTGGTGATATCAAGTTGAGGGTGGGCTTGTAAACTGGTTTGTTTTGGCACTATGTAGCGAAAACCTATACCGTCATTAAAGGCTTTAAATTCAACATCAATATTGATGTTACCGTTACTAAAATGTGTGGTTAATGCCTTATGCTGATCGGTTATTGTTTCACGTTCGCCCCAAGGTTGTTGCCATTGGCTGTTGACCTGATTACGTTTGGTATCGGTAATTTTTAACCCTTCACCCAATTCCCCAACTTGGTTAAAAACAATGCCTAATCGACTGTTATTGATTACGGTTTCGTTGTTATAGGTCACGTAATATTCGGCTTTACCATTATCATCAGTCACAAAAATATTAATCTTGTTGTCGGGTGATGACACTTGCACGGTTTTAGCCATGATAGATGGCGATATTGCTATACTTGCCAATCCGATCGCACAGGCTAGGGCGACCTTATTAGGTTGAGTGAAATAGGTTTGTAAATGGTTGTGGCTCATGAAAATCCCTTTGTTATTATTTTGAATTGTTATGCTGGAATAATACCAATCACGATAAGTAAGTGATCATAATTAGCGTAGGAAAAATACTTGATAGCAAGGCAGGTTTTTTCGATAAGTAGTTATTCTACAATCAAAAAACCTAACGCTGTTATCGAGTGTTTTAACAAGCTTGGGTGAGCAATTATTTATCACGATTGGTATAATATACGGGCATTTAATGGTCAGCCTCAAAGTAATGCATACGTATTCAACGCATTTTATGATGTTTTACCGCAACATAACGATACAACAGAGAAAAGCCCCAGAAGCGTTAAACACGTTATTGGGGCTTTAAATGAGTTAATTAACTGATTAGTTAAATGGTGAGATAGCGGGTTAGTTAACTAACACCATTGATTGCAGTGGTGCGAGAGATATTGCTAAGCGCGCACTGCCGTCTTCTTGGGTTTCTATGCTATATACCATCTGAGTTTGACTGAGCTTATCATTGAAGAATTGATGTTGCTTACTGTCATATTGCCACGCCTCAAGCAATGTTTTTGGAATCAGTAACTCAAAACGCTTTGGCTGAGTTTTATCAAAATTACTGACCACCAGCATGCGTTGTTGCTCATTGTAGCGGCTGAAAGCAAATACTTTGTTGTCGTAACCTGCGACGTTATTTTCACGTTGTACAGTGTCTAACTCAGCGTAATTACCTAATAAAGCTGGCTCAGTATGGCTTAAGTTTAATAATTGTTGGTAATAATGCCTCAATTGCTTTTCGGCTGGGGTGGATTGTCCACCGTCGAATTTGCCACCATTCATCCAGCGTTGATGGGCTGGTACGCCAATATAATCAAATATACTGGTTCGAGTGGCTTGACCGAAACCGGCATTTTCAACAGCTGGCTCGCCGACGTCTTGCCCAAAATATATAAGTGTTGGTGATCGGCTAATTAAGGTTGATACCACCATGGCAGGCAACCCAGCTTCTGCAGAACCGGCAAAGTCAGCGGTGTTAATACGTTGTTCATCATGGTTTTCAAGAAAATGCAGCATGTGAGATTCAATATCGCTAACTTGCTGCTGAACTTTAGCAATTTCAGCAGTCGATTGTTTGTCGCGAATAATATCTTTTAAGGTGTCGTATAAATCTACCTTATCGTAAAGGTAATCCATTTTGCCTAAGTGAATATAGTCTCTAAATAACGCTGGGTTATAAACCTCTGCTAACAGAAATGCCTGCGGGTTAGTGTGTTTTATGTGACTATTTAAATAACTCCAAAACTCAACCGGCACCATTTCAGCCATGTCGTAACGGAAACCGTCGACACCTTTTGCTAACCAATACTGGGTGATTTGTTGAAACTTTTTCCATGAATCAGGAATATCTGTTGCGGCTTGTTGTTGCCAAAACTCATAATGAGTTTGAACGTCTTTGTTGGCAAAGTCTGCCGGTAAAGTGGGGAAGTCATAGCTGCCGTCTGGTTTAACACCATAGTTTATTTTAACGGTTTCGTACCAGTCATTAGCATCTGGTTGAGCAAGGCGCGAGCCGTTACCTGTCCATTTAGCAGGGGATTCAGCAAACTTACCATCACTTAATGGGTTTGATTCTCCACCCAACGGTTGATACCCATTGGTAGCGTTAGGTACTTTGAAATCTTCACCAATCACATAATAAAAATTATTGTTTTTAGCATAAACCACGCTGGTATCGTCATTGGCACCAAAATCGCTAATGCCTTCAGGTGCAGATAAAGATTGATAATTGCGGGCAACATGATTTGGCACAATATCGATTAACACTCGCATGCCGTGTTTATGAGTACGGGCAATGAGTGATTCAAATTCGGCTAAACGATTAGCTGGGTTGTCGGCTAAATCAGGGTTAACATTGTAATAGTCTTTAACCGCATAGGGCGATCCGGCGCGACCTTTTACTACGTCAGGATCATCATGACTAATACCATATTCAGTGTAGTCATTAATTACCGCATGATGCGGCACACCGGTATACCAAATATGGCTAACCCCCAACGACTTAATGTCTTGTAAAGCGGTGTCGGTAAAGTCACTAAACTTGCCAATACCATTTTGATCTATGGTTCCCCATGGGACATTGGCAGTTTGAGTATTACCATATAAGCGGGTGAATACTTGGTACACCACCGCCTTTTCTTGCTGTGAGGCAGGTTGTGATTTTACTTCATGGTTAACAGATGCTTGAGCTTTTGCAGTTGGTTGGCCATCTGAGCCACAAGCTGCCACTAAAACACTGGCGCTAATGGTGGCGGCTAATAAGCTTCTGCTGGGTAATTTGATATTCATTATTGTTGGTTACCTAGTTGCTAAATTGTTTACTTACTGCGAAATATTTAAAATCAACACGCCTTTCTGCTTTAAGTTAAGTGTATCTTTTAACTGATATTCAGCGGAGGTGATCACGTCTACAGCCTTGGTATTAATATTTGTGCCATTGGCTAATGATTGCTTGAATCGATTAAGATCCAACTCTTTGGGTTGGTCGTTCTTGTTATAAATGACCATTAACTGCTGGTTGTCAGATTGTCTAAACTGGACATAAACACCGTCTTTAGGAACGTAGTGGGTTAAAGCGCCCTCGGTAATCGCCGTGGAAGTTTTACGGAAGTTCAGTAAAGATTTGGTAAACGCTAACGCCTGTTTTTGTCGCTTTGTTACCCCTTGTTGATTGAACACATTCACTTGGTCATTTGGCCAACCGCCAGGGAAGTCTGCTCTAACCGCACCGTCATTGCGATCTTTTGTCGGGCTGGTCATTAGCACTTCAGTGCCATAAAAAATTTGCGGTATACGATTACTGGTTAATACATAGGCCATAGCCATTTTATATAATGCTAAGTCTTCATTTAACAAGCTATATAGGCGGTTAGTGTCATGGTTACCTTCAAATAGCACCAGTTGGGTGGGATCAGCATAAACAACATCGTTGGCTAGCATTTCATATAAATTAATTAACCCTGACCCCATTTTTTCTTTTTCGGTGAGGCTAGAGATTAATGTTTCATATAATGGGAAATCCATCATGCTAGGGGTATATGATACATAGCCATCATTATTCTGTTTACCCGCTTGCCAATAACTGACTGTAATTGGGTTAGATGTCCATTCTTCACCAACAATATTGAAATTGGGGTATTCATCCATAATGGCTTTAGACCAATGGGTTAAAAAGGTTTTATTCGCGTAAGAGTACGTGTCCTCGCGAATGCCGCTTAAACCAGCGTATTCTATCCACCAAATGCTATTTTGAATCAGATATGTAGCCATTAACGGATCAACTTGATTCATATCAGGCATGGTGTCGGTAAACCAACCTTGGGCAAATTCTTTGGTGTCTATGTTACTGGTATAAGGGTCTTGAACCGTAGTTCGACGGTGTGTAGTAAACAGAATATCTTTAGGATTTTGCTGCCAAGCTTGTTGACCATTAACCCAAGTAGATGAAGGAAAATCTGCCATCCACTGATGGCCTGAACCAAAGTGATTCACAATGACATCTTTAATAATACCAATGCCATAGTTTTTCGCCTCATCTACCAGCGCTTTATATTCTTCATTACTGCCAAAGCGAGGGTCAATTTTGTAAAAGTTAGTGGTTGAGTAACCATGGTAAGAATAATGTTGCTGGTTGTTCTCTAAAAGCGGATTAATCCATAGTTGGGTAACACCTAAGTCCTGCAAATAGGGCAGTGCTTTACGAATTCCCATAATGTCACCACCGTGGCGACCACCGTCGTTGGCACGATCTACTGTTTCAAGCATATCTGGGTGATTATCGTTACTGGTGTCGCCGTTAACAAAACGATCTGGGGTAATTAAATAAATTACGTCTTTATTACTAAAACCCTGTCGATCACTTGAGCCTGTATCACGGGGTTTGATTTGATAATCTATTTGGCTTGTTTGTCCGTTAGCCTGGGTAAAATTAAGCTTGATAGTTTGTGGGCTGGCTTGTGCTAAATCAAGATTAATAAAAAGATGGTTTTGACTATCGGTTTGCTCAACGCTAACAAGTTTGATGTTGTTAGCGTTTGTTAATGTGACTTTTTGATCGCGTATACCTTGGCCATAAACCAAAATCTGTAACTGACTGTTGTGCATACCCGCCCACCAGAATTGCGGTTCTGCGGTGAGGTTTACGGCATTGGCACTCATTGTTGCAGGTGAGAAACAAGCGGCTAATAAGCTTATTGCTACTGTCGCAAGTGCGGTTTTTTTATAAGGATTAAATATAGTCATTACGCTTCCTTGTGATGAGTTGTTGTCTTTAGAAAGTCTTGATGGGTACTTAATGGCGCTAAATAATGCTGATATATGGCTTTTAGGTTTGTTAAAAACTCCTGCCTGTCTTGCTCACTAATGCAATTGGCTAGTGGGTTATAGTCTTTTGGCGTTACACCTTGGCCAATTAATACTTGAAGCCAAGCATCTTGGGTAAACAGTTCGTCTTGTTCACGGAATAAATTGCCAGTTTCAGCAAATAATTGAATCTTTTGTTTTAACGAGGCTGGAATGTCCATGGTTTGGCAATATTGCCAAAGTGGTTCAGTGCGCTGATTAAGGTGATAGTGGAGGATGATAAAATCTCGAATTTGTTCAAACTCAAGTTTGGATTGCCGATTGTACTCATCAATTGCCACCTGTGTAATGCGCATGTTGGGCATTAATTTGGTTAAACGAATGATGGCAGTTTGCACTAAATGTAAGCTGGTGGACTCTAGTGGTTCTAAAAAGCCAGATGACAAGCCAATGGCAACACAGTTTTTATGCCATTGCTTTACACGTCGACCGGGGGTGAACTGTATTAGCTTAGGCTCGGCTAGAGGTTCGCCATCTAAGTTGGCTAGTAATGCCTGTTTAGCATTTTCTTTTGAAATATATTCACTAGAAAAAACGATGCCATTACCTGTTCTGTGCTGTAGCGGAATCAGCCATTGCCAGCCAAATTCATGGGCGATAGAACGCGTATAAGGAATTGTATTTGCTATTTTTGATGAGTTTAATTCATCGGTGGGTAGGGCGCTAGGGACTGCCCATGCGCTGTCACATTTAAGCCATTGCTTATAGCTTTCATAACCTACGGCTAACGCTTTCCCTATCAATAAAGCACTAAAGCCTGAGCAATCTATAAATAGATCCGCACCTAATCTTTGGCCATTTTGTAATATCACCGCTTGAATATCACCATTATTGGTTAGGGTGACATCCGTTATTTTGCCTTCTATGCGAGTGACTTGTTTTTGTTGGCAATACTGTTGTAGTAATTGCGCGTACAGGCCAGCATCAAAATGATAGGCGTGAGTTAATCCCGATAACTGATTATTATGAATACGCGGTTTAGGTTCAAACTTACCGGCGATAGCTGCTTGGTAATTAAATGAGTATTGCCATAACGATTGTGGATCAACAGGTTTGTCTGCTAACCAATAGTGGTGAAAGCTGGTATAGCCGATACTTTTGCCAATATCGCCAAAAGCATGCATGTAGCTGTCTTGCTTATTTGCCCAATGTTCAAATTGAATACCGAGTTTAATGGTGGCTTGTGTTTGGTTAATAAAGTCTTGTTCGCTAATGCCCAACACGTTATTAAAAATTTGCAGTGGTGGAATCGTGGCTTCACCTACGCCTATGGTGCCTATGGCGTCAGATTCAACCAAGGTTATATGCAGTTGAGAAGGGTATAGTTTTGCTAGCATTGCGGCGGTCATCCAACCTGATGAACCACCTCCAACAATAACAATCTTATTAATTTTATTATTCATACCAACCTCTGATAGAAAAAAGCCCCTGGTGAACAGGGGCTATTTACAGGGGACATCACTGAGGGATGGTTCCCAAGTTTAGAACTTGTAGTTAGCACCTAGCATGAAGTTACGACCATAGTTTTGGTAGTCGCGAACATGGCGAGCGTCATCACCGGTATAAGAGGTAAATGGCTCATTTGTTAGGTTATTAACTTGGAATAATACTGATAAACCATATAGTGCATCAATACCGCTTTCGCTGAAGTCATAACCAATTTGTGCATCAACAACCGTTTCAGCTTTAACATTAACATTTTGACGAGTTAAGCTGATAGCGGTTACTTCACCTAAGAAATCGCTACGGTAGCGTGAGCTAACGCGCGCTTCAAAGCCTGAGTTTTCATAGTAAACAGTGGCGTTGAATGTTTTCTCAGAAAGACCTGGTAAGGTTGTTGGCTCGCTGTCAGCAGTTTCTTTCACTTCACTTTCGTTATATGAACCACTTAATACAGTACCAAAGCCTTCTAACACACTAGCCCACATACCGAAGTCCATTGAGAATGAAGCTTCAATACCTTGTACATAACCGCCTTGACCATTTTGCCATTGCTCAAAGCTACCAATTGGGTTATCAGTTGGGTTTTGTGGTGGCACAATATCAGTGAAGTCAATGAAAGAAGTTTGCTTATAGGTATAGTTTTCTAAGTCTTTATAGAAAACGGCTAGGGCAAAGTAACCTTGATCGCTGAAGTAGTTTTCATAGCTAATATCATACTGGCGTGCTAACCATGGACGTAATTGCGTGTTACCTGCATTACCTGTCCAGTTAACACCGGTAGTTGGGTTTTCTTCGTAGTTATAACCAATGTTTGCGTTCATTTGGTCCATACGTGAACGAGTTAACGTACGGGCAGCAGAAACACGTAGTATTTGGCTTTCTGCAACTTCAAAACCTAAGTTGAAGCTGGGCAACCATTCTGTATACGATGCGCTGTCGAAGTTAGCATTAGTCACTAACTGGCCATTTTCTAAAGTAGACGCAGTACCATTAGAGCTTTGGTCTGTTTGAACCGCTTGAATACCAAAGTTACCTGTTAATGGAATATCATAAACGTCGGTATCAAGTGTCGCCATAACAAAAGCGGTAGTAACGTCTTCTGATACATCCCATGAGTTAACGGCACGGCTAGCATCTACGTCAGCAACGTCAGTTTCAATGTAGTTACCATCATTGTAGAAAGCTAATGAGTCATAACTTAGCACGTTGCCCATACCAAAGAAGTCTAACGATGTTGCTCCTAGGATATATTGCTCTGGAACGGTCATAACATAGTTAGGATCACTACCGTCGTAACCTTTAAGGGTTAAGAAGTAACCTTTATCTAACTTAGTTTTTTCACGCTCAGTGTAGTTAACACCAAACTTGATGCTACGAATTGCGCTTGAATCAAATACATATTCAGCTGCTAAGCGGAAAGATTTTAGCTCATCTTCAATTTCAGGCTTGTTAATGAAACCATCTTGAGTGTTAGCATCAATTGGGCTACCCCAGCCTAGTGGATCACCTAATTTGATCACATTTGGATCAGAATAATCTAGGTTGTGGGTGAAGTTATAGCTACCGTCACCGTTGTATTTGAAGCCTAGGTCATCAACCGCACCAACACCTGTTCCACGGCCTGTACCACTGTAGCTTTCCATACCAATGTCAGTACGTTCAGCTTTAGATAAACCGATATCAGCTTCTACATTCCAGTTATCATTAATTTGGAACTTGTTGTTCCAACCTACTGATAATGATTCTGCATCACGTTTGTTGACGTCGTTACGTACCACAACTTCTGCACCGCGAATCACGCCCTCAGTGACTAAACCATTTTCAATTTTAGTGGCCTCAACACCGCCATTAGCGCCCCAAGCGGCTGGGATTTCAATACCGCGTAAGCGTTGGTCGTCGGTGAATTTTGAATAATATAAGTCAACTTTTGTTTGGTAAAAGTCATTAGGTGCATATTCAAATACGGCTAATACACCATCACGCTCTAATTCACTAGAACGCACAAACGGCTTAGCACCACCTAATACACTGTTACCTGCTGAATCTTCAGGGTAACCCCATGCTTGCCAGCGCTCTTCTTGGTTAGGAGACATCATACGGGCATAACCTAAAGCGATACCAATAGTGTCGTCAGCAAATTGATCAATATAAGAAATACTGCCGCGGTAGCCTGAGTCTGAAGAGCCTGCGTTTAATGCGCCAAGGTCGTTCATTTCACCACGAACGCCAACAGCAAACGTTTGTTCGCCATGGGTTAATGGGCTGATTGTTTGCATATCAACTGTACCACCAATGGCTTGTGCCATAACGGTAGCATCGGGTGTTTTGTATACAACAACACGGTTTAATAGCTCAGAAGGGTATTGGTCAAATTCAACACCACGGTTGTCATTGACAGAAGCCTGTTCACGACCATTTAAAGTAGCGGTTGTAAAGTCTGGGCCCATACCACGAATAGAAATTACGTTGGCACGGCCATCTAAACGTTGTGCAGAAACACCAGGTAAACGGGCTAATGACTCTGCAATTGAAACATCTGGTAATTTACCAATATCTTCAGCTGAAATAGCTTCAACAATTGAAGATGATGACATTTTTAAAGATTGTGACTCTTGTAAACTACGGCGAATACCGGTGACTTGAATAACTTCAATATTTTCATCGGCAGTGGCAGTAGTATCAACTTCATCAGCAGCATAAGCGCTAACGCTTGCCCCAGCTGCTGCTAATGCTAATGAAAGTAGGCTCGGTTTAAATAACAACATTCATCTTTCCCCTTTTTTGAATGCTTTGCTTGATATGTCCAGAATCAAGTATTAGCAGTCCTTTTGATTTTTTATTTCAGTCTTATTTTGTAATACCTCAACGGCTTTAAATGACTGCAAAAGCGTGGAGGTTATTGCTAAATTGTTGTGGAACAGTTGCGATACTACTCCTTGCTTTGTTTTCTCTACAATATTATGCATACGTATTCAAAAGCCAGTTGCGGTTGAAAAACCCCGTTTATGACAATTATTTAACAAGTGTCGACCTTTGGGCTTTTTCATTAAATCATTGTATTTAAAGTCTATTTCTTTGAATGAGTTCAAGTGCTTTTCAAATAAGGCTTATGCATACGTATGCAGATGTATTGAACCTGATTTCCCTAATCACGTATCCTCGCTATAACAATAAAACAGCCATGACATGTTAAGTTACTGTAAAAGGTGGTTAACATTTATTCGATGCTCAATGGTTGGTCATAATTTAGAGGGAATAAAATGGGTCAGGTAACCTGGTGGCGCGGCGGTATTATTTACCAAGTATATCCACGCAGTTTGATGGATTCGAACAATGATGGGGTGGGTGATTTACAAGGTATCATCAGCAAACTTGACTATATTGCCAGTTTAAATGTCGATGCTATATGGATTTCGCCTTTCTTTAAATCACCAATGAAAGACTTTGGTTATGATATTAGCGACTATCTTGCCATTGACCCTATGTTTGGTTCGATGGAAGATTTTGATGTGCTGATAGCTAAAGCACATAAACTTAATATCAAAATTATTATTGACCAAGTGCTAAGCCATACATCAGATCAACATGCTTGGTTTGAAGAGAGTCGCCAAAGCCGTGATAACCCAAAAGCAGATTGGTATGTTTGGGCTGATCCTAAAGATGATGGCAGCGCGCCTAACAACTGGTTAGCTATTTTTGGTGGTTGTGCTTGGGAATGGGAGCCACGTCGTCAACAGTACTATCTACATAACTTCCTTAAAAGCCAGCCTGATTTGAATTTCCACTGCGATGAGTTACGTCAGGCAGTGCTTGATAATGTCGAGTTTTGGCTGAAAAAAGGCGTTGATGGTTTTAGGCTTGATGCAATTACCTTCTGTTATCACGATGAACAATTACGCGATAACCCCGCAAAACCAAAAGATCAACGTCAAGGGCGAGGGTTTAGTGAAGATAACCCGTATGCTTATCAATACCATTATTACAATAATACTCGTCCGCAAACGGTAGGGTTTATTGAAGACCTACGAGCTTTGATTAACCGTTATCCTGGCGCGGTAACTCTGGGCGAAGTGTCGTCAGAAGACTCGCTGGCGACAATGGCTGAATATACTCAGGGCGATGACCGTTTACATATGGCATATAGCTTTGAGTTACTTACTGACGATTTTAGCCCTGCTTATATTAGACAAACCGTTGAAGAACTTGAAGCGAGCATTGGTGATGGTTGGCCTTGTTGGGCCATTGGTAACCACGATGTTCAGCGTGTTGCCAGTCGATGGGGTAAAGGTATAAGCGATCCCAATTTAGTTAAAATGCTTAACGCAATGTTGTTCTCACTAAGGGGCAGTATTTGCAGTTATCAAGGTGAAGAACTTGGGCTAGAAGAAGCGACAATTGAATATGAACAATTGCAAGATCCTTTCGGCATTGCGTTCTGGCCAATGTTTAAAGGTCGTGATGGCTGTAGAACACCTATGCCGTGGAGCAGTAATTCAATAAATGCTGGTTTCAGCGATAATAAACCTTGGTTGCCTGTGCCACAAAGTCATATTAATAAAGCGGTTGATATACAAGAGCAAGATAACCAATCCACCTTGAATAGTTTTCGTCACTTTTTAGCATGGCGTAAAAATCATAGTGTGCTGATTAATGGTGATATTGAGTTTATTGACTCAGATGCCGCTGTTTTAGCTTTTGTGCGCCAAGAAGGCACTAGTAAAATGTTAGCACTATTCAATTTTACTGATAAGCCTGCACAGTTTGTTTTACACGGAAAAGAGTTAGGCAAGGTTTATGAAGATCATGGCCTGCTTAGTGGCACGTTGAGTGATGGTAAAGTGACCCTTGCTCCGTTTGCTAGCTTTTATGCACAAGTTAACTAGTTTTATATAACGCCAATAATTTTATTATTGGCGTTTTTATTATCTGCTGCCTATAAAGCAGTAGGGTTATTACAACTATAAAGAGAGCTTAAATATGGCTTCAACCATTTCAACCGGGGCAAATACAGTATCTAGTGGAGGTAACGGCAGTTACCGCTTTGCGCTAGTATCGTTAACTTCATTATTCTTTATGTGGGGGTTTATTACCTGCTTAAACGATATTCTGATTCCACATCTTAAAGCGGTATTTTCATTAAGTTACGCTGAAGCTATGCTGATTCAGTTTTGTTTCTTTGGTGCTTATTTTCTGGTGTCTTTACCTGCGGGTAAATTAGTCAAAAAACTAGGCTACCAAAAAGGGATCGTGACCGGACTAGTAATTGCCAGTATTGGCTGTTTACTGTTTTATCCAGCCGCAGCGTTGGCCGTTTATGGTTTATTTTTGGGGGCATTATTTGTACTTGCCTCTGGCATTACTATCCTACAGGTAGCGGCTAATCCTTATGTTAATGCATTAGGTAGCAGCGAAACTGCATCAAGCCGTTTAAATTTAACTCAAGCATTTAATGCGTTAGGCACAACCGTTGCACCATTTTTTGGTGCGGTGTTGATTTTATCTGTTGCCAGTGGTGCGACTGCAGAGTTAAGCCATGCACAGGCTGAAGCTGAAGTGGTTAAACTGCCATACTTGTTATTAGCGGGAATGCTGGCATTACTGGCGGCTATTTTCGCTAAGTTATCATTACCTACTATTACTGAACATGCAGAGCCAACAGAGGCTGGTGGTGCTGTTACCCATAATGGCAAAACCAGTGCAATGCAGTCTTTGCACTTAGTGTTAGGTGCTGTTGGAATTTTTGTTTATGTGGGTGCTGAAGTTGCCATAGGCAGTTTTTTGGTTAACTTTTTAGGTGAGGCGCATATTGCTGGTTTACCCGAAGCTGAAGCCGCTAACTACATTGCTTATTATTGGGGTGGTGCCATGGTAGGGCGCTTTATTGGCTCTGCAGTGATGCAAAAAGTTCCAGCGGGTACTGTGTTGGCATTTAACGCGACAATGGCTGCATTGTTAGTGTTAATTGCGATTAATACAGACGGGATGGTGGCTATGTGGTCTATTTTAGCGGTGGGTTTATTTAACTCAATTATGTTTCCAACTATCTTTAGTTTGGCATTACGTGATCTTGGTCCTCACACGTCGCAGGGCTCAGGCATTTTGTGTTTAGCTATTGTAGGTGGGGCAATTTTACCGTTAATTCAAGGGTTATTTGCTGACTCTATAGGTTTGCAAATGTCATTTATGTTACCGGTTGTGTGTTATGGCTTTATTTTATTCTATGGGGCTAAAGGCTCAAAAATGTAAGATGTCTTATATGTAAGATGTCTAATACACCTTAATGAGTTTGCACAAAAACGGCGATAACCTAAGTTATCGCCGTTTTTATTATTGTAATGGATTAATCAAAGTTATAGATCTTGATACAGAGTGTTAATCCATTTTTCTTCAGTTATAAAACGCCAGCCCCAGTCTTTATATTTGGCAGGTACGCCCGCTTTTAGAATCTCTTCCAGAGACTTATTTTGCTCTTTTTCAGCTCTCATCCAATTAATATTGTCATCAAGCATATGTTTGAACTTCAGCAATTCTGATTTGTTGGCTAGATCACCATGGCCTGGAATGACTTTGGTGTCATCATTAATTAAGTCTAATATTGCTGACACATTGTCTCGATAACCCATAACAGAACCGCCACCTTTTAAATCAACATAAGGGAAACGATCTTTAAAAAATAAATCGCCCATATGAATCACGTTAGCTTGTTGCCAATGCACCACACTGTCACCGTCTGTATGACCTGGGCCTAAGTGAATCAGCTCTAAGGTGTCTTGATTAAAATGAATCGAGATATTTTTTGAATAGGTAATTACAGGCAGTGCAGATGCTGGTGTATCAGCATTGGCCGATAAACGTTTAAGCACATTATGGTGGGCTAATATGGTGCCATGCTGACCGAAGTGAGCATTGCCGCCAGTATGATCACCGTGGTAATGGGTGTTGACAATGTACTTAGGCACTCCGGCTTGTATAGTATTGAGCTTAGCGGTAATTTTATCTGCCAGAGGTGCAAATTGATCGTCAATAATCAATATACCGTCACTGCCAGCCGATACACCTATATTGCCCCCAGAACCGCTAAACATATAGGTGTTCTCAGTCAATTGGGTTGAGGTAATGGTGACGTCTTTAAATCTATCATCATTGGCTGTTACCGCTGAGCTAAATAACAGTCCAGACAGCACAGTAGTAATAGCGGTTCGTTTAACTAATTTGTAATTAATTTGGTGTTGTTTGAAAACCATTCGATCCTTCTTATCTTATATTTTTAGTCAAATTACAGGGATACTAATTAGTTTTAGACGATAATGTCCAAGGTAGCAATTTTTTAGCAAATTCATTAGCTAAGCCAAATCTTACTGCACTATTATGTCTCATTCTATATAAGCCTTGATAACATAAAGGGACAAGGTACAAACTGGTTACGGTTGAAAATAATAGCCCACCAATAATGGCGATAGCCATTGGTGAGTAAGGTGGTCCACCTCCGCCAATTTGTGTGTCACCTAAAGCCAGAGGTACTAAACCTAATACAGTAGTCGCCACTGTCATTAACACCGGTCTTAACCGGGTTATACAAACCGATAAAATGGTGTCAGACAGTTTATCTAGCTTGGGTGTCATTTGGTTAATTTGGTCAACTAACACAATGCCGTTGTTTACTACGATGCCCATTAAGATAAGGATCCCTATCATTGCCATAACTGACATTGGCGTTGCGGTTATCCATAAAGCCCAAAACACCCCCGTTATAGAATAGAGAATAGAAGTGATAATGGCTGTAGGCAGTAACAGTGACTCAAATAATGCTGCCATGACGATGTAAATCATCATGATTGCCAGTAGCATATTAACCGCCATGATATTTTGATCTTCATCTTGTCGCTCAAATCCGCCTCGCAATGAATATTGATAACCAAACGGAAAATTAACTGACTCCATAACTCGGTTTATCGCTTTTTGCGCCTCTTCTGTTGTCATGTCATCTAAATTCGCACCAATGGAAAGTGCTGTTTGGCGGTTAAAATGACGAATAGCATCAAACCTTGGCACAATGTTAATTTGAGCAAGATTATCAAGTGTATAAACCTGATCGGACTTTCTGACGATAGGCAATTGCTTTAAGCGTTCTAATGAATATTGCCAGTCTTTGTCATAAGCCATCTCAATGCGTAATTCACCTGATGGGTCGTGTCTGAATGAACGCAGAGGTGTACCTCTTAACGCAAGTGCTATGCTTGACGCGACGTCGCTCAGTTTAATATCCAGTCTAGCGGCCATATCTCGGTCTATAACGACTAACACCTCTTGTTGTGCGCTGTTAACCTCAGAACGCACATCAACCAGACCTTCAATGCTGTTTAATAAAGGAACCACTTGCTCACTGATACGTATTAATTCAGACGTTGAACGCCCAGTGAGGGTTAACCTAATGCCATTATTATCACCACCCCAACCAAATTGCGGTGTGGCAATGGAATATTTGGGAAAGCCTTCACGGATCATGCGTTTTAATTCTGCGGTGTCGATATCAATATCTTTTTGCAGAATAATGGTCGATTGCACATCTTGAGGTGAGTAGTAACTATAAACCGCATCAATGTAGAATTTTTCTTTGTTGGCATAAAGATAATCTTCCATTTTTGTAATTACCGCTTTGGTGACTTGCAGTGCATGACGCCCCTCTAACTGGTAATTAATGTATAAGCGATCGTTACCTTCACCGTCACCTTGATCTTGTTGAACCATTGAAAGTGGTAAAGCGGTTGATACTAATAATAAAATAGCTATAACCCCAGAGCGCTTAGGACGATGTAGTATCCACGCTAAACTTGATTGATAGAACTGATTCAACTTATTGCTTTTAGGCTTAGTATCAATATCAAAGTCAAAGGTGTTCAACATAAGTGGAATTAAGGTTTTAGCCACTAATAATGATGCCGCTAATGAAATACAGATAGCCACTGCAACATGTTCTAAAAAGATCGTTAATTGCACTTTTACGCCAAAAATATTCGGTAAAAATACGATAGCGGTGGTCATGGTGCCCGCTAATACCGCTAAAGCGACTTTTTCTACTCCAGTAAGCACAGCTTGTTGGTTACTTAGTGAGGGAGTTGTCCCATTATTGCCAGCTTGCTTTTGTTGCAATACGCTTTCGGTAACCACCACCGCGTTATCAATTAACATTCCAACGGCGAGTAATAACCCCATCATAGATAAAATATTAAGACTGTAGCCCAGGAAGTACATTCCCGCTAAGGTCATACACAGTGAAATAGGCACAGACGACACTACAACTAAAGTCATTTTTAAATTGCGTAAAAATAGATACAACACACCAAATGAAAGTAGGGCGCCCAGTAAACCAGACAGTAATAAATCTTGCAGTGATGACTTAACACCAAAAGCCTGATCTTCCATGATAAATAGCTTAACGCCGTTAAACTGCTTATCTTGCTTGGTTTTTTCTATTACCGCCATGACTCGATCAGACACTGCGACTAAGTTGGCACCAGACTCTTTAAAAACATCAATACCCACGGCGTATTTTTGGTCTAAATGACGTCCTTCTTGTTTTTCTGGTAGGGCAAACTTAACTTGAGCTATATCGCCTAAAGTAATACCCGGTTGAAGTTGTAATGACTTAATATCATCTAAATTGGTGAACTCACCTTTAGGAGTAACCTGATATATCTTACCTTGATTACGTAAACTACCAGCGTTAATGACAAAGTTTTGCGCTAACAATAAGCTTTGTAGGCGTTGATTGCTGATACCTGAAGCGATCAACTTATCGGCATTAATTCTGATGTCGATTTGTTTTTGTTCTACCCCATATAAAGTGACCTTAGAGACACCATCAACACGCTCAAGTGGTTTTCTAAGTTGTTTATCTAACAGATCAAAAGCATTAGATAATTCGCGCTCGCTAGAAATACGTATTGTTAACACCGGCATATCAGCTGTTGAAAACTGTTGAATCATCACTCGCTCGACATCTTTAGGTAACAAGTGTCTAACTGAATCAATTTTCTCACGGGCTTCTAGGCTTTTGGTGGCAACATCTTGTCCCCATTTCATATTAAGGCGAATGAAGGCACCATCTTGGGTTGAGTCAGAGTGGACTTCTTCTATGCCGCTCATTGTTGCTAAAGCTTCTTCCAGTACCTTAGTAATGTCGCGCTCGACTTCCGCAGGGCTTGAGCCTTTATAGGGCACTTGAACCATTATCTGCGGAATATCTATGCCAGGAAACATTTCTAGCGGTAATAACCGGCTAGCGGCTAAGCCAAATAGCATAATGGCCACAAAAAACATGCTGGTGGTAACAGGGCGCTTTAACGCCAGTTTAGTGATACTCATTGTGCTACCTCTGATGTTGAATGATGAGTGGTAGACGTTGTGTCACTTTTGCTCAATTTGCTTGGGGTTGAGTCATTTTGTTTGGAATAATCTTTTCTATCGAATAATGCATACAAACATGGAATAACGAATAAGGTTAACAAGGTTGATAATAGTAGACCGAAGATCACCGTTATCGCCATGGGAGCGCGAACCTCACTACCATCGCCCATGCCAATAGCCATAGGTAATAACCCTAAGGTTGTGGTTAAAGTGGTCATTAAGATTGGACGTAAACGTGACTCAGCAGAATCAATAATTGCTTGCATCTTGTTAAGCCCTTGTTTACGTAACTGATTGATTCGGTCGACGAGTACAATGGCATTATTCACCACAATACCCGCTAACATGATCAAACCAATAAATACCACCACACTGATATGAGTGTTAGTGATGTATAAGCCTAATATACTGCCAGCGACAGCCATGGGGACGGCAATTAGTATTAATAATGGGTGTAGTAATGACTCGAACTGACTGGCCATAACTAGATAGACTAAAAATATGGCTAGTACTAAGGCAATTTTTAATGAGTTAAATGAATGTTCCATTTCTTCATTTTGGCCGCCAAAATTGGCATTAATCGAGGTGGGGATTTGTTGTTGCGCTAAAATCTGTTTGGCTTCAGTTACCGCATCTGCCAAGTCACCGTACCCTAAGTTAGCTGATACAATGGCTACTCGCTGCTGGCTGACTCTATTAATAGCAGAAGGCCCAACTTGTAGATGAATATTGGCAACTGCACTCAGCGGAATGGGGGCTGCGCTGTTGGGATTAATAATCAAGTTATTAATATCGCTAACTTGGTCACGTTCAGCTATATCACTACGTACAATAATATCAATTTTTCTATCGCGCACGGTGTACTGGCTAGCAATTGTACCGCCAACGCGTTGGGCAATTCGGGTTGCAACTGTTGGCGCATCTAGCCCAAGTGCGGCAAGCCTTGCATGATTAAACTCAATACTGATTTCAGGTTGACCATCACGCAAACTACTATTGATATCGGTAAATCGGCTAGATTCTCCCAATGCATCGACTAGTGACTCGGCAGTTTGTTTTAATGACTTAAGATCATACCCAGCAAGCTCAATTTCAAGTGGGGTTTTAAAACTAAACAATTCAGGCTGTTTAATATTGGTATCGAGCTCTGGGATCAATTTAGCTTGGCTGCGGATAACACTGGTGACAGAGTTAAAAGCTTGTGGGTTGGCAAGTACTACTTGTAGACGTCCCCAGTTCTCACCGCCACGCGCGGTATCTGATGTCATTAATCCACCACTGCCTGCTTGGCTGAAAGTATGTTTTACATCGGTATTTTCACTTAATGACAATGCTAGTTGGTTTAATACGCGGTCTGTTTGGCTAACCTCTGTGCCTGGTGGCAGTAATACTTCAACATAAAACTCACCTTGATTCATTGTGGGGATAAGCTCCATGCCTAGCTTAGGAATAACACTTGCTGCACCTACGGTAATAAGTAAAGCAACAACTAAGGTTAAGGCTTTTTTTGCTAATACCTTAGGTAATAAGGCAGCGTAAACTTTGGCTATCACCTCATAAATAAAATTAAACCCTTGGGCTAAAGGCCGGGTGACTAAGCCAATTAACCAACTGAAAAATCGTACTAATGTTACTGCTACGGTAAGTAACGCAGCGGGGAGATATTGAAACACCAATTTAAATGGCCAACTAATGACAGCTAATATAATACTGCCCAATTTGGCGAGTTTAGATTTTGTTACCACACTAACATTAGCACTCTCGTCAGCAATGTTTGAATTGTTATTAGAGTCAGTTTGATTGTTGGTTGTAGTAACAGGGGTGAATCCTTTTCTTGATGCCAGCATTGGAATGGCTGTTAAGGCCACAAATAAAGATGCCAGTAGGGCGAATGTCACTGTTAATGCTTGATCGGCAAATAGAGCGCCTGCTATACCATCAACAAAAACCAGTGGCACAAACACCGCTAAAGTTGTTAGCGTAGAGGCAAATATGGCTCCAGAGACTTCTTGGCAACCTGCGATGGCGGCTTGCTTTTTAGACATGCCTTGTGCTTGATAACGGTCAATGTTTTCTAGCACCACAATGGCATTGTCGACTAACAGCCCGATGGCTAATGCGATACCGCCAAGAGACATAATGTTTAGGCTGATTTGGGCAAAATACATCATGTTGAATGTCGCAATAACTGAAAACGGGATTGAAATAGAAATAATTAATGTGGCGACAATATTTTTTAAGAATAGATAAATCACAATCATGGCAAAAATACTGCCAATCAATGCTGCAGAGGTGACTTCATTAACCGCGCTTTCAATAAACTCTGATTGGTTGTAAATCACACTGAGTTGATTACTCTCATCAGCTTGATTGATTTTATCTATCTCTGCTTGCAATTTTTGTGCAACACTAACGGTGTTAGCATCTCCTTCTTTATAAATTGCCAGCTCAATAGATTCAGTTTGACCAATCCTTGTTATATCAGTACGTTCCTTAAATGCATCACGAATCTCAGCCACTTCGTTGAGTCTGACTAAGGTTTGCCCGTCACGATAAATAATGATGTTTTCAAGCTCTTGAAGTGAATTAAATTGATTCAATGTACGGACTAAATACTCTTTATCACTTTGAATGACTTTACCCGCAGAGAGGTTAATGTTTTCTTGATTTATGCGTTGTTTAATATCGTCTGCATTGAGATTAAGTTGAGACAACTTTTGCTGATTTAGCAGAATATGGACTTCTTGCTCTAAACCACCAGACAGCCTTACCGCGGCAACACCACTTAGCGCTTCTAATCGTCTTTTAAGCTCTTCTTCAGCAAAAGTACGCATATTTTTGAGGTTTTTATCTGACGCCTGTGGAACCGAGTAGGCTAAGCGCATTATTGGGTCTAAATTGGGGTTAAATCGAAGTAACAAGGGTTTATTAATGTCGAGTGGTAGCTCGATAGTGTCTAATTTTTCACGGACTTCAAGGCTGGCCATGTCCATGTCAGTTCCCCATTCAAATTCTAATACCACATCTGACAAACCTGAACGAGAGATAGAGCTAATTTTACGTAACCCTTTTACTACACCTACCGCCTCTTCAATGGGTTTAGAGATTAACTGCTCAATTTCAACGGGCGCAGCACCATCGTAATTAGTTCTAATGGTTACACTTGGGTAGCTTAAATCAGGTAATAACATTACTGCTAGACGGCTGAAACCAACAAGCCCAAATATCATTACAGCAAGCATGAACATCCAAACCGCAACAGGGCGGTTGACCGAAGTTTTGATGATTGACATGAACGTGCTCCGTTATTGAACTGCTGCAATACTAAGTGGGTTAATCACTTCAACGAGTGATTGATCTTTCAAGTTTTGCTGGCCTCGAATAACAATTTGTTCGCCTTCAATCACACCTGATGTCACTTCAACAGTATTATTTTGGCGATAACCTATTTGCACTTCACGTCGTTGAGCTTTGTCATCTTCAATAACATAAATAGCTTGGGTGTCGTCTTGGTTTATTAATGCGTTGTAAGGAACGGTTACCACATTATTGTGGGTGTCGTATTTCAGCTCTACGCGTGTAAACATACCTGCTTTAAGCTTTTTGTTTTGATTAGGAATTTTTAAGGTCACTTTAAAGGTGCCTGATTGGGCATCTACAATTGGGCTTATTCTTAATACACTGGCATCAAATTCATTGGCGTTAGTTTGTGCTTGAATAACACTGGCATGTTGACCTAATTGTAAGTTAGGTAATTGCTGCTCGGGTAAGTGAACAATACCGTAAAGTTCATCTTGATTGAGGACATAGAATAATTTATCAAACTCTTGCACCATGTTGCCTTGCTTAACATGTCGTTTGGCAACCACGCCATCGATAGGGGACACAATTTGACTTTCTTTAACTTGTAACTCAGCCAGATCACGTTTAGCCATAGCAGCCTGTAAATTGAACTCTAATTTAGCCATAGTATCTTGGCTAATAAATTCTTTATTGGTCATTTTGCGCAGGCGATTAAGCTCTTGCTCGATAATTTGAACTTCTGCTTGAGCACGGTTGAAATCATATTGTTGTCTTTTGGCATCAATGGTAGCTAACACTTGTCCTTTAGTGACTTGATCACCTTCTTCTACATTAATGGTTTCAATTAACCCTGATACACGCGTCATAACATGTGCTTCTAACGGTGCTTCTAGAGTTGCTGTGGTGCTGTAAAAAGAGGAAACGTTTCCTGTTTGTACCCTAGTCGTTTCAACAGGAACTGCAAATTCTTGTTGTTCTTGTTGTTGTTCTTCTTCTGCGGTACAGCCAAATAAAATGGTTATGCAGCTTAATGCTACTGCGGTGCGTTTGATATTTTTGAACCTGTCCATGGGTGCCTGCCTTGAATATAAACCAAATAATGAAACAATCTATAATTTGGCATAGGTAAAGCTAAAATCATGCCAATTATTAATATTGTTTATAAACAGGTGGTTATAGCATTTTGGGGTGTAAGGGGATTGTTGGAGTTAATTAATTTGTAGTGTGATTGTTAATTATTTGGTGAAATTTACAAAAGCATTAACCTTGAATTTAGTCAGAGGTTAATGCTGTTGTGAGCTAAACATTGCTGGTGGCTGCGTTAATGCCGTGGTTAAACAGTTTTGTGGATTAAGGCTGTTCATTATTATTTGTTTCAGGGCAGGTGGCTAAAGTGACGATGTTATCGTTTTCGTCTAACTGCTCTAGGGTCACTTTAAAGCCCCATAACCGATGTAGATGCTTAAGCACTTCGCTGAAATTGTCTGCAAGGGGAATATTGTTATGTGGGGTGTAGCGTAGTGTAAGTGAGCGATCTCCGTTAATATCAACCTTTTGAACCTGAATATTGGGTTCTAAATTTGATAGATTGTATTGTTGCGACAAGATATTGCGTATTTCTTGGTAACCTTGTTCATTGTGAATTGCGCTAACGTGTAAATGATTTTGTTTTTCATCATCTAGGATGCCAAAAAGTTTAAAGTCTCTGATTACTTTAGGTGATAAATACTGGCTTATAAAGCTTTCATCTTTAAAGTTTTCCATGGCAAAGTGCACGGTTGTAAGCCAGTCACTGCCTGCAATATCAGGAAACCAAAGTTTATCTTCCTCGGTTGGGTTTTCACAAATTCGTCGAATATCAACAAACATATTAAACCCTAGCGCATAAGGGTTAATACCGCTGTAATAAGGGCTGTTGTACGCGGGTTGTGCCACCACAGCCGTGTGGCTTTGTAAAAACTCTAACATGAATCTATCAGTGACTTTACCTGTGTCGTACAATCGGTTCAATATGGTGTAATGCCAAAACGTTGCCCAGCCTTCATTCATCACTTGGGTTTGTTTTTGTGGGTAAAAGTATTGCGCCATTTTACGTACAATTCTGACAATTTCACGTTGCCAAGGCTCTAAAAGAGGCGCATTTTTTTCAATAAAATATAAAATATTTTCTTGGGGTTCACTGGGGAAGTTTGGTTTGTTTTGTTGCGTTTCTGAACTTATGCTTTTAGGTACGGTACGCCACAGGTCATTTACCTGACTTTGCAAATATGCCTCACGTTCTGCTTGTCTGTTCTGTTCGTCACTAAAAGAGATTTCGGCAGGGCGTTTATATCTATCAACACCGTAATTCATTAGTGCATGGCAAGAATCGACAGTTAACTCTACTTGTTCAATACCATATTTTAGTTCACATTTGTGAATGTAATTTTTGGCGAATACAAGGTAGTCGATAATTGAACTGGCATCGGTCCACGTTTTAAATAAGTAGTTATTTTTGAAAAAACTATTGTGACCAAAACTGGCGTGAGCCATCACCAACGCTTGCATAGTGATGGTATTTTCTTCCATTAAATACGCAATACAGGGGTCTGAATTAATCACAATTTCATAGGCTAAGCCCATTTGTCCGCGGCGGTATCCTTGTTCAGTTTCAATAAAACGTTTACCAAATGACCAATGGGTATAACCAATAGGCATACCGATCCCCGCATAAGCATCCATCATCTGTTCTGCAGTAATAATTTCAATTTGATTTGGATATGCGTCAATTTTGAAATGTTTAGCGGCCGCTTCAATTTCTATTAGGTATTGATCAAGCAGCTCAAATGTCCATTCAGGACCATCACTTAACGGTGTTGTTTTTTTATCCATAGTGACTCCTAAACCGCTTGTTTCTTGAAGAGTTCTCTAAACACAGGGTAGATATCATCGACTTGTTTTATGTGTTGAACTGCGATGTTGTCAAAGCGTTGTTGTAATTGTTCATATTCATTCCACAGGGTTTGGTGCGACCGTTGTGTAATTTCTATGTAACTAAAGTAACGAACTAAAGGTAAAATCTTCTCCGTCAATAAATCACGACAGATGGGTGAGTCATCTGACCAATTATCACCATCTGAGGCTTGGGCAGCGTAAATATTCCATTCATTTGCAGGGTATCTTTCTTGTTGTATTTGATGCATTAATTTCAATGCACTTGACACAATGGTGCCGCCAGTTTCTTGTGAATAGAAAAACTCTTGTTCATCCACTTCTTTGGCTTGGGTGTGATGTCTGATATACACCACTTCTAAGTTTTTATATGTGCGTGTTAAAAACAGATATAACAGAATATAAAAGCGTTTTGCCATATCTTTTGTGGCCTGATCCATCGAGCCCGATACGTCCATTAAGCAGAACATGACAGCCTGACTGGAGGGCTTTTCGCGTTTAGCATAATTGTTATAACGTAAATCAAAAGTGTCGATAAAGGGCACGCTGGCAATCTTGCGTTTTAGTTGCTCAATTTGTTGCTCAAGCTCAATGATACGTTCAGCACTTGAACCAGGTGTTTGCGTAAGCTGCTCATATTCTTGCTCTAATAATGCCAGAGCCTTTTTCTTGTCGGCGCTCATGGCAATTCTTCGCGCTAATGATGAGCGTAACGACCGAACAATGTTAATATTGGCGGGAACACCATCATTAGTAAATCCAGCTCTATAGGTTTGATACTCAACTAACTTATTAAGATTATTATTTTGTAGGTTAGGTAACTCTAGATCCTCAAATAATAGCTCTAAATATTCGTCCTTTGATATTTGAAATACAAATTCATCTGTACCTTCACCAGAGTCTGAAGCGTCACCTTGGCCACTGCCACCAGAACCTTGGCCTCCTTTAGGGCGCTCAATTTTGTCACCTTGGCTGAATTGATCATTGCCCGGATGTATTTGTTCACGCTTACCGCCTTTTCCTTGGCGAAATAGGGGTTCACTAATATCCCGTGTTGGAATACTAATTTGCTCACCTTTATCAATGTCTGTAACACTGCGTTTGGTCACTGCATCACTGACTGATTGTTTAATTTGTTTTTTATAACGTTCTATAAACCGTTGTCTGTTAACGGTACTTTTGCCTTTTGCGTTCAATCTTCTATCAATAAAGTTGGCCATACGCACCTCCCAAGCCACTTCTAAGGCTTTACTCAAATAACTAAGTAAAGCCTTAGGTTTGTTATGATGATTTACGCACGCGTAAGTACCATTCTGATAGTAATCTGACTTGTTTTTTGGTGTAGCCTTTCTCCATCATTCTATTGACGAAGTCATCATGTTTGCGTTGATCGTCATTAGACGTTTTAGTGTTAAACGAAATTACTGGTAATAGGTCCTCTGTATTTGAGAACATTTTCTTTTCAATAACGGTTCTTAATTTTTCGTAACTTGTCCAAAGTGGGTTGTTACCTTCATTGTTGGCACGAGCTCGAAGTACAAAATTGACGATTTCATTTCGGAAATCTTTCGGGTTACTAATTCCGGCAGGCTTTTCAATTTTTTCCAATTCGGCATTTAACGCACTGCGATCGAATAACTGGCCTGTTTCAGGATCACGATACTCTTGGTCTTGAATCCAAAAGTCAGCATAGGTGACATAACGGTCAAAGATGTTTTGTCCGTACTCTGAATAAGATTCAAGATAAGCGGTTTGAATCTCTTTACCAATAAACTCAACGTATTTAGGGATTAAGTAGCCCTTTAGAAACTCTAAGTAACGCTCGCTGAGATCATTTGGGAATTGTTCTTGCTCGATTTGTTTTTCAAGAACATAAAATAAATGCACTGGGTTTGCCGCAATCTCAGTGTTGTCAAAATTAAATACTTTTGACAAAATTTTAAAAGCAAAACGAGTTGATAAGCCATTCATGCCTTCGTCAACACCCGCATAGTCACGGTATTCTTGATAAGATTTTGCTTTAGGATCAGTGTCTTTTAGACTTTCACCGTCATACACTCGCATTTTAGAATATATTGAAGAATTTTCAGGTGGTTTAATACGTGATAACACACTAAATTGCGCTAAAGTCTCAAGCGTACCAGGCGCACAAGGCGCTTGTGATAACTCAGAGTTCACTAATAATTTTTGATAAATTTCAATTTCTTCCGACACGCGTAAACAGTAGGGCACTTTAACAATGTAGACACGGTCTAAAAAAGCTTCATTGTTTTTATTGTTTCTAAAGGTTGACCATTCTGACTCATTACTGTGTGCCAAAATAATACCGGTATAAGGTAAAGCGGATAAACCTTCTGTGCCGTTATAGTTACCTTCTTGTGTGGCGGTTAATAATGGATGTAAAACTTTAATCGGTGCTTTAAACATCTCGACAAATTCCATCAGGCCTTGGTTTGCACGGCATAATGCACCTGAATAAGCGTATGCGTCAGCATCATCTTGTGAAAAATGCTCTAGTTGACGTATATCGACTTTACCTACTAGGGCTGATATGTCTTGATTATTTTCATCACCGGGTTCCGTTTTAGCAATAGCAACTTGGTCCAGAATAGAGGGGTAAACCTTGACCACTTTAAATTTTGAAATATCACCACCAAATTCATGTAATCTTTTTACTGCCCAGGGAGACATAATGGTTTTCACGTAACGTTTAGGGATTGCAAATTCATTTTGGAGAATGTCGCCATCTTCTTCGACGTCAAATAAACAGAATGGGTGATCATTAACTGGGCTGCGTACGCCATTGGCACTTAAAATATAAATGGGAACATTTTGCATCAATGATTTCAGTTTTTCAGCTAATGACGATTTACCGCCACCCACAGGCCCTAATAAATATAATATTTGCTTAGATTCTTCCAAACCTTGAGCTGAATGCTTTAAGTAAGAAACGATTTGTTCTATAGCTTCTTCCATGCCATAAAAGTCTTTAAAGGCGGGGTATCTGGATATTAATCGGTTAGAAAAGATTCGACTCAGAACAGAGTCTTTTGAAGTGTCAACCACTTCTGGCTCACCAATGGCCAATAATAAACGCTCAGCCGCACTGACGTATGCGCTCTTGTCTTGTTTACAAATTTCTAGAAATTGCTCGAGAGTATATTCTTCGTCTAATTTCTTTTCATATCTTTGCTGATAATGTTCGAAAATGCCCATAGTAAACCCCTTAAAACTGCTAAACCAAATGGCCAATGCTTCCGTTGTTAAGTAGGTTTGACATGATGCCAAACGTTTTTATATTGGCCCTTACCTTTAAAGCTTAGAATATAAATTGTGATGTTGCGCAAGTAATTTTAAAATAAATTGTTATAAAACAGCAACAAACGTAGCATTTGCAACAGTTGCAAGTGTAGCCGAGTAAAAATGAGTCATAAAAAAAGGAGCCTGAGGCTCCTTTAATTTAGCGGGATGTGATTAAGCAAAGTTGCTATTCACGAATTCCCAGTTTACTAGCTGCCAGAAGTTGTTTAGGTATTCTGGACGGGCATTACGGTAGTCAACGTAGTAAGCATGTTCCCAAACATCAACCGTTAATAATGGTGTTACTGTTTCGTCAGTTAATGGAGTTGCTGCATTGCTAGTATTAACAATCGCTAGAGAACCGTCGGCTTTTTTCACTAACCAAGTCCAAGCACTACCAAAGTTGTTTACTGCAGAATCAGTAAATTTAGCTTTGAATTCTTCGAATGAACCGAAAGAAGCATTAATAGCGTCTGCGATCGCGCCAGTAGCCGCGCCGCCAGCATTTGGTGCTAAGCAGTTCCAGTAGAAGGTATGGTTCCAAACTTGAGCCGCGTTGTTGAACATGCCACCAGTTGAAGTTTTAACAACTTCTTCTAGGCTTTTTCCAGCAAACTCAGTTCCTTCAACTAAACCATTTAATTTAACAACATAAGTGTTGTGATGTTTACCATAGTGGTATTCGATTGTTTCTTGTGAAATGTGTGGCTCTAATGCGTTCTTTGCGTAAGGTAATGCTGGTAATTCGAAAGCCATTAGTCTCTCTCCATGGATTTAGGTTTGTGGTTTTTCCGTCTGATACTTTATTTCGTCAAATAATCTGGAAAAAATAATACTCATCAAGTATTAACGCCAGATTAATTGAATTTAATACTGTCCATACGGCAAATTGCTCTACGGCTATTGTACTGATTATTTTTGTGATGTGAATCATTGTTTTGTCAATAATATCGATTAAGTCAATTCAATTGTTCAATTTATAAATACCCTTACAATCTGTGGCATTTTGTTATGGCTCAAGGTATCGTACAATGTGAACATTAGTACTTTGACAACCATTAGGAATTAAGATGGAAACGGTAGATAAAATTAAACAGCAAATCAGTGAAAATCCGATTATTGTGTACATGAAAGGCTCTCCAAAACTACCTAGTTGTGGGTTTTCATCGCAGGTTGCTCAGGTTATGATCAACTGTGGCGAGCAGTTTGCTTTTGTTGATATTTTGCAGCATCCAGATATTCGTGCAGAATTGCCTAAATTTGCTAACTGGCCGACATTTCCACAGTTATGGATTGAAGGGGAATTAATTGGCGGATGTGATATCGTCACCGAAATGTTCCAAAAAGGTGAGTTACAGCCTTTAATTAAAGCCACTGCTGATAAATTTAGAACTGAAGAAAACGCTGCTGAGTAAGCTTTTTCTCAAACTGAGTTCATGTTAACTAAAAAAACCAATGCCTAGGCATTGGTTTTTTATTTTATTACACATAATAACGACTTAATGTCTAATGCGTCTTTTCGTTTTTGACCTTAACCTTATCTTTGGGTGTTACAAGTCGTGGTAAGTACTTTTGTGTTGCTTTTATTTGCGCAAGGTATGGCCCTGGGTGCAATTGTTCAGGCCAATCTAGCAACATCATAGCTAGCACATTTCTATGCTCTCCAGAGGACAAGATTGCACGTCCAGTAGGAGAAGGGATCATTTTCATCTCTGGGTTGTATGCTGCAATAATATACTTTTTGACCTTTTCAGTAACAGGATGGTTTTTATGTCCGGTTATCAAAAAGCTAATGCCTACCTCTGTAATAATATCTTCCGTTGTATCTGCAATAATGCGATCAATATTTTTTTCAAAGTAGTCTAAAATCCATTGATATTTTTTAGCGTCAACTTGAAATTGATAATATTGACTGTCTGCAAATATGAAGTGAGTTAGACCATAGATTTTATTTTTAAACTGACCTTTAGATAACTTCCGGTCTTGGCTATCTGGGTATGTTTCAATAAAGGCTTTCTTATAAGCATCAAAATAGTCACCAGCACCAATTTGCTTAGCCCAGAATACATGATTAATTAATTGCGCAGCCCATGCTTTGATCATTTCAGGATCGGTAAAAGCGGGCTCGAAATTATGGACGGTTAATTTAGACATCATTAAATCATGACAAGGACCTGTAAAGCCAAACTCATCAATTCTACTCGAGTAGCGTAATAAAGATTCACTATACAACATAAATTTGGGATATTTGGCGACAGCTTTTTTACGCGCTTTAGCGCGTGGGCCTTTGCCTAATTTGCTGGCGGCTAAAGCGGATTCTGTTTCAACAAAATTGGGTTTATCTAAATTACAGGCGTAATAGGCTTGTCTTTCTGCAATGGTTAATAAATCAATTAGCGCACCTTGGGCATATTTTTCATCACCGGTCATTCTAAATTGGCGAATAGCGTAATGACCTTGAACCCTAGGCGGTAATGAATATAAGTTAGTTTCTAAGTGAGTTTTTATTTGTTGGTAAACTTGGGCGCCAGTTAAATCATGTTTAGGTTTAACGTAAGCTTCTTTTGCAAATGTACTACTGCTAAATAACACAGTAGCTAATGCGACTAACGAGAGTGTTTTACTCTGGCGTATTGTCAGCATGGTTGAGTCTCCATAATAGGGTGTCAAAATCCATTGGTTGATGATACAGATTGGAGAGCAAGCTATATATATCTAGCTGTTGTTCGTTAATTAACACTTGCTCAAATATCATTTGGTTTTGCCCTTGCAGCATTGGGTCAGTATTAAGTAGCTGTGCAAGTGACTGATACCACAGATGAAGATAAAGGTTCACGCCTTGATTAGCAATAGCTTGAGAACTATATACCATATCGGATGAGTAAGAGTGCTCCCCTATAAAACTGGCGCTAAAGGCCGCTTCAGTTAATGTGTTAAATAATTCATTTGGCTGTTGCTGTATTTGTGCGTCATCGAGTTGATAAAAATACACGGCTAGTTTCGAGTTAACGATGTTTTGTTGCTTTTTATATTGCCGCGACAATTGATACCTTGGAGAAATAACATAATCTGATAGTAATGCGTTTATCAGGTATTCATTAAGCCAATATGTACCAAGCGGTAAAGGTGCCGTCGCGGTATTTGGGCTGTTCAGATAGTAAAATTTGTTGGATTTAATAAGCTGATTAATCATCTCGCTTACTGCAAATAGCATATTTTTGTACTCACTGAATTTAGTGATTATTGTAGGTGCTGTCAGCTCGTATTGACCAAATTGATGCCCTAACACGGATTGTTTAATTTTATTAGTGGTTATTTTTTTCTTACCCGTTTTGAGTTCTGTATGTGGGTAAAAATATAATTCACCTAAATAACGATTGTGGTGCCATAGTTGATATAGGTTTAATGTCGAAGCCTGTTGTAGTGGTACTTTGACAAAACGTAACCCAAATTCACTCAGTTGATCCTGTACTTTTTGAAATAGCTTTTCACTCTCAATGGGAGAGAATTTAACTGTAGGTAATGCCTTTAATTGCAATGGTAAATCCCAAGGGGACATCGATAGTTGATTGGTTTGGCTGTGTAAAAATTGATGTAACTGTTGGATATTCAGTGGGCTATTGTGTAGATCGTTATCAACAATATTATCGAACCCGTGCTTAGTGGCGATTGATAATTTTAATTGATGCAATAGCACCAGTGCTTGTTGGTTAGCCGCCTTAGCTCGCAATTGATAGGCCTGCCAAGCTTGTTTACGACACTCTGAACGAGGTTGATTTAGCAGATATTTAGCAATACTTTTATTGATACTTGTTCCATTAGTGACCGCTGAATTGGCACATTCAGCGGAGGTATTTAACTGATATTGTCTTCGCAAGTTGTGGGCAATTGATGCTTGAAGTCCATGTAATTGAGACTTCTCATTAGTTGTCAGTCTGATGCTTGCGAGATTAGAGAGTATGTTAATAAATAATCTATATTGAGAATCGTTATCATCTTTGTCAGATTGCAGTGCAACATCAATATTATTAGGTAAGCTTGCTAATAACTGCTTTAGCTCATCGGCTAAGTGAATTTGACAATTTAACAGTTGTTGTTGGCTCTCAACGACTTTTATCCGTTGGCGGTAATAATTATTACGATCATTTAAGTTATTGAGTGCTAATAACCCATCTTCTAAGTTAACTAATTCGTTTTTAGAAGCTAACAACGGTGCTGCAGTGGTTGAGTTGAGCTGTTCTGATTGCCATTGCTGGGGAAGGGGGATGAACTCGGTTGAAGAGAAATTTAAGCATTGCTCAACAAATAGGTCTAAAGGATTGGCCACAGCTTTCGCTGTGGCCAATAAGCTAAAACAGAGGCTTATCGCAAAAATGCTTTTTAGCATATGCCACTCTTTCCTCAACAGACATAGTTGGGCCTTTTAAAGACTCAACATGTTTGAGGCGAGGAAGAATACCCTTTCCATTAGCGATTTGGATAGTCAGTCCAGGACGCGCATTTAACTCAAGTAAAAGTGGTCCACGCTTTTTATCGAGAACCATATCGGTACCTAAGTAACCTAACTCACACATTTCATACGCACTTGACGCTGTATGTAGAAGGGTTTCCCAATGTGGAACGGCAATATTCGATAAAGGGAAATGTGTATCAGGATGTTTATCTACAGGTACATCGAACTGTACAGCATGTAAGCTTTTACCCGTAGCAATATCTAGCCCAACTCCCACAGCGCCTTGGTGCAAGTTTGCTTTACCGTCAGATGCTGCTGTAGAGCATCGTAACATGCCCATAATAGGAAAACCTTTAAACACAATTAAGCGAATATCAGGTACACCTTCATAACTTACACCATCAAAAACAGGGTCAAACTCAATTAACCCTTCAACAATAGCAACGTCAGGTTTACCCCCTAATGAGAATAATCCACTTAGGGTATTAGACACATGGCGATATATTTCATTATGAGTGACTTCATCGCCACTAGGTTTGTAGTATCGGCCGTTATCTACTTTGGTAATAACCATAATCCCTTTACCACCAGAGCCTTTAGCAGGCTTGATGACAAAACCAGAACGGCCTTCAACCATTGCCGGAATTTCTTCAATGGTATGCTGTTCTTTCACAACACCAATTAAATCAGGCACGGCAATATTGTTGGCTAAAGCTAACTCTTTGGTAATTAACTTATCATCAACGCGTTTATAAAATTTACGCTGATTATAGCGGCCAATATAACTAATATTGCGCTTGTTCATATTGAGCACGCCAGCTCGGCTAAGCTCCCATGGCCATGCATAGTTCATTACTTTTCTCCCACTAAGGGTTTAAAGCGTTTCAACTCTGTTAAACGGTATCCGGTGTATTGTCCCATCACTAGCACAGTGGCTAAAATCACCAAGTGAATACCTAAGAAGTTGAATACCCAATGCTGAACAATGCTGTTGCTCATGGCTAAATAAGCAATTGTGGCGACAAATAAGCTACCACCACCGGCTACGAATACTTTTTTCGGGCCTTCTTCTTCCCATAGAATCGACATACGTTCAATGGTCCACGCTAAAATGATCATTGGGAAGAAGGTGACCGTTAAGCCTTCACTTAATCCGAGTTTGAATGAGATAAGCGTGAATAGGCCGATAATAAATATCACCACAATGATCACTGCTGAAATCCTAGATATGAGCAGCAGGTTGAGGGTGGAGAGGTAAGAACGAATCATCAAACCAAATGCAACAATCAACAAGAAACCAATCAAACCAGTGATTAACGTTGTTTGTATAAAGGCCATCGCAATTAATACCGGCATGAATGTGCCTGAGGTTTTAATCCCCACAATAACTCTTAAGAATACAACAACAAGTACACCAATCGGGATAAGTAAGATGCCTTTAAATAAACTTTGTTCTTCAAGTGGTAATTGATATAACGAGAAGTCTAATGCATCTTCAGTCATCATCATGTCAATTGATGTTGCTAAAGCAGAACGGGTGTCTTGAAGCATTGAAAAATTAACTTGAGAATTAGTTCCGCCCATTACATCAAGAACAGAACCGCCTGCATATTCCCAAAGTACCAGCTTATTATCGCGACCTTGTTTGTTATTATGGATATCAAATAAGTGCCAAACACCATCTTGATAAACTTGAATATAACTAGATAGCTGCTGACGTCGACGTTGATCTTCCAAAAGAAGTCCGCTGACTTTTCTGGCTGGAACACCTTTAGAATGCAGCATGTGTAAAAATAGATTCGTTGCAGAATTTGTTGATAACAACAATGCCATATTTTGACTTTGGTTATCATCATTGAGTAGTTGCATTAACTGCTTAGCAAACGAAAGGTTAGTTGCACTACGCTCCCAAACTTCACCTACAATTTGCTCAGCCGCGGCTTGTTCTGTAACAGGCCATTGGTATAACTCAGTGTCAGCAGGTTCAATATCATCTTTAATGTCTAGATTACCTGTCGGAACTAGCGTGACGCGATAAAAAAGTGATTGTGGGCCACTCGTCTCTCTTTTAGACCAAACCGCTTTGCGATTTACATCATCGCTAATTGTTAGGCCATAACCTGGAGAGGTGGTGTTTTCGACTAATATGTCAAACGCTGGGTCATTAGGAAGAGCAAAATGAATTTCAGCAGGGTTATTGGTGCCATTGAAGCTAATTTTGGCATCAATTGCCCAGCTTTGTACTTGTTCGCCCGGTAAGAAAGGCACGCTGTGTTCGATTCCACGATATATGCTTGCGCCAATACCGGCAATAAACAGCAGAATGACAAATATATAAAACGGTTTACGAGAATGCATTGTTATACCTATTTAATTAGGGTGGTTACTTGGTCTTTTGCTTTACCGTGAATATAAATTTGTCCAACATCGACCACTGCAATGTCTTTCATAAACTTACGACCTAATAAAAGCGGATAATCTAAATGACTACGGTCTGTTAGATTTAAATCTGTTTCTGCAGAGTATTTACCGATTTTTAAGTGAGCGTGGATAACGGGTCGACGATCATCTTCAGAATCTGCATCTTGCTTAATTCTTACCATGCGTTCTACTTTTGATTCAAACGTATTAGCGGGTTTATCTGGGCCGTTGGTCAGTACATCAAAACGAACCCATTGGTCACCATTACGTTCAAAAAGCACGATGTTTCTAGCATCTAATGATGATGATTCAGCGCCAGTATCAATTCGGGTTGCAAATTTAGTTTTAACTTCATCAACATATACGCTTTCAACTTCACCTAACATAAACTTGTCACCAATGTTTGATTCAGAGCATTGATTGGTCACTTGGACTGGAACAGGTTTTGGGGTAGCCGCTGTTTTTTTCATTACTGAATGTGTTTCAGTAAAAGATTTGTCTAACTGAGCTTGTAGCTTTTTAAGTTCTTCAGAAACGGCGGTAATTTGCTCGGACTGTTGGCTGCATTGCTGGTTGAAGGCTGTAATAAGTTCTGTTTGCGATTCTTGTAAAGAACTTTGTATATCAGCATTGGTAATGCTAGCTGTTTCAGGTTGTTTGGTTGTAGTACAACCCGATACAAGGATTGTTGCAACGGATAATGCAAGTGCCTGTTTTAACATGTCAATTCCTGTTGAATAAGTGTTAACTAAACTAAATCTAAATTTGGTTGGTTCTTGGTCGCGACAATGATAGCTCTTTTAGGAGCAGGATAACCTTCTACTGTTAAGCTTATGTTATTTGGGTCTAAATAGTCCACTAAAGACTCGTTTTTCATCCACTTTGTCGAGCGTTGCTCAGCTAAAGATGTGACATCTACATCAACGCATCTCACATTGGTAAATTCACATTTTTCTAACCACAGAATTAATGCCGCAACAGAAGGTAAAAACCAAACATTATTCATTTTTCCGTATCGTTCTGTCGGAACCAGTACGGCGTTTTCATCACCGTCGATCACCAAGGTTTCGAGTACAAGCTCACCGCCCATTCTTAATTGATCACGCAGTTGCATAATGTGATCAATTGGCGAGCGCCTATGGTAGAGCACGCCCATAGAAAAAACGGTATCGAATGCATCAAGTGGCGGTAGTTCTTCAATACCCAGTGGTAATAAATGCACTGGATGATGGTTGCCTGCAATGCGTTTTACGGCTTCAAATTGGCACAAAAACAAAGGCGAGGGGTCAATTCCCACAACAAATTTTGCACCTTCGCCGTACATTCTCCACATATGATAACCACTTCCACAGCCAACATCTAATACTGTTCTGTTTTTTAATGGAGAAATATGGTTTTTTACTCTATCCCATTTCCAATCGCTACGCCATTCAGTATCTATATCGATGCCGTGTATTGAAAAAGGTCCCTTACGCCATGGTTGAAAAATCCCCAACAAATTTGACAGTTTTTCTGTTTGTCCTGCACTAAGTTGTGCGCCGCTACCTATGGTCACACTGGTTGTAAAATCGACCTTATCAGGGGTTGGGTAATGTAATTTATTAAGCACTTTCTCCCATTTAGGTAAGTTGCCATGTTTATGCTCACGTTGCCACTTACCCAGAATGGAAGGTAGGCTTTCAAGCCAGTGTTGCAAGTTGGAGTCAGCAATTTGTTGGTAAAACGAACCGAAACTAATCATTTAATGGCTACCATTGATACAAAATTAAAACATTGAAACCAAGTCGAATAATGACTAAAGCCACAGTTATCAAAGCGACTATGATGGTGCGTGAGCGTATCAGGTTTCATGACATTTTCTAAAGCGCTTCTTTTTTGACTAATTTCCAGCTCGCTGTAACCATTGGCACGTTTAAAGTCTAGGTGATGTTTATCTAACAGTTGTTGCATTTTGTTATCATCAAAGCGGAGTTTTTCTGAAATAACTAACATCCCACCTGGTAATAAGCCGCGATAAATCTTACCTATAAGTGCGTCTCTATCTTCAACAGGTAAAAATTGTAAGGTGAAATTTAATATAACCATTGATGTGTTGCTGATTTCAATATTCCTTATATCACCACATATTAGCTCTACGTTAGTATCACTCACGTAAGCAGATAAATTTTCTTTACAACGTTGGATCATCGACTCACTATTATCTACCGCAATAATATTGCAATTTCTTTGCTCAATTCTGCGACGGATAGTGAGTGACGCGGCCCCCAATGAACAACCCAAATCATATACATTGGTATTGGGAGTAACATGTGAATCGGCAAAATCGCCAATGGTATTAATTATTTGGGCATAACCGGGAACAGAGCGACGGATCATGTCGTTGAATACGCCAGCCACTTTTTGATCAAACACAAAATCAGAAACCTGATGGCTTGGGGTTGCGTAAATATTGTCTAATTCAGAATTCATTTAATAGCATATTGAAAAGTTCTATGCTTATTTTAGTCAATAGTTACAAAGGGCAGCAAGTACTGGGCAAAAATTAATATATTTTATTGTGTTAAATAACCATATTGCTGAAAATAGCAACGATTTATGTCCTTCTCATTAGCCATCTAGGGCTGCGGTCACAACAAGGCTTGTATAAATCAAAAAATAGAATTGTTTGTGGTGTCTGCTCTAGAAGAGATGGCGTAAAAATGTTATTTTTGTGCTAAATAATATGGAATTAAATTTGCCTTACGTTTTTTAACGATAACTACGGAGTATTTAGCCGTTAAACGTAATGCTTTTAGGATATTTTTAAAATTTTAGCTTTTACTACACAATGAGTTGTAATCGTTAGAATTTATTTTTGATAAGGATAGCACTTGAAAATAGTCATTAGATTATTTTTGACGATAATTACCACTGTACTTATTGTTTTCTCTCACAGCTCTGTTGCCACGAATCTTAGCGTTCAACCTATCAAAATTGTTATGGGGGAAGACACTTATCCCTACCAGTATCGTGACGAAAATGGCCAGCCAGCAGGAATTCTTGTGGATCTTTGGCTTGAGTGGTCAATGGTAACCAACACACCGATTACTTTTGATGTACAAAATTGGACTGAGTCACTCAATAGCTTACATAATGGTACCGCTGATATTCATATGGGTATGGCGATAAATGAGCAACGCTTAAACCGATTCGATTTCGCTAAACCGATCACCTCGTTAGACACTTTCTTATTTATTCATAAATCTATTGATCGTAAACGTCATTTAACAGACTTAATACCTTACCAAATAGGCCTAGTGGACGGTTCATCTCATGAGCAAACACTTAAAAACATTAACCCTAAGTTTAGTTTTCGTAAATATCCAAGCCGAATAGAGTTGCTTAAAGGAGCAAGTAACGGCGAAATATTAGTATTTGCTGGGGTCGAGGGGTATCAACGCAATGTGTCTTTAGACTTAGACATTGCCAATGAATTTCATACGTCTTCTAGATTACCAATCAACGATATTGCATTAGCGCCTGCCGTTAATAAAGGTAATAGTGCCTTACTAGCCAAAATTGAACAGGGCTTTGAGCAAATTGATGAAGCTCAGAGAATGCGAATTGAAAGGCGATGGCTTGGTTATAATCGTCAACAGGCAGGCATTATGATTGCCATGCAAAGTAATGTAGAGCCTTATGTTGATATTGGACTCGATGGCTTACCCGATGGTTTGTTTGTCGATTTGTGGAAACTATGGTCCAAAAAAACGGGGATCAGTATTGATTTCGTTATCGGAGATATGAACAGCTCAATTGAAGATATTAACAATGGTATTGCAGATGTGCATATTGGTTATCCTGAAAGCAATGAAATGCGCACAGGTCTAAAACAAGCTTGGCATTTAACCACCGTAAAAAGTCGTTTTTTCAGTACTAATATTAATATAAGCAACATCAATGATATTAGTCATGCCAGAGTAGGGGTTTTTCCGACGGCCCCTTACATTGCTAAAATTCGTCAGGCGTATCCTGATACCCAGATTCGTTTTTACGACTCTATTGCTGCCATGGTAGACGCATCTGAACGTAGTGAAATTAATGGTTTTTTTGCTGAATCGGCAAGTACTTCACATTATTTATTAACTAATAAATTGTGGACTGATTTTAAATTGTATACAAATATCGGCTACACCACTGATATCTATGTGTTAACTCGTCTAGAAGACAGCGGGCTTGCAGAAAGAATTTCTTCTGGATTTCAGTTGATTACACCTGAGGAAAGAAGTCGAATCGAAAATAAGTGGCTAATTAACCCGAATGACCGCTATTTTAGTAATAATGAACATAATATTATGTTATCGCAACAGCAGAAGGATTATCTTGCCAAGTTAGGCGCGATAAAAATGGGCTATTTGAAAGACTGGCGACCGATGGAATTTCAAGGAGGAAACGGTGAGTTTTTAGGCGTTAATTCTGATATAAAGTCATTGCTTGTTAAGCACTTAGGCTTATCAATTATTCCTGTGGCCTTTGATAATTTTGATCAAATGATGCAACAACTCCAGTCTGGTGAGATTCAAATAGTGGCCAGCCTTGCTCAAAATAATACTCGAGAAAAAACCATTATATTCAGTGAACCTTATTGGCCATCACCGTGGGCGATTGCCAGTGATATGACTCAACCAACGATTTTTAATGTGAGTCAACTAGCGGGTAAACGGCTTGCGGTTGTTCAAGGTTATCAGCTGATTGATCAGTTTAGACAGCGATATCCCGAAATAGACATTATTCCCGTTAGTGATACTTTGGCAGGGTTGAATACGGTGATTGATGGCCAAGCAGATATGTTTGTAGAAAAAGTCACTACCTTAGCTGAAAATCTTAAAAACGGTGATTATCCTAGCTTAAAACTGTCATTAATTGCGGATTTAGCTGACCAACAAAGTCGAATTGGCATTTTCTCGGGTGTTAAAGAATTACAACCGCTCGTTAATAAAGTCCTTTCGACGATGGATAAAACTGCACAACAAGCACTTTATCAAAAGTGGAACGATGTCAGATTGAATACTCACAGTAAATTCAGCTCTAAATGGGTCAATTATTTAATCATCGGTTTGTTAATCGTATCAGCGATAGCGTTGGCGGTCATCATCATTAATAGACGGTTAAATTTAGAAATTAAATTAAGGGAAGCTGCCGAAGATAGACTCGTTTTCATTGCTAATCATGATAATGTGACGGGCTTAGCCAATCGTACTCTACTTGAACAACAACTCAAATCATCTATCACTTCTCATAAACAGTCAGGTGATAAGTTTGCATTACTTTTCATAGATTTAGATGGTTTTAAAATCGTGAATGATCAATATGGTCATGATGTCGGTGATATGCTTTTAGCGGAAGTCGCATCTGTTTTCAAAAACGCTATTCGCAAGACTGATTCGGTGGCGCGCTTCGGTGGCGATGAGTTTGTTATTATTTTAAATCATATCCAAAGTTTACAAGACGCGAAACGATTAGCGGAATCATTGTTAAATAAGTTGGCAACGATAACCACTATTGAAGATAAACCAGTGATGATATCTGCCAGTATTGGCATGGCGGTTTATCCTAATAATGGTGATTCGCCTGAAGCCTTACTTAAGTACTCTGATACGTTGATGTATCAAGCAAAAAGAACCGGTGGCCGCAAGCATGTTCACCAATAAATTAACAACGGTTAGCGTATTTTCAATCACATCTAGGTTTCAACTAGTGCCGGGTTAGATTTGCGTTCCTTTATTCTGTATGCCTTGATGTATTTTTATCCAAACAAGCTGTAAACATTGTTCAAACTCTAGCTAAAGATTGTGTTCTAGTCGATACTGCCTCCATTAATTTGCTTAATAATGCATGCCAGCCTATTTGATAACCAATAAAGCGATTATTTTAATGCTCAAGCGAGCATATCAAGCTGATTTGAGGTTATAATGCCGCTTAATTACATTTTTATATGCGTTATATTTGCTTAGCGAAATTCGTTTTTATTTAAAGGATACAGTTCAATGCGTAGCCATTATTGTGGAGACATCAATAAGTCTCATGTGGGTCAAGAAATTACATTAGTAGGTTGGGTAAACCGTAGCCGTGATTTAGGTGGTGTGGTTTTTCTTGATTTACGCGATAGAGAAGGTGTTATTCAAGTCGTTTATGATCCTGATTTAAAAGACGTATTTGATGTTGCCAGTACACTACGCAGCGAGTTTTGTGTACAAGTTACCGGTATTGTTCGTGCTAGACCTGATAGCCAAGTTAATGGACAAATGAAAACGGGCGAGATTGAAGTATTAGGTAAAGGACTCACCATTATCAATACTTCAGCACCGTTACCATTAAGCATGGATAATCATCAAAATAATAGTGAAGAACAACGCTTAAAGTATCGTTACTTAGATTTACGTCGTCCAGAAATGGCACAACGGTTAATTTTTCGCGCGAAAGTGACTAGTTATGTACGCAACTTCCTAGATTCAAATGGTTTTTTAGACATCGAAACGCCTATCTTAACGAAAGCAACTCCAGAAGGTGCGCGTGATTATTTAGTCCCTAGCCGTACTTACAAAGGGCAGTTTTTTGCGTTGCCGCAGTCTCCACAACTATTTAAACAATTATTGATGATGTCTGGCTTTGACCGATACTATCAAATTGTAAAGTGTTTCCGTGATGAAGATTTACGCGCTGATCGTCAACCAGAATTTACTCAAATCGATATCGAAACTTCATTTATGACTTCAGAACAAGTCATGGCTAAAACTGAAGCAATGGTGCGTGGTTTATTCAACGATTTATTAAATGTTGATTTAGGCGAATTCCCACGGATGACTTTTGAAGAAGCCATGCGTCGTTTTGGTTCTGACAAACCTGATTTACGTAACCCATTAGAACTTGTTGATATTGCTGACTTAGTCAAAGAAGTCGAGTTTGCGGTATTTAAAGGCCCAGCTAATGATGCCGAAGGCCGTGTAACAGCACTACGTATTCCAACTGGCGCTTCATTATCTCGCAAGCAAATTGACGAATATACTAAGTATGTTGGTATTTATGGCGCTAAAGGCCTTGCATGGATGAAGGTAAATGACTTAGATGCGGGTATGGAAGGTATTCAGTCTCCGGTACTTAAGTTCCTTAATGAAGACATCGTTAAGCAAATTTTGGCTCGTACTGAAGCACAAACTGGCGACATTATTCTATTTGGCGCAGATAAAGCTAATGTTGTTGCTGAGGCCATGGGTGCATTACGCTTAAAAGCGGGCGAAGACTTCGAGTTATTAGAAGGTGAATGGCGTCCACTATGGGTTGTCGACTTCCCAATGTTTGAAAAAGCAGATGGCAGACTGCATGCCGTGCATCATCCGTTTACCGCACCTCGTGGTGTTAGCCCTGAACAGTTAAAAGCAGACCCGGCTAATACGGTTTCTGATGCTTATGATATGGTATTAAATGGCTGTGAATTGGGCGGTGGTTCAGTACGTATTCATAATGCTGAAATGCAAAGTGCAGTATTTGATCTGTTAGGAATTGAGCCACAAGAAGCGCAAGAAAAGTTTGGTTTCTTACTAGAAGCATTACGTTACGGCACACCTCCACACGCTGGTTTAGCCTTCGGTTTAGACAGAATCATTATGCTAATGACAGGGGCTAACTCTATTCGCGACGTAATGGCATTCCCTAAAACCACCACGGCCGCTTGTCCTCTTACTAATGCACCAGGTTTTGCCAACCCTCAACAATTAGTTGAGTTAGGTGTGCAAGTGATTGAAAAGAAAAATGCTGATGCTGAGTAACGGCTAAGGTCATTTCAGATACATTACCGAGGCTTATGCCTCGGTTTGTTTTTGTTTAAAGCAATTAATCTTTAAGGAGTTTAACTATGGCAGGACACAGTAAATGGGCCAATATTAGACATCGTAAAGCGGCTCAAGATTCTAAACGTGGCAAATTATTTACTAAATTCATTCGTGAGCTGACCGTTGCCGCTAGAGAAGGCGGATCTGATCCTGATTCAAACCCTCGTTTGCGCGCAGCTATTGATAAATCTTTATCCAATAATATGACTCGCGACACCATCGAAAGAGCCGTTAAACGTGGCGCGGGTGAATTAGATGGACAACAATTAGAAACCATTATTTACGAAGGCTATGGTCCTGGCGGCAGCGCGGTGATGGTTGAAACCATGACAGATAATCGTAATCGTACGGTATCTGGTGTTCGCAATGCGTTCAGCAAAAATGGCGGTAACTTAGGTACTGATGGTTCTGTGGCTTATTTGTTTAATAAAGTGGGTGTTATTTCTTACCCAGAAAACACCGATGAAGATACCGTAATGGATATCGCTATCGAGTCGGGTGCTGAAGATGTTGTGATAAACGATGATACTTCTATTGATGTTTACACCACGCCTGAAAGCTTTGGTAAAGTGAAAGATAAACTTGATGCAGCCAATCTCGAAAGCGTCAATGCTGAGGTTACCATGGTCGCTTCAACTAAAGCGGATTTAGATTTAGAGACTGCAGAGAAGTTTTTGAAATTGATTGATATCCTTGAAGATCATGATGATGTGCAAGAGGTATATCATAATGCTGAAATCAGCGAGCAAGTTATGGCACAGTTAGGTTAAATTAAATGGCATTAATCTTAGGGGTTGACCCAGGTTCACGTATCACAGGCTACGGGTTAATTGAATGTGTTGGCAGAAAACAAACTTATATCGGCAGTGGTTGCATTCGTACACAGTCAGATGAGCTGCCCCTTAGATTACAGCAAATTTATGCGGGTTTAACTGAAATTATTAAACAATATCAACCTGAACAATTTGCTATTGAGCGGGTTTTTATGGCTAAAAATGCTGACTCTGCTTTGAAGTTAGGTCAAGCAAGAGGTGCGGCAATCGTAGCGGCGACTTGCGCTAACTTACCTGTAGCTGAATACAGTGCGACTCAAATCAAAAGCGCGGTTGTGGGGACTGGTCGCGCACAAAAAGCGCAAGTACAACATATGATCACTCAGTTATTAAAATTACCCGCTGCCCCGCAGGCTGATGCTGCTGATGCCTTAGCTGTTGCAATGTGCCATTATCATACCTGTCAAAGCCTTGTTGCTTTGGGAGGACGTGCAAATACTAGAACATATGGAAGATATAAATGATAGGTCGTTTAAGTGGAATACTGGTTGAAAAGCAAGCCCCTGAAATTGTTTTAGATGTGAATGGTGTGGGCTATGAATTACAAGTTCCTCTAACTAGCTTTTACGAATTACCTGAAACTAATCAATCAGCTATGTTATACACTCACTTTGTTGTCAGAGAAGACGCACAATTGCTTTATGGTTTCATTACTAAACAAGAACGCGCTTTATTTCGCTTATTGATTAAGACCAACGGCGTTGGGCCTAAACTGGCTTTAACCATTCTATCGGGAATGAGTGCCAATGAGTTTGTTTCTTGTGTTGAACGTGATGATATTGCCACTTTAGTTAAATTACCGGGAGTAGGTAAGAAAACGGCTGAACGATTAGTAGTAGAAATGCGCGACAAACTGAAATCGTTACTTGAAGCTTCATCGGGTAATGAGCGAGAGTTTGTATTACAGTCAAATTATTCACCTGCTCCAGCAATTGAAAGTGCTGAAGAAGATGCAATATCAGCACTTATTTCGTTAGGTTACAAACCTGCTCAAGCCAGTAAGGCTGTTTCAGCTAACATGAAAGAAGGCATGTCGTCTGAAAGCCTTATTAAAGCGGCATTAAAATCAATGCTATAACCACTAAGGATTTGCTGTAAATGATTGAAGCCGATCGATTAATACAACCAGAACTTCAAGGACAAGATGAAGCTATTGATAGAGCTATGCGCCCTAAAATGCTTGACGAATATACTGGACAAGATGATACACGTGCCCAGCTTAAAGTATTTATTCAAGCGGCGTTAAATCGAAATGAAGCGTTAGATCATATGCTGATTTTTGGCCCTCCTGGTTTAGGTAAAACCACCTTAGCCATGATTGTCGCCAATGAAATGGGGGTTAATATTAAATCAACCTCCGGTCCAGTGCTTGAAAAGGCTGGCGATCTTGCTGCGCTGCTGACTAATCTAGAAGAAGGTGATGTATTATTTATTGATGAAATACATCGATTAAGCCCTGTAGTTGAAGAAATTCTTTATCCAGCATTAGAAGATTACCAATTAGACATTATGATTGGAGAAGGTCCGGCAGCACGTTCAATCAAATTAGATTTACCTCCGTTTACCCTTGTGGGAGCAACCACTCGGGCTGGTGCGCTTACTTCACCATTAAGAGCACGATTTGGTATTCCTTTACGATTAGAGTTTTATAATGTCACAGACTTAACCACCATCGTGACGCGCTCTGCTAAGGTAATGGGCTTATCTATTGAACCTGAAGGTGCGGTAGAAGTTGCTAGACGTTCAAGAGGTACACCGCGAATTGCCAACCGACTGTTAAGAAGAGTCAGAGACTACGCTGAAGTTAAACACGATGGTATTGTGACTAAGCAAGTTGCAGAGCAAGCACTTGATTTATTGGATGTTGATCTTGAAGGTTTCGATTATTTAGACAGAAAGTTGTTACTGGCCATTATCGATAAGTTTATGGGTGGACCAGTAGGTTTAGACAACCTTGCAGCAGCGATTGGCGAGGATAGAGAAACCATTGAAGATGTTCTTGAACCTTTTTTAATTCAGCAAGGCTTCATTCAGCGTACCCCACGAGGAAGAATAGCCACTCAACGTGCTTATGATCATTTTAATATTATTAAGCCCAACTAAGCTGAACTACGCATAACAACATGCTTTCTATAAATTATATTAATGATCACTGCATTAATTTGTTTGCAATACTTTCCCCAAGGATGGGGAGGTAAAGCTATGTTGAACCAAATTGTGGCCAGTTATTGATACACAAATTAGCTTGTTCTAGAAAAGATACTCTCTAGAAATGTATTTAAAATAAAATTCAAATAAATGATTGCAATTGCTAATTTCTTATCCATCGCTCAGGTTAACTAGACTAACAAGACTCTTCTAAAATGGACGCAATCGCGTTCATTTTTTATATCCGTAACAAAATAAACTCTGATGCATAAATACTCATTTTTAATGCTTAAGATTGGTTTGCTCAATATCGATAGGGTGAGTATTTATTATGAATGGTTGCAAACGTGTTAAAAGGTTAAAAATGTTGTCGAAGATTTTTCATTATTTGTAATTTAAATATTTTATAACAGTCTCGTTCGCTAGCGTAAATGTGACTTAGTTATAAATTATTCGAAGGTGTTGATTATTTGTACAAATAAAAAGTTCATTTTGAAATCTTTACCAAATAAAAATGTGACCCACATCACACTTTTGTCATTATCAAGGTTTATAAGTTGTTGCAACTGCACCGGTTTATTCTGCTGCTAAATTACATCATTTTAGTTGTTTAATCTGTCTCGCGCAGTGGGTTCTAGTGCCACTTAATCAGTGTTAACAATGTTGATTACGTGGTGCAAATTTTCATTAACAAATGCAGGTCAAAGTGTTAATCGAATGGTGTTTGACGGAAACGAAGAAGTTATTCAGTATCCCTACATCGTTAAATATGAGCGTGTCTAAAGAAACACAAAATTTATTCATATTAGCGAATAAATAATTATAAGTAGGCTAGGGAGCAATCTTAATCATGACCAAAAGAACACTTTTATCCACGAGCATAAAAACGGCATTGATTTCATCAATCGCTGTATCATCAGCGGCATCTGTGTCAGCTTACGCAGCAGAAGAAACTGCAAAGGTTGAGCGCATTGAAGTGACCGGTTCACGTATCCAACGTCAAGACATGGAAACAGCGTCTCCAGTTACTGTAATTGATGCGGGTTCAATTAAAGCTGAAGGCTACACTTCAGTCGATGAAATTTTACAAGCTCAACCTGCAATGGCTGGTATGGCTGTTGGTTCAACCACTAACAATGGTTCTGACGGTATGGCTCAGGTTGACCTTCGTGGTATGGGTGCAGAAAGAACACTAGTATTAATTAACGGTCGTCGTATGGTTAACTCAGGTTCTGGTGCCAACAGCGCAGTTGATTTAAACACCATTCCAGTTGCAATGATTGCCCGTGTAGAAATTCTTAAAGACGGTGCATCTGCAGTATATGGTTCAGACGCCATTGCCGGTGTGGTAAACATTATCACTAAGAAAGATTTCGAAGGCTTCCAGTTTGATATTAACGGTGGCGCAACAGACAAAGGTGATGGTGAAAACTTAGAGTTAAGTGCTTTGTATGGTTTTAACACCAATACTGGTAACTATACTTTTGGTCTAGCATACTCTGAGCGTCGTGGTGTGATGCAAGGAGACAGAGATTGGGTAGAAAAAGGCTCAAGCTCGTTTATTCCAGAAGGAACCTTAGGTGGCAAACAACTAGATCAAGAAACTGGAGAGTGGATTGATCGCACCTATGGTTATGACTTTACCCAAGACAGCTGGTTACAAACACCTAACAAGCGTTATAGCTTCTTCTTTAATGGTACAGAAGAAATTTCAGACAATGTGTCATTAACAGCTGATTTATTATATACCAAGCGTAAATCTAAACAGATGATGGCAGCGCAACCAGCTAATCTAGATTTAGCAGTATGTGATGCAAATACGGTGACTAATTGTATTACTTTGACCGATGAAATGATCAAAGGCGGCATCAAAGCCGATGAAGATGGCTTAGTCAATTATCGTAAGCGTATGAATGACGTTGGTAATCGTATCTATGAGCAAGATACTGATACTGTACGTGCTTCTTTAGGTCTTAACGGTTATTTGGATGCAGGTAACGGTTTAGATTGGGATGTATCTTATACGTGGGGCAAAAACTCAGCTGACACTTGGGTGCATAACTCAATTCACCAAGGCAATATGGAAAAATCAATCTATGCAAACCAAGATGCTTGGTTTGGTGGTCAACCCATGACGCAAGATATGATTGATGCCGTAAGCTATAAAGAAACCACTACCGGTGGTAACGAGCAACATACCGTAGCTGGTGTAATTAGTGGTGAAGCATTTGATTTAGACGCCGGCGCAGTTGCGTTTGCTGTAGGTGCAGAATTCCGTCATGAAAGCGGCTTCTATAATCCAGATCCGGTAATTGTTGCTGGTGAAGGCACTGCAGCACAGCAAGATCCAACTAAGGGTAGCTATGATGTATTCTCTGTTTACCAAGAAGTTAGCGTTCCGTTTACTGAGAAATTAACCGGTGAGTTTGCATTACGTTATGATGATTACTCAACATTTGGTAGTGCTGCAACGTGGAAAGTTGGCTTAACCTATGAAGCTACTAGCGATTTAATGCTTCGTACTGTTGCTGCAACTGGCTTCCGTGCACCAAGTGTAAGTGAGCTATATGGCGGTAACTCAGGTTCTTATGACTATTTAACAGACCCTTGGGGTAACGAATTAGACGACCAGATTCTAGTTAACTATGTTTCTGATGAGAACTTAGATGCAGAGTCTTCAGAGTCTTATACGGCTGGTTTGGTGTATTCACCTAGCTTTATTGATGGTTTCTCTATCACGCTAGATTGGTGGAGATTTAAAATCGACAATGCGATTTCACGTTTAGATGTACAAGCTGGGCTAAATAACTGTTTCGCCGGTGATACATCAGCGTGTGAGCAGTTTAACATTGGTGCTGATGGTGATTTAAGTGACCTAAGCAACCCACTAACTAACGTAGGTTACCAAGACACCAGTGGTATCGACTTCAACTTGGCTTATACGTTTGAAGCGTTAGGTATCGATTGGAAAATCAATAATGATTTAACTCACTTGATCAAGTTCGAGCAAGATGGCAACAACTACACAGGTACAATTGGTGGCATGTTTGGTGGTTACGCTGAATATAAAAATAACTTCAATATTACCGCACGTAGTGGAGCTTGGAGTGTAATGTACTCGAATCGTTATATTGGGGAAATGAACGACATCAATACTAATGAAGCAATTGATTCGATTCTATATCACAATATTTCAGCAACTTATCACTTCAGTGATTTAATCACTGCAAACGTGGGGGTTAAAAACCTAACGGATGAGGAGCCATTAATGATTCCTAGTGAAAATGATGCAGGTACAGTACCTGAAGTTTATGACACAATAGGTCGTCAAATTTATGCGGGTCTTTCATTCAAGTTTTAATCTCACTTAAAACGATAATGTAAGCGCTAAGTTATAGCCTATGAAAGCCTCAGACATTGATGTCTGGGGCTTTTTTGTGTCTATTTTACGTATATAAAACCGCTATAAATGTTTCTGGCTGGTAACACTTTGTTGCCCAGTGTAATGAAAGGTAAAGCGCCTTGTGGATGGATGATCCTCGCGTAAAATTAATTTTTACAAAAAGAATCTACCTTGTGTAGGTGTTTGAATTGTAAAATTATTAACTAGTTAGCCAGAACGATCAGTTTTGCAACAAACTCTGAGTACACTTTTTAAGTGATCCATTTGTCAGTTTAATGACTACAACTAACTGACAATGTTCACTTACCATCGATTAAAAATTAAATAATAATCCCAGTAGGGAATGGATATCCAACCGATGAAAAAACTTATTATTGTTATGGTGTTAGCCAGCGTAGCTGTTTATGGCTATTACGCAATGCAACCAGAAACTGTAAAAGCAAAACGTGTAAAACCAGTGCCAAATGTGGTCATTGCTACAACTAAAATGATGCCAATTAGAGATTCAGTCGAGGCAATTGGCACTGGTAAAGCCTTTGAATCAATTACTGTAACCTCAAAAATTACCGAATTAGTGACAAATATAAATTTTAATGATGGCGACATCGTTGAAAAAGATGCGCTACTTGTGCAACTACAATCTGCAGAACAACAAGCTAAAGTCAAAGTTGCCCAAGTTAAACTCACTGAACACATGCGAGAGTTAGATCGTATTAGTTCACTGGTCACCAGTAAAACCATTGCTGAACTTGAACGAGACAGATTACAAAGCTTAATAGATTTAGCCAGGGCAGAACTAGAGCAGGCGGTATCAGGGTTAACAGACAGAACCATTAGAGCGCCTTTTGCTGGTCGTTTAGGCTTAAGACAAGTCAGTTTAGGTAGCTTGGTCAGCACGGGTGAAGCAATCACCACATTAGATGATGTCAGTAAAATCAAGCTCGATTTTTCTATTCCTGAACGTTTTATACAAGATTTACAACCCGGTAAAACCGTCGAAGCACAGGCGGTTGCATATCCAGGGCGTATTTTTAAAGGGGTGGTTTCATCCATCGATAGCCGGGTTAACCCTGATACTCGTGCTGTAGTCGTTAGAGCAATTATGCCTAATGAAGATTACGCTTTATTGCCGGGCATGTTGATGAAAGTTAAATTCATTAAGCAAAGTCGCCAAGGGTTATTACTGCCCGAAGCCGCTATTATTCCACTACAAGAAAAGCATTATGTTTATGGTTTAACTGAAAACAGTGAAATTGTACAAATTCCTGTCAAGCTAGGTATTCGCACTCGTGGCTGGGTTGAAATTACTGATGGTTTAGCCGAAAACCAAGATGTTGTGATTAGAGGTATTCTAAAAGTTCGTCCCGGCGATAAAGTCAAAACGCAACAAGCTGAAAACTTCAACTTCGCCCAAGTGAGTAATGCGGAGAAAGCAGCATGATTTTAACTGACTTATCTGTAAAGCGGCCGGTATTTGCGTCTGTGATCAGCATTCTGTTAATTGTGCTTGGCTTGGTATCGTTTGATAAGCTGCCGTTAAGAGAATATCCACACATTGACCCTCCAGTGGTGTCAGTTGAAACCAATTATCGTGGCGCCAGTAGTGCAGTTGTTGAAAGCCGTATAACGAAGTTAATTGAAGATAGAATTAGTGGTGTTGAAGGGATTCGACATATTAGTTCATCTAGCTCTGATGGCCGCTCAGATGTGACCATTGAATTTGATATTAGCCGTGACATTGAAGCGGCAACCAATGATATTCGCGATAGAGTAGCAGGTTTACTCGACAACTTACCCGAAGAGGCTGACCCGCCAGAAATTCAAAAAGCCAATGGTGGCGATGAAGTCATTATGTGGCTCAATTTAGTGTCTGATCGCATGGATACTCTTCAGCTTACTGATTATGCAAATCGCTACTTAGTGGACCGTTTTTCAATTATTGACGGCGTATCCACCCTACGATTAGGTGGTGGAAAGGTTTATGCCATGCGTGTGTGGATTGACCGACAAGCATTAGCGGCAAGAAACCTCACCGTAACAGATATTGAGTCTGCGTTACGTTCTGAAAATGTCGAATTACCCGCGGGTTCAATTGAATCTCAACATCGTCATTTCACCGTTAGATTAGAACGGGTATTCAAAACTGCAGATGACTTTGCAAACTTGGTGCTAGCTCAAGGTGACGATGGCTATCTTGTTAAGTTGGGAGATGTCGCCAAAGTTGAAATTGGTAGTGAAGAAGAGCGCATTATTTTCCGTGGTAATACCGAGTCAATGATTGGTTTAGGGGTGAGTAAACAATCTACCGCTAATACACTAGAAGTTGCCCGTGCTGCCAATGCATTGGTTGATAAAATTAACCCTACATTGCCCGCTGGTATGGAAATTAAACGTTCATACGACAGCTCAGTATTTATTGAGCGATCAATTGACGAAGTTTATCAAACCTTATTTATTGCGATGATTCTAGTCGTTATTGTGATTTATTTGTTCCTCGGTAGCGTGCGGGCAATGCTTATTCCGGCAATTACTGTTCCAGTATCCTTATTAGCCACTTTTACCGTGTTATATGCATTGGGCTACACCATTAACCTATTGACCTTATTAGCTATGATTCTTGCTATTGGTATGGTGGTTGATGATGCCATTGTCATGCTGGAAAATATTCATCGTCGAATAGAGCTAGGTGACTCGCCATTAAAAGCGGCATTTTTAGGCAGTAGGGAAGTTGGTTTTGCCATTGTTGCCACCACCTTGGTATTAGTTGCGGTGTTTATGCCGATTACTTTCTTAGAAGGTGACTTAGGTAAGTTGTTTAAAGAGTTTGCGGTAACCATGAGCACCGCGGTGATATTCTCAAGTATTATCGCGCTATCACTCAGCCCAATGATGTGCTCTAAATTACTCAAGCCAGCTGACCAAGATACGGCACTAATGCGTTTTGTTGATAATCTAATGGATAAACTAACTCAGCATTACACCAAAACGTTAACAACAGCCTTTAAACATCCGGTATTAGTAAGTTTGTTGTTATTGTGTGCTTTTGCCATGAGTGGCTATTTATTCAACAAGGTGCCGCAAGAATTTGCGCCTCAAGAAGACAGAGGCTCAATGTTCTTAATTGTTAATGGCCCACAAGGTGCCACTTTCGAATATATTGAAAAATACATGGATGAAATTGAAGGGCGGTTAATGCCTCTAGTTGAAAGTGGCGATGTAAAACGTCTTCTTATTCGCGCACCAAGAAGCTTTGGACGTTCTTCAAATTTCTCTAATGGTATGGCAATTATCGTACTAGAGGATTGGGGGCAAAGACGTAATGCCAATGAAATTCTTACCGATATTCGAGGAAGGTTAGCCGATCTTTCTGGGGTGCGAGCCTTCCCTATAATGCGCCAAGCTTTTGGTCGGGGAGTCGGTAAGCCAGTGCAATTTGTGTTGGGTGGCCCAAGTTTTGAAGAGCTAGCTGAATGGCGTGATATTTTATTGGATAAAGCTAAAGAAAATCCAAATCTAATAGGTCTTGATCATGATTATAAAGAAACTAAACCTCAATTAAGGGTGGTTATCGATCGGGTTAGAGCAGCTGATTTAGGGGTATCAGTTTCAGATATTGGACGAACACTTGAAACCATGCTGGGTTCTAAACTAGTGACAACCTTTATGCGTGATGGTGAAGAGTATGATGTCATCATTGAGGGAAATCGTGATAATCAAAATACCGCCAGCGATATGGATAATCTTTATGTACGATCTTCGCACACTAAAGAATTAATTCCATTATCAAATTTGGTCAGTATTCAAGAGTTTGCCGATGCCAGTTCATTAAATCGTTACAATCGTATGCGCTCGATAACCATTGAAGCGAATTTAGCTGATGGCTACAGTTTAGGTGAGGCATTAGATTATCTAAATGAGATCACCGAAACCTATTTACCTGCAGAGGCTACGGTCAGTTACAAAGGTCCGTCGTTAGACTACCAAGAGTCTGGTAATTCCATGCTGTTTGTATTCATCTTAGCGCTCGGTATTGTATTTTTAGTGTTGGCTGCACAGTTTGAAAGCTATGTTCATCCAATGATTATCATGCTAACCGTGCCACTCGCCACTTTAGGTGCGCTGATTGGCTTATGGTTAACGGGTCAAAGTATCAACATATACAGTCAAATTGGTATTATTATGTTGGTGGGATTAGCTGCTAAAAACGGTATTCTGATTGTTGAGTTTGCAAACCAATTACGTGATCGTGGTGAAGCCTTTAACGATGCGATACTGAAAGCATCTGCACAACGATTAAGGCCCATTTTAATGACCGGCATTACGACAGCAGCAGGTGCTTTACCCCTAGTGATGGCAGAAGGAGCAGGCTCTGAAACCCGCTATGTTATTGGTGTTGTAGTGCTGGCAGGTATCAGTTTAGCCACATTCTTTACCCTAGTGGTTATTCCTGTTGCTTATGCATTATTTGCACGCAATAGCCAATCACCAGAATCAGTTACTAAACAGCTTGAAGCTGAATTACAGCAATAAAGCTTAAGATTTTGAGATTAGAAAGAGCCTATCTAGGGCTCTTTTTTTAGGTATACATGTAAGTGACTTTATTAACTTCAAAGCAAACTGCCATTCCAGTAATGCTTTTGAGCCGGAATCTATGCAGCTCTGTCGTGAGTATGAATAAAACAGATCCTCGATAAAAGATCTCGAGGATGACGAATTGACTTGGTGAATCATTTACCGTCATTAAGACATTGCTTTGAGTCGGAGCCTAGGCTTAATTCTACCGTCATTTCGGTAATGCTTTAAGCCGGAATCTATGTTTAATAAAAACGTCATTCCGGCAATGTTTTAGTCGGAATCTATGTTTAATCAAAACGTCATTCCGGTAATGCTTTTGAGCCGGAATCTATGCTGTTATGTCGTGAGCAATAATAAAACAGATCCTCGATAAAAGATCTCGAGGATGACGAATTGATTCGGTGAATAATCAACCGTCATTAAGACATTGCTTTGAGTAGGAATCTAAGCTTAACCTTACCGTCATTCCGGCAATGTTTTAGCCGGAATCTATGCAGTGTTGTCTTGAGAAGAATAAAACAGATCCTCGATAAAAGATCTCGAGGATGACGAAAGAGGGGGTAATAGTCTCTGACTTAAAAAAAGGGATAAAGCTTTAGGCTTTATCCCTTTTTAAATTGTTAAAAGACTATTCGTCTAAGCGGCTTGTTCTTGCTTAGCTGGTGCTTTTTGATTTGCTCTAAGCACTTCAGTATCAAAGTCATCAACATTAATTGACTTCATACGGCCAATTTCAGCTCGTTCTAGTAAGTCAATTTCAGCATCACTTAATACACCTAATGCTTTGCCTTCCGCAGCAATCTTGTCTAACCACATAAACGGTAAACGTTTACCTGCAGCTTTACATACTTTGTCGTATAGTGGTTCTGCTGCAAGAATGTCGACAAAAGTTTGCTCTTGAATACCCACAGCGTTGTTTTCACAGTTAGTAAAGAATTGGCCTTTACCTAAGCGATCACGACTTGCACAAGGGGTTTGCATGATTTTAGCAACTTTATGGTCAACCACATCAGAAGGGCGTTTAACTGGACGACCTAATGGGAAGATAACCAATCTTAAAGCATGACCAAGACCCATTGGGAAGTTGTTTAACAAATCATCTAATGAATCTTGTAACTTAAATAATGAATCTTCAACAGCCCATTGAACCAGTGGGAAGTCTTCTGTTAAACGACCGTCATCTTGATAACGTTTTAATGTAGCAGACACCAGGTATAATTGACTTAATAAATCACCAAGGCGAGCTGAAATACGTTCTTTACGTTTCAAGTTTCCACCTAAAGTACCCATTGCTAAATCAGATAGCAATGCTAAGTTGGCGCTAAAGCGGTTCATATGTTGGTAGTAACGTTTAGTTTTGTCTGAGTAAGGTGAGTTCGAGAAATGCGAACTCGTTAAACCCATCCATAAACTACGGGTGAAGTTAGAGACTGCAAAACCAATATGACCGAAGATAGCATTGTCAAAATTAGTTAATCCTCGGTTTGCGTCAGCATCAAATGCTGATTCCATTTCAGCTAATACATATGGATGACAACGAATTGCACCTTGGCCATAAATGATCATAGTACGGGTTAAAATATTCGCGCCTTCAACAGTGATAGCAATAGGGGCTGCTTGATAGCCACGGCCTAAATAGTTATTTGGGCCTAAGCACACACCTTTACCGCCATGAATATCCATTGCATCAATGATACATTTTTGCATTCTATCGGTAAGATGGAATTTAACAATGGCAGAAATAACAGATGGTTTTTCACCTAAATCAATGGCTGTAGTCGTTAAGCTTGTTACTGCATCCATTAAGTAAGCATTACCGCCAATACGTGCCATTGGCTCTTCAATACCTTCTAATTTACCAATAGGCAATTTGAATTGGCGACGAATACGTGCGTATGCACCTGTTGCTACTGCCGCTGTTTTAACGCCACCAGCTGAGTTTGAAGGTAAGGTGATACCGCGTCCAACAGATAAACATTCAACCAACATTCTCCAGCCTTGGCCAGCCATGCTTGGGCCACCAATAATAAAGCTAAGTGGAACAAAGACTTCGTTGCCGCGTGTTGGACCATTTTGGAACATACAGTTCAATGGGAAGTGACGACGTCCAGTTTCTACACCAGGAATATCAGTTGGGATTAGAGCACAAGTAATGCCTAAATCTTCTTCTTTACCTAATAGACGGTCAGGATCTTTCAGTTTAAATGCTAGGCCTAATACTGTCGCTACTGGCGCAAGAGTAATATAACGCTTGTTCCAAGTTAGTTTCATACCGAGTACTTCTTCACCTTGGAATTCGCCTTTACAAACAATACCAAAGTCAGGGATAGAACCTGCATCACTACCAGCTTCAGGGCTGGTTAGTGCAAAACATGGCACTTCTAAGCCTTTTGCCAAACGAGGTAGATAATGGTTTTGTTGCTCTTCGGTACCATAGTGTTGTAATAATTCACCAGGGCCTAAAGAGTTAGGAACACCAACCGTTGAAGCTAATTCACTGCTTACACCGGCTAATTTTTGTAATACACGAGATTGAGCATAAGCTGAGTACTCTAAGCCACCGTATTTTTTCTTAATAATCATTGCAAAGAAGCCATGATCTTTAAGGTATTGCCAAACCTCTTGTGGTAAATCACCCAATTCATGAGAAACCATATGATGGTTAACCATTTTACAGACTTCTTCCACTGGGCCATCTAAAAATGCTTGTTCTTCCGCGGTTAAGCGTGCTTGTGGGTAGTTGTGTAACTTTTTCCAGTTTGGGTTACCAGCAAATAAGTCAGCTTCCCACCAGGTAGTACCGGCTTCAATAGCTTCTTTTTCGGTTGTAGACATTTCAGGCATGATACCGCGATACACTTTTAATAAAGGACGGCTAATAACATTTTGTCTGAATGATTTGATGTTAAACGGTAATGCGATGACTAAGAAAACAATCCATGTAACAGTGTTTACGATGTCCAATGCACTTCCCACTGCCAAAACTACAGCTGCAGCAATGGTGGTGGTGACAAGGGATACCCTTAGGTAAGACATTGTGCCGAGCACAAGGATCATCGCGATGATCAAAAGTAGGGTGGTCACTTTATTTCTCCTTAAAGCCAATCACTATGTCAAAGGCTAGTATTTTTATTGATCTTATTCACAAGTATAGGTCGTGGTCTGACCTCTGTCATAAAATTAACCCTTTGTTGTGACTAATTCAAGCACTTTTCAAACAATTGTTTAAATTTTTATGTATTAAGTTTGTTCCACTGTTTTGCCACAAAAGATACAATATGCGTAATAGTAAATTTTGATCAATTAGTTACCAAAAAGGCTTAAAAAATGTGCGAATTGTTAGCCATGAGTGCCAATGTCCCTACAGATATTGTTTTTAGTTTCACTGGGTTAGTTGAGCGTGGTGGTGTGACAGGCCCTCATGTTGATGGTTGGGGAATTACGTTTTACGAAGGTAAGGGCAGTCGAACCTTTAAGGATGCCTGCCCGAGCAGTCAATCTCATGTTGCTCAGTTAATTAAGTCTTATCCTATTAAAAGTGAAATTGTTATTAGTCATATCAGGCAAGCCAATAGGGGTTGTGTTTCGTTAGAAAATACGCATCCATTTACCCGTGAGTTATGGGGACGATATTGGACCTATGCTCATAATGGTCAATTAAGTGATTATCAAAACAAGTTTACCTTAGGGAGATTTCAAGCGGTTGGTGATACCGACAGTGAAATGGCCTTTTGTTGGATATTAGAACAAGTGGTGGCCAAATTTGGCGATACTCCGCCTGAAAATATGGATGAGGTATTTATCTATATAGCAAGCCTAGCAGATGAAATCAGGCAATTAGGTGTATTTAATATGATACTCAGCGATGGCATCGACTTAATGGCATATTGCACAAATAATTTATGTCACATCACTCGTCGTGCTCCTTTTGGTAAAGCAACGCTGATTGATACTGACGTAGTGATTGATTTTCAGAAAGAAACAACCCCTGATGATGTTGTCACCGTAATTGCCACAAGACCACTAACCAATAATGAACAATGGCAGGTGTTATCACCGGGGGATTGGCGATTATTTAGAAAAGGTAATATTCGTTTATCTCATTCTGTGGAAAAATAATTATTCTGTACCTATCATCATTCTTCTTATCCCTATAAAGATTAAAGTCGTCTTCACAAGAGTAATGTGATGACGACCTTTAACCTGTCAAAATAATAAAGAATACTTAATCAATAACCATTTTTTTGATATCAGAAATCTCTTCCATACTAAATTTATCTGGACTGACTTCTTCAGTATTTGCATCTTCATCTTCGTCATTATTATCTTGTGCCATTAAGGCCTTTTTCTCACTCATATATTGTTCAAATATTTTAGATTCATGAGCCAAATCTAAACGAGGTATTGAAGGTAATTCCTTATCAAAATGAAAAGCTGATAACTGAATATCTAACTGTTTACTGCCTTTCGAAAAGTGGCTTAACCTTACAGGTAGGTACGCTAATTCGGGAGCCATCCAAAAATAAGTTTGTCTTTTTTGACTAGAACGCACCACTTCAAATTTAACTGTGTCAAATGTGCCACCCGCAATCGATATGGTTTCAAAGCCAATAATTTTGAAATCATATTCATCTATCTCTTTCTCTTTTACCATTCGGTAATTAAGCGGTCGTTGGTTGTTGATAACATCCATTCTGAATTGTAATTGCACCATTAATGGGTCAAATACTTGCTCTTGGTAATCAAGTTTTAATGCATCTTGTTTATATATGGTATGAATAAAATTCTGTGATTTGGCAAATGCGGTGCTCTCAGTGTAGTCTCTTCCTGTTCCTGTTCTTTCATGAACATATCTAAAAGGAACTAACTTTCCATCCTCTAAGGTGAAATCACTTTGTAGTTTGCGTTCATCAGATAACATCAGTAATCCAACTTCGCTTTCAAAAAAATAAGTGTAATAACCTGTATCAGTTGCAGGTAATTGATATTTAGCTTCACCCAGTTCAAAACTGCCATAAAAGGCTTTATAGGTTGCTGTATGGGGTGTTAACGGTGACAGAGCCTGTTGTGTAGTGACTTCTTTAGCCGTGTTATTAGGTAGAACTTGTTCAGTTTCAACGGGTGCTTGTGTTGCCACAGCATTTGATGAATGAAAAAAGCATATGCCAATTACCATCAATGAGGTTATTAAAAGAAAAGCTTTATACTTATACGGCTTTATTTGCACAGTTTCGATCCTAATAATTTAAAACGGTAACGACAGAACTAATGTCGCAATGTCGGGTTGCCACATGTCAGTAGACAAGTTAACTTTGCCCTGGTTCACTTCGACATTATCATTCCATAACAATTCTGTTTGTATTCTAAATAAAGCGCTATCTGGCGGAAATGCCAGTTTACCAGAAGCGCTAATGACTCTGTGCCAGGGCACTTGGCCATCCTTAGATTGCTTTAATGCAGTTGAAACATAACGTGCTCTACCAGGTAAACCCGCTAAATCAGCAACTTTGCCATAAGGTAACACTTTACCTTGCGGAATCAGTTTTACCACATGAATAATTCTTTGCGCAGGCTGCAATTGCTGAGTTTGTATTGGCATAGTGTGGTTATAGGTCATTTAATCTTTTAGCACTATAGTACTTATTGCTGACAAAATGCAGCAAGTAAAACTTACTCAGAGGAATACGCTAACCTATGTGAAAGTGGATTTATTGTACGTTGACATGACTTAAAATCAAGTAAAATCAGTAGATTAAACCGTCGCGATATTATAAATACATAAAAAATGTGAGAAGGCACCAGCTAATACAAATAAATGCCAAATAGCATGATTGTAAGGGATTTTTTTATTGGCATAAAAGATCACACCAAGACTGTAAAATAACCCACCTGCAATTAATAAATTAAAACTGACATCACTCATGTTAGCGGTAAGATCTTTCATCACCGTTACGCATAACCAGCCCATAATGAGGTAAAGCATTAAGCTAAACCCTTTAAAACGGCCAATAAATAAGGTTTTAAAAACAATCCCGCCAAAGGCCAATGCCCAAATGCCTGTGAGGATAATGGTCGCGTTATTATTTTGTAAACTGATTAGCATTAACGGTGTGTAGGTGCCAGCAATAAGGGTATAAATAGCGCAATGGTCTGCCATTTTGTAACGCTTTCGCCAAACAGACGTACGGCTAGAGTGATATAAAGTAGACGCAAGAAAAAGCGCAATAACACTCACACCATAAATAATCACCCCAAGTAGTTGGCTAGTCGATAAATCAGCCCGTGCACTGATTAACATCATCATTAAACCAACGATACCTGCAATGACCCCAGTGCCATGCGATATAGCATTAGCAAGCTCTTCTTTGTCGCTATAATCAGAAATAGCGCCTATAGAATTAACGGCTAAGACTGTTTGGGCTTCATTGGACATATCGTTTTTCTCAGGTGATGTGACGACTTAGTGCAAACAGTCTAACAGTTGATTGAGCAACAATCCATACAGCTTACACGTGTAAGCCTAATAAGTTTTTGTTTAGCGTAACAACGCTTAATAATTGTAGCTATTATTTTTACTGCCTGAGAGTGGAACTTAACATTCCTTTAACCGTCAAAAGTTTATTGTATTAATTCTACCTCAAGCTTGGTAACTGCATTATGGGCCAGCAAGATGAGTTTCATCTTGTATGGCCACTGCTAATAAAGTGGCTAATAAAGAGACATCTAGCAAAATGACAGTTAGCAAAGCAATAGGGATAAGGCCAACCATATAAACAAATGCCATGTTTACCTTTAACAGCATCGCACTAATACAGAACAGCGTGAAGTCTTGTGATCGGACGATGATAAAATCCGTTTTGATTGCAATTCTACTTCATACGCTGGTGTTGTTATTCATTCAATTAACTTGGACGAATACCCCGAATACTGAATTGAAAAGAAACCAAGCCAATGTCGCTGTACTAAAAAGTTATCTTATTACTGAGCATCAATATCAGCAATGGTTTAATAAGCCGTCAGTTGAAGATTCGCTAATTAAAGAAGATGAAGGTAATGATGCTGCTGTTCATAAATCAAGTGTTAAACAATCAGAATTTAGTAAAGCAGTAGATTCTAAACCAATCGTTGAAAACACAAACTTGCAAGCTAATACTCAACAAAAGAAACAGTTAACACCTAATGGTGAAGCAGAACAATCAGCAATTATCAGTAACAAAACACCAATCAAGCCTCTGGAAAGTGATAAAGACATAGCTGATAATAAGCTCGTTCCACAGCGTAATTCACAACAAAAATCGACTTCAATTAATCAAGCCTCTAAACAATATTTATCCAACAATCAGTCACAGTTGTTTGAAGCTATGGTGCAAAACCAACATGCAGATGCGAATAAACCGGTCGGTTCAATGAGTGTCATGGATCCCGAACTTGAGTTTATCGAAATTGAGCAAGCAACAGATCCACAACAGATACATACATTCAATCACAGGCTCGATCCAAATAGAATTGTGAAGCAAGGGGACTATTGTTACAAAGTGGTCAAGCTCGCTACCCAGATAAACCCTCACGCTTGGAATTATGGCTTTGCCGAGTTTTGTGGTGAAGATGAAGTGCAACAGGCGTTAGATTCTTCAATTTCATTTAGAGTGAACAAAATTAAACCATAAATTGATCTTTTGCTGGATTAAGATTGAGAATATTTAAATTTGCTGGCCATTGGGGTCCAAACTAACGCGCTAATCAGCCCAGCTATAACACCGACTAAATGTGATTCAGTCGCTACTCGCGCACTTATTAATTCACTAATATCAGCACTGGCCCCAAAATACTGCTCATAAAGTACTTTTAAAATCACCCCAAGTAGCAATACATAGCCTGATATTAAACCCTTTCGGATATCCATTATTGCGCCGAAAGTAAATAGACCATGCAGTAGGCCACTTAATCCAACATAGGCTTGAAGTTGAGGGTAAAACAGATAAAGGCCGATACCTTCTAAGAGGCATAGTGAGCTAAAAAGTAATATCAGCTTACCGGTATGCCTTTTATAATGCAGTTCATGTAGAAAGATAATTACCCAAAAACCGGCTAAATTCATGGCTAAATGCCACATATTGGTATGCAATAAGTTACCGGTGACTATGCGCCAAACTTGACCGTCAGTTATCGCTTGGCGCTGATAATTTAATACACCTTGAATATCTATAAAGGCTAGTTTCCCTGATGAAATGGCAAACAATACAATACATAACACACTCATTAACAGCACAAAACTGAAAGGCGTTATTGAATGTGAACCCTGTTTAGCCATCTGTAATTAATCCTTTATTTTGATGCTTGTTTTGAATTTAGCGAATCCATAACCTGTTGTTGATTATTGAGGTAATCATCTAGGCCATTTTGTCTTAATAAACATGACGGACAATCTTGGCAACCTGCACCAATGATACCGTTGTAACACGTTAATGTTTGGTCTCTGACTAATTCGAGTTGTTGATATTTGTCAGCCAATGCCCAAGTTTCAGCTTTGTTTAACCACATTAATGGCGTTTCAATGGTGAAAGGTTTATCCATTCCCAATGCTAAGGTTTGTTGCATGGATTGAATAAACTCATTGCGGCAATCAGGATAACCCGAAAAATCGGTTTCACACACGCCGGTAATGACCGTTGTGCAGCCAATTTGATAGGCATAAATACCGGCTAAAGTTAAAAATAAAATGTTTCTGCCTGGAACAAAAGTATTTGGTAAGCCATTGTTCATTAATTCATGCGACACTGGTATTGCATCACGTGTTAGTGCAGATATCGCAAGTTCATTTAACAAGGTAGTATCTAATACTTTATGACTGGCCAATTTTAGCTGTGATGCTAACTGCTTAGCGACATCAATTTCTTGCCTGTGACGTTGTCCATAGTCAAACGTGATGCCATGTACTTCGTCATATTCTGCTAATGCTTGAATTAAGCAAGTGGTGGAATCTTGGCCGCCACTAAATACAACAAGGGCTTTGCGTGGCGTAGAATTAAGCTGAGACATGAAATGACCTAAATATTAGTAAAGAGAACATAATAAGATAATATTTTATCTTAATGGTGTTTTTAATAGCAAAGTTAACCATTATAACAGTTAAGTTTAACGGTAGGCATACTTGATACTCAAACAAAAATCGTCTATAAATGCCGCCCCATAATGATTAATCAAGGTTTAACATGCATTATCCTGTAAACGAAGTATTTGAAACGATTCAAGGCGAAGGGTCATTCACTGGTGTACCCGCTTTATTTGTTCGTTTGCAAGGTTGTCCAGTGGGCTGTGCATGGTGTGATACTAAACAAACATGGGAAGTATTAGAGCAAAATAAAGTTCAGCCAAATGATGTCATTCAAGTAGATGGAACTATTGGTCGTTGGGCGGATCATACCGGCAAAAGTTTAATGGCTGCTTTTAATCAACAAGGTTTTACGGCTAAACATGTTGTGATAACAGGTGGTGAGCCATGCTTATATGATTTAACTGAACTGACTAGCCAATTAATTAACGCCGGTTATAGCGTTCAAATTGAAACCTCTGCCACCTTCGAAGTGAAATGTCATGAAAACGCTTGGGTGACGGTTTCACCAAAGCTGAATATGAAAGGGGGTTATGAAGTTCTTCAACAAGCCCTTATTCGTGCCAACGAAATAAAACATCCGGTAGCGAAACAAAGCCATATTGATGAACTGGATGAATTGCTGAAAGATATTGATGTAAAAGATAAAGTGATCTGTTTGCAGCCTATCAGTCAAAAACCTCGAGCGACAGCGTTAGCAATGAAGGTGTGTATCGAACGTAACTGGCGTTTATCAATTCAAACACATAAATATTTAGATATTGATTAAGCTCCAGCAATTATAATTTTGAATAAAAAAACGGGCACCAAGCCCGTTTTTTTATTCAATATTTACATCTAACTTACTGTTTATAGTCTTCTAAGAAGTTTCCAAACTCAGTTAGTGCTTTGGTTAATTCATCTTTATGTGGCAAGAATACCACTCTTAAGTGATTTGGTTCATGCCAATTAAACGCGGTTCCTTGTACTAAGAGAATTTTCTTCATTCTTAATAGTTCAAGAACCAACTTTTCATCATCACGTAAATTGAACTTTTTCATGTCAAGTTTAGGAAAGGCGTATAAGGCACCTTTTGGCTTTTTACAGCTCACACCCGGAATTGAGTTCAAAATGTCGTAACACACATCACGTTGTGCTGTTAGCCTACCATTAGGCAAAATTAATTCATTAATTGACTGATAACCACCTAATGCGGTTTGAATAGCATGTTGATTAGGAACATTTGAACACAAACGCATAGACGCTAGCATTTCTAGGCCTTCAATATAACTTTGGGCGGCTTTTAAGTTGCCAGACAACATCATCCAGCCTACTCGAAAACCAGCAGCGCGATACGCTTTTGATAAGCCATTAAAGGTCACCGTTAAAATATCATCAGACAATAATGCTGCAGGGACATGATTCGCTTCATCGTAAAGAATTTTATCGTAAATTTCGTCAGCAAATAAAATAAGGTCATGTTGACGACAAAGCTCAATCACTTGTTCGATCAGCTCTTTACTGTATACCGCACCCGTCGGATTGTTAGGGTTAATTAATACAATGCCACGTGTGCGAGATGTTATTTTACTTTTAATATCATCAATGTCTGGGAACCAGTCCGCTTCTTCATCACAACGATAATGAACCGCTTTGCCGCCAGCTAAATTGGCTGCTGCAGTCCATAACGGGTAATCGGGTGATGGGATAAGCATTTCATCATTTGGATTGAGCAACCCTTGCATCGCCATTACAATCAGCTCAGAAACACCATTGCCGATATAGATATCTTCAATATCTACCCCGAAAATACCTTGTGACTGATAATGCTGCACAATGGCTTTGCGTGCAGAGAATAATCCTTTAGATTCACAATAACCTTGGGCACTAGGTAAATTGAGAATAACGTCACGTACAATTTCTTCTGGGGCTTCAAATCCAAATGGGGCAGGGTTGCCGATATTCAATTTAAGAATACGGTGACCTTCGTCTTCTAAGCGACGAGCCTCTTTATGTACCGGACCACGAATGTCATAACAAACGGTATCTAGCTTGTGGGATTTGATGATTGGACGCATACAACTCTCAATAAAATACGACTAAGTTAGCGAACAATAACGAATTTATGCTATTAGTGGAAGAGCTGACTAAACAAAATTAGTATATTTATTAGAATAAAATGCTAATTAATTGTAACCAGTTAGAGTGAAAAACTTTTAAGGTCGCTTTAATATGAAGGTATGCAGAATTTTATGCTGGTTAGATAACAAAAAGCCAGCGATTAAGCTGGCTTTTATTGAATTCATAGCATGTGGTTAAACACGCTTTTTAAATTCACCTGTACGAGTGTCAATTTCGATTTTATCACCAATCTTAACAAACTCAGCAACAGTAACTGTACCACCACCAGTGATGGTTGCAGGCTTCATTACTTTACCAGAAGTATCACCACGAGCAGCAGGCTCAGTGTAGGTTACTTCACGAACAACACTTGTTGGTAGTTCAACAGAAATTGCTTTACCTTCGTAGAAGGTTACTTGGCAGTTTTCTTCCATACCGTCAACAATGTATGCCGCTGCATCACCTAAGTTTTCAGCTTCAACATCATACTGGTTGTATTCAGCATCCATGAATACATACATAGGATCTGCATAGTAAGAGTAGGTACAATCTAAGCGATCAAGAATGATATCTTCCATCTTGTCTTCACCTTTGAAGGTGGTTTCAGTGGTAGAATCTTGTAAAAGGTTTTTAAGCTTTAGCTTTACGATTGCAGCATTACGACCAGAGCGAGTGGTTTCTGTCTTTTGAACAACCCATGGGCTGCCATCTAACATGATCACGTTTCCAGGACGGAGTTCATGAGCAGTTTTCATTACACAATTTCCTATATCTTTAGGTTTACTATTTCGAGCAGTATCTTAGCTATTTTTTACAAAACGAACTAGTCGTGAAGCGAGATCTGCGCCATTTAATGCATCTATTGGCCATTTTTTAGCATGTTTCAGCAATGGCAAATATTGAAAATCTATTGATTGCCAATGTTCAGCGACTTTAGTTAAGTCATCTTGGTTGAAAGCTAAATTTAATTCAGCCCATTCATTAGCGATTTCAGGAGCCAGATTATCGCAGTAAATCTTCATAAAAGCTCGTAATTTTATTAGGTGATAGTCATCTTCTTGAGGATAAATATGCCAAATAAAAGGTTTTCCAGCCCATTGAGCTCTTAAAAAGGAATCTTCGCCACGAACAATATTAAAATCACAACTCCAAAGTAAGCGATCATATCCATGTTGGTCTGTCATGGGTAACACATGGATATGTACATTATTTAACTGAAAATGTCGTTGCTTAATTAACTCTTCAACACTACAAGATAAATGTTTTGCAATAGAAGCTAAGCTTTTTCCTTGTGGTACTAAAATATGGCTGGTTTTAGTTTTCTGCACAAAATAATCAATTAGCACTCCAATTGAATCAGTCTCATAACTGAAAAGTGACATTACATAATCTTCAGCCTTAATATGGTTGATTCCCAATTGGGCAAACAAGGCCAATTTATGCTGTGGGTTATGTTGCCAGCTATCCCGCTGTTGCAGCAAGTTTGCTTCACATATCAGTCCGCCAGTTTTAGGCGTAAATCCAGGGAAGTAAAAATACTTTTTTAATCCCGTTGCTTGTAAAGACGGTAGGGCATGGCAACCTTCAACCCAGTCTTCTGCAGAAAGGTATTCTAGATTAATCCATAATGGAACCTGAGATGGATTAGTTTGCTTTAGCGTGACAAGTTGATTGATTATTGATGAAGGTAATTCACAGGCAAACGCCTCTACTAATACCTCCCCTGGTGTAAAATCTATAATTGAGTCTTTATTCCATTGAATAATATTCACACCGAAGAAATACTGTCTGACATTATAAGGATTAAGCTGCGGTAATATATGTGAAAAACTGTGTAAATCATCGACCCATAAATTGACAGTGATTTGATATTCATCAACTAACTGTTTAGCTAAGCGCCAAGTGACGCCAATATCACCGTAATTATCAACAACCACACAAAAGATGTCCCAATGGTTTGCTGTGGTTGTATTATCAGATGCAGGGCTATTAACCATAATCTCAACTTATTGTTAGTTTTTAGTCATAAAAAAAGCGACCTAAGTCGCTTTCATTAAATGCATTATAGCAAATTAGTCTTCTAATTCTGCTAAACACATTTCTTCGTAAATTTGTTTAACCCAAGCGTCAACACGTTCTTCAGTTAGTTCTGGTTGACGATCTTCGTCAATACCTAAACCAATAAAGTGGTCATCGTCTACTAGGCCTTTAGAAGCTTCAAAATCATAACCTTCAGTTGGCCAGTGGCCAATAATGATTCCGCCACGGTCTTGAACGATATCACCAACCATACCCATAGCATCTAAGAAATATTCAGCATAGTCTTCTTGGTCACCACAACCGAAAATAGCGACTAACTTGTCGTTAAAGTCGATTTGCTCCAATTCAGGGAAAAAATCATCCCAATCACATTGAGCTTCTCCGTAGTACCATGTTGGAATACCAAATAATAATAAATCATATTCAGCAATTTGCTCTTTAGTACTTTTGGCGATGTCTTTTACATCAACCATTTGCTTGCCCAGTTTTTTCTGGATCATTTTGGCGACAGCTTCGGTATTACCAGTGTCGCTACCGAAAAATAGACCTACAGTTGCCATGGGTTATCCTTTCTATATCAAGTTCGCAATAATGCGGGTTCAGAAAACTTATCAGTTATCAATTTGCCGTTGCAAAATATGTTCAATTAACTGGCTACGGCTGATGTTACTGGCCAAAGCCTGTTCATTCAAGGCGTCATACAAATCTTGTGACACCTTTAACTCTATTCGCTTTAAACCGTTTGCTCGATCACGTTGTATCTGGTTTCGTTTATTAATCTTTAATTGCTGTTCACGAGAAAGTGGATTACTTCTGGGTCTTCCACGTCGTTTTTCGCTGTCAAAAAGATCAATGGTCGTTCTATCTGCTGTTTCTTTTGCCATGTCTCTAATTAACCAATACCTGAGCCTTCCCAGGTCATTTGAATAATGCCTTTTGCCACAAACCCGGCACAACCAAGGAACAATACTCCCCAGACAACATATCGACCGTATTTGGGTACTTTCCCTTGTTTCAATACGTCGTTAATTGCCATGCCGATAAAAAAGAATATTGCTGCAAAAAACAAATTTAATCCTAAAGTTTCAATTTGTTCCATATATTGATTCAGCATACTTTACCTTTAACTTTGGTCTGTTATGGCAAAAAAGAGGCGAGAATATATCACAATGACTCCATTACGGCTATCCGTTGAGGTGTAAATAATTAAAATTTAGTCGGGTTTTTTCTGTAAAAATTCAGTCACTAGACGGTTAAATATGTCTGGTTTTTGAGCATGAAGCCAGTGTCCCGTTCCATACAAGGTTTTTACCGAGACATTAGGAAACTGAGCCATAATTTGTTGCTTGTGTTCAGGCAATACATATTCAGAGTCACCACCCCGAATAAAAAAGCAAGGTTTGTTATAAGGTTCCACTTTATTATCAGCAGCAATCGACCAACCAATAATATGTTGATAGTTCGCTTTCAAACCTGAAAGATTAAGCTTCCAGCTAAATCCATGAGTATTTCTTTGTAAATTTTTTAATAAAAATTGAGCTGTACCTTCATCTATTCCATTTGAGGTTAAATGGCTTAAAGCCGCGGTACGTGATATTAATTGCTCAAGAGATAAAGATTCCATGGCTTCAAAAACCTCATTATGACGAGGTGAGTAGCTAACAGGTGCAATATCAGCTGCGACCACTTTTGAAATTCTTTGCGGGTATAACAAAGCTGTTGCCATGGCAATTTTACCGCCCATTGAATGACCGACTAAATCCACGGTATCAAAACCAAGTTGATCAATAAGTGAGATCAGTGCTTCGGCCAAGCTTGGGTAATCCATAGTGTGCCAATGTTCACTTAACCCATGGTTTGGTACATCAATACGCACCACTGTAAAGTGAGGTTCAAGTGATTTAGCCAGTGCTTTTAAATTGTCTAAATTACCAAAAAGGCCATGAATTAATATAACCGGTGTTCCACTTCCAGAGACTTCGTAATGCATTTAATTCCCACTAACGACTTCAATTAATGGCGCAAATTCTGAGCTATGAATTTAATCAGATCAAGTTTTTACGTCACTTAGTCATTAATATGCTGAAAAATTGTAAGATCGACAGTGAAAATTGGTAAATAACATTCAAATTATCCATAAGGGGCTTTATTCTTAGGTGATGCTTGGCTTAAACTGACAAAATAATCGATCTAAATTGATCAATGTTTTACATAATAATGGCCTCTGCATAAACCATGTTAATTATAAGAATCAGAACAAAAGGATGATTGAAATGAAATACATTGAAATTGATGAAGAACTATATCGTCATATCGCAAGTAAAACTGAGCGAATTGGTGAAAGCGCTTCTGAAATTTTACGTCGTTTATTGGATCTTCCTGTTGAGCCAGTTGTTGATGTGCAACCTGAGTCTGTTAGCCAACCAAGCTTAGATGCGTTAGATTCAAACGCCAGAGACGCATTGTTTGATAAAGCTAAAACCATAGTTGAACAACTGGTTAATCATCGGGCGCAAATTCACACTGAGCCAACTACGATTGCTGACGTTACGCCATCACAAGTTAGCTCAACGAATACTGTTACAGAGATAGTTGAACAGACTACTGACATAGAATTAGACAAAAAACATCAAAACGTTGACACGGCTGAGCCTAACGTAGAAATAGATTTCGACTCAATTGTCAATGAACATTTGCTTGAGCAGCAAAAAGGCGCTGTGGGGCGTTTTATGTTTTTATTAAATGCACTTGCTATTCGTTCGAATAGTCAGTTTGAAAATGTATTGAACATTCAGGGTAAAGGGCGCTTGTATTTTGCTCGCTCTAAGCAAGCACTGCTTGACTCAAGCCAATCTTCCAACCCAAAACAAATTGGCGACTCAAATTATTGGGTATCAACCAACAATAATACCGCCAAAAAACGCACCATTTTAAAAGAAGTATTACTTCAATTGGGCTGTGAAGAATGTAAAGCATTAACCCTATCAGAACATATTTAAAATTTGATTTAAGGAGATTTAAGTGACAATTCACGAGCGAGCAGGGACGTTAGCAGTACCAGCGGATTTAGTTAATATTCCGAAGTTGATGAGTTTATATTATCGGTTAGTGCCTAATGTTGAAGATGTGCAACAAAAAGTCACTTTTGGTACTTCAGGTCATCGTGGAACGGCACTAAAATCAAGTTTTAATCAAAATCACATTTGGGCTATAACTCAGTCAGTAGTTGATTACCGTCAACAGGCTAATATTACTGGCCCAATGATAGTAGGCTATGATACCCATGCATTATCGTATGCGGCATTTTTATCTGTTATCGAAGTGCTTACTGCAAATCAAGTTCCCGTTTTAGTTCAACAACATGATGGCTTCACCCCAACGCCAGTGGTGTCACAAGCCATTATTAGTGCAAACAAAAATTCAAATACTCTCACCGATGGTTTAATTATTACTCCGTCGCATAATCCTCCACAAGATGGTGGAATAAAATATAACCCTCCACATGGTGGCCCAGCAGAAGCTGACATCACTAAGCAAATTGAAAACAAAGCCAATGACTATTTAGCTTCGCAATTATCGGGAGTTAAAAAGGTCAATTATGGTGTGGCTCTCGCATCAGGCTGGATAACCGAAACTGACTTTATTGCCCCTTATGTTAACTCTTTAGCCGAGGTTATTGATTTTGATTCAATAAAAAAAGCTAATTTGCGGTTAGGGGTTGATCCATTAGGTGGTTCAGGGATTTATTATTGGAAGCAGATAGCCGCCAAGTACGATTTAGATATTACCCTTGTTAACAATAAAGTCGACCCTACTTTTAGCTTTATGACTTTGGACAAGGACGGCAAAATTAGAATGGATTGCTCATCGCCTTATGCGATGGCTGGCTTACTGGCCCATGCTGATGACTTTGATATTTGTGTGGGTAATGACCCTGACTATGACCGTCACGGCATTGTATGTCCTGGTTTTGGTTTAATGAATCCTAATCATTATTTAGCAGTGGCAATTGATTATTTAATCACTCACCGTCCACAATGGTCTGACAAACTGGCCATTGGAAAAACGTTAGTTTCCAGTGCGATGATTGATAGAGTTTGTCAGAGTTTAAATAGAACGTGTTTAGAAGTTCCAGTAGGCTTTAAGTGGTTTGTTGATGGTTTAGCCCAGAATACCATCGCATTTGGCGGTGAAGAAAGTGCTGGCGCTGCGTTTTTAAAACAAGATGGTACCACATGGTGTACCGACAAAGACGGCTTTATATTGGCATTACTGGCACTTGAAATTACCGCTGTCACGGGTAAAACTCCTGCGCAACGTTATAAAGAGCTCACCGAACAATTTGGTGAAAGTTTTTATACCCGAATAGATAGCCCTATTAGTTTGAAGAAAAAGGCGAAATTTGAAACCTTAACTTCAGCAAGCTTTAGTGATAATACATTAGCTGGTGAGCCAATTACCGCCATTCTTACTCGAGCACCGGGTAATGATGCTGAAATTGGAGGTGTTAAAGTGACCACAGACAATGGTTGGTTTGCTGCAAGACCCTCAGGCACAGAAGCGTTATTTAAAATTTACGCTGAAAGTTTTATCAGCGAGCAACACCTACAACAAATTGTAACCCAAGCACAAACCATGATTGATACAGCTTTAAAATCGTAAACCGGGCTTTATCAACAATAAAACGCTCCATAAGGGGCGTTTTTTTTATAAGCAAAATAGTTGAATAACATGACAAACTTTAATTAGCGTCTGGTTCATTAAAGCCAAGAGTTTAAACGCAAACGTTTGGCTAATTATTTTGATTTTCTTTGCTGAATATTAAGCATTATTTTCAACACTTCTTGATAGCTTATGCCATATTGACGTGACACATTGATCATTTTAGTTTTTAGTGTTTGCACTTTTTCTTGTTTTAGCAATTGCTGATTTTTTTCATCAACCAATTCATTGACGCATTCTTGTAAAACTTGTAAGCGGCGTAAGCTGTAATCAAGTGACTTCAAATATGTTGTCATCTGTTGTTTGCTACGGGCATTCTCTAGGTTTGTCGTGGTTCGTTGTTCAAACTCAAGTTCTTCAAATGCGTGAATGACTTTTTCTAATGCGATATCGTTGTTCATTACAGTATGCTTTGGATAAAAAACAAATTATAAGCAAGCTTAACTTAATAGTCATCAATAAACTTCTATAGGTCGATAATCTATTATTTGTAGTGGGAAATGTGAGTTAACTGCCGAGATTTATAGAGTATATAATCACAATGATAATACCTTGTAGCAACTCCATTTTTACTTTAGTCTAAAATCAGCATTTGTGACAAGGAGGCAGTATGCTTGATTTACTTCCAGATTTATTCGATAAATATCCTCAAGACCTTAATCTTATTCAATTCCCTTGGAAAACATATGGACAAAAAACCATTTTTTCAGGTGAAGTTGTAACTGTTAAATGCTTTGAAGATAATTCTAGAGTGAAAGAGCTCTTAGCTCAGCCCGGTAAAGGAAAAGTACTAGTTGTCGATGGGGGAGGTTCGCTGCGCCGTGCATTATTGGGGGATATTATTGCTCAAAGTGCAGTAGATAATCATTGGGAGGGCATTGTTATCTATGGTGCAATACGAGATGTAGCTGCCATAAACACTATGGATATTGGTGTGAAAGCATTAGCGCCTAATCCCATTAAAACGAATAGAAAAGGGCTTGGAACTGTCGATGAGCCGATTGAATTGAATAATGTGCTGGTTCACTCAGGCATGATGATTTACGTTGATTTAAACGGTGTAGCCGTATGTGACAAAAAATTAACGCTATAATATGGGTTAACTTTTTGTGTCTCCATTAGCAGAACAAGGGAAGGTTATGAAATTAATTAAATGGTTAGTGTTTGTTGTCGTTGCATTAGGAGTCAGCTTATTTGCTTATCTGACGCTATTTTTTAATATCAATGACTTTAAACCTCAAATAGTCGAGCAAGTTAAAGAGCAAACTGGCCGTGATTTAGCCATCAATCAAGATTTAAGTTGGAGTTTTTTCCCTTCTTTTGGGATAAACATTGGCGAGGTTACGTTTTCGAATCCGCAAGGTTTTGACCCTGTCAATATGTTAGAAATTAAACAAGCCGTTGCAAATGTGGCACTGATACCTTTATTCAGTCAACAAGTAGAAATTGAGCAATTATCATTAGACGGGCTGAAGTTGAACCTAGTGACCAACAAGCAAGGTGTGACCAGTTTCAGCGGACTAGATTCAACCTCTGACAAAGCCACACAAAGCGATCCAACTACTGAAGATACTAGCCATTCAGCCAGCCTTTCTAGTTTAAATATTGCAGGCATTGAAATCACTAATTTACAAATTAATGTCATTGATGAACAAGCTAATTCAAACCAAACATTTAATTTAACGTCATTTACTTTGGACAGCTTTTCATTAGGTGAGTTTTCAAATATTGCTTACGAATTTGATGCTCAACTACCAGATATGAAAGTTAGCTCTAGTGGTGAAGGTAAAATTAAAGTGTCTAATGAGCTTAATATTATTGAGCTGATTGATTTAGATATCGAAAACCTTGCTGAAGGTGATTCATTACCTAACAAAGCTATTAAATCTAGCTTAACGCTAGGTGCTAATGCTGTGTTAGATACAAAAGACGTTAAGATTGCGATAAAAGATTTAAAGGTTGATTCAATTGAAGCATTAGCGATGCTTGACGTTAATTACGCTAACACTATTCCTATTATTAAAGTGATGGTTGAATTTGGTGATATAGATTTAGACACGCTTTTACCAAAGAATGAACAACAAACTGACAGTGAACAAGCGTCTTCTTCGCCAGAGCCAACAACAGAACCTGACTTATCGGCATTAAAGCAAATTGATTTAAGCGTAGATTTAAAAGCTAAATCAATTAAAGTGAATAACTTATTGACTCAAAACTGGCAGATGAATGCTACGGTTCGTAATGGCATTGTTAACCTCGAACAATTAAAAGCAGACTTATACGAAGGCAATATCCTCGTTACCGCAAAATTAGATGGTCGCAATAAAACGCCATCATATCAGTTTGCAAAAACATTGACTGGTGTACAGATTAGACCTTTATTAACTGATCTTGCCGAAGTTGATCTTATTTCAGGAAATGCTAACTTAAAAATCAATGGCTCTGGTAAAAGTTTAATTCCGAGTAAATTAAAGCAACAGTTATTGGCAAAGGGCAATTTTGAAGTAGCTGATGGTTCATTATATGGTGTCAATATTCCACAAATGATCCGCAGTGCTGAAAAGAAACTACAAGGTGATTTATCCGCTACTGATGACTCTGAACTCAAGACAGATTTTACGAGTTTAACGGGGCATTTTGATATTTCCAAAGGTGTAGTATCAAACCCTGATTTATCAATGGCTTCACCGCTTATAAGATTAGATGGTAAGGGGACGGCTAACATTATTAGTGAAGCGATTGATTACCAATTAATTACCAAGGTTGTCGGTTCATTAGCGGGGCAAGGTGGAGAGTCTGGTGACTTATCCGGTGTTGATATTCCGCTTAAAATCAGTGGAACATTTAAAGAGCCTAAATATGGCATAGACACTGATGCTTTAATGCAAGGGCAATTAAAAAAACAAACAGATGAAGCTAAAGACAAAGTTAAAGACAGTTTATTTAAAAAATTGGGCCTGTAACTTTTTTAAAAATTGATGTTAAAAAAAGGGCTAACCTATCGGTTAGCCCTTTTTCTTATGTTTTACTGACCAGTAATTTTAACATTTGACCGGGTTGTAAGTAGTTATTTTTATTTAAACTGTTCCATTGAACTAGCTCGTTTACAGATACGTTATAACGTGCTGCAATCCTTGCTAATGAGTCACCTGATTTTACTTTGTAGTTAATGACATTAGCACTAAGTGAGTCATAGTTGATGAATTCATTAGGATAAATAACTAATTTTTGACCAATTTTCAAAAGTTGTTTTTGATTAAGCTTATTCCATTTAGTCAGCTGTTTTACACTGACATCATTGCTTCTAGCAATATCCCATAAATTATCACCAGATTTCACAATATAAATATTAGCCGTTTGTGATGATTTTTTGTGGGTACTTTTGGTTAATGTTTGCTCTGAGGCTAAATTTGCTATTTCACTGTCCGTTGCTGCAACAGGAATAATCAAATATTTTCCAGCAATAATATTATTACCTTTAATACCGTTACTACTGCGGATCATACTTATAGGGGTGTTATAATTTCTGGCGATAACACTTAAACTGTCACCTGGCTTAATTTTATATCTTAACCAGTTCATTCTTGAATCAGGACTAAGTGCCGCCAATTTCTGATTAAAAGCAGATTTACTTTCAAAAGGAATAGTTAAAAAATGTGGCCCATTTGGTGGAGTAGCCCAACGTAATAATCCAGGGTTTAGTGCTTTCAACTCATCAACACTGATATTAGCCATCTCTGCTGCAAGTTTTAAATCTAACTGGCTACCAATGTCAACGATCGCAATTTTGGGTTGGTTATCAATTGGGTTTAGATTTATGCCATATTCTGAAGCATTTTTTACCGCATCAGCAAGTGCTAATAATTGAGGTACGTAATGCGCTGTTTCTTTGGGAAGATGCAGTTTCCAGAAGTTAGTGGGTTTGCCTTTTAATTTATTACGTTTAATCGCGTTAAAAACGCGACCTTCACCAGAATTATAAGCCGCTATGGCATAAATCCAATTATGGTCCATCTTGTTGTATAGATATTCTAATAAATCTAAAGCCGCTATCGTAGATGCACGAACGTCACGACGACCATCGTACCACCAATTGTTTTTCACTTTGAAAGTGGTTGCGGTAGGTAAGGTTAGCTGCCAGATACCTGAGGCATGCATATGAGAATAAGCAGTAACATTAAATGAACTTTCAATAATGGGCAGTAAAGCCAGTTCCGTTGGAAGATTACGTTTTTCGACTTCTTCTAAAATAAAATATAAAAAAGGTTCTGCACGTTGGCTGATAATTTCAAGGTGACGTGGATTATCGATATACCACTGGCGATATTGATTAATTAAAGCCTTATCTGCAATATCCAGTTGCATGCCATTTCTAATACGTTGCCAAACATCATTAACTTCTGCCATATCCTGTTCAATATCAGCTAACGTTGTAACTTGCTGATTTTTCGGCTTTGCAGGTGTTTTTACCACTGGCGTTTCATTGTTAGTTGACAATGTGGTTTCAGGCTTGGTGGATTGACAGCCCATCACTAATAATACTGTGGAAGCTAGCAGTGATAACTTGGTTTTCATTGAAAAAATCCTAAAATCTAAGGCCTTAAACCTTACTTATTACTAATTGTTACTTAAATGAGAGATTTTCTCAGTCTAGAAACGAGCGACCGCACATTGTAGAGTAATTTATTTTACTTGTCTTATTAAAAAATAGTTAGAAACTATCCTTCCACTGTCTCATTAAAGTAAACGATTGAACTTCATCAGAAATAATTTCATTAAAGTGTGATGAAAGTGCATTTTGAGTAGATTCTAAATGACAAAGTAGAAAGGGATTTATTCGTTTTTCTATGCCAATTGTAGAAGGAATCGTCGCTCTATTATTGTGACGTAATTCAGTACAAGTGTGTTGATATTCTTCAATATCTTTGTTGTGAGGCAGTGCCGTGGTGGCAAATTTAAGGTTGGCTAGGGTATATTCATGTGCACAATATACTTTTGTTGTATCGGGTAACTCTGCAAGTAACTGAAGTGAAGTATTAAATTGCTCTGGTGTTCCTTCAAACATGCGGCCGCAACCTCCACTAAATAATGTATCGCCACAAAATAAATGATTGTCGATAACATAAACGATATGGCCTTTAGTGTGTCCTGGTACACTAATTACAGTAATTAGTGGCAGATCTGGCAGTGTAGCGTCATGGTTAAACTGAAGAGATTGATGATCTTCTAGTGTCAGTGGGTGAGTTAAACCAACAATGTTGTCTTTGCTTGGGCCGTATACTTTTAGGTTATTCTGATAACATTGTTGTAGATGGGCTATTCCACCAGTATGGTCGTGATGGTGATGAGTAATCAATATACCAACTAAAGTAAGTGGTTTGTCTTCAAGATACTTTTCAACTGTTTGACCACACCCTGGGTCGACTACCCATGCTTGTTTATTTGGGGTTTCTATTAGCCAGATATAATTATCGGTAAATGCTGGTAAACAATGAATTTTAAGCATGTTCTAACTCGAATTTCTATAATGATTTTGTTAGAGTAATTGTAACTGATGATGACTGCAATAAAATAGCCAAAAGAGGAGCTTCCCTTGGCAAAAGTTTTTCAGTTTGTAGATAAGCCTGTTGCATTACAATGGGATGATATTTGCAATGGTGACAATATCAAAGCTGAATTAGAAAACCACTTAGCACAGTGGTGGCCGAAACTGTTTGGTTACCATTTATTAAAGCTAGGGCCGTTAAGCGCGCAAATTAACACCCTTAAATGTCAAATAAACCATCACTTCAGTTTAAGCGAAGATGAACAGTGCTCCATTCAAGCAAGCCCGCGTCATTTGCCCTTACAAACTCATTCCATCGATGCCGTTTTAATGACGTCATTATTAGAGTTTGAGTCAGATCCTTATCAAGTTTTACGCGAAGTAGATAGGGTAGTCGTTTCTGGTGGTTATATTATGCTTGCAGGGTTTAACCCCATTAGCCCAATGTTCTTGGGTAAATTATTACCAAAATACCAGAACCAAATCCCTTGGAGTGGGCATTTCTTTATGCCCTCAAGAGTAAAAGATTGGCTGGGTTTATTAGGTTATCAAATTCATGGTGACGAGCGACTAGTTTATCATCACTTACTGTCTGAATATCCCAGTTCGATTGCGTGGCATAGTAAATTAGAAAAATGGTTGCCCAGTGCTGGAAGTGTCTATCTTATTGTTGCCAGAAAAATGGATTCGCCTTATACCCCGATAAAGGATAAACATAAAATAAAATCACCGAATTGGACTACAGCCCCCACGGCTACCCGAGCAAGGATTAAAGTGAAAAAACGGCCGATTTAACGGCTATTTTACCGCCTGAATATAATGTTTATCTTCGTTTAAGTTTTTACCCATAGCCGCGTTTTTGGCCAATACATCACATCGTTCATTTTCAATATGACCAGAATGTCCTTTTACCCAGCGCCAATCAATTTGATGTTGCTGACTTGCACTGTCTAACCGTTTCCATAAATCAATATTTTTAACAGGCTCATTGGTTGATGTTTTCCAATTCTTTTTCTTCCAACCGCTAATCCACTTGGTAATGCCTTGGCGCATATATTGGCTATCACTGATTAATATAATATTACAAGGTTCATATAAAGCTTCTAAAGCGACAATGGGGGCTAAAAGCTCCATTCTATTATTGGTGGTTAACGTAAACCCTGCCGACAGTTCTTTAGTTTGCTTTTTATACTTCATCACGACACCGTAGCCGCCAGGGCCAGGATTACCAAGACAAGAACCATCAGTAAAAATATGAAGTTGTTTGAGTTGAGCCATTGAGTTGTTACACTTGCTTATAGAGTAAAACGAATCACCCAATTATACGCTTAACTAAGACTGAAAACCTAAATGAATATAGTATCTTCTGCTTCTAGACAAATTATTCTTGATACCGAAACAACCGGTATGAATCAAGCTGGCGGCCCCGTTTATATTGGCCATAGAATTATTGAAATTGGCTGTGTTGAAGTCATCAATCGCCGTTTAACTGGGCGTACGTATCACCAATATATCAATCCTGGTCAAGCTATTGATGAAGAAGCAATTGCAGTTCATGGTATTACCAATGAACAAGTCGCAAATGAACCGAGGTTTCATCAAATAGCGCAAGAATTTATTGATTTTATTGATGGTGCTGAAATTGTCGCTCATAACGCGAGCTTCGACGTCAGCTTTATGGATCATGAGTTTGCTAAGTTAAACCCTGTCGGCCCTAAAACCGCAGATATTTGTCAAATTCTAGACAGTTTAGATATTGCTAAGCGTTTACACCCCGGACAAAAAAACAACCTTGATGCTTTATGCCGACGCTATGGAATAGACAATAGCCGTCGAACATATCATGGCGCGTTATTGGATGCCGAGATTCTAGCTGATGTTTATTTGATTATGACCGGTGGTCAAATCAAATTTAATTTATCCAGTGAAAAGCCAGGGCAGGAAGCCGGCGGAATAAAAAGAATTGATACAAATGCGTTTAATCTTAAAGTGATCTCAGCATCTGCCGATGAACTATTATCACATGAACAAAGACTTGAATTGGTTGCGAAATCAGGAAAATGTCTCTGGCGAGGTTAATCACATAAATGAACTTATCAGTGAATCATAAATTAATGATGCTATTAATCGTGTTTTGGTTCACGCCATTACACTGTTTTGCAACTGATGAGGTTTCATCGGATAAAACTATTTTCGAAAAGTATATTCCTGCGCCTTATGCAATGGAACTCAAGAATCGATTCCGAATAGACCATAAAGTTGATCAAGTTACCTTAATTGTCCAACGTGGCTATGGCTCATCTCCCGTAGTCGTTGTACTTCCTGACGGCAGCAAGTGGTATTCATCCAGACACCCATCTTCAGTAAAGTGGGTTGACGGAATCACCGGTGATATTATTTCAATTGTTAATCCCACTCCTGGACCATGGCAACTATTGGGCGATGTTTTACCCGGTTCAAAAATAGAAAAAGTGTCAGAAATTGACATTGAGGTAGAGCCTTTGCCGCAACCTCTGTTTCAAGGTGAACAGCTTAAAGTGGTCGCCAAATTAACGGCAGACGATCTCACTATGCGAATGCCTGGTTTGGAATTTATGGTGGAGTGGACATCAAAATTCACCAGCCAACATCTACCAGGCGACGATAACTTCGCCACTGGAACAATTATTGTTGGGGCTTATAAAGACAATGGTGAAGGGTTAGACGAACAACCTGACGATGGTATTTTCACTGGGAGTAAAAATTTAGATCAACCAACAGGCCACTATACGTTAAGTGTTACCGCAAGAAACAATATATTTGAACGTGAATTTACCATGCCGTTCAAACTATCAAAACAACCAGTATTAGTTGAAATGATGCCGCCTGCTGAAGACGATATAGAACAAGTTTGGCATCTAAAAATCAATGTAGATGAAGGGCAGGTATTGTTATCTCAAACTCATGTACAGTTAGAATTGACAGGCCCTGCAGGTTTACAGATTCCGGTTGTGTTAACAGAAATTACTTCACCTGAATATTTATTACCTTTACCGACGGTGTCTGAATACGGAAGCTATCGAGTTAAAGGCTCTGTTGCTTCAACGACTATTCGAGGCCGTGAAATTCTATTAAATGTCCCAGAAATGTTTTTTAATCTGATTGAGCCTCCACAACCGCCACCGAGTGAAGAAGAAATGGCAGCCAGAGCCGCAAAGATAGCGGCAATGGAAGAAGAGGTGGCCAAGCAAGATGCAATATTTTGGATTATTACCATTAATAGCATTTTATTTGTGTTAGGAATTATCGGCTTGATTATTTGGCGTAAAAAACAAGCTTTAGCGAAAGCATTGGCTGCAGCAGAGCTTCGTATACAGCAAGAAGAACAGAATTCTGGTAAGAAAAGTAGTGATGAAAGCCTTGATTTAGATGACATTGATCTGACTTTACCGGATGATAAATCTTAACCAATTTGTTTAACCTGTCATCAAATTGGCTGTTTTTTGTGTGATTGAATTGAATTTTATAAAAAACAGTTGACGATATAAAAAGACAACTTTATTATTCATCGCACTTGAGTGGAGCGGTAGTTCAGTTGGTTAGAATACCGGCCTGTCACGCCGGGGGTCGCGGGTTCGAGTCCCGTCCGCTCCGCCAATCAAGTACCCAATTTATAATAATGAGTGACATCGTTATTAGCAAAATTTGGAGCGGTAGTTCAGTTGGTTAGAATACCGGCCTGTCACGCCGGGGGTCGCGGGTTCGAGTCCCGTCCGCTCCGCCAAATAAATCAAGCCTCATCATTTGATGAGGCTTTTTTTATGTCTTAAAATAGCATTAGCATGAATCTGTTTATCTGATTGAATAATCCTTAGATTTTTATCCTTATATTGTACAATTCATAATTATTTCCGCTTTTTATCCCAACAATCAAAATTGTTACTACTAACCATTCCACGGCAATGGTATAAATGTCTTAAACCACTGTATCGTTCATTATTTAGGAATGTAGTAATGATTTTTTCTCAAGTAAAACAAGCTCCAGCAGACCCTATTTTAGGATTAACTGACGCATTCAAAGCAGACACTCGTGCCCACAAAGTTAACCTAGGCGTTGGTATTTATAAAGATGAAGCAGGGCAGACGCCGGTATTGTCGTCGGTAAAAAAAGCCGAAGCAAAATTACTAGAGATCGAGAAAAGCAAAAACTATCTAGGTATTGAAGGAGTACAAGCTTATAACCAAGTGGTGCAAACTTTATTATTTGGTGAAAACAGTGACATTGTTAAGCAACAAAGAGCAGTAACGGCTCAAGCGCCAGGAGGCACTGGTTCTCTTCGTGTTGCGGCTGAGTTTTTAATGTCTAACACAAACTCTAAAACCATTTGGGTCAGTAATCCTACTTGGGCTAATCATCAAAACATTTTTGAAACAGCAGGATTAACAGTAAAACAGTATCAATATTATGTTGCAGAAACCCATGATATGGATTTTGACGCAATGATTACTGACCTTAATCAAGCTGAAGAAGGTGATATCGTGTTATTACACGGCTGTTGCCATAATCCAACCGGTATTGATTTAAATATTGAGCAATGGAAAACCGTGGCGCAATTATGTTTGGACAAGTCTTTATTACCACTATTTGATTTTGCATACCAAGGTTTTGGTGCTGGAATTGAAGAAGATGCTCAAGGCCTAAGAGCGGTTGCAGACATTGTACCTGAATTAATTGTTGCTAATTCATTTTCAAAAAACTTCGGTCTGTATAATGAGCGTATCGGTGCGGTAACTTTAGTTGCTGAAGATGCTCAATCAGCATTAACCAGTTTTAGTCAGGTTAAAAAAACCATTCGTTCAAGCTATTCAAATCCGCCTGCTCACGGTGGTTTAATCGTCAGCACGATTTTGGCTGATGCTGAGCTTCGTGCTGAGTGGGAAGGCGAATTAACTGAAATGAGACAACGTATTGCGCAGATGCGTACTTTATTTGTCGAAACACTTAAATCAGAAGGTGTAGAGCAAGACTTCAGCTTTATCTCGCGTCAAAATGGTATGTTTAGTTTCTCTGGACTGACAAAAGAGCAAGTTAACCGCTTACGTGATGAGTTTGCTATTTATATTGTCGGTTCTGGCCGCATTAGTGTTGCAGGCTTAACTAAAGACAATGTGCCTGTGGTATGTAAAGCTATTGCTCAAGTTTTGTAATGCTTGTTTGGCCATTAACGCTAGATAATCATTGACATAAAAAGGCTGCATTTGCAGCCTTTTTTATAAGTTAATTTTCACGTGTTACCTGACAGATAGCATCACCCAAAGCAATTTTATCGTGCAGTCCTCGATGGTGTGAACTTACTAAATCGAAATGATGGATGTGTATTGAGTTAAGCTCTGAACCATCATCAATTCCTGTTTGCCTTATGACATCTGTAACCACATTCTGGCCTAACACTTGATGAATCCAATTAATTTTAGCGGATAAATTGAAACGACTCCCGGCTGAATTATCACTAGTTAAATTATCGATAAAAATAACTTTTGCAGAAGATGGCTTAATTTTGTTTGCCAGCTCGGGGATCAGTAGTGGCGGTAAAATACTGGTTAAAAAGCTCCCAGGACTTACAATAATTAAATCTGCTTGCTCTATTGCATGAATTGCTTCAGTGGTTGCGGTTACAGCCGGTTCTAAGTGCAATGCAACAGGGGCTTCATGCATATCATCAACATTAAGCTCACCGATGACTTTATTACCTTCAATGGTCAATGCGCATAAATGGGTTGACGCTTCCGACATAGGAATAATTCTAGTATTAATTTTGAGCATGTTTCGAACTAAATTAACCGCATCTAATGGTCTAACACAAAGTTGGTCTAACGCATGAAGTACCAAATTACCTAAGTTGTGACCATTAAGCTCGTTGTCGCCAGTGAATCGATGGTCAAATACTGAAGTAGCTAGAGAAGGTCTAGTGGCTAAATGTGATAAACAATTGCGTAAATCTCCCCACGCAATAGTGGTTTGATCTTGCCTAATCCGTCCAGTCGAACCACCATTATCGGTTGTCGCGACAATACCGGTTAATCTTTCGCCTAAAAAAGACAGTGAAGCTAATACTCGACCTAATCCATGGCCGCCACCAATTGCGACAATATTTTCATATGAAGCTAGACGTTGATTTAACATAAATTGTTAGCTCTTTCCGTGAGAGTAAAACACATAAATTGTGATAATATAATGAGCCTGATTGTAATACACCAAGATGATATTTAGACCAAATACTTTAGTATTATCGCAAAATTTTTTTACCTGATTCCATTTAACAGGAAATTTGTATGTTGTTTGAACGTTTACCCTTAGTGACTGTCATTTTGTGCGCATTTATCAGTAGTCATACTTATGCAGAAACCGTTTCTCTTGAGTATGCTGGATTTTATAATCCTTTAAAAAGGGTTAATAAAAATAATTATCCTAATGTTGAGTTGGTTTTTTCTGTACCACAATCTGAAGACTGCACAATCATATCTGGAAACATTACCACTGAAAACGAAACTTTCCCGCTAACTTATAACCAACAACAAAGAATCTATATGCCATTTGATGCCGATTTAAAATCAAATCGTGGCTTGGTTAATATTGAAGTAGCAGGTGATGCGAGTCAGTGTGGTATTGCTATGCAAGTCAGAGCCAGAGCATTGCAGCAAGATTATACTCAACAACAATTATCATTACTTTTAAATGACATGAATGGCTTGTTAGATACGTTGCAAGGCTTTCCGATGAAATATTTCCGTAAACCACTATCGGGATTGAGTTTTCATTTTGACTCTAAACAGAATGAAGCGGTAATGGTTAATATTGATGGCCAACAACAAACCATTGAAAACAATTTCACTTTATCGGAACAAAAAATTGAGCAATTAACTGAATTATCATTTTCTATTCAGCCTCAAATAGTGAGCCCATGGGTAGAGTAGTGTAATACTCAAAAATAAAAAAGCCTTAATATACTGAATGTAAATTAAGGCTTTTTTATATAAGTGCTTTTAAGCTTGTTATGGCTTAAACGTGGCGACAACATCTATTCGTTTGGCGGCATCAAGGTCAATATGGCCATTATTACTGATGTCTAAAAAATCAAATGCGGGCAAGTTTGATTCTGCTACATCACCTTTTAACGGTGCGTCCGGGTTGCGCTGCAAATTAACAAAATCAAAATGCTCTCTATCAACACCTTGTGAAGGAGCGGTATTTTGCATTGCAGTAAAAATAGTTTCTAATCTACCCGGGTGGATTTTATCCCACATTTTAAGCATCTCTTTTAACTCTGCTCGTTTAAGGTTTTCTTGCGATCCACATAAATTACACGGAATAATAGGAAACTGTTTAAGCTGCGCATATTCTTCAATGTCTTTTTCACGACTATACGCCAATGGACGAATGACCATATTAGCGCCGTCATCAGATAAAAGTTTGGGCGGCATAGCTTTCATTTTGCCGCCATAAAACATATTCAAAAATAATGTTTCAATAATATCGTCACGATGATGGCCTAAAGCAATTTTAGTTGCACCTATACGTTGCGCAAAACCGTACAGGGTTCCACGACGTAAGCGTGAACATAATGAACAGGTGGTTTTACCTTCAGGAATTTTATCTTTAACGATAGAGTAGGTGTCTTTTTCGAGGATATGATAGGCAATGCCTAAGGTATCAAGGTATGCCGGTAAAATATGTTCTGGAAAGCCTGGTTGCTTTTGATCAAGATTCACCGCAACGATATCGAACTTAATAGGGGCTCGTTGTTGTAAGTTAATTAAGATATCAAGCATTGCATAGCTGTCTTTGCCGCCAGATAAGCAACACATGACCAAGTCGCCATCTTCAATCATATTGTAATCTGCAATAGCACTGCCCACTTCACGGCGTAAACGCTTTTGAAGTTTATTCATGCGAGTGATATTTTTTTTAACTTGGTCTTGCTGTGTTTGTTCTGACATAAAAATGCGCCCAGTAACCTTACGTTTCAGGGCGCGTATTATTCCAGCATTCGGTGACAGGGTAAAGCCTAAGACGGTAAATAAACGGGCTTATTCTGCTAAGGGTGATTTAAACCCATCAGGTTTTAATGCAAGAAGGTCACAACTTAAACTATCAATGACATGTTCCGCAGTATTACCAATTAATGCTGCTGAAAACCCTGTTCTGCCTACCGTACCTAAAATGACTAATTCAGCATCGAGTGATGTCGCTAAATCAGGGATAACATCTTCAGGTAAGCCTTCTTGTACATGGCAATTGTTAAGTGGAATATCATAAGTTTCGGCCAGATATTGAACTCTTTGTTCATGCTGCATTCTTAAATTGTCATTGTAGGCATTGGCATCGAAATCAGGTAATTCAATCGCCAAATTTACCGGTGTACCTGGGTAACCATTGACTAAATGTATTTCGGCGGAAAAATTTTCTGCAAGGCCTTTAGCATGTTGAATGATTTTACCATTTAAATTCTGCTGGTTTTCGTCTTCAGCAGCAACATTAACCGCACAGAGTATTTTACCCTTAACCGGCCAATCGTGTTCTTTAACTAATAATACTGGCATAGGGGCTTTACGCATTAAATGCCAATCAGTTGGAGTGAAAATGACCGCTTTTAATTTGTCGTGGTTATGAGTGCTTTTTACGATAAGGTCGCAGTGTTCAGATATCGCATAATTTATGACAGATTCGAAGGGTCTATTATGCCAAATAACTTCAATATTGATGGTGAGACCTGAATGGTTAGTTTGCTGAATTAAATTTTTAAGCCATTCAGTGCGTTGGTCTATCACGCCTTGACGCATGGCTTCTCTTTCATGTGAAGATAAAATGGATGTCATTTCATATGAAAAATCAAAAATTGACAAGAATGCAGTAATTTCAGCATTATTTTTTGCTGCTAAATCAATGGCTCTATCGAGCGCCGCTTGGTGGTCTGTAGTCGGGTTAATGACAACCAATATTTTGTTATATTCCTTCATAAATCCTCCAAAATTTGTATTTTTAATTAATCATTTGGCTATTCATAGTATGGTATTTAATTGACGGAAAGAACTTGAAGTTGCTCAAGAGTTAGACATAAAACAGCAAATTAAGTCGCAATTCTTGCATGACCGGCCAATACACCCAAAGCGTCATGATCAACAATTGAAATATACTTTCCGTTAACCTCGATTAAGTTAGATTTTTGAAAACGTCCTAAAAGTCGACTAATAGTTTCTACCGTTAAGCCTAAATAATTACCAATGTCACCACGGGTCATGGTTAGTCTGAATTCTTTTGGAGAAAATCCGCGATCACCGAAACGGTTAGCAAGATTGAAAATAAATGCTGCTAATCTTTCTTCTGCGTTTTTCTTCGAAAGTAGCAAGATCATCTCTTGATCACTCATGATTTCATTACTCATCAAACGCATTATTTGCTGACGTAATTTAGGCATTGTGCCTGAAAGTTCATCTAGTGTTTCGTAAGGGATTTCACATACCATTGATGTTTCAAGGGCTTGAGCAAAGCTTTGATGCATTTGAGAGTGAATACCGTCAAAACCGATAACGTCACCTGCAAGATGAAATCCGGTAATTTGTTCGTCACCTTGTTCGGTAATCGTGTAACTTTTTATAGTACCTGAACGAATGGCGTATAACGCACGAAGGCTGTCGCCCGACTTAAAAATTTGGTCACCTTTTTGAACAGGCTTTTTTCGCTCAATAATATTATCGAGCTTATCTAGCTCTGTATTATCCAGTGTGAAAGGGATACACAGTGCTCCCATGCTACAGTCATGGCAATGGATTGCACATCCACCGGTATTTGGACGACGAATTTTTAAATCGTTTGGCATATTAAATCCTAAATCATAAATACACTAACATGGTAAACCAAATCGATTTATCCAGCTACTAAAGTTGATTAAAAGCAACGAAGATCGTATGTAAACCAAAGCATATCAATAACAATCCACTGAATAATTTAACGGCTTTATGCTGAACCCAATTCGCTAATGTCTTTGCCGCTAGGCCCGCTGTGACAAGAGCCGGAAGCGTTCCAGCACCAAAAGCGAGCATAATTAAACCACCTTGAATTGCACTTCCAGACGCTACTGACCAAGTGAGTGTACTGTACACTAAACCACAGGGAAGCCATCCCCATATTAACCCGGCAATGACAGCTTGGCTTGGATGTTTAATCGGTAAAACCTTTTTTGATAACGGTTGTAATATCAACCAAATCCCTTTACCCAGTTTTTCAATATAGACGATTCCGAACCATAACTGGGCTATATATAAGCCCGTTAATATCATCATAAAACCGGCAAAAAAACGTAAATATAAAATATAGTCATCAATTAAAAATAACTTGCCAAGCGCAGCACTACTGGCCCCAACAATACAACCCGCAAGGGTATAACTGGTGATCCGACCAAAGTTATAACTTAATAAAAATTTAAGTTGATTAGCTAATTGGTTTCCGGGTTGATTAGGTAAATTAGTTGAGAAAGCCCCAATTAAGCCGCCACACATACCAAAACAATGTGCGGCCCCCATTAAACCCACTAAAAAAGCACCTAATATATCAAACTGAATCACTTGATTGACTCAGTTGAGGGGGGGAATGAGTTGATGGTGTCTGCCTTTTTATGCTCTGTAGGGAGGGGAGTTTTATTGGTTGAATTAGTAGCCGGTTGAGTATCTTCATCAAATAAAATAGACACACTTTGTCTGTCTAAATCGTCGAATTGCTCTGTTTTTACCGCCCAGAAAAATATAGCCACAGCAATTAATACAAAAAGCATAGCAATGGGAATTAACACGTAAATAATGCTCATATTTTTAACCTAAGTAGTCTCAAACTGTTGCTGACGACTATGATTGAACTTAAAGACATACCAATTGCGGCAATGTAAGGTACGACATAACCTGTCACGGCAAGTGGTAGAATAATGACATTATAACCAAATGCCCAAGCTAAATTTTGTTTAATAATACGATTTGTTTGTTTTGCAACCACTATCGCATCATTAAAACGGGATAAATGATCACCCAATAAAATGAGATCTGCACTATTTTTAGCAATAGCACTGCCACTCCCCATTGCGATAGAGATATTAGCACCCGCTAAAACAGGGGCGTCGTTTATCCCATCGCCAAACATAGCGACATAATGATTCTGCTGTAAGTTATTAATTAAGTTGAGTTTTGATTGAGGAGTCATTCCGCTGTGAACATTATCAATATTAAGCTGTTGGGCTAAATAGCTCACATGAGATGAGTTATCTCCTGTTGCCATACTCACATTAATTGAGCGAGATTTTAGCGCATTAATGGCCTGCAAACTGTCTGTACGAATCTCATCAATTAATTCAAAGCTAGCCACTAATTCATCATTTAGAGACAAATATATTTGCTGATTTTTTCCCTGCGTAGGTGCGTTGTACTTGGTCTGTTCTGATTGAATAGCAAACTCTAACGAGCCTAATTTAACGGATTGACCTTCAAAAACACCCGCTACACCTTGACCAACATAGTGATGAATATCGACAATATTTATTTCTGAATTAAAAAATGGAACAAAAACTTGCGCAATCGGGTGTAAAGAACCTTGTTCTAAATTCGCCGCAAGAGTTAATGCCAACTCGGTTTTAATGTTTTGGTGTAATTGAATTTCACCTAACGACAACTTACCACAGGTTAGGGTGCCTGTTTTGTCAAAAACAACATGGTCAATTTGTGGTAGTTTTTCAAATACACCGGATTTACGAGTGATAATACCTAAACGGGTAAAAATAGCTGTTGCGCAAGTTACTGCTGTAGGTGTTGCCAACGCGAGAGCACAAGGGCAGGTGGCAACAAGCACAGACAGGGTTACCCAAAAGGCATCGTCCGGAGAAATCTGTAGCCAAACAACATAAGTGATAAGAGCAATAGTTAAAATAGTTGCTGAGAAATATCGTGCTAATCTGTCAGCAACTAAAGCAATTTGTGGTTTGTTATTTGATGCAAACTCTTGTAATCTAATGATTTCAGCGACTAATTGATCTTGACCCAATGCCGTCACACGTACTTGTAAAGGTTGCTCAATATTAATGGTACCCGCAAACACTTTTTGGCATTGTTGTTTGGCCACGGGCATTTGTTCACCCGTTAGCATTGACTCATTAATGCTGGAGATTCCGTCAATAATAACGCCGTCAGCGGCAATGATGTCACCGGGACGAACTAAAATTACATCGTCAACTTTTAACTTTTTTGCTGCAACTTCAGTGGCTTTCCCATCAAGAATTAGATGAGCTGTGACAGGCACCAATTTATGTAAGTTACTAGAGCTAACAGACGCTTTTTGTTTAGCCTGTTGTTCAAAATAGCGGCCTAACAATAAGAAGAATGTGAACATGGTGACTGATTCAAAATAAACTTCACCGGTTTCATTTACTGTGGCAATACAACTAGCAATATAAGCACCTGCAATGGCGATAGACACAGACAAGTCCATGTTTAATTTGCCAGAGAGTAAACTTCTTATGGCACTAAAATAAAATGGCTGAGCAGAATAAAACACCACTGGGGCAGCAAAAATCATACTGACCCAACGGAAGTAATCTCGTAGTTCAACATCTAAATCAGTGAAATAACCAGAATATAAGGCGAGGGCGAACATCATAACTTGCATGGTCGCAAAACCGGCCAAACCTAAACGCAGTAAAAATTTACGGCTTTCAGCTTTGCTGTGTTTTTCTTGATCGTCGACTTGATAAGGTGCAGCCTGATATCCAATATCACTTATCTGTTTAAGAATTTTACTCAGCTCAATTTCACTGCTCGCCCATGTGACCACCGCGCGCTGTGTCGTAGAGTTCACCGCGATCTGTTTTACACCGGCTAAGGCTTTTACTTTATGTTCAATTAGCCAAGCACATGCCGCACACGTTATGCCGTCAATGGACAACGAAATAGAGTCTAATTCACCTTCACGATGAACCAAATCTTGTTGTACTTCCGGTAGGTCATAGGCACTAAATTGATTCAGTTCGTTAGGTACAAGCGCTGTTTGCTTATTGCCTGGCTCACTTCTAAAACGATAATAATTTGATAAACCAGAATCAATAATGGCTTGTGATACAGCTTGACAGCCGGGACAGCACATCGGTTCAGCGTTACCTTCAATTACTGTGGTAAATTTATCTGCTGTCAGTACTGGCTCATTACAATGAAAACAAGATGTCATCGTTATTGCTCTATATTAATTAAGCCAATACTCAACATCATCTGTGATATCAATTCGCTGTTGAATTCGCCATTGGCTATCAAATCCTTCAATACGAATCTCCCATGGGCCTTTCATAGTTTCAGTGAGAGGAATTCGATAAACACCAGAACCGTCTGCAGTGACCTTCAACTCAATATCGTGTTCTTCTATGGTTCTATGATATAAATGAATATTCAATGCAGCGGTATAAGCTGGGCCGCCGTGTTGGGTAATTTCAACAGTATTATCATCAATAACAGCTAAATATTGCATACCTATTTGTTTAGCGTAATTTACTTTCTGCAAATCCATATTAATGGCTTTGCCTTCTTTGTAATAATCTTCAGCAACTAGCGAGTCAGAATTATTTAATGCGGTAAATAATAAATTAAAACTGGCGATAACAGCACAAAGCGGTAAAAGAATTAAAAACCAAGGCCAAAACTGCTTATACCAGGGTTGAATATCCGACATGTAAACTTCCTAAAATGTATTTATTTTTTATGGGGTCATTTTACAGGGTAAAAGCTTAATAATCACTTAAAAAAAAGGCCTCGCTTTAAACGAGGCCTTTAGTGTTAATTTTATGTAACTATTTGTTTGATAAGCTATAAACGTAAGCAGTGATTACGTGAACTTTTTCTTCACCTAATATGTCTTTCCACGCTGGCATAACACCAGAGCGACCATATTGAATAGATTCAATAATTGCGCCACGACTACCACCATATACCCATGCGTCATCGGTTAAATTTGGTGCGCCCATAAACTTGTTACCTGTGCCGTCCATACCGTGACAAGCAAAACAGCCTTTCATAAATGAGCCTTGGCCTTGTGCTGCCAAAGCAGCATCATGTTCACCACCAGATAATTTAACTACATACTCAGCTAAGCCTTCTAGTTCGCTGTCTTCAATAGGTAAACCACCTTTAGGCGGCATCATTCCGTTACGACCATTCATCAATGTTGTTTTGATATCAGCCAGCTCACCACCATATAACCAAGCACCGTCGGTGAGGTTAGGGAAGCCTTTTGAACCACGAGCATCAGAGCCATGACATTGAGCACAGTTTTGTAAGAATAAACGACCACCGACTTTTAATGCTTCTTCATTTTTAACTAACTCCTCTAAAGGCGTTGCTAAATAAGCATCAAAAATTGGACCGTACTGTTCTTCTGCATGTGCGACTTCGCGGTCATACTGCGATAAACGATTTTCAGCTTTTGCCGCTTCAACGGCTGCTTTTGACTCTTCAATAGAGCGTACGCTTTGGTTTGAACTTGTCCAACCAAATAGGCCTTTGTAATTACCTAGACCTGGGTACATCACTAAATAAACAATGCCAAAAACAATGGTAATGTAGAACATATAAGACCACCACTTTGGGAGTGGGTTATTAAGTTCTTCAATACCATCGAAGCTGTGCCCCATCGATTCACCTTCATCAATGCCTGTATTGTTTTTAGACATTTTGTAAAGGATGAAAGCACAACCAGCAATAACGATAATCGTTAATACTGAAATCCAAATACTCCAGAAGTTACTCATAATCATTACTTCTGTTCTCCTGAGTCTTGAGACGTAGTAGGTTTGTCATCATCTGCGAATATTAAGTTAGCTGCTTCATCAAATTTTGACTTGCTGTGCTTACTATATGCCCAGTAAAAAATACCTATAAACGTCACCATTACAATAATGGTTAAGATGCCTTGAAAAGTGCCATAATCCATCATTACCTCCTATTTGAGTGCGTGACCCAAAGATTGTAAGTAAGCGATTAATGCTTCCAATTCAGTTTTACCTTCAACCGCCTTTTGCGCACCAGCCAGTTCTTCTTCTGTATAGAGATTATGTTCTGGATGGAAGTTGCTTAAAATTTCCATTTTTTGACGGGTTAATTTGCCATCTAAGGTATTTTCCGCAAGCCATGGATAAGCAGGCATATTTGATTGAGGTACAACAGCGCGTGGGTCGATTAAATGCACTTCATGCCATTTATCACTATAGCGACCTCCAACACGAGCTAGGTCAGGACCAGTACGTTTTGAACCCCATTGGAATGGGTGATCCCATACTGATTCACCCGCTACAGAATAATGACCATAACGCTCAGTTTCTGCACGTAAAGGACGGATCATTTGGCTGTGACAGTTATAACAACCTTCACGAACATAAATATCACGCCCTTCAATTTGCAATGCATTGTAAGGCTTTAAACCTTCAACCGGCTCAGTAGTATCTTTCTGGAACAAAAGTGGGGTAATTTGCACTAAACCACCAAAACTAATGGCGATAACAGTGAAAATACCCAACAGACCGATGTTCTTTTCAATTAACTCATGACTAAATTTCATCGAATCTGCTCCTTATGCTTTTGCTTCAGCTAATGCTGGCAAGGTGTCTTTAGGTGCTTTAACAGTACGAATAACGTTGTATGCCATAATAAACATACCTGTTAAGAAGAACACACCACCGATAAAGCGAACAAAATAGAAAGGATATGAAGCTTCTAAACTTTCTACAAAGCTGTAGGTTAACGTACCGTCAGAGTTCACTGCACGCCACATAAGACCTTGCATAACACCAGAAATCCACATAGATACGATATATAGCACAGTACCAATAGTTGCTAACCAGAAATGAACGTTGACTAGGTTAGTGCTATACATACGTCCGTGACCGAATAACACAGGAATCAAATGGTATAAAGAACCAATAGACACCATAGCAACCCAACCTAATGCGCCAGAGTGAACATGGCCAACAGTCCAGTCAGTGTAATGGGATAGTGCATTTACGGTTTTAATTGCCATCATTGGGCCTTCAAAGGTAGACATACCATAGAAAGATAATGAAACAACAAGGAAACGTAATACAGGGTCTGTACGTAATTTATGCCATGCACCAGATAACGTCATAATACCGTTAATCATGCCACCCCAAGATGGAGCAAATAAGATTAACGACATCACCATACCTAAAGACTGAGTCCAGTCAGGTAAAGCCGTGTAATGTAAATGGTGAGGACCTGCCCAAATATATAACGCAATTAATGCCCAGAAATGAACAATAGATAAACGATAAGAATATACTGGACGACCCGCTTGCTTAGGAACGAAATAATACATCATGCCTAAGAAACCTGCGGTAAGTAAGAAGCCTACTGCATTATGGCCATACCACCATTGCACCATAGCATCTACAGCGCCGGAGTATATTGAATAAGACTTAGTTAGGCTTACAGGTACTGCCATTGAGTTAACAATGTGAAGTACTGCGACAGTGATAATGAATGCACCAAAGAACCAGTTAGCTACATAAATGTGCGAAGTTGTTCTTTTAATGATCGTACCAAAAAAGACTATCGCGTAACATACCCAAACAATGGTAATCGCGATATCAATTGGCCATTCTAATTCAGCATATTCTTTACCTGAGGTAATACCTAGTGGTAATGAAATTGCTGCCGAAAGGATGATTGCCTGCCAACCCCAAAAAGTAAATGCAGCGATTTTCGGTGCAAATAAACGAGTTTGACAAGTACGTTGTACAACATAATAGGATGTAGCGAAAAGAGCTGAAGTACCGAACGCGAAAATCACAGCATTGGTGTGTAATGGTCTTAGACGACTATACGTTAACCAAGGTGTTTCAAAGTTCAGTTGCGGCCAGATTAACTGAGCAGCAATCAATACACCAACTGCCATACCAACAATACCCCATAACACAGTGGTTAGGGCAAATTGGCGGACAACAGTGTAATTGTAATCAGCGCCTGTAGACTGGGAATGGTTCATCATAATGCTTCCACGGCTTATTACTTTTACTTATATTATTAGTAAAGTTAGAAACTCTACCTGTTTATATGACTTAAAATGACTTGACAGTTTTACTGGCAACTTTATCAATTTATGTCAATGTTTTACCTCTACAATTTGAGATTAATGTTGAGGCCGACTAATGATACTTGAGCTAGATCAAAAAAGAAACTGAACTGATGATTAGAAACTTGATCTAGATCAATGTACGAAAGATAATGTTATCGAAATGAATATTGAGGTTAAAAATTGTGCAGAAAAAGTGGTGTGTGGTAAATTTATTGATTTTGCTACTGTTATTAACAGCATGCGATAACCAACAAGCAGAATCTGATCTATTAACCATTCAAGATCCTTCTTTGTGTAATTTCCATGCATCACCTTGTAAGCAAAGTGTTGCAAATGTAACAGTGGAGCTTGATTTGGATGACCCCTTCGCAACAAGTGAAGAGAACATAAATATTACTATGAAATTTTCTCAAGACGTAGAAAATGTACAAATGACTGTTGCTGGAAGAGATATGTTTATGGGGGTGATTCCAGTAGCGCTAAAGCAGCAGGGCAGAACATTAACAGGGCAGTTGATATACGGGTCTTGTAGTAGTAATTATATGGTCTGGCGTGCAACAGTGACCTTCGATTATCAGGATGTTGCACGACAAGTTTGGTTTGATTTTTTGGCTGATTCAACACCTTCTTAAGCTGAAGATGTAAACTTTCAAAATGTAAATACTAAGCATCTAACCAATTGGTTTTAATTCTTTCGAAAACTTCAATGTTTTCAATGAAAAGCTTTAACAGTTTTGGGTCAAAGTGCGTTCCTGAACACTCTTTTAATGTTTCTAAGACTTTTTCTTTTGGCCAAGCTTCTTTATAACAACGCTTGTGTGTTAATGCATCGTAAACATCAGTTATCGCAACAATTCTAGCGAAAATATGAATATCTTCTCCAGCGGTACCTAACGGGTAGCCTGAGCCATCGTATTTTTCATGATGTTGCAAAGCAATAACGCCCGCAGCTTTAAGAATAGGGCGCTCAGAGTTAGCCATAATTTGATGGCCTATGACTGGATGTTGCTTCATGACATTCCATTCATTTTCGTCCAATTTACCTGGTTTGAGTAATACTGCATCAGGTGTAGCAATTTTACCAACATCATGCATAGGTGAAGCGCGCTTAATCAATTCTGCATCACTTTCTGGAAGACCAGCTAATATCGCAAGTTCATAACTGTATTCTGCAATGCGTTTTACATGGTTAGCCGCTTCCTTAGAACGGCTTTCAACCACATCACCAAGTCTTAAAATGAGCTCAGATTGTGTGTCTTCAACTTCTTGGTTTAAAAGTAAATTCTCAAATGCTACTCCCACATTAATAGCAAATATATCAATTAATTTTTTATCTAAATCTGAAATTTGATCTAAACCATCAATATAGAGGATATTTATCCACCGGCTAGTTTTAGTGGGAAAGTAGCCGATAAAACAATTGTTTTCGTACAAGCAACGTTTTTCGTCAATGGCTTTATTCAGTAAAAGAAGGATGTCGTTTGGTATTGATTTACCGTCACAATTTTCGAAGCGACCTGTACCAGCGAGTACTTCAATATCATCATTTTCAACCGTACCACTAATGGCATCAATCGCATTACAAGTTAATAGCAAGGTTTCATTATTTAAATTGAGCAAACAAGCAATTTGACTTAATAAACCATCGGCAAAACGATGCAATGTACGCAACTCAAATAAGCCAGAGGTTGCATCTAGTACTCGTTCTAAACCTTGTCTATGCAAAATTTGGGAAACTCTTGCTTGTTCAATTTCCATAATGTCGCGATAAGAGCGTAGGGTAGAGTAGACACTTGTCATCAGTTTTCTAGAATCTAATTCAGCTTTAGCCTTATAATCATTTATATCATAGTTAACAATGACATCTTCTTCAGGAGCTTGCCCTGGTTGACCTGTTCTTAAAATTATTCTTATAGTGCGATTGCTTAAATCTTCTCTAATCCATTTAATTAACTCTAAACCAGCATGTTCGCTCTCCATAACAACATCAATAAATGCGACAGCGATATCCGTTTCATTTTGCAGAATTTCTTTTGCTTCAGCACCGCTATAAGCATTCAAAAACTCTAGAGAACGCCCCTCTAATTTAAACCTAGATAATGCCAATTTTGTAACAGAGTGAATATCTGGTTCATCGTCTACAATTAACACTCTCCACGCAGGTAAAACCTTAGTATCATTGTTTTTTTTATCAGAAAAAAGTGGCTTCTTTTTAGCTTTGTCGAATAACATTGCTACCTCGCTCTAAGGCAATATACAGTACAAATAATCCTACATAGAATAAGTGTAGACCACTAAATGAAAAAACAACTCTATTCTACTTAATTTATCTGCAATCCAGAGTAAATGCACTTGATAATTATTATCATTTAGAGTGTAATGATAATGACTCATTGGAGATAGTTATGAATAAAGTTAATATTAGTATTAGTGAACGAAAGTTAGCGCAACTTATTCAAAGCGGTAATTTATGTGCTGCCGATATCAATTGTTTAGATAAAACCAGTAAACAACTGATTTGGAAGTTATGTTTATGGTGCTGTAAGAAACGAATAGATTGTCATGAGGTTTTTTTCGATTCAGTAAACGGAGTTGAGCAATCAATTTCTTGAATAATCTGAAAAGCCAGATGGTTAAAGTACAGCAGTTATAGGTACTACTATATAGTGAATAGTGAAGCAAACATGTCACTATGATTTATCGCTAATTTATTTTTTGTACCGGCTGATTAATGTCATCAAACAACTGAGTATTGAGCGATACAGTTCAACAATTTTATCAAGCAAATATTTCTAAAACATCTGAGGACATAACTCACAGATATGACACAACAAACTCACCACAAAAATATAGACATGCATAGCGAACAATCACTGCCCAAGGTTGTTCAACAACCTCTATTATTTAAAAGGTTTCATACAACAAATAAATGCTCAAGCTATACAATTTACTTAGTAATATAATGTTTGAAATCAATTAAACACATAGTCTGGAGTTCAGGCTCGAAGTTGATGATTCTAGCAATATCTAGTTAACCGTTGTAGAAGATAAAACCCAAATAAGATAAAGACCTTATATTGCTTATTGAAGCAGAGTACCTACTAATCATAACAACACACATAAGTTCGCACAATGTATATTATGTTAAATGAGGTGTAATATTAATAACTCTGCTTCACCTAATGTGGTGTGAATTATTTTTTAACTCTGGATCGATCCAGTTTCAAGTGTAAAAATTTACACTAATATTCAAACGTTTATATATCCATTAGATTTAGTTAATTTAATTTTTAACATTCTAACACTGGATCACTTACTTTAGCTTGTGGTTGAAAATTTACGATTTGATACTGAAAGAAATTTTAATTATTTTGTTATCCATGTGACGTTACGTGAATTCTATCGATTAATTCTGTACTAACTACTGCATTATTCACGTAGCGTCATCAGGTTTCATTTTTATTGCTTCAGTTGTGTCTGCCTGTATAGTTTCTCCATCTGAATATTTGTTTTAAGCGATTCGCTTATGGTGCTATGGACTGCGTTCATCAAATACTGCTACGTAACTGATAGCTTATGTGCGATGAAGCTCTTTGTCGTTGAAGTTTATGAATGCATATGATGTTTGTAGTGGATAAGCAAATTTGGCCATATGACTAGAGTTTCGTCATAAGGAAAAGTAAGTCATTTATGAGTTAAAGCCATAACTCTAACCTGTCGGTTTCGAATAAAAATTGTTATGGGATAACGCCCCATCATAATTGCTTTGTTATAAAGCATTTACCCGCCAATTGCATTAATTGACTGTTGCACAAATCCAACAATAAGCAAAGCAACGACTAATAATATTAAAACTATAGGTACACCCAAAATAATACGACTAAAACTAGACCTGCTTTTAAAGAACTGTGAGCTTAAGACTACCTCACTTAACCACTCTAGAAATAAATATGAAGGAATACCTATTATGATAAGTGCCCCCCAACCTAAAACACTAGAAGGTAACTCTGGGTAAAAAGTCCAAACTAGGAAAGCAGAGAAGAAAACGATAACACCTAATAAACTCAGTATTTGGTTCATACAAGCTCCTTTGATGCTTTATAAGATCCAGTCAACTTATTGGATTTATGTGGAAAAAGCTAGTTTATTAACCAATAATTCAAATTTTAGATATAACTCGTCCTTTCCCATTCAGCAAGAAAGGCAGGTCTTTAAACATTACTAAAATTTGGTCAAATTTTGGGTGCAAATGTAAATGGGTATGGAGGCCGAAATTCATTTTGGGGCAATTTCGAGTTGACCACTTGGTTGATAAGCAATGGTAAGAATAGAAAGTTTTCATACTGCTATGATGCCACATTAAGGAAGCTGCTGCTTAACTTGACAGTACCCTTGGAGGTATGTGCAACGTCTTTTTTAGAGTTATTCGATAAAATATAATTAAATGAATCACAAATTATTTAGTATTAACCAAAAAACAAATAAAATTGCCCAAGCTGATAACGTCAGTGCAGATATCAATATGTACTCAAAAAGTAGATGGTTATTAGTACCTTCAAATAGTGCATTTTTTTTAGCTAATAAGATTAACTTGATAGCTAAATTTAGTGATGGCAGTAAGCAAAGTAATGCTATCGAAAATAGAGCAGTTATTATTATCGATATCATGGGAACCCAAGGTTCATCACCAGAGAAGAATTGAAAATCTACTATTAAAGAATATTCTATAACTCCGTGTAAATAATATACGGAAAGACAAATAACGAATATTTCGAATCCATACTTTTTAAAAATTTTCATATTAGAGCCTACTCCTTTAGAAACTCTGCACTTGCTTAAAAATATTATCTCCTACCATCCTACATACAGCTCGAGATACTGTCAACTTATTGAATTAATGTGTAAAAAGCTAGTTTATTAACCACTAATTCAAATTTTGGATATAGAACTGCCCTTTCCTATTCGGTAAATGAACGCGATTTTAATAATTGATAATTTGCGGCTTTCAATGCATGGCGACCTAGCCTAAACAGATTGTTAATTAGGCCATGGACAGATAGAAAACGTTGCACTTGCCCCTGAGATTTGAACCTTATCATCTGATATTCCTGCTGCCTTGTAGGATGATGAGACTTCTCGCAGAGGTTATTTTCATATTGCTTAATTGTGTGACCTACACTAGGCATAACCAACCTTTTGGCTGCGCCATAACTCGGCAACTTATCAATATGTTACGTTGATAACTCGATAAGCGAGGATCTCTTCGATATCTCGTAGGCTCAGTGTAAAACGATGATAAATATAAACTGCATGACTAATGATTTGGGCCGGATATCTGTGGCCAGGATAAATGGTTTTTAATACTGCCATGATGCCATATTAAAGAAGATACTGCTTAATTTGACAGTACCTAAACAACTATTCCCTTTTATGTAAACCAAGCCTCGCCATTCTTGCCGCCTGCTGAAAAGCTATACTGTATTGTTGTTGCCAACTTACAAGAAGGACAGTAAAAATATATAAATGACAACCCACCTTTAGCCCCAACAAAATCACCTTTATTGAGGTTATATTAATTACTTTTATGTGCTTCTCTAAATCTTCAAATTTAAGCCCAACTTTACTACCACATTCACACAGATATTACGTTGGATACTGTCAACTTATTGGATTTATATGAAAAATTCTAGTTTATTAACCACTAATTCAAATTTTGAATATAACTTGCCCTTACCCACATTAAGGAAACGGCTGCTTAACTTGACAGTACCAAAAAACCACATCATTGACCTTGATGTGGTTCTATTTAGAAAGATGTTAGTTATTATTGGTACGCAATATAACTATCATAATCAAGTGGAATTGAAAAATAACCTCCCAATTTTGCATCATAGAATATTGTCTGGCCATTGATTTTAAGCACACTACCATTGAGTAGTTCTCGATAAATCGCATCAGTCTCTTTCTGACATAAAGATAAGTATTCCACACAAGTTGAGTAAACAAAACTTTGCTTAGAGACAATTATTGAGAATGTCATTCCTGATTCAGTTATCTCAGCCTCTATCACATCTGAGTGATTGAATACCCACCACTTAATTTGATGAAAAGATCTAAAAGGCTCCCTAGAGAATCTTTTCTTTACATCGTTATGCACAACAAAAAATGGGGCGTTAATCCTGCTCTGTAAATATTCATAATCAAAATATTCAGATTGGAACAAAAGAGGCTGAAGCTGTCTTTTAATAAATGGTGATATTAATAAAAGAACAGCTAAAGCAAATATGCCTGAAACAGTGAATACCCACCGCCAAAACATCAATTTCACTTTTTTCATCTAAACAAATCCCTACACGCAGCCGCTGTAATGCTCACTGCAAGCGCAGCCGATTGAACGATACTGTCAACTTATTGGATTTATATGAAAAATGCTAGTTTATTAACCACTAATTCAAATTTTGAATATAACTTGCCCTTTCCCATTCGGCAAATGAACGCGTTCTTAATAACCGATAATTTGCAGCTTTCAGAGTATGACGACCGAGTCTAAATAGATTGTTAATTACGCCATGGACAGATAAAAACCGTTGCGCTTGTCCATGTGATTTGAATCTTCGCATTTGATACTCCTACTGCCTTGTAGGTTGATGAGACTTTTCGCAGAGGTTATTTTCATATTGCTTAATTGTGTGACCTACACTAGGCAATAACCGATGCGTATGATATTCATGATGATACTACCATTCACACCGGTTACTGCCGTGATGATGCCTTAGCCGACACTGTGAGAGTGTCGGTTATGGTTGTTGGTTAAATAAACGCCTGAACAACCCTTTGAAATCTAACGAGAGTAAATCACCAACTAGACCAGTCACAAAAGGTGGCTTATAAAGCCTGAACAAGTTGAAAATTTCAACAATATTATCGTCGTATTCATCCCTGTCAGGCCCTAACCAGAACCTGCTATTATCACCATAAGGCTCCCAAACAATATAATCGATTCCATTGAACTTGAATCGAATATGAATTTCATCCTGAGAAGAAAACATCTTTCTATTTCTTATTTGGGAAACACCTTCAATTTTTTCAAGTGTGTTAGCAATTTGAGATAATGGCATATAAACACTCTCTATCTCGAATGCGAAAAGCTCGCCATTATCATTAAGTAGCTCATAAATCATTAGTTACACCCGCAACTTTGGCTGCCATCGCCACCAGTAGCTCCTGCCGCAGCAACACCCGCACCGTATGCATTTACGCCCTTATTGGTTCGACCCGCAGCAGACCGAAGCGCCGCATCACTATTGTATTTCGATAAGTTTGGTTTTCTAAAGTTCTTGGTTGCACCAAAACTAAACATGCTTTTCATGTTTGACCTAAACATTGAAGCAGCAGTTCCTGATGACGCCTGTTAATTTGCACGCTAACTTGATCCTGCAATTGCATTTAAAACTGCCCCACTGTTATTGCCTTACGCAACTAAATTTATAGCTCATTTTAGATTTTTAGTGGACTAATTCTAAATGCAATTTTAAGCAATATTTGGATCACTTTGGGATGCAAATTAACAGCCAGCCTTTTGCTGGCAATATTGAACTTATTTAACTATTTCCCTATTTTCAATAACACTCTTAACTTTATATAGAAATGGCAAAATAAGGAGGTTAATTAACAAAAACACTCCAACTGCATAATCTTTACTATATGAAGTCCCATATTTATAGAGCGCAAACAATACTCCTGCTGCATAACATCCCCAAAAATAGTAAATGAAGTTTGGCACTTCATTTTTTAAATATTTAAAGAGGCTCAGCTTCATAAAAGCTAAAGTACCTAATACAGATATAAATATTGCAAACCATAAATCACCTTTTAGAAATACACCTAGTGGGAACTCCAACACACACAGAAAAATGTACAGTTGCAGGTTCGTTTTCTTGATTTATCTTCTCTCAACGTAATTTTCAATTAATGGCTCAGTAGTTGAAATGATACTGTCAACTTATTGAATTAATGTGTAAAAAGCAAGTTTATTAACCACTAATTCAAATTTTAAATATAACTCGCCCTTTCCCATTCCGCGAATGAACGTGTTCTTAATACCGATAATTTGATACATAAATAGCATGTCTGCCTAGTCTAAACCGATTATTAATTATAAAGCTTCACTGTGTAACCAACACTAGTCATGACCACCCTTTTAGCAGCCCGATAGCTCGGCAGTTTATCAGTAACAATCAAGCCTGGAATACAATGTTGACCTTTGAGTAACTTCCTGAAAAAACCTATGACAGCGCGTTTAGCATTGCGTTTCTGCACGAGAATATCTATTTCGTCACCATTGCTGTCGACTTCACGCCACAAATAATGAAGTCGACCATTTATCTTGATGAACACTTCATCGAGGTACCAGGATGAATTAAATAGACCTCGTTTTGTACGAATGTTATGACTGAATTTATTACCAAATTTCAGGCACCAATGGCTGATAGTTTCATATGTTACGTTGATACCACGATAAGCGAGGATCTCTTCGATATCTCGTAGGCTCAGTGTAAAACGATGATACAGATAAACTGCGTGGCTGATGATTTGGGCCGGATATCTGTGGCCAGGATAAATGGTTTTCATACTGCTATGATGCCATATTAAAGAAGATACTGCTTAAATTGACAGTACCATCCAAAGCACTCAATCATTGATTCGTTAAGTTATTGCTTATACTCTCAGTTTTCAAACGTAGGCTTTTTTTCAAAATATCTATTCGATTAACTAATTGTTCTTCAGTTATTTTGTCCTCTTGAAATGCCAACTCTAACTCAAGCAGCTTTTTTGTTTGTTCAAGAACGTATAGATATAACTGAACATCATATGCATGACTTCTTTCTAAATTAATTAAGTATTCGTTTAATTTGTTTAATGTTGAACCAGATAAATTCTTGCTGACAATATTTTGCATCAAAAAATTACCTAAATAATCTGGATAAGGAGGAGGATTATTCTCAAAGAAGTGGTTTCTTAGCTCATCACCTTGTGGAATATTATCAAAGTATTCAATCAGTTCTTCGCTGTAGTCATAGCAAATATTGACAGATGTAATAGCCGAGTTAATTAGTTTTATGACATCATGTCTTTCTTTTTGTTCATTTTCATAATTAGTGACAGAAATGGCTAAAAGTACACCAACTGAAGTTGCGATTAAAGTCAGAAAAAAATTGATACCTATACTATTACGCTCAATGACCCCCTTAAATTGAGGTAAAAATGTAAAAGCCCCCAGCAGGGTCAAAATAAGCGGCAGTACTATGTATATCATTTTATTCCTTTAAATGTTTCCCAAGAATGTAATTATGATAATCTAGTCATATAAGATGTAAGCTACTGACTTAATTAATAATATTTAGACTAAACATACCAAGGATTACTCCTGCAAATTTTGGGCTAAACGAATTTAGCCATTAATATACATTGTCACTTAACTATTTATTTCGACGAATGATATCAACAATTTCTCTTGTATTTTCAATCACCTTAAATATTTCACCTTCTATACTAATGGTGGCAAAATCACCGTCACGAGAGATGACTTTTCGATGGTCATAAATATTTTGCTCTAGAACATGACCAACAGCGACTTTTTTCTGCCAACCAGGAGGTAAAGGTTGCCCTTTTTGTAGTTTCTTTTGTAAGCCTGGAGGTAACTCTTTCGCTTTATCATTTTTAGCAATGGCGATATTACTCATACCTAAAGATAAGATGGCCACCGACATTAGTATGTTGATCGTTTTCATGATGTTCCTTTTCAGTTAATCAAACATATCAGCAGATATAGTCATCGTCTGTTAAAATAATATCTGCAGGTTAAGTAAGCTAAGTATAAGCTTGTTTATAACAATTAAGAAACATCATATATTAAGCTATTGATTTTATGAGTCAAGAAACTGGATTAAAAGGACATAGTATGACAATTGAGCAATCAAATTTTCTTGCTCTTTGGAAGCGTGCGGCAAACATTAAGCGCTGGCCATTGCAAACCAACTTAACAGAAAATAATGACGCTACTCATAGTTTTGAAGTGGCTGTTATCGCGCACTTACTGGGAACAATTGAAAAAGATGTCTTTAATTTAGATACTGATCCAGACAAATTAGCTGCAATGGCGATTTTTCATGAGGCATCAGAAGTAGCAGGTTTGGGCGATATTAATTCAAATGCTAAAAACATGAGTGCTGAAGTTCATGCGTCTATCAAGCAAATTGAAAAAATGTTTGAGCTTAAAATGCTTGACGGTCTTCCTCCTGAACTTAAACCTCGTTATGAAACGCTAATCATTCAACCTAAAGACACTCGAGATGCAAAGTTAGTTAAAGTGGCTGATGATATAGCGTGTTATTTAGAAGCTGAGAAAGAATACAAGCTTGGTAATTTTGAATATCGAGATGCAGTTTCTCACTGCCGTGTGAAGTTAAACCAATGGCGTGACGAGTTTGATTCAGTAGATTGGTTTTTAACCCGTTTTATGTCTGAAGTTAATCAAACCATTGACCATACCCTTGGTTAACAGCAAGCAGATTAAAGCTTCACAATGAATAAGTTTTAAGCAGTTGAGCTGATTTTTAACCATTATTTTTATTAACTTCAGCTTAATTTAAGCAACACCTATTCTAACCATTTAAAAAACGTTTAATTTACACTATTATCACCCTGCATTTTATTATTCAGATCGGAAGTAATATGGACAAGCAAGTAAGCTCTCGTAGCACCAAAGAAAAAGCGCTTAGACTCAATTTGGATGACAAAAAGTACGGCACAATTGTTGAGATTGGAGCGGGCCAAGAAGTGGCTCGTAACTTTTTTGTTGCTGGTGCAGCGGCAGGTACCATAGCAAAAACCATGTCCGCCTATGACATGAAGTTTTCAGATGCTATTTATGGCGTTCAACAAAATGGCCGTTATGTCAGTAAAGCACGAGTCCTTGCCATGATGGAGCAAGAGTACGACCTTGTTGTTGAACGTGTTGGTGATGTTCGCTCACGTTCATCCAGATATTTCAGTTATGCGGCTACAGTTGCAGCTAAAAGTTTTAATAAAGATAACGAATGTCATGCTTGGTGTGGTGTTAGAGTACAAATGTACCCTGGAGCTGAGCCATCAAATATTGTGGTCCATGTTAGAATGTTTGATGACAATGCCGAAGCGCAGCAGCAGGCACTGGGCATTCTTGGTGTGAATTTAATTTATGCCAGCTATTATTATTTCGAAAATCCAAAGACCATTATCGACTCACTTACCGATAACATGAAAGCTAATCGAATCGAAATTGACTCAATTGAGTTCCAAGGCCCCTACTTTGAAGATATCGATAATAAAGCCAAAAATATCCATCTGATCCGTAGTTGGAAAACTCGTGCAGTGATGTTTAAGCCTGATGGAACCGTTGGTGTTCCTGCAGAGATGTTATACAAAAAGAACGTACTTACCATTCGCGGTTCGTTTAAGCCGGTAACCAAACTTAATGTAGACATGATTGAGCAAGGTCAAAAAGCCTTTTCTGAGCTTGAAGGTGTTGATATTGATAACACTGTTGTCATTGCCGAAATTTCATTGAATGATCTTCAAGGGCATGATGCCAATATGTCTGAAAAAGACATTTTAGAGCGAGTGAAGTTGCTTAACCTACTCGGCTATAATGTCCTTATTTCTGACTATACTCGTTACTTCTCATTACGAGCGTACTTTAGACAATTTACCAATCATCAAATTGGTATTGTGGTTGGCATGATCAACATCAGGCAAATTTTTGATGTTGATTTTTATCGTGGCCTCGAGGGTGGTATTTTGGAAGGCTTTGGTAAGTTATTTCCTGATCATACTCGTTTATTTGTCTACCCAGAGCTTGATGAAAAAGGTGATGTTCACGACTTATCCAATGTAACTGTTCCTGCAAACTTGCGTTATTTATATCGTCACTTGCTTGAAAATGGTTTTATAAAAAGTATCGAAAACAGTAATGTAGAGCTACTAAATCTTTATTCGCGTGAGATTTTAACTCAGTTAACTCGCGGTGATGATGAGTGGAAGAATGCCCTGCCAGAAAAAGTGGTTGATGCCATCATTGAGCAAAAACTCTTTGGTTTCCGTCCTAAGAAGTAATATACAACTATAAAAAAGCCGCGTTAATAACCTATATTAACGCGGCTTTTACTCAGTTCAGGTTACTTATCTCAACTTGGTGAATAAAGCTTGCTAGCATACTCACTAGCAATTGACTGCCAATCGAACCGCGCTTGAGCAGCATTATCACAAACTTGATGCCAATCTTGTGTATTAAACAAGTCTAAACACGTTGAAAATTGTTGAATAAATGCTTGAGCCTGCTGATCTAAATTAGCTCCGCTAAATTGCCAGCCATTTCTATCATGAACCACAGTATCTTTAAGACCACCAACACCATGGACTAAACAAGGTTGTCCTTGTTTCATTGCTAGCATTTGGCTTATGCCGCAAGGTTCAAATGAGCTTGGCATTAAAAACAAATCACCTTGCTGATAAAGCGTTTGTGCCACATTATCGGCATAGCCATTTAAATAAATAAAATTATTAAAATGTGCGGCTATGCTTTTAAATTGTTTAGCTAATACTGCGTCTCCACTGCCTAATAAAATAAATCTAGCGTCGTTATTATAACGATGCAATGAATCTAATAACTCACTTAGCACATTTTTACCAGATTGAGTTTTGTGTAAGAACAACAACACTTTTTGCTCAGTTAAACGGCCAACAGAAGTAATTAACATAGGTGCACTGGCATTTTTTCGGCTTGACTCAAGCTGTTGTTGGTACTGGGTTAATTTAATAGATGCAATAAAATCTTCACTGCTTACCACATCTTTATTGGCTTGCCATTTGCTCAACGCTTGTTGAGCCTGATTAATTAACATTAAACGTTGTTTTACGTTTTGTGACGGTTTAGATTCTGTTGTTGATGAATATTCACAGCCATTAATGATGCCAATTAACTGCCCTGCTTTTGCTTTATGAATTAAATCTGCTTCTAACCCTTCTGCGCCATAAAAGCCCATTGCCGGATTTGAGGGTCGTAAAATTTCTTGTGCATAACTTGGCGAAACAACATGCACCACATCACTCATTACAATTCCCATTCTCATGGGGTTTACACATGAACTATAACGAGGATCGGCTATTCCTTCAGGTAAGTCATTAACGCTGTCATGTTGATTAAACCAATAACCAAACCAACTAATAAATGACGAGCTATCGTGGTGATAAGGCCTTATCCCTTGAAGGGCTAAATTGTGAATGGTGTAAACACATTTTAAAGGCTTTAAACCGCTAAATTCATCAACACATTGCCTAAGCATAGCTATCATTGCAGTATGCCAATCATGTAGATGCAAAACGTCATATTCAGCTAATTTACCTTCGCAAATCGCTTTAGCAACGGCTAATGAAAATAACGCAAATTTACTGGCATCGTCTGCAAAAGGTCTATCGGAACTACCTTGTGCGTATATGGATTGATCAGCTTGATTAAATAGTGGATGGGAAAACAAATACACCCAAGAGTTAACCTCTGTTGAATCAGTTTCTGCAACTGCATGATATGACGATTTAGCAAGATTTTGCTTATGCTCAGGTCTGGGCATTTTGTAAATATCAATTGTGTGTATTTGACCACAAAAAGGCACAGTAACCTGTGCCAACTTAAGCGCATTATAACTGCGGATTAAAAATCCATAGTCCGGCATGGCAACATCTGCTTGTATCGATGCGCTTAATAATGCAGGCGGCAAATCGCGTATTACGTCGCCCATACCACCTACTTTGGCGTTAACCAATGCATCATTTTCGGCAGCAACCATTAACACTTTTTTCATCAATAACCGCCCTTATTCGTAACCCACAGCTAAACCCAACATTTTACGGGTCACTAAAGTGATGCCCTTTTCTGAGACTCTAAACCCTTTAGCGCGATCATGGTCATGGTTATAACCAATTTGCATACCTTCCGGAATAATGCAGCCTCTATCAATAATGGCATTTTGAATTTTACAATTTTTCATCACGACAACATCAGGTAAAAGAACAGAGTCTTTCACCGATGAATAAGAACAAACTCTAACTTCGTCAAACAACACACTGCGTTTGACTTTCGCCCCAGAGATAATACAACCTCCTGAAACGATAGAATCTACAGCCATACCCCGCCTATCCTCATCGTCAAAGACAAACTTTGCTGGAGGTAACTGTTCCTGATAAGTCCAAATAGGCCATTTTGCATCATATAAATTTAAAGCTGGTGTTGGCGACAATAGTTCCATATTGGCCTGAAAGAAGGAATCTAGTGTTCCTACATCTCGCCAATAAGCCGGTTCATTTTCTATGGCGCTGGTAAATGGAAACGCAAAAACATTATGTTCTTTAATGATGTTAGGAATGATGTCTTTACCAAAATCTCGTTCAGAACGCTCATTGATGGCATCTTTCTTCAATTGATCAAATAGAAACTTAGTATTAAATACATAGTTACCCATTGAAGCTAAACATTTATCTGGTTTACCAGGGATGGGTTTAGGATTTTCTGGTTTCTCCTCGAAACCAATAATTCGATTGTTTTCATCAACCTCCATGACACCAAACGCACCTGCGGCTTCTTCTAATGGTACTTCTAAACAACATACTGTCATATCAGCTTCAGATTCAGCATGGTCTGCTAATAAGCCTGCATAGTCCATACGATAAATATGATCGCCTGATAAAATCATCACATACTTTGGAATTTCATGGCGAATAATGTCAATGTTCTGAAATACAGCATCGGCAGTACCCTCATACCAGTTACCAAAAGTCTGCTGTGACGCTGGTAAAATTTCTACTGATTCACCCAATTCCTTTTTAAAATGACCCCAACCTCGAGATACATGGCGTATTAAAGAGTGTGACTTATATTGAGTCACTACCCCTACTCGCCTAATGCCTGAGTTAATACAGTTAGATAATGGAAAATCAATAATTCTGAATTTGCCTCCAAAATATAACGCAGGTTTAGCACGCCAATCGGTTAGTTCATGTAATCTAGAGCCGCGGCCGCCAGCTAATATAATTGCATAAGTATCACGAGTTAAATTACTAATATAACGCACATTTTTGTTCATGAAGTCACTCCGGTAAATACGATTTAAATTGTATAAAAAACATCCCTGTTGGGTGCGAACTGATTAAACAAGGTCAACTATTAGCTATTTATTAACTTTTCCAAATATCATCTCGGTAGCCAGCTATGGTTTTGTCACTAGAAAAACGACCGCTAGCAGCACAATTGCGGATACTGGTTTTATGCCATTTAGCTTGATTAGCGTATAAACGCGCGACATCTTCTTGTGCTCTACAATAATCATCAAAGTCTGCAGCAAGCATCCACTGATCATGTGGGTCGCAAATTGCTTGAATAATTGAGTCAAAAATATTGGGTTCAACAAGATTGAAATGACCACCTTTTAGCATGGCTAGTACTTGTTGTAGTGCGGGTGATTGTTCAATGAATGCTTGAGGGTTATACGCGTGTTTTTGTTGCTCAACCTCTTGAGCGTTTAAGCCGAATAAGAAGAAGTTTTCACTGCCTACTTCTTCTATCATTTCAACGTTAGCGCCATCTAAAGTGCCTATAGTTAACGCCCCATTCATCATAAACTTCATATTACCGGTTCCAGATGCTTCTTTACCTGCGGTAGATATTTGTTCTGACAAATCAGTACCTGGGCAAATTTTTTCCATTGCACTGACGTTATAGTTTGGTAGAAATGCTACTCGTAAATACGGTGTGACTAAGGGATCGTCATTAACCATATGGGCAACATTATTAATCAGTTTAATAATTTGCTTAGCCATGGCGTAACCCGGTGCGGCCTTACCACCAATAAGTACACACCTTGGCACCATGTTTTCTGTGTCACCCTTTAATATGCGTTGATATAAATGGATTACATGCATGATATTCAGTAGCTGACGTTTATATTCATGTATTCGTTTAACTTGCACATCAAATAACATTGAGGGGTCAAACTCTACGCCGCTTTCTTTTTTGACAAAATCGGCAAGAATCTGCTTATTGTGTAATTTAACTTGCGCCCACTTTTTCACAAATGCGGCTTCAGATGTAAACGCATTAAGTGCGGTTAGATTTGATAAGTCTTTAATCCAATCTTCACCTAATTTTTTAGTAATAAGGCTTGTTAGCTCAGGATTACAATTGATCAACCAGCGCCTTGGGGTAACACCGTTAGTGCGGTTATTAAACTTATTAGGCCATAATTGGTAAAAGTGATTAAATAACCCAGCTTTTAATAATTGAGTATGTAACCCTGCTACACCATTAACGGAAAAACTGCCTACTATAGCTAAATAGGCCATGCGAATATGCTGTTCAGGCCCTTCTTCAATAATTGACATTGTGGTTAATTTTTCAGTGTCACCAGGCCATTTGTGGGCAACTTGCTCAAGAAAACGAGCATTAATTTCAAAGATGATTTCTAACACTCTCGGTAGCATGTAACGCATTAACGATACAGGCCATTTTTCGAGTGCTTCAGGCAATAAAGTATGGTTTGTGTAAGCCATGGTTGCAGTAGTGATTTGCCACGCTTTTTCCCAAGACAGTCCGTAGGTATCTAACAATAGCCGCATTAACTCAGGTACCGCGATACTTGGGTGAGTGTCATTAAGTTGAATGGCATTTTTAACAGCAAATTGGCTGAAGTCGTCGCCATATACCGCGACATAACGAGCGAGTAAGTCTTGCAAACTCGCCGAGCTTAAAAAGTATTGCTGACGCAAACGAAGCTCTTTACCGTTTTGGCTGGCATCATTGGGATATAACACCATGGTTATTTGCTCAGCCAAGTTTTTATCTGCTACAGCCTCCGCATAATCACCATCATTAAACTCAGCTAGGTCAAAGTCGTCATTGGCCTCGGCTTTCCACAAACGTAATGTGTTAATTCGGCCATTTCGATACCCCGGAACAGGCATATCATAAGGTACAGCTAATACATATTGGCAATCTCGCCATACATGTTGGGTATTGCCCTGTTTGTCTTGATACACCTCGGTATGGCCGAAAAACGGCACAGATACAATTCTGTGTGCCATTCTAACTTCCCAAGGATTACCTAAACGCAACCATCTATCAGGTTTTTCAATTTGATAGCCATCTACTATTTTTTGCGCAAACATACCGTATTGATAGCGAATGCCATAACCTGTTACGGCTAAATCTAAACTTGCACAGCTATCTAAAAAACAAGCTGCAAGACGCCCTAAACCACCATTACCTAGTCCAGCGTCATGCTCTAATTCAGCCACATCTTCCAATTGTGTTGCGTAATCAGTTAATAAGGTTTTGGTTTGGTCTGTTAAATCTAGATTAAGCAATGCGTTACCTAAAGCACGCCCCATTAAAAACTCTAAAGACAAATAGGCAACTTGCTTTTGTTCAAAAGTATTGTCGTGCAGACGAGTGTTGCGCCATTGATCTAACATTTGCTCTTTAACACCATTTGCTAAAGCATCAAATATTGAGGTTGCTTGGTGCTCAGTATGGCATAAGCCATATCTTATTTGGCGCGCAACTGAAGCTGGCAAGGTATCGCAAGGTTCACACGTTACTGGTTTACTAGGTGAACTTGCTTTAATATTTTTTGCTGGAGATGCTTTTTTGCTACTTTTACGTTTAGGCACAGTGGCTTTAGGTTCAGACATGTTCTACTCCTTGAAAATGGCTATGAAATATCATTAAACTTCTAGGTTGCAGATAGAATTTTTGTTCAGCTTGTACAGCTGAATCAGAAGGTGAAATAGCTGAATGCGTTTGGGAGTGAATGACACAACTCCAATGCGCAAAATGGGGCAGTTTTGGTAAATTAAAAGCTTGCTCTATTGAATCGGCATTAATAAAAATCAGCAATGCTTGGGTATTTTCAGGAACAGCTCCAACCTCATCTTCTAATAAATTACCGGTCACAATAACGCTTAAGGTTTTGCAAAGGTGTTCACTCCACAACGCCTTAGTCATTGGCTCACCTAAACGGTTGAACCAAGCTATACCGTTATCAAATAATGCTTCGGGTTTATGAATAAATGCTTTGTGACATAGCAATGGATATTGCTTACGTAAGCTAATTAACTCGCGGGTAAATTTAACCAGTTGCCAATCAATTTTACGCCAGTTAAACCAACTATTTGGGTTGTCTTGGCAATAAGCATTATTGTTACCATGTTGGCTGTGTCCTGCCTCATCGCCAGATAACAACATGGGCACACCTTGAGACAGCATTAACGTGGCAATAAAATTACGCTTTTGGCGGTTTCTTATTTGATTAATGCTTTCATCTAGAGTTTCTCCCTCTACACCGTAATGACAACTGAAGTTTTCTGAATGACCATCGCGATTATCTTCACCATTTGCTTCATTATGTTTTTGTTTATAAGTCACTAAATCGTGTAAAGAAAAACCATCGTGACTAGTTATAAAATTTATACTGGCAGACGGTCCTCTACCATTGTGTTCAAATAAGTCACTAGAACCATGAAATCGTTTGGCAAACTCAGATAGCATTGCACTATCACCACGCCAAAATCGACGCATGGCATCACGGTATTTATCATTCCACTCACTAAATACAACGGGATAATTGCCCAATTGGTATCCACCTGGGCCAATATCCCAAGGTTCAGCAATAAGTTTAACTTGGCACAAAATAGGGTCTTGCATTAAGGCGTCAAAAAAGCCGCTGGCAGGGTCAAAACCATAGGTTTCTCGGCCTAAACAACTGGCTAGGTCGAATCTAAAACCATCTACCCCCATGACTTCTACCCAATACCTTAATGAGTCCATCACTAACATAAGCACTTGTGGATGATTGATATTTAAGGTGTTGCCACATCCGGTATCGTTAATATAAAACCTTGGCTCATTGGGCATAAGACGGTAATAACTCAAGTTATCAATGCCCCTGAAATGATAACTTGGTCCTAACTGATTGCCTTCAGCGGTGTGGTTATATACAACATCTAGAATCACCTCTATACCGGCTTGATGTAAGGTGGAGACCATGCTCCTAAATTCGCCAATATCGTCAGACGACAGGTAGTGAGGCTGTAATGCAAAAAAACCAACGCTGTTATATCCCCAATAATTATTAAGATTTTTTTCAGCTAAAAAGGGTTCATCAAAAAATGCATGTACAGGCAATAGCTCTAATGCTGTAACCCCTAATTGAGACAGATATTGCACTACAGCTGGATTGGCTAATGCAGCAAAAGTGCCTTTAACATTTGGTGCAAGATCGGGGTGCAGTTTGGTGAAGCCTTTAACGTGAGTTTCGTAAATAATGCTTTTAGATAAGTCACGGTTAATTGGCTTTATTGGAATAGACTTTATCTGCTCTACGTCGACTACTTCACACTTAGGAATAAAGGCCGCATTATCGGTGGTACTAAATGACAAGTCACCAAGCTCGTCGTCTACATCGTAAGCATACAAGGCTTTGTTTTGATGTAACTCGCCTACTAACTTTTTAGCATAGGGATCAAGTAACAATTTATGATGGTTAAATCTGTGGCCAAGTTCTGGTTGATAAGGACCAAAAACTCGGTAACCATAAAGTAAGCCCGCCTTAGCACCAATTAACTCACCATGCCAAATGTGATGTGTTTTTTGATCAAGAATATACTGTGCAACTTCTATATGGTTTTGTGAATCAAACAAACACAACACAACTTTAGTTGCGTGAGCTGAAAAAATGGAAAAATTAACACCATCTTCAGTCAGGTTTGCGCCTAATGGAAAAGGCTTGCCTGCGGTCAAAAGCAAAGACGAGTGCTCGCAACTTTCATCTTTTACACTTGCTTTATTCATACTCATTCCAAGCCCCTTGTTCGCATTAGCTATGGCTGTAACCTTCAACGAAATAATTGTTTTAATACAGATGTTTAAGTTTTAACCCATTTATCCAATAACTTATTTAGCCAATAACTTAGTCTGCTTGTGTTGTTGTGAATTTTTAGGGCTAATGAAAACCGTCGCTAATGGCGGCATTGAAATTAAACCGCTAAAAGGTAACCCTTGCCATGGGAGAGATTCAGCAATAATCGGCTTTGTGTTGCACACGTTCGAACCGCCAAATTCAGCTGCATCGCTATTTAATGCTTCATAGTATTGGCAATCTTTGGCTAAACCCACTCGGAAACCGTGGTGAACATTAGGGGTCATATTGACGATCACGATGACATGTTCATCTTCAGTTTGCCCATAGCGGGCAAACACAAGAACACTATCGTCTTCGTTATGACAATCTAACCAGCGAAAGCCAGTATGGTGATTATCAAGTGAAAATAACGCGCTCGTTTGATGGTAGAAATGGTTAAGGGACTTAACCCAATTTTGAATGCCTTGATGTGGTAAATAATCTAATAAATGCCAATCAAGACTTTGGTTATGATTCCACTCATTACGTTGAGCAAATTCATTACCCATAAACAATAGTTTTTTACCTGGGTGAGCCCACATAAAGCCAAAATAAGCTCGCAAAGTGGCAAATTTTTGCCAATCATCTCCAGGAATTTTGGCTATTAAAGAACCTTTACCATGAACCACTTCATCATGGCTTAAAGACAAAATGAACTGCTCAGTAAACGCATAAACCAAGCCGAAGGTCATTTCATTATGATGATAGCGTCTATAAAGCGGGTCACGGCGTAAATAACTTAAAGTGTCATTCATCCAACCCATATTCCATTTAAAGCCAAAACCTAAACCATGTTGCTCGGTACTTTGGGTAACACCGCCCCAAGCGGTCGACTCTTCTGCAATCATATCGATACCTGGGAATGCTTGATACATATCGATATTCAGTCGCTTTAAGAAACTGATTGCCGCTAAGTTTTCACGGCCACCATGTTCATTAGGTACCCATTGGTCGTGTTCTCTGGAATAATCTAAATACAACATTGATGACACGGCATCGAGGCGTAAACCGTCGAAATGAAATTCACTTAACCAGTAATAAGCGTTACTTAATAGAAAGCTAGTGACTTCAGCGCGATCATAGTTATAAATCAGCGTATCCCAATCTGGGTGCTCGCCTAATCTGGGATCTTGATGTTCATACAAACAAGTACCATCAAATCTGGCTAAACCATGCGGGTCTTTGGGAAAATGTGCCGGAACCCAATCTAATAACACCGCAATCCCCTGTTGATGGCAGGCATCAATAAAAGCCTTTAATCCTTCGGCGTCACCAAAACGATAACTAGGCGCAAATAACCCAACAGGTTGATAACCCCACGAGCCATCAAATGGGTATTCACTAATGGGCATTAGCTGTAAATGGCTAAAGCCCATATCTACAACGTAGGGAATAAGCTGTTCAATTAAGTCTTTGTAATCAAAGTAATGCTCGCCGCTATCGCCTTTTCGTCGCCAAGAGGCTAATTGCACTTCATAAATTGACATTGGTTGAGCATGGCTAGCTAGTGTTGGTTTTTGGCTGTTGGCCTTTCTTGTTGATAACCAATTTTGATCATGCCAACAATAGTGAGTGTTTTTAGCTACAATTGCTGCATTGCCCGGTGCAGCTTGCATTGCTTTCGCGTAAGGATCAGATTTCTCAACACGATTACCATGGGCGTCTAAAATACTAAATTTGTAATACATGCCCTCAGGTACATCTGGAATAAATATATCCCACAAGCCGCTAGCAATATGTTTTCTTAAAATGTGTTTTTTGGGATCCCAATGATTAAGATCGCCAATTAATGAAACTTGAGTTGCATTAGGTGCCCAAACACAAAAATGCACGCCGGTTATACCTTGCTGTTTTACCCAATTAGCCCCTTGAAAGTGATAACTTTGTAATTGGCTTCCTTCATTAAACAAATAGACATCTTTTTCGTCTAGCACACTGTCATATTGATAAGGGTCGTTGATTACAATAACCGTTAATGGATATGTCACTTTTAACAGATAGTTGAATCGATTTTTTCTTCTAGGAATTTTGCCACTAAAAAAACCTCGTTGGTCAAGACAATCTAAAGTGGCGACTTTACGATTATTTTTAGCATCTAATACTTCAACCTGAGTCGCTTCTGGTAAAAAGCAACTAACCATTAACCCATTTTGTTCAGGGGATGTGTGCATACCGAGTACCGAAAAGATATCGTTGAATTGGCCTAAACAAATAGCATTCACTACCGTGTCGTTAAGAAATGGTGCATTCTTTGTCATCATTTTAGCTTCCATAATTTATAAACTTTCAATTCAACTAGACTCAGGCTAAAACTCACCAAGCCAATTACGATGGTTTGGGAAATTTTCTTCTTACATCATTAATTAATTCACAACGGGTTCTGACTGTGCTTCTGTGTTTAATCTCATTGGTGCTTAGGGGTAATCTACGCTGCCAATTAGGGTATTCTTTCCATGTGCCGGGAATATTAACCCCATGAACCTCTTCAATAAGATCTGCTAATTGCACACAAAAAAGTGTCGAATGACTCATTGAAGCAACAAATAACCACACGGTTAGCAATGATTCAAAGTGCAATTGTTGTAAGGTTTCAGCATTGGCAGATTGAAGATTTAATTCAGCCAACGCCAAGTTAATTGCCTGCGGTATGGGCTTATTAGATTGTTGCGCTTGGGTGATACCCGCATGTAACCATTGCACTAATTGATATCGTTGGTGCTGACGTTCGGCAACGGCTTGAGTATATTCTTGCTCAGATTCAAATAGGGATAATGAATAACGAGTGTAGAGATCTTGTTGAGTCCACCACCCTTTGAGAGTCGGCACATCATGATTGGCTAACATCATCAAACTATGTTGCTTATGGTGTGCGCATGGGGCGAATCCATGATAGTTATGGGTAAAATAGAATAACTCATTAGAAAATAACTTTTTATCATGCATCGCGCCTATTATCTCAGGTGGCACAATGCCAAGATCTTCACCTATTACCACACATTTTGCGCGATGACTTTCAATAGTAATTATGGCAAGTAAGGTTTCAACGGGATAATAAACATATGCACCATTGCCCAAGTTTTTGTCGAGAGGCCACCACCATAACCGCAGCATTCCCATCACATGGTCAATTCTTAAACCACCGTATAAGCTCATGTTTGAGCGAATTAACTGGATGAAATGACTAAAGTCATGTTGTTTTAATTTAACCGGATCTAATGGTGTTAATCCCCAGTTTTGCCCTGTGGTAGAAAAAGGATCTGGTGGAGCACCAATACTTGCTCGCGAACAAAATTGGTCCATTTCGCTTTGTACTTCATTACCGTGTAACAATGCACCAATTGCTAAATCGCCAATTAAGCCAATTTTCATACCCAAATTTTTACATTGGCTCTGACATTCAATAAGTTGCTGAGTTGCCACAAATTGCAAAAATGCATAAAAGTCAGCTGGCATAGTTAGCCATTCAGGTGCGTGGGCCAATTCATGTTCAATGAATAACAATAATTTTTGTCCCTGTTGCCGCTTAAAAGTATTAAAAGCTTCAATAAAAGAGTCATTTACCTTGAGGCTTTTGCAGCTAATAAATTCATACATGAATTTAAGGGCGCCATACTTAAACCTAGAAACCTCTTGATAATCTATATTGGTATCATCAAATAAATTCACTCCACACTCAGGCTTTTGGTGATCACAACCTATTTGTTCAGCAAGTGCTTCAATATCAATATATAAGGGGTTAAGACGGCGTCTGTCACTGGGGCTATAGGAGCTAGCATTTTCAGGATAAGTAATATCTAACGCATGTAACGGGTTTAGCATGACAAAATCAGCCCCAAGATCAGCCGACATTTCTATCACTTCTTTTAGCGACTTAAAGTCGCCGATACCAGCATAGTGCTCTTCATGACGAACACTGTACAACTGAATACTGATGCCCCAAGGTCTGTAGCCAATTTCTTTCTGAGGTTCTTTTAATTGATACGTCACATCAGGTGCAATTAATAACGTTGCCGATGACTTACCAATGTTGCGTTGTTCAGTATTAATGCATTCAATGGTAATGCTGTGATAACCACAAGGAATGGTAAGGCTCACATATTCATCAAGTGCTATTTGATAACGGCAGTAGTGAATATTGTCATAATGATATTCACCAATAATTGTCAGTTGCTGGGTGTTACATTGAAACTGAACCGCATCAATATTTGAGTCATCAAACTTAATAGTTATCTTGACTTGAGCCCCTTGTTTAGGAAGATGAAAATGTAGACAAGGTTCACTTAAATAACTGAATTGAAATGACGGTAATAGTTCACACCATTGTTCAACATCTAGTTGATATATCTTTTGTTCAATATTAATGGTCGAGAGTTGATGTTGTATATCAACATGTGCGTCGCTCTTCGCAAGTTTGTTAGCCAACATAGCCGTTAAAATACCCGCCCTATCCTGTTGCGGAATTTGAATGAGCTGTCCATCACAATCGATAAACTCAGCACCAACACCTTGCAAATATAGCAACTTCTCCAGCCCCATATTTGTCTCCATTAATTAACTTAATTTGATATGAGCAGTTAACATGCCAGTTTTAAATAACAGCAATAAGACAAAATGATTACAAGAATATGACAAGAAATTAAAGCTATATAACAATGGCTTAAGATAAGAGGGACTACACTTTATTCTTTGTACTTTATTTATCGCAGCTGTTTAAATTAATTAACGTTGCACACAAAATGTTCAGCTCAATTAATTCAACGAACTAAAATAGTGCAGCAAGTTGTGATAGCTATTTTATTTATGAATAAAATGCAATGAGAACACCACAATAGAAATAAAATAGTGATATAGATCAAAATTGATTTGTCTTATTATATTTCAAATGTATTTAACACGATATATTGTGTAGCGAACATCATCAAACACAAAAGAAATTAAGGTGTTACTTTAAATGAAAAAATTAGCTGTTTTACCGTTAAGTCTTCTTATCACTGGCCTGTTAGCGGGTTGTGCCTCAACTTCAGAACCTGCTGTTAACCCTTACCCTGCAAGTACGGGTGAACGAATAGAACCTGCCAGCGTTGCAAAATTTAGTAATATCTTAGCGGCTTCCAAGTTACAAATTTCTACTCCAAATGATAAACCTGGCAGTAAATATGAATTAGCCAGAGACAGTAACTTTACTGGCGTAATGAATGAACACTTTTACGTTGATGCAGGCTCACAAGCGCTTGTGATGAATATGGAAGGTTACAAACTTAGAAACGAATTACGTGTTCATGAAAACTTTAAAACAGATAAAGCGGATACTTTTTATAAGTTATCAGCAGAGTTGATGCCTATTAATCCACGCGAATCAGTTAAAGACAGCCCGTCAAAAAATGACGCAATGACCTTTTTACAGGTACACAACAAAGGCACATTCGACGATGGTAAGCACGGTGTTGGATATATTCCTCACCCATTATTGCGTTTAGTGTATGAAGCCGACCGTAAAGGCATTAAAGACAATTACTGGGCAATCATTAAAAATAACAACGTCAACTGTAGCGATGCCAGTGGCAATAAACAAACAGCTGATTGTAAGAATGCTTATATTCGTTTGAACTTAGGTGAGTTTGAAGAAAATGTCCCGACTAAGTTTGACATTATTGTAGGTGATTCGAAATTAGTGATCACGCGTGATGGTAAAGAGATGGTAAACCACGACATCACTTACTGGAAAGACATGCTGAGCTACTTTAAAGCGGGCGTATATAACCAGTTTGAAAATGGTAAAAGTGAAGCACATTTTTATCAATTAGATTACCAAATTATTAATAAGTAATAGCGTAGCTAACCTGATTTGTTGATCAGGTTAAAACAAAGCCAGCTAGATTAACTAGCTGGCTTTTAATTTTATTAATGACAATTGCGATAGAATAGCTTAAATATTCATAGCCAATTCAGCACCCTGTCTAATGGCTCGTTTAGCATCTAATTCCGCAGCAACATCTACACCACCAATGAGGTGAACCGGTAAGCCTGTTGCTTTCATTTCATCTAATAAGGTGCGATTAGATTCTTGACCTGCACACAACACGACATTATCAACAGCCAATACTTGTGATTTACCATCAACATTAATGTGTAAACCTGTATCATCAAACTTGTCGTATGAAACGCCAGTTAGCATGTTAACTTTATGCTGTTTTAACACACTGCGATGGATCCAACCGGTCGTTTTACCTAGGCCTTTACCCATTTTAGTGGTTTTTCGCTGCAACAAGAAAATCTCACGGCTAGGTTGATGTTCAGGTTCTTCAGTTAAACCGCCACGATGTTGGTATTGTTTATCAATACCCCACTGTTTTAGCCACTTTTCAGGTTGTAGTGTCGATGACTCTTTTTCACACAGGTAATGTGCCATATCAAAGCCAATACCACCTGCGCCTATTAGCGCGACTTTTTGGCCTACCTCGACTTCACCATTTAACACTTGTTGATAGGTCACGACCTTGTCAGAGTCAAACCCTTCAAGTTTCAGTTGTCTTGGTACAACGCCAGATGAAATAACCACTTCATCAAATTTTTCTTGTTTTAATAGTTGTGCATCAAGCTTGGTATTTAATCGTAAATCGATGTTGTGCGCATTAATTTGATTAATAAAGTAACGTATGGTTTCGTTAAACTCTTCTTTCCCAGGGATTTTACGTGCTAAATTAAATTGACCGCCAACTTCTGATTTGGCTTCAAACAGCACCACTTCATGACCACGGCTTGCAGCATAAACAGAAAACGCCATACCCGCTGGCCCTGCTCCCATAACTGCAATCCGTTTTTTATTTGCTGTTGTTGGAAAGTTAAGCTCTGTTTCGTAGCACGCTCTTGGGTTAACTAAGCACGTAGCGCGCTTCATTGAGAAAGTATGATCCAAACAAGCCTGGTTACAGCCAATACAAGTGTTAATCATATCGCTTTGGTTTGCCGCTGCTTTATTAACAAACTCAGCATCAGCCAAAAATGGACGTGCCATTGACACCATATCGGCTTGACCAGAAGCAATAATATGTTCACCAATTTCTGGGGTATTAATTCGGTTAGTAGCAATAAGTGGCACGTTAACTTCTGACTTTAGCTTTTCAGTAACCCAAGCAAATGCTCCTCTAGGAACACTTGTTGCAATAGTGGGTACGCGAGCCTCATGCCAACCAATACCGGTATTAATAATGCTCACACCGGCTTGTTCTAATGACTTGGCAAGTTGAACAACTTCTTCCCATGTAGAACCATTATCCACTAGATCTAGCATCGATAAACGGAAAACAATGATAAATTTTTTGCCGACTCGTTCACGAATGGCTTTAACAATTTCTAATGGAAACTTGACGCGATTTTCATAGCTTCCGCCCCATTCGTCAGACCGTTTATTGGTTCGAGCGCAGATAAACTGATTAATTAAATAGCCTTCAGACCCCATAACTTCAACGCCATCGTAACCCGCTTTGTGAGCAAGCAATGCACTAGAAGCATAATCTTTAATGGTATTTCTGACTTGTCTTGCTGACATTTCAGAAGGAGTAAACGGGGTAATGGGCGATTTAATTTTACTGGGTGCTAAACTGAATGGATGATAACTGTAACGCCCTGCGTGTAAAATCTGCATACAAATTTTACCACCGGCTTGATGCACAGCATCTGTAACGATTTTATGCTTGCTAACTTGCCACGGAAAACTTAATTGACACGCATGCGGTGCCAATCGGCCACGCATATTAGGTGCGATTCCTCCGGTAACAATTAAACCAACTCCCCCAGCGGCTCGTTCTTTATAAAACGCTGCCAGTTTCTCAAATCCGCCTTTTTCTTCTTCTAAGCCTGTGTGCATTGAGCCCATTAACACACGGTTTTTCAACTGTGTGAAGCCTAAATCTAAAGGTTCTAGTAAGTGTGGAAACGACATTCAAACATCCTTTTTAAACAAGTGATTGAAACTAGCATACCCCTTCATCCATTAAAGCTCAATCATTGAAGATTAAGATTGTCAAAATCGTTTACAATTCAATTTACCATTTATTGGCATTTTCAGTTACGATGTGTTTAAGAAAAAGCTAAAGGAGTGGTAAATGTCCGCTAAACCCCCGTTTTTAAATAGGTTGTTTAAACTGTTATGGAATACGGTAAACACCATACGTAAAATTATCGTTAATCTATTTTTCTTTGGTTTTTTAGCCATCATCATTGTTGCTATTGCAACTTCAGATGAAGAAATAACTATCGAAAATCAAACAGCATTAGTATTAGATCTTTCTGGTCACATTGTTGATCAAAAAAGATATGTCGATCCGTTTGAAGCCATATTATCCCAAAATAGCCAAGATAATCCTGATGCAGAAATCCTGTTATCTGACGTGCTGTATGTTATTGAAAATGCGGCGCAAGATACCCGAATAAATGCACTTATTCTGAACTTAAGTAATTTACGCTCGGCTGGAATCAGCAAAATGACTGCCATTGGTGACGCGTTAAATATGTTTAAGCAGACGGGTAAACAAGTTATTGCCATGGAAAATAGCTATAACCAAAACCAATACTTCCTTGCTAGCTATGCTGATCAAATCTATTTGAATAACCAAGGTATGGTGAGTCTAGATGGACTTAGCCGTTATAGATTATTTTATAAATCAGCGCTAGAAAAACTTAAAATCAATACCCACGTGTTCCGCGTAGGCACTTTTAAGTCAGCTGTAGAGCCTTTCATTCGTGACGATATGTCTGAAGAAGATAAAGCGGCCAGCAATCAATTACTCGCTGATTTATGGCAAAGCTATTCCACAATTGTTGCTGATAACAGAAGTATTCAGCCAAACCAATTAGTGTTAGATACCGATACTTATTTAGCTGAATTAAATAAAGCCGATGGCGACAGCGCAAAAATGGCCATGAACCTAAATTGGGTAGATGAATTATTATCTGCTGAACAATTCCGCTTAGCCATGATTGATTTAGTTGGCCAAGATAAAGACGGTAAAAGCTTTAAGAAAATTCATTTTGCAGATTATCTAGCCCTGAGCGCACCTTTACCCACCTTTGTTGAAACAGAAACGATTGGAATCGTTGTCGCCAAAGGCAACATTCTTAATGGTACACAACCTGCTGGACAGATTGGTGGCGAGACGACATCTGAATATCTTCGTAGAGCACGTTTAAATGACAATATCAAGGCGGTGGTATTACGCGTTGATAGCCCCGGAGGAAGTGCTTTTGCGTCAGAACAGATTCGCCAAGAAGTGTTAGCACTCAAAGAAGCGGGTAAACCTGTTGTGGTCAGTATGGGAAGCTTAGCTGCATCAGGCGGTTACTGGATTTCTGCTAGTGCAAATCATATCTATGCCACCCCTACAACCTTAACGGGATCAATTGGTATATTCGGCATGTTTGCCACATTTGAAGATGCCCTAACCCATTTGGGAATTAACTCTGACGGTGTTGCGACTTCAGATTGGGCTGGCTTATCTGTTACTCGTAGTTTAAGCCCAAATGTTAAAGCGGTAATCCAACGTCATATTGAACGCGGTTACCACGAGTTTATCTCGTTAGTAGCAACAGAACGAGGCATGACACTAGAGCAAGTCGACAGTATTGCTCAAGGTCGTGTTTGGACCGGTTCACGAGCTTTAGAGCTTGGTTTAGTAGATGAGTTAGGTGATATGGATGAAGCGATTTCAAAAGCAGCTGAATTAGCTAATTTGGACAAGTTTGATACCAAAATCATAGAACAAGAATTATCCACTGAGCAGCTATTTATACAACAAATGATGGGAGCTACTGCCGCTTATATCCCTACTTCAATGAAACAATCAACCATACTTGAACAAATGTTGTCGCAATGGAGTAGCGTGATTGAAGATTTATCAAAATTTGATGATCCTAAAGGCATGTACTTGTATTGTGAGCAATGTGATTTCTAATCGCTAAATTATACAATTCGTAAAAAAGCCTGCTAAAAGCAGGCTTTTTATTTTGAGTTGGCAAATAAAGCCGTATAATTTGCATATTCTGCAATTTTTAATGAGTAATCTATGAACAAGCGTACAATTTATGTTGCCTATACAGGCGGTACTATTGGTATGCAAAAAACAGCGCAAGGATTCGCACCTGTTGCGGGATTTTTAACTAATTGCGTGCAGTCTATGCCCGAGTTTTATCATGATGACATGCCCAATTTTGTTATTCATGAATACTGCCCTTTAATTGACTCATCTAATATGGCACCCACTGACTGGCAAATGATAGCTAACGATATTAAAGCCAATTACGAAAAATATGATGGGTTTGTTATTCTGCATGGCACAGATACTATGGCTTACACGGCTTCGGCATTATCATTTATGCTACAAGGTTTATCTAAACCGGTCATTGTTACTGGCTCTCAAATCCCTTTAGCTCAGTTGCGCTCTGACGGCCAAACCAATTTACTTAACTCTTTATATTTAGCCGCTAAATACCCTGTGGCAGAAGTATGTTTGTTTTTTAATAACAAGTTGTTTAGAGGCAATCGTTCTACTAAAGCCCATGCTGACGGATTTGACGCTTTTGCTTCTCCAAACTTTCCACTATTGTTGGAAGCAGGCATAAAAATTAATATTAAAGCGGGTAAAATATCTGAGCCAAGTGACTTCCCGCTTGAAGTGACCACTATTCAACCGCAGCCTATTGGTGTGGTCACTTTGTATCCGGGTATTTCAACTGAGATTTTTCAGAATATTCTTCAGCAACCTGTTAAAGCACTTATTCTATTAACTTTTGGTGTAGGTAATGCTCCACAAGACCCTGAATTATTAGCCGCACTCAAACAGGCTGATGAACGCGGAATTGTGCTGGTTAATTTAACCCAGTGTTTTCAAGGAAAAGTGAATATGGGTGGCTATGCCACAGGTAATGCTTTAGCGCGTGCGGGAGTCATTAGCGGGCTAGATATGACGGTTGAAGCTGCATTGGCTAAGTTACACTACTTGCTATCAAAAAATTTGACCTCAGATGAAGTTAAAAGAATGATGGGAATCAATTTGAATGGCGAGCTTTCGGTAGATTAAGTTTAGATTACCAACAATATCATATATTACCCCTAAAAACGCTCGCATTAATCGAGCGTTTTTATTTGAAAATAATTCACACAAAATGCATGTGATTGTGATTCTGGATATGATTTTTCATAAATCATTATTACTAACCCTTGGCGGAATCGTTTAGGTAAAATAATGCCAGCTGAATTAAGTAAACAATTTTCTACATATTGAAATTGAAAATTAGCACACAATAAAGCACTGTAAACTTAAGAGTTTAAGCCACATTAATCATGATGGCTAAATGATATTTATTAATGAGTAAGGCAACTCATTATCAGCATGGAGCTAAGTCGTCGCAATGGTTATAGATTATTCAATATGGGTTTGGTTACCTCTTCTGTTAGCTACTATCCTTGCCTTTACACAACAACATAAATCTAGTTTGGTACTACTCGGTATCTACTTAATCGGAGCGTTAATTGCGCAAAAAATTAATATTCTTGGTATCAGCATAATAATACTTGGGCTTGCTATCGCTTATAAAACCCCAACACTCAAACGCAATTGGCAGATAGTAAGTTATGCATTTATTTTTCTGTGGTGTGTCGCTCTTTTTCTTCACTTAGCGCCAGGGTTCAATAATGTCAAAGTTTTAGATCAAGTAATCACTGGGCCACATAGTATTCCTTTTACTATGTACTTAAATATCGATAAGCCGTTAATATTTTTTGGGTTATTACTGAGTTACCCTGCCATTTTAGGAAGTAAGCTTACGCTTAATAGAAAAGCAATTTTGTTTACAGCAATCCCGTTATTTAGCTTGTTGCTCATTGCTTGGGCAGTGGGCATTTTACGACTTGAGCTAACAATACCTTATTGGTGGTGGCTATTTTTATTAAATAATTTATTCATTACCTGCGTTGCAGAAGAGGCTTTCTTTCGAGGTTTTATACAACAATCATTGACTAAGCACTTTGGTTGGTTAGTTGGTATTACTATAGCCAGCCTACTATTTGGTTTCGCACATATTGGAGGTGGATTATTACTGGTTACTTTTGCCACATTAGCTGGTATTGGTTATGGTTTAGTTTACCATTACAGCTCACGTTTATGGGTAGCGGTACTACTACATTTCTTATTTAATTTTAGCCATTTACTATTTTTTACCTATCCATTAATGAACCATTATAGATAGAAAAAACAAGCTGCCGCTTAACACCATTCATTTTAACAGTATCTTCTCTTAACTGAATTGCAATTGTGCGCCACATCAACTCACCCTGTATATAACGTACCGCCTTTACAAAGCTAATCCGTAATGGTGGCATCTCTGCCTCATTATCTATTTGGCTTATTTAAACTCTTATCAAGTTGATATTGCTTGATTTATCCATAGCCATTTTAAATTTCCCAACGTTCGAAATAAACATCTGATAAATCTTAAGAAGAATATTTATTTGCATTAGTTAGTCAACTCAGCACACCTGTTATTTGCTTGCTCTGTTAGTTTGCTCCGATACTTGTTTAATCCATTCCAGCGGTAATTCTTTTTAGAAGATCGCTCGTTTTCGGGGCGGCAAGTAGTACAGTATCTAAAAACCAGTGAGAGAGCATAAAAAATGACCCCGTTCAAAAAAAGGAGTCATTTCGTAGGTTCATTCTTGATGTTAACCGATCAATTCGTTAATTGTTAAGTTTACGCAATTGGCGAGCGCTTTTTTGGTTGTATTATTTCACATTTAAAGCAATTTTCTCGATTACAGTTTACCGATTATGCTAATTGTGTGATCAGTTAATTGCTACGATTGTTATTTTCTCTTAAATCAATAATCGGCATATTACCCTGTCCCATAATCGTACTAGGTAATTTACCATCCCAATTTTGAGCTTCTGTCAATTTAACTATCAACGGATTATCCCGTAACGCTTTTGCTTTTGCTTCAATAGCCTCAGCCTCTGCTTTACCTTTCAGAATAATTGATTTTGCTTCGGCTTCAGCCACTTTTAATATGCCTTTTGCTTTAGCATCTGCCGTATTCACCGCGCGTAATGCTTCTAAGCGTTGACGCTCTAATTTATGCTCTTCGGCAGCTGCAAGGTTTTTTTCGGTTTGCTTTATTTCAATTGAATTGATGTACTTTTGCGGCAGGACAATGTTTTCAATTTGAATGTTATCTACCACTACAGGAAAACCTGCCATTTCATCTGATAATCTCCGCTCAATACCGTTAATCGCACTGGCGCGATCTTGAATTAATTGCTCAGCTTCAAATTGTGGAATGGTATCTTTAGTAGCAGAGCGAAAGCGTGGGTCCAGAATTCGTTGTTCAAATTGGTCTAAGCCGCCATAACGCTTGAATAAATCTAGTGCAGCTTCTTTGTTTACTGTCCAGTTTACCGACACTTCGACTGTTACTGGCATTTGTTCTTTAGTGCTTGAGGCCATTTTTTCGGCATTTTTACGGGTTCGAACTTCAATATTTTCCACCGTCTCAATAAATGGAATTTTAAAATGTAGCCCCGGATTTTGTTGATCTTTCGCTTCTCCAAAACGTTTAACCACTCCTACATGGCCTTCTATGACAATAAAATAGGAATTATATACCGTGACGACTAATGCCAATATCGGCAACATTTTAAACGCACTAAATCCTTTAAAATTATTTATTTTTTGTTTTAACAAGATGAAATCCTTTTTTGTTATCCATAACCAGCAGGCATATTAACAAAAAACAAACCTCAGTTAAACAATGACATAAATCAGGTTAAGCCGTTACCAAATGAAAAAAGCGAGCTGTCGCTCGCTTTTTTAGATTCAGCAGTAGCCGATAAATGTTATGCAAATTTATATTGCTATTAGTATTAAATATCAGACTCTTTGAATTCAGCAATAGGTTGCCCTTTAAATTGCTTCTTCAATTCAGACTTAGATAACTCATTAATTTTACCATCGGCTGCAATGGTAAAGTGGTCTGTTTGTTTGAGCTTTCTGGCTTGATATAACATCACAACCTGAAGCGTTGATTCTCGTTGCGCTTCAGATAATACTGTACCATCTTCCCATTTACCTAATTCAGTGGCAGTCACTAACCTTTGGTAAACTTCTTCAGGCATTTCATCAATCACTTTATTGATATCATTCATACTGATTTTCGCTTATGTATTACCAGCCTTACACGGGTAATTAAATACCCGACAAAACCGATGATAAAACAGAATACTGAAGCAATAGCTTGATAACCCTGAGCTTGCTCACCGCCCCAAAACCAAGCTACTGCACCGCCAATAAATAATGTTAGAAATATTAGACTGTGATTCATCAGCTTATTGGACTGTTGAATATGACTAATTTTTGCCAAACTTTCAGTGTTACCAGATAAACTGACTTTACAATGTGAACACTGTTTTGCTTGGCTTGAAATACGTTTTTGACACTTAGGACATTCAACCAATGCCATAATCGAAAACCCTTCTTCCAGTTAATTCTTATTACAGTTCATCTACTACAGCAAGCATGGCGACTAATGAAGCTTCACCTAAGTAAATTGAACGCTCTGGAGACCAACCTACAAATGGGTCTGATAAGTTAGCGTTATCTTTAAAAGGCATTTCAAGTGTATTAGATAAACACTTAAAGGTATTAGCAACCCAATTAGAACCCACGGTTAAGTTAGCTTTACCAGGCTCATCTTTGTCGTAACCAAATTCGGTTTGAAAATCTGCACTGGCTAATGTTAATGCCGACACAAACTTGTTTTGCAGTTGCGCCATTTTATCAGTGTAATTGGGAACACCTTCACAGCCTGCTAAGAATACGTATGGTAAACCTTCGTCACCATGCACATCATAAAATAAGTCTACTCCAACTTCATGCATCTTGTTGACGACATAATAAACCTCTGGGCTTTTTTCTAAGCTCGGGGTTTGCCATTCACGGTTTAAGTTTGTGCCAACAGCATTGGTACGTAAATGTCCGCGAGCGCTTCCATCTGGATTCATGTTAGGGACAATGTAAAAGTTTGCTTTATCAAGCAAGGCTTTTGAATTTGGATTATCACCATCTAGCAGTTGGTTAAGTAAACCTTCAATTAACCATTCTGCCATGGTTTCACCTGGGTGCTGTCTTGCGGTAATCCAGATGTTTTTCTTATCTTGGTCATCGTCACCAATTTTTAGTAAGGTCATATCACGACCATCTAAGGTTAAACCTAAATGCTCTAAACTCACAGATGGATGAAGCTGAACTTCGCTGATTAGGTCTAAATGACGCTCATAACTATAGGGTGCAAAATAGGCAATTTGAATGGCTTCACAATCTAACTCAGCTTCAATGGTTAATACCCCGTCTTTGTAAGACGTTGGTAGTCGGAACCATTGCTGTCTGTCATAACTTGCTACGGCTTGATAATCTTCCCAGCCTTTAGGGTATGATGCGCTACCTGCATTTTGAATATTCAGTGTATAGGTTTGACCGACACTGCCTTCTAAACGAAAGTTGAACCACTGGTAAAACTCACCGCCTTCATCAGGTCTAATAGCCAGTTGAATATCATCATGTTTGTCGATATTGATGACGTTGATATTTCCACCATCAAAGTTTGCACTGATCCGCATAGGATTTCCTTGTTTTGTTGCTTGCAGTTTCACTTCACTTATATTGATAAATAGCCTCTAGTAAACAAGTTGTTATCCAGAGCTTAGGTTAATTATTATGGGTGAAGTTTTATTGCTGCATAGCTTAGCAAATTGCCGATCTAGTGTGAACCGTTAAAAGTTAAAGCTATAGCCTTGTCCCCTTACGGTATTAATCAAATCTCTTGGTAAATTCTGTTGGGTTAGTTTGCGTCTAGTGTTACTGATATGCATGTCTAAATTTCGGTCAAACTTGCCTAGCTTTTTATGAAGAACACGTTGTTGCAATTCATCTTTAGTGACAACTTTGCCTTTACGTTCAAACAAATACCTGAATAACTTATATTCAGTATTGGTTAATTGAATATTGCTGCCAGCGCAGGTAATAGATGAATCGTTGTCATTGAAACGGATGTCATATGTTGGCGCAGAAAAATCACTAGGGTGTGAACGTCTTTTTAATACATCTAATCTTAGTTGTAGTTCACGCAAATTAAACGGTTTGGCCAAATAGTCATCAGCCCCCATTTCTAATGCAGAGATTTTTTCTAATGTTGAATTGTTTGCTGCTAATGCTATTACTGTTGTGGTGAGTTTTCTGGTTGCCAATAGCCAAAACGACTCTAAACGTTCTAGTGACAGATCAACTAAGGCGACTTCATAGTTATTGCTTTCTAGCTTAACTAGCGCCTGTAAGGCATTGTTTACTACAGTAACTTTAAAACCTAAATTATTTAATTGTTGTTCAAAATTGAATTCACCAACTTGGGATTGTTGAATTAATAGAATATTTCTCATAACCTAACCGAATGATAATCATTTGCATTAAGATTAGCATGAGCATATATGGTGTTCCACTGTTTATGTTAAAAATGCGATATTTGTTACATAAAAAAGCCTACAAATTTCAGTTTGTAGGCTTCATTTTATCCAGTTAACTTACTTCATTAGTTGTCGTATGTATTTAACCGGTGCGCTGCCGTAACTTAAAAATTGCTCATGAAATGCTTTAAGATCAAAGTCATCTCCCTGTTGCTGTTTCAGTTCTTCCCTAAAATCATATATTTCACGATAGCCAGAGTAATAACTAGTTAGCTGTACTTGGCTTAGGGTTGCCCTTCTCCATTTACCTTCAGCTTCCGCACGTTGTTGAAATGCTTCGTTTTCCATTAACGCTATCGCTTGTTGTTCATCCATTCCATTAACTTGAATGCTATAATCCAAAATGGTGTTGGCAATTACGCGTAAGTTCCACTTGTAGTACATTAACCACATTTCAGGCTCAAAATTGCCATAGCCCTCTTCTAACATCATTCTTTCAGTGTAAACTGCCCAGCCTTCAACCATAGCACCGTTGCCAAACAAGCTTTTGACCAAGCTTTTTGATTCATTTGAATAAACCAATTGAGTGTAATGACCTGGAATAGCTTCATGAATATTTAATACCTGCAAAATCCAGTGGTTATATTCACGTAAATAGCTGGTGGCCGACTCATCGCTCATGCCATCCAAAGGGGTAACGTTGTAATAAGTATTGCTATTCTTTTCATACGGGCCTGGTGCACTAATTGAAGCTCCTGCAAAACCACGCATATACTCGGGCGTTTCACGGACAACTAAAGGCTTTTTAGGATCTAAAGTGATCAATTGCTTATCGTTGACAAACTTAACTAATTCAGGGATTTGTTTGCGTACTTCATCAACAAACTCATCTCGTTTAACGTGTTTGTCTGATAACACATCAATCAATTGTCTGATGGCTAACTTGTCGTCTTGGGGCTTGGGAGTGTCTATATATTTCGACCAAATATCATTGGTTATTTTGGCCATTTCACCTTGTACCCGCTGTTTATCCGCTAAGGCTTTTTGATAAAGTTCTTTGGCAGTCATTCCGGCTTGAATATCTAAAGCAAATTTTTGCTCATATAATTCTTCACCAATTCTAAAATCACGCGAGCCGTTTTTTTCTAAATCAGCAGCAAGCGCGTTAAGCCAAGTTATATGCTCGTTAATAGCGGCTTTAGCGAGCTCAAAGCGTTCAGTAAACAATTGTTTTTGAGTATCAGATAAGCTAGAACTGTCAACTTTGTCTGCTAAATCATCGCTAAGAACAGAAAACGCGCCTTGGTTTTGCTGAATCGCAAGCTTGGTGTGAGTTAAGGTTGGATTTTCAATGTTCGATCTAGCTGCACTATAGTAAGCCGGTACATTTTCTAATCGTTCAATCACTAAAGATAAACGATCATCCAGCGGTGCAAAATCTTCATTAATAATTTGCGCAAAACCGCCTGCAACATTATAACTGGCAGGGTTCCATTGCCATGACTTAAACGTGTTTATTTCCCATGCAAACTTTTTAAGCAGATTTTCAATCAGCTTGTAATCGATTAATTCATTTGGGCTGAGTTTGTCTTGATTGAATGCGCTTAGTTTTTGTTGTTGGGTTTTGACAAAGGCTAAGGTTTTATCGCGGCTAGCTTGATTGGGGATTTCTAAATATCCATCATTCACATGTTTACCATTATACATGGCCCAAGTTGGCGCGAGTTGCCACAATTCGTCGATAAATTGTTGGCTAAATTGCTCAAAAGCAACCTGTTTAGCTGATAGTTCAACTGCACTAGCACTTTGTTCTGTAACTGACGTCTGCCCAGAGCCACATGCTGACATTAAGGCCAATGAAATTGAGAGTGTAAGAATCGCCTTTTTCATATTTTTCCCTATAAATGCTTTGTTATTATTGGTTGTTAAAAGCTAAAATTTCGTTGAGTTTAGTTAATCATTTTATGCCGACTAATGCATTAGCTTTACCGCTGCAGCAACATTTGTTTACACATAGATTTAAGGTTTAGTGCGAGTCATTTGTTAAGTTAAACCAAGTTGGTAAATGCAAATATTCTACACAAATGACATTTGTCACTAGCGAAATCAGTCTAGTTGTTTAGACTTCTACTCAATGATGACATCAAATTAAGGAAGATATTATGAACCCTGCAACACTTGCTTTACTCATCCCCATTTTAGCCATTGTAGGCGGATTTATAATTAGCATCATGAAGTTAAGAGATAGTCAGGGTAAAGCACAGGCTGAATATGATAAACACACTCAAGTGTTGCAAAAAGAATTAGACGGATTAAGGCAGCGGGTAGAAACCCTAGAGCGATTAGTAACAGACGATGCTTATGATATAAAACGCAACATTGAAAATGCGTAAAGAAAGTAAAGCCTATTGGCTGCAATCAATCTGCAGCCAATAGGCTGTTAGCATACTTTAGCTAAATTAAGATTACTTAGATTTAGCGTTTGCCCAAGGGTCAATTGACCCTTTGCTTTTACTGGGGGCTTTAGCCGCTGTTACAGAAGATGTGGCTTTTGCTGAGCCCCTAGCCTGCTGTTTCCCCTGACTTAAAGTCGGCTTAGGTGCAGATGAACTGTCTTTATGTCGTCTTGCTTTAGGAACAAAATTTAACACCGAAATTGGCACAGGCTTTTTAGGCTCAAACCCATCTATTACACGACGCTCTAACAAGTGCCCCAGCCTCGATTCAATCATACACAGATTTTTAAAATCATCTTTTGACACTAATGAGATGGCTTCACCTGCAGCACCAGCACGTCCAGTTCGTCCAATTCGGTGAATATAATCGTCCGCCGGAAATGGTAAGTCATAATTAATTACAACAGGTAATTCATCAATATCTAACCCACGGGCAGCAACACCTGTTGCAATTAAATATTGGATTTTGTTGGCTTTAAAGTCAGCCAATAATTGTTCCCGTGTTGCTTGGCTTCGACCACCGTGAATACATTCTGCAATAATGTCTCGTTTAGCAAGCTGACTTACCAGTTTTGCTGCACCTTGCTTGGTTTCGATAAATATTAATGCTTGAGGCCAATTATTTTCATTAATAAGTTGGCTTAATAGTGCTGACTTTTTATCTTTATCAATGGTGGTTAGCCATTGGGTAATTTTAGGCTTATGCTCAGGCTGCTTGTTTAGGGTGATCTCAATTGCATTTTTTACAGCAGTTTTAGCCAGCATTCTAACTTGGTTGGATAAAGTAGCGGAAAATAACAAGTTTTGTCTTTGCTCTGGCAGCTTTTCTAGTACCTTATTTATGTCTTCAATAAAGCCCATATCTAACATACGGTCAGCTTCATCTAGTACTAAAATATCTAACTCATCAAAATGCAAAGCACGCTGAGTATATAAATCTAATAACCTTCCGGGAGTCGCAACTACAATATCAACACCCTCTATAAGTTGCTGTTTTTGCTTTTTATCATCTACGCCACCATACATTGGCATCGACTGAATGTCTAAGCCTTGTGCATAAGCGGTAATATTGTCATGTACTTGCGAAACTAGCTCTCGTGTAGGCGCTAGAATCAGCGCACGCATACGCTTTTTACGACACTTTTCTGAAGCTAATAATAAGTTCAATATAGGTAGCACAAAGCTTGCGGTTTTACCGGTACCAGTTTGCGCTGCGGCAATGACGTTTTTGCCCTTGAGGATTTCTGGAATAGCACTGATTTGAATTGCGGTGGGCTGTTGATAGCCTAATTGCTGAATGTTAGCAACAATGATCGGATTAAGCGCAAAAGATTGAAAAGACATAAATAGCTGCTTCAACTTGGATAAGACATGATGGTGTGATTATAAAGCAAAAAGACGTCCGAAGACGTCTTTTTTATAATTTGGCGGTGACGGAGAGATTCGAACTCTCGATACGTTGCCGTATACACACTTTCCAGGCGTGCTCCTTCAGCCACTCGGACACGTCACCTTATGTTAATTCTTAGCAGAATCAGGGCGCTACTTTACGCAAATGCCATAAGGTGGTCAAGGGAAAAAACCACAATTAGCATCATTTGCGCAATTGCTATGCAAATCCCCATATCAGGCCTTTAGACTGGTTATATTAAGCTTGGAAACAGCCCTTTTACACCTTGACTAATAATTTCAATTGCCAGCGATAACATCAGTAGCCCCATAATACGCGTGATCACGTTAATCCCTGTTACACCAAGCAATTTGTATATAACAGGTGCCATTTTGAATAAGCCCCAGCTACATAAACCAAATAGCACGACAGTGAAAAACATACCTAACATATTAGCAATGCCATTATGCTCTGCTGCATAAACAATAACAGAACTAATTGCACCAGGGCCTGCCATTAAAGGCAATGCTAGCGGGACGACTGCAACAGAATCCATGCCAGATGATTCACGATCTTCTTCTTTGTTACGTTTAACTTCACTAATTTTACCTTGAAGCATCGACATAGCGATAATACAAATCAAAGTACCACCGGCGATTCTAAAAGCAGATAAAGAAATACTGAACATATTTAGAATATGCTGCCCTACTAACATGGTGATAGTTAAGATCACCACCACAGCAAAGTTAGCGACTTTATTGGTATGCTCACGTTCTAAGTCAGTTTGATGACTGGTCAAACTCACAAAAACCGGTAATAAGCCAACAGGATTGATGATGGCTACCAATCCTAAAAAAAACTTGATAAAAAGCATGTAATCCAATGACGTATCCTCTAAATACTGCTGTTGAATTGATTTCTCAAAAAGGTGCGCTACTTTAATGCAAGTTGCCCCGTTTATGAAGTGAGATTTTTTATAAAACTAACCTAAATCGCATTAGTTTAATTTATATCAAGTTTTAACTTAGAACATCTTAAGCCTTAGGGCAAAAAGAAACTTAATAACATAAAAATTAACAGTCGATCATTTGTGGCTTAGATTAATACTAAGGTGATGATTATTTGACCTATTATAGCCTTTTTCTGAAAGCCAAATAAAAATCATGTTGTTACCCCTGAATTTAGTGTGGAATTGCGATACAATAAAACTCTAAATTTTTAGCTGACTATGTGTCAGTGTTCCAAGGATACTTATGCCTCTTCGCAATAAGGTTTGCCAAAAGAATAATAGCCGTAAATTTAGCAGCTCTCGTAGACGAATGACTTACTATTTATGGATTACAAAGCCAAACCACTCTTCTAGTCATCCAACCTTGCCTGAGAAAGATCAAGACTTGCCAAAATCATCATAAAAAAATGTGATGCCTGTTAAAGACATCACATTTTGTTTATGTCGAATAAAGATAACGGCTAGCTCATTAAACTAGCCGTTAATTTCATTTATTTAGCTGTCCAACGTCCCATCCAACGGAATACATTTTCGTACCATTGTTGTAAATTGTCTTGATTCAAAATCCAATGATTTTCATCTGGGAACATTAACAGTTCTGATGGAATGCCTTTACGTTGCATAAAGCTAAATGCCGCTAGGCCTTGGCCATAAGGGACTCGAAAATCCTTTTCGCCATGGATTACCAACATTGGTGTTTGCCAGTTTTCTACATAGTTAACAGGGTTAAACTTTTCAAATAGCTCTTTGTTATCTGCATATGTACCACCAAACTCGTATTCAGGGAACCACAACTCCTCGGTTACATAATACATTGAGCGCATATCAAAAAGGCCTGCGTGGTTCACTAAACATTTGAATCCATCATTCCAATGTCCTTGGAACCAATTCATCATGTAACCACCGTATGATCCACCTAATGCACATGCGTTGTTGGCATCTAACCAAGGTTGTTGTTCAGTAACCGCTGCCATACCTTTTTTAAGATCTTCTAAAGGTTTACCGCCCCAATCTTTACTGATTGAATCTGTAAATGCTTGGCCATATCCGGTTGAACCATGGAAGTCGACCATAACAACTCCGTAGCCTGCACCCGCCCATAACTGAGCGTTCCAACGACCACTAAATGAATTACCAAATGAGCCTTGTGGACCACCATGTACTAAATAAGCAATCGGGTATTTTTCACCTTCTTTAAAATTAGCGGGTTTTATCCAGTAACCGTGAACGGTTTCATCATTCCAACCTTTAAAATTGAACTGTTCAAACTCACCAAACTTAACTTTGGCTAATTTTTCTTTGTTCACTTCGGTTAAACGCTGTAAATTTTCGCCTTCTAAACTAATGGTATATAAGTCACCCGGCTCAACTAATGAGGCATGTTTGAACACTAATTTGTCTTGTGCCACCGCAATTAAGCTATTGCTGCCATCATTGTAAATTGGGCGCACATCGCCAAACTGTGGGTTAACTTCAAATATTGTTACTTGCCCTACATCCTGAGCGGTCACATAAATATTACGGCCATCAGGGCTAAATGTGATGGAGTGCGGGCTACGATCCCATAAAGGAGCGACTTCTTTTTCTTGGCCAGTGACAGTATCTAATAACATGATGCGATATCTGTCAGCTTCAAAACCTGGCTTAGTCATTGCTAAATAAGCCATGTAACGACCGTCTGGTGAAAACGTTGGGTGTGAATCCCAAGCTTTGTTATCTTCAGTTAAATTAATCGTTTCGCCACCACTAACGGGTACTTTCCATAAATCGTAGTTAGTGGTCCAAGCTTGATCTTTACTCGGCGCTTTTGCACTGTAAACAATATGCTTTCCATCTGGAGTGAACGTCACCTCCTCCATGCCTGAAAACGGCTTAGGGGGTGTTTCAGTATCACGACCTTGCGTGACATTTACGGCATCAACAATTTTTTTACCATCAACGTTAGCAACAAATAAATGGTTTCTTGCATGGTCTTCCCATGTGTCCCAATGACGAACCATTAGCTGTTTGTATTCGCGGCCGGTAGTTTTGCTGTCAGCAAGTTGCTGCTTCTTTTCAACGGTACAAGTTAGAGTTTCGCATTCCGGAAATACCCGCATGGTCATCACAACTTGCTTACCATCTGGCGATAATTTGTAGCCATTAACATCTAATGGTAAATCTGAAACTTGCTTCGCCTCGCCACCGCTAAGTGCAAGGTTGAATAATTGACTACTACCAGAACGATTAGCTAAAAAGTAAATGCTTTTATTGTCTGGTGCAAACACAACATCATGCTCTGTACCTGCTGCTGAGGTAAGTTGCTGAGGTTTTGCATCTTTTTTAGTTAAATCTAATGAGTAAAGGTCTGAGCTTGCTTCACCTGCATCGTCAATGACTTTGACACCATAAACAAGCGTTGAGGCATCTGGAGACACTGCATAAGAATGCACTTTATTCATGCTAACAAGATCTTGAACAGTAAAAGGTTCTGCACTGTGCACTGAAGAAGCCATTCCTGCGGCAACCATTGCAAATAAAATAGAAGAGGTTTTCATGAGCTAGATTTCTCTTTTGTGATGTTTTGTTGATTGTTATATTGATCGTTTTGTTGATTGTTTTATCGAGTTAGTTTGTTTGAACAATACCTAATCTCAAACGCTCAAACAACCGTTATACCAAGATAAAGATTATTTAAGCGTTTGATAATACTGAACTACAATTTAATTATTTTTTTGACTCAGCAATATTGATTTTCCAAATTGCTGGCCCAGTTTCATGGGCGTTATCACCATTTGAATCCACGGCAACAGTAACAGGCATATCTTTAACTTCAAATTCGTATATCGCTTCCATACCTAAATCTTCAAAAGCAACGACACGAGATTTTTTAATCGCTTTAGATACCAAATAAGCTGCACCACCCACGGCCATTAAATAAACCGCTTTATGTTTTTTGATTGATTCAACCGTTTGTGGTCCACGCTCAGATTTACCAATCATGCCCATTAAACCGGTTTTTTCCAACATCATGTCGGTGAACTTATCCATACGAGTGGCGGTAGTTGGGCCAGCTGGGCCAACAACTTCATCACCCACTGGATCAACTGGACCTACGTAGTAAATAAACTTACCCGTAAAGTCGACGCCTTCAGGTAAACCTTCACCAGAATCAAGTAATGTTTGAATACGTTTATGGGCAGCATCGCGGCCAGTCAACATTTTACCGTTAAGTAATAAAGTATCACCGCTTTTCCAGGTTTCAATTTCGGCTTGGGTAACCGTGTCTAAATTAACGCGGTGAGTGTTTTCACCGGCTTCGCGAGTAATTTCAGGCCAATCATCTAATGATGGCGGGGTTAATTCTGCTGGACCATTTCCGTCTAAATGAAAGTGTACATGACGAGTCGCTGCACAGTTAGGGATCATCACAACAGGTTTTGAGGCGGCATGAGTTGGGGCTGATTTAATTTTAATATCTAAAACTGTGGTTAAGCCACCTAACCCTTGAGCACCAATACCTAAATCATTAGCACGATTAAAGATATCTAAACGCAGTTTTTCTTCTGCTGTTTCAGCACCTTTTTCAATAAGTTCGTGAATATCAACCGGGTCCATTAATGACTCTTTGGCCATCACAGCGGCTTTTTCAGCCGTACCACCAATACCTATACCTAGCATTCCTGGAGGACACCAGCCTGCACCCATTGTCGGTAACGTTTTTTCTACCCAAGCTGCAATATCATCAGACGGATTTAACATCGCCATTTTAGATTTGTTTTCTGAACCACCACCTTTTGCAGCAATCATCACTTCAACTTGGTTGCCTGCCACCATATCAATATGAACAACTGAAGGCGTGTTATCACGAGTGTTTTTTCGTGCTCCAGCAGGGTCAGCAACAATTGAGGCACGTAATGGATTATCTGGATTGGTGTAAGCTCTTCTTACGCCTTCATCAACCATTTGTTGCACTGTCATATCGGTTTTATCCCAAGACACATTCATACCCACTTTAACAAAAGTGGTGACAATGCCCGTGTCTTGACATAACGGGCGTTTACCCTCAGCAGACATACGTGAATTTATCAAAATTTGAGCGATCGCATCTTTTGCAGCAGCGCTTTCTTCACGTTGATAAGCTTGGTACATTGCATCAACAAAATCTTTAGGATGATAGTAAGAAATATACTGCAAAGAATCTGCAATACTTTCAATAAAATCAGCTTGTTTGATGACAACAGGTGTTGAGGAAGTCTGAGTGTTTATAGACATATAGGGGCGCTCCAGCAGCCATTCGGCCTAACTTAATTATCGTTTTTATCATCAGTTGAAAATCAACTGAATTTAGGTATTAATCCTTTGGTGGCCAATATGATACTCTTTCCATCCTTTTTGGGCTACCGCACTTTTAAGATAAGGTTAATCGATGATGCAACGTGGTGAACAAGCGTTAACAATTACACCATTAAATTGGACAAATTCGACACACGAAATTTTCGAGTTAGTCTGCCTTGAACCATGGGCAATGTTGTTAGATTCCGCTGGCGCAGAACACCAAGATGCGGCATTCGACATTATTGTATTTAACCCTATTGCTACGCTTACCAGTGATAATGGTCAGATTAACTTTAAGCCAACGACTCAGTTAGAAGCACAATTTGATAATAGTGTAAAAGCCATTAATCAGGCGCTTAAACAGCCAGACATCAAACCATTAGATGCGCTTAATATCTGTAAACAACAGCTCTATCCTATAAAAAAACAATCTAAACTGCCTTTTAGTGGCGGTGCACTGGGCGCCTTTAGTTACGATCTTGGGCGTACAATTGAACAGCTTCCGACAACTGCGGTTAGAGATATAGTTACAAGCGAGTTAAGTATTGGTTTTTATGATCAGTGCTTAATTTATAGTTATCACGATAAAACATGGTATTACGTGTGTTACCAGCAAGATGTTGAACCATCTATTGTCAACATAATCAATTCATTATTAGTTGATAAGCAGAGCCAAAATGCCCTTACTGAGCAATTTAAGTTAACAACCGCTTGGCATAATCAAACTACTAAAGCGCAGTATTATCACCGCTTTGATCAAGTTCAACAGTACTTATTAAGCGGTGATTGTTATCAAATCAACTTAACGCAACGATTTGAAGCTGAGTATCAAGGTGATGAATGGCAAGCTTATAAAGCGCTAACGCAAGCTAACAAAGCGCCCTTTTCTGCTTTTATTAGATTAAAAAATTACGCTATTTTATCGATATCACCTGAGCGTTTTATACAACTTCACGAAAACCAAATAGAAACAAAACCGATTAAAGGTACCCTACCAAGGCACTCAGATCCGTTATTAGACCTACAACAAGCAAACAAGCTAAAACAGTCTGAAAAGGACCGAGCAGAAAACGTGATGATTGTTGATTTGCTCCGTAACGATATAGGCAAAGTAGCAGCACCTGGCAGTGTGAGTGTGCCTAAATTGTTTGAGATTGAAAGTTTTCCTGCGGTACATCATTTAGTGAGTACAATTACTGCTAAATTATCACCTAATTACAGCGCTATAGATTTATTGAAGTCGAGTTTTCCTGGTGGCTCAATCACTGGTGCCCCAAAAATTAGAGCCATGGAAATAATAGAAGAGCTTGAACCTTCTAGACGCAACATTTATTGCGGCAGTATTGGTTACATCAGCCAAGACGATACTATGGACACTAGCATCACTATTCGAACATTAATCACTGATGCGAATAAAATATACTGTTGGGCAGGTGGTGGTGTTGTTGCTGACTCCAATGTTGATGCTGAATATCAAGAATGTTTTGATAAAGTCAGTAAGATTCTTCCGATACTTTCAGCAATTTAAGTAAAATTTTGAAAACAAAAAAGCCAGTGAAAACACTGGCTTTTTAATAACAAACTTAGCAACTTATAGACCGTTCAACGCATCTTTACACAGTTGAGTTATTGTTTGCCAATCCTCGGCATCAACCGCATCTGTTGGTGCAATCCAACTACCACCAATACAGTCAACATTACCTAGCGCTAAATATTCTTTATAAGATTTAGGGCCAATGCCACCGGTTGGACAAAAACGAATACCGCTTAACGGACCCGAAAATGATTTAAGTGCGTTAACACCACCAGAGGCTTCAGCAGGAAAGAACTTAAAATGAGTGTAACCTAATTCCATACCCACCATAACTTCAGAAATACTTGCTACGCCTGGGATAAGCGGCACATTGCCCGCTTTAGCCGCTTTAAGTAAATCAACAGTAGCACCTGGAGTGATGATAAATTGCGAGCCCGCCTCAACAGCTTGCTTTAGCTGCTGTTCATTTAAAATTGTACCCGCACCGACTAACGCTTCAGGTACTTCTTTAGCAATTTTAGCTATAGCTTCTAAAGCGCAAGGAGTACGCAATGTCACTTCTAATACACTAATACCACCTGCAACTAATGCTTTGGCTAGTGGTACAGCGTGTTCAATTTTATTAATGACCATCACAGGCACAATCGGACTACGCTTAAACACATCTTGTGGTTGAAGTGACCAGTTATTCTCACTCATTAGTTGCTTTCCCTTTAATTAATAAATTTCGTCAATTGCGTTTGTGCTTCTGGCACCGGTTTCAGGACTACTTAAACTACGGCGTAAAGAACCAAATAACTCACGTCCCATGCCATAGGCAGAATGATGAAGATCAACTTGAGATGCTTCTCTTGCTTGATAAGTTGCTTCCTCAACTAACAAGCTCAGTTCACCTGTTTCAGCATTAACGCGAATCAGATCGCCATCTTGTACTTTGGCTATCAAACCACCGTCTAGTGCCTCTGGTGTTAAGTGAATAGCTGCAGGAACTTTACCTGAAGCGCCCGACATACGACCGTCTGTAACCAATGCAACACTAAAGCCTTTATCCTGTAAGCTACCCAAATAAGGGGTTAACTTATGAAGCTCTGGCATACCATTGGCTTTTGGCCCTTGACCTTTAACCACAACAACGCAATCACGATCTAGTTCACCGGCTTGGAATAGCGCATCAAGTTTATTTTGGTCATCAATGACAATGGCTGGAGCCTCAACAATACGATTTTTCTCAGGTACGGCAGACACTTTAATCACTGCGCGACCTAAATTACCTTTGAGGAGTTTTAAGCCACCGTTATTTTGAAATGGCGTATCTAAATGAGTTAACACTTCTTTGTCTAATGAAGCGCTTGGCCCCTCTACCCAACGTAATTCACCGTCTATTAATCTTGGCTCTTGGGTATATTTGCGTAAGCCAAATCCTGCGACAGTTTGTACATCTTCATGTAATAAACCACCATCCAATAATTCTTTGACTAATAACGCCATGCCGCCTGCTGCATGGAAGTGGTTAATATCCGCATGACCATTAGGATAAACACGCGCTAATAGAGGCACTGCATCAGACAGCTCTGAGAAGTCATCCCAGTTCACAATGATACCTGCAGCACGGGCAGCAGCAACGATATGCATGGTTAAGTTAGTTGAACCGCCAGTAGCTAACAAAGCAACAATGCCATTAACCACTGATTTTTCACATACTACTTCACCAATTGGCGTATATTGAGTCCCCATTTCGGTTAAGCGACATACCTGCTTGGCAGCCATGTTATTGAGTGCTTCACGTAATGGATCATCTGGATTAACAAATGATGAACCCGGCAGTTGTAGCCCCATCACTTCTAGCATCAGTTGATTCGAGTTTGCCGTTCCGTAGAAGGTACACGTACCCGCACTGTGATAAGACGCAGATTCAGCAGCAAGTAACTCATCACGACCAATTAATCCTTGAGCAAACTTTTGACGAACACGCGCTTTTTCTTTATTTGGAATACCAGACTTCATTGGGCCAGCAGGAACAAATAACATCGGTAAATGACCAAAGCTTAAAGCACCAATTAAAAGCCCTGGGACAATTTTGTCACAAATACCCAGCAATAAAGCGCCATCAAACATATTGTGAGAAAGTCCGACAGCGGTAGACATTGCAATGACTTCACGGCTAAGTAAGCTCAATTCCATGCCTGGTTGACCTTGAGTCACACCATCACACATAGCAGGTACACCCGCCGCAACTTGAGCAACACTGCCGACTTCTTCACAGGCAGCCTTTAACAGTTTTGGATAGTCTTCATACGGTTGATGTGCAGACAACATATCGTTGAATGACGTCACGATACCAATGTTGGCTTTAGTAAACTGACGTAATGAATCTTTTTCAGCGGGTTTACATGCTGCAAAGCCATGGGCTAAGTTGCCACAGCTTAATGCACTACGATGTACACCTTTTGCTTTTGCGTCATTAAGTGCTGACAAATAAGCTTTACGTGATTTTTGGCTACGAGCGATTATTCGGTCAGTAACGGTCTGTACTACTGAATGCATGTGACTACTCCTTTATGCGCTGTAGAACACATCAACGGGCGTTTTACGCTGCGCTAATACGGCTCTAATCGGCATTTCAGTTACATCGTCATTCTCAAGAGCTTGACGATAAACGGTTAATTTTGATTCACCCACAAGATGCAAATAAATTTGACGGCTATTCAGAATCGCATCTTTAGACAAAGTGATTCGTGCATGTGGTGCAGTGGTTGGATTAACTGCCACACACACTTCTTTGGTGCTTAACGCATTATTAAGTTCGCTGCTGCATGGGAACCATGAACATGTATGTCCATCTGTACCCATTCCAAGCACAACCACATCAAAAGGACGTGGGAAATTCGCCAAAGACTCACCAGACATTGCCGCTCCAGCTTCTGGAGTCGCAAACATATTTTTTAAGCCTCTGAACTTTGCGCTAGCGGCGCGGTTTTGTAACAGATGCTCTCTTACCAATCTTTCATTTGAATCTTTTTCATCAGACTCAACCCAGCGCTCATCAGCTAAAGTAATATAAACTTCCGCCCACTCAATTGGTTTTTTACTTAATAGCTGAAATAATTTCAATGGTGTTGAGCCACCAGAAACAATCAGACTTGCTTTACCACGACTATCAATAGCATCTTGCAATTGAGTCGCAATTTTATCAGCTAATGTCGATTCTAAATTTGCTGGTGTTTCAAATGATTTAAATACAGATTCTTTAATCATAATGATTTCCTTATTCGTCCCAAGAGCGACCGTCTTTGGTGATCAGCGCAACTGATGCCACCGGCCCCCATGTACCCGCTGGGTAAGATTTTGGACGTTCTCCACTTTGCTCCCATGCTTGAATAATACCGTCAACCCATGTCCATGCTTGCTCTACTTCATCACGGCGCACAAATAATGCTTGGTTACCTAGCATCGCTTCAAGTAGTAAACGTTCGTAAGCATCAGCAATACGTTCGTTGGCAAAGGTATCTGAGAAACTCAAATCCAATTTAGTGGTTTGTAAACGTTGCTTTTGTTCCAGACCAGGAACTTTATTCATCATTTGAATTTCAACCCCTTCATGAGGTTGCAAACGAATGGTCAGTTTATTAGGCGGAAGATTACGGTAGTTAGAGCGATATAGATTATGTGGAGGGTTTTTGAAATAAACCACAATCTCACTGCTCTTGAATGGCATACGCTTACCACTGCGTAAGTAGAAAGGAACACCCGCCCAACGCCAGTTATCAATATCAACTCTTAACGCAACGAAAGTTTCAGTATTTGACTTCTTGTTAGCACCCTCTTCTTCTAAGTAACCCGGAACTGGAGAACCTTTTAAGAAGCCAGCACTATACTGTCCACGTACAGTATTTTCATGCACGTTATCTTGATTAATTGGACGAAGAGACTTAAGTACTTTTACTTTTTCATCACGAATATTGTCTGCATCTAATGTTACCGGCGGGTCCATAGCCACTAAGCTAAGTACCTGTAATAAGTGATTTTGAATCATATCGCGCATTTGGCCTGCGCCATCAAAATAACCCCAACGGCCTTCAATTCCCACTTCTTCTGCGACAGTAATTTGCACATGGTCAATAGTACGGTTGTCCCATTTTGATGCAAATAATGAATTAGCAAAACGAAGTGCAATCAAGTTTTGAACCGTCTCTTTACCTAAGTAATGGTCAATACGGTAAACTTGATTCTCGTTAAAGAACTTAGCCACTTGATCATTAATCACATGAGATGACTCTAAATCTGTTCCAATTGGCTTCTCTAAAACCACACGGGTGTCAGAGTGAATCAATTTTTGCTCATGTAAACAACGACAAATAGCACCAAAAATAGAAGGTGGCGTCGCAAAATAATTAACCATTACACGTTTCTTTGGCTCTAGTAAGTCGTGGAATGCTTTGTACCCTTCTGGCTCAGTGAAGTTGGTACCAATATAATGACAACGTGAAAGGAATCGTTCTAAAGTCGTTTGGCAAATTTCATCCTTAACGAATGTGTTCAATGCCTTTGTAACAATCTCTATAAACTCTTCTTGTGTAAAAGCATCTTTAGCAACACCAATAACTTTAGTGTCTTTATCTAAAAGCTCTGCTTTATCTAATTGGTAGAGTGAAGGTAAAAGTTTACGTCTTGCTAAGTCCCCTTTGGTTCCAAACAACACAAAATCGCACGCTTTTGCACCTGATGATTTACCCATTACTGACAACTCTCCTTTATTATTTCGTGTTTATTTTGTTATCTACTGATGATCAAAAACACACTTTTGTTGTAATATAACAACAGAATTTGAATTATGCATCTAAATTTTGCAAATAATCCCTTGTTTACCCTGTAGTCATTTTGGTACGTTATCTGCTATGATTTTCAACAAACACAGATAATAACAATAGTTATGTAGTTAAACGTCTGCTTGAAAATTTACTACAGTTTACTTACATAGGTAAAAAAAATACCACCACCCTGTGTTTTTTTGAACTTAGATTACAAGAACATTACCTCTTTATTTGCGGATGCATGATTATGAATACATTAGAAAAGGTCCAAAAAAACCTAGCACAATTTAGTAAGTCAGAACGTAAAGTCGCTGAAGTTATTTTGGCCTCACCGCAAACTGCAATTCATTCTAGTATTGCTACCTTAGCAAAAATGGCTGACGTTAGTGAGCCAACCGTTAATCGTTTTTGTCGTCGTTTAGATACTAAGGGTTTTCCTGATTTTAAGTTACATTTAGCCCAAAGTCTTGCTAATGGTACGCCATATGTTAGTCGACATGTAGAAGAAGACGATAGCCCAGACTCTTATACAACAAAAATCTTTGAATCATCAATGGCATCCCTCGATACAGCAAGGCAAAGCCTAGATACCGCGGCCATTAATAAAGCGGTAGATATCTTAACTCAAGCGAAGACTATTTCGTTTTTTGGCCTTGGAGCTTCATCTTCTGTCGCTCACGATGCGCAAAATAAATTCTTTAGATTTAATGTACCCGTCATTTGTTTCGATGATGTATTAATGCAAAGAATGAGCTGCATTAACTGTAATGAAGGCGATGTAGTAGTATTGATATCTCATACTGGCCGCACAAAGTCTCTGATTGAGATTGCCAGAATTGCCCGTGAAAATGGTGCGGCGGTTATTGGTATTACCGCACGTAATTCCCCTCTTTCTTTAGAATGTACTCTCCCAGTTACCATGGAAGTACCTGAAGATACTGACCTATATTTACCAATGGCATCACGTTTAGCTCAACTAGTTACTGTTGACGTTTTAGCTACTGGGTTCACTTTACGACGCGGCCCACGTTTTCGTGACAACCTAAAACGCGTAAAAGAAGTACTAAAAGAATCCCGTGTAAACAAAGACTTGACTATTTAATCTACAAATTTTTTTGTTTTGAATTGTAATTACGACATAGTTACTATTAAGTAATTACTAATTAATAGATTATTTATTCAACTGAGAAGGCTACTGCATCAATGCTTTAGCCTTTTTTTTATGAAAAACGTTTTCTCTGTCACAAAAAATACACATCAAATAAGGCTTTTTTGTTTGTAACTTTACTACATTTTTTGTGAATGTCTGTTACTATACATACATCATTTTTAGTACCAATATTAAAGAGTACTTTTAATAACCATTTTTAATCTTTCATCTTATATTTAACGGAGTATGTTATGTTCCGCAGAACAAAAATTGTTACTACTTTAGGCCCTGCAACTGATCGTGATGATAATTTACGTAAAATTATTGCGGCGGGTGCAAACGTTGTTCGTATGAACTTCTCTCATGGCACACCTGAAGATCACAAAAAGCGTGCTGATGATGTTCGCACCATTGCTAAAGAGCTAGGTAAACATGTTGCTATTTTAGGTGATTTACAAGGCCCTAAAATTCGTGTTTCAACGTTCAAAGACAACAAGAAAATTCAACTTAACCTTGGTGACGAGTTCATCTTAGATGCTGACCTAGCAAAAGGTGAAGGTGATGAGAAGCAAGTTGGTATCGACTATAAAGAATTACCACGTGATGTAGTCATCGGTGATATCTTAATGCTTGATGATGGCCGTGTTCAATTACGCGTTGAGCGTGTTGAAGGTAATAAAGTATTCACTTCAGTAACAGTTGCAGGTCCTTTATCAAATAATAAAGGTATCAACAAACAAGGTGGCGGCTTAACGGCCCCTGCATTAACTGAAAAAGACATGGCAGATATTAAAACTGCTGCGTTAATTGACGTTGACTACTTAGCTGTTTCTTTCCCTCGCACAGGTGCTGATTTAGATTTAGCGCGTAAACTTGCTGAAGAAGCTGGAAGCAAAGCACTTATCGTTGCCAAAGTTGAGCGTGCAGAAGCCGTAGCAACTGATGAGGCAATGGATGATGTTATTAAAGCATGTGATGTTGTTATGGTTGCCCGTGGTGACCTAGGTGTAGAAATTGGTGATGCTGCACTTGTTGCTGTTCAAAAGCGTTTAATTTTACGCTCACGTCAGTTAAACAAAGCTGTAATTACTGCAACGCAAATGATGGAATCTATGATTTCAAGCCCAATGCCAACACGTGCTGAGGTTATGGACGTTGCTAACGCTGTTTTAGATGGAACGGATGCAGTAATGTTATCAGCGGAAACTGCTGCTGGTGATTTCCCTGAAGAAACCGTTAAAGCAATGGCTAACGTTTGTGTTGGTGCTGAATCTCACCCAAGTGTAAAACAGTCAAAGCACCGTTTAACGCAAAACTTTACTTCAGTTGAAGAAACTATCGCGTTATCAACTATGTATGCAGCTAACCACCTAGAAGGTGTTAAAGCCATTATTTCGCTTACAGAGTCTGGAGCAACGGCTAAATTAATGTCTCGTATTAGCTCTGCACTGCCTATCTTTGCGTTATCTCGTCATGCAAAAACATTAGCAACGACAGCGTTATATCGCGGTGTTCAACCAATGTATTTTGATTCAACCGTATTCAGTGCTGATGAGTTAGCAAAAGAAGCATTAAACACTATGGTTAAAGCTGGTTACCTTAAATCTGGTGACATGGTATTAATGACTAAAGGTGACGCAATGGAAACCATCGGCGGCACAAACACTTGTAAGGTTTTAGTTGTTGCCTAATGCATAACTAACTTTTACTACTAAAAACGCCAATCAATTTGATTGGCGTTTTTTTGTGGCTGAAGACATAGACCCTCGATAAAAGATGTCGAGGGTGACGGTGTCTCTATCATTTCAGCGTCGCTTTCCCGCCGTCATTTCAGCAATGCTTTTGGGCTGAAATCTGCTTTTTATATTCTATAACCAATAAAAAGCGCCGAAACTTTTCAGGTTCGGCGCTTTACTCAATATACGCTTTATTAAAACTTATAGCTTTTCAAAGTCATTCACATTAATTGCGGCTAAACGTTTTTCATCCGCTTCAAGTAATTGTTTATACTCAGCTTCAGTAATAATGTTTTTTTCTAAAGCTGCTGCAAATAAATCATGCATTGGAAGTTTCGCTTTTAAATCTCCACTACGCTGCGCTTTCTTAAGTTTCTTATACAGATCCTTTGCAGCATATTTAGCTAAAAATGCTGCTTCAACCTCAGCTATACCACTTTTATCACCGTCAAACTCACCACATAAGAAAGTAATTCTATCGCGTGCCGCGCTGGGCTTAAGCATGCCTTTAACTAACTCGACAGCTGATTTATCTGCAGGAGCATTAAAGTGATTCCCTAATGGGAAAATTAATACTTTAAGTAATACACCAGCCACTTTATTAGGGAAGTTACGTATCGCTTCCTCTAAAGCTTTAGCTGCAAAATGCAGACGTTGAGTCATAACATAATGAACAATCGGTAAATCATCATGTTGACGGCCGTTGTCTTCATAAAATTTCAAGGTTGCAGAGGCAAGGTATAATTGACTTAATACATCCCCCATCCGTGCTGAAATCATTTCTTTGCGCTTTAAATCGCCTCCCATGATCAACATAGATAAGTCAGTCATAATTGCTAATGCTGAAGAAATACGTTTCATATCTTGGTAGTACTTCTTAGTTTCACCGCTTACTGGTGATGCAGCAAACTTGCTTCCTGTTAATGCATTAGCAAAAGCACTTAAAGCATTACCCGTAGCGTAACCGATATGGCCTAATAATAAGGTATCAAAACGGTCAACGGCATCTGATTCATTCTCAATGCCAGCGGCTTCCATTTCTGCCAACACATATGGATGACAACGTGTAGCTCCCTGCCCAAAAATCATTAACGAGCGAGTTAAAATGTTAGCGCCTTCAACGGTAATTGAAATTGGGTTAGCCATAAATGCATGACCTAAATAGTTTTTAGGTCCTAATTGAATACCCTTACCAGATTGAATATCCATTGCATCTTCTAATACATCTCTACCAAGCTCGGTCATATGATATTTAGCAATTGCGGTAACAACTGAAGGCTTAACCTTGGCATCAATACCGGTGGTTGTTAAACGACGGGCAGCTTCAAGCTGGTAGGTATTAGCAATGATTCTGGCCAGCGCTTCTTGGACACCTTCAAAATTACCAATTGGCATACCAAATTGTTGGCGTACATAACTGTAAGCTGTTGTGGTTTTAGTCGTCACATGGCCTGAGGCGGTTGCTAATGCAGGTAATGAAATACCGCGACCAGCAGATAAACACTCAACTAGCATTCTCCAGCCTTTACCCGCATATTGAGGACCACCGATAATCCAATCAAGTGGAATAAATACATCTTCGCCACTTGTTGTACCGTTCATGAACGCCATCATTAATGGGTTATGACGACGGCCAATTTCAACACCTGGGTGGTCAGTTGGGATCAATGCACAAGTAATCCCTAAGTTTTTCTTATCACCAAGTAATTTGTCAGGGTCACGCATTTGGAACGCTAGTCCTAATACTGTAGCAACAGGGGCAAGGGTAATGTAGCGCTTATTCCAAGTTAAACTGATACCTAGAGTTTCTTCACCTTCAAATTCTTGACGGCACACAATCCCCACATCAGGAATTGCACCAGCATCACTGCCTGCCTCTGGCCCTGTTAACGCAAAACATGGGATATCTTTACCCACAGATAATGAAGGTAACCAACGATCTTTTTGTTCTTGAGTTCCATAGTGGGTTAACAATTCCCCTGGGCCTAATGAGTTAGGCACCATTACAGTAACGGCTGCACTTACACTACGCGTGGCAATTTTAGCCACAATAGTTGAATTGGCATAGGCAGAAAATTCTCTACCGCCGTACTTTTTAGGAATAATTAACGCAAAAAAACCTTCTTTTTTAAAGTATTCCCATAACTCAGGCGGAAGATCTTTACGATTATGAACAATATCAAAATCATCAATCATGGTTAATGCAGTTTGAACTTGGTTATCTAAAAACGCTTGTTCTTCTGCTGTTAATGTTGGTTTATCGTAACCGTGTAATTTGTTCCAGTTAGGGTTGCCTTTAAACAACTCTCCTTCCCACCATACATCGCCGGCTTCCATCGCTTCTTTTTCTGTACTTGAAAGCGGTGGTAATACTTTTTTAAAAAATGCAAAAGCAGGTCGCGTGATGACTTGCATCCTGACATTACGTACTCCAAAGAGCACGATGATTGCAATAATTAGCAATATGATGATACTCATGATTAACCTTCTTTGTTTGTCTAGTTAGTGGTAACGGGTACAGCAACACCTGCTGCCATATAAGGAATAACTTTACGTATAATCGCTTCAGTGTCGTTATGTTCGTCATAATCCGCCGCTGCAATTTCGTTTAAAGCATCTGCTGATGCCATGGTGAAAACTATAGTGCCTAAGGTAAAATGTAATCGCCAAAACATTTCAGCGGCAGGAATATGTGGCGCACTTGCTGAAACTGCTTGAACAAAAGTAGAAAGGTACTCTCCGTAATGTGTGGTGATGAACCAGCGAAGATGACCTTGGCTTTCAATATAGCCCCTTCCTAACAGTTGCAAAAAGATAATGGTCCCGCCTTGTCGCACTTTATTCAGCTCTAATAATGGTTTGATTAAAGACGAGAAAATCTCATTTAACGATGCTTGTTCTGGTGCGTTATGTAACCGCTTAATTTCACCAGCCGCACTAGGCATAAATACGTCTAGGTATCTGGCCAATACGGCTCTAATTAATTCTTTTTTCGAGCCAAAGTGATAATTAACTGAGGCTAAATTAACTTCTGCCTTACTGGTAATTAACCGCAATGACGTTTCTGAAAATCCCCGCTCTGCAAACAGCTTTTCTGCTGCATCTAGAATTCTTGTCTTCGTATCAGTACGACCTGCCATTCTTTAATCTACCCTCAATTTAAACACTCGTTTAAATTAATCATTGGGCGAACAGATGTCAATTTAAATTTGGCTTATTTTGTTAACAGGTCCACGTCAAACGGCTTGCTTTATGAATATCTTGTAACTTGTATGCAATATTCAATCGTTTTATGTACAATACTGGCAAAAAATAAACAGGGATATGTAAATGATAAAGCCTTTAAAACACCCGTCTAAAATTGCGCTTTTGGTCGCACTATCATTAGGGGTATCAGCATGCGTTAGTGATGATAAACAAACATCACCAACAACCTCTCAACAAGCGGAATTAGCATCAGATTCAATTGATGTACCAACACCCCAAGCGGCAATCGACTTCATTAATCACGCTGAAGCAGAATTGGCGAGCTTGTCCATTGAAGCGGGTCGAGCAGAATGGATATACTCCAATTTTATTACTGAAGATACTGCTGCATTATCGGCTGCAATGGGCGAGAAAGTGACCGCTACAAGTGTCAAATTTGCTACTGAAGCGGCAAAGTATGCTGATGTTGAATTAGATCCAGTTAACAAACGTAAGTTAAATAGCCTAAGAAGTAGCTTGGTGTTACCTGCGCCACTTGATGCTGCTAAAAACGCTGAACTTGCGCAAATAAGCTCTGAATTAAATGGTATGTATGGCAAAGGCAAATATTGTTTTGCTGACGGCACATGTATGACGCAACCTGAACTGTCTAACGTGATGGCCACATCAAATGATCCCGCATTATTACTAGAAGCTTGGACTGGCTGGCGTGAAATTGCCAAGCCTATGCGTCCTTTATTTGAACGTGAAATTGAATTGGCAAACGAAGGTGCTCGTGATCTAGGTTTTAGTGACTTATCTGAATTATGGCGTAGCCAATATGATATGAAACCAGACGATTTTTCTGCTGAACTGGATCGCTTATGGGGCCAAATAAAGCCTCTATATGATTCCCTGCATTGTTATGTTCGTGGTGAACTTAACCAAAAATACGGTGATGATGTTGCACCAGCACAAGGCGCCATTCCAGCACATCTATTAGGTAATATGTGGGCCCAACAGTGGGGAACTATCTATAATAGTGTAGCCCCAGACAATGCCGATCCAGGATATGATGTCACGGAGTTATTAGCACAAAATAATTACGATGAAATCAAGATGGTTGAACAAGCCGAAAGTTTTTTTACTTCGCTTGGTTTTGATGAATTACCAAGTACCTTTTGGACTCGTTCGTTGTTTGTACAACCAAAAGATCGAGATGTTGTTTGTCATGCTTCAGCATGGGATCTGGATAACCTAGATGATATTCGCATCAAAATGTGTATTCAAAAAACGGCTGAAGACTTTACCGTTATTCATCACGAGCTTGGACATAACTTCTACCAACGCGCATATAAACATCAACCTTTTATCTTCAAAAATTCAGCCAATGATGGGTTTCATGAAGCCATTGGTGATACAGTTGCCCTGTCTATTACCCCTAAATACCTGCAAAAAATTGGCTTACTTGACCAAGTACCCGATGCTTCTAAGGATATTGGCCTATTACTCAAACAAGCTTTAGATAAAGTGGCGTTTATGCCATTTGGATTGATGATCGATCAATGGCGCTGGCAAGTTTTCAACGGTACGATTAAGCCAGAGCAATATAATCAGGCATGGTGGGATTTACGTGAAAAATACCAGGGAGTTAAAGCACCTGTAGCAAGAACAGAAGCAGACTTTGACCCCGGTGCAAAGTATCACGTGCCGGGAAATGTGCCTTATACGCGTTATTTCTTAGCCCATGTTCTGCAATTCCAATTCCATAAGTCTTTATGTGAAATTGCAGGCGATACTGGACCCGTTCATCGCTGTAGTATTTATGGCAGCAAACAGGCTGGCGAAAAACTTAATCAAATGTTAGAAATGGGCGCGTCTATGCCTTGGCCTGAAGCGCTGAATATTGTGACCGGAACGAAAGAAATGGATGCACAAGCAGTTCTGGATTATTTTGCTCCACTACAAGTTTGGTTGAATGAGAAAAACAGCCAAGCTAACCGTCAATGTGGTTGGTAATATGACTAAAATGTTAAGTTAATTATTTACATTAAAAACGCCAACATTATGTTGGCGTTTTTATAAATACTATTTCTACCTAAAGCCACGTCCTTTGCGGTTCAGCTCACTATTTTCGATGCGTTTTTGAGCAGATTTTTTTAACATTACAAAAACCGCACCAGAACCACCCTGCTCTGTTGTTGCACTGTGAAAAGCGGCAACATATTCAATTCGTTTCAGCCAGTCACACACGGCGCTTTTTAATAGCGCAGGATAAGGTTTACTTTTATAGCCTTTACCATGAATAACTAAAATATTTCTTTCGCCACGTTCATAGGCTGCCAAAATACAATTAATTAAGCTTATCCTAGCTTGATCAATTCGGTATTCATGAACATCAAGCACCGTTTTTATTTGGTACTTCCCTAGCCTTAATTGTTTAAATACAGCATCTTGCATACCATCATGACGATGATAAATTGTTTCATCACAACCAACAGGTTCAAAGTCAATTGGGTTAATCGACAAGAGTTCTAGTAACTCATGTTCATTTAATTGTGCTTGCCGTAAGCGTTGCCCCTCTGTTGGGATATTTGGACTAAAGGTAATGACGTTTTGTGTCTTCTGGCAAACTTTTAACGGAGTGACATCTGCCATCTCTTGAAAAAATAACTCGTTTTCATCTAGATGCACACTAACCTCCTACACACTTTGTAAAGATTCTATTCTATTTAGAAACGACAGAATAATTTATAGTACACCCAATCCTAGATAAAAGATCAATCTAATGAGAACACTATCCGCATGAGTTTACAAAAATCAGCCACTTTTTTGATACTGCTTTGGTTATCTCTATTATTGGTAATGACCCCTTGTTTTGCGCAAAATAAGCAAGAGCATCAGCAACTCAATCTTAATTACCAGCGTTTAAAAGCAAGTTTTCAGCACCTTAACATCGATACATTAGAACAAATTTATGTTGACGATGCGGTTTATATTTCAGAGAGCCAAGATAAAGACATTATCATTGGCAAACAAAACGTTATTAATCTTTATCAAACTTTTTTTAAAAAAATTCGCCATAAAAAAGCCCGAATCGATATTGATTTTAGAGTGGTTGCGAGACAAATTTCATCAAATCAAGCAACTGATGTTGGCTATTATTTAATGAGGTTTCATCCTGACGCTGAATCTGGTGATACGGTAAGTGAGTTTGCAGGTAAATTTGTTTCTGTGCTCACTCGCTCATCTGATGGCCATTGGCAAATCAATATTGATTCCAATACTCGCTCAAAACCTGAGTATTATTACAGTGCTAAACCCGTACCTAATTGGTACTATGGCCAACAATTTATGGCGACAACTCAATCAGCTAATCAATGAATCCAATCAGCCCTAATGCCTTATGCCCATGTAACAGTCAACTAAGTTATGCTGACTGTTGTCAAACTTTGCATTCAAGCAGTAACATGGCGACTACTGCCGAACAATTAATGAGGTCACGTTACTGTGCTTTTGTGGTTGAAGATTATCGCTACTTAATCGACACCCATTATAAAGATTTTTTGCACGGTTTAACCCAAGCACAACTGGCACAAAATAATCCTCAATGGTTAAGTTTAGAAGTGATTGAACATCAGCTTTTATCGGCTAACCCTACGGTAAAAAACCGCATTGCATTTAATCATAATTACCCAGATTTACCCCAAGCTATGGTTATCTTTAAGGCCTGGTATAAAACAGATAAAAGTGTTGATGTCATTTATGAGGCATCGCATTTTGTGTTCGAAAGTAACCGCTGGTTTTATACTTATGGTGAACAAATGGATTGTCCACTACCGACCAGAAATGAAGCGTGTATTTGCCTTAGTGGCAAGAAGTTTAAACAATGCTGTGGGCGTTAACATTTATTATCGTTAGTGCTTTGCCATTGAGCTTATCATTAACGTATTGAAGTCATTTACTCTTACCGCAGGGCTATATAAGAAACCTTGCGCATGGTCGCAGATCATGCCAGCCAAGAACTGTTCTTGCTCAACAGTTTCAACGCCCTCAGCAGTGATCGAAATATTCAATGCTTTTGCCATAGCGATAATCGCACTGACAATTTCTTGGCTTTCTTTACTTGAGCCAATATCCATAATGAACGAGCGATCAATTTTTAACTTATTGATTGGAAATTGTTTCAGATATTTCATCGAACTATAACCCGTACCAAAGTCATCAATAGCAATGCCTACACCTAAATCTGCAAGCTCTTGGCATAAATGTGAAGCATAATGAATGTCACCCATTAATTCTGTTTCGGTAATTTCTAAAATTAAACTGCGAGGTTTAATTCTATAACGGTTTAACAGTTGCCAAACTTGCTCGAACAAGGTTCCACTAAAGAACTGCCTTGCTGCGACATTAACATGCATAGTGATATTGACATTTTTATGCTGCCATAAGTGCAACTGCTTACAGGCATTTTCAAGCACCCATTCACCCAACGAATTTATCATGCCACACTGTTCAGCTATTTCGATAAACGCCCCAGGATATAACACTCCCTTTTTGGGGTGATTCCAACGAATTAATGCCTCTGCACCTATAAATTGATGTTGCTGTAGATCCATTAATGGTTGGTAATACAACTCAAACTGACGCCCGTTAATGGCAGATTTTAGATCATTTTCAATATCGGCATTATTTATGAATTGAGCTAATATCTGTTGATTGAAAAATTGGTAATGTTCAAATGACTGTTTTTTGGCATGTTGTAGCGTAATGTCAGCACAAGAAAGTGGTGAGAATTTATCTTTTACCGTCGCAATGTCTACAATCGCAATAGCGGGTTTAGGCTCTACTTTTTGTCTATTAATTAGCGCAAATGCCGATAAGTTAGTCATCAGTTTATTAACGATATTTTCTAATTCATACTCACAATATTGACTGGCAAGTAAAATACAAAATTCATCACTTCCAACTCTGGCAACATCAATTGCATGATGATTTGCAGCAAAATGTTTTAATCGTCTGGCGACTTCAATCAACAATAAATCGCCACTTTCATGACCATTAGTATCATTAAATCTTTTAAAGCCCATTAAATCGATAAGTAATAGCACACCGTCTTTTGCTTGATCTATTTTAGGCGTAAAGAAGGCTCGATTATGTAAACCCGTTAAACGGCAATGCCAAGCCAACTTTTCCAGTTCAGCTTTATGTTCAAACTCTGAAGAAATGTCTTGGCTTGACACCAAGGCGTAATCGTTCCCCTGCTCTGTGGTAAACTTTGTTATATGGTAATGTAGCCAATATTCAGTGCCATCTTTGCGATTAATTTTAATATCCCCAATCACACTCTTTTGTTGTTCTAATTGAGTAGTAAAGACACTGAGCATATCAGGGTGATTTCTCAGTACGTCAAGGTTCATCACACTGTGATGTTCAATTTCAGAGCGTAATAAGCCGGTCACTTTTTGATGAGCATCATTAACGTAGTCAACCTTCAATGTGTCTAAATTCACAATCATAACCACTTGGTCTGAATGTTCTGCAGCATTTCGCAATAGCGTAATCTGCTCTGACTTATCATATGAATATCGGGTCGCTAACGTTAACGCAAGTTGATCAGCACATTGAATAACTAATTGAATTTCTTCATGTGTCCAAGGGGCTGGGCTTGTTGAGTCTAATGCTAACACTCCTTCAATATGGCCATTAATACGAATGGCCACATTCAAGGTATTTTGTACATTATTTTGTACATAAAATTCATGTTCAAGAATTTGGTATTCTGGCTTAACATGAGGGTTTTCAGAAAGATAACGATGCTGTTTTAACTGTTTAAAAAAGTCGAACGTTATTGACCAGTTTTGTTCATTTCTAGACAGATGAGTATGTGTAACATTGGCTGAGAAATATGAGGATATGGGGCGTTTAGAGCAAAAAACAAACTGCTCTTCATTAGGTTCGACGCTATTCTGGTTATCAAATTCTTCATCAAACAACCAAACAGAGACTGCGCAGACATCAAATTGCTGTAACAGTAATTTGCAAACCAATTCAGAGGTTTTAGCAAAATTACCCTGCTGTTTAGCACTAGAGTTTACAATTAACTCTAACAGGTGCCGATATTGTTCTTGAGTCATTCTTTTCCCGAGTAGACATCATGTATTTTTATCTGCAGTTTTTAGAATTGGTACTATGCAGTCTATCAATACAACTTTTGGGAGCTTAAAATAAGCTGTTAATTAACTTCGGCAGATTATACCGTAAGTTAACCAGCAGCCACTATATTTTATAAACCATTTTCGAGTTGAAATAGCATTTTTTCTACGGTAACAGAGAAGGTTAAGTTAAGTTCAACTTTATCTTGTTGCTCATTAATATTCACTTCAACATGAGAAAACCGTTGACGAGCTTTTTCTGCAATCTGTTGTGCTTTCTCGTTCGCATCGTCACCTTCAATCGATAAACTTAATAAAGTATCATGTTCATCAATCACCGCACCTATGTCGACAAAGCTGCCGCAATCTGTACAGGTATCGTTAACATTATCTTGTTGCTCGACAATCTTTTTAATCATAATTTTATTCCAATGGATGAATAACTCATTGCATCTTATTCTAACCAGCCCAGGTTTTCTTTTGCCTTGTTCACATTCAGCCAATTTTTATTAGCCTATATCTGCGGTGTTAAGCGGCAAGAATGGTTTGACACAGTTGCCTTTGCCTTGCTAATTGATCCACAAAATGCATTTCATCAATGTCTGAATATAATTGGGGGATGGGCAGTGTTGATTGTTCAAATTTTGCTTTTGTCACAGGGTCAGTGTTAGCCAGAGCCATTGCAACCCCGTCATCATGTCGCCCTCGTGTGATAAGTGCTTCTGGTGTTAATGCTTGTTGTAATCGAAAACCATCAAATCCATGCTGGTTAAAACATTCGCCATTATTTATCGGGGAATTATTTTCAGATAAATCGGCAACTAAAGTGATGGGTTTTGGCAATTCAAATTGTTTATAGAGTTTCTCATCCAGTGTTAACGCTTTATCAAGTTGAAATTGTGCCATATCAGTCGAGTCTGCTGACAACATTGCTAACAGCAAGCCAAATTCGCCTCGTCTTTGGTTCTCTACAGCGTTATTTAAACGACTGCCCAACTGAAGCTCATTTACTAAAATTGACTCTATTTGCATATAAAAACAGCACCATAACGACTAGATGCTATTTTATCGACCAAACACACCATTTCTTTAGGTTTTTTTTCATTTTATGACTTTACATATTATACGTTTCTGACTACTATGGCGGCCGCAATTGAGGAGGGGTTCCCGAGTGGCCAAAGGGATCAGACTGTAAATCTGACGGCTCAGCCTTCGAAGGTTCGAATCCTTCTCCCTCCACCATTTGCGTAAAAATTTAGTTAGTAAGAAAAGAAATTCGTGGAGGGGTTCCCGAGTGGCCAAAGGGATCAGACTGTAAATCTGACGGCTCAGCCTTCGAAGGTTCGAATCCTTCTCCCTCCACCATCTTTCTTATCTTTATAACTATCACAGTGGAGGGGTTCCCGAGTGGCCAAAGGGATCAGACTGTAAATCTGACGGCTCAGCCTTCGAAGGTTCGAATCCTTCTCCCTCCACCATTTTTACTTCCTGCAAGCTTTTCAATTCTTAGTTTATTCTCAGCACATTTTCATTAAGTTTTAACCATATAAACCGACTTTCATTGCTCATTTTGTTTATTGCTATTAGCATATTAGCCCTAATGACAGTTCAAACGAGAAAATGATTATGTCTAACCATTGGGTTAACCAAGCTATTGCTTTAATTGATGCTGATTTTCAACGTTCTGCTGATACCCATTTAATTAAGCTCGACCTTCCTCAACTCTCAAACATTGATATATATTTAAAAGATGAAAGTACTCACCCAACGGGAAGTTTAAAACATCGTCTTGCGCGCTCTTTATTTCTTTATGCGCTTTGTAATGGTTGGGTAAAGCAAGATACCACTATTATTGAGTCATCTTCTGGTAGCACTGCTGTTTCTGAAGCTTATTTTGCTCGACTTATTGGCTTGCCATTTATTGCAGTTATGCCAAAAAGTACGGCTAAACGAAAAATTCAACAAATTGAATTTTATGGCGGCAAGTGTCATTTTGTTGAACAGAGCAGTGAGATTTATGCCGAGTCGGAACGTTTAGCCACCGAGTTAAACGGTCATTATATGGATCAATTTACCTATGCTGAGCGAGCCACCGACTGGCGAGGTAATAACAATATTGCTGACTCTATTTTTCATCAAATGCAACGCGAGCCATATCCCACTCCCGCTTGGATTGTTATGAGCCCTGGCACAGGAGGAACGTCTGCCACTATTGGTCGTTACATTCGTTATCAACAACTTGCTACACAGCTTTATGTGGTTGACCCCGAAAATTCGGTTTTCTTTGACTATTTCAATACTGGCGATAAAACATTAACAGGTACTCTTGGCAGTAAAATAGAAGGTATTGGCCGCCCACGTGTTGAACCTTCTTTTATTGCTGGCGTGGTTGATGAGATGCAAAAGGTGGCTGATGGAGCTTCTATTGCAACGATTCAATGGTTAGAAAAGTTGATTGGACGGAAAACCGGCGCCTCGACTGGCACTAATTTATATGGTGCTTTAACGCTTGCGACACGCATGCAACAGCAAGGACAAACAGGATCTATTGTGACGTTAATTTGTGATGCTGGTGAGCGTTATTTAGACACCTATTATAATCAGCAATGGATTAACGATAATATTGGTTGTCTAAAACCATTCCAAAATCAGATCAATAATTTTGATCAAACGGGGCGATTATCCCCCATTGCGGAGTAATATCGTCATCAAGTTGACTCGCAAGTGCTAACAATGAATTTTTGGCAGACACTTCCAGTTAGTTGTATATTGAGGCGTTAAATAATGACGTCTCATTGCCCATTTTTGCTCTATTCCTTGAGCAGCCATAAATAATGTACTACGGCCATAGCGCCCATTAATGCTGTCTAGAGCACGCATTAACTCTGGATTAGATGTTTGAGTGTTGAACAAATCTAACTGAGTAAAATGGCAGGAAACTAAATCAATCAGCCCGACTCCTATCTTGTAGTACCTTACACCTTGGCGGAACAATTTAGGTGCAGCTTCACTGATAGCGCGAGTTAACTCTACAGTACAGTGCGTTGGTATAACAAAGTGAAGCACAAGCTTAAAACTACGAGGATTATCATCATAAGGCGAGTTATGCGCAAAAATAAGCATCGATTTACAATAAGATTGCTGCCTTCTGGCCTTTTCAGCGGCAATTGCCACATGTGTACTCAAGGCCTGTAACAATAATTCATAATCGGTAATTCGCTCACCGACACTGCGGGTCGAGAATATTTGTTTTTTATCAGCTCTCGCCTCTCCCCATTCTTTACACTCTTGCCCATTTAACTCTCGTACCGTCCGCTCAACATCAATATTAAATTGTTTGCGGGCCATGCCAGGTGCCATTTGTGATAGATCATAAGCAGTTTGAATATTCAATGAAGTCAATTTTTTAGTTAATTTTCGACCAATTCCCCATACATCACTTACGGCTAATTTTTTTAAAATCGCAATGCGCTCCGCATCATTATCAATAACACATACGCCTTGATAGCCGATGATTTTTTTAGCGGCATGATTGGCCACTTTAGCGAGAGTTAAGGTATTGGCTATTCCTACGCACACCGGCAGCCTTGCTTCTTTCCAAACGGTTTTACGAATAAGTTGGCCTTGATGTACGAATGAGTTAATTGCTTTTTCACTGTGCTTAAATGATAGAAAGCTTTCATCTATTGAATAGATATGTTGTTCTGGCGCAAAACGACCGATAATTTGCATCATTTTGGCTGATAAATCAGCATAAAGCTCATAATTTGAAGAACACACAATAATGCGTTTTTGTTCACATAAGGTTTTTACATGAAAATAAGGAATAAATTTTTGTATACCTGCCGCTTTAGCTTGCTTATTGGCCGCAACAATACAACCATCATTATTACTAAGAACAATGACAGGCTTATTACGCCAGTCAGGCCTAAATACTTGCTCTGCACTACAATAAAACGCATTGGCATCAACTAATGCAAACATGACTAGGTAATCTCAAGTTGAGGCGTTTTCTTGTGACATCTGATAGAACGAATCACCACTCCCTCAATACTAAAGTTATCAAACTCACTTATGGTTACGCCCATGTGTTGGCTATTTGCTGACAACAGTTTACGATGAACTTTATCAATAATTTTACAGACAAAAGTGCCATTAAAATTTGCCACAATGACATCTAAATTACTCACGGTAACGTGCCTATCGACAATGAGGATATCACCATCAAATATGCCAATTCCCTCCATAGAATTTCCTTTAGCTAGACCAATAAAAGTCGCACTAGGATGCTCAATTAATAATTCATCAAGACTAAGTGATAATTGTTGATACTCAGCTGCAGGGCTTTCAAATCCAGTCAGACCGGCACTAGCAGAGATAGGAATAACATTCATATTATAAAAACCAAAAGCACTGTACTTATATACAGTATAATATAATATGCTACACTTTGATCAAGTAATCTGTCATTTTATTTCCCAATAGAAGCTAACCTTGGGTTATGTAAACCAAACATACCAAAAAAAATTTGATTGAGTTTTACTCAAAAGCATAATTACGGTATAAACTTGATAAAATGTAAAGATACAAATGTCATTGAAGATAAAGGAAAATCTTTGAATAACAAACTCAATAGTAAGATTCAAAGCTTTGGCGAGCTACAGCAATCTCGTGTGATCTCACTATTCTCATTAATAGGTATGTCGATTACGGCTGTAATGTCAATTTTTGCATTATTTCAATCCTCATTGACCTTATTTGCCGCTTTATCTATTTCGAGTTGTATATTTTTTGCCGCTTTTTGCATGGTTAAATGGCGTTCACAGACAAAACTTAGCTCATTCATTATTATTTATTTACTATATATATTAATGTTTTACCTTATCTATACTGGGGGTGTTGAACAAACAGGCCCTTTATGGATATTTATTGTCCCTCCAGTGTCGGTTTATGTTCATGGCTTAAAACAAGGCAGCATTAATATTGCCTTATTTGTCTTTATCACCTGGATATTGATGTTCAACCCTGAGTGGGTAACGGGTCAAACAATCTACGCTCATGAGTTCAAACTAAGATTATTTTATTCTTTTATCACCATCAGCTTTTTGTCTGCTTTATACGAATATTCCAGAACCCAGTTGTACCATCATGCAATTGAGCTGAACAGTAAGCTACATAAATTAGCCCATTTTGATGAACTGACTGAGTTACGAAACCGTCGCAGTGCACAAATTATATTAGAGCAGCAAGTCTCTGACTTTAAGGAACATAAAACCCCTTTTTCAGTTCTATTGTGTGATTTAGATTACTTTAAGCAAGTTAATGATAAATATGGTCATAACATGGGAGATAAAGTGTTAACTGAAATCGCTAAGCTGTTTAGACACAATCTCAGAGAGACTGACTATGTTTCCCGTTGGGGAGGTGAAGAGTTTTTGTTTATTCTTACCGATACTGACTTTAACGAGGCTTACGATATTGCAGAAAGAATAAGAACCGCGGTATCGCAACAAGAAATTGCATTAATGGATCAAGATATCAAAGTGACTATGAGTGTTGGGGTTCAAGAATATCAATCAGATATGAGTATTGACCAAATGATCAACCTAGCCGATAAGTATCTATATGAAGCAAAGCGTAATGGTCGAAACCGTGTGCTTCCTCATCAACAATAAACCAGTAACCAATGCTAGTTAGTTATTGATAAAATTAATCTTCAGTTGAATATCGAATACAATTACGCCCTGCTGATTTAGCAATATAAAGCTGTTCATCTGCCCTAGCCAGAAGGGTTTCTGGGTCATCTCCCGCCTTAAATGTCGCTAGCCCCATAGAAACTGTAATATGGCCTAAATTTTGTTTATGCTCTTTACCAATAGACAGTTGTTTTTCAGATATTTTAATCCGTAGCTTTTCGGCTACTTTAGCGGCATCTTCAATATTAGTATTTGGCAGCATGATAATAAACTCTTCACCACCGTAACGAGCAACAAAATCATCTCCTTTAACGCCATTTTTTAATGCCAGTGCCACATAGGCCAACACCTTATCACCAATTAAATGGCCATAAGTATCATTGAACTGTTTAAAATGATCGATATCAATGAATAACACGCTACTGCCAATTTGTGTTTGTTGAAATAATGAAAACTGCTCAGCTGCAAAAGATTCATACGCTCGACGATTATTCAGTGAAGTAAGCTCGTCAGTCATAGCAACTTTACTTAAACTATTCATTTCGTTCTTTAATGTAGATAAGTCATCTTCAAGCGTTTTAAGATCCCCTTTCATGTTGGTATTATCAGCTAAAATTTGTTCAACCTCAGCCCCTAAGTTCCGCACTAACTCATGCAGTAATTCTGGGTTTGGGTTTTGTTGAATTTGATCGCCAAACTCTGTCAAGTTATCACTGAATGAACTTGTACCAAGACTAAACTTATCTAATTGATTGAATAAATTTTTGATTAAAATTTGAGTTTCAATTTGAACATTTTCGATAATATCGGGACTTTGATCTTCAATAAAACGGTTATATAGTCCCGCAGTCACTGCAGGTGTAAACACCACCTCATTGGCAAGTAAACCGTCTATAGCGCGTTTTAGATTGAGGTTACTCTCTGAGAAGTACTCATACCAAATAGCATAGTTTTCTGGCGTAACCGGAATATTTAACGCCGTCATTTTAGGAATGGCCAGCCTTAAAATATCGGCTGTTTGTTCAATAGTTTGGTTGTATTTGTTCATTTACAGCGACCCTAACGACAACAATTGTTACAAAGTTAAGTTAATGTTATGTCATAGTTTGTATAGGAAAACAAATGTTTACCGCTAAATTTACACCAAATACTGCCAACTAAAATATTATCAAGTATAAAAAATTGAAAATATTTAATTCAGTTAACCCTTTTCCATTTTTACAGCGTTTATATCTTTAAATGAAATACATTTGATTCAAAAACAAGCATATTTTGTATAGAGGAAACTATGAATAAATCATCTACATTTTATATCAGCATAATGACACTTTTATTATCAAGTAATGCTATGGCCACCAGCCCTGTACACCATGAAGCGTTAAACTCAAACGCGATCAGCACAAAGGTGTTCACAACACAAAACTATCAATCAGCAACTGAAACAAAAATGTACCCCAAGCCGTCAGAGGGGATGACACAGCATATTATTACCCTCCCCAAACGCGAAAATGAGCAGGATTACTTGTTAGAAGTACAAATAGGAAAAACTCAATTAGTTGATTGCAATCAACATAGACTGATGGGCAAGCTTGAGCAACTAACCGTTGAAGGCTGGGGTTATCCATACTACCAAGTAGAAAAAGTCATCGATGGTCCAAGTACAATGAAAATGTGTATAGAACCTAAACAATCGAAATTTGTGCCATTAGGAGAAGGTATAAAGGTACAATATGATAGTCGATTACCGAAGGTGTTCTATTTACCGCAAGATGTTCAAATTCGCTATCGCTTATGGAAAACCCACAGTGACTATTTGTTTACATCTGAATAAATAGTTTACATCTGAATAAATAGCGCTACTGTAGGTATAACGGTTTGATGTTATACCTACAGATTGCCACCAGCGATGAGAAAATAAAACCTAGATTTAGCTAGTGTCACTGAGCTGATTTATGCTCGTCTTATACGAACGACTTGCATCGTTTCAATTTTAAAGCCTGCCACCGACTCTTCTCGAGGATAGTACGTCAAATTCACTTTATGACCGGTAAGGTTTTTAAATTTCTTATTACGGCGATACTTAAAGGGAACATCATACCCTTTGATCATTAAGGTTTGTAAAAACCATTCACCTTGCTCACGCTGAGTATGGGATTCCACTGTCAAATCTTCACTGTGTATAAGATTAGAGTGCTTTTTCAATAATTCGTCACTATCGGTATTCATTTACTCTCCAAAGCATTAATTATTTGCACAATATCAGCAAATCGCCATTGATTCAGTGCACCAAAACCAGCCAGGTTTTTTACTTTTAAACGCCCCAAAATGGGAACACTAATACCCGCTAAAAACTTAGCTTGTGTCGCGGTTGTTAATGTCAACTGTTTGCTTGAAACAAGCTCTCTAAGCTCAGATAAAAAAAGACTAACCTGACTCAATTCATACTGTTGTGGTTGTGTCGATTGAGTTAGTTTCGCAATATGTCCTAAACACACACTACAACGCTGACAATATTGAGGGCTTTGTAAATCATCAAAATATCGGGCTAAATAAGCAGCCAAACAGCTGTCTAACTCAAAAAAACTGATCAACTGCTCAATACGGTTAATCTCTTTATCTTCTTTGTCTTTAAAATAGTGTGACATACCAGAAACAATCGACGGGTCCCGTAACCGTTCCATATTAACACGAAAAACCTGAGTCATTTTTTTGGTTTCTAAAATGATCAGCTGTTTCTCAGCTAAATACTCAAGAGCTGCAATAACACGCGTTCTAGGCTCGTTGGTGGCACGATGTAATGCTTCGAAGTCTAGTTGGCCCCACACTTTCTTAAATTGGGTATGTTGTAAAATAGTCGATAAAAAAGCCGCTCGTTGAGGATTAAATTGGCCTAATAGCACGTCTTTATCGACACAAAGCTGATATTTGAACTCTGCAAAATAAGCATAACTCGGCTCAATAATGGCAGACATTTCTAACTGTACAAGTAAGGTTTTTAGCGGTAACACCTTAATATTACATGCCTTTGATAACGCCAAGTCTTGCATTTCCCACTTACCTGACTCATCAGTTTCATTTTTAATGAGGTTGATCAGTGTGTCGATATCATCATGTTCAGGGGTATCCGCATACACAAAATTCTCTAAGGTATTTAAACCGTCTAAATTTGCTAGAGTAACGCAATGTGCAAGTTGACCATCACGCCCCGCTCTGCCGATTTCCTGACTATAATTTTCAATTGATTTAGGTAAATCATAATGAAACACATAACGAATATCTGATTTGTCTATGCCCATGCCAAAAGCAATGGTTGCCACAATCACTTGCTGATCACTGTGCATGAATTGCTGTTGAATTGATATACGCTGTTCTGATAGTAACCCCGCGTGATAAGCCACAGCGTTCACACCATTATCCTGCAAATATTCAGCGACTTGTTCAGCAGTTTGTTGCAACGTCACATACACAATGCCACAACCGGTATGTTGATTAATTTGCGCTAATAAAACAGCGTTTTTTTGATGCTGGGTAACAGGCAAAACCGCTAAGGCCAAATTGTCACGATAAAAACCTGTTTGAACAACATGCTGAGGGTGAATATTAAAACGTTGACAGATGTCTTGTTTCACTTTTTGGGTTGCCGTTGCGGTCAACAATAAAGTGGTAGGAATATTAAACGCCTGACATAGCATAGGGATTTTAAGGTAGTCAGGTCTAAAGTTATGTCCCCACTCAGAAATACAATGGGCCTCATCGACCACTAACAATGATATTTCTATCTGAGAAAGGAACTGTCTAAAACGTTCATTCTTAAAACGTTCGACAGACACCATTAAAATGTTGCACTCACCTTGCCTAACCGACTGCATCACGTGTTGCACTTGTTGTTGAGTTAAACTTGAATCGATACTGGCGGCATTTATCCCTTTGGCATGTAAAAACTTCAGCTGGTCTTGTATTAGCGCAATAAGAGGAGAAATAACCAAGGTGAGTTTAGGTAAATTAATCGCGCTAAGTTGATAACATAATGATTTACCAGAACCCGTAGGGAAAATGGCTAAACTAGAGTGCCCGGCAAGCACATGCTGAATTGTTTCTAATTGACCTTCTCGGAAGTCATTAAAACCAAAGTATTGCGAGAGTTGTTGCTGTAAGGTCATCGATTGGATTGCAGGCATTACTCATCCTTGAATGGGCTAAACATGGGGTATTTTTCTGGCAATATAGCGATTGATTAATAATGTCAGCTTATCTTCAAAAAACTCTTCGAGTTGCGTTAAATCTGCTTGGCAGGCTGAAACATAAATAGCGGCTTTATCACGTGTTAATGTTTTACCCGCTAAACTGTATTGTAATTCGGCTAAAGACTTGTCGAAACGAGGAGTAAGCTGCCAATAACAAATATTGGCGTTGAGTGTGGCCAGCGCTCTTTGCGCTATTTGGCAAAACACCTCAATATGGTCAAGGCCATCAGGCCCTAAACAACCAGGCTCGAGTCGATATAAAATAACTAACTTAGGTGGTGTTTGAATGTCATTTTGTTGATATATACCGCTCATATACTCATTCCTTTATTCAACAGCACCAAAGCACCATATTAGGTGCTTTGGTATATAAAAGCGAACAAAACAGTGACTATTCCTATTGTTACAGATAATTAGTTAGCTTGTTTAGCGGCCTTGACGGCGTGTAAATAAGCCTCTTGAAAGTCACTAATCGGTAATAGGGTTTCTTTCGCACGGCGGTTTCTGCCTAACAAAGAGGATTCTACAAACAAATCAAACCATTTATTCAGTGCTACTGCATTTAATGGCTCATTTGCCGCGGTTAATACTAAAGAGGCGACTTCGGCAGTGGCCAACTGAAATTCATGACTTCCTTTACGCAAGGCATAGGTCGCAAGCAGCTCAGGGGAAAATGACAACATGGGTATATTATGTAAGTAACTACTTTTACGGTACATCTTAATCGCTTCACGCCAACTACCATCTAATAAAATAAATAAAGGCGTTTTAGCTGAATCACCATTAGCATTAACTTGGGTAACAACCTCTTGACCAGCCTCTTGATATTGTTCCGGAAAAACAATGTACGGCTGATATTTTTCATCAGCAATAAGCGCTAACATGTTTTCATCAGGCTGGGTTCTATTCCATAAAAAAGCATGAGTATTAGGAATAAGATCGGCAATAAGTCGCCCTGAATTAGTAGGCTTTAATACTTCATCGTCATACATGATCAGCATAAAACTCACATTAGAGTTTAAGTATTGGCGTAAATTACAGGTACAAAACTGTTGCCCTAATAAACATTGTGGACACCTAACCAACTTCTTCCCTCTGGCGGCAAAAGGCTTAGTCGATAGTGACTTTCGATATTGGTAAAGTTTATGAACAGCATGGAGCGGTGCGCTTTTACAGTGTGGCATAGTGACTCTTAAAATAAAAAAATCATCACAACTGAATGTGATGATTTTTTTGTTACGGGAACAACTTATAAAATTCGTTTTAACAAAAAATCTGCTTTAAGTCGTCTGATCCTATTCATAATCTTTTTAACTGATTGCGGATAGACACTTAAAGAGTCTAATTGACTGTAATGAAATAATCTTTCTGTATGAGTCAAAATGAACGATTGCTCATCAATGAAAGATTGTTTCCAACTCCCTGACTCGTCATGTAACAGGAGTCCATTTTCAAGATCTAATGCCCACGCTCTAGGGTTTAAATTCGACCCAGTGATCAAATGCTTTTTATCATCACAACTAATCCCTTTTAAATGGTAAGAGTTGTGCTCATGCTTCCATAAATGAATATTCAGTAAACCGGATTCAATCGCCCATTGCTGGCGTTTGGCAAATTTTCTTAAAGATTGCTCATACATGTATGGCAAAGTACCAATAGTCGAAAAATCTTTCTCAGGTGGGATGTAAAAATCATTAGCTGTTTTGTCACCAACAACAATATCAATTTTTACCCCCTGTTTTAGCTTCGAGTTAATCGCTCTGGCTAGCGCTAAAGGCGGATTAAAATACGGCGTACAAATAAACAAGTGATCTTGCGCACTTTTTACAATCTCTAAAACCGCATTATTAAGCACATTGGCCTTTTTACCTAATCCAACTAATGGCGTCACTCGATTGCCTATTCTCGTTGAGTCAAACTCATATTTTGCATTCGATAAACGCGACTTAAAGCTTCTAACTTCGTGCTTTTCAGCAACCACTTCAGATTCTTCAGGTTGAGTCAGCGAGCTCACGGCTGGATCATTAATAATGTACTGCTGGATCATCAGTCTCATGCTGTGAGCAAGTTCAGCACTTTCTATTTGATGATAGCGATCAAAGCGATACTTATCAGCTTGTTGCAGGTAAATATTATTGATACTTGCACCACTATAAATAACGGTGTCATCAAAAATAAAACCTTTAAGGTGAAGTACGCCCAAAAACTCACGAGATTTAACCGGTACACCAATAATGTCGATGGGATGATCAGCATTGGCGATAGCATTACGGTATAAAATGTAGTTGCCACTATCTCCTTTTTGACCTATCAACCCTCTTCTTGCACGGTGATAATCCACTAAGACCTTCACATCAAGTTGCGGATTTTTAGCTTTTGCTGTGAGCAAGGCTTCTAGCACTTCTCGGCCAGCCTCATCATCTTCTAAATATAAAGCCGCAATGTAAATCGACTTTTGCGCAGATGCTATTTGGTCTATTAACGTATTTTTAAAATTTTCTGGTGTTAATAACCATTTTAACGCATTAGGCGCTAATGAAATTCCACCTAGCTTTTCAAGCAAGGTATCCTCCTTAAAGATTATTTCATTGCAGTGGTAGTAGTGACATAATGAATGTCTTGTACTGGCTGTTTAAAACTACAATGTAAATAGTGTTCTAACAATAGTAATTTAGTGAATGTTTACCCATTATAAAATGCACAAATTAGCGAATTGCAATGAGTGTATAAACCATTCTAACTATTGAGGCTCGCAAGGTTACAGTCTGTAAATTGTAACGACGAATGATAAAGTGGCATAGAAAGTAACGATTAAACACCTATTGGGCAAGATTTTTCTGATTTAATCAGCCCTTAACTAGCCCTTTTTGTTCAACATTTGCACAAATGTATAAATAAAACGTTAAATGATACAAGGTTGTATATTTGTTATGACCATTTCAAATGTCAGCACATCAGCATAAAATAGAAACTCTCGACGGATATTTGATCTTATGGCTTTTGTTCAAAAATGTTTACTCGCAACAGCAGTATTTTGCTTAAGCACCAGTGTTAAATCGGCTATCACAGAGTCACCAAAAACATCAGTTCAACCTAACGCAGATCAACAACATGTTGCCTCTATAGTTAACTTTATCAATCCTGCTCATTCATTAATTGCTCTCAGCATTTGGGATATTGAAGATAAACGCTTAGTTTATCAGCAAAATGCCAATATGCTAATGAACCCAGCAAGTGTGATGAAAATCCTCACCGCATTAGTAAGTGCTGAGGTACTCGGTAAAAACTTCACCTATACCACCCGCCTTTCTACAGACGGGGAAATACAACTGACCAACAGCACATTGACCAATGATATTTACCTACAATTTAGTGGCGATCCAACGTTAACTTATGCTGACTTATCAAAGTTAATTAAACGGTTAAAAAAGCAAGGAGTTAATCAAGTTTCAGGTAATATTTACTTAATTGGAGATACCCTATCGAATGATCAGCCTGCGGGATGGGTATGGGATGATTTAAACATTTGTTATGCGGCTCCTGTCTCCAGCTTTATTATTGATAAAAACTGCGTTAAAGCACGCTTAAGTGCTAGTGGTCACAACAAAAAGACTCAATTAAAAGTGATGGGTAAGCGACCGATTAAAGTGGACAATAACACCCAATTTGCTACTTACTCTGCCTCTAATGCAGAATGTGACCTAAATTTAAAACGTAAAGATAACAACCATTACACTTTAACGGGGTGCTATGACCGTGCTAAATCTCTACCGCTGTCGATAGCGATTAATGACCCTGTCGATTATGCGTTAAAAGTGATCAACAACATTTTTGAACAGCAAAAAATAACCTTGCAAGGCCAAACGATAGCGCTGAATAATCTATTATCGACTAATGATTTGTCTCACGCTCCTCAATTAATCACCCAGGCAACTCACTCTTCAGCGTCACTGAATATCATTATGGAGGAAATGTTATTAGACTCTGACAATTTGATGGCAGAGGCATTACTTAAAACTAGCGCTGAATATTATTATGGTGAAGCGGCAAATTTAAATAAAGCTGCCCAGACCTTACGAACTGTACTGAATCAATTAGGCATTGACTTAGGTGCTGCTAATATTGCCGACGGTTCAGGCTTGTCTCGATATAATATGCTGTCGGCCGCTCATGTTCTTAATACTTTAAAATTTATCGTCGAACATGAAGAATATCATTATATTCTCGACAATTTGCCGTTATCAGGAAGAACGGGAACCTTACAATATAAACGCTACTTTAATCGCGCTCCTTTGAAAAACAAAGTCATCGCCAAAACTGGCAGTATGTTAGGTGTGTCGAATCTTGCAGGACAATTTGAAGCATCAAATGGAAAAAAGTACATATTTGTTGTGTTTGAAAATGGCTTAAGCCCCAAAATTAAGAAAGAGCAAAAAGCGTCTTATTCAGCGTTATTGTTACAAAAGCTAATGGACATGCCGTTAGTCATTGAACCTAATCAATAATTAACTTCCTCTTATTCTAAGCGAAAAAAAGCACCTTAACATGAAGGTGCTTTTTAATGTTTAAAAACTAATATTAAAATAGGTCAGCCGGCATAGACATAATAGACTCATCACCCGCTTTGACTTGTGATAAGTGATAATCAGACTTGCTCAACAACTTAGCCATGTAGAATTGAGCTACATAGTGTTTTTGTGCGGCAAATTCACTGTCTGAATGCCCATGAGCTTTATCCGCCATCAATAACCAGTAAAAACCATATAATGCAAAACCAAAGGCATCTAGATAATCTACTGCTGAAGCATTGATTAGCGCAGGTTGGCTTAGCTTGTTGTCATTAATGTAATCAGCGACTTCAACTAATGACTCTAGACGAATAATGACCGCTTGCTTATCTGCATCAGAGGTATGTTGTAAAGCCTTGAGTTGTTCAACCGACTCTGCAACAAACATTTTTAAGGTGGCAACATTGTCACCAGTCACTTTACGTCCAAGAAAGTCAATCGCCTGTATGCCATTGGTTCCTTCATAAATTTGTGCAATACGTGTATCACGAACTAACTGCTCGATACCGGTTTCACGAATGTAACCATGACCACCAAAAACTTGCTGAGCCATAATAGTGGCATCTAAACCGCGGTCGGTTAAAAATGCTTTCGCCACCGGTGTCAGTAAACCCACATATTGTTTTGCTTTTGCTTGCACATCACCTTCAGCATATTTGGCTAAATCTAGCTGCTTACCGGTATATACTGATAATGCTCTGCCCGCTTCAGTTAATGCTTTAATTGTCAGCAACATGCGTCTGACATCACCATGAACAATAATCGGGTCTGAAGCACCAGAAGGTTTGACGCCAGCCGCAACACCTTGTAAGCGCTCTTTAGCATATTCACTTGCCATTTGATAAGCCGCTTGTGAATTACCTAAGCCTTGAATTCCAATCGCTAAACGTTCGTAGTTCATCATTGTAAACATACAAACTAAACCACGATTAGGCTCTCCAACTAAAAAGCCTTTGGCATTGTCGTAATTCATCACACAAGTTGAAGATGCTTTAAGGCCCATTTTGTGTTCGATAGAACCCACAGAAACCCCATTGGCTTCGCCTAAACTACCGTCTTGATTCACTAATATTTTTGGCACTAAAAACAGTGAAATGCCATTAGAGTCTGGTAACTTAGCTAAAACTAAGTGAATGACATTTTCAGTTAAATCTTGGTCGCCACCAGTAATAAATATTTTATTACCAGAAATAGCATAACTACCATCGTCTTGAGGCACCGCTTTAGTACGAATACCGCGTAAGTCAGACCCCGCATGAGGCTCTGTCATATCCATAGCACCTGACCATTGACCAGAATATAAATGGGGTAAATAGGTTTGTTTTAACTCATCAGTCGCATGAGCATTTATACATAGTGCCGCGCCAGCAGTTAAAGAGCTATAAAGAACAAATGAATTGCAGGCACTGTAGCCCATTTCGTCAACAAGAATACCCAGCATTTTTGGCATTCCCATGCCGCCATACTCAGCATCGCCACATAAACCGACCCAGCCACCTTCAGAGAATTGCTGGTAAACCTCTTTAAAACCGTCTGGAGTAATAATGGTGTCGCTCTGGTGAACAACCCCCTGCTCGTCTCCGGATCTATTTAAAGGATGAACAAGATCACGGCTTATTTTACCGGCTTCATCTAAAATGGCTGTGGCTGTATCCATATCCACCATTTCGGCTAATTCAGGTATTTCTTGCCAGGTATTTTGGGCATCAAAAACATCTTCTAAAAGAAATTGCATATCCTTCAATGGGGCTTGGTACGGGTTCATATCAGTCTCTTAAACAATTAATTAAAACAGTTGTTTAAATTTATAGAATTTACCCGATAAATACAAGCAATAACTCAGCTTAAAATGACTTTTAATCTTACGGTTAATTTAATTAATAAGGCAGGACTTAGTGTCTTAAGCGTAAAGATATTGAAAGATAAGTTGGCAGATACTAAGAGACAATTGATGAAATAAACCCATTATTCTGTTTTTAAAGGTGTTGAAAGCAATAATCATTGTCAAACAATCAACTATTTACGCTAGAATATGGATTCAATCAGTCGAAATAGAAATACAATGTCGCTTGAACAACTTTATGATTCAATAGAATACGTCACCATTATTGGCAACGCAGAGGGTGATTGGGCTTTAGCACCTGCGGGGAAAACTATCACCTTTAATACCACATATCATGAAGACGCAATACATATTCGTGCTGACCATTTATCTGCACCCAATAAGCCACTTTCAGTAGAAAACACCGAGCATAATGGCTTATTTGAAGAAGTGCTCAATACGGTTGCCCAAAGCTTAGAGAAAAGGGTCAATTGTGCTCCCTCTATTGGCTTAGTAACGGCAGTGATGACGGCAATGGTCTCTAAGAGTGTTAAGTTACGAAGAATGACTTTGTTACCCAACTTAGCACAAATAGAGTCAACTGATGAACTCAAGCGTCAACGTTGTCTAAAATATAATTGGCTCGGAGAAAGGCGTATCGCATTGGGCATTGCGCTTACACACCCTCATATGAACTGGCCTGATTTATACCTTAAACCTAAAATCGACTTCACCGTCACGCCACATAAAGATCTTAATCCTTTTGAATTACTCGTGGGCGATATTTTTGGAATTGAGCAAAACGCATTAGATTTAGCCAGAATACAACACCAATCAACAATGCCGACTGATTATCAAAAACAAGTTAACACATTAAAAACCTTGGCTAATCTAGACACCCAGTATTGGCTAGCCACGTCAAATAAAGATTACCTGCTAGAGTGTGAAGGATTTTTTTACAACAAACAAAATGATAACGGCAGTCATTGGTATTTAAAGGATTTTAAAGCATCGCAATATATTGACGATATTCGCCACCATTTAGCCTACTGCCAACAAATTTTAGCATTTAAGGCATTAACCGTTTAACGGATAGCAAAAAAGGCCTCATTTGAGGCCTTTTTTTGATTAACTTAAGCTGTGGTTATCTACCACATTAAGTCATCAGGGATTGCATAATCTGCATACGGGTCATCTTCATCAGCAACTTGCTCAAGTGAATCTTCAGCATGTTTATCCCATAAGTATCCACACCATTCAGGCACTAATAACTGTACACGGGCTGCCAGTTTATGAGGAACAACGTAACTACTGTCCTCATACCTAACGATACCTAAAGCGCCATTTAAAAGACTTTTTTGAATTTTTTCGTCAATATATAACGAATAAATTTTATTGTTTAGCGTGTAGTTAAATTTAACTTCTGCATCTTGCGGCAAAGAAATCGCGAACTTTTTAAATTCGGTGATTAATCCGCGCACTTGACCACGCTCAGTCGCTTCTTTGAAACGTTGCTCATTGAGTTGCTTGTCTTTTAAAGCCTGTTGCTTTTTCTGATCTGCAATTTGTTGTTTTAACGCTTCACTGCCATCGTCAATATTGGCTTTTTTATCACGACGTTTTTGCGTTTTTGCTGTTCTAAGCTTTTGTTTGCTAGCCAACCCTGCTTTGAGTAATTGGTCTTGTAATGCATTTGCCATTTTATACCTTTTATAAACCTTGTTTTGCGGCCATTTGCCCTAATTCAGCCATTGCCATGCTTGCGCCGCCTAAAGACCAACCACCGTCTACCGGTAAAACAACCCCTGTTATATATGAAGCGTAGTCTGACGCAAGAAATAGCGCCGCATTGGCTATATCTTGTGTTTGACCGTTACGCTTTAATGGCACACTATTAGCCACTTTTTGCTGTATTGCTTCATTTGGTGCTAGACGATTAAAACCCTCTGTATCGGCTATCGGCCCAGGAACAATAGAGTTGACCCGAATACCTTCAACACCCCACTCAATCGCTAACGTGCGAGTGAGCATATCTACACCCGCTTTTGCAGCACAAACATGTATCTGCAATGGCATAGCAATGTAAGCTTGTGGCGCCGAGATTTGAATAATAGAAGCATTTTGACGATTTAATAATGGATAAGCCTGTTTGACGACTTGAAAGCTACCCAATAGATCAATATCAATAACCGATTTAAAGCCATTATTAGATAACTTTGCTGCACTGGCAGGAAAATTACCTGCAGCACCACTCACTAATACATCAATCTGACAAAATTGTTCACTAATTTGTTCAAAACCTTGCGCTAAGGCAACTTCATCTCGGACATCAAAACATACGCCCACATGGTTACCCTGTGGGTTGGCTTGGTTTAATAACTCAACAGCATGGTTGACTTTATCAGCGTTACGACTGGCAACGGCAACGTTAGCGCCACATTGTGCAAAATTAATCGCAACCTGTAAGTTAATACCCGATGTGCCACCCACAACAACAATATTCTTATTAGTATAGTTGAACAATTTTGAACTCCTTCTCTAACTCAGTCTGTATTGATTAAGCCTGTAACGACTGGTGAATAGCTGATAATGCCGCTAAAGGATCATCAGCTTGAGTAATAGGCCTGCCAATCACTAAATAATCTGAACCTGCTGCAATAGCTTTAGGCGGTGTCATAATACGATGTTGATCGCCAACATCACTGCCAACAGGTCTAATACCCGGTGTCACTAAATTAAATTGTTTACCAAAGGTCGATTTTAATAGCTGAGCTTCTTGCGCAGAACACACAACCCCATCAAGGTTAGCTTGATGAGTTAATTTTGCCAAGCGAAGCACTTGCGCAGACGCAGGAATGTTAATTCCTAATAAAGTCAGGTCTTCATCTGACATTGAGGTTAATACGGTAACCGCTATCAATAAAGGGGCATCATTACCATAAGCTGCTAGGGCTTTTTTGGCCGCCTGCATCATAGCTAAACCACCACTCGCATGCACATTGGTCATCCACACACCTAAATCAGCAGCGGCACTGACGGCTTTAGCAACGGTATTGGGAATATCATGAAATTTTAAATCTAAAAATAAATCGAAATCTCTGTCATGAATTTCTTTTACCAGTGTTGGCCCAAACAAGGTAAACATTTCTTTGCCTATTTTAAGGCGACATAATGCTGGGTCTAGCTTATCAATAAGCGATAACGCCTGATTTTTATCATTGTAATCTAATGCGACTACGATAGGTTTATCGATCATTTTTACTCCAAGTGTTTCTGTACTATTTTAGTCTAACTCTGTTGTTTACTCGCCATCCAAGCCTTTAATTCGCTTAATACTGCCCCACTGCTTACATGAGGGGCAATGCCAATAAAGTGCGTGCGCAGGAAAGCCACATTCATGGCAACGATAACTAGGACGGTATTTAATTTGTTGCTCAACCAACTTTTCAAGCATTGATAAACTTTCTTTGGCATTACCATCTTCAGCTTGTTCAATGTGCATTTTCATCAAATATTGAAATCCGCGCATGGTTGGTTGCTTGTATAGATTGTCTAGCATCATAGACTCTGCTTTTGGCTTATCGCCCATGATAATTTGATGATCGGCTAATGCAATGGCAACACTGGCACCCGCACCATTTTGTATCGCTGAGGTTAACAGTTGTTGATAACCGGCTAAATCATCAGTTTGACGATAAACTTGTTTAGCAATGTTAATTGCATCAGCAAATAACGCGATATCGGCATTGGTTAATTCTGCTAGCGCTTTTTTACAAGCATCGTGGTCATTCAAATCAAAATAGATATTGGCTAAAGATAACCACGCTCGTCCACATTTGGGGTCTTGTTTAATGGCCGCTAGGAATTGTTTTACTTTTTCAGCTTGCTCAGTAGCTTCGTCGGCTAATTGGCAATAAAAATGCGCCGTTTGAACTTTAAAAGTTTGTTGACGTTTACGGGGAAGTTTCTTGGTAACCTTAATGGCATTTTGCCACTCTTTAGTGACTTGATAGATTGAAATTAGTTGGGTTTCAGCCTCTTCGCTGTGTTCATCTTGATTGACTAATTTAAGAAAAATTTCCTCAGCGCGGTCATAGAAACCCGCCGCCATATAATCTTTACCTAACTCCATCATCGCAATATCTCTTTGCTCTGTGGTTAAGGAAGGTCTGGCAATTAAATTCTGATGAATGCGAATAGAACGGTCGACTTCACCGCGCTTACGAAATAAAGTGCCTAATGACAAATGCGTATCAATCGTTTCGTCATCAACGTCTAACATGGAAATAAATAAATCTACTGCCTTATCTGACTCATTTGAAAGTAAAAAATTTAACCCAGTAAAGTAATCTCGGCTAAGTTTTTTACTTGAATGTCTATCGCGTAAATGAATACTGCGACGACCCATATACCAACCGTATCCGGCTGCTATTGGTAATAATAAGAACAGAATCTCAAGCATTATTAATTAAGACTGCCTGTCGCTGATGAGTGGTCTGATTCGGGCTGTGCTGTGGGAGTTTTACCTAATTTAGCTAATTGCTTATTGGCTTTTCTAAGCGCTAGCTTGGTTTTCATAATGTAGTAACTAGCAAACAACCAGCTGATCATAAAACCGGCTAAAAACACAACAGCTAACACAACGGGTAAACGGTATTCGCCTTGAGCAATAAAATAATTCAATGTCACCAGTTGTTCATTTTTAGCGCCAAACAACAAAGCCAAAAAAAACATTAACACCACGACTATAATCGCTATAAAAGACTTCACGCTACTCTCCAAATTGTTGTCGCTATTAATTGATTATCTAAGATAATTCACTGTCTGACCAGCTTTGACTTTCAATAGATACAAAAAAGCCTCCAATTGGAGGCTTTTTATTCAAGCGTTAATCAATGATTAACAGCATCGACGCGTTCGCGCAGTTCTTTACCCGGCTTAAAGTGCGGTACATATTTGCCATCCAATTCAACTGAAGTACCAGTTTTAGGATTACGGCCAACACGCGGAGCACGATAATGAAGCGAAAAACTACCAAAGCCACGGATCTCAATACGATCACCGCCTTCTAATGTTGTTGCCATTTGCTCTAACATTTCTTTGATTGCTGCTTCCACTTCTTTCGCCGACAGTTGCGACTGCCCAGTGGCGAGTTTTTCGATAAGTTCAGATTTTGTCATCCTAGCTATCCCCTATTTCCAAGCCAAACACAGTCGCCTAATGGGGACGAATCCCCATACAACAGGCGATTTCGATTACTTACGAGCAGCTTTAAACGCTTCAGCCATTGCATTGCTGATTACTGCGTCGTCTTGCTTGTTCAAAGATGCGATCGCTTCTTTCTGCTCAGCTTCATCCTTAGCACGGATTGATAAGCTGATAGAACGATTCTTACGATCTACGCCCATGAACTTAGCTTCGATTGCATCACCAACTGAGTAAACAGTAGATGCATCTTCGATACGCTCTGCAGAAATGTCAGCAACACGGATGTAACCTTCAACAGTTTCAGCTAGTTCAACTGTAACACCTTTAGCGTCAACAGCAGAAACAGTACCGTTAACTACGGTGCCTTTCTTCTTGTCTGCTAAGTATGCATTGAATGGATCATCTTCAGTTTGCTTAACACCTAAGCTGATGCGCTCACGCTCTGGGTCTACTGAAAGAACAACAGCGTGGATTTCGTCGCCTTTCTTGTACTCAGATACTGCATCTTCGCCAGTACCATTCCAAGAAATGTCAGATAAGTGAACAAGACCATCGATACCGCCGTCAAGACCGATAAAGATACCAAAGTCAGTGATAGATTTGATCTTACCAGAAACTTTGTCGCCTTTGTTGTAACGAGTTGCGAAGTCATCCCATGGGTTAGTCTTACATTGCTTAAGACCTAGAGAAATACGACGACGCTCTTCATCGATGTCTAGAACTAATACTTCAACTTCATCACCTAAGTTAACAACTTTAGATGGGTGAATGTTCTTGTTAGTCCAATCCATTTCAGAAACGTGTACTAAACCTTCAACGCCTTCTTCGATTTCCACGAAACAGCCGTAGTCAGTTAAGTTAGTTACGCGACCAGTTAAACGTGTGTTTTCTGGGTAGCGCTTGCTGATTTCTAACCATGGATCTTCGCCAAGTTGCTTAAGACCTAATGATACACGAGTACGCTCGCGGTCATACTTAAGAACTTTAACGTTGATTTCGTCACCTACGTTAACGATTTCAGATGGGTGCTTAACACGCTTCCACGCCATATCAGTGATATGTAATAGACCGTCAACACCACCTAAATCTACGAATGCACCGTAGTCAGTTAAGTTCTTAACGATACCTTTAACTGCTTGGCCTTCTTGTAGGTTTTCAAGTAATGCATCACGCTCAGCACTGCTTTCTGATTCGATAACAGCACGACGAGAAACAACAACGTTGTTGCGCTTCTGGTCAAGCTTGATAACTTTGAATTCTAATTCTTTGTACTCTAGGTGAGCAGTATCGCGAACTGGGCGAACGTCTACTAGAGAACCAGGTAAGAAAGCACGGATACCGTTTAATTCAACAGTGAAACCGCCTTTAACTTTACCATTGATGATACCGATTACAGTTTCAGCATCTTCGTAAGCTTTTTCTAGAACGATCCAAGCTTCATGACGCTTAGCTTTTTCGCGAGAAAGTTGAGTCTCACCAAAGCCGTCTTCAACAGAGTCAAGCGCTACGTCAACTTCATCACCAACTTGAATTTCTAAAACGCCTTGAGCATTTTTGAATTCGTCAGCAGAGATTGGGCTTTCAGACTTAAGACCAGCGTCAACAAGTACCATACCGTTTTCGATGGCAACAACAGTACCACGAACGATAGAACCTGGACGGAACTCAAGTTGTTGAAGGGATTGTTCAAATAGATCAGCAAAAGATTCAGTCATGTTTAATTTACTTAATGTAATAAACCACTATCCGTCCTAGATGTGGAGTCGAGTAATATTATCCGTATCATCCTTAATACGAATACCTACTGTCTAGTCTAGCTTAAATAACTAATAAAGTTAGCTTTAATTTAAATTAGCCAGTAATTTTTTTGTTGACGTGCTCTAGTACAAGAGCCAGTACGTCATCGATACAAACGCCGCTAGTGTCAATCACTAACGCGTCATCGGCTGGGACTAATGGCGACGCCGAACGGTTTATATCTCGTTCGTCTCGCTCAATAATCTCAGCCAAAAGACGGTTGATTTTAACATCGAAGCCTTTGTCCTGCAACTGATTATAGCGCCTTTGCGCTCTTTCCTCTGCAGAGGCTGTTAAGAAAATTTTTGCGGGAGCTTGTGGAAAAACCACTGTCCCCATATCTCGACCATCTGCCACTAAGCCGGGCATGGCATTAAATGCACGTTGGCGACGAAGCAACGCTTCACGAACTCTCGGTAACGCAGCCACTTTTGAAGCCGCATCTGAACATTCTTGACTCCGAATTGTCGTAGTAACGTCTTCGCCTTCAAGCACAACTTTAATGCCATTATCATCACGAGTTAAAAACTGCACATCAAGATGTGCTGCCATGAGCGTTAGCGCTTCTTCATTAGTTAACTCAATATCATGGTGGATTGCGGCTAATGCGAGTACACGATAAATTGCACCACTATCGAGTAAGTGCCAGCCTAAGTGTTTGGATAATAACTGGCATATTGTCCCTTTCCCTGCACCACTGGGACCATCTACGGTCACGATAGGAGCTTGTACAGTCATAAATTCCTCCGAAAAACATCATCCTTGAAGATAAAAACAGTGACCCAAAAATAAGCGGCGATATTGTATATCATTTTAAAATAAAAAACTGTTTAAAAATGAAAATACACTCAGAAGTGTGCGTTGATCAGCATCAACACAATACACACTTCTGAGTGGCTTTATGATTAATATCGAAAAGATTAACGAGCCGCTAAACGCTCAAACTCACTAAAATAGGTTGGGAAAGTTTTAGAGGTACAATCTGGGTCATTTATCGTAATACCACAAGAGTCGAATGCGACTAATGAAAAGCACATTGCCATTCTATGATCGTTATAGGTATCGATATCGGCAGTATTGATTTTCTCGGGTGGCGTAATAGTAATGTAATCATGACCTTCATCAACTATGGCCCCCACTTTACGTAACTCTGTTGCCATGGCAGCTAAGCGATCGGTTTCTTTAATTCTCCAGTTATAAATATTGCGCAATGAAGTTGTTCCCTCAGCAAATAACGCCGCAGTTGCAATAGTCATGGCTGCATCAGGAATATGATTCATATCCATATCAATGGCTTTTAAACAAGATTTGCGTGCAATAATATAATCATCACCCCACTCTATATCCGCGCCCATAGCCGCTAACGCATCCGCAAACTGAACATCCCCTTGAATACTCAATTTACCCACACCAGTGACCTTTACTTCACCACCTTGAATCGCGCCGGCAGCTAAAAAATACGATGCTGACGAGGCATCACCTTCAACTAAAACGGTACCCGGAGAAACATATTTTTGACCCGATTTAATTTCAAACCTTTGGTAATCATGATTCAAAACTTCAACACCAAATTGTTTCATCAGTGCAATAGTAATATCAATGTAAGGCTTAGACACTAATTCACCTTTAATGGTGATATTAACGGTATCTCTTGCCAAAGGCGCAACCATGAGTAATGCGGTAAGAAATTGACTCGACAAATCACCCGCTATTTCAACATTACCGCCATTTAAGCCTGTTGCATTAACGGTCAATGGTGGGAAACCTGGATTTTTCAAATAATCAACTTTAGCCCCTAACTGAGCAAGAGCGTCCACTAAATCACCGATGGGTCTTTCTTCCATTCTAGGTTCACCCGTCAGGGTAAATTGCCCCTGACCTAAGGTTAAAGCAGCACATAATGGACGCATTGCCGTGCCTGCATTGCCTAAGAATAAACTTTGTGCAGAATCAGCATTAATTGCCCCATTGATACCAGTCACTTCGCATACGGTATTGTTGTGACTCAGCTCAAAGCTAACACCTAATTGTTTAAGTGAAGCTAGCATGTAACGAATATCGTCAGAATCGAGTAAGTTAGTTAATGTCGTTTTACCTTCGGCTAATGTCGCCAATAAAAGCGCTCTGTTTGAAATGCTTTTTGAACCTGGGATATTAATAACACCATTCATTTTGCTTATGGGTTCTATACGTAATTGTTTCATTTTCTATCTTCTTATCTAAAAATGGTTTATTAGCCCTAGGCTAAACGGGACTGGAAAAAATTCATTACATTACCGATTAAAACTTGCGTTTATTATTCTGCCCCTAACGTTACCAACCCTTGAGGAGGATTCAAGACAAAATTTACTTAAATAGCGCTAAAAAGCTTATTTTTAACAATAATTCACTTTAAATTGTAATGGCCAGACATTACAGCAGATTTGAAAATTTATTGATAGTTATTTTTGATGTCATTAATAGTTTCCATATGAAAAATTCTAAATAAAAAAAATATCACACTATTAGTACATTTAAGGCTTTATTTGTTGTTTTAAAGCACGCTATTCTTGAAGCAGAAAAATAAATTATTTAACAAGGTTATGTTGATGTTTGAACAACTAAAAGCACTCCCTTCTGACCCTATTTTGGGGCTACTTACGCAATATAGAAATGATCCGCAAGCCAATAAAGTCGACTTAGGGGTGGGTGTATATAAAGACCCACAAGGTCATACGCCAATATTAGATTGCGTCAAAATTGCTGAACAACAAAGAACAGCAACTGAAGATACTAAAGTGTATATTGGCCCCACAGGATCTGCTCAATTTAATCAATTGATCACCGAGTTAGCTTTTGGGACACAACATAGCGCGCTTTTAGCTAATCGAATTCGAACTATATCAACACCTGGTGGCACTGGAGCGTTACGTGTTGCCGCAGATTTTATAAAACGCTGCAAACCCAATGCTGTGATATGGGTAAGTGACCCTACTTGGGCTAACCACACAGGGCTTTTCGAAGCCGCAGGCATTACGGTTAAAACCTACCCTTATTATGACTACGACACTAAATCATTAAAATTTGAACAAATGCTACAAGCACTTAGCCAAGTTTCAAAAGATGATGTGGTGTTACTGCATGCTTGTTGTCATAACCCTAGTGGCATGGATTTAACAACAGAGCAGTGGGATCAGGTTATAGCAATTACCACAAAGCAAGGCTTTACGCCTTTAATTGATATGGCCTATCAAGGGTTTGGCCAAGGAATAGACGAAGACGCTTACGGGGTTAGAAAAATGGCCGAGGCCGTTGAAAACATGATTCTTTGCAGTTCATGTTCTAAAAACTTTGGCTTATATCGTGAGCGAATTGGTGCTTGTTCTATTCTTGGCCTTAATGCAGCTCAAGCTGATATCGCCTTTTCTGTGCTCCTTTATGTGGTGCGTTGTATTTACTCTATGCCACCGGCACATGGTGCCGCGATAGTTGAAACCATTTTAAGTGATCAAAAATTAAAGCAACAATGGTTAGATGAACTCGCGATAATGCGTAATAGGATTAATGGCAATCGCCAAATGTTAGTCAACAAACTCATTGAAAACGGAGTTGAGCAAGACTTCAGCTTTATCGCCAATCAAAAAGGCATGTTTTCATTTTTGGGCATAAGCCCTGAACAGGTTGCGGCTCTTAAACAACAACATAGTATTTATATGGTTGATTCGAGTCGAATTAGTATTGCGGGTATTAGTGAAACTAACGTTGATTATTTGGCAAAATCAATAGCCACTATTTTATAATCAAGCTCTAAAGCCAATTATATTGATAGCAAAAAGGGCTGTAATTCAGCCCTTTATCGCATCCAATTATTTTAGGCGAACCTATGAATCAATATAATTGATGGCTATTTACTGTGCTTATTAGCAAATGCCTGCATAAATTCAACTAATTTCTGCACACCCGCTAAAGGCATTGCATTATAAATACTGGCACGCATCCCGCCTACAATACGGTGACCTTTCAATGCCACTAAACCGGCCGCTTGAGCTTCTGCTAAAAATTGCTCATCTAAATTATTATCGACTAGTTGAAAAGTGACATTCATTCGTGAACGGTTTTGTACTGCTACGCCATTTTTATAAAACGGCAATTCATCAATACATTGATACAATAAATTGGCTTTGTCTGAGTTTAACTTCTCCATTGCACCAACACCACCAACACTTTTCAACCACTCAAACACTTCAGCCGCTAAATACCAGGCAAAAGTTGGCGGTGTATTGAACATTGAATCATTATCTTTAGTGATGGTGTAATCCATAATTGACGACTGCACCAGGCTTGGTAAGTTAAGCATATCGTCACGAACAATCACGATAGATAACCCTGAAGGGCCTATATTCTTTTGCGCACCGGCATAAATTAAGCCAAATTTACTGACATCTATTTCATGAGACATAATGGTTGATGACAGGTCAGCAACAACTGGCCACGGGCTCTCGATGGTATCAAAAATCTCAATACCATCAACGGTTTCATTGGCACAATAATGAACATAACGATAATCGCCATCTACAGAATGAAGGTCAGGTAATTTAACCTGATGTAAGCCCTCTACCGTTTCAACTATATTAATTTCATCAATACTGTCTTCACCTGCAATTCGCTTAGCTTCTTTAATAGCTGAACTAGACCACTGCCCAGAGGTCAAATATAACGCTCTGCCGTTATCACCTAGAAAGTTGGTTACTACATTGGTAAATTGAGCTCGACCACCGCCATGCATAAACAGCACATGATAATTAGCTGGAATATTCATTAACTCACGTAGCGTTTTTTCTGCTTGGGTTGTTAATGCAATAAACTCTTTACTACGGTGACTGATTTCCATTACAGACACCCCTAACCCATTCCAATCAATTAATTCTTTTTGGGCTTTTTGCATAACAGCCTGCGGCAGCATAGCGGGACCTGCACAGAAATTATATTTAGCGCTCACAACTCACTCCTTCACATCATTAAATCAATTATATTAATTTGGTTACGGATTAGCCCGTATCTGCGAACAATGCCAACATAACGTTGCTTAGATGATTTATTTTATTGTGCTAGTCGGCAAAATCATCACTGCAAAAGTTGATCAGAATAATTGAAAAAAAAGCAGAATACTGGAATTCGATATATGTTAATACTAAGGACTTTGACTGCAATTGAATAGCGTTAACTATATCGATTTTGATGAAATATTTTCCTAAAAACAAAACGGGCGCCATATAGGCGCCCGTTTACACAAAAATGATTAATTATTCTTGTTCATCTGCATCAGTTTCATCAACATCCGCTTGTGAGTCAGAGATAATTTCACTTGCTTCAGCACCTTCGCTAACCGGTGCAATTGGATTACCTTGTTCATCCAGTTCTTCGTCTACTTGTATTTCATCAATACGCTGTAAACCAACAACTTTTTCATCATCACCTGTACGGATGATAGTCACACCTTGGGTGTTACGACCAATAATTGATACGCCTTCTGCAGGAGTTCGTACTAATGTACCTTTATCGCTGATCAACATGATTTCATCATTTTGACCCACTTGTACTGCACCAACCACTGAGCCATTACGCTCGCTGACTTTAATTGATACAACACCTTTAGTACCCCGACTCTTCGCAGGGTATTCGGCTAATTCAGTACGTTTACCATAACCATTTTCAGTTACGGTTAACACTGGACCATCACCTTTAGGCACAATCAGTGATACCACTTTTTGACCATCTTCAAGCTTAATGCCACGAACACCAGTTGCTGTACGGCCCATGGCACGTAATGCAATGATTTCTTCACCGGTTTCTGGATCTATTTTTGCTTCACCAGTTTCAGAATCTCGGGCTTTCTCATTGAAGCGAACCACCTTACCTTCGTTAGAGAACAACATAATGTCGTTGCTACCGTCGGTAATGTCTACGCCAATTAGCTGATCGCCATCTTTTAGGTTAACTGCAATAATTCCGTTTGCACGAGGATTACTGTATGCCGTAAGTGCGGTTTTCTTAACAGTACCATCAGCCGTAGCCATAATAATGTACTTGTCTTCAGCGTATTCTCTAACCGGTAAGATAGCCGTAATACGTTCACCATCAGAAAGAGGCAATAAGTTGATAATTGGTCGTCCACGAGCAGTACGACTTGCTAGCGGTAATTGATACACTTTCAACCAGTACATTTTGCCAAAATCAGAGAAACATAAAATGGTATCGTGAGTATTAGCAACCAGTAACTTTTCAACAAAGTCTTCGTCTTTAACTTTAGTTGCCGCCTTACCTTTACCACCACGACGCTGCGCTTGGTAATCAGATAGCGGTTGATACTTGGCATAACCTAGGTGAGACAAGGTTACAACAACATCTTCTTCATTGATTAAGTCTTCAAGACTCATATCAATTTCATTAGCATTAATGACCGTACGACGCTCGTCACCATATTGCTCAAGAATCTCTTCTAATTCTTCTTTGATCACTTCCATCAATCTTGCTGGGCTGCTTAAAATAAGCAATAAACCGGCAATAAGAATCAATAATTCTTCATACTCACCTAAGATTTTTTCATGCTCTAGGCCAGTTAAACGGTGTAAACGTAATTCAAGAATTGCTTGAGCTTGTTGTTCTGTAAGATAGTAAAGACCATCACGGATACCAAACTCTGGTTCTAACCATTCTGGACGAGCCGCATCATCACCCGCTTTTTCAAGCATGCCTTGAACATTACCTAACGCCCAACCTTGTGCAACCAGTTTCGTTTTCGCTTCACCAGGTGTAGGGGAGGCTTTAATTAACGCAATAATTGGGTCAATGTTAGCAAGGGCAATAGCTAAAGCTTCAAGAATGTGTGCTCTTTCGCGAGCTTTGCGCAATTCAAATACGGTACGACGAGTCACCACTTCACGACGATGAAGAATAAAGCACTCTAACATCTCTTTTAGATTAAATAGTTTTGGCTGACCATTGGTTAGCGCCACCATATTAATACCAAAAGAACATTGCATTTGAGTTTGAGCATAAAGATTGTTAAGCACAACCTCACCCACTTCACCGCGTTTGATTTCAATTACAATACGCATACCATCTTTGTCAGACTCGTCACGTAAGCCACTGATACCTTCAATACGCTTGTCTTTAACTAGCTCAGCAATTTTCTCAATCAACTTCGCTTTGTTAACTTGATATGGGATTTCGTGAACAATAATACGCTCACGACCATTATCTTCAGTTTCAATTTCAGCTTTGGCCCGCATGATTGCGCGGCCACGACCTGTGTTGTAAGCATCAATAATACCTTTACGGCCGTTAATAGATGCTGCTGTTGGAAAGTCAGGTCCTGGAATATATTCCATTAACTGTTCAATGGATAAGCTTGGCTCTTCAATTAATGCTAAACAGCCTTTTACCACTTCAGATAAATTATGCGGAGGTATGTTAGTTGCCATACCGACGGCAATACCTGATGAACCGTTGATTAATAAATTAGGTACTCGTGTCGGTAAAACCGCAGGGATGTGCTCAGTGCCGTCATAGTTAGGTACAAAGTCGACAGTTTCTTTTTCTAAGTCAGCCAATAAAGAATGGGCTAACTTTTCCATACGGATTTCGGTATAACGCATTGCAGCGGCTGAGTCACCATCGACAGAACCAAAGTTACCCTGACCGTCTACTAAGGTGTAACGTAACGAGAAAGGCTGCGCCATACGTACAATAGTGTCATATACAGCGGTATCACCATGAGGGTGATATTTACCGATAACATCACCGACAACACGAGCGGATTTTTTATAAGGTTTGTTCCAGTCGTTTTTTAGTTCGCTCATCGCAAATAATACGCGACGGTGTACCGGTTTTAAGCCGTCACGAACGTCAGGCAATGCACGACCTACAATTACACTCATTGCGTAATCTAGGTACGAATTTTTTAGTTCGTCTTCAATATTAATTGGCGAAATAGATGAAGCCAGATCAGTCATAAACTGCGCGTTCCCCTGAAATTTAGCAGACAAATTTTATTCCATAATTTTGTCTAGCTTTAAAACGTGATTTGGCATTCTAACACAGATAATTTTTGTCGCTAGAGCAAACATAAATCAATTTAGATATATCGATAAAAAAAATACTAACTCGTTAATTTTTAACCGACTTAGCGATATTGTGGCTTTTAAATATTAACCTTATCACTCTTTATGACTCATGCTTTAACTTACTGCTATTATAGATTGTGCAAATATCCAGCAAACCTGAAGCGTTTTTATCAATATCCTGATCTGTACAACACAATAGCGCTATTAAAATCATCCACTATGGATATAATGTGCTTAAAAGAAATCATGTAATTAGGTACATCATGTCTGATCAAACAACAACGCACAATAACGTAGACTTGCAAGAGATAGCTAAATTTGAAGCTATGGCGCAAACATGGTGGGATCCCAACGGTGAATTTAAACCGTTACATCAACTCAACCCGCTCCGTTTAAACTATATCGACCAAAAAGCTAACGGCATTTTTGGTAAAAAAGTCCTCGATGTAGGTTGTGGTGGCGGTATTTTGTCTGAAAGCATGGCTAAAATTGGCGCAATTGTTGATGGGTTAGATATGGGGGACGAACCACTAGAAGTGGCAAGACTGCATGCGTTGGAAGCCGGTGTGCAAGTCAATTATTTAAAGAATACCGCAGAACAACATCGCGAAACTCACCGCAATGCTTACGATGTTGTCACCTGCATGGAAATGTTAGAGCATGTTCCTGACCCGCTTTCTGTTATTCAAGCCTGTTGTGACATGGTCAAACCCGGTGGATATGTGTTTATGTCGACCATTAACCGTAACTTAATGTCGTATTTACAGACGATTGTTGGGGCTGAATATTTATTAAAAATGTTACCAGTAGGCACTCATGAACATAAAAAGTTTATCAAACCGTCAGAGCTGTTAGCACTGGTTGATCACACTGACTTACTTTGTATAGATGCATTAGGTATCCGCTACAACCCATTATCTGGCGTATTCAATTACACCCCATCTGTGGATGTAAATTATATGATAGCAACCCAAAAGGTTGATTAGTTAACATGGCACATACACAAGAGTACCGCGAGAATATTCACGGTGTATTATTTGATTTAGACGGTACTCTTGCTGACACCGCACCGGATCTGGTTTGCGCTCTCAATTTAAGCCTTGCAGAATCCGGTCATCCGCAATGTCATTTACATGAGGTTAAACATGCCGCCACCCACGGCAGCTTAGCATTAGTTCAAACCGCCTTGCCGAATGAACCTTTAGAGATTCAGCAAGCGATACAACAGCAACTATTACAGCACTATCATCGTATTAATGGTGACAACAGTGAACTATTCGAGCACTTAGCTGAATTACTAGACTACCTTGACGAAAAACACATTCCTTATGGAATCGTCACCAACAAGCATGCTCGATTCGCCAGACCGTTAATCAACAAACTGTCTCTCACGGGGCGTATGAAAGCCATTATCAGTGGTGATAGTACCCTTCATCCAAAGCCACATGCCGCACCAATGTTGTTAGCTGCCCAGCAATTACATGTTGAACCCAATAATATTTTATATTTAGGTGATGCTGAACGAGACTTAGTTGCCGCACAAAATGCCAATATGATCGGCGGAGCGGCTCATTGGGGCTATTTGTCTGACACAGATCAACCTCATAATTGGCCTGCTCAACTTCACTTTAAATCGAGCCAATGTTTATTGCGGTATTTTGTAAATGAAGCGAAGTAAAAAGGCCTACTTACTCTTAGATAAAAGATCAAACAAAAACTGCCCTAAATAATTTGATCGGCGATAATTTTAGCGATCAAATTTTTTCACCAAAACGAACAATTAATCAACTACAGCCAAAAAACCTATATAAATTTGGGCTCTAGGGTTAGCTTTTACTAACACGTCCCGTTATCCTCAACTTATCCACAAGATGTTAATAAAATTGAGACTTGCAAATCACTTCCAACCTCACTATCTTGTATCTTAGATTTTAAATAACACCATATCTTGTGTGTTAAATGCAATCATCGCCACTAATGAGCCAAAGTTATTTTGCTGATTACTGCGGGCTTTAACCGTAAGTAAACAAACTTTTAACATCAATAATAACGTTGTTTTAGCTCCGAATGATTGTTTTTACAAAGGAACGTAACGTGATAATAACGGTGCAAGATGCACATACATTATTGCCATAACCGATATAATCAAGGCCTCTCTTCAATGAATAGCAATATGACAGTCACTAAACGTAGTGGCGAACGTGAAATTATCGATTTAGACAAAATTCATCGCGTAATCACTTGGGCAGCTAAGGGATTAAAAAACGTTTCAGTATCTGAAGTTGAACTAAGATCGCATTTACAGTTTTTCGATGGTATTCCCACTGAAGCTATTCATGAAACTATTATTAAAGCCGCAGCGGATTTGATCTCGCCAGAATCACCTGATTACCAATTCTTAGCGGCTCGTTTAGCGATATTCCACTTACGTAAAAAAGCCTTTGGTCAATTTGAACCACCAAAGTTATATGATCATGTTACTCGCCTAGTTGAGTTAGGTAAGTACGATATGCATATTTTAGCTGACTATAGTCGCGAAGAGCTCGACACGTTAGACAGCTACATTGATCACTGGCGTGATATGAACTTCTCTTATGCTGCGGTTAAGCAATTAGAAGGCAAGTACTTAGTACAGAATCGTGTAACCCACGAAGTTTATGAGAGCGCTCAGTTTTTATATATTTTAGTGGCTGCGTGTTTATTTTCTAAATATCCAAAAGAAACACGCTTGCAGTACATCAAAGACTTTTATGATGCCACTTCAAGCTTCAAAATTTCATTACCCACACCAATTATGGCCGGTGTTCGTACCCCGACCCGCCAATTCAGTTCATGTGTATTAATCGAATGTGATGACAGCTTAGATTCAATCAACGCGACTGCATCTTCAATCGTTAAATATGTTAGCCAACGTGCTGGTATTGGTATTAATGCGGGTCGCATTCGCGCTTTAGGTAGCCCTATTAGAGGTGGTGAAGCTTTCCATACCGGTTGCTTACCTTTTTATAAGTATTTCCAAACAGCGGTTAAGTCTTGTTCTCAAGGCGGTGTGCGTGGTGGCGCGGCGACCCTATTCTATCCGCTTTGGCATTTAGAAGTTGAGTCATTACTCGTCCTTAAAAACAACCGTGGTGTTGATGACAACCGTGTTCGTCATCTAGATTACGGCGTACAATTAAATAAATTAATGTATCAGCGCTTGATTAAGGGTCAAAACATTAGTTTATTTAGCCCATCAGACGTACCTGGGCTGTATGATGCATTTTTTGAAGACCAAGCCGAGTTTGAGCGTTTATATCTTCAATATGAAGCTGATGCGTCCATTCGCAAGAAGCAAATTAAAGCCGTTGAGTTATTTTCATTAATGATGCAAGAACGTGCATCTACTGGTCGAATTTATATTCAAAATGTCGACCACTGTAATACTCACAGCCCATTTGACTCAAAGGTTGCGCCAATTAAGCAATCTAACCTGTGTCTTGAAATTGCACTACCAACTAAGCCGTTAACTAATATTGATGATCCCAATGGTGAAATTGCACTGTGTACATTGTCGGCTTTAAACCTAGGCGCAATTAAAGATTTATCTGAGCTTGAGCCACTAGCTGATTTAGCCGTGCGTGCCTTAGATAATCTGCTTGATTATCAAGACTACCCTATTGTTTCAGCCAAATTAGGCTCAATGAATCGTCGGACTTTAGGTATCGGCGTGATCAACTTTGCCAACTACTTAGCGAAAAATGGTAAACGTTATTCAGATGGTTCAGCCAACAACCTTACTCATAAGACATTCGAAGCCATTCAGTTCTATTTATTGAAAGCTTCAATGAATTTGGCCAAAGAGCAAGGTGCATGTCCATTATTTAATGAGACCACCTACTCGCAAGGCATTTTACCAATTGATACTTATAAGCGTGATTTAGATAAAATTTGTGATGAGCCGTTACACTTAGATTGGGAAACATTACGTACCGATATCCAACAACACGGATTACGTAACTCGACTCTGTCTGCTTTAATGCCATCAGAAACATCATCGCAAATTTCTAACGCGACCAATGGCATTGAGCCTCCTCGCGGTTTAATTAGCGTTAAAGCCAGTAAAGATGGCCAATTAAAGCAAGTCGTGCCTGACTTTGAAGAATTAAAAGATCAATATGAATTGCTTTGGAACATGCCAAACAACGAAGGTTACTTACAATTAGTCGGCATTATGCAAAAGTTTGTCGACCAAGCAATTTCAGCTAACACTAATTACGACCCAACTAAGTTTGAAAGTCGTAAAGTGCCGATGCAGACCTTATTAAAAGATCTATTGAACGCCTATAAAATGGGGGTGAAAACCCTCTACTATCACAACACTCGTGATGGTGCATCTGACAAGCATGATGATATAACGGCTATCGAAAAAGAAGATGACAGCTGTGCTGGCGGCGCGTGTAAAATATAACTAATTTAAGGACTAAATGTAGGGGCTAGTCCCCTACTTTTTTGGGAATAAAACCATGGCTTATTCAACTTTCTGTCAAACCTCAAATGATGCAACTAAAGAACCAATGTTTTTTGGTCAATCGGTAAACGTGGCACGATACGATCAACAAAAATATGAAATTTTTGAAAAGTTAATCGAAAAACAATTGTCTTTCTTCTGGCGTCCAGAGGAAGTCGATGTCAGTCGTGACAAAATCGATTTTGCAAGTTTGCCAGAACATGAAAAGCATATTTTTCTGTCTAATTTAAAATATCAAACATTGCTTGATTCCATTCAAGGTCGTTCACCAAATGTAGCACTATTACCGTTAGTCTCACTTCCTGAACTAGAAACTTGGATTGAAACTTGGTCGTTCTCTGAAACCATTCATTCAAGATCTTATACTCATATCATCCGTAATATCGTTAATGACCCATCAGTGGTTTTTGATGACATTGTAGAAAACGAAGAAATTTTAAAGCGTGCGACAGATATTGCTAAATATTATGATGATCTGATTTTATTGACTCAAGTGCATAACTTACACGGTGATGGCACACATGTTGTTAATGGACAAGAAGTCACCGTTAGCCAACGTATTTTAAAGAAAAGTCTTTATTTGTGCATGATGTCGGTTAATGCACTAGAAGCGATTCGTTTCTATGTCAGCTTTGCATGTTCGTTTGCCTTTGCTGAGCGACGTTTAATGGAAGGTAACGCGAAAATCATTCGTCTTATCGCACGCGATGAAGCACTGCATTTAAACAGTACCCAACATATCTTAAATCTTATGCAAGGTGGTAAGGACGATCCAGAAATGGAAGAAATTGCTATCGAGTGTTACTCAGAAGCTTATGACCTATTCGTCAAAGCAGCTGAGCAAGAGAAACAATGGGCTAAATATTTGTTCAAAGACGGTTCGATGATCGGCTTGAATGAACAGATTTTATGTCAATATGTTGAATACATTACTAACCAACGCATGAAAGCGGTTAACTTGCCTTTACCATACGAAGAGCAAACTAACCCGCTACCGTGGATGAAAAACTGGTTAGAAAGTGATTCAGTTCAAGTTGCTCCTCAAGAAGTAGAAGTCTCTTCTTATCTTGTTGGTCAAATTGATTCAGCCGTTGACGGCGATGAGTTTGCAGATTTTGACTTATAAACATTTTTTTATCAAAGCGCCCATAGTCAGCTTATCGGGCCAGCCAAGTATATTATTTGACGGCAAGCAAGCTAATTTGCTTGAGGCGCTTGAGTACAAAAAAGTTAAAGTGTTTTCTGAGTGCCGCAATGGTTTTTGCGGCGCTTGTAAAACCAAAATCATTTCCGGTAAAGTGTCTTACTTAACCGAGCCTCTGGTTGAACTTGAGCAAGACGAATGTTTGCCTTGTTGTTGTATACCACAAACCGATGTTGATCTTGAATTAGCCCCCATCAGCAACTCAATTCATCGTGTAAAAAACGACAGTTCATCAACGTCACCAAGCACAACTCACCTTTATCCAGAAAAAGTTTAACCCACAACAGTTTTCCCCTATTCCACTAACAAACGACTGCTAGCGTATTACATCCATTTTATATTGCATGTAACTATGAACAGATACCTAAATTGCTAGCCAAGCACACTCATGCATTTTAGACATAAAAAAAGCAGTGAGTTATCACTGCTTTAATTTAAATAAAAGTCATTTAGCTAGGTACCAATTAACCGTAAGTATAACTCGCGCCTAAACCTAGTGGTAAACCTACAGACCAATATACCAGTAACCAAGTTGTCCAAATGGATAATAACGCTAAGCTAAACGGTAACATCATTGAAATTAAGGTGCCTATACCAATGTTTTTCACATAACGTTGGCAATACACAACAACTAATGGGAAATAAGGCATTAATGGCGTAATGATATTCGAGCTTGAGTCACCAATTCGGTAAGCCGCTTGTGATAAATCAGGACTAATATTCAATTGCATTAACATCGGCACTAACACAGGGCCAATTAGCGCCCATTTCGCCGAAGAAGACCCGACAAACAAATTAACAAAGCCGACCAAGAAAATCATTCCTACTACAGTCACTTCGGCAGATAAGTTCAATGCTTTTAGACCGCCCGCGCCTTCAACGGCAATTAATGCACCAAGGTTAGATGCTGAAAATGCAGCAACAAACTGAGCACAGAAAAAAGCCATTACAATATAATGCGACATACCCGCCATCGACTTAGACATGGCTTGAACCACATCAGCCGATGTTTTAAAGGCACCGGTCATGTAGCCATAAACAATGCCGGGTAACATGAAAAAGATAAAAATTAACGGTACGATTGATTGCATTAATGGCGCACTAAAACTGGTTAACGAGCCATTGGCATCACGTAAAGTTGAAGTTTCAGGGACGGTTAACGAGAAAAAACCAACCACTGCAGCAAGCATCACTAAAGACGCTACTTTGAAAGCTTTCATCTCTTGTGGTGTTGCCTCCTCCATTGCTGGCAGGTCGACTTCATCTTTATTGACTTTATGTGACTTATTCAGCCTTGGCTCTAAAACTTTATCGGTTAAATACCAAATAACCAAAGTAATTGGGATACATGAAGATGCGGCAAAAAACCAGTTATTTAAAGGGTTTACTTGAATATCTGGATCAACAATTTGTGCGGCAGATTGGGTAAAACTTTGCAATAACGGGTCAATACCTGAAGGAATAAAGTTAGCACAAAAACCACCTGAAACACCGGCAAATGCGGCTGCAATACCTGCTAAAGGATGGCGACCTACTGTAAAGAAAATCACCCCAGCAAGCGGAATAACTACAACATAACCGGCATCAGTAGCGGTGTGAGAAATAATACCGACCACCACTACTGCTGGCGTCAGTAGTTTTGCTGGAGTAACTTTAAGCATTTGTTTTAAAGCCGTATTAATAAAGCCAGAATGCTCGGCAATACCAACACCTAGCATGGCCACTAACACCACACCTAATGGTGCAAACATGGTGAATGTTTTCACCATATCGGTTAAGAACTGGGTTAACGCTGTTGCGCTCAATAAGTTATTGACTACGATAGGGCTATCTGTTCTTGGATCGATTGCATCAAAGCTCACACTCGATAGAAAAGCTGAAATAACCCAAACGGCAAACATTAACATTAAAAATAACATTGCTGGATCAGGTAGTTTATTGCCTACTCTTTCAATTTTATCTAACACTCTTCCTAGCAGACCTGATTGTTCTGCTGTTTCATTATTTGTTGTCATATCTTCCTACCAAAAATTGAGCAGATTAATCATCATTAGTCTGCTCATTTTGTTTTATTTAGTTTTTAGTGGTCAATCATAAGTAAAGAATCTTTAGCGAATCTTAAAGCAGTGCTAAAGCTGGTTGAAAAAGCCCCACTTAATAAGTAATTTAACGTGATCACTTTTTAAAATGGGATCTTTATCAAGCTACATTAAAGTTAATATCTTTTAAGATAATTTGAGTCATTTATAACTTAATTGATAATAAACTGCGTTAAACAAACAATAATAAGAAAGTTACCAAGGAAGTTGTTGCCCGTTGGAGTGATAAAACGTCCCCGTATTGTCCATCGAAAGCTGATTAATCAGACCAACTAAGCGCTCTGCACAAATAGTAGTTGAAATATCACCGCCATGATTAACCATATCAGTTTGCACATATCCAGGGTGATAAATTCCAACGGCAATCTGTCTAGGGGCTAAATCAATACTGAGTGACATCGAAGCGGCATTTAACGCGGCTTTAGACATTCTATAGCCAAAACGTCCACCTGAGCCATTATCGGCAATTGAACCCATACGAGAAGTGATCATGGCGACTTTACTGGCGTTGTTAAGATTCGATTCTAACGCATGCACCACTCGTAAAGGGGCTAAGGCATTAACCTCAAATTGATCACGAATAGTATCAATGTTGAATTTTGACAAATTTTCATCGCGCAGAATTCCTGCATTACAGACCAAAATATCAATTTTAACTTGTTGTAAATGTTGCTTAATGGCAGCAATACCTTCATCGGTTGCCACATTTATACCAGTGATAATATTGACCCCTAACTTCGCTAACTCGGTAGACGATTGGCGGCATAATGCATAAACATTAGCCCCTTGCTCGGCAAACTTAGCCGTTAATGCCAATCCAATACCACGATTTGCACCCGTAATTACAACATTTGTAGCCATTTAAAACTCCTGTCAAAAACAATAAGATTAGGCAATAAACTACCAAGATTTTAGTATCTAAGGTAACCTAAAGTAACAGGTCATTACGAGTTAAGGACAAACTAGATGCCAAAAAACACCTTATCTGGTACAGATATTTCTCAAGCCAACTCATCGTTAGCCACAAGTCATCATCAAAATATCTGGCATCAACGTCTATTAGGTGAAGATAAACATCGTCGGAATGATTTAAGAAGCCCCTTTCAAAGAGATAGAGCACGAATTCTTCACTCTGCTGCATTCAGGCGTCTACAAGCTAAAACCCAAGTGTTAGGCATCGGCATGAATGATTTTTATCGCACTAGACTCACACATTCATTAGAAGTATCACAAATAGGTACCGGTATTGCCGCACAATTGCGGCGCAAATATCCAAACCTTAAATATTTACTTAACTCTATGAGTTTAATTGAATCATTGTGCTTAGCTCATGATATCGGTCATCCGCCTTTTGGTCATGGCGGTGAAGTCGCATTACATTATATGATGCGCAACCATGGCGGCTTTGAAGGCAATGGCCAAACATTCAGAATTTTAACCCGCTTAGAGCCCTACACTCCCAATGACGGAATGAACCTAAGTCGGCGTACCTTACTGGGAATTTTAAAATATCCGGCAACCTATGGTGAACTTGTCATTGATACCCATCAAACCAGTGTTAAAAACCATCGACAATTAAAGCCCTCTCAATGGCCTCCTGTCAAAGGAGTTTTTAACGATGATAATGACAAATTAACTTGGGTGCTTGACTGCTTAACTGCTGATGATAAAAGGTTATTCCAAACCAGTGAACAAAGCTTAACCCATACCCAATATCCGCATCTTAAAACAAAGTATAAGTCTTTAGATTGTTCCATTATGGAGCTGGCTGATGATATAGCTTATGCGGTTCATGACTTAGAAGATGCCATCGTAATGGGTATCGTTAATGCGGCTCAATGGCAGCAATATGTGGTAGGAAACCTAGGCGATATTGAAGATAAGTGGTTAAAAAACGAATTTGAGCACATCGGTGATAAGCTTTTTTCGCATCAGCACCATTTACGTAAAGATGCCATTGGTACGCTGGTCAACGCATTTGTGACCGCCATTAATATCAATGATAACCCGCATTTTACTGAGCACCTTTTAAAATACAATGCTCACTTAGAAACCGATTACGCAATGGCGTTATCTGTCTTAAAACAGTTCGTTTATAAATTCGTTATCAGGAAACCTGAAATTCAAATGCTGGAATATAAAGGCCAGCAAATTGTCATGGAATTGTTTGAAGCATTTGAATCAGATCCTGAGCGGCTATTACCGCTAAATACCTGTGAACGTTGGCTTGATGCCGCAGAAAATGATACCAACCCTATGCGGGTATTAGCTGATTATATTTCGGGAATGACAGATGAATTTGCCGCTCGCTTACACCAACAATTATTTGGTGCAAAAACAGCAGGCATACTTGAATTAAGTCGCGAATAGTCACTTAGGCAATTAATAAGACTTGTTATCGAGTTTTTACCTGTAAATGACTAACCAGAACATCAATAGGTATCATAATAAATGCATTTAAATGAGTTTTTAATCCGATTTCAATTGCAACCTATCAGTGTACGCAATATTACATCTGCGCCTGCCCATTACCCTGGTAAAGAAGCCGCGGTGCTTATTCCATTAGAATATATTGACGGTCAATTACATATTATTTTGACTCGCAGAGCGACTCACCTTCGGCATCATCCGGGGCAAATCAGCTTTCCAGGCGGTAAAGTTGAACCCTCAGATGTTAGTATTACTCATACTGCATTAAGAGAAGCTGAAGAGGAGATCGGCTTGTTATCAGAAAATGTTTCCGTTTTAGGGGCCTTTCCTGCTCACAAAACCTTTACCGGTTTTAAAGTCACTCCAATAGTGGGATTGGTAAAATCCAAGTTTGATTTCGTCATCGACCCTGGCGAAGTCGATAGCTGTTTTAGAGTACCATTGCAGTTTTTTAAACAAACCAGTAATCGTCATATAGGCGAACATTGGCGAAAAGGACTCCGTTATCAAGTTCACTTTATGCCTTACCAAGACAAGTTTATTTGGGGGGTGACCGCAGCAATTATTGACTTACTTTGTCGCCATATTGAGCATTAAATGACATAGCGAATATATAACCCTGCTGAAATTGACACTAACAACAACAACGGTATATTAAACCAAAAGCCAACTTTCGATGTGGTTTTAGCATAAAAGTTAACCAGCAAATTAGCAAAGCTAATGCCAGCACACCACCAAATAATGTGTTCCAGTTGAACCGTTAATTCAGGGTCCCAATTAAATCTTACCGCTACGCCCTTAGATAAAAAATACCCCACTGCACGATCTGGTCTAGCTTCACCAAAAATGAGTAATGCATAAATAGCTAAGCTCCAGCTCACTAATGACAAAACGGTCAAAATGACTTGTAACACACTTAGTTTATTCATCTTCATGTGTACTCCTTTATTAAGCTGTCACTGTTTGACATAATTTAGTCCTATATTGATTAAAAATAGTCCGAAAATGGCAAACAAACACATTAATCACTTTAGAGTATCGTTTTCAGCTTGAGAAAAGCCACCATAAAGGTAAGATAAACAAAAATTACTTATTATTTTGATGTTGGAGAATAAAGCAACAATGAGTATTGCATCTGTCGCTTCAGTTTTTAAAGGTGAACACCCTGTTGGTTCATCGGTAACCGTACAAGGATGGGTTCGAACTCGTCGTGATTCTAAGGCTGGTATCTCGTTCTTAGCAGTTTATGATGGTTCTTGTTTTGACCCTATACAAGGTGTCGTTCCTAATAATTTAACCAATTATGAACAAGACGTGTTAAAACTGACTGCAGGTTGCTCAGTTGAAATGACCGGTGATGTTGTTGAATCTCCGGGTGCCGGACAAGCTTTTGAACTGCAAGTCACTGACATCAATGTAACTGGTTTTGTTGATGATCCTGACACATACCCAATGGCTGCAAAACGCCATTCTATTGAACATCTTCGTGAATTAGCGCACCTACGCCCTCGTACCAACATTATCGGTGCCGTTGCACGTGTACGTAACTGTTTATCTCAAGCTATTCACCGTTTTTATCATGAAGAAGGCTTTATTTGGGTATCAACACCGTTGATCACCGCGTCTGACTGTGAAGGTGCAGGTGAAATGTTCCGTGTTTCGACTTTAGACATGGAAAACTTACCGTTAACAGACGCTGGTAAAGTGGATTACGATAAAGACTTCTTTGGCAAAGAGTCATTCTTAACCGTATCGGGTCAGCTAAATGCTGAAACATATGCCTGTGCATTATCTAAAGTGTACACCTTTGGGCCGACTTTCCGCGCTGAGAACTCTAACACTACGCGTCACTTAGCTGAGTTTTGGATGGTAGAGCCAGAAGTGGCATTCGCCACACTTGATGACGCCGCTGAACTTGCTGAGAAAATGCTAAAATACGCATTTAAAGCAGTGTTAGAAGAGCGTATGGATGACCTACAATTCTTCAATCAACGTGTTGATAAAACCGTTATTGAGCGTTTAGAGTCATTTGTTAGCAGTGATTTTGCACAAGTTGATTATACCGACGCGGTTGAAATTCTAAAGCAATGCGGTAAGACATTCGAATACCCTGTTGAATGGGGTGTGGATTTACAGTCTGAACACGAGCGTTACCTTGCAGAAGAACACTTCAAGGCGCCTGTTGTTGTTAAGAACTACCCTAAAGACATTAAAGCGTTTTATATGCGCTTAAATGACGATGGTAAAACGGTCGCAGCAATGGATGTACTTGCCCCAGGTATTGGTGAAATTATTGGTGGTGCTCAACGTGAAGAACGTTTAGACGTGCTTGATATGCGTTTAGCTGAAATGGAATTAAGCCAAGAAGATTACTGGTGGTATCGTGACTTACGTCGCTACGGTACTGTGCCTCATGCAGGCTTTGGTTTAGGTTTTGAACGCCTTGTGTCGTATGTGACTGGTGTGAATAACATTCGTGACGTGATTCCTTTCCCAAGAGCGCCACGTTCAGCTAACTTCTAAGCATAACGTTATGCCTATCAAAAAACGCGCATTTAGCGCGTTTTTTATGCTCAAACCTAACGATTACTGCAACACAGTTAACTTATGAGTGGGTAATTAGCTGTTCTCTAAGCTGTTTCACTTCATCCCGTAATGCCGCGGCTTGTTCAAACTCTAAGTTTTTGGCATGTTCATGCATTTGTTTCTCAAGTTGGTCAATTTGATGACTTAACTCGGCCACAGAAACATATTGGCTAGATGGCTCAGCAACTTTAGTAGCATGACCTTTTGTCTTAGCCGCTTTGTTACCTTGCTTGCTGTCGCCAACGTCCATCACATCGGTAATACTTTTCACCACACCTTTTGGCACTATATGGTGCTTTTCATTATGAGCACGCTGTTTTTCACGGCGTCGTTCCGTTTCTCCCATAGCCTTTGCCATTGAGTTAGTGATTCTATCTGCATATAAAATCACTTTACCATTTACGTTACGAGCTGCTCGGCCAATCGTCTGAATTAATGAACGCTCCGAGCGTAAAAAGCCTTCTTTATCTGCATCTAAAATACACACTAGCGAGACTTCTGGCATGTCTAAGCCTTCTCGAAGCAAATTAATGCCAACTAAAACGTCAAAGTGGCCTAAGCGTAAATCTCTAATAATTTCCATTCGTTCAACGGTATCAATATCAGAGTGTAAGTATCTGACTCTTATGCCATGTTCATCAAGGTAGTCCGTTAAATCTTCACTCATTCGCTTAGTTAGGGTGGTGACTAGTACACGTTCGTTAACCTCAATACGCTTATGAACCTCTGAGATTAAGTCGTCAACCTGTATCGCAACTGGGCGCACTTCAATTTCAGGGTCAAGTAAGCCAGTTGGTCTAACTACTTGTTCTGCCACCTCGCCTTCACTTTTATCAAGTTCGTACTGACTTGGTGTTGCAGACACAAAAATGGTCTGTGGCATTAGGTTTTCAAATTCTTCAAACTTTAATGGCCTATTATCTAATGCTGAAGGCAGCCTGAAACCATATTCAACCAAGGTGGTTTTACGGCTTCTATCACCTTTATACATGGCACCAATTTGCGGTACGGTAACATGGGACTCATCGATGATAAGTAAGCCATCAGCTGGCAAATAATCTAATAAAGTTGGCGGGCCTTCACCGGGAGCACGACCTGATAAATAGCGTGAATAATTTTCAATGCCAGAGCAATATCCAAGCTCAACCATCATTTCTACATCGTATTGAACTCGTTCAGTTATGCGTTGTGCTTCTATTAGCTTATTATTATCAAGAAGATACTTACGCCTCTCACGTAATTCCTCTTTGATGAATTCTGTTGCATCCAAAATTTTATTTTTCGGGGTGACATAGTGTGATTTAGGGTAAATTGTTGTACGAGCAATTCGTTTGATAATCTGCCCTGTTAATGGGTCAAACTCACTTAGCCGCTCAATTTCATCGTCAAACAATTCGACTCTAATCGCATCTCGTTCAGAATCTGCAGGAAAAATATCAATCACTTCTCCTCTTACGCGATAGGTACCTCGCTGTAAATCGATGTCGTTACGGGAATATTGTAATTCACTTAATCGAATCAATATGTCTCGTTGCCCCATAAAATCACCTTGACGAAGATGTAATAACATCTTCATATATGAATCTGGATCACCAAGACCATATATCGCTGACACAGAAGCAATCAGAACCACATCTTTTCTTTCAAGCAAGGCTTTAGTGGCCGATAAACGCATCTGTTCGATATGCGCATTAACAGAAGCATCTTTCTCGATAAACGTATTCGATGCTGGCACATAAGCTTCAGGTTGATAGTAGTCATAATAGGAAACAAAATATTCAACCGCATTATTAGGGAAAAACTCTTTCATTTCTCCATAAAGTTGTGCTGCTAACGTTTTATTCGGCGCCATTATAATCGTAGGCCGTCCCATCGTCTGAATGACATTAGCGATAGTATATGTTTTACCTGAGCCAGTAACTCCTAGTAGAGTTTGACTTGCAACCCCACTATTTAGACCTTCAACAAGTTGATTAATTGCAGTAGGCTGATCGCCCGCGGGAGGGAAAGGTGAATTTAAGTTAAAAATAGATTCTTTCACACATACTCTCTAAACATTGGGTTAGTTGTCATGATCATAATAAAAATTCTTTATAAACCCTAGATAAAACATATTTCAATCCTGTCCAAATATCGCCATGCATACATTTATGACTTTATGATGAACAAAAAATGAAACAATCAAACATACAATATTCGCAAAATGGACGGCAACATAATGACCACAAATCGCACTATATCAGCGTTCAAAAGCTAATTTAATACACAATCCCTTTATGAAACTCATTACATTTTTGCAACCTGAACAAACCTCGGTCAAAAATAGCTCTTGCAATTCTAAAATCTTTCTATTTCAACAACTTAAGTTATTGCTAAATATTTCTACCATTTTAAGTGGAACTGAGGATTCATCAGGGTTTGCAAGCAATAAAATGGATTAACCCACAAGCTTATCCACAGATTTAGTGGATAAGTCAAAAAATGCTAGCAGCCATGCGGGGTTGACGTAACCCCCCGTTCACTAAACTGTCATTTAATCAAAATGAAAGTTTATTACATTTGTAAGTTTATAGAACAATTAAGTCAGACAATACTGAAAAGAACACCGCTTAAAGCGAGTTATTGTGCTTTACGCTTGTTTGATATTAATTCGCAGATTATCCGCCATATTGAACATATAAGCGTATAGCCATTGCCAATTTACACCATCAGATATGAATACAGCTGCCTCATACTGTATAACGCTCAAAAATTAAACATAGCCAAAAATTGTAATTGTCAAAAAAAAAGCCCTTTAACCTTGTACTCCAGTCATTGACTATGGGTTTACATCAGCATATCTGGTGCTGAAATGATATTAAGTCGCTAACCTTTGAATAGTATTTGTCGTCAGCAATTTTCTTACACTATAAATTGTCCGCTTATTATCAGTACGGTGTGTCAGTAGTATTTTATAATGACTATTTATGGATTAGCGATATTCGTGCTTATTAAGAGCGCTTATCTAAATTGCCTATTCAAAGTGCTTTGCTTTCAAATACAATCCATTAGAAAAATGACTATTTTTTATCGCTAATGATGAAAAGTCATCCACGATGCACATTACATGAGCAGTTAAGCAGTAATTTTCAATTTTTTTTATAACTCGAGTTGACTAGCGCCACATAGCGTTTTACTATGCGCTCCGTTCTCAGCAATACATTGCTAAAAACGATTCCCCTGTAGTTCAGTTGGTAGAACGGCGGACTGTTAATCCGTATGTCACTGGTTCGAGTCCAGTCTGGGGAGCCAATAGCAAGGTTTGTAGAAAACAATATTATATATTCCCCTGTAGTTCAGTTGGTAGAACGGCGGACTGTTAATCCGTATGTCACTGGTTCGAGTCCAGTCTGGGGAGCCATATAATAAAAAGCGTTTAAGTATTCCCCTGTAGTTCAGTTGGTAGAACGGCGGACTGTTAATCCGTATGTCACTGGTTCGAGTCCAGTCTGGGGAGCCACTTAATCACTTAAATAATTTGATATATTCCCCTGTAGTTCAGTTGGTAGAACGGCGGACTGTTAATCCGTATGTCACTGGTTCGAGTCCAGTCTGGGGAGCCATCAAAAATCATTTAATAGATTCAAATATTCCCCTGTAGTTCAGTTGGTAGAACGGCGGACTGTTAATCCGTATGTCACTGGTTCGAGTCCAGTCTGGGGAGCCAATCTCTTCTTCTTTTGATTTTTTCTTAATATTCCTCTTTATCTTAAGCAAATTAAACTTTTACTGCTAAAATATAGCCTAAAGAACTAGTGATCTCCTGTGAATTGATCTGATATCATTGTATTAATAGACAATGTTAGCAATAAGTATTTGCACAGGGATTCAAAGACAACAAAATCACTTTAGTTTGATTGCTTTGGTTAGTGCGTTCTCCACCCTTATTAATGGACATATTATGGGCTTATCGAAATCTTTCCAATTAGTACTGTTTATCATTTTCGGGCTATTGCTATACCGATTTTATTCCCTTGAAAACAGCGAAGTGCAGCTAAAAAGTGAAGTAGTACGGCAATCTCTTAGCCAAAATATCAAAAAACACAGTGATTGGGCAGAGAACGGCAAAGCGTTATATGACACCTTAAGCCAAGATCATAAATTTCAATTTTTTCAGTACATACATAACACAGACAAAAATTATAATTTTACCCATGGTAGCGTTGCCCCCGTTGACAAGAGCTTCAAAGATAAACTGTTCAACACTAATTTAGAGGATAGTCAGCAGTTTGCTAATGGACGTTTACAAGTCCGCCTTGAAGCTCAGTCAATTATTGACCCTAGCCTAAAAGAATTACAAGCAATCGCAGAAATCATCATTCTTACCTATTTATTATTGATGATCATTTTTGCTTTTTTAATCAATTTGCATAAAAGAAAAGTGCGTTATGCCGCTCAGTATGTCGATAGCATCTCAAACTTAACCTTCCAAGCTGTTGAAGTATCGCGTCTGAATGGCATATTAAAACCGTTAGGATTAGCTTTAGAAAGTTGCCGAGCCCGACTAAAGCAAAGCTTAGAACAGATCAAACTCGAGAATGAGAAATTAACTAAAGCAGCATATCAGGACCCGATAAGCGGTTTCTCAACACGCCCAAGATTTTTAACTTTCCTCGATAGCGTGACTCAAAAAAATAAAAACAGCTTTGGTGTGTTACTGCATATCAAGGCTTCAGAACTAGCCAACATAAATCAAATGCACGGGCGCACTGCAGGTGACGATTATCTTGCAAAAATGGCTGACTGTATTCGACGGGCGGCTGCAAGTAAAAATCTAAAATCCGAAAACTATCGAATTTCCAGTGGAGATTATGCGGTATTTTTGGAAGATACCACCCTTAAACAAAGTCAAAGTTTTGTAGAAAAACTCAAACAACAATTGGATGATTACAGCCAAAGTAGTCAAGTCGATTCGGTTGCACATATTGGTATCGTGCCTTATCAATATGGTAATGATCCTGTCACAATATTATCTATGGCTGATTCAGCCGTCAGTATTGCACAGACTTTTGGTCCAAATCGTTACCATTATCTTGAAAAATTTGAAGGTAATGAAAAATTTGGTGATGACCAATGGAAATCAACAATTAGCAATATTTTGAAATCAAATAGCGTTAATTTTTACTATCAACCCATTTTACCTTGTAATACTGATCACGATTTATACCGTGAATTACTGTCTAGGTTTTACAATCATGAAGGAAAACACCTACCTACCGCTACTGTCATTGCAATGTCTGAGCGATATGGGTTAAATATCGATCTTGATAAACTGATTGTTACAAACGCGATTAAACTATTGAAAGACAACCCTAGATTAACAGGATTATATGCTGTCAATATTAGTGCGAGTTCAGCCATTCAAGACATTTTTATTTACTGGCTTAAAGAGACGCTAACCCACAATAAACGTGAAGCTTCTCGCTTAATCTTTGAAATTAATGAGTCCGGTATGCAAGTAAATCTGAACGCAAGCTATAACTTTGTTTCAGAGGTCCACAAAGCGGGTGCTAAGGTTGCTGTCGAGCGATTTGGCTTAGGGTTCACCTCATTTAAATTTTTTAGGGAAGTTCGTCCTGATTATATAAAACTCGATAACAGTTATAGCGACAATATTGAAGCAGATAACAACAATAAGTTTTTTGTAAGGATGATTGTAGATATAGCCAAACGATTAGATATTTTAGTTCTGGCTACTGGCGTTGAAAAACAAGATGAAAAACTGACCTTAGAGAAACTTCTGGTGGATGGTTTGCAAGGCTACTATATCGCCAAACCCGAACCCGTTATTAAGTCCGATTAGGCCAATCTAGCTAAATTGGCAATCAAACTGAACATTTTTTGCATAAGGTTAACGAATTTATCGTTAACCTTATTTTTTATACGTTGTTTCTAGCGGCTAAACCTTAGATAATAAACAGATCTTGAAACAACAAAATAAGTGTAATGACAGAGTATTTACTTTTATTGATCGGTACTGTCTTAGTCAACAATTTCGTATTGGTAAAATTTTTAGGCTTATGCCCTTTTATGGGGGTATCCAGTAAATTGGCATCTGCCGTGGGCATGTCGATGGCCACCACATTTGTACTGACCTTAGCGTCAATATTAAGTTATTTGACAAATACATTTTTGTTGCAACCCTTTGACCTTTTATACCTTCGCACCATGAGCTTTATTTTAGTGATTGCTGTTGTGGTGCAATTTACTGAAATGTTGGTTCAAAAGACCAGTGCCTCACTCCATAGAGCACTCGGTATTTACCTGCCATTAATTACCACAAACTGTGCGGTTTTAGGCGTTGCATTGCTTAACGTCAACGAAAACCATAACTTCCTCCAATCGGCTGTTTATGGTTTTGGTGCAGCGGTGGGTTTTTCATTAGTATTGATTTTATTTTCAGCAATGAGAGAAAGATTAAACGCCGCTGATGTGCCACTCCCTTTCAAAGGTGGAGCCATCGCCATGATCACCGCTGGACTTATGTCTTTAGCCTTTATGGGATTTGCGGGGTTAGTAAGATAATGATGACGAGTATTGTTGTTGCCATTGTAGTATTAACCGTTTTAGCCATTGTGTTTGGCATTATTCTTGGCTTTGCGGCAGACAAATTTAAGGTTGAAGGCAACCCCATTGTTGATCAAGTTGAAGCATTATTGCCGCAAACTCAATGCGGTCAATGTGGTTACCCCGGTTGTAGACCGTATGCTGAAGCTATCGCCAATGGCGATAAGGTCAACAAATGTCCTCCGGGTGGCACCGCCACAATGGAAAAGCTAGCAGAGTTAATGGGGGTTGAACCAGAGCCTCTGAATGCCGAAGTTGCTGATGCGGTAAAAAAAGTCGCTTATATACGTGAAGATGAATGTATTGGCTGTACTAAATGCATTCAAGCATGCCCCGTTGATGCCATTCTTGGCGCCGGAAAATTAATGCACACAGTGATAGAAAAAGACTGTACCGGCTGTGATTTATGCGTAGAACCCTGCCCAGTAGATTGTATTGACATGATCCCTGTAAAAACAACCTTAAAAAACTGGGATTGGAAATTAAACGCGATACCGGTCAATGTCATCACTGAACGTCTTGAGGAAAAGTAGTGTTAACCTTACTAGAACAATTAGATAAAGGCTCACTTTGGCAGTCTCCTGGAGGCATTCATCCACCAGAGCTTAAACATTTATCAAATCAGACGCCTATAGCACAAGCACCGTTATTTAAGCGTTATGTGGTTCCTGTACCACAAGTTGGCGATCAGGCTCGGTTACTTGTTTCGGTCGGTGACGCTGTATTAAAGGGTCAAATGCTTACAGAAGGCCAAGGCTTTGGTTATTTACCTGTACACGCCCCAACCTCCGGTATCATTAAAGTCATTAAACCCATCAGCAGTAATCATGCTTCTGGTCTGCCGGTAAATAGTTGTGTCATTGAGTCAGACGGCCAAGATAAATGGTGTGAACTAACCCCAGTTGATTTAACGACCGCAACTAACTCACAAATTATTGCAGCGATTAAAAATGCCGGCATTGCAGGTATGGGCGGAGCAACTTTTCCAACTCATATCAAATTAAATACCGCCAGCGAAATTGACTTAGTGATTATCAACGGTGTCGAATGTGAACCGTATATCACCTCTGATGATCGATTAATGCAAGAGCACGCCCTTGAGATTTTGCAAGGTGTTGAGGTAATACATCAATTATTGTCACCAAAGCGTATAATTATTGCCGTTGAAGACAATAAGCCAGAAGCCGCTGAGTCGTTAAGGCTTGCCATCAGCCAAAGTAAATTGCCACCACAAACCGCAAGAGTTACGGTTATTCCAACCAAATATCCTTCTGGCGGTGAAAAACAATTAATTCAAATCTTAACGGGCAAAGAAGTGCCTAGCGGCAGCTTACCTTCTCAGTTAGGGATTGTGGTACAAAATGTCGGCACAGCCTTCGCCATTCAACAAGCGATTCATCTTGGTAAACCTTTAATTGAACGCGTGGTGACACTGACGGGTAATAACATTCAACGCCGAGGTAATTACTGGTTACCTATCGGTTCTGTCATTGCCGATGTACTTGAAAATTTCGATTTTAAAGCTGAACAAGACCAAAAAGTCATTATTGGTGGCCCCATGATGGGTTATGCCATACCTAATACACAGTCCCCCATTTTAAAAGGCACAAACTGTATTTTAACGCCATCTAGCAAAGAGATGGCTGCAGACATGCCTGAAAAAGCATGTATTCGCTGTGGTGAATGTGCCATTGCTTGCCCTGCACTGTTACTACCTCAGCAATTGTTTTGGCACGCTAAAGCTGAAGAATATGACAAAGCGGCTAGTTTTAATTTACAAGATTGTATTGAGTGTGGTTGCTGCAGTTATGTCTGCCCAAGTGACATTCCCTTGGTTGAATATTATCGTATAGCCAAATCTGCTTTACGCATTGAAGCCGAAGAAAAGGTTCAAGCCGAACAAGCTAAGTTACGGTTTGAAGCCCGCTTACAACGTTTGGAAGATGAAAAACTTGCTCGTGAAGCCAAAGCCAAAGAAGCCGCTGCCAAACGTCAAGCGAACATGAAAAGCAGTGATAAAGACGCAGTTGCTGCTGCAATGGCACGCATTGCAGCCAAAAAAGCAGCAACGGCTTCACCAGCTGAGAACACCTCAAACAAGCCTGCGTCTGATAAAAAGTCAGCTGTAAATGCGGCTATTGAACGAGCTAAAGCAAAAAAACTCGCAAAGGCTCAAACAACAGAGGCCCAAGCCAGCAGTGATGCGTTAAATAATGTCACTCCAGAAGCGTCCTCTCAATCTGAATCTCAATCAGAATCAAAATCTGAGTTATCGCCACAACAACAAAGAGTGGCTGCGGCCGTTGCTCGAGCCAAAGCTAAAAAGCAGCAATTAGCGATGCAAAACTCAACAGAATGCAATTCATCATCTGGGACTGATTCTACTAATGAGTCACCTTCATCCGACAGCGCTGAAGTGGATAAAAAAGCCAAAGTCGCCGCTGCGGTCGCTAGAGCCAAAGCGAAAAAGTTAGCGGCTCAAAAACAAGTTGATGTGCCTGTTCAAGTCACTGCAGATACTGGTTCAGCAACAACCTCAGCTGAAATTTCAACTGAGGCTCAGCCACAAACGGAAAAACAGCAAAAAATTGCAGCCGCTATTGCTAAAGCCAAAGCCAAGAAAGCTGCGCAGCAAGCAGAAAATACCTCCAGCGAAGTCAGTAACGCAATACCAAATACTTCAGATGAGCCGGTAAACACTGCTGGTAAAGACGGTCTTGACGTTAGTGCTGAAGAGAATAAAAAAGCACGAATAGCGGCAGCAGTTGCTAAGGCTAAAGCCAAAAAGCAAGCGCTGCAAACGACTGCCCCTGTTCCTCCTGATGCTTTACTAAACAATGTGCAAGTGCTAGCTGATGACTTATCGGCCTCTCAGGAAGGTCATATCGACCTAGCTCTTAGTGAGCCGATATCTCCTGAGGAACAACAAGCAGCTGACAAAAAAGCCAAAATTGCAGCCGCTATTGCCAAAGCTAAAGCGAAAAAAGCGCAACAACAGAACAATAAGGATTAACCATGGCATTTAAAATTGCCTCATCGCCCCATGTTTCAACGTCATTGCATACTAATAAAGTGATGCTAAGAGTGGCGTTATGCCTAATACCGGGCATAGCAGCCCAATTGTATTTTTTTGGTGCGGGCACTTTTATACAAATTATTTTGGCTTTGGTAACAGCTTATATTGCTGAAGCCAGTATATTAAAGCTAAGAAATAAACCCGTAGCGGATACTTTAAAAGATAACAGCGCACTGGTTACCGCGCTGCTACTTGCGATAGCTATTCCACCATTGGCACCATGGTGGATTGTTGTTATAGGGACTTTGTTTGCGATTGTTATCGTAAAGAACTTATACGGTGGCTTAGGCAATAATATTTTTAATCCAGCCATGGCGGGTTATGTTTTACTGTTAGTGTCATTCCCGGTACAAATGACCGACTGGGTAACGCCACACAGTGTTGCGCAGCATAGTGTTGGCTTACGTTATGCCCTTCAGGGAATTTTCACACCTGAATTTATCAACTTAGGCCACAATATCTCTTTTGATGGCAAAACTATGGCTACGCCACTTGATACATTAAAAACCGATTTATCAATGGGGTTGACCACTACCGAAAGTTTACTAAAACCCATTTTCGCCAATATGGCTGGTGTAGGTTGGTTTGGCGTTAATTTAGCCTACCTGATTGGCGGCTTAATCATGCTCAAGCTAAAAGTCATTCGTTGGCACATTAGTTTTGCTATTTTAGGCGCGTTATTTATATGTTCAAGCTTCGGGTTTATGTTAAACCCAGATACACATATTAGCCCAATTATGCATTTGTTTTCAGGTGGCACGATGTTAGCGGCATTTTTCATTGCCACGGACCCAGTAACCGCCGCCACCAGTGCCAAAGGTCGGTTAATTTTTGGCGCTATGATTGGTGTATTGATTTATATCATTCGAACTTTCGGCGGTTATCCCGATGCAGTGGCGTTTGCTGTGCTGCTCGCCAATATGTGCGCACCGTTTATCGATCATTATGTTCGCCCAAGAGCCTATGGCCATCGTTCAGGAAATTAAGTCGTGAAATTAACAGAAAATTTAATGCTTAAAAATGGTCTAATCCTTGGGATATTTGCTCTGCTATGCACAGGCTTAGTGGCATTAGTCAACGGCATGACTAAAGACACTATTTATCAGCAACAGCAACAACAACTTAAAAGCACTTTAACCCAAGTTATCCCTGATGACTTTCATAATAATGACTTGGTCAATGCCTGTGTTTGGGTTAACTCACCTGAGTTACTGGGCTCTAAAGAAGATCTACCAGCCTATATTGCTAAACAAGATAATCAGCCGGTGGCAATAGCAATTGAAGCTATTGCGCCAGATGGTTACAACGGTGAAATTAAATTGATTGTGGGCATTGATAATAATAACCAGTTACTCGGAGTACGCACCCTAACCCACCAAGAAACTCCTGGCTTAGGTGATAAAATTGAACTGCGTAAATCTGATTGGGTAACCACATTCACTAATATACAGTGGACAACGAATGACAACACTTGGGCGGTTAAAAAAGATGGTGGAAAGTTTGACCAATTTACTGGCGCAACCATCACCCCAAGAGCCTATGTAAAAGCCATTAATAATGCAGTCAATTTTGTCGTTCAAAACCGTAAGGGACTGTATCAAAGTGGACGTAAATGTGGAGAAAACCATGAGTAAATATCCAGAAATCGCCAAACAAGGTTTATGGAACAACAACCCTGGTTTAGTTCAACTATTAGGCTTATGCCCACTACTTGCTGTTACCGCAACATTAACAAATGCATTAGGGTTGGGCTTAGCCACGTTATTAGTGTTAGTTGGCTCAAATATCTTGGTATCCTTAGTACGAGATTTTGTGCCGAAAGAAATTCGAATCCCTGTATTTGTAATGATTATAGCCACCTTGGTAACTTGCGTGCAGTTATTGATCAACGCCTACGCTTATGGCTTGTATCTTTCTTTAGGGATATTTTTGCCTTTAATTGTGACTAACTGCGTCATTATTGGCCGAGCCGAAGCATTTGCATCACGCAATTCATTGGCACATTCAGCATTTGATGGTTTGATGATGGGCATTGGTTTTACTCTTGTGCTTGTCGTTTTAGGCGGCATGCGTGAAATTATTGGCCAAGGTACCTTATTCGCTGGCGCAGATTTATTACTAGGTGAATGGGCTGCTTCACTGACAATCCATGTTTGGCAGGTTGATAATGCTTTTTTACTGGCAATTCTCCCACCAGGTGCATTTATTGCCATGGGACTATTAATTGCACTTAAAAATGTAATTGATCAAAAAATCGAACAAGCAGCACCAAAACCTGAGGCTAGCACAGTAACTCGTGCCAGAATAACCAAAGTAAGTTAATAAAAATGAATAAACAAAAACGCATTCAAATATTAACCCGTCTTAGAGATAACAATCCTAAGCCTGAAACTGAACTTAACTTTAGTTCTCCGTTTGAGTTGTTAGTGGCAGTAACCTTATCGGCACAAGCCACAGATGTCAGTGTCAACAAAGCCACTGATAAGCTATTTCCTGTAGCCAATACACCACAAGCCATTTATGACTTAGGTGTTGAAGGGTTAAAGCATTACATCAAAACCATTGGGTTATATAACAATAAGGCCATTAATGTCATTAAGGCCTGTAAAATATTGCTTGATCAACATGGTGGCCAAGTGCCAGAAAACCGTGAAGCCTTAGAAGCCCTACCGGGAGTCGGCAGAAAAACCGCTAATGTGGTATTAAATACCGCTTTTGGCTGGCCAACTATAGCCGTAGATACCCACATTTTTAGAATGGCAAACAGAACTAAATTTGCAATGGGTAAGAATGTAGACCAAGTCGAAGAGAAAATGCTTAAAGTGACTCCAGCTGAATTTAAAGTTGATGTTCACCATTGGTTTATTCTTCACGGACGCTACACCTGTATAGCAAGAAAACCACGTTGTGGTAGCTGTATTATTGAAGATTTATGTGAGTTTAAAGATAAGACTGAGTAGACATAAAATACTGAAGACTTTAAGTTTCTAACTTAACTACAAGCTTAAATACAGGCTGTGGGTAGTTCCATTCACGCATTGCCGCCAATTTGATTCTATTACGCTTAGGCAATTACTTACTAAAACACAATATACAGCTAAACAAAGCATGGTAAATCCACTAGAAAATTTCACACAACTCAGTAAAACTCACATTCTACAAACCTAATAAAACCTGAAAATCGGATTAAGTCCATGTAATAAGTCGTTTTAGTCTAATTTTTAAGATTGTCATGTTTAGCACTGCTCACACTTTAGCAAGAGAACTTAAATTGCTTTATTTAGTGAACTGAAATTGAAAAAGCCGCACAATGCGGCTTTTTCAATCAGTACAGTATTAAGGCAATAACCATTTTGTTTTCTCAGAACGAGCAAACAACCAGCTCAGCATTAATGCACAAACACCGCTTATCACTATCCACAATGGAATAACCCACGCTGGATGACCTTGATGCCAACCAAATTCTTTCATTGGCCATAAAAATATAGGATGTAAAATATAAATGCCTAGACTGTATGTACTGATAAAACCGACAATTTTGTTGGTCGATGCCGATAACCCTTCACCCACATAACGACACAACATAAATATCATACTGGCAGCCAAGATCACGTTGAGGGTTTTATAAGATAACCACTTTCCAACCGAATATTCACCTTGTGCCATGCTGTCACTTGCAACCATATAAAAAGTGGTTAATATCGCCGCAATACCCATCAGAGTAAATAACGATACTGCCGCTTTATTCAGTGGTACTTTCTGATAAAGCAAGTAACCTAAGGGTAAATAGCCGCTATATAACCATAAGTCATTGCTCCAGATACCTTTGATACTCAATAAGTTCAATAAACTGGTTACTAACCAAACCAAAACAAATGGAGTTAAATACTTGTCACCATAGTGCTTAATCACCATTTGAAATAATGGAATAACAAAATAAAGCGGGATAAAGTAATAAAAGAAGCCTAAATGATAATAGGTCGCCTCATTAGGACTATTTTGAAGTACCTCAATGACATGTTGCCCATTAAATCCTGAAAGAGTAAACCCAGCAAGTACTGCATAAAATACTGACCAGACTAAAAAGGGAATCAATACTTTGCCTAAGCGTCTTTTGACATAGTAGCTAAAATCAAACGGCCGATTATCACTTAGCATTAATGCGCCAGTAATCATAATAAACACTGGCACAGCCCACCTTGATGCGCTGTTTATTCCGATGGCAGTTAACCATTCATCCATAGGGATAATACCCAATTCAGTCCGGTAAGGAGCAAGAACATGAATGGCTATTACCGCAACTGCGGCTACACAACGTAATAAATCAAAAAATAAAACTCTTTGTCTCATGTCACCTACTTAGCTATATGAGTGGGATTGTTAATGACTAAAGTTTAGCATTATGCCACTTTTGTAACATTGAAAAATCAGCAATATAAAAAAAGCTTTTGATCATATGATCAAAAGCTCTTTTTAAAAAATGGATTACTAAAAGGTATCTTTACTAATTTTTAGTACATTGATACAAAAAAAGCGCTGAAGCAAATAGCAATAATGATTGTTGTGCCTAAGGCCATTTTTAATTCTGTAGTCATAGCATTCTCCCTATTTCGATAAACAAATAATAACCTTAATTTACAATTTTTAAAGTTTGGTGACACACAAATGTGAACTAAAACAGGTATTTTTAAGCTATTGAATTCTTTTAAGCTGTTAGCAGTATTGCTATGATTGTTCACTCAAATAAATTAATGAACAACCACGGGTATCTAGCATGTCGCAACTTTTACACACCATGATTCGAGTTGGTAATTTAGATCGCAGTATCGCATTTTATACTGAAGTAATGGGAATGAGACTTTTACGTAAATCTGAAAATGAACAATACCAGTATACCCTCGCCTTTGTGGGTTTTGGTGAGGAATCAACGGGTCAAGCGGTAATTGAATTAACCTATAACTGGGGGGTAGAGCAATACGACCTAGGTAATGGTTTTGGTCACCTTGCCATTGGTGAAGAGGATATTTACGCGCGTTGTGAAGCAATTAAAGCCGCTGGGGGAAAAGTAACCCGTGAACCAGGTCCTGTTGCTGGTGGCACTACCGAAATTGCTTTCGTAGAAGACCCTGATGGCTATAAAATTGAATTAATTCAGAAGAAATCAGCCACTTCGGGTTTAGGAAACTCTTAAGATTACGAACGCTGGTAAAACAAAAAGCCCTAGATTTTATCTAGGGCTTTTTTGATACCGCATAAACATAAAAGCGATTATCTGACTTTTCTGTCTTCTTTCATTTGAGCCGCAATACGATTATAAACCTCTGCAATGGCTTCATTGCTTATTGGCTCATCGGCTACATCATGTAATAGAATCTTTGTCTGATTTGTATCATCGGTAGTACGAAGCAGCATTCGATAATTACCTTTCTGCAGTGATAACTTCTCTTCGCCCCATAATGAGCTCCAGAATCCACCACTTTCTTCTAGGTTGATATAAAATAAGCCTTTGCTCGAATCCATATCAACAACATCGAAACCTAACTCAGGTAATACAATTCTTAAACGATCCCAAGTCTTTTTAAAGTCTGCCTGAGCTAACCAATAAGATTCCTGCTCATCACCTGGCTCAACTAAGTCAATATCGATACCTAAGCTTTGTTCTATGCGAGCGGCTTTAATGGCTCGCTCACGTTTTAAGCCCATATAAGCGATGGTGTTATTTAACATATCAATCGAGTAACGTTGCTTATCGATATCCGTTAGCAAAATTTCTTGTTCGGCTTCATCATAATATTCTTCATGATCAAGCAAATTAATACTAACATCACCCGTTCTTCCATGAGGCTTTACGTTGATATTGAACTGATAGCGTTGACGCAATAAATAAACCTTATCGTCCCCAAACCAACTAGTATCAATCACTTCTTTGTTTTCGATCCAGTCAGTTTCAATAACCCCTGTGTCAAAGTTTTCCACAAGTTTAGGAATGTTATTTTGACTTAAATAACCGTTAATAACGTCAAATATCTCTTGTTTTAAGTCAGTTTTATTATCAATAGATTCGATAATAATTTTGATACTGTCATTAGATTCTTCAACATGGGTGCCTTCGGCCATAGCAATAATCTGCAGTGGTGGGCGAATATCTAATTTTTTACCAACAAGTGCAGAATCAGCCTTCGAACCAATTTGAGGAATTTGGTACTCTTTACTGTATCGAGGTTGATTTAACCCTTCAGGTATCGTTAACAAAGGAATTTCTTGAGCTTTGGTATATTCATCAGACCCATTAGCGACACGACGATCAACTGGTGTACTGCATGCCGCGAGTGTTGTTATGAGAATTATAGGGGTGACAATTTTATACATGTAGGGTTACACCTCAATTTGCGCATTTTTCATGGTATCTATTAACAGACCATGATACTGCTCAGAAAGTTCAGTTAAAGGTAGACGAATATGTCCATCTTCAATTAAACCCATTTTATGAACGGCCCACTTTACAGGAATTGGATTAGCTTCACAGAATAACGAACTATAAAGGCCTCGAAGCGGTTCATCTATTTGGGCCGCATTTGGTGCATCGCCAGCAAGTGCAGCATCACACATCGCTTTAAAGGCTTTAGGCACGATATTATTAGCGACAGAAATAACACCATTTCCGCCTGCTAGTAAAAACTCACGAGCAGTAGCATCGTCACCGCTATAAAGGAGAAAATCATCACCGCATAGTGATCTTAACTGAGCAACACGGCTAACATCTCCCGTCGCTTCTTTAACCCCAATAATGTTATTCACTTCCACCAGTTCAGCAATAGTTTCTGGCTTCATATCTACCGCGGTACGGCCGGGGACATTATAAAGTATTTGTGGAATATCAGTGCTTGCGGCAACGGCTTTGTAATGCGCAATAAGACCTTTTGGGCTAGGTTTATTATAGTAAGGTGTTACCCCTAACATCGCATCAATGCCAGAGTCTTGCATACCTTTAGTCAATTCAATAGCTTCGGCTGTAGCATTGGCCCCGTTGCCACCAATAATAGGCAAACGATTGGCGGCAAATTTTACGGTTTGTTTAACGACCGCAATATGCTCTTTCATTGGTAAAGTGGCTGATTCGCCTGTGGTACCTACCGCAACAATTGCATCAGTGCCTTGATTAATATGAAACTCAACCAGTCTTTCAAGACTTGCATAATCTACTGTGCCATCACTATTCATTGGTGTGATTAAGGCTACGATGCTTCCGTTTATCATCTAAATTCCCCAAGTTTTCAGGATTCGCTATGTTACTGATGCTATCAAGTAATAACAAGCTTTAGCAGTGTTGAAATCAAAAATACCCTAAAAAGCCATAAGATGCTGTTTCGGAATATGAACGAAGCATTTTATGCTTTTTTGAGTTACTTTTACATCAACAGAATCCATTTTTAGACGAATAAGCTTCAGCTGGAACAATTTTTAAGCGAACGTCAGCTTAAGTTGGACTATTTTTAACATTATTACCTGATTACAGTAGTGATATGTTAATATATGCGGTTGCAATATTGAGTGTTTATCACTCAAAATAAGTCATTGTACTTTTCATAGTACTCGCAAGTATTTTTAACAATGAGGATATTTCATGACCAACTTTCTGGTCGTTACCGCAATGGGTACAGATCGCCCTGGCCTTGTTAGTCGTTTAGCTCGTTTAGCCAGTGATTGTGATTGTGACATCGTTGATAGCCGTATGGCGCTATTTGGTAATGAGTTTACCCTTATTATGATGATTTCTGGCTCGTGGTCAGCAATCACCAAAATTGAATCATTATTACCCAGTTTAAGCGTTGAACTGGAATTAATGACCGTCATGAAGCGCACATCAAAACATGTGCCTAAAAACTTTGTTTCTCGGGTTGAAGTCACTTTCACTGGTGAGGACCAACGCGGCACCATGAAGTCTATTACTCAATTCTTGGCAGATCGCTCATTGGACTTAGCTGCAGTGCGTTCACATGCAGATGATAATAATGGCCTGCAAACTCAATCTATCTTTTTAGCCATTAATATTCCTGACAAAGTAGATTTAACTCAATTAGAGTCAATGATCCACCAGCTTGCTGACGACATGAATTTAGAATGCAGCATTAAATTAATGCAAGGCACAAGTTCAGAATAATCAACATAACCTAGCTTCAGGCTCCTATTAAAGCCTAGTAATTCCACAATGATATGAATTATTGTGACTAAGGAAAGAAAATGAATACTTTACAAGCGGGCGATACAGCGCCAAATTTTAGTTTAAAAAACCAATATGATGAAACAGTAACGTTAAGTGACTGCTTAAAATCAGGCCCCGTTTTAGTGTATTTTTACCCAAAAGCTTCAACTCCAGGCTGTACCGTACAAGCTCAAGGTTTACGCGATATAAAAACACAACTTGAATCAAGCAAGGTGACCGTACTAGGCATTAGCCCTGATCCGGTGGCTAAATTACAAAAGTTTTCTGATAAACAACAACTCAACTTTCATTTACTTAGCGATGAAGACCATGCTGTTGCTGATGCGTTTGGTGTATGGGGTGAGAAAAAGTTTATGGGTAAAGTCTACGATGGCATTCACCGTTTAAGCTTTATTATTGGCACCGACGGCAAAGTGAGTCATTTCGTAAACAAATTCAAAACTAAAGACCATCATCAAGTTATTTTAGATTTACTATAAGCTGATACAACAAGCTTTGCGGATTGATTATTCCGTACGTTTCTCAAATATATGGCATACATTTATTTTAATAATGTATGCCATTTTTTATGGTTAAAGCTATTGCTGAGTTACCAGTGTTCACTGGCAATAATAGTTTGATAATCATCGCTAATTTGTTTTGCCGTTAACATGTAAGGAAAACTGGCAATATATTCCTTATTGGGTGAGATCAAAAAGATCGCACTTGAATGCTCCATATCAACGCCGCCATTATCATTTTGAATAATGCTATAACTTGCCCCTAAACTGTTAAACAGTTCATCAAGCTGCTTAGGCTCGGTTGTTAACCCTATAAACTGTGGATTAAAAAAATCCATATAGGTGGCTAATTGACTCACAGTTGCTGGCACAATATCAATACTAACAAATGCGACTCGCGGTTTATGTTCAGCATCTATACTATTATGATCTGCTTGAATTAAACAGGACACTTTAATAATGGAATATAATCCAATTATTGAGGTGTTAAATGACAAAACGAACATATAGAAGTTACACGGCAGAATTTAAACAAGAAGCCGTAGCATTGGTAACCGAGCAAGGTTATAGCGTACCAAAGGCAGCAGCGTCTTTAGGTATCACGGATAAGTTACTTTATAACTGGAAAGCTAAATTTGAAGCAGAGCAAGATGGAGCCAGTTTAAATGCGGATGAACGAGCTGAGCTGTTAAGGCTACGAAAGGAAAACAAAGAGCTAAGGATGGAAAAAGAGATACTAAAAAAGGCCAGCGCCCTCCTGCTCAAGGAAACCAAGTAACGTTTAAAACGATTAAGCAGTTATCTTCGGTATTTCCCGTAGTTAAGCTCTGTAAAGTGATGAAAGTAAGTCGCAGTGCTTATTACGCTTGGCTCAAACGGCCAGCTAAAATAATCACAGTAAAGCAACTGAATTTATACCGACAGGCAAAGCGTTTCTTCGAGAGAAGTAGAAATAGCTTGGGCTATCGGGAACTTGGAAAGAAGTTACGCAGAGAGGGCTTTAACGTCAGTGATTATGGCGTGCAAAAGTTAATGGCAACACTTGGTTTAGTTGTTACTCAACGAGTAGCTTACAAGGTAACAACCAAACGTAAGCACAGTGATGCCGTTGCTGATAACCTGTTGAATCAGAACTTTAATCCTGTGGCTCCAAATCAGGTATGGGCTGGTGATGTGACGTACCTCAGAACTGGCGAAGGTTGGATGTATCTAGCTATCGTTATGGATTTATACTCACGTCGTATTGTTGGCTGGCATATTGATAAACGGATGACTACTGACTTGGTAAGTAAAGCGATGATGAAAGCTTATAACTTACGCCAGCCACCAAAAGGCTTAGTATTTCACAGCGATAGAGGCTCACAATATACCAGTAAGCATTATCGAAAACTGTTAGCCAACTATGGAATTAGGGCGAGTATGGGGACGTTGGTGCGTGTTGGGATAACGCTGTTGTAGAAAGATTCTTCGGCAGCTTAAAACATGATTGGTTGTTGAAAGTCCCACAACCAAATCGTGAGCATATGAGAAATGATGTGACGGCGTATATGCGCTATTACAACTTAGAACGACTTCATACAGCTAATGGTGATCTGTCGCCAGTAGACTATGAGCAAAGTTCCTTAAGAAAAGTGTCCTGATTTAGTTGCGCAGAACAATGAACTTGTGCCAGCAACCTTATGTACAAATACCGTTATTACAAGTTATCAAAAATGGAGCAGAAAGTTTTGCAAACTACCATGGTGAAATGGCTTATTCTGGCCGCTAGTTTAATTTTTCAAAATTCAAGTTTAGCTTGTGATTTAGATGAATTAATCAAAGTAAATGATGTTATTCAGAGTGCCAATACTTCTGGAAGTATTCAGAAAACTCTTTCTACATGTGGCGATGGTAAAGGATCTTTTTATCATGAGGTAAATAGAAGGGCTAAGCAGCTTTATATTAGTGGTAATGACTCAATCGTTGAAAAATTAAAAGTGTCGTCACTGGTTAGCTTATACAGATTAAGTGCAGACCAGAAATACTTAGACGAAATTAAAAACCGATTTTTAACTACTGAGCATGGTGCAGTTGAATTTTGCATAAGAAAATATTTTTCGACGAAATCTAATTGTAGTCATGAAATGTTATTACCTTATATTAATAAGGGGTTGCCACATGCTATCTGGGCTGGGGCTAATTTCTCATCTAATAATGATCATCGCTTAAAGATGTTGGAATCCTCAGCAGCTCAGGGACATATTGATGCTCAAGTCGAATATATTTTGGCAGTAATTGACGATGTGCCAGATGAATATGCTAATCAATTAAAGGAAATACTGTTACGTATAGTTGATAAAGGAGATAGCATTGACGGTGAAATATTTGTATTGAAATCTTTTTTTCTTGGGTATGGCCCATTTAAAAAAGATTCAGAACTGTTACTTGATTATGCTAAAAAGTTTATAGAGTATCGAGATCTTCCTGAGTATTATTACTTCTTAGCTTGGGGGTATTTGGACGCTGGTGATGAAGATTTGTTTTTATTAAACATGACTATCGCTGCTGAAAAAGGGTATGATGAAGCCAAAATTGTTTTAGATACTGCAAAATAACAAGGTTTGACTCTTTAGTTTTAGGCTAGTGCTTAATCATAGCTATTAAGTTGCTAGCCTTTTAATTTTAAGTCAGTACAGCTAGGTTAAGGGGGTCGAAATTTTATTTCCCCCACCACCTTGGAGTTTTGTCACCGAATATTAGACATTACCTATATTGGGCGTTCAATAGCATTAGGTCTAATTGCAATATCAGCTAGTAGTTACTCTTTTTATAAGGCACCATCTATTGGTAAGGCCTAGGAATTCTAGACACTTTTTAACGTCCTAAAATATTGATTTTCATATTCAACTGGTGAAACCCTGCCATTAGCGGTATGACGCCTTTTGGGATTGTAAAACATCTCTATGTATTGAAAAATGTTTAGTCTAGCTTCTTCTTGTGTTTTGAACTTAATACGCCTAACTTTTTCTTTCTTCAAATTACTAAAGAAGCTTTCCGCAACAGCATTATCCCAACAATTTCCACGTCGACTCATACTTTGCTCAATATTTAATGTCGCAAGTAATTTCTTATATCGACGGCTTGTGTATTGACTGCCTTGGTCTGAGTGAAGCTTAACTGTGTTTTTGGGTTTACGTCGCCAGTACGCCATCGTTAATGCATCAAGCACTAAATCATCTGTCATTCGATTAGACATCGACCAGCCGACTATATTCCTGGCATACAAATCCATTACGACGGCCAAAAACAAGAAACCTTGGTGCGTGTGAATATAAGTAATATCGCTTACCCACCACTGGTTAGGTTGTGCAACGTTAAAGTCTCTTTTTAGTTGATTAGGAGCCGCTTTATGAACATCTCCGCCATAATCTACTTTTGGTTTTTTATACCCTCGCTGTGCACTAATCTTGGCGCGTTGCATCAACCTTAATACGCGGTCACGACCACATTTGATATTTGCCTCAACTAAATCGAGATGAATATTACGATAACCATAATGCCCACCGCTTTCTAACCAACTTTGTTTAATGCGACCAGTGAGTTTTTCATCATTGATTTCACGTTGACTCTTAGGCGCTTTTAACCATTCATAATAACCACTGGGATGCGCATTCAGCGCTTGGCATAGCACACGAACGGGATAAGTTTTACTTCGAGATTTTATGAACGGGTAACGTTCTTTGACTCGACGGCAAAGAACACTGCGGCCTCCTTTAGGATATCGCGCTCCTGTTGTACACGCTTTAATTCACGTTGCAGCTGTGCAATTTGAGTTTGTAAATCTTGCTCATTTTCACGCTGTTTTGGGGGCTTTGAGAATGTTTTAGTCCAAGCATATAAGGTTTTAGAACTGATCCCTAAACGCTCAGATACATCATTGACAGAATAACCGTGCTTAATGACTTGATTGACGGCTTCTTGCTTAAATTCATTAGTATAACGAGTACCTTTACTCATGGTTGACCTCTTATGGTTTAAGTTACAATTTTTACCATAAAAAGTGTCGATAAGTCTCAGGCCTTACCACTACCTGATGGTCTGGAAAAAATGGTTCATCAAAATAGGCTTAGAAAAATAGCCCGTGAAGGTGGTCAAATGACACCACAACATCTCAGGGATTTTGAACCATTAAGACGACATGCAACACTGACGGCTGTGGTACTTGATACAAGAGCCACTTTGATTGATGAACTCATAGATATGCATGACCGAATCATGGCTAGTAAAGAGAATGTTGCCAGACGAAAACATGCTGAACAGTTTCAAAGCTCAGGCAAACAAATTAATGAGCAACTAAAGGTACTGTCACGTTTAAAATCATCTGGATATTGTTTATTTATTCGTTTAGTCATATTCACCTCAATAATGGCATTATTATATTCCTTTATTGAAGTGTCCGGCTAATTCAACCACAACATTTGCCTTAATTATTTATATTCTGAACAAGTTTATGTTGGTAACACGTTCTTATTATTGGCGATTTTATGTTGTTTATGGCCAGCAATTAGAGTGATGTTTGGCCAACACATTGCCACTGAACCGCATCAAATTCAGGAATCAATTCATGAGAAATAACATCAATACTTTTGCAGGTGTCGCCCATGAAAAAGCCCAAATGCTTCAACATTCACCTTGGTCATTTTTCATTGGCAGTATGCTTGCGGGGGCTTATGTTGGAATCGGTATCATTTTTATTTTCACCGTATCCAATCCGTTACCCGCTGATGTACAAACATTAGTGTTAGGTGCAACATTTGCTGTAGCCTTAACATTAGTCGTTATTGCCGGTGCTGAATTATTTACCGGATACACTCTGTATATGACGATTGGTATGGCAAAAAAAACCGTCAACATACGCCAATTACTAGCCACTTGGGTAGTCTGTTGGATAGGAAATTTATGTGGTGCACTGGTTTTGGTCGCCATATACCTGTTGGCAAAAGGCTACCTTTTTTCACATGCGGAATTAATAACCCAAGTAGCATTGAAGAAAATCCATGCCACTCCTCTCCAATTAATCGCTAAAGGGGCATTATGTAATTGGTTGGTCTGTTTAGCTATTTGGATGAGTAAAAAAGTGGATAGTGATATTGCTAGGCTGGTGGTAATTTTTTGGTGTTTATTTGTATTTATTGCCAGTGGATTTGAGCATAGTATAGCCAATATGACCCTGTTAACGATTACCTACTTTATTGATTCAAACGTTGTCGGCTTAACAGATATCGGATACAACCTTAGCTTTGTTACTCTTGGTAATATTATTGGCGGAGCGATTTTTGTTGCCTTAGCTTACAAGACCTATGCAACCACAACAAAAGCAGCCACAACAAAAGTAAAAACCAACACCACGACCATCGAGTAATTAGCAATACAATAAGAACTTTAAGCGCATATTTATAATCAAAAACCCGACATAGTAGTCGGGTTTTTGATTGTTAACACCACGGTGCTAATTTGCAGTAGTCAGTTTATTTGTTGTCTGTTGCAACGTTTACTGAGCCAACTTGTTCACTAGATTCAGCATCTACTTCTTCACTATTATCATTGGTGGCCAATTTTACATTAATCGTTTCAGACTCTTTTTCAGCACGGGCTTGCTCAACTAAGGCCGCCTGCTCTTCTTCTAATAGTCTTTGATGCTCGTCTTCAGCAAACTGAGTTAACTCTTGTTCTTTACGGCGGGCTTTTTCAATTGCACGTTGTTCTGCTTCTTCTGCTTCACGAAGTGCGCGAGCTTCAGCAGCAACTTTGGCTTCCTCTTCGGCCTTTATTTTGGCAAGTCGTGCCGCTTCTTCATCAAGTTTACGCTGAATAACGGCTTGTTCTTGCGCTTCTTGCGGTAACAAACTGATTAGCTCAATCCCTACAGGCAGTTTTTCTGTTTCACCAGTAATAATATGCAATTTCGCATCTTTGGTTATATAGACCAAAGGCATTGCCGTTTCACCGTAGCGCTGGCGGAATTTCTCATAACTGAAGTTTTCAGTAATATTCGTCACTTTAAGCACCGCGCCTTTAGCCATTAAGCTGGCAATTTTGGCATAACTGACGTTTTCACCAAACAAACAAAGGCGTTTTAAATATGACTCTGAAAGCTGGTGGCGGCCACTACCGGTATTAGCTTCATTATTATTTAAGCCATAAACTTTATCTGTACTAAATAAGTCTTGGAAATGAAAACTAACTAATGGATTCAACTGACGATAAGGCGACATAACCAACACGCGGCCAATGCCACTTAAATCCATATAATTGGTTGCATGTTCTGAGGCGGGGTTACCAAAATAAACCGGAATATTTTCCATTCGTGCTTGACGAATACTATCCCAGTTACTGTCTGCCAGTATCACCTTAATGTTTTTAGCTAATAGCTGTGAAGCTAATTCCCTAGAAAACTTAGAGGCACCAAAGATGAGTAAACCTTGATTAGACCCTTCTTTAACGCCTAAAAACTGCGCCCAAGGGCCAGCAGTTAAGCTTTGGATAACAACCGTCCCGATGATGACGAAGAATACTAATGGCACAATGGAACTAGCGCCATGAATACCTAATTCTTCCAGCTTGATAGCAAATAAAGATGAAATTGCCGCAGCAACAATACCCCGTGGTGCAACCCAACTTAAAAACCATTTATCTTTAGAGGTTAAGTTTGTGCCAAAACCCGAAATCCAAATACTTAATGGGCGCGCAATAAACATCACCACAAACAGTACGCCAAATGCACCAATGCCCAAACCTAACATGGCATTTGAATCTAATCGTGCCGCCAGTAGAATAAATAATGCCGAAATGAGTAACACGGTCAGGGTTTCTTTAAACTCAAGAATGTCAGCAATATCAACGCCACGCATATTGGCTAACCAAATGCCCATTACGGTTACCGTTAATAGTCCAGATTCTTCTTGAATAAGATTAGAACCGACAAAAATACCTAACATAATGGTTAATACTGCGGTATTTCGTAAGTAATGTGGAAAAACGTTTTTACGGATGGCAAAACCAATAAAGTAACCCGCTGCCGCACCCAAGCCGAAACCAATCACTAAGGTTAACCCTAACGCATATAGCACATGAGTTGTGGGATCATTGGCAATGGCAATGTACTCGTAAACCAGTACCGCCAATAACGCCCCAATAGGATCAATAACAATCCCTTCCCACCTTAAAATACTGGACAGTTTTGATTGTGGTTGTACCGTACGCAGCATGGGAACAATTACCGTTGGGCCAGTAACCACCACCAAAGCGCCAAATAGCAATGCAACAGGCCAATCAAATCCCATTAAAAAGTGAGCGGCAGGTGCAATACATGCCCAAGTGATAATAGCGCCGATTGACACAAGGTTGGTTACCATTCGGCCATGATCTTTAATCTCTTTGAAGTTTAACGTCAACGCGCCTTCAAATAGAATAACAGCCACCCCGAGAGAGATGATCGGGAATAATAAATCACCAAAAATTTCATCAGGATTGAGAATACTCAAGCCTGGGCCAAGTAATAAACCACATAAAAGCAGTGGCAAAATTGCTGGCAGTCTGAGCTTCCATCCTACCCATTGACACAAAAGCGACAGTACACCTATTAAAGCAAGCATACCCGTGATGTGTTCAACCATAATGTTTTCCTTTTAATATATCAGTGGCAATTTTGCCTGCTGATTACAGCTTGGGTAATGTGTTCACCCACACAGATGCTTATCATCCATAAGCGGTTGGTAGACTAATAACTTCCATCAAGCTTATGTAGGTTAGCTCATCTTCAATGACTTTCAGCGTTTATCGTTAAGATGTTAGCCATATTGTAAAATCTAATGTTTGCTACCTGTGATTCATTAACTTATTTTCAGCATATAAAATACTAATTTAGAACGTTGATCAAGTACTTTATTGAACAATGTCACTATGAGTTCTTACAAGGGTTAACTAATTAAGCTAATGAAAATTAATTATTTTTCTATGCTTATAAACAAAAAACCTGAGATGTATCTCAGGTTTTCATTTCATTGACGATGTTAAATGCTTATAAAAGCTACACTTGCGGGACTCTGACAGTACCTTCCATCAATACCCGTGCACTTCTGCTCATGATGGCTTTAGTGACTCGCCATTGGTTATCAATGTTAACGGCTTCTGCGCCAACCTTCAGCGTGCCAGAGGGATGACCAAATGTCACTGACTCGGTTTTTTGCCCACCAGCCGCTTTGTTCACCAAGGTACCAGGAATTGCAGCAGCGGCGCCAATTGCCACGGCAGCGGTCCCCATCATTGCATGATGTAATTTCCCCATAGACAAGGCTCTTACCGACAAATCAATCTTGTCAGCAGTGATAGCCTTACCACTTGATGTAATATAATCGGTAGCGGGAGAAACAAAGGCTATTTTCGGCGTATGCTGGCGTGTTTTAGCTTGTTCGATATCGGTTATTAAGCCCATTTTAAGCGCACCATATGCTCTTATGGTTTCAAACTTGGCTAACGCCGACTCATCATTATTAATATCATCTTGTAACTCAGTGCCTTGATAACCAAGCTCACTAGCATTTAAGAAGATTGTGGGAATACCAGCGTTTATAAAGGTTGCTTCAAATTGTCCAACCTCTGGCACGTCAAGAGTATCCACCAAATTACCCGTTGGAAACATGGCCCCCTCACCATCAGCAGGGTCAAGAAACTCAACTTTAACCTCAGCAGCAGGAAACGTCACTCCATCGAGTTCAAAATCACCAGTTTCTTGAACTTCACCATTGCTCATTGGAACATGTGCAATAATGGTTTTGTGGATATTAGCTTGCCAAATTCTTACGGTAGTAATGCCATTATCAACGACACGACTTGGATCAACCAAACCATTAGCAATAGCAAAAGCGCCTACTGCAGCGGTTAAGTTTCCGCAATTACCACTCCAATCAATAAAGGGTTTATCAATGGCGACTTGGCCAAATAAATAATCTACATCATGGTCAGCTTGGGTGCTTTTTGCCAATATCACTGTTTTACTGGTACTGGATGTTGCGCCGCCCATGCCGTCTGTATGTTTGCCGTAAGGATCTGGGCTACCTATCACACGCAGTAATATTTCATCACGAGCTTTACCAGGTATTTGCGCTGCTTCAGGTAAATCCGTTAAGTTTAAGAACACCCCTTTGCTGGTGCCACCACGAATGTAAGTTGCCGGTATTTTTAGTTGTGGTTTAAACATAAGTTCCTCATAAAGGCGGTAATAATTTTACCGCCTTGCAAGTGGTGTTTATTGGCTCGAGTTAGCATCTAAGAAGTCTTGGGCAAAACGTTGTAAAACACCGCCGGCTTCATAAATTGATACTTCTTCGGCGGTATCTAAACGACATTTAACCGGTACATTAACGGTTTGGCCATCATTACGATGAATAATTAATGTCAGCTCAGCACCTGGAGTACGCTCGCCAACAACATCATAGGTTTCAGTGCCATCGATTGCATAGGTATGGCGGTTTTCACCATTGACAAATTCAAGCGGCAACACACCCATTCCAACTAAGTTGGTGCGATGAATACGCTCAAAACCTTCTGCAACAATCACTTCCACACCGGCTAAACGAACACCTTTGGCAGCCCAGTCACGCGATGACCCTTGGCCATAATCAGCACCGGCAATAATGATCAAGGGTTGTTTACGCTCCATATAGGTTTCAATGGCTTCCCACATGCGTGTCACCGTGCCTTCTGGCTCAACGCGCGCCAAAGAGCCCTGCTTCACTTTGCCCTCTTCTTTAACCATTTCGTTAAATAGTTTTGGGTTAGCAAATGTAGCACGCTGCGCCGTTAAGTGGTCACCACGGTGAGTTGCATAAGAGTTAAAGTCCTCTTCTGGCAAGCCCATTTTGTGCAAATATGCCCCAGCGGCACTGTCTAACATAATCGCGTTTGAAGGTGATAAATGATCGGTCGTAATGTTGTCACCCAATACTGCGAGTGGACGCATCCCTTTCATGGTGCGCTCACCGGCCAATGCCCCTTCCCAATATGGAGGACGACGAATATATGTACTTTGCTCACGCCAGTCATATTGCGGATTTATGTGATCGCCATATTCAACTTTAATGTCAAACATTGGGTTATACACTTGTCTGAACTGCTCTGGCTTAACACTGCTGGCGACAATGGCATTAATTTCTTCCTCAGTTGGCCAAATATCTTTTAAGCGAACTTCGTTACCGTCTTTATCAATCCCTAAAATATCTTTTTCAATATCAAATCGGATAGTTCCTGCAATGGCATAAGCAACCACTAAAGGCGGAGAAGCTAAAAACGCTTGATTGGCATGTGGATGAATACGACCATCAAAGTTTCGGTTACCAGATAAAACAGCGGTAGTGTATAACTTACGTTCAAGCACTTCCTGTTGAATAACCGGATCTAACGCTCCACTCATGCCATTACAGGTAGTACAGGCAAAGGCGACCACGCCAAAACCAAGCTGCTCAAGTTCTGGTAGTAAATCAGCTTGCTCTAAATACATTTGGACTGCTTTAGACCCAGGCGCTAATGACGACTTGACCCAAGGTTTTCTTAATAAACCTTTGGCATTTGCATTACGGGCAATTAAACCAGCTGCAATCATATTGCGTGGATTACTGGTATTGGTGCAACTGGTAATAGCTGCAATAATCACAGCGCCATCTGGCATTTTACCGGCTTCGTTTTCAACTACACCACTAATCCCACGTGCAGCTAATTCAGAAGTCGGTACACGGTTATGAGGATTTGATGGGCCAGCAATGTTTCGGGTTACCGTTGATAAGTCAAACTGAAGTACTCGCTCATATTCAGCCTCTTTTAAGCTGTCTGACCATAAGCCTGCCGTTTTAGCGTATTGCTCAACCAGTGCAACCTGTTCATCTTCTCTGCCGGTAAGCTTCAAATATTCAATGGTTTGTTCATCAATTGAGAACATGGCCGCAGTAGCACCATATTCTGGAGTCATATTTGAAATAGTCGCGCGATCGCCTAAGGTTAAATGCTTAGTACCTTCACCGTAAAACTCTAAGTACGATGACACTACTTTTTGTGCACGCAGATATTCAGTTAAGGCCAGTACAATATCGGTAGCGGTGATACCTGCGGCAGGTTTTCCAATAACCTCTACCCCAATAATATCCGGTAAACGCATATATGACGCGCGGCCAAGCATGACGCTTTCAGCTTCTAAGCCGCCTACACCTATAGCAATAACCCCTAAAGCATCAACCATTGGCGTGTGACTGTCTGTTCCTACTAACGTATCTGGAAATGCCACACCGTCACGCGCTTGAATAACAGGCGACATACGCTCAAGGTTTATTTGATGCATAATGCCGTTACCCGGCGGAATTACATCAACATTTTTAAAGGCGGTTTTGGTCCAATTAATAAAATGAAAACGGTCGTCGTTACGGCGGTCTTCAATGGCACGATTTTTCTCAAACGCGTCTTTTTCAAAACCGGCATGTTCCACTGCTAAAGAGTGATCAACAATTAATTGAGTCGGCACAACAGGGTTCACTTTTGCTGGGTCGCCACCTTTTGCGGCAATTGCATCACGCAGTCCGGCTAAATCAACTAGTGCGGTTTGCCCCAAAATATCATGACAAACAACTCTGGCTGGAAACCAAGGGAAATCTAGTTCACGCTTACGCTCAATGATTTGTTTAAGAGAATCGGTAAGTTTGTCTGCTGGGCAGCGTCTTACTAGGTTTTCGGCTAATACACGTGAGGTATAAGGCAGTTTAGCAAAACTTCCTGGAGAAATAGCTTCAACCGCTTCACGTGTATCAAAGTAATCGAGTTGGGTACCTTCAAGAGGTTTTCGGTATTGAGTATTCATATCCACATCCGTACTGTCTATGCGAGCTATAAGCTTATAGCTCGCATGTGATATTGATTAAGCGTTAGCGTGTTGCAATGGGAGTGACTTTTCTTGGCTCACTACCAACATAATCAGCACTTGGACGAATAATACGGTTGTTTGAGCGCTGCTCCATTACATGAGCGGCCCAGCCAGTTAAACGTGAACATACAAAAATAGGCGTGAATAGTTTTGTTGGAATGCCCATAAAGTGATAAGCCGAGGCATGGAAAAAGTCAGCATTACAAAATAGCTTTTTGGTATCCCACATATATTCTTCACAGGCAACTGAGATGTCATATAACGAAGTATCACCAAACTCTTTAGCCAGTTTTTCTGACCAAGCTTTAATAATCACATTACGCGGGTCTGACTCACGATAAATTGCATGACCAAAGCCCATAATTTTTTCTTTACGCTCTAGCATGCCAGCCATTTGAATTTTGGCATCTTCTGGCGAGGTAAACTTTTGAATCATGTCCATCGCTGCTTCATTAGCACCACCATGTAATGGGCCACGTAATGAACCAATAGCACCAGTGATGCATGAGTACATATCAGATAGCGTTGAAGCACATACTCTTGCGGTAAAGGTTGAAGCATTAAATTCATGCTCAGCATACAAAATAAGTGATACATCCATCACTTTACGATGTTGCTCAGACGGCGTTTCACCAGTCAGTAGTTTTAAGAAGTGACCACCAATTGAATCTTCTTCAGTAACACAATCAATTTCTACACCTTCATGGCTAAAACGATACCAATAACACATGATGGCAGGGAATGCGGCTAATAAACGGTTAGCGGCTTGTTGTTGCTGTGCAAAGTCAGTTTCAGGCTCAAGGTTACCTAAAAATGAACAACCAGTACGCATTACATCCATTGGGTGTGCATCAGCAGGGATTAGCTTTAACACTGATTTTAATGCTTGCGGTAAATCACGTAATTTAACTAACTGTTGCTTATATTCAGCTAATTGCGCTTCGTTAGGTAACTCGCCATTAAATAATAAATAAGCAACCTCTTCAAAAGTGGCGTTGTCAGCAAGATCTTTTACATCATAACCACAGTATGTCAGTCCGGATCCTGATTTGCCCACAGTACATAACGCAGTTTCGCCAGCACTTTGTCCACGTAATCCTGCACCTGCTAATTTTTTATCGACCATGATTGCGTTCCTTATTGTTCACCTTGTATTTATTTAAGGTGGTAGGGTTAATTTTTATCGTTATAATTTTTTAAAACTCTTTTAAACCGAATTTAAGTTACTTATTTTTACCTTCAGCAAATAAGCTATCTAGTTTTTGTTCGTAATCGTGATAACCAAGATAGTCATAAAGATCCATACGTGTTTGCATCATATCAACCACCGCTTTTTGATCGCCGTGTTCTAATATTGAGCTATAGACCATTTCGGCCGCTTTGTTCATGGCTCTAAATGCGCTTAATGGATATAACACCATTGCTGCGCCCCACTCGCCTAACTGCTTTTTATTCCATAATTCTGTTTGGCCAAATTCAGTAATGTTGGCAAGAATAGGCACATCTAACGCTTCTGCAAATGCACGGTAATGAGCTTCTGTTTTAACGGCTTCAGCAAATATGCCGTCGGCACCCGCTGCAACATAAGCTTTTGCTCGTTCAATTGCCGCTTCTAGTCCTTCTTGAGCAAACGCATCTGTGCGCGCCATGATGAAAAAGTCAGGGTCAGTTCTAGCGTCAACAGCAGCTTTAATGCGATCAACCATTTCTTCTACTGATACAATTTCTTTATTTGGACGGTGACCACAACGTTTTTGCGCCACTTGATCTTCCATATGAACCGCAGCGGCACCTGCTTTTTCCATATCTCGAATAGTTTTGGCAATATTGAATGCACCACCCCAACCAGTATCAATATCAACTAGTAACGGTAAATCACACGCAGACGTAATACGTTGAACATCAGCGATTACATCGTTTAGCGATGTCATACCTAAATCAGGTAAACCGTATGAGGCATTTGCCACTCCACCGCCAGATAAATAGATGGCTTTGTGGCCAATTTGTTTAGCCATCATGGCAGAATAAGCATTAATGGTGCCTACAATTTGTAGAGGCTGATTATCAACTAACGCTTGTCGAAATTTTTTACCTGCGCTCATGTTGTTTCCTTTTATATTCAGTTGTATTTAATGACCCAATTGATACTCGGTCATCATTTATCGTATTTATTAGGTTAATTTATGTTGGATATTATTTTTGGAGTACAGAATGTGGCGACGCATTAGCATTTCGGCAAGTTCAGCGTCACGATTGGCAATGGCTTTAACAATATGTTTATGTTCATCAAACGCGGTGGTTACTCTGGGGCCAGCCATACCTAATTGCACACGGTACATGCGCACTAAATGATATAAACCGTCATAAAGCATGCTAATGAGGTGCTTATTTTTACTTCCCAAAATAATACGATAATGAAAGTCGACATCACCGGCTTCCTGATAATATGAGTTACCGCCTTTAACTTCATCAAAGTGGCCATCAAGCAGTAATTGCAGGTCTGCTATTTCTTCATCTGTCATATTCAAAGCCGCTAAACGTGCTGCCATGCCTTCTAAAGATTCGCGTACTTGATAAAGCTCCAGCAAGCCTTCTGGCGTTAATGCCACGACTCTTGCCCCCACATTCGCTTTACGCTCAACAATATGACATGCCTCTAAGCGGTTTATCGCTTCGCGGATTACTGCGCGACTTACGGCATACTTTGTCGACAACTCTGTTTCACTTAGCTTTGACCCAGCAGTAATTTGTCCCTCTACTATGTCATCTCTGAGCAAAATAAAGGTTTTATCGGTGGAAGTAACCGGTTTATCTTGGCTAAAAATCATATTATTTGACTCAATAACATTCACTATGTCGACAATATAGCAAGATTGAGACTATTTTCAACCAAAAACACCCTTTATTGTCGACAAAATATCAATAACCTCTTTCCTTAGGGTGAAAAATCATCTCACTAAGCGTTAATAGCCCAATTTTGTCGACAATATACTGAACAGCTTTCATTTATGAAAATATTGGCAAGCTTTATTACTGTTTTGAATGTTTCCTAGCTTGCTAATGATCAGTAAATTAGTTCCACCTTAGATTAAATCGATATTGCTATGAAAATTGCGTTGTTTATTCCTTGTTTGGTTAATCAGATGATGCCTGAAGTGGCTGTGGCTACATTGTCAGTGCTTGAGAAATTAGGACATGAAGTTATTTACCCAGAAGGTCAAACCTGCTGTGGCCAACCGATGACCAATTCAGGCTGTTTTGATGAAGCCAAAAGCACCACACTTAAATTATTAAATGCTTTTAAAGGCGTCGAGTGTGACGCCATTGTTTGCCCAGCAGCTTCATGCTTAGTGGCAGCAAAAGAGAATTTCCATGAATTTGATGACAGTGCTGAAGCACAATCGGTGATCAATAAATTATATGAGCTAACAGAATTTCTACACGATGTTTGCCCTATTGCCTCATTTAAAAAGCCATTAGATTTCACTATTAGCTTACAGCTGAGCTGTCATGGTATTCGCATGCTTAACTTAGCCAGTCCTAGTGAATCAATGGGCACAAAATTCAACAAAGTTGAAGCCGTATTACAACCTATAGAAAAGCTCAACATTGTTTACCCCGACCCCGTTGATGAATGCTGTGGTTTTGGCGGTACGTTTGCCGTAGACGAAGGCGCGGTATCGGCCAAAATGGGCAAAGATAAAGCCCAAGCCCACGCAGCCACTAAAGCGTTATACGTTGTGGGATTCGATCCATCTTGCTTGTTACATTTAGATGGCATGATCCGCAGACAATTATTACCCATTCAAACTCGGCACATTGCTCAAATTCTTGATGCAGCACTTTAAGGAGGCAAAATATGTATTCGTCTAATAACCATGCAAAAAATGCACGTATATTTTGTCAAGATGAAGGCCGGGTTGACTGGCATTCAAAAGCCTTATGGAATTTACGCGCAAAACGTGACAAAGCGGCTGCCAGTATTCCCGAGTGGGAAGCGCTTAGACAAGCAGGTTCTCAAATAAAATTACATACGTTGAGTAACTTAAGTCATTACTTACAAATGTTTGAGAAACAGTGTGTTGCTAATGGCATTCATGTTCACTGGGCGAAAGATGCTAGCGAACACAATAAAATCGCGCTAGACATTCTTGCTAAACATCAGGTGAAAAAACTGGTGAAGTCAAAATCAATGTTAACTGAAGAATGTCACTTAAACCCGTTTTTAGAACAACACGGGATTGAAGTCATCGACACTGACTTAGGTGAACGAATTATTCAACTTAACAATCAGCCTCCTTCGCATATTGTGGTGCCCGCCATTCATATGAAAAAAGAAGAAGTGGGTGATTTATTTCATGAAAAATTACACACGCCTAAAGGTGAGTCTGATCCAACCCGATTAACTCGTGCGGCACGCCAACATCTACGTGATCAATTTCTATCGGCTGATGCCGCCATGACCGGTGTCAATATGGCCGTTGCTTCAGAAGGCGCTGTGGTGGTTTGTACTAACGAAGGCAACGCCGATATGGGCGTTAATCTGCCGGCTCTGCAACTGCATTCTATGGGCATAGACAAAATTGTGCCTGACCATGACAGCGCCATAGTATTACTACGAATGTTAGCCAGAAACGCCATTGGCCAGCCAATTACCACTTACTCTTCGTTTTATCGCGGCAGTAAAATTAACGGTGAGATGCATATTATTATTGTTGATAATGGTCGAACTGAGATCATGAAAGACAAAATTCTTGCCGAGTCATTAAAGTGTATTCGTTGTGGTGGGTGTTTAAATACCTGTCCGGTTTATCGTCGCTCAGGTGGGTTTAGCTATAACTATACTATTCCAGGTCCTATTGGTATTGCGGTAGGCGCACAACACGATGACAGTAACACTATCCCGTGGGCATGTACTTTATGTGGCAGCTGTACCTACGTTTGCCCAACAAAAGTGCCGTTAGACAAAATTATTGCTCATCATCGCAGGCTAAAAGCTCAAGCAGGTAAATTGCCGTTTGGTAAAAAGCATTATATGCCTCTAGTGGGTAAATTAATGAGTAGCCCAACAATGCTTAACTGTGCCATGTCTAGTGCTCGCGTTGCATTAAAAATTATCCCGCATAGCATAATTAAACCCTTTTCGGGCGCTTGGGGACAATATCGTGAGTTGCCAGTTTCACCTAAATCCAGCTTTGACACTTGGTATAAACAACATACAGCCGCTAAAAAGGAGGCTAAATAATGTCGAGTCGTGAACAAATATTACAAGCATTAGCCCAATCTTCAATCGATATCGAGATGCCTCAAGCTGATTTAAGTGCATTTAAATCCCCAGCGACTGATACTAATACCCTATTGGCTCGATTCGGTGAAAGTGTCACAACTGTAGCGGGTAATTTAGTGGATGCCACTGGCGAACAAGCGATCATTATTGAACAGCATATTAACGATTTGATGGCTAATAATAACCAAGTGCTGTCTTTAGTCGAAGGGGTATCTGGCAACCAACAAATGCCCGACAGCCCTCATGAATTACAGCACATCGATTATGCTATTTTGCCGGCTAAATTCGGTGTTGCTGAAAATGGCGCGGTGTGGATAAACACCCAAATGCTTAATCGTCATGACACTCAAGCACATCGGGCATTACCTTTTATCTGTGAAAACCTGATCATCGTCCTAGATAAACAAAACATCATTGCCACAATGCATCAAGCGCCTGAATTAATGTCATTAGCCAATGATGATTTTGGCGTATTTATATCAGGTCCCAGTAAAACTGCTGATATTGAGCAAGCGTTAGTGGTAGGTGCTCACGGAGCGTGTACCTTAACCATCTATTTGGTTTAACCTCCAAATAATGTCACTTAATGAGGCTAAATTTATTTACTGAGTAAAAATATCTTTGGCCTCATTAAGCATAAAATCAATGAATAACTGCACCTTGATTGGGTGCTGTTTTCGTTGATGATATAAAATACATATTCGTCTATTTTCACCCTGCCATTCAGGAAGTACCGGCACTAAGTCACCACGTTCTAATTGTGGTTGCACAAATAATTGTGGCCCATACATAATTCCACCATCATCGACACACGCGTTTACCGCCCCGTGAATATCACCCAAGGTAATTTTGGCATCCCCTTCATAATAATATTCTTCAGCACCCTGTTTTAATGTCCAGTTAAATAATGGCCATACTTTGATGAGCTGGTGGTCATGTAATTGTTTTGGATGCACTAACTCGGGGGCATTGTTAATATAATTAGTTGAAGCAAATAGGCCATATTTCAACACACCTAATGATTGTGACACCCATGAAGAATCCGGCTGCGCGCCCCCTACTATAGCAACATCAACCCCTTCATCAATTAAATCAATAGTTTGATTATTCTGGCTAATATGAAGTTTAATTTGCGGATAACGTTTAGAAAACGCATTAAAGCTTTTCATTAGTATCATTGAGCTTATCGATACTGGTGTAGCAATACGTAACGTCCCCTGAGGAATGGTGACTTCGTCAGAATTTAACTGATCAAACTGTTCAATAAGTGGATGGTATTTCCCAAATAGAACAGCGCCTTCTTCGGTTAACCTCAGTTTTCTCGTGCTGCGCATAATTAACTGGGTATTCATGCTTGCTTCAAGTTTGGTAATTTTGCGGCTTACCGTCGCAACAGGTATACCTTGTGATTGACTTACCTGAGTAAAACCTCCGGCGCGAACAAGGTGAACAAATAAATGGATAAGTTGTAAATCGCAGGAATCTTTGGAGGTCATCAGGCTTACGCTCTCTTGTTATATCAATAATGAACTTCAAACAGACATCATTCAATTTGAGGTTTATTACGTTGCAACAAGTAGATGCTAGCACATCCTTTGCTGACATTGGCTACACGCTGCAAAATCACTAAGATTGTAGGCTAAAACGACCTAAGCTAACGCAGGTTATATTTTAAAATGTGATACAAGTTGCGATAACTTCCCTGAACCTTGTTCAATTTGGCTACTGCTACTATTAACACTTTCGTTGTACTGTTTGTTTTCTACCGACATATCATTAATACGGGTAATATTCATATTCAACTCACTGATCACTGCACTTTGCTCTTCTGTCGCCGATGCTATTTGTAGATTCATTTCAGAAATTTGCGCAATAGATGATTTGATCGCAGTCAGCGCCCCAACCACTTGTCCGGTTTCATCTACCGTTTCATTGGATTTCTGTTTAGCTTTTTCAACAGAAGTATTCACACTGTCGATTGCGGCTCTAATGGCATCAATAATGCTGTTAATCTCTTGAGTGGATTCTTGGGTTCGACTAGCTAAAGTGCGAACTTCATCAGCCACAACCGCAAAACCTCTACCCGCTTCACCCGCCCGTGCCGCCTCAATGGCCGCATTTAATGCTAATAAGTTGGTTTGCTCTGCAATGCCGACAATAACATCTAATATTTGACCAATTTTTGACGAGCTTATTTGAAGCCCTTTAACCACTTCTTCGGTGTTATTTAGCTCAGCAGATAACTGATTAATTTTTCCCATCGCATTGTCGACTACTGCGGCGGTTTTATCAGCCTCACTGTCGGCATCATGAGCACCTTGTGCGGCTAATTGCGCATTGGATGCCACTTCTGATGCTGTCATCGACATTTCATTAATGGCGGTGGCGACATTTTCAGTTTCCATTTGAACTTGGGTCGAAACCGCATTGGCTTTTTCAGCAATCTCCGACATGCCACTGGCTAATTCAATACTGTGATGAATAGAATTAGACACTGAAGCAATTACATTTTGGATTTTAGAGGTAAACACATTAAACTGCTGAGCGATTTCAGAGAGCTCATCGTTGCCGCTCTCATCTAAACGCAAAGTTAAATCACCCTCACCTTTGGCGATATTTTCAAACGCTGAAATAGTGTTTCGCATAGGGATCGCCACACTTCGAATAATGATCCATAATAAAATGGATACCGGCAACCAAATAAGCACTAATAATAAACAGTAACTCAACACAAATTGCCACTTTTGAGCAATAATATCGTCAACATAAACTCCGGTACCCATCAGCCAATTCCATTGTTTATAACGCTTTACAACTGACATTTTAGGGCTGGGTTCTGACTCATCGGGCTTATTCCACATATAATCGACTCGAGCAGTATCCGCATTTTGGGTTCGGTCAATCATCAATTTGAATAATTGCACGCCCTCGGGGTCTTTCATTGATAAGACACTGGTATTGATTAACTTTTTTGCAAACGCATGTTGAATCATTTCACCTTGAGTGTTAATGGTGAAGTAATACTCATTACCTGAATAACGCAAATGATCTAAGGCTTGCTTAGCCAATAATTTAGCGGTTTCTTCATCAAACTCACCTTGAACACTGCGTTGATAGTATTGGTCTACGACCGTTTCAGCCACATCAATTAACGCATTCAGCTTGGCTTCTTTTTCTGATATTAAAATTTGATCAATACGTGTCAAAGCAAAAATAAACAACAAAATCGTCGCAATCAAGCTGATGATTAACATAAAAATCAAGCGCTTAGAAATACTCACTTTGCGTAAAAACTGATTAATGGAATTCATGACATCTCCAGGTGCAATTGCTTTCTATGCTAAATAGTGACTGATATTGCTAGATTAAGGGTTGTTAATATGATTTGTATCGGCACAAGCTAAGCCGACTTTAAAATGATTTACCGTTAACTTACTTCATTATTAAATCTCGTCCACCGCAGACGATTTGTCAAATAATCTGGATTATTCATTAACTTAGGCTATTACTAAAGGAGTATTTTAACTAACTAACAACATCATCTTTGATAATGACAAACTTGGTTTTTACCTGCTTTCTTAGCTTGATAGAGGGCTGCATCAGCTTGTTCAATGAGTTGATAATGTTGAGTATCAGTTAACTGCTTTACTGCAATTCCTATTGATATTGTTACTTTGAATTGTTCAGGTGCAAACAACCACTTTTCAACTTGAGCTCTAATATCCTCTGCTACCCGTTGAGCGTCATCAAGACTATATTCAAATAGTACTACCACAAACTCCTCGCCCCCGTAACGCACAGCAACACCATTCTCATTAGCACAAACATGTTTGAGTACTGAGGCAACAGCCTTAATCACCTTATCTCCTACAGGGTGACCATAAGTGTCATTAATACTTTTAAAATTATCGATATCAAGCATCAATACTGCACACTGTGTTTGGCTATTGATTTGATGAAAAACGGTACCACTTAAATATAGGCGGTTTTTAACACCCGTTAGGCTATCAGTTTGGTTTTGTATTGAAAGAATGGTTTGGTTCTTTTTGAGAGCTAATTGTTGGTTACGTATTTTTCGGTACTGTACATAACTTCGATAAGTTTCAGTGTCTCGGCGTAAACATGCCATTATCGTTACTAAATACAATGCTAAATGAATACTAAGCGCATCTATTTCAGCAGCAGCATTAAATTGATATTTAGCAGGAAATAGGACCACGGAATAAGCGACAATCATTATGGTGGCCATAATAGAACTGATTATAAAAGGCATTCTAGATAATGCAGCTAAATAGAAAAACACCAAAATACCACCAGATTGATAGTAATAGTCTCCTTGCGAGATGGCTAAGTCACCAATATAAATTAACGAAAAATACACCCCTAAAACCAGTATCATCTCACCCATTGCTAAATATTTAGGTTTATATTTTATCAACACCACTAACATAACGACCGCACTAATAGACAACATTAGCCGAATAGCAATAACCGTGGCTAAACCTTGTTGTAAATGGTCAATATCAGCAATGATAAACAAAAGATACACGGGTATAACCGACAATAAAAATGGGCTATATGGCAACATGATTTGATATATCTGATAATGAGCATAGCGCCAATTTGTGAACTTAGACTGACGAATATCCTTTAGATGGTCAAACACACATACCCCTTATTACCGTTAGCGTTAACTCAGGTGCATTAACTTAACAAGAAAGACTAATAAAAATACAGATTTCATAATGCTCTGACAAAAGTGCTATCACAGTTGAAGAACTATCTGCTAAGTTGTTGAACAATTTATGATATTGAATATCGACAAATGAGTAAAAAATCAATTTTAAAACCGCCGGCTAATATGAGTTATTGTAGGCTAAAAATAATAATGGAACAGACATCATGCGTAAAAATATTCTTATAACAGGTGCAAGTTCAGGATTGGGTTTAGGCATGGCAACAGAGTTTGCAAAAAAAGGCCATAATTTGGCACTGTGTGCAAGGCGGCTTGAAAACTTAATCGCACTAAAAGAACAGCTGCTATCGTTAAATCCCAATATTGATGTTTATGTTTATCAACTTGATGTTAATGATCATCAAGCCGTATTTCGTGTTTTTGAACAGTGTCAAAAAGACATGCAACAAATTGATAGAATAATCGTTAATGCCGGAATGGGCAAAGGCGCGTCAATTGGTACCGGTTTATTTAATGCAAATTTACAAACAGCAGAAACTAACTTTATTGCCGCTTTAGCGCAATGTGAAGCCGCTATGACAATTTTTAGACAACAAAATTCTGGCCACTTAGTCACTATGTCATCGATAAGTGCATTAAGAGGTTTTAGAAGAGCAATGACAGTTTATGCCGCCACGAAAGCCGCGATAACCTCATTATCAGAGGGTATTCGTATTGATGTCATGCATACACCTATCAAAGTCACCTGTGTTCATCCTGGCTTTATTCGGACAGATATCAACAAGTCGGTAAAAAATGCGCCGTTCATAGTTGACTTAACCACGGGCTGCAAGGCTTTAGTTAAAGCGATTAATAAAGAACAAGCTAATGTATATGTACCCACTTACCCTTGGGCACTTTTACAATGGATCATTCGAATTGCGCCAATCAGTACGCTTAGAAAAATGAGCTAATTCCATGCAAACATAGCCAATCAAACCACCTTGTTTTTATTAAATTCACTCATACCACACAAAAAATAATTTATTTGGTATTACAATTTAAAATCAAATTGTAATACCAAAGCAACAAAACCATTCCGACTTTGCAAGTTGGTGTCCGCGATATCAATTTTACCCAGCTAAAAACAATCACTTAACAATCACCGTTTCAAGCCCTTAGTAGCCTTTCCGTTTATTTTTATTGCCATAGTTTGTCATAAGAATCCAATAAATAGCGATTAGGCTCGTATCAAGTTGACACATTTGGTATGACAATGTTGCCCATTTGGTAATTACATGTTGCAAGGTGATTAGATATAAACTATAAATATTGCAGCAGGACAAAATAACAACAATTGGTATTACCAAAAAATCCGTTTGGGGGATTTATGAAGCTAAATAAAATTAGTGCTATGTTTAGTGGCACAAAATACAAAGCAAATAATCTGACATTATTTGGGGCAGCATTAACCGCTATGCTAACCATGCCAGCTTATGCAGCAGAGGAAGAAGTTGAACCTAATACAGACGACATAGAAGTTATCGCTGTAAAAGGTATTTTTGGTAGCTTAAAAGCCGCCAACTTACACAAGCGTACAGACAGCCGTATTGTAGATGCGATTGTTGCTGAAGACATTGGTAAGTTACCTGATGATAACATTGCAGAAGCGTTGCAACGCATTACCGGTGTTTCTATTGAATCTGATTTTGGTGTTGGTGAATCGGTTACAATTCGGGGTGTAACTGAAAACCTTATTCTATTAAACGGTCGCTCTACTGCGGGCCCTGGCCGAAGCGGTATTAGTTTAGATGACTTCCCTTCTAGTTTCTTAAAAACCGTTGAAGTGATTAAATCACCCACACCTGAAATGATTGAGGGTGCACTTGGTGGTACTGTTAATATGCAAACGGTTCGTCCACTTGAACTTTCTGAGCCATTAGTTGCCATTACTTTAGATGGTGAATATGCTGATAAAACTGAAAACATTGCACCTAAATTCACCGCAGCAATGGGTGATAACTGGGACTTAGGTAGCGCAGGTACATTTGGCGCGGCGTTAAATTTCTCGTATATAGACCGAGAGATCCGTCGTGACGAATTTTTTAATAAGGTGACCTTAGAAGACAATATTGACCTTGACGGTGATGGCGTTGTTGACGTTTCAAACGGCCCTAATGGTAAATATATTCGCACCACAGAAAACACCGTTGAACAAAAAACTGAACAACGTGAACGAACCGCTTATGGTATCTCGCTGCAATGGGAACCAGAAGATACTGACGCAAATATCTATCTAGATATGAATGCCACAAGCTTAGACGGTGGCCAAGCGGCGTATTCTATTTTGGACGTTGGTGGTAGTGTTGTACCAAGAAGTGATTCTTACTATGACGGCAATGGTCAAATCAGAAACTATGATTTAGAAGGTGTATTTGTTATTCCAAAGACTTGGAGTGACTTCACCACTTCAGAGTCATTCTCACACGCATTAGGTGGTGAGTGGAACATCAATGATAACATTGAAATTTCTGCAGAATACTCACTATCTAAATCTGAAGATCGTCAAACGGCCTCTGAATTTAATTTACGCCCTATCGAGCGTACAGACCCTACTTTAGATTTAGTCACTCATAAAACGACGTCTACAACTATCGGTGGTGATGGTATTCCATCGCATGTTTATGCCGATACTGAATTACTGACTAATCCTGATAATTTAGTATTCCGTGAGTTTTACCATAAAACGTTAGACACTGAAAATGAAGAACAAGCGTTCCGTTTTGACTTCAAAATTCATGATATTGGTGTTGATTTTATTTCAGCCGTCAAAGCAGGTATCCGCATCACTGACCGTGACTACACTGCCAACCGTTTTGACTTAAAACCAAATGGTAATACCCTTAAAGATGCTTACAAAAAGGCAACTGATTCTAATGGATTGTACAGCCCAACTTGGATTGACAACCCTATTATTAGCGATAGCTTCACTACGGTTAACCTTAATAACTCATTTAACCAAACAGGTATTGCGGGTCAAAATGATTTATTGAACTACCATGTATATGACGCTGAACGTCTTAAAGATGCTGATGCCACTTATTTGTTAGTACAACAAATGTTGCAAAATACCTCTTATGCTATGAACGGTTCATTAGCAGATAACATGGTAGAAGATAATGGCGCTTATAAAGTCATTAACGAGAAAACTCGTGCAATTTATGCTCAGTTCCACCTCGATTTTGAAGACTTAACCGCAGTTGTAGGTGGTCGTTATGTTGAAACAGATTTAGAATCGAGCGTTGTAGACTCAGTAGATAGCGATGGCAATAAAGTACTTACCACGGGTAAAAATGACTACGCAGATTTCTTACCGAGTTTAAACGTTACCTATAACTTAGCAGACGATTCATTATTACGTTTTGCTGCCGCTAAAGTGATGCGTCGTGCTGATTTTGATGAACTAAGCCCTGCTCTATCTATTGATAACTCATTAGTTACAGGGACCCAAGGTTCATACCAATTAGAACCATACCGTGTCACTCAATATGACTTATCTTTTGAGCATTACCTCAGTGAAGGTGGATTAGTGTCAGCGGCTATCTTCTATAAAGATGTGGGTTCATTTACTCAAACAGATAGTAGCTGTCTTGCTGATTCAGATACTGTTAATGGTCAAAACACGACCCAGTGGAACAACATTTGTTTACTTGATACTGCAGGCGTTAGCCAAGGCAATATAGTCAATGCAACTGAAGCTCAAGGTTTAGCTTATGTTGAAGCTGAAAAAGCGGCTGGTCGTACAGGTATTGTTATCGACACTGATGTAAACGGTGGTAGTGGTGAAGTAACAGGTTTAGAACTTGCTTACCAACAACAATTTACTTTCTTACCTGGTTTATGGTCTGGCTTTGGCGTTAACACTAACTACACTTATGCTGACAGTAGCCAACCAGATGGTAATCCATTACTGGGTATTTCTAACCATACAGCTAATGGACAAGTTTATTGGGAAAATGATGATTTCCAATTCCGTCTAGCCTACAACTGGCGTGACCGTTATTTACATGAACAAACGGTAAAACGTGTTCAAACAGTCGGTGCATTAGGGTATAACGTCTTTAACCAAAATGACCCAACTGCAGATAATTACGACCCAACAGTAGGTAATAGTTACCGTGAAGCACGTGGCCAATTTGATTTTTCAGCTAGCTGGGACATTAATGACCACTTCACCGTTGTCGCTAATGCGGTAAACTTAACTGGCGAGCCAATCGAATATACCACTGAATTAGGTTCAACTTGGAACTACAGTGAAGCAGATCGCCGTTACACTGTTGGTGTACGCGCTAAGTTTTAAACACTAATGCCCTAAATAAAAGCCTATCTTTAGATAGGCTTTTTTTGTTTGCCGCCAACTACACGGTTCCTTATTGAAAAGTCACAGCAAAATGAATGTATAAAGATTGTGAAGTGAACCACTAAAGTAGACAAACAACTCATTATTGCAATGTTAATTAGTATGACTAATAGTCTGAATTTGACCTGTTTATTTTTAAGATATTCAATTTAGTGACAACACTATAATCACGGTTTTTGTCGTATTTTTTAATAGACATAGCAACACTGATATAATTAACCATGGTTATTTTAGGTTTATAACTTCCCCCTAATGCCACAAGTTAAGCTGACAACTTTATCACTATAAATATGTCAGTTAATTTTTTACCTTGTATTTAACCGACTTGAAGAAATCAACGCCAAGACATTACATAACAATTACTTAGCTAAATAAACATCAGTTTTATACGGTTTTAATTTTTTGCTAAGTTTATTAAGCAATAACAAAACCTCTTTAAGATAACCGTTAAGAAAACCCGAAACCCTACCTTTAAACATCACACAATTAGCAAAAGTTTAAGCTAAATCACCTTCTAGAAAATTATACTTACCAATTACCTTTTTGGTATAGCCAAATACGAGTAATTGGTTGACAAGACCCTGACTATTCACTACTATTTTGTATTATAAATAACACAAAGTTAAAATTGATTAAGTTGTTTTTAGCATAGCTATGTTGAACTGAGTTAAGCTTCAATTGAGCTAAAATTGCCAATAGCAAACACATCATATTTAACGATTCAGATCAGTTTTAAACATCAGCAGCTTGCACCATTTTAAGCTGTTATGAATTCAAATATGCATACACTAATATATTTAGGAGTTAGATATGACTAAACCGGTAATCGGTTTCATCGGCCTAGGCCTTATGGGCGGCAACATGGTTGAAAACCTACAAAAACGTGGCTTCCAAGTTAACGTTATGGATCTAAACCAAGACGCTGTTGATGCTGTTCTTGCCCGTGGCAACGCGACACAGTTTACTTCTGCTAAAGAATTAGCTGCAGCTTCTGACATCGTTGAATTTTGTTTAACAACTTCTGCAGTTGTTGAAAAAATCGTTTATGGCGAAGATGGCGTATTAGCAGGTATTAAAGAAGGCAGTACGTTAATTGACTTCGGTACTTCTATCCCAGCTTCTACTATCAAAATCGGCGGAGCACTTGCTGAAAAAGGCTGTGGCATGATTGATGCTCCTTTAGGTCGTACTCCAGCTCACGCTAAAGATGGTTTATTAAACATCATGGCTGCGGGTGATGAAGCTACGTTCAACAAAGTTAAGCCTTTACTTGAAGAGCAAGGTGAAAACGTATTCTACCTAGGTAAGTTAGGTGCTGGTCACACGACTAAGCTTATCAACAACTTCATGGGTATGACCACTGTTACTGCTATGTCTCAAGCTTTTGCTGTTGCAAAACTTGCAGGCGTTGATGGTCAGCAATTATTTGACATCATGTCAGCTGGCCCATCTAACTCACCATTTATGCAGTTCTGTAAATTCTACGCTGTAGATGGCGAAGAAAAATTAGGTTTCTCTGTTGCTAACGCAAACAAAGACCTAGGTTACTTTGTACAAATGGTTGAAGACTTAGGGACTCAATCTTTAATTGCTGAAGGCACTTCTAAAAGCTTACAAGCTGCAGTTGATGCAGGTTTAGGTCAAAACGACGTACCTGTTATTTTTGATTACTTCACTAAATTAGAGAAGTAATAATATCGCTCCTTTAGGGAGCGATTTATAAAAATACAGCAAAAAATGGAATTTACCTCGCATGCCAAGGACGGCAATTGCGAGTGAACTATTTTAACATCGTAAAATTAACCGACTGATTTTAAAATAGTATCTAGAGAGTATTTACCACGTATTTCATCATTCTTGCGTTTAATCTCTTCTAAAGCGCTAGCTTCTGTCGCATCAAACAATGAATTAATCAGTCGATTAAAATGCACATGCATTGCACTTCTTGCTTCTACGGTATCATGAGCTTTTAATGCCTCATAAATCGCTCTGTGCTCTGCAATTGTTTTGTCATTATCTTTATTACACACTCGATTATAATCTTGAACGATTTCAGGAGTTGAAGAACGTAACGCCCATAAATTTTCAACTGACTGGATCATTGCTGCGTTGCGGGTAGCATTAACAATAATGTAATGGAATTCTCGATCAGCCTTTTCAACATCTTGATTATTTTCCATTGCGATCAATGTCTGCTCTAGCCTTTCAAGTTCAGCGTCGGTAATGGTTTTAGCCGCCATTGCTGCCACCTCACCTTCAAACAATGCACGAGCTTGAGTCACTTCAAATGCATTGACTTCATGTTTCAGCTTGGCGGCTTGTTTATCTTTAAGAACATAAACACCTGAACCGGTTTTCACTTCAACTTTATTGCGCACTTCTAATGCAATAATAGCTTCTCGGATAGTGGGTCGACTCACTTTAAATTTCTCAGCAAGTTCACGTTCTGGAGGCAAACGACTCCCTGCAGGATATTCACCATTGTTAATTGACACTTCTATTTGATCAACAATATGCCAAAACAGACGGCGATTACTCATACCAAACCCTTAAAAAAACGTTAAATTACAAACTCATTATAGTACCAGTTACTATTATTCTGGCAACAGATATCTTATAAGTGACCTATTGCCAACCAATAATCGCTAAAACATCTATTCTGATAATTGGAACTTGCGGCAAAAATATTATATTTTAATATTGTTATTTCATAGCATTATATTAACCTAAGTATAATGATGAAGGTTAAGGATATTTAACAGTCTCCCGCTTAAGGATATAAAATTGACTGAAAAAGTTATCATAAATGGAATTTATGAAACCAGCAAAATGCGGGTTGAAATCACTGACACACAAGTGATTAAAACGTTTAAGCAATCGAGTCATTCGAAAAAACGTTACTTAAGAGAAAAAAGCTCATTACAAATGTTATCAGGTAAATCAGGCTTTCCTGAGCTAATTAGTACCAATGATGATATCAAGCAAATTGTCATGTCTAAACTACCAGGAACCAGACCAGAGTCACTGTCAGCGGTTCAAGCTTTACAATTGCGTACATTAGTCGACTCTATGTTGTTATCGGGCATAGCAAGACATGCGATTCCCATACGTGATTTAATAGTGGATGATAATGGGACTCTTCATATGGTCGATTTTGAAAGGGTCAGTATAAAATCGTTCGCTTCTACTCCATTTTGGTATGTCGCAAAATGGGTCAGCTTGTATCATTTAATTCGATTAATAAACCAGTTTCAGCCAGACTCATTGACAGTTAAAGAAAAGAAATTACTCAATATTGCTAACGCGATTAGAAATGTACTGCAAAAACTTAAACCATTAAGAGACAAGATTTTCAAGTAAGTAATGAAAGACATATCATTATGCTAGCGGTTTCTATTTGATATTATAAAAATCCCCACATTAATGTGGGGATTTTTATGTACCTGCTACATGTACTGCATAAAAACCCTAAATCTGATTATGCATATCATTTAAGGCTTGATGCAATAAGTCATCATCATTTTGCTGATTAACATCATGATTTTCTAGCGCATTGTCATCTGATTGATGTTGGTCAACCTCATGATGTTGATGCTGCTTTTCATCATCTAACGGATTATCAAATACATCAACCTGTTGAGTATCTAACATGTCAGCCATTGGGTCAGAACTACTTAACTCATGCATTGTCGGTAACCCTGCCATAGCTGGTATTTCAGCTTGTGGCGTAATATCTTCGTGAGTTAAACCGACCATATGCAAGTAATGATCAACCGGTGATGCCGCGTCGGTTAAACCAACCGAAGCGCTTAACACATCAACATCAACATCAACAGTTTCAACATCAATGATGCTGTCAACTACCGAATCTGGCTCATCATTTTGACTGCTTAAAGCAGCATCACTCGCGGTTGTCGGTATTACATCAACGGTAATACTGTGGCTGATACTGGCAGTTGAACTACCGTCATGGGATATGGCTTTTACATCAATATCAAACTGCCCATGAAAGTCCTGTGCAGGTGTTACCTTAAGGTTTGTCAGCTCATGTTGTTGTAATGTCCACACCCCATTATGCTCTGTACCAGCAGATAATTGCGCACCTTGTGGTAAACCTGATATTTCCACCGTTAGGCTTTCGTTAGCATCAGGGCTGGCTACATTAATATTCAGCGCTAACGGGGTATTTTCATTACCATGAATGGCAAAGTTATCTAACGGTGAAGATAAATCATTAACATGTTTAGTGAATATTAACGTCGGCTTGTCGGCTTCTGGTGATACATGAATAAACATTTGATTATCCACATCAACGTGACCATCTGACACGGTATAATGTAAGTGCAACTCACCATTAAAATTCACCCCTGGGTTAATAATCCAATGGTCACCTTGCTGAGTAATAGTGGCATTACCATCCAGCGATAACTGACTGACATCAAGCACATCTTTGCTATCGGCATCGGTCACATTTGCCAATAATTGCGCTTTGGTTAGGGTTAATAAGTGATCTTCTGCTACCGTTTCAGAAATCATATGGCCCACCACAGGCACATCATTTGTACCAATAATCACCAATTTCATCTCTTGGTCTGCCGTATGACCATTTGAGTCTGTTGCGGTCACTTTGATAATTTCTTCTAGCCGTTCACCATCAGCTAATGCCTGTACTCTTGGGTCATTATTGTGTGATTGATATTCCCAGCTTCCATCTGGTTTAAAGGTTAAATCACCATACTGTGGCCCGCTATGAGGCTGTACTTCCCATGTTAGCCCACTGGCTACCCTGACATCACCTACTAATAAATCAAGTGAACCATGAGAATGGCCTACTCTATCTTCATTCACCACTGACTCAGAAGATCCGAAAATGACTGCTCCACTTTGTCCTTTACCAATATGAATAGTAAGGTCTTCTTGTCTTGACTCTCCAGCAGAATCAGTCACAACAAGTGTGATACTTTCTGTATGTATTTTACCTGCATTCACTTCTTGATTTAGCATATCGCGCTCTACGCCGCTTTTACTAAATACAAAATCCCAGTGCCCATCAGAACCAATGCTGAAATGCCCAATTCCATGCACATCGATGGTGTTTGATTTTCCGGGGCTAAAATCAAGTAAATGATGATCGCCATCAGAGTCAATATACTCCACGGTAAGCGCGTCACCAGTATCAACATCGTGTATATCGATGTAGCCATCGGCTTTAGCATGGGTGATAAAACCTGTAGTGATTGAACGTGATAACTCAAATGTACCTGTTAATACTGGGGCGTCATTGGTGCCGTGAATACCGATATTCACCACAGCATGTTTAATATCACCATGATTATTGGTATAGCTGACTAAAAAGTTATCACCATGAACTTCACCTTGCGTCATTTGCTGAATTTCAGACGCTTGGTTATGTAAACTGTAGTTATAGGTGCCGTCTGGGTTGATGGTTAAGTCACCATAATTCCCTTGCATGCTACCGGTATTCATTACTGTATAACTGGCTCCGCTGGCAAATAAGCTGCCAGAAGCATTAGTAACACTGTCTTCTTTTACCTGATGGGTTTGCGTTAAGGTTGTCATATCCGCAGAAACCACTAAGTGGCGTTCATTGGATGCAAGATCTCCCGTCGCTGTAGACCTAACCTCTGCATGAACTTGATAATTATTATCTGTAATTTGGCTTACATCGCCCGCAGGAATGGTAAGTTGCCATTGATTGTTATTTACTGTTGCAGTGTAATGTGCTCCCGCCACAACCACATCAACATGCACGCCATCCATAATATGGCTAGTGCTACCTGCAATAACTAAATCTTGTTGATGATCTTGGTTATTAATCCAATCATCTGACGATATAGGATTAATGGTAATAGTTGGCTTGGCAGTATCTATGGTAACTGAGTGTTGTACCATCTTGAATCCGCCGCCTGCTGACTGCTCAGCAATTTTCAATAAATATGTACCATCGGCTCGATCAATGCCACTGACATCCAGCTTCCAGTTTCCGTGTTCATCTACTGTGGTATTGGTCGCACTAAGTACACCCAAGCCAATTATTTTGGCACCCGGCTCACCAGTGCCATAAACCACCAAATGGCCATCACTGGTAATAAAGTCATGGTCACTCACGCCAGTATCATTACCTAACTTGGTAATTGCTAACGGAGGATTAATATCAATAATCGCCTTGGCATCAACGTCATTATGGCCGTCGGTCACTTTAAAATTAATGTCTATATCTTTACCAATAAATCCCGCATTGGGCACAAAAGTAAAGCTGCCATCTGGGTTAGATGTAATGGTGCCATGGGCAGAATTTAATGAACCAGAAACAATAGATAAGTTGGCTGCGCTAGTATCAATGTCAGTAACATTATTCAATAAATCGGATGCTTGAATAGTTTTACTGCCATCTGTTTCTATTTTACCAAGATCCGTTGTCACTGTTGTGGGCGCAGTATCACTACCAATAAGCGTGACACTAATTTGCTGTTTGGTGCCGTCGGATGTGGTAACCGTCACAATGTCGGTGGCATTTTGTCCATGATTTAAGGTTTGAGCCACTTGGTTAGGGGTATAATGCCAATGCCCATCAGCAGTAATCACAAACTCACCATGAGTGCTAGGTAATACGTCTGCAATAAAGTGTGCTTGGTTGGCATCAGGATCGGTAACTTGCAATTGCCCTGTTATCTCGGTTACTTCATCAGTCGAGCCTGTTAAGTCACCGGTTATCATGGCATTAGGCACAGGCTTAGTTGGGTCGAGAATAATGTTTTGGTAATGGCTATTAATCGCAGTTGTGCCGTCAGGGCCTTGCGTTGCCACCAATATTCCAAGGTTAATATTATCGGTATTATTACCAGGCAATTGCGCTGTAAGGGTCGCTAAGTTCCAGTGATTAACATTAACGTTTTCTGTCATGCTAGTCACGGTATGACTGTGCCCATGACCATCAGCTAATACCGTCCCTTTTAATAAGCCATTAATTAGCGTATTGGTAATAACATCATCACCATCAGATGGCGCACTAACTTGTAAATTTAAATGAATTAATGCATCCGCATTCGGAATCGCCACAGAGGTATCCACTAAGGTCGATGTTGAATGTATATTAGCTGTGGGGGTTATTTGATGATGGCCTGTGGTATCGAAAAAGTGCCCTTGAGCATCCATACGCATATCAATAACCAAACCGTTATCTTTATCAAGCACACTGGCTAGAGGCGCATGCTCTAATTGTTTAGCGGTCACGGCTGCATTGGCTAATGTCGCACTAAACATTTCTCCACTAAATGCATCACTAACACTATAGCCATGGTTGATACGACTACCTGTTTCTAGTGCATAGTTATCTTGATCATTACCAACAGCCAATACCCCATTGCCAGGGATATGATAACCTTTGGCAGCAGGAGTGGGGTTAATCCACTTTGAAGTACCATCAACCAATAACTCTAAATGACCCGTAGAAGAACTCCATAGCACACTATAGCGATGAGTCAGCCCGTCAGTAGCGCTCACACCTGTTTGGTATTCATGACCACCTACTCGAATAGTTAAATTTGTGGGGTTCCATACATAAAACTCATTATCGCTATGTGAAGTAGCATAACTGACAAATGTTGGACCATTATGCCCTGCTGGTGGCGCTGAAGGGCCACCAATAACGTTAAACTCAACGGCTAAGTTAGTAATGTCACCATTGGTTTGAAGATGACCGTTATTAGTCACTGCACCGGCATCATTTTTAGCAAAAGTCATCACGTTTTGCTCTGTTTTAATATTCAATTGGATTTGTGCGGTATCTGTTACAGGGCTAACTGTCACTGTCATGTGGTTATCGACTTCAGCCGTACCATCGGTGACTTTGTAATTTAAAGTCGCATTGCCTTTAAAGTCATGGGTTGGGTTGAAAGTCCAAGTGCCATTATGATTATCTGTAATAGTGCCCTCAGATGCATCAACATGCACGGCACTAATATCTAGGGTGTCACCATCAATATCCGTTGCACCTGCTAACAGTTGTGCTTTAGTAATTAGCTGACCACCGGCTATATCTTCAGTTGTTTGTGACTGTGTAGAAGTAACGACAGTAATATCATTAACTGGCGCAATATTCAGAGTTGAACTTGCTGGTGCTGAATCAGTGTGGCCATCATTTACGGTATAGCTAAAGTGAACATCACCATTAAAGTCCTTCACAGGAACAAATTGTAATTTACTAATGTCAGCCACATCAATCACTTGGTTGACCGTTACCTCATGGCCGTCCAGTATAAATTTTCCCTCAGATGCAAGCGGTATTTGAGTTAAGGTTACTGAGTGTAAAGTGTCGCCACTATCGACATCAGTAAAACCAAACTGATTGGCATGCATTTGATAAATGGTATCTTCTGCACCGTTTGTTAAAGTGACATGACTAACGGTTGGGGCGTCATTTTTACCCACCACGTTAATATTCAGCTGATACTCAGTACCGTCGTAGCTATGTACACGATAACTTACGACTTCAGTTTGTCCCTCAGCAAGATATTGAAGAGCACTATTACTGACCTTATAGCGCCAAATTCCTAAGCTATCTATGTGTAAAATGCCGCCAAATGGATCATGAATAGCCGTTTCACCATAGGTGCTAAAGCTGAATCTATTGTCGCCGCTGTCGGGGTCAACAACGTTCAGTAAGCCTGAAGCTAATTCATAAAAATAGCCATTATAATGACTTGAGTTACTGCCATCCTCGGTTACGCTACTTGTTGTCGCTTCTGTAATCACAGCTGCATCACCTACCGCAGCCAAGCTTGTGCTTGCACCTGTATGCGATACACCTCCATTTCCATCAACTACGTCATAGGTAAAATGCACTTGGCCGTTGTAGTCTTTATCAGGACTAAAAGTAAAAGTGCCGTCTTGGTTGGTAACTATGGTGCCATGATCGGCCACTAAATTAGCAATATCAAGGTGACCCGCATCATTGTCATCTATGTCTGTAGCATTGGCTAACAAAGCGGCTTTAGTGAGAGTGATGTTTGTGTCTTCAGTGCCTGATGCAAGTTGTACTTCACTGGACACCACTGGCGCGTCATTAGTGCCTGTGACCGCAATAGTTGCTGTTTGTTGTACGCTGCCACCATGACCATCAGAAATGGTATAGGAAACGGTAATATTTTCAGTTACACCCACAGCAATATGCTGAAACCCTTTACCCGTGGCATCAACTAAAATGCTATGGCCATCAGCGCCCAAACTCATGCCTAGCGGTGCAGTTGCTCCCTTAACGCCGCCATCAACTTGGTATGCAATATTGGATATAATCAGTTGATCACCATCAACATCCGTTGCACCATCAAGCAAATTAATTTGGTGAACATTGAGGTTATCTTCAGTCACTGTGTCTGTTAACGGTGATGCAATTATTGGGGCAT
>NZ_JAKIKP010000003.1 GCF_023284065.1 Shewanella gaetbuli | reverse complement strand
GTGTTAGGCCTGCCGCCAGCGTTCAATCTGAGCCATGATCAAACTCTTCAATTAAAAGTTTTTTCGAACAATGTTCGACTCAATGAATTCTACTGTCATGCGCTAACTCTAGTTAAAGAGTTAACTTGTCAAGTATGAACATTCTAAATCCGAAGATTCAGCATTGAGATTTAAATTTTTGATGACTTCAAAGAAGTCATTTCGAATAACTCAATACCTGTGAATGTCCACACAGATTTCTTGTTTAAATTGTTAAAGAGCGTACTGATTTCGCGCTTGGCTCATCAGGTCAGGGCTGCGTATTCTACGCTTTCCTTTGTTGGCGTCAAGTGTTTTTTCAAACTTTCTTTTCGCCGTTGATTTGAGAGGTTATTTACCGTTCAAATCAAGCTGTCTGGCTTGCTGCATACACCTTGTGTTTGCTGCTGTGCCGTGTCAGTGGATGCGCATTATAGGGAGCTCAGATTTTTGCGCAACCCCTTTTTTGAAGTTTTTTGCAAAAAGCTTTTTGAGTGCTCAGTAAAGCAACAGATCGAGCGAGTTTTATTCGAAACACCCCTATTTTGGCTAATCTGAAGCGTATTGGGTGGAAAACGATTAAAGTCAACGAGACTAATTGATTTAGATAAAAAGCAATAATGCCATCAGATGATGGCATTATTGAGGGAATAGTTAACGGCTTTTGCTAATTTGGCTTCACTCTCGTCGCTATGACGACTAAGTGCTATTAAAGCATCTATAAGCTGGCTGCTATTTACTATATCTATTTACTGTTGATTTTTAGTCTCTTGCTCAACCTTAGGCTCATGGGACTCGTCGCCGACAATATCAGTCACCTTCAATTTATCGACATTCTTAATAGTAATGAAAGGGCCTGATAATGCATAAAGATAAAACGCTATACATAAGATGATGGCAGGTTCGACTGATATGACAGCAAAAACCGCGACAATAATAATCATCACTAAAAAGTTAACCTTACCTCGCCAGTCTACTTCTTTAAATGAATGATATTTAAAGTTGCTCACCATGAGTAAGCCCATTAACGCGGTAATAAAAGCAGCTATATAACTAATATTGGTAGGGTCAATGCCATAGCGAGAGCCACTCCATATACTGCCTGCTATTACTGCCGCGGCGGCTGGACTGGCTAAACCTTGGAAAAAACGTTTATCTGCTATACCTACTTGGGTATTAAAGCGTGCAAGACGAAGTGCACCTGCGGCACAATATATAAAGGCTGCCATCCAGCCTATTTTGCCGATATCGGCCAAGGCCCAATTATAGGCAAGTATTGCGGGAGCTACTCCAAATGACACCATGTCGGCCATGCTGTCATATTCTGCACCAAAATCACTTTGGGTATTGGTCATTCGTGCAACGCGTCCATCGAGTCCATCAAAAAGCATTGCGACGAATATGGCTATGGCTGCGGATTCAAACTGACCATTCATTGATGAAAGTACAGCGTAAAAACCCGAAAACAGCCCTGCTGTGGTAAATAAATTAGGTAATAAATAAATACCTTTGTTTTTTGCTGTGTTATTTGCTGAATTTTGCATAAACTAAAAAATGACAATAATATAAGTTAGATTACAAAATACGATAACATATTTTGCTGACAACAAAGATAGCCATTATCCACTGAGATAGTTTTTCTCACTTAAATGTGATGGCCATATTTTGTTTATCCAATTTATATCACTTAATTTCAGTCTGACAACTCGGATGGTCTAATGAAACGGTTTATTCAACTATTAGCAATAGTCACCTCATCAATATTGGCTTTCAGCGCTTTTTCGGCAGCCATTTATACATGGACAGATGCAAATGGCGTGGTTCATTACAGTCAGCAACCGCCAAAGGGGGTAAATGCGACTATTATTTCCAGTGAAGATTTGCAACCGAAAAAGATTGGGACTAAAACACCAACCCGTTTTAATGATGGCTCTGTTGAAGAATCTGACTTAGCTCGTTCAGCTAAATTAATAAAAGAAAAAGATGCGCAACAGGCCAAATCAATCTGTGACAACGCTAAACACAGTTTAGATTTGCTTAATACCTATACCCGCCTGACGAAAACCGATGATTCAGGTGAAGAGGTGACGATGACAGAAGAAGATAAACAATCAGCACGGGCTGAAAATGAACAGCGAATTAAACTTTTCTGCCAATAATCACTGACATCGCCGTTAATCACTCTCGCAATTAATTTTGTCGAATAATAAAAAATCCGATAGCCCCTAGTTATCGGATTTTTTATTAGCTAAAGCTTTGGTACTAAGTTCAATTTTACAAACTATCACACTGACAATGTCTGTTTACTCCAATGTAAAGCCCACTTTAACTGTCACTTGCCAATGAGCAATCATTCCTTGATCAAGATGCCCACGAGTTTCAACAACCTGAAACCAACGCATATGCTTTAAACTTTTGTTCGCTTGCGCAATTGCATTTTTAATCGCTTCATCAGAACTGATGGGCGAAGATCCCACTAATTCAATAATCTTATATGTATGGCTCATAATGCTTCCTATTGGTTAGATATTCTTTAACCAGTATAGGAAACATTTGTATTTTCGCCTGATATCGATCCCAACATGAAAACGATTAATACTGACGTCTTAATACCTTAGCTGCTTCAACCACGTTTTTCAGCGCAGGCTCAACTTCATCCCAAGTACGAGTTTTTAAGCCGCAATCAGGGTTAATCCATAATTGTTTAACCGGTATTTTTTCCGCAGCCCTAGTCATCAATGTCACAATATCATCCACACTTGGAATATTTGGCGAATGAATATCATACACACCAGGGCCAATGTCATTGGGGTATTGAAAATACTCAAACGTATCCAACAATGTCATTTGTGAACGCGACGTTTCAATGGTGATGACGTCTGCATCCATTGCGGCAATAGCGGTTATTGAATCATTAAATTCGCTATAACACATGTGGGTATGAATTTGAGTATTATCTTGTACTACACTCGCTGACAGCTTAAATGCCGCAACCGCCCAATCGAAATAATGTTGCCACTGAGATTGCTTAATTGGCAAACCTTCTCTAAACGCAGGTTCATCAATTTGAATAATGCTAATACCCGCCTGTTCTAAATCAGCCACTTCATCTCTTATCGCTAGCGCGATTTGATTGGCTATTTGCTCTCTGGGAATATCTTCCCGGGCGAATGACCAATGTAAAATAGTTACTGGCCCAGTCAACATGCCTTTAACGGGTTTTTCAGTCAAGCTTTGAGCATAACAGGCCCATTCAACCGTCATTGGCTTTTCACGACTAACATCACCAAAAATAAGTGGTGGTTTGACACAACGAGAGCCATAGCTTTGCACCCACCCAAAATCAGTAAAGCCAACACCGTTAAGATCTTGTGCAAAATACTCGACCATATCATTACGCTCTGCTTCGCCATGTACTAATACGTCAAGGCCGATTTTTAATTGGCGTTCAATCGTGTCTTTCGTCACTTGCTCAAGTTGACGCTGATATTCTTGTGATGACAAATCACCGGTACGCCAACGTTTTCTTAATCCTCTAATCGCCGCTGTTTGTGGAAAAGACCCAATAGTCGTCGTGGGTAATAAGGGTAAATTAAGCTTTTGGTGTTGTGCTGAAATACGTTGCTCGAAGCAACTTTGGCGCTGAAAGCTATCTGGGGTTAATTTGGTCAGTCTTGTTGCGACGTGTTTGTCGGCATTAGCCGCTTTATTGCTTCGTCGTGTTTGACATCGATTAATAATCTGTTGCTTTGTCGAATGATCATTTGAGGTCAGTAGACCTTTTAAATCCTGTAACTCTGTCAGTTTTTGTTTAGCAAATGCCAATTGCTCATAAAGTGATGCGGATAATTGTGTTTCACTGTCCAGACTAACGGGCGTATGCAGCAATGAACAAGATGGCGCTAACCAAAGTCTATCAGCTAATTTATCGGCTAAAGGCTTTAGTTGTTGGGCAATTAAGTCAATGTCGGCTGCCCATACATTACGGCCATTTATCACTCCGGCAGATAATACTTGCTCAGCTGTTAATGAATTTGAAAATAAGTCTAACTGGCTGCTATCACTCACTAAATCAAGGTGTAACCCTTGCACTGGCAATTGACTGACTAATGAGTGATGATGCGCAATAGAGCCGTAATAACTGGCGAGTAAAATGTTTAACTCAGCAGGCTTGTTGTCAGCTAAATTCGTGTAACTTTGCGTGATTGCTTGCTGCCATTGCGGAGATAATTCAGCAGCCAATACCGGCTCATCTAATTGCACCCAAGTCACGCCTTGCTCAGCAAAACGCTGTAATATTTGCTGATAGACGGTTAATAAAGGCGTTAATAATGATAATTTATCGAAGTCACCTACAGCAGTAGATAAGTGCAAGAATGTCACAGGCCCTAATAAGACAGGCTTTGGAGTGTGCCCTAACTGCTGCGCTTGAGTGACATCATCAAATATTTGTTCATAGGCAATTGAGAATGTTTGCCCTTCATGTAACTCAGCCACTTGATAATGGTAATTGGTATTGAAAAATTTAGTCATTTTAGCCGCGCACACTTGCTGAGCTGAATGTCCTTTCCCCCTAGCGGCAGTAAATAAGGTATCAAGATCAATAGGCTTAATGTTACCTAAGTCATCTACTGCTCGGTGTCTTTTAGGTATCGCATTCAGGGTCGCAGTAAGGTCAAGTACATGATCGTAATAAGCAAAATCACCCACTGGAATAAGCTCCACTCCGGCTTCAGCCTGCCATTGCCAATGACGTGCTTTCAGTGTGTTTCCCACCGCAACAAGGGCTTCTTGGCTTATTTCACCACGCCAATATTGTTCTAACGCAAACTTTAACTCACGTTGGCTACCGATACGTGGAAAGCCAAGATTTGTAATTTTCATACTGTTTTCCTTGTGATTAGCAAATAATTGTTGCCTTTATGTAAAAAAATTACATGGGCGTCTGGACGTCTAGAAGTTTAGTGTGCTAATCTGCTGTCAAGCAATCGAATTGATTTCATCAGCAAGTTGAGTAAGTTTCATGTGGAGTGAGTAATGATAGAACTAAGACACCTTCGCACTTTAATGGCGTTAAAAGAGAGTGGAAGCTTAGCAGGTGCGGCTAAGAAACGCTTTGTAACCCAATCGGCACTTTCTCATCAAATAAAAGAGTTAGAAACCCGAATTAACTCAGCTATTTTTGTACGTAAAAGTAAACCGCTATCCTTTACTCATGAAGGCGCACGGTTATTAAATCTTGCTGAAGAAATTTTACCTAAAGTGATTGCCACAGAGTCAGTATTGAAACGTGGTTTAGAAGAACAAGACCAACACTTAAAGCTTGGCATTGAATGCCACAGTTGTTTCAGATGGTTAATGCCGGTTATTGAAGCATTCAAGCAACAAGCACCTGATGCTCAAATTGATATTTCAAGCCGCCATTTATTTGATTCATTAAATGCGCTTGAAAGTGGTGCACTGGATATAGTATTAACTTCAGATCCCGTTCCAGGGCATGCAATTGCCTATCAGCACTTATTCGATTTTGAAGTCAAACTCGTGGTGAGTAATGACCATGAATTAGCAGCACAGGCTTTTATTAGCCCAGCGCATTTAGCTAAACAAACACTGCTGACTTATCCTGTACCATTGAATCGTTTAGATATTTACAAACATTTTTTAGAACCTGCTGGCATTGAAATTGGCCAACAAAAACAATGTGATTTAACCTCAATGTTACTTCAACGAGTGGCTTGTAATGATGGTATTGCAGCCTTGCCAACTTGGTCAATTAAAGAAAGCCAAGGGTTAAGTTTAAAAGCAATTAAATTAGGTGCGGATGGACTGAAAAGACCATTATTTGGTGCGTATAGACGTGACGCCACTAATGCAAACCTGATTCAAAAATGGTTAGAACTAGTGGCGCAAGAAGGATTAACCCTACAGCGGATTAATTAATAAGCCTCGTTTAGATAAAATCTGACGTAAAATAAGCCCTGCTGAGTCAGGGTTTATTGTTTCTTGTAAATTATGCGCCACCATAAATTCATTGCGTAAATCATAATCTAACCCTAATGATTCAAAGGCCTGAATAGATAAGGTATGTTGGTGAGTATCAATAATTGATTTGATCACTTTTAACGATACTGGACGGTCTAACTCACTATTCAAATATGCAAAAGCAGTTAATGCAATCACTTGACCAAACAAGCTAAACAACGCCAGAGTTTGCATTTCATCGGCATCAATTCTTAAATTACTATTTTTTTCCTGCTCGTGTCTCAGCAGTTCAATAGCATCTGTTGCTATCATCTCGTTCAACTTCCAATAACCGTGTACCAATTTTTTATAGGGCTCGGTTAATTCATCTAAACGTTCTTTTAAATAAAATGAAAAAGCATAACGATAAATGTTAATTTGGCCTAAACGAATCAGTGCATCTTTAATACTGCGACTTTTAGTTGAAACCACTCCGGCGGTTTGAGCTGTATTACTACGTAACAATAAATGCGCTGCTAATGCAGGGTCTTCTGAAACAATATCGATAATAATACGAATATCCGCCTCGTTAATTAACGCCTTTTTTAGCGGAATTAAAATACCTCTTCGGCCAATAACCTGTTCTTCACTGCCTATTATTTCATTAACTTGAGATAATACTTTTTGCTCAAGAGTTGTCATAAGCCATTTTCACCTTATTGTTCTACTGTTTTGGCTGTTGGCAAAACCATACCATAAAAAAGCCAACAAAAACTTGTTGGCTTTACTTAGTATAGTCACAGATAAAGTGATACTCAATCACGCAATAGAATTCTTATCCGAGCATAAACCTCGACAAATCTGCTGGCGATAGATTGCGATTATTCACCTTTGTTTAAAAGCGATACCCGACTGTGAAACGAATATTACGACCATCGCCTGAATAGTAGCCATTGCCCCAAGGAGAGTAATACCCTGAGCTAACATATTGCTCATCTAACAGGTTGTCTGCACGTAAACTGGCGCTCCACTGTTGGTAGCTATAATTCACAGCCAAGTTTGCCAAAACATAGCTATCAAGTTGTGGGTCAACATTACCATTATCGCCCTCAATAAATCGTTTACCTGTGTAAACGCCTTCAGCAAACACTTGCCAGCTTTGAGCTATATCATAACTGAGATAGCCTCTGGCATTATGTTTTGCCACCCAAGAAAGTGCTTTACCGTTATTTTCACCTTCAGTAAATTCTGCATCGATATAGTCGTATGACACACCTAATTGCCAATCTGTGGCAAATTGCACATCGTAGCGGGTATTTATCCCTAAACGGCTAGAAGCATCGGCATTAATATTGGCACCACCACCTTGCGGGCCATCAGTGCGACCTGCGTCATAAACAATTTCATCTTCTAAGTCGAGCTGGTAAACATTCAATTTGAAAGACTGAGCCTGAGTTACCCAATCCCAACCTGCTTCATAAGAACGACCGGTTTGTGGGTTTAACCCCATCACGGTAACAGGGGTATAAGCTTGTTCGTCTACTTTTGCAAAACGAAAGTTATCGCTGGCTCGCACATATAGTCTGTGGTGATCATTGGGGCGGTAATGTAACCCCAATTCAAGTGCATGAGCATCGTTATCTAATTCAATGCCATTGGGGTAAAGAATTTGATCGCTTAAATCATCTTTCACTTCACTATAACGACCACCAACCACATAAGATAAACTTTTTGTTAATGGTACTGAGGCCTGCACATAGGCACTTGCAAGGGTTTGCTTATTTGATCGCTGGATATAGGCTAAGTCAAAATCAGCCTCACCTTGATGCACATCAATACCTGCAACAAGGTCTAAATTACCATTATCTAATTGATAATTGGCAGTGGCTTTTGGCGAAAAACTTAATAGATTACGTTCAATACGCCCAGCACTGCCCCACACAAAATTGCTCGTTAACGTATCAGAATAAGTTAAATCAGCTAATAATGCCCAAGTATCAGACACATTAAACTCATATCCGCTTCGAAATGCGCTGGTCATTTCATGAGAATATTCATCATCTGAAAAGGCAGCGGCTTGACGCGGATTCTCTTCAAACTGCGCTAATGTTAAAGCACCAGGCACTTGACGGTTATCATCATAATAGCTGCCTTCAATAAACCACTTATGTGCATTGGCTTGATATTGTAATCGGCCTAACAAAGAGCCTGTTTCGCTTTCATTGTTATCACGATAATTATCACTTTGGTTAATGCTACCGGCTAGGTAATAACGCCAAGTGTCACTAATATCACCTGAGATATCCCCTTTCGCTTCGTAAGTGTCAAAACTACCTGCAGTAAGGGCTAAACCTCCACCTGTGCCAGCGGGCGCCTTGGTAATAATGTTAATAACACCACCAACAGCTTGATCGCCATACAGCACACCGGCACTGCCATATAACACTTCAACACGCTCAATTTGATTTAGCGGCACGGCGTTAATATTAGGTGCTGAAATGTCAGTGTTATTGAGTCGGCGACCATCAATCAGGATCAGAGTATTATTTGCCGCTTGTGACGCTGAAAAGCCACGCATGGCAAAGACTGAACCAGAATTATTATCAGAAACTTGAATACCCGCTTGGCTACGTAATAGCTCTGTTAAATCAGTAGCGCCACTCATTTGAATATCGGCAGCATCAATCACATTCACATTTGAGGCAATATTCATTGGGGTTTCAGCACGACGACCAATGACCACCATATTGTCTTCTATTTGTGCAGCAGGTTCTGTCGAGGCTTGATTAGCGTGAACGAATAAAGATGCGCAGCTAAGTCCGATAATCGTGCTTAGTGATAATGCAATTTTTGTTGGATTTGTACCCATTTACCTTTAACTCCTAAAAGGGAAAATGGGGCAGGAATGTCGCAATAACGCCATTTTATCGAGAAGAAAAAACGATTATTACATTTCAAGATCTGCCCACCGAAATCTCGAAATCATCTTTTGGGCCGGTCTCCGGACTGAGGCACTTTACTCTGCAAGTAAACGAGCCATGCTATGTTACACAGGGCTCTAACCTTTCACCGTTGCGGGGGCAGTATTAGATTTACACTAATTTCCCGATTATCCAATATTGTTAGCTAACGTATTGGCACCACAAAAGATTGACACGTCTGAATGACGTTTATCGCGGGTATTATACGGAGGTTGTAACCGGTTTGATATATGAAGTTATCGATAAGTATCTTTAGTTAATTTCAACATCATTGAATCATGTTCATCATTAAAACTAAAATTACTCTTTAGTCATAAATTCGCGGTAATTATTTTCATTTAACGGCGGTTGATTTTCTCTAAATACCGCAACTCGCATCGACTTATGCAATAAATATAAGTCTTTTTCACCACTGACTACAGTAAAGAAACCAATCTCTCCCTTAGGGATAGTCTTAAAGCTGTCTTTAACAAAAACAGTCGCGTTATGAATGTCAGGCATTGCAGTACAGCCCAAAATACCGTGAACAGCATCTAAGCCAGCCACTTTTGAACTCCCTAATGCGTTGTATACCAAGCTACCTTGGCAATGCTCATTGTATTTGTCTGCCATACTGTCCAAAAACTGTTGCGCTGAAATCTCATCTGCAAGCCCTTTAAAACCTTGCATACAAATTAATCCACTCCAATCATTGAGGGTTTCATTTGCGGGAATAAACTCAGCAATAAACATATCACCTTGCATTTCATTGAAGGCGAGTTTCCAGCTTAACGGCGGTAAAAAACCAAACTGAGAGGCAAAGTCTGATAACTGTTGAACATCTTTTGGCATTTTAATTTTGCCAACATGTTGTTCGTCATCACCAAAAATAGGGGAAATGGGACTATGAGGATTTGCAGACAATAAAGCACAAGGCAGAGTCAATACTAGCCCAATTAAGCACTTGGTTACTGCAATGAGTTTCATTAATTTAATCCTTGTCAAATGCTCATCAACACCTTTTGATGAGGCTATTTTGTGGGCAACAAAAATAGCGATTTAAAATAGTAAACCTAACTATATATCACATTGGTAGATTTTTAAAACGTCTCCTTAACAAAACACGGTGTAATTTATACACTTATTCTTTGTTGGAAGACGTTTCAACTGACTAAACGGTATGACGTCCCTTAGGCCTCATCAGTTTCGTCATCAAGAGTATCTGCTTCAAACTCGCTAGACTCTGCAGCAATTGCCGCGGCAACACTTTTCGCTTTTAAATGCTTTTCTGTCTTACGCTTATTACGCTCAGCTTGTTTGCCTAAAAAACCTTGTAACGCTTCCTCGCCCCAAGCTGTTGCTTCAGCTTCTGTAGCAAAACCGTCGTGACTTTTCGACACAATTGTTTTGGTCGCTGTCATACGGCGAGTGATTTCAGTTTTCCATGTATTTTCAACTTGAAACACACGGAAGGCATACTTTTTACTTTGACTCATTTGTCTATTTTTCCTAATGGATTAACGCGTTAAACCGGCTTACGCCTAATGACTTGTCACAGATGTGACACTAATTTTTTACCATTTGATTCGAGCCAACAATCATCATTTCGCATTTTTGACAGTCGAACACTAGCTTCAATTTATCTTTACCAACATCTAAAAACATCGGGTCGGCTTTAATGCCTTCCACTTCTTTAGGGCATAAGTTAAAGCTGTATCGCAAACAATGCTTTGTAACCATTAATGGCGCATCATGTAATACTTTGTTTTTCTCATAGGTGTCTTCAATTTGAATTACCCCATGTTGCTCATAAAAATCACGAGCTTGCTCATTAGCCACATTAGCTAAAAAGCTTAATGACTTTTGTGGGAAACGTGCTTCTTTGTTATAAGCCCAGCGTTCAGGCCTTTTGTAGGCTTTAACTCTGGCTGCCATTAACGCGTCTACCGCTTCACGACGAAGCTCATTAACCATTGACGCAGGCAAAAACCAAATTTGCTCAGTTTGTAGGTTAATTTTATTGGCAACAAAATCTGTACTGCCTAATTTACCTAGCTGCTTCTTAAGGTTAGCTGCAGATTTAACCTGATCATTAGCCGCTTGCTTGTCACATTCAATAGCGGCTTGAGCACTAATACCATGCGCATCCGTTAAGGTTAAACACACACCATTTGACGTATCGGCAAACTGCATATCAATGGTCATTTTTCGTGTGGCTGACTCTTTGTTTAGGGTTGACTCAAATTTATGGTCAAAGTTTCTAAACATCATTACGCCGACTTTTACATCTTTTGGCACTTCGGTTAGATACAAAGTATTGCCGTCTGCACGGTTAACACGAGTCCCGGCAAGTTTGTCATCAGATAGTCGCTGGGTTTCATAATGCTCAACAAAAAAACACAAGCCATCGCCATTATTAAATACGATATCTTTACCGCTTTCGCTGGTGTCTATCTTGATAAAGTCTTTACCAACATGGGTAATACGTCCCACTTTTTCACCAATAAACTTTGGCGAGCTAAAATGCTCAATCGCTTCTGTACGCTGATTAACAAAGTAATCAGTTTTACCTCGGTTAAAGCTCTTGTCTGGGTCTGGGGTAAAGTTGAACTCGCAACGACCATGAGAAATAGACTCAAGATCATCACGTTTAGCAATAATTGCATCCAGCTGCTGACGATAATGTGCGGTTACATTTTTAAGATACGTAATATCCTTTAAACGTCCTTCAACTTTAAAAGAAGTCACACCCGCATCAATTAAGGCTTCTAAATTATCGGTCTGATTATTGTCTTTTAATGACAATAAATGCTGATTTTCTGCTAACACATCGCCATCACGAGTGGTTAAGTTACACGGTAAACGGCACATTTGTGAACACTCACCACGGTTAGCACTTCGATTAGAGTAGGCATGGCTTAAATTACATAAACCACTGTAACTGACGCATAAAGCCCCATGAATAAAGAACTCTAATTTCATTTTAGTGCTAGCGGCAATATCACGAATTTGCGGTATGTTTAACTCGCGCGCTAACACCACTTGAGAAAAACCAACTTGTTCTAAAAACACTGACTTTTCAGGTGTTCTATTATCCATTTGAGTACTGGCATGCAACGCAATAGGAGGTAAATCTAATTGCAATACCCCCATATCTTGAATAATAAGTGCATCTACTCCTGCATGGTATAAATCCCAAATTAACTGCTGGGCTTTAGGTAATTCATCGTCCATTAAAATGGTATTTAACGCGACAAATACCTGCGCATGGTAACGATGCGCAAATTCTGCTAACCGCGCGATATCTTCTACGCTATTACCGGCATTATGTCGGGCACCGAATGCAGGGCCACCAATATAAACTGCATCAGCGCCATGACGAATGGCTTCAATGCCATAGTCGGCATTTTTAGCTGGTGCAAGCAATTCAAGCTGACGCTTTTTGGGTGGTGTTGGGGTAAATAATTCAACAGAAGCCATAAGTTAGTGCACTATCTAATCAATCAAAATGTAATGGATAAAAAAGTGCGCCAACAAATAATGTTGGCGCACTTTTTTCAATCTGCTTATTCTAGCAAATATGTTGTAAAAATACCCAGTTTAGATAAATAAATCTTGGATGTTTTTCAAATCACCCTTACCGCTGGCAATTTCTTCAGGTGTTAAACCAGTCACTTCATGGGGAAACACTAACCATTCGTCAGTTGAATGAATAAAGTAATCAGGCTTAATCGGCACTTTAGTATTTTCAGGCTTGTAGTACGGACACGCTACACGAATGTCTTTAGGGATATTCAAACGCATAAACTTCTGTAACTTGCCAATCAAAGCGTGAACACTTCGGCCCGAGTCGAACACGTCATCAACAATCAATAATCCGTCGTCAGCATTGGCATTTTCGATAATGTAGTGCAGACCATGAACCTTAATATTCTTACTTTGTTTGTCTGTTCCAATGCCATAGTAAGATGAGGTACGCACTGAAATGTGGTCGGTTTCAACGCCTTTAAAGTCGAAATATTCTTGCACTGCAATACCAATAGGTGCGCCGCCACGCCAAATACCAACAATAAACTGTGGTCTAAAACCAGATTCATATACCTGTGCCGCGACTCTAAATGAATCTTCTAATAATTGTTGTGCGCTAATATAAAGTTTATCGGTCATTGAATTCGCCCCTATTTTGATTGCGGCGAATTTTATACCAATTTTTTAGATATTTCCTGCTTAGATGTCATATAAACACTAAAAATGCGATGTGGTTTTGGATAAAAAATATCCTTTCACTATTAAAAACCCTATGGCATAGTAATTTTATTATCCACTTAAGATGAAGCTAACCACTATGTTGCTTGAGAAGAAGTTGAAAACCTTAGCCGTTAACGAGCCTAACTCAGCCGATGTTCTTAACCCTCACAGTGATAACCCACTTATTTGGCCATTATTATCTCTGCTTCAATCCTCAAATCACTCATGGAAAGTTCATCACCTCGCCACTGAATTACAACAAAAAGGCTTACTCCATAATCTCGACTCACAGCCTGAAAAAAACTTATTCAAACGTAATTTTCTATTGATGAATGCGTTGTACGAATTACAAGATATGCTGATGCCTAAACAGTGGCTGCAAGTCAAAGCTATGGAGATTCAATTATTCAGAATTATCCCCAATAATGCCGATATTCTGCATCATCAAGACGCAGCTCTGAGGGAGTACTATTTAGACTGGAAAAATTATGACACCTGCGTCAATGTGGTCAGAGAAATGCTTGAGTCATTTTGGAATAACTATCAAGAATATATTGGCCTTAATTTGCAGTTGATGAACAAAGGTCATGCATTAAAAGTGTTTGAACTTGATGACACGGCATCTAACAAAGACATTCGCAAACAATGGCGTAAACTCGCACTCAAATGGCATCCAGATAGAGACCAAGGCAACGCTGAAAAATTTAAAGAAGTGTGTGAAGCGTGGCAAACATTACGTGAAAACAATTTGGTTGCTTAATCCACGGTGCCCGCTACCGCGTAATATGCCATTAAATAATGCCATCAGGCCGTCTTAGGCCTAAGCGTTTCAGCATGCGCTAATATTATTTTCAACAAATCACAACTGGATCACATTAATTCCGTCACTTTCATCGACAAAATATGTCATCATTTCATCGATAAATTCAACTTAGAAACACATTTTTGAGGTATTCATGTTTAAACATTTAGCGTTAGCATTAACTTTAGCGGTTGCCCCATTGAGCACATTTGCTGCAGATTTTGTTGAGGGTAAACATTACACCCAAATTTCAAATAAGGTTGTACCTAGCGAACCTAAAGTCACCGAGTTTTTCTCGTTTTATTGCCATAACTGCTACAACATGGAAACCAAATACCTGCCAGAAATTAAAGCGGGTCTTGATAAGCAAGTAAAATTTGACACCAAACACGTTGACTTTATGAACAGCGACATTGGCACTGAAGTCATGCGTTCATTAGCTGTAATTCAAGAGTTTGAAAACAAAGATGAAATGAAAATGGCCATGTTTAATGCCATTCAGGGTAAAGACGATGGTCACCATGACCACAGTGCTCACGACCACAGCCACAACCATGAGCCACAAGTAAATAACCGCGATGATATTAAAGCAGTATTCAGCCAATTTGGTATTGATAGTGCAAAATATGATGCCTTAGCAGATAGCGAAAAAACCGACAAAAAGCTCACTTTATGGCGTCAGCAGCAAATCATGTACCGTGTACAAAGCGTGCCTACCTTTATTGTTAATGACAAATACGCCATTAACATGAACGAAATGCGTACACTTGACGATTTAATTAATGTAATGAATTACTTAGCACTTAAAAAGTAACTTATTCACACATCAAAAAGGCTATCATTTGATAGCCTTTTTTTATGTCTGCCGTTTTTATATAGACAATAAGTTGCACAAATTAAGCTCAGGTTATTTAAGCTCTGGTTTTTTTAAGGTAAGGCATGGCCTTTGGCGGTAATATAAAGGGCATACCAATCTTCACGACTTAAAGTTACTACAGATGCTTTAGCGCAAGCCGCTATACGCTGTAAGTTTGTGGTGCCAATAACCGGCTGAACTTGTGCAGGATGACGCGTAATCCACGCTAATAAAATAGCTTCTACGCTGGTTTGATACTTAGCGGCTAATTTGTTGACTAACTGAGTGGTTTCTTGAACAGCTTGGCTATCGGTATCGCTGTGGTTTCCAGAATACACTCCTTGGCACAAACTTCCCCAAGACTGCACTTGTACTCCATTATCTTGACAGTACTCTAAGGTGCCAGACGTAAAGTTGATATTTTTCCCCGCTTGATTACCGGCATAAACGCCTTCATCAATCCAAGCTTGCTTAGCTAAGCTTACCTCAATTTGATTGACCACCAGCGGCGTATCTAACACTTTTTGCAGTTTTGCCATTTGATATTGATGCATATTCGACACACCAAAATGATTCACTTTGCCTGCAGATTTGAGTTCAGCAAAAGCCTCGGCAATTTCATCTACTTGCATTAGTGGATCTGGGCGATGCAACAGTAATATATCTAAGTATTCTGTGTTTAACTGCTTAAGACTTTTTTCAACTGAATGGGTTATCCATTGTGATGATAAGTCATAACGTTGGGTGGTATTTTCATCTGCAAAGCGAATACCGCACTTTGTTTGAATAATCATTTGTTCACGTAATTGTGGCCGCTGCTTTAATACTTGGCCAAACACTTGTTCAGCTTTACCTCTGGTATAAATATCGGCATGGTCAAAATAGTGAATATTATTTTCTAACGCACAATCAATCACTTCATGAGCTTGTTTAATATGAGTATTTTGAATTGGATTAGTGTCCCAACCTCCACCTAATCCCATGCATCCATATACAAGAGGACTCGCGTTAGGGAAGTGTTGTTGAATCGGTAATAGAGCCATTTGCCATCTCTTTAGTGAAAAGTTTCACAAAAATTACAATAAGTTGGCTAAAGGTTAATAGAAGTGGCGAGAAATTAAAACCCGCCGTAAGAATAAACAATGGTGAGACGTTTTACGTTTGCGCAGCAATAAATTAAATATGGCTTAATCAAAAAAGTCTTTAATATGTAGCAATGCTAACAGCACATGCACGATTAAAAAACCAATAAAGCCTTGAGCAAAGAGCTTATGGTAACTGCGCCATGTTAAGGCGTCACTTGGATCGACAATATACCAAAGTATGCCGGTAACAGACACCAACACCAGCAATACCACGCCAATACCTTCAATAATACTAAAAAGACCTTTGCCACCAGAAACCGGTAACTTGCCTTTAGCGACACCTTTAAACTCTGCTTTTAATTGAGAAAAATCGCCCACTAAATACGGGAAAAATTGTTTCCACTGCCCTTTTAAACACACTTTTACGGCAAATAATACTGCCAGCACAGCAGCAACGACACCGCCGTAAACATGAAAATAATCCCAAAACCCCGACCGACTACTTAGCTGGCGGCCAATTAAAATCCACGGGCTTGTTACCACTAACAAGACTGAAAACACTAACACCAGAACATGTAGTTTAGATTCAAGTCGGTTCCAAAGGGATCTGAATGACATTAATTAGGCCTCAATAATTTGCTGTGCTAACGCATCAACTTTTTGCCAATCGGTGTATTCCACTTTAGTGTTGGGATCAGTCGGACCTTTGGTGATCCACATAATGAATCGAATAATATTGCGATCAAATGGCCCATAACCTTGATAATCTAAATTGCCTGCAAAGGTATGGAGAATGTTAGGTTTCCAAACAGATTGCTCTAAAAATGCCTGCATGTAAGCATTGGTTTCTGGAGTGTTTTTATTGGGTTTACGCGCCACTAAGCTGACAGAAAAGAAGCCGCTGGGCTTGGTTTCTAATTCAGTTTGATAACGTTGGATAAATTCATATAAAGCAGGACGGTGTTTACCATGACGAATGCTAGCACCAATAAACACTTTATCGAATTGAGAAAGATCACTCACTTCATCTAGCGTCGCAATGGTCACCTTATTATCAGTTTGCTCAATTTTTGATTGAAGGTAATCACAGATCTTACGTGTTTGTCCGTGCACACTTGAGTAAACAAGTAAAATATTCGCCATAGGGCCACCTAAAAAATAAATTATTGTATTATATTACGATATACAAATACTTTAGACGTTGAAACAGATCACGTGAACAACAAGACTCAATTAAAGAATCCACTTTATGAAGAAAATGGCTTTAATTAAGCCCTAAAATGAACATCGTCTCCAGTGACGATAACGGTAGGTGTTCTGATACTCTACTTTCATCTTGATGCCTAACTGGATAAACTCCCTAAAATGGTATTTTTTATCGGTGCTGGATTTGCGGTTTACTCGTTAATTTTAGCCTGTAATGTCCCCCAAAGTCCCCCGAGAAGAGTTCGAAATCTATTGGCCAAAACAATCAAACTCGTCAATGGTGCCTAAATATAATAAATATAGGGGTAATGAATGATGTCTGAACAACAAAATAACGTAGCGGACGAGTCTGATATTTCTGCTAGAAAAAAAGCATTATTGCTGGGCAGAATGCTTGGGCTAGCCAGTGAAGATGATTATCGCCCATCCACGGCATCCATTGCTGAACGCGCACAACATCGGCAACGCAAATTACAAAGTCATTGCCAAGCCAATTTAGAAACCATTTTTGCATTAGCCTTAAATTACAGCCCTTCGGATGTGACCGGTAGTAACTTAGACGCTGATTGGAGCTATCAGTTTTTTCAAATGGCCGAGCAGATTCACAATCGTAAAATGCAGGATCTATGGGCTCGAATATTAGCAAGCGAGATTATCTCACCAGGAAACTTTAGCTTACGCTCATTAGCCGTACTCAAACAGCTTACCGCAAGAGAAGCGTTAATTATTGAAAAAGCCTTAGGAATGGCAGCCAAAATAGGCAGTGAAAAAAAAGTTAAGTTACTCAGTGGCTATAAAATGAGTGGTGGGATTAAACAATATTTTCGAAAGCATAATCAGACAGTATTTCCGTTATCACAACATGGATTACCCTATTCCAATATATTGACACTTATTGATGCAGGTATTTTATATAGCAGTGAATTTGAAACAGGCTTATTAGACACAAAATCTCCCTTAACAGTCACGTTTACAAATAACCAATTTACTATTAGCCCTAAAAATCCGCATTTGTTATTCAGCTACTATCGATTTACACACATTGGGGAGGAGTTGTGTCAGTTGATTACGCCCAAGTCTGACGACAAGTTTGCCGAAGAAATTAAGATACTGATAAAGAAAGACTTTACACTAACAAACTAATCGTATTGCTTACACTTTATATAAATGAGAATACTTGGCTTTATGAGCACCAAATAAAAAATGCCTTAATGCTTCGCTAGCTTCGCCTTGAGCATTAATTTTAGCCGCCATAATACCATTTTCAGAACGCACAGGCTCAAAATCTAAGTCTACTTCTAGGCCATTATTCAATATGAGCTTACCTGATTTAAGCATGTCATTAGGTGTATCATGCATTTTGACGGTTAGACCTGAGCTAGATAAAGACAGTACTTCAATGGGTTGCTCTGTTTGATTATCAATCACAGTAACATTTTCTAAGTCAGTCACCCGCCAACTGCGCTCTGCACCTCGGGTATCAAAAACTTCAGGCACACCTATCGCAGGAGAGAAGTGCCCACTTTCATTACGATTAAGTACCATAGGAAAGTGCAGGCGGTAGTGTCCAACTTCAGCTAAAAAAGCTAATTTAGACTCACTTAACACATTGGCCATCACCGTTGGGATAGACGTGGAAATATTAACCATGTCAGATAATGAAGAGCCTTCAGCGGCTGTTAATGAAGAGCCTTCAGCTGAAGTAAATAAAGAGCCTTCAGCTGTATTGAATAAAGAGCCTTCAGCGGTTGTAATTGGCAAGTCATCCCTCAGCACTAGAGACGATGTTTGGGACGTCTTAGCATGGGTAGCACTATTCGCATTGAATATGTTTTTTAAAAAAACTAATTCGTCTTCAGATAAACTACTCATTTTTACTGCCTTAAGATTGCTATACCAACATAGAAATACTACATTCCACTTACATTGGTACGGATTTTAACCGAATACAGGTTACTTTTTAATACAATTAAAAAAGTTTCATGCTTTTTCATGGTATTAACCTAACTGGTAAGTTATACACAAAAGAAAAAAGGCATTAAAAAATAATGCCTTCAGTTATCACTATCAGTGATTTTATTGTTTATATATCACACCTGATTTCATCACAAATGGAATGTCTAATAACGCTTCAATGTCGCTCAACGGGCTTTTAGGCATAGCAATAATATCGGCATATTTTCCTGCCTCAATCGTACCTAAGGTATTAGACATATCTATTAGTTCAGCACCATTAACGGTTGCGCTAACTAATATATCCATATTACTCATTCCCGCTTGATGCATCAGCACCGCTTCTTTTGCATTATCACCATGATGAGAAACCCCACTGTCCGTGCCAAAAGCGATGTTTACGCCCGCTTTATAGGATGCTTTGAAGTTAGCCATCATATCTCCGCCAACACGAATGGCTTTTGCTTTAATGGCTGGAGACATAAAATTGGTCGTTTTAGCCATATTAACCACAGTGTCACCAGCAAGTAATGTTGGCACTAAATAAGCACCGGTCTTTTTAAACAACTTAATGCTTTCTTTATCGGCATAACTTCCGTGTTCAATGCTATCTACACCTGCTCGTAAAGCAGCGTTAATACCTGCTGCAGAATGAGCATGGCTAGCCACTTTTCGACCTAAAGCATGTGCTGCATTAATGACTTCGGTTAATTCGTCATCTTCCATTTGCTGGCCAGTTCCAGTATTGGTATCTGACAATACCCCACCTGTTGAGGTAATTTTTATCACATCAGCACCAAACTTAATCGCTCGGCGAGTCGCTTTTCTACAATCAAAAGGGCCATCACATATCGTCTTTGATGTATATTTATCTAGTAAGTCTGGGCTCATACCGTCTACGTCACCATGACCACCTGTCACAGAAACACCACCAGAGGCGATAATTCTAGGCCCTTCAACCCAACCTTTATTAATTCCATCTCGTAATGCATAAATTTGTTCTGGTTTTGCGCCTAAATCCCGCACGGTGGTGAAACCAGCTAATAATGTTTTTTTGGCAAAGTAAGCACTTTGCATCGCGACATCCGCATCTGACATGCGTAGCCTTTCACTATCATTATTGGGGCCTAGTTCACCTTGCAAGTGCACATGCATATCCATCAAACCAGGCATCACAAAAGATTGACTCAGATCAACTATCGAAACCGTGTCTTGTTGGTCGTGTGATACCTGACAAATAAAGCCCTTTTTCACCTCAACCACTTTTCCATCGGCAATAACAATCGTCTGTTTTTGTAAGGGAGTTTCTCCAGGAATACTCAGTAATTCGCCAGCATGAATTAAGGTAATGTCAGCCGCATTTGCAGCGGCACAGAGCAGACTGCTACTGAGCAGCAAAGAAAGTTTGGACAGTATTAAGCGTTTCGTTTTCATCTATTTTTGCCAAATTAAACCAACTGAAGCTTATAAATTGACAAAAAATCTTCTAGGTTACAAGTTATTAGTTTTTTGTTACATTTCAGTAAATTGGTAGCATGTTGAAATTCACTATGAAGATCATGCTCCGCCGTGCGTAAACCCCGACCACATTCGCTCTCTGAAAGAGTCACTCTTTGAGCGACATGACATCAGCCATAGTGGCGAGAATGAATGGGTATAATGCCAACTCCGTGAATGGGACAAACGGCGCTAACGCACTAAAAAGGGGGCAGCCACACCTGCAAACAATAACCTTGACTACACTACTGTTATTAGCAAATTAAAATAAATTGATTTAATAGGGTTCACTGTGTTTAAAAAACTGCTCAATATGTCCAGCTCGACTCAAATGATCGTTGCCATGCTAATAGGTTTTGCTGTTGGTATCTTTTTCGGTGAATCTGTTGGTTGGTTAAGTTCAATCGGTACGGGTGTCATTTTACTGATGCAAATGACGGTACTCCCTTACATTGTAGTTTCGCTTGTAGGCGGCATTGGAAAATTAAAACCCGATACAGCCAAACTGATCTTCAGCCGTGCAGGCGTTATCATGGTCAGCTTATGGGCATTAGGGTTATTTATTATTGCGTTAATGCCGTTGTCATTTCCGTTTATTGAATCCGCCTCTTTTTTTAGTACCTCCATCATCGAACCCGTTGCCGATATTGATTATTTTAAGCTGTACATTCCCTCTAACCCATTTGAGTCGATGGCGGCTGGTTATGTTCCTGCAATGGTTGTTTTTAGCATTGCGATGGGCTTAGCCTTAATTGGAATGAAAGGTGACAATAAAATTCAATTACTGTCATTTATGCATACTTGTGGTGAAATTTTTGGCCGCATTACTCAGGGGATGGTGAAAGTTTTACCCATAGGTATTTTTGCAATGTCAGCTTCTGCTGCAGGGACCATGGGGGTTGATGAGTTTGCCAGTATGCAAGTTTATTTGATCAGTTATTTTGCCTTGTGTTTATTACTCACTTTTGCGGTATTACCTTGGATTGTCGCCTCGTTAACTCCTATCACTTATTGGCAAACCGTACAGATATCTAAGGCGAGTTTAGTGACCGCTTTTGCCACAGGAAATATTTTCATTGTCCTCCCCGTTATTGTGGAAGAATGTAAAAAAGTCCTTCAACAACATAATCACACCCATGAAGACACTGACACCTTAATTGAAATATTAGTGCCAATTGCATTTACTTTCCCTAATATCGGTAAGTTAACGGTTATTTTATTCGTCTATTTTTGCAGTTGGTTTAACGGCTCACCCATTGAAATCATTGACCAAGTATCACTCTCCGCCAGTGGGTTATTATCACTCTTTGGCAGTGTTTATGTTGCGATACCCTTTATGCTCGACTTAGTACATTTACCTGCCGATTTGTTCCAACTATTTGCTATGTCGGGTTTTATCACCGGTAAATTTAACTCTATAGCCGCGGTAATGAATTTGTTCGTGTTAACGTTACTTACCGCTGCTATGTTTCAAAAGAACCTTAAGCTCTTTCCTCCACAACTCATTAAAATGGCTACAGGACTGGGGGTCAGCGTCATTATCACCGTAGCAGTTTGCCGACTTGGAATGGGGTTATTTATTCACAGCCCAGAAACCACCAGCGGGGTAATTGCTAATATGCAAGTGGCAGATAAAGTCCCGACCATTGTCAAAACACAATACCCTCAAATAGGCGTTACCCCTAAAAGTCCCGTCGCCAATATTGATATGATACGCCAACGCGGCATGCTAAAAGTGGGCTATATCCCGAGTAACGTGCCATTTAGTTATTACAATAATAACGGTGATTTAGTCGGATTTGATATCGCCATGGCAAGCAAACTGGCTGAAGATATTGGCGTAAAAGTTGAGTTTGTGCCTTTTAAAAAGAAAGATTTAGTGGAGTCACTGAACAATGGATACTTTGACATCGCCATGTCGGGGCTATCAACCGATATTGAATTATTAGGCCGCTTAAACTTTACTAATCAAGTACTAGAACTCAATTATGCTATTGCGGCACCGGATCATATGGTGAAACAGTTTAAAACCAATGAATCGATTGCGGCACTCGAAGATGCGACTATAGCGTATGTTGAACACAGCCATTCTGTACAAGAGGCGCAACGTAAATACCCTCACCTGAAGTTTGTAAAACTATCGGGATATCAGGTATTTTTTAGGCAAAAAGACAGCAAGTATGATGGCTTGCTGATCAGTGCTGAAGCAGGTTCAGCATGGACATTATTTTTCCCAGGTTATGGCATCACCTTACTTGAACATAATGTTAGATACCCTGTAGCTTATGCGGTTCAGTCTAGTAACCAATCATTACTGAACTACGTCAATAACTGGCAACAGTTAAGGCAAGTAGATGGTCATCAACAACAATTCTATGATTATTGGATGCTTGGCTTAGGCGCGAAACCGGTTAAACCTCGCTGGTCAATCATTCGAGATGTACTGCACTGGGTTGAATAAACCTTTATTTTTTAACACTGCATCCCCCTATCCAGTTTTACGATTGGATAGGGACATTTTTTGACTAAATAAATTGTTGACTAAAAAATTTAAAATTTATTAACCCTTTTAGGTTTTCTGTGCGTTTATAGCTTTAATCATTATGAATGGAGAGAAAACATGTCTGTTACTACCGCAATAAACCTGAAGCGTAAATCGATTAAAACGCTGTTATTAGCCATGGGATTAACAACAGTATGCATGGTAAACAGTGCAAATGTGTTGGCTGATGAACTCCCCTTTGCCCATATCGAAACCACGGGTAGCAGTGAAATAAGTGTTGCAGCTGATATGGCAAAAATATCAGTTGAGGTGATGGTGAATGCTGAGTCGGCAGCGCTCGCTAAACAAGCTTCTGATAATGCCATCGCCCAAACACTAAAACGTATGCAACAAGCAGGAATTGCTCAAACCGATATAGAAAGTGCCAACTTAAACATCAGGCCACAATATCAATATGCTAAAGATACGCCGCCAAAGTTAATTGCCTACCAAGCAAGCCGTCAAATGACCATTAAGGTACGTCAATTAAGTCAGCTTAATCAGCTACTTGACAGCGCACTCTCTGAGGGCATAAATCGGGTGAGTAATATTGAACTGTTATCCAGTCAACAAGCACAATTAGTTGAACAAGCTCGCCAACAAGCGATAAGAGACGCTCAACATAAAGCGGCGTCTTTAGCAAAAGGGTTTGATAAGGAGATTCAAGGCGTATGGAAAATTCGTTATTACAACCAGCATAATGTCAGGCCTGTAGTGTATAAAATGGCCGCAAGTGAAGCCGCTGATGTAAGCCAAAGTTATCAGCAAGGCCAAGTCACGATAACAGATAGTGTTGAAGTCATCTTTAAATTAAAAGAATAATTTTAAAATAGCTATTTAAATCAATAGTTTTCTTGTATTCAAAAAAATGGTCATGTATTAACATGACCATTTTTATATTCACTAAAATAAGCACGAACACTTATTTTGACTTAGCCTGTTTTACTTTCGGCGAATCATCTTTGCCCATTAAGGCCCTAGATAACAGCACCACGCCCACAATCAAAAAGGGCACACTAAGCCATTGTCCTGCGGTTAAAAATGACTCTTGGTAAGCCGTTAAACTGACTTTTACCGTTTCAATAGCAAACCTTGCGCTGAAAATTAACACCAAAAACAACCCAAAAATACCGCCATATCGTTGTTTTAAGTTGCTCATTTTGTAAATAAAACCTAGCAAAATAAAAATCAGCAAGTAAGCAATCGCTTCATACAATTGAGCTGGGTGGCGAGGGACCATATCCACATGCTGGAAAATAATACCCCATGGTTTTTCAGTGGGTTGACCAATAATTTCTGAGTTAACAAAATTGGCCATACGCACAAAAAAGCCAAAGATTGCCGTTGCTATGGCTAATCTATCGAGCAGAAACAAAAAAGGCAGTCCCATTTTGCGCTTGTAGTAATACAAGGCTAATATCGCGCCTAGCCCACCACCATGACTGGCTAAGCCACCTTCCCAAATTGCCAAAATTTTCATTGGGTTGGCAAAGTAATAACTAGGGTCATAAAAAAAGCAATGAGCTAATCTTGCCCCAACAATAATGCCAATAACACAATACAATAATAAGTTATCAAGTGATGCGACATCTATACCTTCAGCCTGATAGATTTTTTTCATCACCTGAAAACCTGCCGCTATTGCGGTGGCAAATAAGGCACCATACCAATGCACGGTTAGCCCCATGAATGACACTAAAACGGGATCAGCATTCCAAACAAAATGGTCCAAACGGTTACTCCAAAAATAATGACCAGCAATAATGGGCGCTAATGCTACGCCTTTTTTCGCCCTCAATAAAGGCACATAAGATTAAGCTCACAGATAAACTTCAAATAGATTAAGGCTTATCGAAAAAATCGCGTAAAATAGGCTTAAGATAAACTCAAATTAATGTTTTATGCCTGACACTTCTCAAATAAACACCACAGTAATTGAATGCCATGTTGACGTTTGCAGCCCTGAAAACAATGCTGTTGAGCTGTTAGCAACAGAATCTGGCTTATCAAAACAGTTGATTAAACAGGCCATGCAGAAAGGTGCGGTATGGCATAGCCATGGCAAGCAAGTGAATCGTTTAAGAAGGGCTAAAAAAGCGTTGGCAGTGGGTGATAAAGTTCATCTTTATTACAACGATCATATTTTGGCAGAAGTCCCCGCCACCGCCCAGATGCTGTTTGACCAACAGCAATATAGCTTATGGTATAAACCTTATGGTTTACGGTGTCAGCCGTCAAAATGGAGCGACCACACAACCATCAATCGGTTTGTAGAACTCAACACGCAACCACCGCGTAATGCCTACATTATTCATCGGTTAGATAGAGCCGCATCGGGGTTAATTATTTTAGGTCACACCAAAAAAGCGACTGCGGCGTTGGCAAAACTGTTTCAAACCAGAGCACTCGACAAATATTATCAAGTCATTGTGCATGGCCAATTTCCAACTACCCAAGTCACCATTAACACTGATGTCGATAATAAACCGGCGTTATCCCATGCTGACTTGCTGGAATATAATCCACAACTAAACCAATCCCGTGTACAAGTGAAAATTGAATCGGGTCGCAAGCATCAAATTCGTATTCATATGAATAGCATTGGCTTTCCGGTAGTGGGCGATCGACTGCATGGTAACGCTGCGGCAGATGCTCCTGACTTAAAACTATGTTGCTGTAAATTCGAATTTTTGTGCCCGATAACTCAGCAAAAAATGATATTTAACTTACCACAATCTTTACAGCCAAAGTTTTAACTTGCATGATTAGTTGATGTAACGGCGACATTAAAAAAGATTGCAATAAAGACAATCGACAAAAAATACGCCGCTGCCAACCTTCAATGATGCGTACTAAAATTAGCGCCTTATTAAAGACAAACTTTACCCTGTGCTTGTTAAAAGTGAGTAGTAACAAATGAAAAAACAGCATCAACAATCATATGCTGATAAGGAAGCTGACACGCTTTCGTTAGAAGAGCTTCTTGACTCAGTTGAACAAACCGAACAACAGGCCAACGCAGCATTAAATGAAAACCAAGCTGAGATTGATAAAGCCAACAATAGACGCGACTTTATCGTTTTTTTGACCCTAAAAGGGATAGATATTACTCATAAAAGTAATATTGTTGAAGTTGCCAAAAAATTTGAAACCGATGTAAGTACAGTGGCTCAAGACCTCCACACATTAAGCAACAAGGTCACTTGGAAACAACATAAAGCCCGATTAAAAGATAAAATCAACCAACAATTACATCGAAAATCTGCGCTAGTCATTGCGCGTAAAAATGATATATCCAATAAAATGCTGCAATCATTTTCATTTGATGAAGACTCACTGGTTAACCTTGCTCATGAGTTTGAGTGTCGCCCCAGCCATATTGTGGATGATATTCGCCACTTCAAAAAATTCTCAACTCAAAAAAAATTACTCATTGAACAACAAAGCAAAGCACCCGTTATAAAAGCCTTCAGCCGTTTTGCTCGTTTCAATATTAAGTACTAATGATAGCTAAGTATTACTATGTCATAAAAACATCACCTCAAATCCAATACAACTAATTAACACGGTCAGCACAAAGTGATAGCCTAACAATGCCAATCACAAGCATTTAGGTATCGTATGAACAAACATTGTCGCCTTTCTAAACTTTTACTACTGGTGCTTGCTGCTGGCACTTCGAGTTTCAGCTTGATGTCTTTAGCCAAAGATTCACCTCAAGATAACACCTCACAAGCATCTGAGACGGCAGGAAAGAAAAGCTTTATTCCTAACATTAAAGATAACGACACTGCGGTAACCGTATCTAAAGGAAATTATGTTGCCGCACCAATTCCATTTTCAAACCCAACAATTGACTCTGGTTTAGCCGGTGTTTTTGGTTACTTCTATCCTCAAGATGCACATCAAAAAGCCAATCAACCGCCTTCTGTTACAGGTATTGGCGCCATGTACTCAAGCAATAAAAGTTATGCAGCAGCAGTAGGACATGCAAGCTACTGGGACGATAATAATTGGCAATTTAAAGGGGGGGTTGGCTATGCCGACTTAAAATTACCTTTAATTAGTAGTGATGAAAATAACATTGGCTTCAATTTAAATTGGGATTTAAAAGGTGTAGCAGCGTTAGCTGAAATAAACCGCCAATTTGCCAAAAACTGGTATGTTGGCTTAACTGGTATCTACCTTGACCTAAAGCAACAATTTTCCGTCGACATAAGCTCTATACATTTTGAATTAGGTAATGAAGTCCAATCTTTTGGTCTTGGTCCAGCCATCATTTATGACTCTAGAGACGTTCCGACCAATGCATACGATGGATATTACTTTAAAGCTGAGACGATTATTTACGACAAAGCCATTGGCAGTGAGAACGAATTTACATCATATAACCTTGAAGTCGATGGTTATCACCCACTAAGAGAAGACCTTGTTGTCGCTTGGAAATTAAAAGGTTGCGCTAGAGAGGGTGATATTCCTTTATGGGCAGCATGTCGCTTGGGACTGCGAGGCTTTGCTTCAACAGAGTTCATGTCAAGACAGTCATTAGAAACCGAAGCTGAGGCCAGATGGCGCTTCCACAAAAGGTGGGGAATGGTGGCATTTGCCGGTTTAGGAGCGCTTGATGACACCCATTCCAGAATCAACGAAAGTGAAGTTATTCCTAGTTATGGTGTAGGTCTACGCTGGATGATCCAACCTGCCGAGCGAATTAATATTCGTCTTGATTACGCCCGGTCAAATGATAATAACCAAGCCGTGTATTTATCTGTCGGTGAAGCCTTTTAAAGCAGCAAGCCTATCACTAACCATTCTGATAAGTTTTCTAACAATTCATTGATTGCACCTTTGGGTACAATCAATGAATATTGTTACGTTAAATGCAAACCAGTAAAAAATATCTATTAAATAACGATAATAATGATTAAGTAAGGAAGCCAAACACAATGAAGAAATCTCTCATTGCCATTGCCTTAGCGGGAACATTTTTAACCGCATGTGGCTCATCTGATGTAAACACAAAAGTCGACACAGTTAAAACCGCACCGGAGGCCAAAGCCGAACTAGGTAGCTTTGGTATTGATTTAACCGCTCGCAATAAAGCGGTAAAGCCGGGCGATGACTTTTTTATGTATGCCAGCGGCACTTGGTATGACAACTTTGAAATGCCAGCAGATAAAACTCGTTATGGCGCCTTTAATGCCCTTGCTGAGCGCAGTGAAGTACAAGTTAAAGAAATTATCGACGACATTATTAGTCGTGATAATTTAAATGCCGAAGAGCAACTGATTGCAGATTTTTACCACACTTACATGGACACAGATACCATTAACAAACTTGGTATCGACCCAATTAAGCCCACCCTAAGCCAAATTAACGCCGTTAAAAATACTGACGACCTAACCGCAATATTCGGTTCAGCATGGCTAACAGGCGCAAGCTCACCATTATACGGTGGCATGTGGTTTAACCGCTTAGACCCTAACAAATATGAAATGTCTATTGGCGCTGGTGGTTTAGGCTTACCAGACCGCTCATATTACCTTGAAGACAGCGAACGCTTTGTTAACATTCGCCAAGCTTACGTAGACCACTTATCACAAATGCTCGCTTTTGCTGGTATTGAAAACGGTGAAGCACGTGCTAAAGCCATTTTAGCCTTAGAAACTAAAATAGCTGAAGGCCAATGGCCACGCGAAAAACGCCGTAACCGCGACTTAACCTTAAACCAAATTCAACGTGCAGATTTGGCCAAAGAATACCCTAACTTCAATTGGGATCTTTATTTTGATCAAATGGGTTATAAAGTACCACAGTTGAATATGTCTCAGCCTGAGCCTATTAAGGCGATGATTGAATTAGTCAACCAACAGTCACTTGATGTATGGAAAGACTACTTAACCGTACATACCATTAGTAATAATGCCGACTTATTATCTGAAGATATTTACAACGCTAACTTTGCGTTTTACGGTAAAACTCTTAATGGTCAAGAAGAGCCTCGCCCACGCTGGAAACGTGCTGTAGATGAAATGTCAGGAACTCAATCACTCGGCTTTGCCATTGGTAAAGTGTATGTTGCTCGTTACTTCCCTGAATCATCAAAAGCGCAAATGGCCGAATTAGTAGAAAACCTACGTACAGCACTAGGCCAACGTATTGATAATTTAGATTGGATGAGTGCCGACACTAAAGTGAATGCCCGCGCCAAACTAGCCGCCTTTAACCCTAAAATTGGTTACCCAGATGTATGGCAAGAATTTGATGGACTTAAGCTGACTAAAAACGACTTAATGGCCAACATTCACAATTTACGTCAGTTTTTCCATGAAGATAGCGTCGCCAAAGAGCTTCAGAAAACCGACCGTAATCGTTGGGGCATGACACCACAATATGTTAATGCGTATTACAATAGCTCGTTCAATGAGATTGTATTCCCAGCAGCTATTTTACAACCGCCATTTTTCGACCCTAATGCTGACCCAGCGGTAAACTACGGTGGTATTGGTGCGGTTATTGGCCACGAAATGGGGCATGGTTTTGACGACCAAGGCTCAAAGTCTGATGCCAATGGTATTCAGCGTAATTGGTGGACCGACTCTGACCGTGCAGCATTTGAAGCCAAAGCAGATCAGTTAGCAGCGCAATATAGCCAATATGAACCTATTCCAGATAACTTTGTTAATGGCCGCAACAGCCTAGGTGAAAACATTGGTGATGTGGGCGGTTTAGCCATGGCATACCACGCCTACAAGCTAAGCCTTAACGGTAAAGAAGCACCGGTTATTGACGGCTTAACAGGCGACCAACGCTTCTTTTTAGCATGGGCACAGGTATGGAAAGAAAAACGTACTGAGCAAAGTATGCTAAGCCAGCTTCGCGCAGGAACTCATGCCCCAGGTCGTTACCGTGCATTAGCGCCGCGTAACCATGATGCTTGGTACAAAGCCTTTGATGTTAAACCAGGAGATAAACTGTATTTACCTGAAGATGAACGTGTTCGTATTTGGTAATTACTGCAGGTAATCTAATGTAAAAAAAGGCCCTAGCATTCGCGTAGGGCCTTTTAGTATCTATGTGTCAATATCCATTAAAGAGATTGCACGTTATCCATAAAGGTGTAAAAAAACGAAATAGAACCCGCTAATTCTTTGGCTAAGATACGTTCGTTAATGCCATGAAAACGGGCAATATCTTTACCTGACTCAAGCTGTAAAGGAGTATAACGATACACATTAGGCGCAAAAGACTTAGCAGCAAAATGTTTGGCATCCGTACCGCCAACCGCCAAAAACGGTGTCACAATCAGGTCATTGCCCCAAGTTTGGCGAATAGTATGTTCAATTAAATTATATTCTTTACTACCAACAGGTGAGATAGCTGAAGGATTAATTGATTGCGATACATCAGCCACTGTCACTCGTTCATCATTCACTACAGCATGAACCGTTTCAATCACCGACTCAATAGTATCACCCTGTAATATCCTGAAGTTAACTACCGCTGTGGCCGTTGTTGGCAGCACATTTGCTTTAATACCGCCATTAATCATGGTCACAGCGGTGGTAGTACGTAACATAGCTTGAGTTAACGGATGAGCAGACATTCCCTCAATAAACTTTTGCTCTAATGGCGTTAGCTTGTCATCACTACCATATGCCACCGCGCTGTACATATCATGGGTCGACTCGGGTAGCTCTGGGCCTAAGTATCGATATTGGTCACGTAATGTAGAGGTAATTCGATAAGGAAATGGATTAGTTTCTAGTTGGTTAATGGCTTTGGCCAAAATGCCAATATTTGAACTCGCTGGAGGCATAGATGAATGCCCACCCGCCCCGCTCACGGTTAAAGATAAACTAACATACCCTTTTTCGGCCACCGAAATTAACGCTGTATTTTGGGCGATCCCCGGAAATAACCCCGGAGCCATTGGTGCAGCTTCATCTAATACTAGGGCGATTTTTTGGTAACCTTTTTGTTGTTCAAGCACATCAACCAGATGCTTTATACCATCTTCGCCACCCACTTCTTCATCATGGCCAAAAGCAAAAATTAACGTCCGTTCTGGCACAAAGCCGGCTGCAATTTTCATTTCAGCAGCTTCTAAAATGGCATGAATCATTGATTTATCATCAATCGCACCCCGCCCCCAAATATAGCCATCTGCAATCACACCGCCAAACGGGTCATGCTGCCACTGGTGTTTTGTTTCAGGCACAATGGGCACCACATCTTGGTGCGCCATTAACACTACTGGGGCCAGCTCGGGATTAGTGCCTTGCCACGTATACAGTAAGCTGAATTGGCGCTCTTTACCTACTAGCTCTTTTTGTAATGTTTTGTGAACCTTAGGGTAAGAATCCGCTAAAAATTGGTGATAGCCAGTAAAAGCAGCTTCATTAAAGTCATTGCGATCTTCATTTGAAATGGTCGCAAACTGTATCCCTTTCGCTAATCGGTTGGCAGCGCCCTCAACATCAACTTTTACTCGGTTTAACGCAACATCTTTCATTTGCATTGAGGTAAATTCACCTTGCTGCGCCATGATACTGGCCGAAAACAGCAAGGGGAAAAGTGTTAGTTTTTTTGAAAAACTCATGAATATGCCTTTGTTTTTTATTAATATAGGGGGCATATACAAGCCCCCACTAGTCATATTACAACCCAATTGACAACCATAGCCTTAACAAGTGACGTCTTTTATCTGGGTCAATATCGTCTTCAAATTCAGTGCGCGCATGAAGCGTTGTGTGATTTGAAATTAATTGAATATCACCAGGTTCTAATGACATATCGAAACAGTTTTTCGGATCGTTAGCGATTTTTTCGTACATTTCAAATAAAGCATGATCCTCATCAGTTAATGCTTCTACTGCATCATGACGAGGGACAGATTTAAAATAATCTAAGTGATAAAACGTCCGTAATGTTCCGTCTGCATAACAACATGGTTGAACCTCAATAGCACCATCAGGTGAATTAACCTCTTTGTCACGATTATCAACAAAGCGCTTATCAAACAGTTTTTTAGCAAGGTGTGGATGAGAAGAGACTAAATCGTTAAATACCGTGACAGAACTAGCAATTCGGCTATGGCCACCTGCTTTTGCTTTTTTCAAACACAATAAGCCTACTACATCGGCTGCATCACAATGAAAGTTAATATGCGATGCCGTTTTATATAATCTTGCTGTTGGGTCTTCACCTTGAACACCTAAATCATTGACGTGTCCTAGTAAATGTCCTTCTGGGTTTTGCAATCCTGGAGTACCTAAATGCAAGCCAAAACACCAAAAAAATAACTCTGCCTGCGCTTTATTCCAATCATCAACGGGCACACCTCTAATCACTTGAAAACCTAATCCGCGATGAATGGTGTCTCGCCATAAGGGAAATTTTTCGTCTAAAGATGGCAACGGAAAATCATCACGAGTAAGTTCAAGAGTCGGCTTATTTAATGATTCGGCATGAGCAACAGCCTGTTTTATCTCGCTCACTTCTGCTGAAGATAAAATATAAGCCACTTGCTCAAGTGGCGGTAATTCTGAACTTCGCCATGCAGCTGGGCTGTCAACGGCTTGATTGGCAACCTCTTGATGTGGACGATCCAAATAGTGCATTGCTTGCTCTTTGAAACCGAGGTAGTTTTTTAAGTTCATGTTGTGCTCCTTTAATTAGCAAGTTGAATTTTTAAATTGTTATAGCTTGCTAACATTTCCGATATCACCAAGAATATTGTTAGCCTTAAAGAGTAACTAGATTCATGGCATCCTTATTTTGATTGAGATAATGACTGATATTTTTCAACAGTGTATTCAGCATATCTTGTCGACATGCATGGGTGCCTGAACTGATATGAGGAGTCAGTAGGACATTGTCTAATGACAATAATTGCGGGTTAATATCTGGCTCAGTCTCAAAAACATCTAAAGCTGCTGCTTTTATTGATTTGGCTTGTAAACATTCAATGAGTGCAACCTCATCAATTAACCCCCCACGGGCAGTATTAATTAACATGGCAGAGGGTTTCATTAATTTCAGCTTATCGGCATTAATGATATGTTGATTATTTTCAGTTAATTGACAATGCAAGCTCACAAAATCAGCCGCTAATAATAAACTGTCTAGCTGTTCACAAAACCTTGCCCCTAACGCATTCATCTCTTGATTGGGCTTATCGGCATAATAAAGTATATCCATATCAAAGCCTTTGGCTCGTTGAGCTACTTTTTGGCTCACAACATCTGCACCCACTATCCCCAAAGTTTGATGGTGAATAGGCTCACCTATTACTCCCGTCATATTATTTGCCGACCATTGTCCTTGACGAATAAACGCATTATTTGCCACAACCTGCCGAGCTAAGGCTAATAGCAAAGCAAAGGTAAAATCAGCAGTATCATCTTTTTTAACTGGAGTGTTAGTCACTAAAATACCAGCCTTTTCTGCGGCTGCTAGATCAATATGGTCGGTCCCCACACCCACGCTAGCAATTAACTTAATATTGGGTGGAAAAGCGGCTATTTGCTTTGCATCAATCGGAGAAAATGGAGTTGTACAAATAACCTCGACGCCTTCAAAATCCTGTTGATGATCAAAATTAATAAAATGCAAAGTCCCTGCATCAATCATCACTTTCGACACCGGCAAAGCAGCCATAGTTATAATCTTATGATTTATCACTACTTATTTCCCTTATTGGTTCATCTTAAGGTTATTTACCTCAGTACATAAGCAAAACCTAGCACGTTACTATTCAAAAGCTTGGTAAAGTTTGTTGCATTTGGATAAATATTCTCACTTTCCTTTCATATTCCCCCTCCCGCGGCAGTTAAAAAATTGATAACCAAATGTAAAACATGTTGCAAACCGAAAAATAAAAGCGTGCTAACGTGAATTCGTACTTGCTTATAGATAATAAAAAATAGCGATACAAAACCATTGCAAAACACTGTTTTAAAATACTTTTTAAGGAAACACCTTACTGTAAGACCTCCGTCTTAATGTGATATTTAAGCAAAGCTAAATGGTGATTTAATTTTTTAGCTTAAATGTAGGTTTACACAGTAGAAAACAGCAGATTGAAATGGCTGATCAGTAAACAGAATACAGTGAGAGCTTGAAATAAGTGGTTATTAGCTATCACGTAATCAATTGAAAAAGAATAAATAATATTAAAACAACAAGGCTCAATTGGGGAACAATATGAATAATCACTTAATGAAACGTTCGATGCTCACTATTGCCGTATTAACGGCATTAAACTCGCCTAATTTAATGGCAGTTGAAGCTGAAGAATCAACCGACGAAAAATCATCTTCTATGGAAACGATTACTGTTACTTCACAAAAGCGCGTCGAGCGATTAATTGACGTGCCACTGTCAGTAACCAGTGTTGATCAAAAAGAGTTGGCTCAACGTGGGATTAAACAACTACAAGACCTCGGCGATACAGCGCCTAACCTGAACATTAGTGAGTCTATTGATTTTCGCTCATCAGTTTCTATTCGTGGTGTCGGAGCAGACAGTCGAAATATTGGTTTTGATAGTCGAGTAGGCATCTATATAGATGGTGTTTACCTTGGACAATCACCGTCTATCAACCAAGGTTTAGTTGATTTAGAACGTGTGGAAGTGCTTCGTGGCCCTCAAGGTACTTTGTTTGGTAAAAATACCATTGCTGGGGCGATTAACTTAATCTCGCAAAAACCTACCGATCAATTTGAAGGCTCTATTACGGCTAATGTTGGCAATTTTGATGCGCAAGATTATCACTTGAAGCTGAATATCCCTATGGGTGAATCAACGGCAGCAAAAGTGTTTGTCAACCGTGCGGTTGGCGGAGCATATACTAAAAATAATATGACAGGGCAGGATTTAGGTGGCAGAGATGCAACTTCAGGCCGAATTAATTTAGTATCAAATTTAACTGATGCGCTAGAACTTAACTTCAGTGCTGACTATTTAACACATGATATTTTAGCCGTTAACGGCATGGCGCTAACAGATGTGCTCGGTTATGACCCAGCAACAGGCCCTGCTAGCATGATGTTGAATGCCACCAATCGCCAAGACTTAAGCGTAGGCTTCACTGAAGCAACTAAAGATAACTATGCAACATTCTCGAATCGAGATACCACTGAGAAAAAAGATGTTTGGGGAAGCTCAATCACTTTCGATTACACCACCGACAGTGACTACACTTTTAAGTCAATCACCGCTTATCGAAGCACTGAAATGGATATAGACTTATCTTCTGATGTGTCTCCGCTTGATATGTTGCATACCCCTTATCAAGATACCTACAAACAAACCTCTCAAGAGTTTCAGTGGATTTCACCTGACCTTAATAATTTACGCTATTTAGTTGGCGTCTACTTATTTGATCTAGATAGTACTACAGACCGTAAAGCCATCGCGGGTCGCGATATGGATATCTACACACTGCTACTGCCCATTCCATCAACGGGTATCGATTATTCTATGCCTGCAGTTGAATCAGCGGGTTCAGTTGATACCCAAAGTTACGCAGTATTTACCAATGGTAGTTACGACTTTAATGACCAATGGCAGCTAGGTTTTGGTTTACGTTATTCCGCAGAAACAAAAGATGTTGATTGGGCGATTAAAGGGACAAACTCTGGCTTATTCCGTATGGCGACAGCGCATATTGTAGATGACAGAAAAGATGATTTTTTAGCGCCTTCATTGAATTTAAATTATGCAGTAACTGAAGATAGCCAAGCTTATGCTCGTGTTTCAACTGGCTTTAAAAGTGGCGGTTACAATTTAGACTTCGTCACTAATGATGTAATTGATGCGGGTATCGAATTTGATAAAGAAACCGTACTAAGTTATGAACTGGGCTATAAAGCTCAATTACTGGATAACCACTTACGCTTAAGTTCAGCACTATTTAGAGCAGAGTATGATGACTACCAAGTTAACCAATATGTTGATTTAGGCGGTGGACGAACGGCGATTAGCATTACCAATGCGGCAGCGGTTATTTCACAAGGGCTTGAGCTAGAAATGGACTATCAAGTGACTGATGACTTCCAAATTACTGGGTCACTGGGTTTACTTGATGCAACATTTGATAGCTTCCCAGGTGGTGGTACTGCAGGTTCTGATGCATCAGGTAACAAGCTACCTAATGCACCTGAAGTGACTGCAGCACTGGGTGTTCAGTACTACCAAAGTTTGTCGTCGCTAAACTCGACATTAATGTACCGACTAGATTACAACTATACTGCCGAGCAATATTTTTTAGTTAACAATGACGAAAACTACCAAATTCCAGGTACAGGTGAAGTGGTAGACTTTGATAAAGCAGACAGCTATAGCACCCTTAACGCACGCATTACGTTAATGAGTGATATGGATAACTGGCAAGTGTCTTTATGGGGTCAAAACCTTACCGACAGCAACCACATGGTAGAAAGCTATCGTGAGTTCTTTGGTGGTATTAACGCCATTTACGCTAAACCTCGTAGCTTTGGTGTAGAAGCGACTTATAACTTCTAACTCAGAGTTCAAGTTACAGCAAAGAAAGCCCCGATACACAATATGTGTTTCGGGGCTTTTTATATAGACGCTTTTGATTTAGACGCTTTTTATTTAGAAGCTTTCTATTTCTAAGCTGATAAATGCTAGCTTTTGTTTCTGGTTTTAATCATTAATCAAAATGCTTATTGGTTTACATCAACAATGATGCGGCCTTGCACTTTCCCATCAAGTAAATCTTGCGCAGCACTCACCGCTTCATCTAACGAAATCGTCGTTGAAATGGCATTAATCACTTCAGCATCAAGTAGTTCACCTAACTGTTGCCAAGCTTCAATTCTATCAGCCAATGGACGCATCACACTGTCTACACCAGCCAGTGTGACTCCACGTAAAATAAATGGTGCAACAGAAGCGGGGAAATCCATGCCTTGAGCCAAACCACACGCGGCAACGGTTCCACCATATTGCATACTGGCACAAACATTTGCTAACGTGTGGCTGCCAACAGAGTCCACTGCTCCAGCCCAACGCGCTTTAGCCATTGGACGACCCGGCTCAGATAAGCTTGCACGGTCAATGACTTCTTTGGCCCCTAAAGACTCAAGGTAGGTAGCTTGGCTAACACGGCCAGTAGAAGCCACAACCTGATAACCCAACTTAGCTAATAGGGCGATAGCAAAACTGCCCACACCACCATTTGCGCCAGTGACCAACACCTCGCCCTTATCAGGTGTCACGCCATTTTTTTGTAGTGCCATAACACATAGCATAGCCGTATAACCCGCAGTACCTACCGCCATTGCCTGTTGCGGGCTAACATTTTCGGGTAATGGAATTAACCACTCACTTTTTAAACGGGCACGCTCAGCCAAACCACCACAATGCGTTTCGCCTACGCCAAAACCGTTTAATAACACCGTATCACCCACGGCAAATTTATCTGAATCAGACTGTTCTACCACACCCACTAAATCAATTCCCGGCACCATTGGAAATGATCTTACCACTGGGCCTTTGCCGGTAATCGCTAAGCCGTCCTTATAATTTAGCGTGCTATAACTCACCTTAACCGTAACATCGCCTTCACCTAAAACGGCATCATCAATTTGCTGTACTGATGCGCGATAACCTTGATCATCTTTTTCAATTAAAATACCACGAAACATAAACCCACCTTTTAGACCGACCGTCTATTAAAATGCAAAAAAATTTAAAATGATAAATATGCCATAAGTCCACCCAAGGCTTTATGGCAAATTAGTGTTTAATTTTTTGGCAGCCCTGCCTGATAAAAATCATAAAAATCTTGTAATGGTTGATCGCTTTCAACCAATTTTGCACGACTTACCGCGCCTTCCCAACCAACCCAAAATATTTCAGCTAGCTTGTTGCAATCAGCATTAAAGCTAAGTTGCCCGTCATGTTGGGCTTGCTGTAAACATTGAGCTAACCTGTTTTGCCAACTCACAAATATTTGTGTTAATAATGGCCGAAAGCTTTCAGGTAATAGGTCAACTTCTTGCTCTAAGTTACCAATTAAGCAACCCCGCTTATAATTAAACTTAGCCATCCCCTGCTTGGCACTGGCAACAAAAATGCTAAGTCTATCAATGGCCGGTAAACTCTCATCTGACAAACACCGGTCTAATTGATACATAAAAAAGCTGGCATAATTTTCTATGACCGCAGTACCAAAGGCTTCTTTACTGGAAAAGTAGTAATAAAATGAGCCTTTGGGGACACCCACTTTTTTCAAAATAATATCAATACCAGAAGCGGCAAAACCGGTTTCTGTTAACTGTTCAAGCCCACTGCGAATTAATATAGCTTTAGTATCTTGATTATCTCGTGCGTGTTTCGGCGGCCGACCACGGCGAGGTTTACTATTAGTCATTTCCATCCCCTGAATATAGACCACCCGTCTACTAAATAAAACATTTTATGACTTAAATTGCGATCTAAAGCAAAATTGGTTGCTTAGCAGAGTGCCTTTTCCAAATAAAATTTGACTCCAGACAAGCGTAATTACACACTACCGAATTAATAAAACATCCAATTACGGAGTTAGATTGAAAAAGTTAGCTTTTTTCCCCACGTTCATATTTTGCTTAATGGCTCTGTATTCAATCGTTATCTCACCCTCTACTTGGGCAAGTATTCCCGCAAAAATCACCCTTGCAACCACACATTGGCCACCTTATACCTCTAGCTACCAAGATGATCAGCCGGGAATTGTATACGAGTACGTCACCGCCATTTTAGCCTCACACGATATTCGTCTTGAGGTTCAGCGCTATCCTTGGTTACGCGCCATCAAATTAGCAGAAGAAGGTCATCAAATTCATGGTCTATTAACCGCAGTGCAGGAAGAAGCGCCCTGTTTACAGTTTACCCAAACGCCAATTATGCAATATAAAGTCAATTTTTATACTCAGTCAGATGCCCAATGGGTATATGAAAATGCAGACTCGTTAAACAATATCCCTACACCATTGAGCATTATATTGGGCTACGGGTATGGTTCACCCGTTGATGAGTTTATTAATAACCCACAAAACCGCAGTAAATTAAATATTCTGTCAGGGGATGATGCGCAAACCAGATTACTTAAAATGCTCCAATACCAGCGAGCAGCAGTGATTATCGAAGATGAACTTGTAGTGAATTACTATTTAAATGATACTTTTAAAGTTCGTTATGCAGGCACCTTAAGTCAGTCGCCCTTTTATTTAGCCTTAAACCCAAACTTACCTTGGGCCAATGAGTTAATTACCCTATTAAATAAAGAATTCAAATCTGCTGAAAACTTATTGTACTTGCAGTCACTTGTGCAAAAATATTCCCAAAAAACGGTTAATTAGCTCGTAAAAATAAAAAAAGCCGGACCATAATAGTCCGGCTAACATGCGCATCCGTGCAATAGTTACCAAAAATACTCGATAGTAAATCTTGCTTCTCTACACCTCAAAACTCAAGGCCGATCCGCTGTAACCAATTACCATGAAAATTCAAATTTGGTTGTTTGGGTAGAGTTTAAGGTAATTTTTTATCCCACAAGTTTTGTGAAACCCCTTTGTCATAACCATATTGATAAATTGCTTGCATATAATCTTGGTCAAACATGTCTTTAGTACTCGGCTCTGCATCAAAACTTTTTTCTATCGAAGTAAAGTTAACGTCGTAGTTTTTCACTTTGCTGAAATAAAGCATCTTGTATAAATCACCTTTACTTTGCATCACGGTTAAACTTTTTAAGCTACGAGTTAACAAAGCAACGCCTTTATCAGGCTGCGCTTCATAAGGCATATTGAATACCCCATTGCGAATCACATCCACATTCGGCTTTTTGGTTAATCCTAGTGCTTGGTTAATTTTGTCAAAGTCAGTATTGATGGGTTCAAAAAACATTTGCGCCGCCATTCCACCGTCAACGTGAAGCTCTTCAAATTGCTGGCCTTTGTAGTGCACTTTAATAAACTGTGGCGGGAATACGCCTGGAATTGACGCACTTGCAGCCAAAACTTGATGAATAAGTTGATTTTTATTTGGCATATCACTGTTGGCTATACTGCCAAGATTCCAAATAGATAACTGCTCAGAGTCAAATTGAGTCGTCCCAATAAATAATCTACGGCCTGCTCTGTGTTGCTCCGCAATTTTAGCAATCATTTCATCATCAAAGGTGGCTTCAATGAATTCATACATTTTTTCGCCGTTTGTGAAAGCATCTTTAAATAAAGTGTTAAGGAAGTTCTTCTTACCAATGACCAGTTTGTCATTGATACCTAACATAACTTGTTTTAAATGCGCTATTTCATCACCACCAATAAACACAAAAGGTGCAATTAATGAACCCGCACTGATACCAGTCACTATGCTGTAATCATTTAACTGCTGGCTATCATATAAGCCATTAACAATACCAGCACCATAAGCACCTTTAGCACCACCACCAGATAGTACTAATGCATTAAGACGATCGCCTTTTACCGTTAAAGGTGTGGTGTTTGTAGCTTCAGAGTAAAGAAAGTTCGATTCATCACCCGCCCAAAAACGAAATGGTTCTACGACCTGTTGTTCCGCTGAATCATTTTGAAACTGAGCAATTGTCACGTCTTGATAATTGTCCTCAGTCACACGGTTTTCTAATGTATGAATAGAGCTACATGCACTTAGCAGTAAAGTCAGTACAACAGTACTTACTATGCGTTTATTGAGTTTCATTGAATTTTTCCTTTTACCACTTTTGACAAGAAATCGCCTATATAACGCTTGAGTACCTGCGTTGATATATCGCTAAAGTCATATCGTTTATTGAAGATGGGGGAATTTTAGAGCACATTTTTCCAACACATTAATCGCTTTTGTAGGATCGTATCCTCAAATTGGTTTACATCTATAAGAATCGCAATGCCAAAAACTCAACCACTGAACTTCCATTGAATTAGGGAGGGTTACATCCTACAAATGCGATTAACTTGTTTTTTACATCTCCCATAAAATTCATCCCATACAGATTACATGGCTTTGAAAGCACATAAAAATCAATGGCAGCTACTTTATCTAGCTAACAACAATCATTGAATACTCATAGCATTGGGGTTCAGTAGAAAGGTGAATATATGTATTTAACGAATCGCTTACCGAAACTAAAGAAAACACTAGCAATTGGTTTTACGACACTTGCGCTAGCAATGTCATTTAACGCAGTTGGTAAAGGTGTTGAGCTCATGAGCGAAGCAGAGGTCGAAGGCAAAGCCATTTTCAAAAAATATGGCATTAATGATGACCTACCTAAATTAGGCATGAGCTCTTTATTACAAGGCGAGCACCTTGTTGAACATGTGAGCCGTTCTGTCACAATAAATGATGAAGTACGTCAATCTGAAGCCTATTTAGTTCAAAATACTGATGAAAAAGGCAACATTGACTTACGCATCAAATATGACCCTGCCAAACTTGATGAAAACGATGATGTTATAGCAGAAATTGAAAATGCCACCAAAATTGAGTATCGCTTGCGCAACTATGCCCAAAGCTACGACCCAAGCACTGTTACCGCAACTGAGCTAGACAATGGCCAAGTTGAAATTGCTTTTAACTACTCAAAATATGGCTTACCGCAAGACATTGCCTATTTCAGAAATATGCGTGTAAAAGTCATTGTTGAGAATGGTCAGCCAGTTAGCATGATCATTAAAAACACCAAACCTTTCGCCTACGAAAAATACACTATTACTGAATATCGTCAGCTAATGAGTTTTGTCACCTTAACCGATGGTCGCGTAGTGCTAGAAGAGAAAAGCATATCAGCCAAAGGCAGTACCTCAAAAGGCGAACCGGTAACATTAGCGACAACTGTCGCACCAGTAGTATTTTACGACGACCTTAAAGGTGCCAATATTTTAAGCGAAGATCGCTTAATGGAAGTATCTGACCCAAGGTTTCGTGAAGCAAAAATTAAACTGGACAGAGTCTTCCCATTAATGGGTGATATGGTTCGCCGCCAAGGTATTGATGTACCGCTACCATTCGGGGTATCTGTTGCCTACCGCAAACAGGACATGAACTTTGGCTTCACCGACTTCGATATTATGGGACAAGAGCTAAATGAATTTTTTGACCCACTAAAATCTATTGCAGATGTATCAGCTGAATCATTTACTGTACGTGGTGACGTGAATATCCTGCCATTTTGGAATGTATATGGTTTAGTCGGCAAAATTAAAGTTGACGCTAATGTTGACGCTGAATACACAGGCCAAATTGGTCAAGAAATTAAAGAAACCTTAAACAACAAACTACCTGGTTTAGGTAACGCATTTTGTGATGGCTTATCAGCATTATGTAACAGAGGTACTGTAAGTGTTCCTTTAAACCTGAATTATGATGTTGTAGGTGTAGGTACCACCTTATCAGTAGGTTACAAGCAGTTCTTCGCTTCAGTAACGGGTACTTACTCTAAAACTCGTATGGAAGGTTCAGATAAATGGGGTGATGGCATTTTAACTATTCAACCTATGCTAGGTTACCAATTTGCTGAATACCGCGCTCAAATCTTTGTCGGTGCAGAATACCAAGGCCTAAAGCCAAATATGGAAGGTGAGATTGCAGGTGTTGAATTAGGTGGTGAAACCTTTTACTACAACGTGGGTGTTGACTTAGACAAATGGGCATACCTAATCGGCTTCAACAAGCAATTTGGTAAAAACTACAACTTGAGCGTGCTTTACAACCAAGGTGAAACCCGTAACGCATTTACTGTTAACTTTGGTTACCGCTTCTAAAAAAATAGATAACTTTCTTAGGGTTAAGGTAAGTGGTTTATCGCATAAACCACTTACCAAATCTGCTAAACGATGATGACGTCCTACATAAGCGATTTAAATCATCAACACAAAGCCGATATTCTAGCCACATACAGAACACAACTGACTAACACTACAAGCACATTAAACCAATTTGTTAGTTTTTGGCCACCAAGCCGCACCAATAGGACTCTATCATGACATTTTTTAAACGTTCTTTAATTGCTGTTACCGTAACATTAACCTTAGCAGCCTGTGGCGGCAGTGACGACACAGCTGAAACACCAAAGCCAATTGATCCACCCGTTTTACAGCCTCTTCCAGCAGAAGAAGTAACGGTTGATATTCAAAACAGCCAAATTAAAGCAATGAAAGAGTCATTAGTGGTGACCTCTTTAGACGACGAGCAAACTTTAGCTTCAATAGAAGCTTTTAAAGGTATTCGTTATGCACAAGCCGAGCGTTTTCAACACAGTGAAGTTGAAGAGCTTGCAGCTGAAGTGGATGCAACCTCGTTTCAAGACGCTTGCCCACAGCTAAAAACCACCACTCAAGCACAGTCTGAAGACTGCTTAAACTTAAATATTTGGCGTCCAGCAGATACTGCTAATGATGCACAACTGCCGGTTTATGTGTTTATTCATGGTGGTGACTTTGAATACGGTGCCGGTTCAGAGCCATTAATTCACGCCGATACGGTTGTAGCCCAAGGCGCTGCTGAAGATAGCCCTTTCATCGCTGTAACCCTTAACTACCGTTTAGGTTTACTGGGTAGCCATTGGAAAAAAGATAACCAAGGCGGTAACTACGGTTTAGGCGACCAAAAACGCGCCCTTGAATGGGTACAAAACTATATTGCTGACTTTGGTGGTGACGCACAAAATATCACTTTAATGGGTCAAGGTGCGGGTGCCATGTCAGTGGGTATTTTACAGCAAGAAGACGGTAAAGAGCCGGTTGCAAACACATACTTCAACCGTGCCATTATGCAAAGTAACCCATATGGGTTTGATTACCGCACCTATGACCAAGCTGAAGATTTTGCGGATAAAGTTGCCGATATACAAGCAGAAATGCCAGAGCTTGATGACGCTAACCTTGCAGACTTACCGCTAGATCAACTTATGCAAGTACAAGCCAAAGCATTATCACCACTAGCTCGAATTGGTGACTGGACAGGCCTAAGCTGTATTGATACCAGCAACCTGGCAGGCAGTGCTTTATGTTTAACGTCTAAAGTATCAGGCGAAGCAACACCATTAGCTAACCTAATGCCATTTGCACCTTATATTGAATATAAAAAGACGTTATTTGGTAAAATTGACGGCTACCACTTAGCTAGCCAACCCGCATTAGATACCTTTGCGGTACCAACGGTTGTAGGTGTTAATAGTGATGAAGCCAATACCGCTGCAATGCTACCTAGCTTAACCTTTTTAATTTCAGGACTATTACCTTCTCCTGAAGAGGAAGACTTATCATCGCCAGAGGCCATTGTTGAGTGGTTAAGCAAAGCTGAAAACCAACAACAAATTGAAACTAAGCTAGCGGCCATGACAGCTGATGACATTAAAGCACAATTAGAGCTTGGAGATTTAACCGCCTACTTAGCCATGACTAAATTCTACTTTGGCTTAGGTAATGGTGATTTAACCAATGGCCTATTAGGATTAACTGATTACTACCCGAATCCAGAAGGTGAAATTGGTGGCGGCCTAGAAAACATGAAGCAATTTAAAATGTTGCTGAACGACATGATATTTGCTGGTCCTAGCCGTTTACAAGCAAAACAAGCTCAAGAAAATGCCATTGATTCAACATTCTATCACTTTGGTTATCACGCAAGCTTCAATGTGTGGACGTACAATACTGATGGTCAAGAAGGCAAGCTAGATATCGGTGACTTGATCAAAACCATCAGCTGTATTACTGGTGCATGTAATGGTTCTGAACTACCATTTGTATTCAACAAAGCGCTAAAACTTGACGGTTCAACGGTAAAAACCAGCTCAAAAGATGAAGCCTTAATGAATAAAATGTCACGCTTGTGGTTCAGCGATGAGTTATTTGAAGCTTATCAATATGATGCAAGCTCTGACACGGTTTTAACCATTAGCAAAGATGGTGACATCAGCACCACAACTGATTGGGATAGCAATACACAATCAGGACTTGATCCAGAACTGCGTAAAGGTCGTCTAAACGGTTTAGAAAACCTAGGCTTCATGCAAAACTATATGAAATAAACATGATTTATTAGTCGCGTTAGTCAGGCCGGATATTCCGGCCTTAGCGTCAACTGCCAAAACTGACTCACTCGACACATCTGCGTTTAATTGAACTTTATACAGGGTTTCTAACGATGACAATGCCACGATTTTTTTCACCTTTATTGTCTTTAGTAACGATTATATTCGTGCTAACGGGTTGTGCTTCACCTAGCCCAACAGTCCCAGAGGAATTTGAAGCTAACTACCAAACCAGCCAGTTTGAGGCAAAAGCTTACTTAATACCCACCGCACCAGAAGCGTTTGCAAGACGAGTAGAGCTTGTCAGAAAAGCACAATCAACCATTGATATGACGTACTTTTCATGGAATGGCGACACCTTAGGGTTAATGCTTGTAGATGAACTAAAACAAGCCGCCGATCGAGGCGTTAAAATCCGCTTAACACTAGATGACTTATTGGTTTTTAATGAAAAATGGCTAGCCGATTTAGACGCTCATTCTAATGTACAGGTACGCATTTTTAACCCATTTAACTCACGCAAAATGGGCTGGGTAGGTCGTGCAGCCGATTTTCAAATGCATCAAGATCAATTAGATAATCGTTTACATGAAAAATACTTCAATGTTGATAATCAACAACTAATTCTAGGTGGCCGTAATATTGGTGACGAGTATTTTGGTTACAGCAAAGACGCTAACTTTTATGATATGGACGTGCTATTTCAAGGTGCTGTTATAGCCCCATTTGCCGACAATTATGAAGTGATTTGGCAAAGTGATGTAGTAACGCCTATTGCAGAGTTAATTAGCATTAAGCAGCCTCAAGAATATATTAACCTCAATAAAGCCTATGCTAAGGCCAAGAAACAACAGCCTGAAATTATTGCAGATATTGAGCAAACCATAGCATTAATGCCAACGGTTGAATTTATTGATGTGACTGTAACACCGGTATTTGACTCATTGCAAAAGTTACAAAACAGTTTGCCTTACTTTAGACAGCGAGCAGAAATCGCCATTAACAAAGAGATCAAAACCGCTAAAAAAGCCGTTATATCAACACCATATGTTGTACCTACCAATGGTGAGTTTGTGGTACTTGATAAATTAACTCGCAATGGCGCAAAAGTTCAACTGATTACTAATTCGTCAGCATCAAATGACTCGTTATTTATCCCGGCTTATTATGAAAAACATCGTCAAACGTTACTTGATATGGGTATAGAGCTTTACGAATACAAAGATGAAGCTAAAAATGATGATCACTTTTATCACGCTGCAACTTATTACCATAATAAGACCATTATTTTAGATGATAAATTGTCATACATTGGTTCATCAAACTTTGACCCACGTTCTGACTTTTTAAATGTTGAATTTGGATTATTTGTTCATAGTGAAGCATTTGCAGCCAAAGTAGAAGACTACCTATTTAGCCAAAAAGAAAGCTTATATTGGCATGTTAGCCGTAATAAAGACGGTGACATTGAGTGGCAAAGTGGTGATGAGGTTCAAGACTCAAACCCCAATTACGGTGGTTGGCACAAACCAATAGATTGGATATTCACAAAAATGGATGGTGAGTCAGAACTTTAAAAAAATCCAAAACAGACCCTCGATAAAAGATCTCGAGGGTGACGGGAAAGAACGTCATTCCGGCAACGCTTTTGAGCCGGAATCTGCTTTCTTCACATAGGTAAACCCAAAACAGACCCTCGATAAAAGATCTCAAGGGTGACGGGAATTTAATTATCTCAAGGGTGACGAGGAAAACGTCATTCCTACGATGCTTTAACCAACGTCATTCCGGCAACGCTTTTGAGCCGGAATCTGCTTACTTCACGTAGGTAAACCCAAAACAGACCCTCGATAAAAGATCTCGAGGGTGACGAGGAAGAACGTCATTCCGGCAATGCTTTTGGGCCGGAATCTGCTTTCTTCACGTAGGTAAATCCAAAGCAGACCCTCGATAAAAGATCCCAAGGGTGACGGGAAAGAACGTCATTCCGGCAATGCTTTTGGGCCGGAATCTGCTTTCTTCACGTAGGTAAACCCAAAGCAGACCCTCGATAAAAGATCTCGAGGGTGACGGGAATTTAATTATCTCAAGGGCGACGAGGAAGAACGTCATTCCGGCAATGCTTTTGGGCCGGAATCTGCTTTCTTCACGTAGATAAATCCAAAGCAGACCCTCGATAAAAGATCCCAAGGGTGACGGGAATTTAATTATCACGAGGGCGACGAGGAAGAACGTCATTCCTACGATGCTTTAACCAACGTCATTCCGGCAACGCTTTTGAGCCGGAATCTGCTTTCTTCACATAGGTAAACCCAAAACAGACCCTCGATAAAAGATCTCGAGGGTGACGAGGAAGAACGTCATTCCTACGATGCTTTAACCACAGTCATTCCGGCAACGCTTTTGAGCCGGAATCTGCTTTCTTCACGTAGATAAATCCAAAGCAGACCCTCGATAAAAGATCTCAAGGGTGACGAGGAAAACGTCATTCCTACGATGCTCTAACCAACGTCATTCCGGCAATGCTTTTGGGCCGGAATCTGCTTTCTTCACGTAGGTAAACCCAAAACAGACCCTCGATAAAAGATCTCGAGGGTGACGGGAATTTAATTATCTCAAGGGTGACGAGGAAGAACGTCATTCCGGCAACGCTTTTGAGCCGGAATCTGCTGTTGCTAGCGGGCTAAACTTTTACGGCATTCCCTCTAGCCTGATGTAGCTTTTTATAGCTTTCAATTAATCTTAAGTGAGGTTCGATGCCTTCCAAGTTCATACTGGTTTGTGTTAAACCATAAAATCTGACGCTACCGTTAACACTGCCCACTACGTTTTCCATCACTTGTTCACCAAACATACGTTTGAAGTTAACAATAAAGTGCTCAAGCTCTAGATCATCGTCTAATTCAACTTCTAGAACGGCATTTATAGCTTGATAGAATAAGCCTCTTTCGACGGTATTATCATTAAACTGTAAAAAGTCTTCCACTAAATCTAATGCTTCTTCGTGGGCACCAAGTGCTAAGAAGATCAGAATTTTCAGCTCAATAATAGTCAACTGTCCCCACACGGTATTCTCATCAAACACAATGCCAATAAGGGTGCGAATATCGGTATAATTGTCTAACTGACTTTCTTCTAAACGATTAACTAAATCCACCAGCTCATCATCGGTTAATGAGTGTAAATTCAAAATATCTTCACGATAATCTAATGCTTTATTAGTGTTATCCCAAATCAAATCATCTACTGGGTAAACTTCTGAGTAATCTGGCACTAAAATACGACACGCTGAAGCACCAAGCTCAGTAAATTCGGCAACATATACCTCTTTGCCCATGTCTTTTAAAATGCCAAATAGCGCATTTGCTTCTTGTTCAGAAGTGCCAGCAAAGTCCCACTCACAAAAATCATAATCGGCATTACTGCTAAAGAAACGCCAAGAGATCACCCCAGTTGAATCAATAAAGTGCTCAACAAAATTTTCAGGCTCTGACACCGCCATACTGTTAAATGTGGGTTTTGGTACATCGTTTAACCCTTCAAAACTTCGGCCTTGTAGTAGCTCAGTTAAACTGCGCTCTAATGCGACTTCAAAGCTAGGGTGCGCACCAAATGATGCAAATACACCGCCGGTTCTTGGGTTCATTAAGGTGACACACATTACCGGGAACTGACCGCCTAAAGAGGCATCTTTCACTACAACAGGGAAGCCCTGATCTTCTAACCCTTTAATGCCCGCTAAAATACTCGGGTACTTTTCTAATACAGACATTGGCACTTCAGGCAGCACAATTTCTTGTTCGATAATTTGGCGTTTAACCGCTCGTTCAAAAATTTCAGATAAGCATTGAACATGGGCTTCTTGTAGATTGTTACCCGCGCTCATACCATTGCTTAAGAACAAGTTTTCAATCAAGTTTGACGGAATATAAACCGTTTCACCATCTGACTGACGAATATAAGGAATAGCACAAATACCACGCTCAATATTGCCAGAGTTAGTATCAATTAAATGTGAACCACATAACTCGTCATCTGGGTTATAAATTTCAAGCGTGTATTCATCTAAAATCCCTTGCGGTAATGCATCATCATCTTCAAGTTCAAACCACTTTTCTGATGGATAATGGACAAAATCAGCATTGGCTATTTCTGTTCCAAAAAATTGATCATTATAGAAAAAGTTATTATTTAATCGCTCAATAAACTCACCTAAGGCTGAGCATAAAGCACTCTCTTTAGTCGCCCCTTTACCATTGGTAAAGCACATAGGTGATGCTGCATCACGAATATGCAATGACCACACATTTGGCACGATGTTACGCCATGATGAAATTTCAATCTTCATGCCTAGATCAGCCAACATGGCGGTCATATTTTCAATGGTTTTTTCAAGCGGTAAGTCTTTACCAACAATATAAGTACTGCTGTCGCCATCGGGTTGCCCCATTAACATGGCATTCGCATCAGCATCTAAGTTTTCAATGGTTTCAATTTTGAACTCAGGGCCGGTCTGAACGACTTTTTTAACGGTACAGCGATCAATTGAGCGTAAAATACCTTGGCGATCTTTTTCTGAAATATCATCAGGTAGTTCGACCTGAATTTGAAATATCTGGTTGTAACGATCTTCAGGATCAACAATATTATTTTGTGAAAGACGAATGTTCTCGGTAGAGATATCGCGAGCTTTACAGTACACCTTAATGAAATAGGCCGCGCACAACGCTGATGATGCTAAAAAGTAATCGAATGGGCTTGGCGCACTACCATCCCCTTTGTATCGAATCGGTTGGTCAGCCGTTACGGTAAAATCATCAAACTTAGCTTCTAAACGTAAGTTATCAAGAAAGTTAACTTTAATTTCCATTAAATTGCCCTACTGTCGCTGCGTATTTACACGCACAAAAATCATCTAATACTAATTATCGTTGTTTTCGCCCCATTAGTCTTGGGTTTATTAAAAAAGCCACCAAAAACAATAAATCAACTAACAGCACAACCGAAAAATAACACCAACAAAATAAACAACTTATCAACATAAGATTAACGAACATTGTGATCACAACCATAATTTTTTATCTGGTAAGTTTTAACGAGTTTTTTTCGTTGACACCCTTGAGACTGCAATTGATAATCGTTCTCCTTTGCAATAACAGTCGTATACACTATGAAAAAAATCATCACCTTAACCAGCCTTGCATGCGTTCCTTTTGTTCAAGCTGACCAATTACAAAATGACATTGCCGCCCAAATTGCGAGTCAAATTAATGAGGTGATGGTAATTACGGCAACGGCTGGCCAAAGTACGCCGATTTCAGAGGCTCCTGCTAGTATCAGCATGATTGATGTCGATATGGCCGATAAAGTGCAAATGTCACAGGATTTAGGCGATATTATTTTTAATATTCCCGGTATCTCTGTTTCAACCAATTCCAATGGTTCACGTAGTGTCAATATGCGTGGACTCAGTAACGACTACACCCAAGTATTATTAAACAATCAACGCTCTCATAGTGGCGAAGCCTTGTGGCGTGGTGATGATAATGTATTAAGCGCTGTCCCCTCTATTGCCATGAGCCACGTTGAAGTGGTGCGTGGGCCAATGTCATCAATTTATGGTGCTGATGCCATGGGCGGCGTGGTGAACGTTTTCACCAAAAAGCATAACGGTAGCGCTGAAGGCGCTATTAGCATTGAAGGCCAATACAACATTGGCGATGAAGGCGGCAACGGTGAACAGTTGGGGTTATATTTTTCAACGCCCATAAATGACACCCTAAGCTGGACGGTATTTGGTAACTATTTACACCTTGATGAAACCTTTTATGAAGATACGCCAACCTCAAGTAAACTGCGGGCACGTGACAACTATAATGTTTTTAATCAGTTAGATATTAACCTAGCGGAGAATCACCAGTTAGGTTTAGAGCTACAACTCTCTCGAGAAGACCAGCAAGCCAATAGCGTTTATAACGGCAGAACACTTGATCAAAACCGCGACAAACAAGCTGTTCGTGCCGATTATCAATTCACCATGGAAAATGGCGAGTTTAATGCCAACTTTTTCTATGATGATTTTCAAGTTGATTATTTAGATAACCCAACCGCCAATTTGCATGAACGTACCTATGGTGTTGATACCCAAGCCAGCTTCTATTTTGACCAATATGATGTCACTTTTGGCGCAACGGCAAAGCAGTCATCACTGACCGGTAATGACATCTTTTTTGAAGGCGACAGCATTGAAAGAACGGCCAGTGGTATATTTGCGGAAACCAACATCGCTTTAACCGATAACACCAAATTAACCTTAGGCGGCCGTTTAGACGATGATGAACAATTTGGCAGCGAGTTTACCTACCGCGCCTATTTAACCCACCAAATTGCCAATGGCTGGAGCATTAAAGGAGGCATAAGCACCGCCTTTAAAGCTCCTAAAATGGTTCAAACGTTCGCCGACTACACCGCTATTGGTTGTGGTGGACGTTGTGAAATTGTCGGTAATGAAGATCTAGAAGCCGAAACAGGTACTTTTGGTGAACTAGGGGTGCATTATGACAATAATAATACCCGTGCCAGTGTGACACTATTCAATAGTGATATTGAAAATATTATTGAATACGTTGCAGTTAATGAGTCATTACAAACCTTTGGCAATATCGACAATGCCACCATTAAAGGCGTTGAAGCGACAGTGTCTCATCAATTCGAACATGTAGGTATTGAAGCGTCATACACTTATTTAGATGCCAAAGATAATGCCGATGAAACCCGTTTAAAAGGCACTGCTGAACACGAGGCAACAACAGTAATTAATTGGTATGCCACAGACTCAGTAGACGTATTTGCTAAAGCACACTTTAGAAGCAATGTAATTGGTGAACTTGGGCAAAATGATGTTGCCGACTCTTATACCACAATCGATTTAGGCATGAATTATTACTTCAATAACGATCTGCAATTAAAATTTGGCGTAAATAACCTGACCAATACTGATGTATCTGATCCAATTACTTACACAGAGGTCATCCGCGGTACGACTGCATATGCCGGACTAGAATATGCATTCTAAAACCGTCGAAGGTTCGGCTTCTATATTTGATCGAATTGAAAAATGGGGTAATAAACTCCCCCACCCTGTGAGTTTATTTTTTATTCTTACAGTGGGTTTGTTGCTGGTATCGGCCATAGGCTCATACTTAGGTTGGAGTTATCAACTGCCCGACCAACCAGAGCAAACTATCAATAATTTGATATCTGAACAAGGCTTGAGAAACTGGCTAAGCGGGTCAATTCAAGCCTTTATCAGCTTTCCGCCACTAGGCATTATTATCATAGCCATGATAGGCATTGGCATTGCTGATGCGTCTGGGCTAATCGGTTACGCAGTACAGCGGGCAATAAAACATGCCGGAACCTGGCAGTTAACCAGCACCATATTACTGCTAGGGGTGTTATCTAACATTGTTGGCTCAGTGGGTTATATTGTATTGATTCCTCTAGCCTGTAGAGCATATATAGCCGCAGGCCGCTCTCCCCTTGCAGGGCTTGCCACCGCATTTGCCGGGGTTGCTGGCGGCACTCACGCCACCTTCTTCATTACCACTTATGATATTGTTATTGCAGGTATTAGCACCTCGGCGTTAAATTTACTTCACCCCGATTTAACCGTCAGCCCTTTAGCAAACTACTACTTCTTGTCGGCCAGTGTGATATTACTGGTTGCCGTGGGTACCGTGGTATCGATTAAATTTGTTGAACCCAGATTAAGCCGCGGAGAATACCGCAACCCACAGCATTTGTCCCTCACCCCTAGTACAGAAAACGACAGAGCATTAAAGGTTGCTGGAGCAGTATTTATATCGGCTATAGGATTAATCTTATTCTCCGCGCTAAGTGAAAATGGTTGGTTAGCACCAGCAAACCCTGAACAATTAGCCAGAAGTGAAGTGATAAAAGGCTTACCTATTTTAGTCTCATTTGTGTTTGGCTTAAGTGGCATGGTGTTCGGCTTTGTATCCGGTAAATTTCGACGTGAGCAAGATATTATTAAAGCCTGCGAACAAAGCTTAAGTCAGCTTGGGTTATTTTTATTGATCATGTTTTTCGCCTCTCAGCTTATCTTCACTTTTAAGCTCAGCAACTTAGCCGGTTTGCTGGCCGTTAATTTAAGCGACATGTTAGCCGTACTGTCTATTGAGGGACCGGTGTTAGTTATCATACTGGTACTATTTAGTGCCGTGCTAAATATCTTTATGGGCTCGCCTGTTGTGCAATGGAGCGTAATGGCGCCTGTATTTGTACCCACGTTATTACTGGCAGGTTTACCGATAGAATTAATTCAAGTTGCCTTTAGAATTGGTGATTCGGTGACTAATATTATCTCGCCATTATTCGGTTATTTAGGGCTAATTCTTGCTACAGCACAGCAATATCAAGGTCATGCGAAGCTTGGTACATTAGTCTCTATGATGCTGCCATTCAGCATGGCATTCTTGATCATGTGGACCAGCTTGCTGGTTATATGGGTCTACGTTTTAGAGTGGCCACTGGGAATTTAAACAGAGAGTTTAAACTGGGGAATAAGTTGGGCCTAAAAGTAATACCCTAGATGTAATAGCAAGCGCGATAACTGACGGCTAACATTAATGCTACTTATCGGCATGATTAGTTTTGTCTGACTCTCGTTTAACTAATATAAAGGTCAAATACATTTTGGTGGGTAAAGATAACGCCATTCCAAATGCCACACACATCGCACTGATAATAATGCCTTTAACGCCCATAGCTTCAATAGTCGCATTAAAGTTATGCAAATAAATACCTAGTAATATCAAGCAAAGCCCTATAACAATACAGGTTTTAAGTATCCGAATGAGTTTAGCGTCGGTCATAGTCATTAAGATATTTGGCTCGAAAGTCGTTAATAAGCTCAATAATAGCGTAATTTCACTATAGTGATATTAACAATGATTCAATCGCAGCTTCTTTTGTAAAGATTCATTCCGGCGATGCCTACTTTACCGTTATTCCGGTAATGTGTAGCCCCCTCATTCCAGCAATGCTCTAACCAACGTCATTCCGGCAATGCTTCTGGGCCGGAATCTGTCTTTACTGGTGCAATAAGCAAAAGCTGACCCTCGATAAAAGATCTCAAGGGTGACGGGAATTGAATTATCACGAGGGTGACGGGAACTGAACTATCACGAGAGTGACGGGATAACCGTCATTCCGGCAACGCTTCTGGGCCGGAATCTGCCTTTACTGGTTCAATAAGCAAGAGCTGACCCTCGATAAAAGATCTCAAGGGTGACGGGAATTGAATTATCTCGAGGGTAACGGGAATTGAATTATCTAGTGGGTGTCGGGATAACCGTCATTCCGGCAACGCTTCTGGGCCGGAATCTGCCTTTACTGGTGCAATAAGAAAAAGCAGACCCTCGATAAAAGATCTCAAGGGTGACGGGAATTGAATTATCACGGGGTGTCGGGAACTAAACTATCACGAGAGTGATGAGATAACCGTCATTCCGGCAACGCTTCTGGGCCGGAATCTGCCTTTACTGGTTCAATAAGCAAAAGCAGACCCTCGATAAAAGATCTCAAGGGTGACGGGATAACTGTCATTCCGGCAACGATTTTGGGCCGGAATCTGCCTTTAATGCTCTAAAGACCTAAAACTAACCTGAATTATGGTTAACTAACGCTTTGGTTTTCTTGCGCCACCGGTTTTGCCCTTACCGCCTTTTGCGGCTTGGCCTTTAGTTTGCCCTCTAGGTTGTCCCTTTGCTTGGCCTTTGTGCTTAGTGCTGCGATTATGCTGCATAAAGTGCTCTGGCCCTTCAATTTTGTCGCGTAATGAAGCGAGCTTGGGCTTAGGTTTAGGCTTTTTCTTTTGGGCTTTTTTATCTTCAGAAGATGAGTCTTTAATCATCTCAAATAACACATCTAATTCTTGTTTATCTAAATCACGCCACTCGCCAATGGGCAAGCCTTTAAGACTCACATTCATGATCTTTTGACGTTCAAGTTTGGTCACTTCAAAGCCGAAATATTCACACATTCTGCGAATTTGACGATTCAAACCTTGCACTAACACAATTTTAAATGAATGAGTGCCCACCTGTTCAACTTTACACTTTTTAGTGACTACTCCAAGAATAGGAACACCAGCTCCCATACCTTTAATAAACTCATCCGTAATAGGTTTATTTACGCTAACCACATATTCTTTGTCGTGATTATTGCCCGCGCGCAAAATTTTATTCACCAAGTCGCCATTATTGGTTAAAAAAATCAAACCTTGGGAATCTTTATCAAGTCGACCAATAGGAAATATTCGAGTGGAGTGATTAACAAAATCCACAATATTGTCACGCTCAGAGCCTTCGGTAGTACTAACGATGCCCACGGGTTTATTTAACGCAATAAACACAAGGTCTTCTGCATCACGCGGTTCAATATCCCGCCCATTGACTTTAACCTTATCGCCCATTGCAACCTGATCACCAACTTTGGCGCGTTTGCCATTAATAAATACATTGCCTTGTTCAATAAATCGGTCTGCATCTCGTCTTGAACAAATACCACTTTCACTAATGTATTTATTGAGGCGCATTGATGAATCAGTCACTGTGAGGTCCTATTAAAAACTAACAAGCATTGAAATATTATTGCGACGTAGTTTATCAACTCAACACGATTTTGCATAAGTATGGTGGCAAAAAAGCAAAAAAAAGCGCAAATGGTTTGTACCATTTGCGCTATCTAGCGACGTAACACTTAGCTAACCGTAACCCCATATTTCCTTTAAGATCACGATTTTTGTTATGGAAAATAATAATACCAAATTAATTTACCGTAACATTTCCTGGTGTTTCAGCCCCTCCATCACCATACAAGCAACGTCCCTGACCATAAACACTCACTGCAAGGCCAATATTTTGTGCATCTTGTAGCTGGGTATATAGCGCTTGCCCACTAGAAGAATTTGAGGTCATAAGCCAACCAGAAGTCTCAGAACAACTTGGAAGATGGTTATATTGACCATCAAGCTCAAAATAAAACTCATCACCACGTTGCTCTAGCTTAGTGACTAAGCCAGTTTGTTGACCTGCCCCAGCTAAATCAGACAACTGTGACCATGAAATATTAATAATACTGCCATGTCTAGCCCCAGTTGGAAGCTTAGTATCAGTCAGGTTTAACTGAGTATATGAACCATCACCATGCTTTTCAGCTACCCCCCAACGACCCCAGAAAAAGTAATCATAGTAAAGGTATTCTTTTTCATCACCATTCACTTTAGCGGTAAATTGCTGCGGACCTTCAACATAAGATACTGAGGGTAACAAGCGTTCATACCCCTCAAATTTATCAATGGCAGGGTCTAAACTGGTTGATGTTGCACGGCGAAGATGACGGTTTATCGCTGGGCCAAACTCGGTTTTATAAACCATTTGATAAACCCCATCATCATCTTTGACGATATTGGCATCAATAACATCTACACCAGGATAAAAATACACCTCAGGTTTGGTAAAATTAACCCAATCAGTTGTCACGCTGTACCAAATTTTATCCGTCCAGCCATCGTCCCCTTTTTCACCTGGCTGACGTGGTGTTCTTGAAGTCCAAAAGGTGTAATATTTACCTGTTTCTTGTTCATAAAAAAACTCAGGAGCCCAAGCATTTGGCGCACCGGTATCTTTCATAATATCAATAAAACCACCGGTCCAATTTTTCAAATCGGTTGATTGCCAATGGTAAAAACCCGTTATAAAGGCACCTGCTTTAGTATGCACAAGATGAAATGTTTCTACGCCATCAATTACCACCTTCTGAATAAAAGGGTCTCGTAATCGTATATTATAATCATTGGCATCAAATACGTATTGATCATCGTTTAACGGTGTGAAATTTAAAGCATCATAACTTTTGGCATACCACATTTTCTCTTGGCTAAGGCTATTACCTTTAAAGTAAGCAAGTAAATAAGGATTATCGTGAATTTCTCTGGTTTCTTTAGTAGTAATTTCGCCGTCTATACTCAAATTATCATAAGCGGTTTGAACGCCATGAGTGCGAAATCCAACGAGTCCACTCGCAAAGCGACCATCATTAACCTCTAACGTTAACGCGCCATCTACGTATATTTTAAAAATATTATCAATAGCTACCACTTTTAAGTGATAAGTTTTTCCTTTGACATAGGGTAAATCAGCAGATGCAATTTCTTGCCAATTATTATCATGCTTACCCATGATAAGCTTATTATTTCGGCCAATGCCGACATAATAGCCTTTCAATTGGTCCAACCCAACGCCCAAATCCGAAGCGCGAAAAATAACTCCTGAGTCTGACTTCCAATGCCATGAGTTGCGCGGGGTAACATCAACCTCTAACGTAAAGTTATCAACGGGTTTATTATCCAGTACAATTTTTTTTCCCCAAATACCAACGCGTGCATTGCTCTGAATTAACTCGTCATCGACAACATTCCATTCACCAAAATAATCTGAATATTTATTACTGGTAGTGTATTCAATAACTGTTTGGCTATTTTCCACAACTTTTAAATCAGAGTAGACTGCTGATGTTTTATCGGTACGTAACCCAATTGCTCCTTCAATATCCTGAATCTGTTGTGTGAAGACAAATTGATCGTCTACAAAAACTCGCAATTGTTTATCTATAACCTCTATTTTGAGTTTATATTTAGTCGCTTTCTCAAAATGAAAGGGTTCTAAATGTATTGGAAGTACTCGATTATTGCCATCCAAGTAACTCAAAATAAGATTATTACTTTTACTGATACCTAGGTAGTATCCTTTTACTCTGTGGTTACCACTATCTAAATTATTGGCACGAAAAATAACACCCGCACTACCACTATTAACTGTTGATTTTAATTCAATGGTAGTTTGTAGAGTAAAATCTTTTACAATATTCTGGGTAAATAAAGCCTTACTGTCCTCCCACTGACTACTTATTTGATGAATATAACCGTACCTATATTTCCAACTACCACGATAACTGAGATCAGGCGTAACATTAGTTTCGGAAAAATCCTCACTAACATTTACTGAAGAAGTTATAGGGGTAGACACATCTGTTTGAAATTGCCACGAATGTTCACTAGCACCAGTACTGGCAATAAAGGGCAGCATGGTTAGCAGCGCTAACTTATTAAACTTGAATGTCATAAAAATCATCTTCCTTGTATTTAGTTATCATTTCTACAGCTAAATTCTAGGTTTATAGATTCTTTTAAATATTGTATATAAAGCTTTATTTACCCTAAGCAAACTTTTACATTATTAATATAAAATTACTATTACGACTTAACCTTTATGTTATAGCTATAGAGTGAGTATGCACTTTAAAATATACATTCCACTGTTAAAGCAAATTTAAAATGCACCTTAACAAATAGGGCTGTCACTTTATTAAAGGTGATTATTAGAAATTAAAATACAGAGTTAACATTCACTAAAGTTTAAATAATGTTTGAAGCTAATTTCATGCCAAATTACAGGCGACATTATGACTAAAAGCCAACGCATTTTATCTTGCATATGCCGGTGAAAAAAATGCAAAAAAAAACGCAAATGGTTTGCACCATTTGCGCTATCTTACTAAGTAGAACTTAGATAGCAGTAACGTTAGCTGCTTGTGGGCCTTTTTGGCCTTGTTCTACGTCGAAAGATACTTTTTGGCCTTCAGCTAAAGTTTTGAAACCGTCTGAAGTGATTGAACGGAAATGAACGAAAACGTCCGCGCCGCCATTATCAGGAGTGATAAAACCAAAACCTTTCTCTTCGTTAAACCATTTTACTAAACCAGTTGTATTAGACATGATGTGTCCCTTATATAAAAAATTAATAAATCTATCGCGAAAATGCGATGCGCTGATGCTTGAATTATTGATGTGACTATGAAGCTAAGGGAAACACTTTGGATAACAACGATAACGCAGAGATCTAGGGCTTACTTTTACTTGATATTCATTAATAACTCTGAATGCCAGAGCAAGCAGCATCGTACATGAGTTTGAGTTTTTGTAAAGCTATATTTAATTTATTTGAGTGGGATAGCACTTTCCCACTCATAATGAATCACGCTAAATGGCTATTTTCCCCAAGGATTGCGCGGGTCTTGTGACGGAGCAGGTCTATTTTTATCGGTACGCTTATTTTGTGCATAATGGTCTTGGGCTTTAGGCTTATCTTTACCATATTGAGGACGTACATTATTACGCTTCATTTCTTGATAATCAGCTTGTGCCTTTTTTCGCATTTCAGCAATCAACTCTACTGTCAACGCTTGAGGCTTGCGAGGCACAATGCCGTCGGCAAATCCTCTTGCACGTGGTTTCAGCTCAAATTGTGCTGCACTGCCTTTCGGCATCCGTTTAAAACGGTATAAATAAAAGCTTTCTACTCGCTCTCTTGCCCATTCCGTTTTCTTTAAAAACTTCATACAGGCTGCCATGCTTGGATTGGTGTTGAAACACTCTAACCGTAATGCCGCGTAAAGTATTTTCCAGTCATAAAACGCCACTAACTCGGTTAGCATCGTTTCTAAACTCAAGCCGTGAAGCGGATTATTTTGTTGCAATTCAATCATGAAACAGTCCAGTAGCCAGCAATTTGGCCTTATTAAAAATAAAGATAACAGCAATTAGATCGGTCAAACAGTGTTAGCGTAACGACACACTAAGCGGATTATTATACCGATCACGGTAGGTAAGTGATCTGAAATAGCGTTAGAAAAATACTTGAGAACAAGGCAGATTTTTTCGATAAGTAGCCATTCTACAATCAAAAAAACTAACGCCGTTATCAAGTAATTTCACAAGCTAGGTGATCAGTTAGATATTACGATTGATATTATAACTTAATTGCATTAAATAAGTGCGTTGGGTTAACTAACTCGTCCTGTGCAGCAATCGTTTGTAATTCCCACTGAGCCATTTTATGGGTTAATTTAAGAACACCAAAACTGGCGTTAGTAGCATGTTCAAAAGCCTCTAATGCCGACATCCCTTTAAGTAATCCGCCTGTAAATAATGCCGAAATTAAATCACCAACACCGACAGGTTGAAGTGAAAAATCTAATTGAGGACGCTGAATCAGGTAACAGCCTGATTGTGTCGCTAACATCATGCTAAATGTATCATCAGCAATAGAATGTAAATGCTTCACCAAAACGATTTTAGGCCCTAAAGTTAACGCTTTTTCACAAGCTTGTTTGGCCTGCTCAAGGTTATTAATGTCCATTTGAGTAAATTGGGCTAACTCAAATTGATTCGGCACAATAATATCCGCAATCGGCATAACGTCATTAATTAATTGCTCAGTAATTCCCTCCGCCAAAATACAGCCCTTTTCAGGGTCTCCCATTACCGGATCGCACACATACAAAGCGTGAGGGTTTTCAACCTTGACCTTTTTAACCGTGTTTATCACCGCCTGACATTGCTCTGCGCTGCCTTGATAGCCTGACAATATGGCTTGGCAGTCAGCTAACTTGCCAATATTGGCCATTCCGTCAACTAACTCATTGATGTCATTTGCGGAAAATGCCCGACCAGTCCACCCTTGTTTATATTGGGTATGATTAGAAAACTGCACCGTATGAATAGGCCACACTTCTAACCCTAACCTTTGCAGGGGAAATACAGCAGAGCTATTACCAGCATGTCCAAATACAACATGAGATTGAATTGAAATAATGCCTTTCATATTTTTCCTTATTTGGCTTCAAACCTTCTGCGCAATCTTATTAACTATAAATCTAAAGAAAGCACTGCGTTGACCATGAAACTATTGCATCAAATCATAGCCTGAATATCAGTAAAGTTTAACTCATGGATGATGGACTCCGCCCTACAAAAAAACGCCAATCAAATGATTGGCGTTTTCGGTGTTAACTTAACGGCTAATTAAGCAGTTATGCTATTTCAGCTTGGAACTCAGCAAAGTAGTCATCTAATACTGAACGAGTTTCGCGGCCAATTAGCTCATATTCATGATGAGTTAAGTTTGCTAACGATACACGTACTGATGGATGAACTACATCAAAGCCTTTACCTGGTAATAAGATAACGCCTGTTTTATAAGCTAAACGGAATAAGAAATCTTTACCTTTACCGCTTTCTTTGAACCATTGAACAAATGCGTCACCGTATAATTTACCGCCTAAAGTATCAAGCTCAAGTAGTGTGTAGTAATCAACACGGTCAATATTTTCTTCAACTTCAACGCCCATGTTTTTGTATAAAGTGACATAACGTTCACGAATAATACGTTTACAAGAAGCTTTGTAGTTGTCTTCTAAGTCCATTAGGCAGTTTAGTGAGAACAATGCCATTTGCACTTGTTGTGGTAATGCTAAACCTGCAGTGTGGTTTAATGCTACTGCACGGCTATCTGCCACTATACGGTCAATAAACTTGATGCTACGTGGGTCAGGAGTCAACGTTTTATAACGATTATCAAGTTGTAATTGATGCGCTTCTGGTAATGCACGCATAGCATCATCAAATACGTTTTCGTGATGAATACCGATAGTGCCTAAACGCCAGCCGGTTGCACCAAAATATTTTGAGAACGAATATACACATAAAGTGTTGTATGGAAGTTTTGCAAATAAAGACACAAAGTTGTCAGCAAAAGTACCGTATACGTCATCAGTAATGATAAATAAGTCTTTACGTTGTGTGTTCACAAAGTCTGTTAAACGATTCAATGTGTCATCAGAAAATTTAACTGACGCAGGATTAGCAGGGTTAACCACACATAATAATTTAATTTCTGGGTCAGCTAATTTTTCAATTTCTGATTGTGGTAACTGCCAAGTTGTTTCATCTAGACGAATTTCAACAATTTCTAATTCGTATTCTGCTAACTCTGGAATTTCTAAATATGGCGTGAAGATTGGCGTAATTAACGCAACTTTATCGCCTTTTTTAAGTAAACCATTATGCGCCATAGTCGCGAATGTATAAGTCATTGACGCTGTGCCACCTTCAGTAGCAAACAAGTCAAAGTCAGTCGACATAGGTAAGTCGCCATACATTTCTTCGCCTATGTATTGTTTAACCACTTTCTCAATGTTGGTTAACATACGAGAAGGTACTGGGTAGTTACAGGCTAAAAAGGCATTTACAAATTCATTTAAGAAAACTTGTTTATCAATACCTAAGCGGTCTTTTGCATAGCTAATGGCTTTTTGTAAAAACTCAACACCTTCTTTACCTTGGTTGTCTTTTGCAAAGGTATCGAAACGCTCAACCACGCCCACACCATCAGGAATACCACCAAAGCCTTGGTTTAAGTATGAATAGCTACGTTCTGATTCTTCTAAAGCAAAGTCACCTAAGCGTAAAAATGCTTTACGTGGCAAAGTGGCTAAAAAGTTAGGGTTACCACGACCCGCGTCTAACAAAATACGATCAGGTACTGATTGTGCCACTTCAATTAATTTATCTTTTAACTCAAATGGGCTTAAATCTGCGAATTTTGTGAAATCAATGGTTTCTGAAACGTTAGTGTCTTGAATGCTCATAATAATTACCTTAAAAATACTGAAAAATACGTTTTGGGTGGGTAGGCGTTTTAACATCGCCTACCGGTCTAAAAATTAATAAAGGGTTACTGGGTTGAAATAATGCCAACAATGATTGGGCCCCAGAGTGTTAATAAAACATTAGCGATAGCGTAGGTTACGGTGAATGCGAATACCGGTGTTGCGTTACCTGCTTTTTCAAGTAATGCTGCAAATCCTGGGTTAGCACTTCTACCACCAGCCACACAGGCTAAGGCTTCAATTGGATTCTTAATGTTCAAAACATAGTAAGAAATAAAGAATGAAATAATTTGAGGAATAATGGTTACACCAATACCTAAGAATAGAAGGGTTAAACCATGTTCTTTAATTGTATCAATAGCTTGAGGTCCAGCCTGCAATCCAACTACGCCCACGAATACCGCTAAGCCAAAGTCACGTAAGAAGTTAGATGCGCCTAATGGTAATGATGCCATTTGTGGTTTACGACTGCGTAACCAACCTACAAACAAACCAGAAATCAAACAGCCTGCGCCTGAGCCAATAGTCACTGGGATACCGGCTATTTCGAAGTTAATTAAGCCAATAAGTAAACCTGCAACCATACCTAAGCCAAACAATACATAGTCAGTGGCAAACACAGAGCCTAAGCGTTTACCAATACTGTTTTGCACACGATTAATATCTTTTGCAGTACCAGTTAACTGAATAATGTCGTCTTTATGAACCACGAACTCGGGTGTAATGACTTGAGAGCTACCGCCACGAATCACATCAGTTACGTAGACACCACGGAAGGTATCACGGTTAACAGACGCTTTAATTTCAGCTAATGATTTTCCAATTAATTTGGCATCTTTGGCCACTAACTGGCGGTTTTCTTCAATTAAGCTTGAACCAGCAGGTAAGTTAACTTCATTAGCGTTGCTACCAACATGTCCAGCAATTGCTTCACGACGTCCAGTAATTACCACTACATCTTCAGCTTGAAGTTTTACAGACTTATCTACTTCAATTGATTCACCATTGCGTGACACCATTTCGATAGCGATATCAAATAAGCCGCGATTCACTTGTTGAATATCTTGTCCAATCAAGTCGCTGTCAGCGTCGATTTTATAAGCACGAGATACAAGGTCAGTCAGCGCATTAAATTCACCTGGAGCCAGTTCTGGTTTACCTGAAGATTGCTGCTCAGCCAATTTGATGGCTTCCTCACGGATATCCCACTTCATAAATGAAGGGATTAACCATGACACCATTAAGATAGGGCCTAAAGAGCCGAAGATATAAGTCACCGCATAACCCACAGCAACATTGGTTTGCATCAACTGTTTAGCTTCTTCAGTGACATTACCTAACTGAGATATGGCATCACCTGCCGTACCAATAATCGCTGACTGTGTTAAGCCACCTGCAGCAAGACCTGCAGCTGTACCACTATCGAGGTCAAATATCATTGCCGCAGCAAGGACACAAAGTAGACCGGTTACTGTCATCACAACAGCTGAAAGTAATACATTGATTGTTTTGAAGTTGAGCGCGCTAAAGAACTGAGGCCCACCTTGATAACCTACCGCATAAATAAATAATGCGAAGAAGATTGTTTTGACACCTGGGTCAATTTGAACACCAAATTGGCCAATTAAAACACCCATAAGTAAAGTACCAGCAATACCACCTAGCACAAAACGGCCAATAGTGATTTTACCAATGAGATAACCTAATGCGAGCGTAATAAACAGCGCAATGTATGGCGATACAGCAAAAAGATTTTCGATAATATTCATAATCTGTAGCCTTACGATTATTGAATGAAGTGATTTTCACTTCGGCTTTAAGAATTCGGTTGCTTGATAATGTGTAATCAAGTGACACAACAAACATGACTTGCTGTGCTTGGCAGGTATATTAAGGGGCAGGTGTAAAATAAAAGACTCTCATTTGACGGACCAAATCATTCAAAACAAGAAAAAGGAATGGTAAAGCCATGCAAAAATACCGTTTAGAAATAGTTAACAAACAAAATAAGCCACTAATTTAAAACAATAAAAAACCATAAAACCTTGTAACAACTGACTTAACATTAGGCTATTTATTAAAAAAGTTTACAGTCGGTGGGAATGAAATTTATATCGAAAGGAGTAGCAATTTTGCTGTTTATTATTGATTTACATTATATGAACCAATCTACTGGTGAAAAATTAACCTGAAGTAAGCCAACAAAATAACTTAAGCAGTGCTGCCAGCACTAATATATAAGTACAAGATTTGCCCAACTACGCAACCAGAGCGGAGTTTTTCACTTTCAAGCATGTCAAACACTCACCTTTTGTTATAAAATAAGACAAATATCAAAGTTTTTAAATTTACCCAGCGAAATTGATTGTAGATGGTGACAATTTAATCTATTTTGCCTTTATTCAATGCTAGCTCATTGCATTTATTCTTTGATGTGCTCATGCAGCGGGCAATAGGCCACCTCTCACTCCGGCCAAATTGCAATGAAGTGGGTAAGCAGTATTTAACATTTAACTTAAGTAGGTATTAACATGTTTGTTTTTAACGAAGACGTTCAACTTGAAGATTTAGGCAACGGTTTATCACGCAAAATCTTAGCTTATAACGATAACATGATGGCTGTTGAAGTCCATTTTGAAACAGGTACTGTTGCGGCCTTACATAGCCACCCACACGAACAGTTAACCTATGTTGCTTCTGGTGTTTTCGAATTCACTGTAGGTGACGTTGTTAAAACCGTAAAAGCAGGCGACAGTATTTATAAAGAGCCTAACATCATCCACGGTTGTGTATGTAAAGAAAAAGGCATCTTAATTGATAACTTCACGCCAATGCGTAAAGATTTCGTTGCTGAATAATTTTCGCTCATTTTTATAAGCGCAATACCTTGATGCTTATAAATTGAGTGACAAAAAATGGAGTAGCTAATATGCTATTCCATTTTTTTTATTTAATGTTCAGTCAGTTATAGTTGTGCTTTTGATTAAACTGAATCATCTGCATTAAACCGCGCTATTCTGGCCTCAGGTTCGGTACATCCTGTTAATGCAATTAATTCCGCTAGGGTGATATTAGGCGACTGATTAATTAATCGTATTAACTTAGCCTCTAACGACTCTAATTTATCAGGGTGTAAGACTAATTCCTGCTCCATTTTCCCGATAAAATACCCTAAAGATTTAAGCTCTTTAGCATTGAAAGATGCTTTACTTTGTTGATTGAGTTGCAAATGCTGCCCAAGCTGTTGAATCTTTTTGGCATCACCATAAAGTTGCCAGTGGCGTGAGCGACGTACGCGCTTTAATTCACAATTAAATGATACCGCTTGCAGCTTTAGCCACTGCGCTTGGGCTGTGCCGATACGGTGAATAAATGAAGGTAGTCGAACAGTAATATGATTATTATCAGACACCCTTTAACACCTTTAAATAAGATTCGGCTGAACAATAAGATAAGTAGCTTGTGCAAGTAGAGATAAGTTAAATAGGAGGAAATTAATAGGGCTGGTTAAGATCTTACTAATAATAAAAATATCAGCACAGCCCTAGTCAAAGGCATTTTTTAGTTATCGATAAAATGCTTCAACAGTCCCTTTTAGGGTTGTGAGTAACGGTTGACCGCGACGATCTAGTGCTTTGTGTGCAGCCACTTTTACCCAACCTTCGCTAATACAGTATTCTTCCACATCAAAGCGTTCTTTACCGTTAAGTAAAATACCGATTTCATATTCAAATACTTCAGCCTGATGATGAGGGCTACGAGGGTTGATCGATAAGCGATCTGGTAAAGCAGGTTTTGCAGTTGTATCGTTCATAGTCTTTTTCTACTGTTAATAAAGCCTGCAGTATTGTAGGCAATCAGCCGCTTAGGCTCAATAGCTACTCAAATAAAGTGGAAGGATAAATAGCCCATTGGAGTGCATTTATTTTACAACCCGACTTATCACTGACTCCATTGTATTGATACAAGCATTAACGATATAAAAGTCATTTGCAGCAGTATGAGGTAAGGTAAATCTGCCTCTATCATTATCAAAATACTTGCCATGGGCATCAGCAAACTCATCAGATAACGCTATTTTTGTTAGAATATTGGCCCCTATGCGCAAGTCTGCTCCCATAAGTTCATAAGCCTGTCTTATCATTTTGCTAGCCAACAGTGATCTAGGGTTAACCGAGACGATCATCGGACCGGTACCAACATGCGCTTCACCTAAAAATTTTGACCACATTGTTAATGCCAGTTTGCTTTGTGCGTAAGCTTGTCCATCACTCAATTTAACCGTCCCTAACAAAGCCTTAAAATTAACCGGTGACTGTGCTGCAGAGGATAAATTGATAACACGACTGTCAGGGCTTAAATGAGGCAGTAATTGCTTGGTCAAATAATAAGGCGCCACTGAATTAACCATAAAACGTACGTCTAGATTATCTCGAGTGACGGTGTTTGCGGTGAAATAAACCCCTGCATTATTAATCAATACATCAAGAGGTAAAAACTGCTTAATAATCTGATTAGCCATGGTTTTAACGGCTGTTAAGTCTCTTAAATCACATAAAACTGACTTAACATTTTTTGTGGGAGACAACAAAGTGAGTTCATTGACTGCGCGAGCAATTTTGATGAGGTTGCGACCATGAATAATGACTTCATGACCATTTTTCACCAGTAGTTTTGCGGTTTCAAAGCCAATACCGTCAGTGGCGCCTGTGATGAGAATTCGCTTGCTCATACTGCTTCCTTAGCTTGCCAATCCATTAAAATAACCAACCCGTTAAGGTCTTTGCTAATTAGACACTTATTGCTGATAATTTATTCAAGCGCGGGGGGAACAACAAGTGAATAAAGTCGTAAGATGCAACGACACACTGTGCAGCTGAAAGACATCAACAGGGTTAAGGTTGGTATGAAAGGCAATCCTAAAGAAATGCCATGGTAGCGAACTTTAGTCATTAAAAAGGGTTTAACCTATTAAGGTTAAACCCTGATGCAAAATGTCATCGAATTGGGAAGGAATAAACAAAAACTAAATAAAAAATAAAGCTCACTTAATATCGGTTAATAACAACTGACAGAGCTTATTCTTCCAACAATTTTGTACGACCAATTTCAATTTTGCGTGGTTTCATGGCTTCAGGAATTTCACGAACTAAATCAATGTTTAGCAAGCCATTTTCAAGTTCAGCACCCACAACTGTAACATACTCGGCTAATTGGAAGGTTTTTTCAAAACTACGCTCAGCAATGCCTTGGTGTAGATATTTACGACCATCTTTAGGGGCTGACTTATTACCTTTAACCAGTAGTTTTTCACCTTCGCTGGTGATATCAAGCTCTGACATTTCAAAACCGGCAACGGCCATAGTAATACGGTATTCGTTTTCACCTAGCAATTCGATGTTATATGGCGGGTAACCAGCATTACTTTTATTGGCGGCTGCATTTTCAGCCAGTTGGGCTAATCTGTCGAAGCCGATAGCGGTACGGAATAGTGGAGTAAAATCTGGAGAAATAGATAAATTGTGCATATTCATATCCTTGTCTTAAGCAATATGTAAAAAATTAAGCCATTATTGGCAATGTCATTGCCCTTTCGGCGCAATGGGTAGCAACAAAAAATGAAATCTCTATTGAGCATTTCTAACTGTCTTCCTGCTACAAAATAGATATAAGACTGCTTTGTTTATTTTCAAGGGAAAAAATGAAAAAAATAAAAGCAGGCCCATTACCTGAGCCTGCTTTATATTATTTTAATTTTAAAAATCAATTAAATAGAATCTAAATACTGTATTTAAATTTTTCTATTTTTTTAAATGATTTTATTATCCGGCACAACTTTTAACTTCAGTACCATTTAAGAAGAAAGTTAACTGCCCTTCTACTGGCTCATACTCGTCTGCTTTAATTTGTGGGTTAGCCACAAAGAACTCGCGGAAAACTGCTGCATCAGTTAATTGCGTGTCGATATAGTTAGGATGAGTGTTGATTACAGGGTAATCATCTCCACCCGCTGCACTAAAGTGAATTAATGAGAAAGTGTAGTTGTCAGCAACATCAAACGAGCGACCACCTAAACTAGCAATATCAACAGTGCCCGCATCACAATTAACTTGCATATTAACGTCGTTTAATTGTGGGAAACCACCGCCGGTTTTAACAGCGATTTGGGCTAAATAATCTTCAACTTCTGCACCTGTCATAGTGACGTAAGATACAAAGTTACCAAATGGCTGAACCGTAAGTACATCACGATAAGCAATATCACCGGCTTCAATAGAAGCACGAATACCACCAGAGTTCATTACCCCAAAATCAGCAGTGACATTGAAGTTTTTAGTAACAAAGTCAGCATAAGCCGTTGTTAGTAGGTTACCTAAGTTAGTTTGTTGGACACGAACCACTTCACGATCGCCTTCCAACTTGCCGTCAGTGTGAGAAATAACAACGTCTAATAACTCTTGTCCACGGTCTTGATAAGGCTGCAAGATTTCTAGTACATGTTGATTAGGCTCAATAGGCTCACCAATGTGAACTAACTCATCATTCTCATCCGCTTCTTTTAAGTTGATTGGAATAAGTTGATAACTCGCTAAATTTAACTCGCCATTAATCATTTCAAAATCAGCACGGCCAACATACTTGCCCCACTCATGAGCTTGCATGATGTAAGTGCCGTTTTGTTGATCTGGTTTACACTCATCACCTGGTTTGAAGTCGGCGTAATCATCGCCTTCCATACACACAGGGTTTTGTGAGTGGCCACCAATAATGGCTTGAAGCTTGCCTTCTTCAACAGAACGCGCCAACATCACATCACCAGCGGCTTCTGTACCGTGGTTACCGTCAGCGTAATGGCCCATATGAGTCACTGCAAACACCATATCAACTGTTTCGTTTTGTTCAATTTCAGCTAATACTTTGGTAATTTCGTCTTGCGGATCTGTGAAAGCTAGCTCGCTAACATTTTCAGGGTTAACCACTTTAGGCGTATCTACCGTAGTAAAACCGATAACCGCAATGTTGATTCCGTTAACTTCAAATACACGATATGGCTCAAAGTAACGCTCGTCACTGGCCTCACCGTTTTCATCTTTGTGGTAGATGTTTGCCGCTAACATTGGGAAGTTAGCTAGAGTTGCTTGCATATCTAATACATCAAGCGGGTTATCAAACTCATGGTTACCTACAGCCATGGCGTCGTAACCTAATAGGTTCATACCAACAAAGTCTGGAATCGCTTGCTGCATGTCAGACTCAGGCACGCCAGTATTAATATCGCCACCCGATAACAGCAAGGTTTCGCCACCATCACGTTCTACTTGATCACGAATTTGTTCAATAACTGTTTTACGTGCAGCCATACCATATTCGCCGTTACTGTTTTCCCAGAAACGACCATGGTTATCATTAGTGTGAATAACAGTAAACTTAGTACAGTTGTCCCCAGCAGCCTCACAGGTGGTTAGCTCTTTGTCGTCTGAACTATTACAACCTGCTAGTGCGGCTAACACAGCACTGGCAACTAATCCTTTATAAAGCTTGTTTTGCATAATTGACCCCGATTTATTTTTAGTTTTATTCATTTGAGCATGCTCAAAATTCGGCGCTAAGCATACCAACAATCAGGTTATATATTTATGACAATCATCAAAAATTACCTTTAAATATCGACATTTAAACAAAAAAAAACACTTGTAACCGTTAGGCACAAGTGTCAGAAATAAATGTTAAACCACTTAACCGCAGCGAATTAACTTTCAGCCAGCAATTTAAGTTTTTCACCCGTTAAACGATAAACTGTCCACTCATCCTGTGGTTTTGCTCCAATGGATTCATAGAAATCAATCGCTGGAGTATTCCAATCAAGCACGCACCATTCGAAACGGCCACAGTTTTTACTAACTGCAAGTTTGGCTAAGTATTTAAGTAAGGCTTTACCCGCACCAATTTTGCGATACTCAGGGCTGATATAGAGGTCTTCTAAATACAGACCGTTTTTACCTAACCAAGTTGAATAGTTAAAAAAGTACACGGCAAAACCAATCACTTGGCCATCAACACTACAAATAATGGCATCAGTTGTTGAACCTTCTCCAAAAATACTGTGTTCAATACTGCTCAGTGTTGCTTCAACTTGATCTAAGGCTCTTTCATACTCGGCAAGTTCTTTTACAAATCGTAAAATAGTACCGCTGTCTGCTATTGTGGCTGGACGAATATCTACTTGGCTCAAAACCGACTCCATTAATTGTTATTAGCTTAAATCTTGGGGTTCAACTATCACGGCTATGTTAAATCGAAGCTGATTATAAAGTATCTTGGATCATTTGTTTGATGGTTTTTGCTTTTTCAAAGTGATCTAGTTGATGGGTTTGAATCCACCAAGTGGCCACTTCCATTAATGCGGCGGGATTGTCATTTTTATTGGCAAAGAAGGCATAAAACGACAGCCCTACATTTTCTCCCTTCTGGGCGATTTTTTTATCGCATACTGCAATTATTTTGGCTTTTAATTCTGGGCTCATATTTTGGCTTATTTTTTTATCCATAACGCCATAAACAAAAACGCTAGCACATGGCTAGCGTTTGTTATCTTAACTCAATGATATGCGGAAAAGCATAATATTTATCAGTTAAATAAATGCCTATGCTTGAAGTGCTTTTGTCGCAACGTAGTTAACTAAGTCTGCTGAACTTTTAATGGCTGCTATGTCTGTTACCACAGTAGGACACTCACCTATCGTTACATATTCATCAGCTTGCTCATAAATGGCTAATACGTATTCTGCCACTAGCTCCATTGGGTCAATAAAAGTTAACTGCGGGAATTTAGCCATTAACTGCGGTTGCACTTTAGCTAAGCCAAAGTAACTTAAAATGATGGTAGTAACACCCTTTTCAACTAAGATATTAATGCCCTTGGTCAGACGTTCAACATTAGCGTCAATTACACCCGCATTAAGCCCATCTCCTTGACGAATAAACTCACCATTGGAAGCTTGTTTAGTGGTCTTTGAACCAAAAATAGCGCTGTGAATATATTGCTCTTGTTGCTCTGCATTCAACTTTGTATGAGCAAGCCCCGCATTATCTAAATAATTTTGGTAAATACCAGAGTGATAAGTGCCATTATGTCCAAGCACTCCAACAACCACTTCAGGCTGAGTTTCTTGGATAAATTGCACCGTTGTTTTTAGCATATCAACCAGATAAACCGAGGTTTGTTGTTGCACGGCATTGAGAAAATAATGCGCAGCACTACACGCCATTATCGCAAACGGCACGTTGTTGTGTTCTAACACTCGTGCTGACTCAACAAGCTCAGGTACAGGGTCTTCCCCTACGCCCATAATTGCGGCGCTGCGATCTGGAATATCAGGGTTTTTAACCACTATCATGCTCATGTGTTCTTGCTCAGTTAACACACCGCATTCAATTTCTTTTCTAGCTAATACATCCTGAAAGTATGAATCAGCTTCTGGCCCTATATTGCCAATAACGCCAAATTTGAGCTTCTTCATCGGTTACCTCAATTAATACATCTAAACGAATAATTGAGAGTAATACGATAATGAAGATCTAATGAATCCTTTATGACGGATCTAACCCATCATAGCAATTCTCGATGACGCCTAAAATACAACCAACAGAGACAGAATAGTAATACACCGCCCCCTAAAGAACCTCCGCCTTGAGTGGTGATATTATTGTCTTCAACCATTTGTTTTTCTGCTTCAATGTGCAGATATACATAGGCAGTGATTGTCTTACCCTTTCCATCACTGATGCTATATTGCAGCGTATCTTGACCGATATAACCCGTTGGAGGCACGTAGGTTAGTGAGCCATCTTTTTCAATAATGACTTTCCCTAACGTCGCAGCGGCATTGATAACAGTTAAGGTATCACCGTCTGAGTCAAACGCATGATCTAACACCATTATGTTAACCTCAGTGTTTTCCACTACTGACATGGTAATGTCATCCACTGTTGGCGCTTGATTGTTACTGAAAGCAATGCCTATACCGCCCGGGTCGCTAATTTCTCCATTAGCTAGGCCGTCATCATCATTAGGGCCACCGTCTTCAATACCCAACTGCACACACCAATGGCCTGCTGTTAATCCTGCTTGCCATTGTGCCCCCCCTGGCGGTGGGCAAAAACCTTGCTCTCCTGCGGTACTTTTGATGGTATTCAAGTCATTTTCTACAAAATCTACCCAGCCTGATTGGGTAAATTTACGATAAACTGCACCAGCAGGAATGACTTGCCGCTGCGGTAAAACAATTTGATAAGTTTGTCCTGCATGGGGAATATTACTAATTTCAAAATCATATAGGCCTCCTACATTGTCAACTTCAGAGTCAACAGGCACTTCATCAATAATGATATTCAAGGTGTCATCACTAAGCCCAACCGCGCTGTTATCGGCTTTATAAGCAAAGAGTCCAAGGCGAATACAAGCACCTGGTTCCCCTTCCACCAAGAATCGGTCATATTCACCCTCTTGCCCAATAATGACGTTACATTGAGATTGATTATCAACATAATCGGCTAAACCATTTTTATTTTGATCCGCAAAGCCTTCTGTATCATCGGGTATGAGGTCGCCATCGGTATCATTGCTTACACTTAATTGCGGTAAACTATCAACCACCTTAAATTTGATATCAACAACATGAGATAACGGTTCAATCGCATCATCTGTTACCGTTAATCGAATAATATAAATCCCGGTAGATAAGTTAGCGGTATCAAGGGTAAATTGCTCTTCAACGGTGTCGATATCCGTTGCCATGCCTTGAATCACTTGCCAATGATATTGGTGGCTATCTTGAGAGTTTAAGTCGGTTAACAAACTACTAATAACGGCATCGCCCTCGTCTTTGCCCATGGTTAATCTTTCAACGTTATTTTGACGAGCGATTAACTGCACTGACGGAGCAATGTTATCTTCTACCAGCGTAAATACTTGCTGGAATTTTTGTCCACGATTTATCTCATCAGATAAGCTCACCACCAGCGAGTCATTTTTACCTTGTGCATGTGTAGGCAAAATATTAAACGGAATACTGGCAGAGGTTCCTTTAGTTACTGTTACAGTGCCCGATGCCAGTGGATAAGTTTGGCCATCACTTTGCCCTATAACGTTATAGGGCACTATGACGGGGTAAATGGGTGAAACCCCATTTAAATGCACCTTTAGCATGACGGTGGAATCACTCATTACTAGCTGATCTTTACCCAGTGATATCAGCGGTCTAACATTGACACGTTGCTCAGCAATGGTGGTATTGCCCTCTGAGTCCGTTGCTTGCCATAAAGCGATGTTTTTACCCGCTTCAAAAAAGGTGACACCATCCACCAGCGACACTGGCAAAGGATGACCAAAGCGGTCAGTGGCTTTGGCAACGCCTAAATCCACTTTAGTAAATAATGCGGTGGCATCTACCCAAACGGTTCCGGGCGGAATGACCACAGGAGAAACAGAGCTAGGCTCAACTCGCACAATAACGGTTGCGGTATCAACACTGCCTAGTTCGTTACCGGCAAGATAATTAATCACCACCGTTCCACTGAACCCTTCTGGCGGAGTAAAGACTAATTCACCGTTAATAATATCAACCTCACCTATACTGCTGTTGGCTGATATCACCCTCAATATATTGCCTTCAGGATCACTATCGTTAGCAAGTACATCTAAACTAATGCCAACATCTGCAGGCACAGTAAACTCATCGTCGATAATAGATACGGGTTCAAGCACTGAGGTAATGTCGATGTCAATTGTGGCAATGTTAGAGTCAAATTCACCATCATTTACACGATAACTAATGCTGTCGTTACCATAGTAATTAGCATCAGGCTGATAAGTAAAATTAGGCGCATTGCCCACTAAAGTACCGTGTTGCGGCGGGCTAATAATGCGATATTTTAACGTGCTTGAGTCTTTATCCTTACCGGTTAATTTAACAATTAATGGCTCATCCTCAGCGGTGACTAGTCGATAAGAAATGGCGGTGGGGGCATCATTTACATTCAATATCGTTAGGCTAACCTTTGCCTCTTGCGAGTCAATTTCGCCGTCATTCACTGAATAACTAAAGCTATCTTGACCATAAAAGTCAGCATTAGGGGTATAGACCACATTGGGCGCTGTGCCGCTCAGAACACCATTTACCGGTTGTGAAGTGATTGAATAAGTTAAGCTTTGACCTTCAATATCATAACCGGTCAAGGTAATTGGCAACGAGTTATCTTCTTGCACACTCAAGGTTTGCGGGTAAGCTTCTGGAGCATCATTTATTGGGGTAATGCTTAATGATACCGTAGCAACATTACTAACACTGCCCTCAATATCACTCACTTGATAGGTAAAGGAGTCATATCCATTATATTGGCTATTGGCATTGTATATTGCACTGCCAGTGCTTGCGTCAATACTCACAAGACCAAATGCGGGCTGTTCAACAATCACTAAACTGGCAACGTCTATGGCACTGTCAACGTCAGTGTCATTGCCTAATACTGCAATGCGTTTTGACTGCTCATCTTCAAACATGGTGACATCGTCATCTTTAACCACTGGCGCATCATTCACGGGGTTAATAGTAATATTAACCTTAGCCACATTAGAGAATATGGCCGGTTCAATGCTGCTGCCTTGGTCTTTTACAATATATTCAAAGCTGTCGTCACCATAGTAGTCAGTAGCCGGAGTATAAGTGACTAATCCGCTAGTGGAGTCTAGTGCCACACTGCCAAATTGAGGTGGGGTAGTAATGACTATCGCATTGGCTTCAATTGTGCCGTCTTCTATATCGCTGTCATTTTGTAATATATCAATCACCACAGCGGTATCTTCATCGGTTTGAGCGGTGTCATCAAGCGCAACCGGCGCATCATTAACGCCAATAATGCTGATATAAACTGAAGCAATTTGGCTTAATGCCCCATGTTGATCTGCCACTTGGTATTGAAGCACATCAGTGCCAACATAGTTTTTAATTGGCGTATATTGCAGCTCACCATTCACAATTGTCACACTTTGGGCATTCACGGGCGCTTTAACCATCACCACACTGGCAAGGTCTAATTGATCGCCGTCAATATCGCTATCATTGCTTAAAAGATTAACTGAAATAGCAACATCTTCATCGGTGGTAATGACATCGCTTACTGCTGTTGGGCTGTCATTCACTGGCTGAATATTAATATCAACCGTTGCGATATTAGATTCAGCGCCGCCTGTATCGGTGACTTTATAACGGAAGTTATCTACACCATAATAGTGATTATCAGGAGTATAAGTGACCGCACCTGAAGCAGTGCTAACACTTAAACTACCGTGAACCGGCTGTTGAACAATGATCACATTCGCCACCACAATACCGCCTTCTTCATCAGTATCGTTGGCGAGGATATTAAGAGTTGAAACAACATCTTCATCAATATTAACCGAATCATCCACTGCGACCGGTGCATCGTTAATACTGTTGATCACCAACTGCACTTCAATGCTATTTGACACTGCTACGCCATCAAAGGCTTGGTAGATAAATGAGTCAGCTTGTGTATCTGTACCGTCATGAAGATAAACAAAGCTGCCATCGGCATTGAGGGTCAACGAGCCGTGGCTCACATCGGTGACTAGCACCGCCGTTAAATCATCACCGTCTAGGTCATAATCATTACTTAGCACACTTGCCCCATTAACTGATGCGCCTTCATCCAGCGCATATTGTGGGTCTGCTACCGCTACCGGAGCATCGTTAGGACCAGGGTTTAACTCAATATAGTCAGGAACGCCATCGCCATCTGAATCAACATAATCGGCACCATCGTTCGGGTCTGTATTGTCAATTATTTCAACAAAGTCAGGTACACCATCTCCATCTGTATCTAAATAATCAAACTTGTCATTGGGATCAGTGCCCTCAAGCCCTTCATAATAATCAGGCACGCCGTCACCGTCTGTGTCGGTGGTTTCATCAACATCGGTCACTGTCACCACTATTGGTTGAATAACGGATAAGTTGCCTACACCAGCATCAGTCACTGTCACTATTACATTATAATTATTATCAGCACCGTTATCTTGAGGGGCTTCATAATCAGCAGGGCTTATAAAGGTCAACACTCCTGTGGTTAACTCAAGATTAAACAGCGCTGCATCATCCCCTGATAGTTGATACGTTAAGCTATGGCCGTCTTCATCTAAGGCCATAACATCCATCACATTTTGTTGATTTTCTAATACGGTTACAGCAGCAGGCGTGGTGATAACCGGAGCATCATTAACATCAATAACGGTAATTTCAATGGCTTGAGTTGCCGTTAATAAACCGTCATTAACCTGCACGGTAATGGCGTAAACATTGTTACTGTCTTTATCGGTTGGCTGTTCATAATTAGGAGTAGCTTTAAAGGTCACCAGCCCAGAGTTACTGTCTATATTAAACTGTGCGGCGTCATCGCCCGATAAACTATAACTTAGCGGGTCTGCATCAGCATCGGTGGCATTAACATCAATCGCCATTAGTTGATTTTCGTTGACACTCGCACTGGCGGCGCTGGTTATTACTGGCGCATCATTAATGTCGGTTACAACAATTGATACTGCTTGCATTGTGGTTGCATTAGCATCGCTGACACTAATATTAACTTGATAAATATTGTCACTATTACTATCTGCAGGGACCTCATAATCAGGAGGTAATTTAAACGTCACCGCGCCTGACACACTATTGATATTGAACAAAGCTGCGTCGATGCCACTTAAGCTATAGCTTAACGTATCGCCATCTTCGTCGGTGGCATTGGCATCAATGCCAATAAGTTGATTTTCGGTCACGCTAGCTGAGGCGGCGCTGATTATAATTGGCGCATCGTTAACATCCACAACGGTGATGAATATTGCTTGGGTGGTGCTCAGCAAGCCATCTGAAACATTAACATTCATTTGGTAAATGTTATTCGCGTCAGCATCAGTAGGCGCTTCAAAATTAGCGGCAACTTTAAAGGTGACTATCCCAGTGGCAGGGGCAATATTAAACAGAGCAGCATCTGTGCCTGATAAGCTATAAGTGAGCGTGTCGCCATCGGTGTCGGTGGCATCAACATCAATTGCAGCGGTTTGATTTTCGTCAACTGACTGACTGTTAGCAGAGATAATGACTGGCGCAGCATTAACGGCTGCGGTCCAACTTGAAAAACCATCAATTGCCGATAAGCTTAATTGATTCGCTACGGTATCAAGGGTTGCAGATTTCTTTAACCATGTTTGGCCGTTGTCCACAGATTGATAAAGCGCTAAGTCTGCTTCTGTGACACCGTTCAGTTCTGTGTCGAAATAATTAAACACTAGCTCAGCATTCAAGCCACTGTTATTGGTAGGAGTTATCGCATATTTACGCTTAACGTTGCTGACGTTATTAAATACTTCATGGGTTCGGTCAACTACGGTTGAGCCCATATTAGCAGCAGTGGTTAATGTCACCCCAAAGCCCGCAATATTGTCGTTAGTAATATTATTCAACACGCGCGTGGTAGTTAACTTACCCGATGCGGCACTATCACTCACCTTGCCTTGAAGCTCATATAATCTGGCTTGAGTGCCAAATGTAACGGTATTTCCCTGCAAATCGACATCAGCATCAATAAATGCATTGCCTTCAATAGCCGCATTTGAAGATAACTGGCTATTGACCCCTTGGCCTAACACCAAATGATTAATAGTCGATGTAGCCCCAATCAACGGTGCATTGGCAGCTAAGGGATATATGCCGATATTATCGTTAGCTATTGGAGCCGTTAATTGGCTCCAATTATTACCATCACTCCAATCGTTTGAATAACCTAACCAGGTATTAAAGGCAGATGAAGCAACCCAGTTGCTGTCGTTCATATTATTAAGATAGCTATACAGACCATTAAAGCTGACATCCCACAGCAAATCTCCGGCCTGATGATCAAAGTTATAATAAGCTAATAAAAAGTCGCTGCCTGCAGGTACTCGACGCATCATGAAATCACGAATTTCTTGCTCAGTTCGCACATCATGCCAAATACGAACTTCATCCAATTTACCTAAAAAATATTGGCTCGGGTCAAACCCTGCACCGCCCATAATCAAATAGCCGGTACTGTAGGGCGTAACACTGAAATTAGCACTGACTTGTTCAACACCATTAACATATAAACGGTAAGTAGTGCCGTCATAACTGGCTGCTATGTGGTTCCACTGGTTTAGGTTTAGTACATTTCCGGTTGAAACAACTTGACCATTAAAACTGCCATTTAACTGCTGTCCATCATGCGACAAACTCGGGCTTCTATCGACGCCATCATCATCACCTAAAATGAACCTTTCACCGACTGACGCAGGGATGTACGCCCATACTTCTTGAGTGAAATCAGTGCTATACGGAGGAAAGCTATCAACAATTGCAATATCGTCTGTGTCGGCAGAAAAATCTAATGCGTTAGAGGTTGGGGCTATATTTTCTCTAAAAATGACATTAACGGGGCTACTGAACTGTAAGCCGTTACCTGCTGAATTGTAATAAGAATCACCGTATTGGCCTGAAGCCCAAGCAGCAAGACCGAGGCTGTCATAATAATTGCCACTATACATTTCAACACTACCGCCAACACCGGTACTGATTTGACCGTAATACAGCAAAATATCCCCGCCGCTTTCATCACCCGCGTTTACTGCACTACCGGCAGATAACACAATGGCAGGGGTTGCGGTTGAAGCGGTCGTCAGATCGCCTTGAACAAAAATATCACCACTTTCGGAGGTTAAATTAATATTGCCACTGCCTGCATCAATTGACTCCTCAATACTTATGGCCACATCACCATCATTATAGTCCGTCTTGGCTACATAAAATGTCACATCACCGTTAGCAAGCAACGCACCTTTTAATCCAATCTCCCCTCCATATACGGTCACAGGACCATTCACAAACATCGGCACATCTATTCCAACCCCACCCACATTAGAAGGCTTGCCTAAAGTGAGGCTTGACTCAACACCAGATAACCCAATAAAGAAAGTGTCTAATCCAGACAAAAAAGAGTCATTATATGGCTCAACGGTGACACCACCTGTTGTGCTAATGGCCTGTGAGTCACCAAAGTAAATTTCATCGGCTTGATATAAAATATCACCACCAGAGGCAGCGCCTTGATTACTGATCACTTGCACATTGTCATTTTGAAATAAGATATCAATCCCAACAAGCGTTAAACCGGCATTGGCTTGAGTAGTGATTAAATTAGCCCCTAGAGTGGTGGACAGCCCCATAACATGAATGGGGCCATTAACTGAAATGGGCGCAGAAATTGTCATATCCGAAGTGCTGTTGAGCTGAGCGTAAACACTATCACCACTAATACCTGTGCCTGTGTATTGCCCTAGACTAATGCCGCCAGTAGCAGCAAAATTGTTTAACTGAATTTGCGCGTTAGACCCTGAGCCTTGAAAGTGATTGCCCGCATAGGTTCCATTCCAATCAAAAGCGGAACTGTAAGCCGTGCTATTGGGAGCCCAAACAAATTGGCCTGTTGTTGATAACTGTAAGCGGCCTATTTGGGTGTTTTCAATGGTATCGGCAAGCAAAATAATATCGCCACTACCCGCATCAATATAGTTATAAGCTAAGGGAATATTGGCGATATCCTCACTCGATGCATCCAATGCAATGCCACTAATGCCGCTATTAACGCCATTGCCCGCCCATAGCAATACATCACCGCCATTAGTGGTAATACTGCCAAATAGTGCCAAAGCATTATCGTTAACTGAAACTGCCCCTACACTAGGGCCATCACCCACATTTAATCCATTCCATACACTTGAGGCCGCAGCAGTGTTTGAGCCACCCGCCCAAACATGGCCACCCAAAGTAAAAATATCGCCAAAAATGCTAACCCCACCCGCATCAACCGCTTGCGTATCGGACCATAGAATCAAATTAAGGGCACCCATGCTCGAAACAATATCATTGTTAAGGGTAATCGCCCCTTGTGCATGGATAGAGAATGTCGCCTTAGTTGATAAAGATTTAACAATATCAGCATTAACCTCAACAGGTTCAGACGCACCTGTGGACTCAATAACAACATCTATCCCTTGGTTAAGTAAGTTGGTAATCGAAGTAGTTTGAATTTGGCAGTTAGTGCCAGAAAATAATCCACTGGAAGCTGAACACGCCGTTGTAGGTATAGCATCTTGGACAATCACCGCTGAATTAGCAGTAAAACTAATACTCGTTAAACCAATAAAAGCCCAAATAAGTTGAATTTTATTGCTCGCTAAACTATTAATATTTTTAGATAAAATTGCGTTAACGCTGGAAAAAATTGGCTGAAAAATACCACAAGATAAAGGCATAGCGTGCTCACTTTTTTAGTGCAACTTCAGATAGCTCAAGTTGAAATGAAATATTTAATTGTTATTTTTGTTATCAACCCGTTAAATATAGCCTTGTTTATATATTTTTTCCAAAGTTAACCAAGTGAAATTACTTATAATGCTGTCTTATCAACAAAAGACAACATGGCCACCTTGTCGCCATTTCCCTATTAAGGATTAAGCAACAAACGTTGGCATAATTTGACAAAATCAGACGATGTGACAATGCCAACCACATTGCGTTGTTCATCAAGCACAGGCAAACAACCTAACTTGTTATCAATAAAATACTGCACCACCTCATTTAACGACTCATTCAACGCCAAAACTTGTACTTCTGTATCCATAATATCGGCAATTGGTGTATAGCGCTCTTTTCGCTCTAATGCCCCTTGTCCGTATTTATTTAACATCTTCAATACGCTGGCAATCATCTTTTTATGGGTTAGCATCCCAATAAACTTACCGTCTTGTTCTGATATCACCGGCAAATGCCGCACATTGCGAGTTTGCATCAATTCATGAGCATCGCGAAGGCTCGCTTCATGGCTAATACACACCGGAGATGGGGTCATAATATCGCTAACTTTCACAGGCTTACTCCATTAAATTCATCTATAAAAGATTAGTTAACAGTCAATGGAATCGCAAAAAATGCAATAAATGGGTTTATTCACCATAATGCTGCTCCCACAACTTATTACTGAATCGATTATCGGGATCTAGCTTTTTCTTTAATTTAAAGAATTCTTTAGCTCGTGGATAAGCATGATGAAACTGCTCTGTCGTAGCGTGCAGTTGGTATGGTAGATAATATGCTCCACCTTCAGAAATTACCGCATCAATCATTTCTCGGCTCCACGCTTTAACTTCTGCCTTATCCTGTTCAGATGTTCCTTGGCGGTAATAAAAAAAAAGTGAAAAAATTTAAGACATTTTTTTAAAATTTTTAGATTTATAACTTGCTGAATAGATATATTGGATGTAATTTAGGCATCGCTGGTTCAATTTTAACCAACTACAATTTGGTACAACACCTAATAAGTGTTTTTTAATCACCCTCGATAACCCGAAATGAATGAGGTGTAATATGACAACTAGTGTGTCTGCGCGTTCCTATAATGCGATTATTGAAGATACTCTCACCCAAGCGATCCGTTTAGGATTACAATCCCCAAAATCTCGTAAAACAGGTAGACGCGGTATCGCAGGTTTCTGCATGCTACAAGGCCCTACCGGAGGCGGCAAAAGCAGTGCTCTATGCCGACATGGTAATGACGATGGGCTACCACCCGCACTCGAACAAATAAGTTCAACAAAGCACCAGTCCCTTTTTGTTACCCATAGATGGAATATTCTTCATGACGTTTACGCTAATGTCATAAAGAGCAAGGATTCTACTGGAGCCGCCCTTACGGCAAGTGTTATCTACGCTCAGGATGAAAATATTATCTCAGCCCTACTAAGAAAGCCTCTTCCTCATGAAGTAGATGTCAAATCACAAGATTTACCAGATCCTCAAAATACTTTAATAACCTTGAATGACAAGGGGTTGTTACCCCACGACAAATGGGGATATTCAGCCATACAGAAAACCGCTCGTAAAATAATGCGTGAAGCAAGTATATTGGAGAAAAACAGCTTTCAGTCTTCAGCTCCGTTAGGTAAATATTCGCGCCTGATGAAAAAAGATTTACAACGCTCTTGTGGCCAACTTGAATTTATGCTGTTGAAAAACATGAAACTTCTTGAAAATGAAGCTAAGAAGGCAAAAGAAAAATATGGTGATGACGCTAAATTAACAGAGGTAGTAAAAAGTAAACTCCATGCCTTTAGAAGTAACGACTGGATTCGCCGAATATTCCCAGGCATTGCATGGCATGATGATAAGCAACACCTGTTAATCATGACAACGCAGAAACTATTTTCTTCCTTTTACGATGGCGTACAAAAAGTACGTATATCGAGTAGCGACCTAAAAGACCACGTTATATTTGTTGATGAATTTGATTATCAATCTGATGTGCTTCAGCAATTACTTGCCCAGTCTCAACTGGTACATGAGCCGCCTGAGTGCTTAGGACAGCTACTTGATGGCGGTCGAAGATTACTAAAAAGGATGCTATTTGACGAAGATGGCAGAGTTCCCGAGATCAGAGAAAGGCTTACCAAATTATTAGATGATCTCGAAGATGAATTGAAAGAAAACAACATTAATTTGAAAGAAGACAGGGCTCTAGTTATACCAGCAGAGGACCATCTAGAAGGAAAATCATTTAAGTCTCAATATTTATTTCGAGCTGACCACCTGGTAACTAGCAGCCAACTTTCGATGACTCAAGCCTCACATGGATTCGCAGTAAAAGAAAGGCATTATGGCGACAAACTGACAGCTGACGAAATCGATATCGATAAATTCCTTCGACTAATGGAAAAATATATACGCCAGTTTAGTTTAATGCTGTCAGACTTTTCTTCTTCAGATGGTGAGGAACAAGATTTATTAAGAGAATTGAGTAGTTTACTGTTTGACGCAGCAAATGACTATCGCCCTTCTCACTACAGCAGCGCTTTACCAAGCATGTCATTGTTCTCTTTACCACAAACTAGTTTGCCAGAGCTTAACAGTCTTCGAAAGAGCAATATCCTACCCAATACTCATGCAAACATATTTGGACTTACTAATTGGCAACTGAAGCAAAATGATCAAAAAAATGATCTAGACCGCTTGCGTATTCAGATCCGAAGAGCTTTCTTACCGACAACTCCCGAAGGATTATTACTTTCATTAGCCAGCCGAAATTTAGTATTTGGCTTATCTGCAACATCGTATATTGAAAGAGCCCTTGGTCATTTCGATATTCGTTGGCTCAACTCTGCATTGCGTTACATTGCAGAATGCCGAACGCCTGATATCCAGAAAAGCTACTTAGGATATGAGTTCAAAGATAAACCAAAAGACTGGAGTAAAAGACCTATACCTTACTGCCAATCAGACGCTGATATACAACGTCAAAATAATATGATCGCCTACCTGAGTGATAAAAAGGCAACACTACGACAAACCGACCTAGAAGTAACTGTTTCAGGTTTTGACGACCAGTTATCCCAACAGGAGAAAATCGACGTTCTTTCTAATTTAGTTCCCGAATTTTTTCAGGACTCCGATAGCAGTATTTCCACCAGTGCAAAAGAACATAGAGAAAGCACACTATTAAAACTTATCAATGTAATTGCAGTAGCTGGCACGAAAGAAAAGCATAAGGGCCAGCTCGCTTATGTAAATTCAACGAAATATTTTCGCAAATGGTTAATAGAAGATGAAGCAAAAGCTAGCCGCAACAGCATTCAGTGGCTATGTACAAACGAAAAAGTTGCCAAAGAATTCAACCAAAACAAGCTATTGGCTCTATTCAAAGATGTTTTCATTCCAATTAGCGTAAACGAACAAGACATCACTATCTGCCTACTAAACGCTGAATGCCAAAAACGTCCTGGATTTAAAGAAGCTTACCAAGCTGCATTTGATGCAGAATATCCTGTTCTAATTATTACCCAAACGGCTTCAGCAACCAACGGCATCAACTTAGACTTTAAACTGAGCAATGATAAAAGTATGGACCTTACATGTGTATACATACTTGAGTCTCGTCACTACTATTTTTCACCGCAGGATAACAGCGATGAAAATTTAGACAAAATGGCACATGCGGGTTATCAAATGCGAAATTTAGATAAACTTCGCAGGTACGGTGAAATTTCTAGAAAGGAGCATAGGAAATATATTTCAGCAGTAATGGATGGAACTGGTTACCAAATATCTCAGCTAAATAATTCTGTTTATAAAAAAGGCTCGGACTACATAAAAAATGCGGCGGCAGACATACAGCAACAAGTTGGTCGTTTGGAACGAGTTTGGGATTATATTGGTAACGTTGAAATATACGTTTCGCATCAGCTGGCTCAAGACCTAATTAAATTTACAGCCTTACCTGCTTATACCAACTATAGACAGATACTGAGTGATTTAAACCAAAAACTTCTCGATAGGCTAACTTCCATTGATGATGAATCTTCTAACGATTTTTTCAGTTCAATGTTTACGCCGAGTCAGACTGGTGAGAATGCTGTCAGTATTATTGATGATAAGCTAATTCCAGCAATCCGAAATTCACGCGAACATCCTGAAAGTACAGATGACATAGCCAAACTTTGGACACAGTTGGGGCGTGCCGTGCTGCAACTAGATTATGCTTGGAACCCAAAAAGCTCCGTTTATGGCATTCATACACCATTAAAAGATTGGGCTTGTATTGAAAAGCCAACTCACAGCAGTTCATTCACAGAGATCTGGTACGATCCTGAAACATGGCAGTTTTTCAGTGAACCGGGTAAGGGCCGCATCCCCTATCGTCCAGACAGACTATACAGCTACATTCAGTCACACAGCGCCATCATAGATTGGTTCAACAAAAAGGGCTACAGGACCTCAATGTATCCTATCGCTTGTGAATTAGAGGAGACATATGTTCTCCACCCTCGCATCACCCAGAGAATTTTACAAGGGAGGTTGGGTGAAGAGGCAATACGAGCTTTATTGCATTCGCAAAACGTGTCCACTCACACAACCTTAAATAGCCAAAGTGTACTTGAGCTTTATGATTTTACAGTCTCAAAAACTGATTTTAGAGTTGATGCAAAGTTTTGGGGAAGTGACAGCCTCGATAAAACTGATGAGCAATACCAAGAATGGCTAATAAATGGTGCTCAACCTGACAAAGCCCCACTTGGATTAATTAGTAAACTACAAGCAATTCGAAATGCGGAAGGCTCTGAAACAAAACTAGCCATACTCAACTTTGTCTGTACTGAGCATGATGCTTCACTTGTAGGATTTAACGAACAATTAAAGCAAGTGCCTGTTACTAAGGCGGACATTATCGTACTTAATGGCTGCATAGGTCATGATGCTAAAGATACTGTAACCACTGGCTTCAACCACTTTGTGGATTTGGTTTCTGAACAACAAAACAAGAAAGAGGACTAAAAGGTGAGCAATAACAATCAAATAGTAAGAGAATTGCCCCTTTCTCACACAATTTACTTAGACAGTGAAATCGACGCTGAAAAAGCAAAGAAACTAGTGGTTTACCATTATCCATTGAACAAATCATATCGATGGAAGGAGTGGCAAGAACACTTAGACACAGAGCTTTCTAATCGCTACTACCCATATTTGATGCGCAGCTACAAAGGGCAATTTGGCTTGTTTGTAGCTGTGGATTCTGAAACAACTAAGCCACCAGTTATTCTCAATAAAGATGGAATGGATATTCGCCCCGAGAAAGTCCAATACTCCGCTGAAATGAACCCCATCTGGATACGTTTGATAATGCGCAAAGTATCTGCATTTGGGACTCATTGCAAAGGAAGTCATACATTAGGTAGGCCTCTTCTTAAAATAGATACTTGGAACACTAAAAAAAGTAGAGGCGTCAATGCAATCAGTTTAGATTGTAGAACTCAACAACGCAGGGATAGGAATACGACCGAAGTAGTTCTCTTTCATGAGAATGTACCACTACGTGTATTAGACAGCGCAAAAGCCAACGCAGAACACCGCAATTCTATGTGGGTATATGATAAGAACAACGTTTTAGTGCGCTGGATACCTAAAAAAGGTGAAAAACCTTCCGGGCCTGTGTATTCAGAAATACGTAAAAATAAGAACAAACGAAAGCAACGCGCATTTATTGATCTTTCTAATGCAGATGCCTTCAAGGGCAGCTGGCCATGCTTGCTTAAACCTATTCAAGATGAATTGATTGATAAAGCCCAAGCATATGGTTTTAACCTAAAGCCTAAAATCTTAAACCTCAAACCATTACCTCTCAAGACTAAATATAAGCAAGGTCCAAAAACTCGAAATACTATGCCTAGTGTAGCATTGCTAGAAAAAGTTCTTGTGCTCGACTTACGGTTCTCAAAGAACATATCGGCTGAGCAAATGTTGTTACCACTTAATCAAGCGCTATCTGAAAAAAGTATTAACACGCAACTTCATCTTTTACCTAATTGTGACCCTCAAGATATTGATAGCCTTGAATTCAGTAAGTCTGATTCAATTTTAGTTCTTTTAGATCAATATCCTGGAGTTATTGAAGACCATTACCCTCTCACGACTAAACTTCGCACTAAGGTCGCTTGCCAACACATCAATGTAAACCCATATGACTTAGACGGTGACTCCATCGAAGCCAAGCTTATTAATGAAATTAGCGACGAAGAGAGTAATGAAACATATTTAGTACCTGAAGACGAATACTATAACTATACTCTATCTATGTTTGAGACAGATAGCAGGATGGAGGCACTGAAGCGCAATTTAGAAATTGTCATCAAAGAATTAAGTATCAAGCATTTGCTGCATGATGATCAGGTCAAATTAAGCTCAATGCTTCCTGAAGAGCACGACGTTCTAACTGAAGAGCTTGTTGTTATAACCGACGGTTACCTGTTTACAGTTCTAAATGACAGACCAGTACTCATCCCCTTTAATCCAACCATATCAGAGCATGAAAAAAATTGTGATTTAGTTTTGGGTAAATTTAATACTTCTGTAAAACAGCTGTTTGCATTGTTGAGTAGAGAATGGCCATACAGCTACCAACCACAGGTGGTAATGCAAGGTTTTGGTAGTGATGCAGAAAAGTATGCTAGGTTTGCTCGCAGGCAGACCATTGTTATACATAAAGCGGAATCTGTTTCTATCTACTACCAAGACCCCAAGTATGATACGCCTCATATGCTTCCGAACCACCTTGCAGAAACACTGCAAGAACTCCAATCACAGAATATCTCTATGCCATTAAAACAGTGGCAGTTACCTGAAACAGATGTGTTAGAAGAGCATATTAATGAATTGAAGGAAGAAGGTGAGCTATCAGAGAAAAGTGCAAATACCTTACTTACGCAGCTCGATGATATTAAAACATGCTGGCATGAAACACTTGGTACTTTATGGCAGGAAAACCGATCATCAATTGAATACAAAGAACTAAAGCAACATGCATTTAAAGCACTGTTAAGTGTGATGAACAATAAGTTACCTGAAGGTGAAATGCCCAAAAAAATTGTAAGTTCAAGCCTCAGCGGTTCTTGGGCCAAAGTTGCTTCAAGAGTATTTGGTATTCCATTGCAAGACATTCGAGCCTGGCTAAGAGACATTCCAGGTATTCAAAGGTTATGGCATGACCCAGAGCAAGGCTATTACATTGTAGGAAGCTTAGCGCCGCCTAAATTACAACTAACCAGACAACCAAGTATTCGCCAATGGCACGCACTCCAAGGAGAAATGAATACTGAGCTACTTGCCTCATTAATTGATGTTGACTGGGTTCGCTCCAACCAACTTGCTGGTAACCCATGTGTGGCACTACTTGTTAGACGGTGGAGAGATTGCCAAAACGGCAAGGAAGAAGCTTTAGGTTTAGGGTTGATAATATGAAAGTAAAAAATTCGGCGATTATTTATACCGGATATGACTACCAAACATTGCAAGGTATTAAGCTACTAGCAAACTGGCTTCACAGTCCTGCATCATATAGTCGAGTTGCATTTGAAGCAGACAATGACAGTAATGAAACACCTGAAGGTATAGATGATGTTGTTTGTGAACGGCCAAATGGTATTAAAGATTTTTGGCAAGTTAAATTTACCCCCTCCCCTGAGAAGGATGAAAACTGCCTTACGTGGGATTGGTTGTTAAAAATCTCAGGTAAAACAGCTAGATCTCGTTCCATTCTTAAAAAGCTCTACGATGCTATTAATGCTGTGCCTGCTGAAAAGCTTGGGGATGTAGTTCTATTGACCAACAAGCGGCCGGATAGATCTATGGAGTCTTGCCTGCGTGGTTCAAAAATAGAATTTCATCAGATTGATGATGACTCACAACAAGAGGTTATCCGACAATTAGGAAACCACGAAGCCGCTATGTTTCTTTTTTCGAAGTTGACCGTCCAACATAGTGATGGAGACTACCTTACGATAAAGCGTAGTGTTCGAGCCGAGCTTTTGAAGTTTTCCGACGATACAGGCGTTGAGCGGCTTGTCGCAAGAGCACGTGAATGGGCAATGTTTCAGAATAATCCTCCAGAAAATGGTTGGATTTATCTTCATCATGTTAGAGAAGTTTTATCACCCAAAAGACCGGAGCCCATACCTGAAATATTCTCTGTGCCTGAGGATTATTGCCTCCCAGATTCTGATTTTCACAATGCTCTACTTGCACGTATTAGCAGCTCAAACGGCGAAGTCATTACGTTAACGGGTAAGCCTGGTGTTGGAAAAAGTACGTATCTATCGTTTCTGTGTCAAGAATTGGAAGATCAGGAAATTCCGCTATTACGTCATCACTATTTCTTATCATTGGGGGATACAACAGAAGACAGACTAAGCCCAAGAATCGTCGCTGAATCGCTGCTACATCAAATCAATAGCTTTCACAAAGAAGCAAATGCAAGTACATCCCATCCTGAAAACCTGCGTGATGCGCTCGTAACATGCGCAAATTATTACAAAGACAGGGGAAAACCCTTTTTAGTATTAATTGATGGGCTGGATCATGTTTGGCGAGACAATGCAAAAAATAAAAAGCCATTGGACGAAACCTTCAGACAATTGCTACCTACAACAGAAAACTTAGTGATAATTGTTGGAACGCAACCAGTTGACGATGAATTACTCCCTCATACACTGCTTATTCACTCTCCTAAGAATGAATGGCATTGGTTGCCTGAAATGTCTGGAAATTCGATATACGAGTATTTAAAACTTCATATTGAATCTGGTCGATTATTCTCCAACTGTCATGAGGATCATGTAGATGAAGAAATTCAGAAAAGTGCTGGAGCGTTATTAAAGGCTACAAATGGCTATCCACTGCATGTGATCTACTCATCTGAGTATCTGTCTCATCATGGATTAGCACTTTCTTCCTGGCAAATTGAGAAGCTTCCACCATGCTCCGATGGCAATATTACTACTTATTATTCCGAGCTCTGGCGTAACCTCAATTATAGACAAAAGGATGTTCTTCACCTTTGCAGTGGATTTCAATTTGCATGGCCCAGACCGGCGATTGGTTGCGTTGTCAAAGATATTCATGAATATGCTCCGAGCGTTGATGCCGTTGCACACATGCTTTCTGAAGGAGTTTGTGGAGTAAGGCCTTTTCATGAAAGCTTGGTTGTGTTTGTTAGAAGTCAGGAAGAACACGAAGAACGAATAAGTGCCTTGCTGCCATCTGTGTGTGAATGGCTAAACTTAAGCGCACCTATTCATCTCAAGGATAATTGGCTTTGGTCCTGTTTGGCTCGAATGGGCAGCACATCCGAATTACGAGAAGGCGTTGTAAGGGACTGGATACTTGATAAGCTTATTACTGGCATGCCAGTCAAATCATGCATAAGGCTATTATCTGAAGCTGAAACATATGCATTTGAAGAACTTGAATATGCTGAGGCATATAGCCATAGAGCATTAAAAACCCGGCTTATAAATGGACCTGAATTCCAGACTTGGGATTCCAATAATTTAAGTACGCTTTCCCTTATATTAGCTGATGAGGCATCTATAAATGAATTAATATCAGGACAAAACGAGTATTCACCAACCAAATTATCCATATTGGCAATTGCATTATGGTATAGAGGGGCAGTTGATCAAGCAGAGTTGTTATCGCAGAAGGCTATTGATCGATATCGGGCTAAAACCAAACTTTTGTCTTCTCGACACTCTCAAGATAACGAAGCTGAAGCTGCTGTATTGATAAAAGCAGGAGTATTAACTGACAGCCTTAACTACGATGCGATTTTTGAAGGAGGAAACTTCTCTAATTGGCCCGATGGATATGTGGCTAGTTTTAGACGTGCATGCCGTACAAAAAAAGAGCTGGGTCTGCTCTTCAGGGCTTGGCAGTGTTTACCAAGTAATTCAAATCATATCGGTCAAATCGAACTCGATGCAATTAGATTAAGCATTATAGAGGGTGCAGATATTGCCCGTAGGCCAGAATATAGCGCTTTTTCCTCACAGACGTTATCTCAGTTTTTAGATATATTCTCTAAGAAAAAATTTGCCAGTATTAAAACTCATCTTTTTGATGGCCTGTCGGAAACTGTCTTCAAAGTTGAAAAACCTGGCGGTTATCATAGCTGGTTTTTTTCTTCACTTTATACCAGGTTAAGTGCAGAAGGCGACTTCTCTTGGTTACCAGTTAGTGCAACATCAGATCGAGCGGATGTGTCAGATCATTATGTATTGCTTAATGAGATTTCAGATTGGAGCGCAAATGAACTTTTAGCAGGGAATACATTAAACTTTGACGTAGTTTGTGCGATGTTTCCGCTGTGGCCAATATTAGATGAGGTTCAATGGGAGACAAGAAGAGCCGATATAGCTTTAAAGCGCGATTGGATTGAAATTGCAGCCGATTGTCACCTGATAACAACCAAATCTGAAGTTTCGCGTGATGAACTAAAGCAAATTGTTGACTCTGGTGTATTCAGAGTTGACTGGCTTCGGTTATGGTATAAGGAGGTAGGTCTCAAACTGTTAGACGATGATGCTGTTGTACTGCTCATTGAACTCGACGAGGCTCGACAGTTAAATGAGCTAGAAGAAACAATTGAGAATTCTAATGCTTACCTTGAACTCGCTCAAATAGCATTCCAACACGATAATCTAGCCCTTTTTGAAAGGTGTATGAGAAAAACATGGGATTTTGTGCTCGGTTACGGGCATCATAAAGACACCGCTATATTTGATGTTTTAAAAGCTGTGGAATACCTTTCCGAAGCTGATCCAGATTCTGCTCTGGAAATATTAGAGCGGATATCACCGATAGTTTTCAATATATCCAAGTTTACCGACGGGGATGAAACTAGACACTCTAAGCACTCCATATCTTCACTATTAGCAAAATTAAACCCGCAAACAGCTGCTTCAGTTTATGATCAAGAGCTTAGCGATGGCGAATGGTATTATGCTGAAGAGACAATACTTAGGCTGCTTGAAAAATGTGACTTTTCTTCACCGATTACAAAGCATTTATTTCTCACTGGCTTGCACTCTAGTTGTTACCAAATGCTAAAAGTAAACGTTGAGAATGGAGATCTACATGCTACTCATATTGCTAATGAAACAGAAACCTGTATTGGAATCGATATTAAAGAAATCACTACAGATAAATCAACTGCTGATGAATTTGATGAAAAAATCACTTTACAACCAGCCGATTTTCCACCAGAAAAATTCGAAGAACTATCCCTAGCGCTAAACGGGAAAATTAGCACCAGTAGTTTTTTAAAAAATTGGTACAAGTATTGGTGTGATCATGGTCAAGAAGATGCTCTATTAAAGCAGTTGACACCACTCATTCCAACATTTATTGACCGTTTGAACGACAAACGTCACTTATTAGATCATCTTTTCTACAGTACACAAAAATTCAACGGTAAAGAAAAAGCATTTAACCTTTTAGTTTTTGCTCACAAAGCCATGGGTGGCTGGTCTGATTGGTACGAGCGTTCGGAAAATAGTATCAACCGACTTAAAGTGGTGGCTGAGCAATATCCTAAAAAAACAGACGAGTTTATAAAGCTAACAACATCGGAGTTGGATAATTGGAATGATAAATTCGGTAACTTAATCATTCCAAATGATAAATTAGTCTTTTTACTTTCCCAGAGTGGAAGGAAGGATGAGGCTCTTGAACTGACATTATCGATGGTTGAAAGCTTGGAAGACAGCGTTCGCAATCTTAAGCTGACTAAACCAGACTGGGATTGGCGTCGTGATGACTCTCTCGATGAAGCATTAGTTAAGTCGTTAATTTCAAGGCTTAAACTTCCAATACCTTCTGTTAAATTATGGTCTATAGACCAACTTTCAATACTTTTAATTGCACAGCACCCTAAAGTTGAAGAATTATTGAAAGAAGATTTAGCCAATAGAAAGCAAGAGTCAGAATGTGTAGAAGTGCTATGCGTATTTTTTGCAGCCAAGCATCGGGGCTATGTCTGCCCAAAAGATTTAGGTCATTTAATTACAGCAAGGTCCTCTCTCTCAGATCTATTAATAGAAGAACTGGAACCTACAGCAAAAGATTTAGGTGAGTATACCTATCCATTTTCACCGCTTATCAGCTTAACTCATGATAATAATCGATTCGAATACTATCAGGGGAATCATGTACCTTTAATGTACAATTCATGGTTAGAAAAAGAAGAGAAAAGAACGAGTATACCTTTTACCGATTACTTTCAATCTGAATGGAACACTACATTTGAATATCAGCCTTCAAAAGCAACAAATATTGATTATTTTTTTAGTAGCGATCGTCAAAGGTCTACTGGCCAATTTTATACGCAGGCAAGTCACCGTGGGCGTTCAGCATATTTAAGAACAATCGGACTAGCCAAAGAGATTTACGGTATGCCGGATTCTTACGCGGGACATTTATCAATTCCAGCATTACCTATCGAGCCTGCGTATCTAGCACTTCGCCCTCAAAACCCCAAATGGTTACCAGTCTGGAATGGCATTAACTCCCCTAATGAAGAGCACTTGAGCAACTATGTTAAAGAAGCATTAGCCAACTTCTCTCACACAGATGACAGCCATAACCTTTTAGCATTTTCATTTCCTATTAAGATTGATGACAATACCTGGATTGATTTAACTGCTGTAAAGGTGAACTCTGAAGTAAGGTTGACACCGGACATGCATATAAAAGAACGTTCTAACTGCATTGCTGTTGGCAACCTTCTAGATAAGGAGCTGTCATATGAACTTGGTGCGAGTCAGCCACATGAAAATCCTACAATGGCCGGCACTTCGTATCCATTTATGAGGTATGGTCATTGGCACTCTGACCTCGAGTCGCGTGGACTCTACATCCCAAAATGCACAATTGATGAAAAAAAAATTACAGGCTCTTCCTACAATGGCTTGTTTTACTACACTATTGGCAGCGCCACTATTGGATTTTCATCATTCTGGTACAGCAACTGGCAACCAATTCATCCGAAAGGAGTTCGGTCCCTATGTGGTACTTATACAGCGGTCAGCAAGGAAAAGCTTGGGATATGGTCAAGCTTGGTCGATAAACAGCAAAAACAATGTTACGTCTGCAATGCCACCGTTCTTAGCTCAGAAGCAAGCTATAGAGAATACGACCAGCACGAGTTTAACTTTTTAGTTTACCAAGACTGAAGCTCTCTATGAGTATTTCAATGTAAAAAAGGCGAACCATTTCTAGTTCGCCTTTTCTTATTTATGCGTTCACAATCTTAATTGCATTCACATTTTTAATTGCAGCGTTCACAAACTTAATTGTTGATCGCCAACAAAACAACTACCTACTCATAATCACTAATCGGTGCACACGAACACATCAAATTACGATCGCCGTAAACATCGTCGATACGGTTTACCGTTGGCCAGAATTTATTCGCTTTTACTGCTGCGGTTGGGAATACGGCAACTTCGCGGCTGTATGGGCGAGTGTCAAATTCTGGGTCCATGATATCGGCTAGTGTGTGTGGCGCATTGTGCAGTGGGTTGTTGTCTGCTGGCCACTCGCCTGCTTCTACTTTTGCAATTTCACCACGAATGGCGATCATGGCTTCGATGAAGCGATCTAATTCAACTTTTGATTCTGATTCTGTTGGCTCAATCATTAACGTTCCGGCTACTGGGAAGCTCATGGTTGGCGCGTGGAAACCATAATCGTTTAGTCGCTTAGCAATGTCCATTTCCGTTACGCCTGAGGTTTCTTTTAATGGACGTAAGTCGATAATACATTCATGGGCTACGCGGTCATTACGACCAGTAAACAATACTGGGTAATGGCTTGATAGCTTTTTCATCACGTAGTTAGCATTTAACAGTGCGGTTTGGGTTGATTGCTTAACCCCGTTTGTGCCTAACAGTTTAATGTACATCCAGCTGATAGGCAGAATACTTGCACTGCCGTATGGTGCAGCAGATACTGCGCCGTTGTTGTCGCTTTCACGGCCTGGCTTAACCACTACGTGACCAGCTACAAATGGGGCTAGGTGCGATTTAACACCAATTGGGCCCATACCTGGGCCACCGCCACCGTGTGGAATAGCAAAGGTTTTATGTAGGTTAAGATGCGATACGTCTGCACCAATAAATCCTGGTGAGGTTAAGCCTACTTGGGCATTCATGTTGGCACCGTCTAAGTAAACTTGGCCGCCGTATTGATGCACAATTTCACACACTTCACGAATAGACTCTTCGTAAACACCGTGGGTTGATGGGTAGGTGATCATAATGCACGATAAGCTGTCGGCTAGTTCAGCCGCTTTGGCACGTAAATCTTCTAGGTCAACGTTACCTTGCTTGTCACATGCCGTCACAACAACCTTCATACCCGCTAACTGTGCTGATGCTGGGTTAGTACCGTGGGCAGATTGTGGAATTAAACAGATGTTACGATGCGCTTCACCACGAGACTCATGGTATTTTTGAATAGCTAATAAACCAGCATATTCACCTTGTGCGCCTGAGTTTGGCTGAATACAAACCGCGTCGTAGCCAGTAATGTTAACTAAGTAGTCAGATAACTCATTAATCAGCTGAGTGTAACCTTCTGCTTGGTCAAGTGGGCAGAATGGGTGCATGTTTGCAAATTCTGGCCAGCTTACTGGTAGCATTTCCACAGCAGCGTTTAGCTTCATGGTGCATGAACCTAACGAGATCATTGAGTGGTTTAGGGCTAAATCTTTATTTTCTAAACGCTTGATGTAACGCATCATGTCCGTTTCGCTTTGGTAGCGGTTGAACGTTGGGTGCGTCAAAATAGCATCTTGGCGAATCAGTGAAGCTGGGATAGATTCAACCGAACCCGATAAAATAACCTCATCAAGTTGGCTGATTTCTAAGCCATGATCAGCGCCTAAAACAACACTAAATAAAGCTTCAACATCTTCACGAGTCGTGGTTTCGTCTAGGCTAATACCCACAATGCCGTCGGCATCAAAACGTAGGTTCATTTGCGCCGCTAATGCACGCGCTTTTACCGCTTCAACATCTAAGCCTTTAAGTGAAATGGTATCAAACCAAGTGCTATTAACTAACTCAACCCCTTTGGTTTTTAAACCTGTGGCTAAAATATCAGTTAAACGGTTAATACGGCTTGCTATGGTTTTTAAGCCTTTAGCGCCGTGGAATACCGCATAAAAAGAGGCCATGTTGGCTAATAAAATTTGCGCGGTACAAATGTTTGAGTTGGCTTTTTCGCGACGAATATGTTGTTCGCGAGTTTGCATTGCCATACGTAATGCTGCATTACCACGGGTATCTTTTGATACACCAATAATACGGCCAGGCATTGAACGCTTGTGCTCGTCTCTAGCAACAAAGAATGCTGCGTGTGGTCCGCCATATCCCATTGGTACACCAAAACGCTGGGCGCTACCAAATACCACGTCTGCGCCCATAGAGCCCGGAGACTTAAGTAGCACTAACGACATAATATCAGTGGCAACAGTAACAATAGCTTTCTTTTCACGTAACTGTGCAAATAGCTCGCTGTAGTCGCTGATTTCACCAAAGCGGTTGGTGTATTGGAACAACGCGCCAAATAGTTCGTAGTTAACCGCTTCATTTGCTGGGCCAACAACAATGTCAAAACCAAAGCATTCTGCACGGGTTTTAATAACGTCTAATGTGTGTGGAAACACATCGTCTGCTACGAAGAAAGTATTGGCTTTTTTAGCTTTAGAAACACGCTTAGCTAACGCCATGGCTTCTGCCGCAGCTGTGGCTTCGTCTAATAATGACGCTGAAGCAAGGTCAAGACCAGTTAAGTCCATTGAAACTTGTTGGAAGTTAAGAATGGCTTCTAAACGCCCTTGGGCAATTTCTGGCTGGTAAGGAGTATAAGCCGTGTACCAACCTGGATTTTCGAACACATTACGCAAAATAACGTTAGGCACTTCAACGCCGTAGTAACCCATACCGATATAGCTTTTAAATACTTTGTTTTTGTCGGCAATGTTACGAATATAGCGAATACCTTCAGCTTCACCGCAAGAATCACCAATAGTAAGCTCTTGAGGTAAACGAATTTTTCCTGGTACGGTTTGTTCCGTTAGGTCATCTAACGACTCTGCACCGATAAAGTTCAACATTTCTTGCTGCTGTACTTCATTTGGGCCGATATGGCGCGTTAGAAATAGTTCGTGCTGTTCTAATTGTGTAAGGGTCTGCTTGGTCATGATAAACCTTGTTCCAAATGTGTCAGTAATGAGCTGTAGGGCACAGGTACTGGGTATGAATAACAAATAAAAATGTGCGGCGAAGAATAGTACGTTGACGCTAATCAATAAGGTCACAAATCATGTGGTATTGTGCTTATTCATTTAAGGTATTTATTTTGCTGTTGTCACCAACGTAAAGCTTTTAGCTACACATAACAAAGAAGCTCCCGAGGGAGCTTCTCAGTGTCGACAAAAATTACTCTTCGTCGATAACTTCTTGATAGCCTTCAGCATCTAATAAGCTGTCTGCTTCTGATGCGTCAGATGGAATAACACGGAAGAACCAGCCATCGCCATAAGCATCGCTGTTAACTAATTCTGGCGAGTCTTCTAATGCTTCATTAACAGCAACCACTTCACCAGAAATTGGTGCGTAGATGTCAGATGCCGCTTTTACAGATTCTGCAACTGCACAATCTTCACCAGCGGTTACCGTGTCACCTACTTCTGGTAATTCAACGAATACCATGTCGCCTAAAAGCTCTTGTGCATGCTCTGTAATACCTACAGTGTAGCTGCCGTCAGTTTCTAAACGGATCCACTCGTGTGAAGAAGCGTATTTCAAATCTGCTGGAATGTTGCTCATTGTCGTTATCCTTTATTTGGTACTTTAAAGCTTAATCAATAATTTTTATGGGTATTTCTTAAAAGGCTTGCTTGCCATTACGTACAAAGCTTGGGGCAATGACTTTAACCGCAACACGTTTTTTACGCATTTCTACTTCCGCGGTGTCGCCTACACCATTAGGTACACGAGCCATAGCAATAGAATAACCTAAAGTTGGCGAGAAAGTACCGCTGGTGATAGCGCCTTGGTGCTCTACACCGTTTTCATCAGTGAAAAACACTGGCATATCATGACGCAAAACGCCTTTTTGTTCCATCACCAAACCGACTAATTTATCAGTCCCTTCGGCTTTTAATTTGGTGAGTGCTGCGCGGCCAATAAAGTCACGGTCTTCAGGCTCCCATGCGACTGTCCAACCCATGTTTGCCGCTAATGGGTTAATGGTTTCGTCCATGTCTAAACCATATAGGTTCATACCGGCTTCTAAACGTAACGTATCACGAGCCCCTAAACCACATGGGCGCACACCTGCATCTAATAATGCTTGCCATAAAGCCTCAGCTTCGGCTTCTGGCACAATAATTTCATAACCAGCTTCGCCAGTGTAACCTGTGGTAGCAATAAATAAGCTGCCAGCCTGAACACCAAAGAAAGGCTTCATGCCTTCTACTGCGGCGTTTTGCTCAGCATTAAATACGCTAGCTGCTTTGGCTTTTGCATTTGGGCCTTGCACAGCAATCATGGCGAGTTCTGGGCGCTCAGTAATGGCTACCTCAAATGAAGCGGCTTGCTTGTTGATCCAGGCTAAGTCTTTTTCACGGGTGGCAGAGTTAACCACTACACGATAATGGGTGTCGGTTAAGTAGTAAGTAATAAGGTCGTCAATAATACCGGCGTTGTCATCTAACATTCCGCCGTATAAGGCTTTGCCCGGTACTTTAAGTTTTGCGACATCGTTAGCTAAAAGTTTACGTAAAAATGCGCAAGCGTCTTGACCTGTTACGTCAACTACCGTCATGTGTGACACGTCAAACATACCGGCATCTTGACGAACAGCGTGATGTTCTTCTATTTGCGAACCATAGTTGATTGGCATATCCCAACCGTGAAAGTCCACCATTTTGGCGTTTGATTCTAAATGCTTGTTGAAGAGTACCGTTTTGCTAGCCATTCTTATCCCTTATTGTGGGTAGTGTTACGTTAAAAAACATAACCTAGGTATTTGATAAAATGCGGCGAAAATTATACTCGGCAGAGTGAGATTGTATACAAAAAATTTTTCTAATCTGACAACAATGCATTAGATTTACTAATGTGAAGGCTGTAACAAATTTACAGCCTGTTTGAATAACAAACCTTAACCAAGCTTGAACGCCTGATATACAAGCGTTTTTATAAACTAAGAAGGTGAATTCGGCTCACGGCACAGTTTAGGTAATGTTGATTTATTGCCCATGGCTTGTTTCATGAACACTGTTTTTAGTCCAGCAACATTATCAACTAGGCTTAATCCTATGTCTCTGATGGCTTTTTTAAGTGGATTGCGTCCAGCAAACAATCTTTTAAACCCTTCCATAGTGGCAATCATTTCCATTGCATCGGCTTTTCGCCAACGCTCTAAACTGCGTAAATGGCTATATTCTCCAATATCTTTACCCTGTTCATGAAGCTCAACAACCGTTTCAATAATACTGGCTGCATCTAAAAAGCCGAGGTTAACGCCTTGGCCTGCTAACGGGTGAATGGTATGGGCGGCATCGCCTGCTAACACCACACGATGGCGCGCAAAGTGTCGCGCGTATCGCATACGCAGTGGAAAAGCCTGACGCTCACTTACTAGCTCACATACTCCAAGCCTGCTGTCTAAAGCCGCGGTTAGTGCATGGCCAAAAGTGGTGCCATCTAGGGCATTTAAACGCTGCGCTTCTTCAGGTGAAGTCGACCAAACAATGGAGCATAAGTTGTCTTCATATAATGGCAAAATTGCCAATGGGCCATCAGGCAAAAACACCTGACGCGCCTTGTCATCGTGGGGCTGCTCGGTACGAATGGTGGCTACAATGGCGTGGTGGCCGTAGTCCCAAAAGGTCAGTGGAATTTGACATTGTTGGCGCACCCAAGAGTTTGCACCGTCTGCACCTATTACTAATGCGGCTGACATATTGTCGCCATTATCTAAAGTAAGCCAAGCTTCACGCTCGCCAAAAGCAACACGCTGTAGGGTTTGTTGTTGCAGGTGAGTAATATTGGCCAGCTCACTGGCACGCTTGGCTAGGGCAAAGCTAATGGCTTGGTTTTCAATAATGGCACCTAAATGGTTTTCACCTATGCCGTGGGCATCAAACTCAATCTTACCCATGCCGTCTTTGTCCCATACCTTCATTTTTTGATATGGGCTAATGCGTGCATTAGGAATGTATTGCCATGCACCAAGATGAGTTAATAACTGCTGACTGGCTTTATTAATTGCGCTGACACGTAGCTTAGGCTCTCCGGTGGGTTCACTGGCTTCACCTGCGTCAATAACAACAACATTTAAATCGGCCTCAGCAAGACCAATTGCTGTGGCTAACCCGACCATACCGCCACCAACAATGGCTACATCAAAGGTTTGGGTGGTATACATAACAGCGTCCTTTTAATAGGAAAAATTAACTAGCGCCAACCCATGGCGATTTCAGCCACGGGGCGTTTAAGTGGCGGCAACCAAGACAATAATCTAAGCCCTACTGAGCGCCCTGCTACTAACGGCCAATATTGATTCGAAAAACCGCGCACTAAAAATTCAATATTGCTAATGGTGCTATCTCGGTCTTGCTGCCTTGCGGCAAGATATTGATGCACAATAGCCGAGCTGCCCACATCAAATGTTGACTGTTCAGCCACTGAAGATAAACCACTTTGCAGCGCAGCTTTAATCACCTCAATTAAACCCACCACGTCACGTAAGCCTAAGTTAAAGCCCTGCCCTGCAATAGGGTGAAGTGTTTGCGCGGCATTACCAACAAACACACAACGGTGATAAATGGGTCTAGGCATGGTGGTTAAGGTTAATGGGTAAGTCACTCGCTTACCTACTTGAGTAAATTGCCCAACCCGATAACCAAAGGCATTTTGCAATTGTTGTAAAAACTCAGCATCGCTAACTTGGGCTAAATGTGCAGCTTGCTCAGGGGCAAGCGCCCATACTAAAGACATCCTAGCCGACGCCTCTGAGGCTTGACCATTAACATGGCTCATAGGCAATAAAGCTAAAGGCCCGGTTTCAGTAAAGCGTTCGTAAGCCCAATTGTGGTGAGGTTTGGCGGTTTCAACATTTGCGACAATGGCACTTTGGCCAAAATCAATTTGCTCTGCAGTTTGGTTAAGTTGCTGCCTTACCACGGAATTAGCACCGTCGGCGGCCACCAATAACTTGGCGGAAATGGTTGTGCCATCATCTAGGGTTAAATAATGGGCGTCAGTTTTAGGCAATAATTGGTTTAATTTAGCCGGACAAAATAACTTAATATTAGCTTGTTGAAGCTCCTCAAATAACACCGAGCCGACTTTGGCTAATTCGACAACCTGTCCTAATGCATCTAACCCTAAAGGTTTGGCATTAAGCTCTGTCATGCCAAAGTGGCCTCTGTCAGACACGTGAATATCGTTAATGGGTGTCCCTAAATGCTTTAACGCTGGCCATATGCCTAATTGCGTTAAGGCGAAAATAGACCCATGAGCAATAGCAATTGAGCGAGCATCAAACCCCGGGTGGCTATCATCTGCCTGATGCGCTTCAATCACCGCAATAGAAAGCGGCTTAGATAAGCTATGGTTTAAGTTGGCTAGCCCTAAAGCTAGCGTGGCACCGGCCATAGCGCCGCCCACAATAACAATATCAAATTCTTGGCTAGGAGAGGTTCCGCTCATTGTTACGACTCAGTGTAAGAGGGTTATGCCTGTAAAATACGATTAACTAATCGCACGGCTAATGAATTGTTTTACTGTCTTCGCTGTTTTCGGTGTTATCCATTTCAGGCTCTGGGCCGAATTCTGAATAACATAAAATGGCAGACATTTTGACAAACTCTTGCAGCTCAGTGTAAGCCGTTTCTGATTCTTCATCTTCAGCCACATCAAATTCAACCTGAGCAATTTCAGCTAAATCTTTAATCACTTCTTTTACGTCTGCAGAAGCTTGGTTCAACTTAGGTTGAATAATAGCAATGGCAGTTAAAAAGCTTTGCGTCCATAACGATAACGCTTCAACGCGGTGCGATAGAGACACTTCTTCCTCTGGCAACAATAACGTGAAGCCAAATTCAAAATCGGCCAATCTGGTTACCGTGTCTTGATATAAATCAGTAATAAGTTGTAGAAGCTTGGGCTCAAGCGGTTGGCCGTCATTCATCAGGTCGATTAATGGGCCTACCCAAGTTTGATTTTGCTGATCAACACCGCCACAAATTAACCCAACTAAAGCACCATGAACTTCAACGGGATGCTGGCCAATCTCAGCCGCATCTAGGGCTTTTTTAAGGTTTTCTATACATAATGAAGGTGGAGTTGCCATGATACTTTCCTAAAGGGCGATAACTGACACAATGCTAGCAGAGTTCGCTATTTGCGCCAAATACTTGGCTGATAGTTGTGAGATTAATGGGCAATTTGCTCAGACATCCAGCAAATAGTGAAAAAGGCGCGTGCTTGCCTTGCTCTTTTAAATTTTGCGCTATATAGTTCGGCTTTACCAATACTGGCTTTTTAGAAGGATTTCGTTGCGAACTTATGAGTACCAGCGCTGTTGAGATCACCCTTTTAGGGCGCACTTACTCTATCGCATGTCCAAAAGGACGCGAGGATACGTTACGCACCGTCGCCAATGAAGTTGAGTCACAACTCACTAATCTAAAAACCCGTACCAATAATTTAAGCCGTGAAGAATTAGCCATTATGGCCGCGCTAAATATTGGTAATTTGTTGATTGAAGAAAAACAAAAAAATCAACAGTATATGTCGCAAATGGACGAGCGAATCTCATTGTTGCAAGCAACATTAGAAAATTCGTTGATTGAACGAAGCACCAAGGACGACTAACATTGTTTTTGTAAAACTGCTGTAGCGGTTTTACCCTGTTTTGCTCCCTGTGGTATGCGTGCGCTGGTAATGTCCCTGTGCCGATATTTACAAACCCAGGGTGAATGTTTTCATTGACATTGAGCATGCTCGGCTTGTACCGAGAAGCCTTAGGAGATGAACATTTACCCGCCTTGAACCTACGGTTCAAGGGCTTACACCGGTCACGGTACCTTGGGGAGCATCCTAATTTAAGTAACACCCTTCCCCTCTATAGTCCTTATCTTTTAAAACCTTTAACCCAAAAACGCGATACACCCTTACACAAATTAAACCAAAAAGTTAATAAACTATTAACGCAAGGTAATATTTGAATCCACACCCACAACAGCATTGTTAGATAGGTTATATTTCTGGTATAACACCATGAATTATAATAAGTTACTAATTTATCATGTTTGCTATTTTACCCAAAAGAGCCAATAAACTTTATTGTGTTCTTGTTATTCTTTTGGGGCTTTCAGCCTGTTCTTCTACACCAGAAACGTCAGCTCAAAAACCCGCTATTACTATTCCTGCAGCATTAATGCATTTTCCGCTTGATAGCCGATTTACCGGCACAGATATCGTTGACACCCAGCTCAGCTTAGCCGACAGAAATTTATATCTGGATTTCAACGGCGAAATTAAGATGCTATCTGTTAACCAATGCGATTTAGACATTTCTGCCCACCGTGGCGATTACCGTGAACCAGAAAGCGGCCAAATGGCAATTGCCAGTGCGTTGGTAGACAACTTCAACAGTGTAGAAATTGACGTTATGTTGCTAGGTGACGGCACTTGGGTAAACCATCATGATGAAGAAACAGGCCGAGCAACGGTGCACTATACCGGCAAAAAGTTCGAGCTTGATCGCATGAACCTATCGCAATACAAACAACTCAAACTGCGTGATAAGTCGACCAATGATTTAGTGAACGTTAGGCCCATTACTGCATTAGAAGCGTTTCAAACCTTTGCTTATTACCGCCAAGGTGAGCAGCAACTCAATGTAGAAGTAAAAGCCAAAGCCAATGGAGCTCAACTAGCTCAGCTTGATAACATGCTTAGAGAAACCGTTGGGCTTGGACGGTATTATTATTCTTCTTCTGAAATGGACACACTTACAAAACTGCGGGGCATTAACCCCATTGTGTATTTAGGTTTCGTGCAAAAAGCGCATCCCACCAGTGTTGATATTATGGTGGCGAATATGAAAAATGGCGTAAAAAACGACAATTACTACCTTGATAACCAACGCAACTTTGACCGAGGTAGCCAGTACGGCACCAAGCGATATCGTAGCCGTTATAAGGATTACACCAGCCATTCCTCGCTTGTTAACATTCAACGTAAATTAGGCTTACATTCTGGGTTACATCTAGATATTCGCAGTTATATGCAATCTCCTGCGGTAAAAAGCCGGGCTAACAAACTTGGCATGAAAGTCTATACCTACACCATTAATGGCAGCCCATACCACCAGCAACAACTGTTGCGGTTATCGCTCTCTCATCTTCCCAATGGTGTGATTGTTGACGCCACACCGTTTGCCATTTGCCAGCAGTTATTTAAAGCTGCTAAACCAGCGGGACGCCACATTGCGACCTCTGACATAGGCCGTTATATTTCATCGCTACCCATTGATGCCAATTTTGATCTGTTTGATCAAATGCAGGGTTATCGCCAAGAAGGGATGTATTTAACCTTAGATGGCCAGTTAAAGGCGATCAATGCCCCCTCTGCTCCCGCAAAAAACCAAGTGGCAACTAAAAAGACAAGCCAAGAAACTCAAACCGCGCCAACTGAAGCACCCTTTAGCTTCCCGACCATTGTTGATGAAAAAATAGACCGCAACACCGGCGACACTATCATCATTACTTTACCGACGAAACAGCATGAACAATAACAATAACAGCCCTTTCTCAAGCGAGTTACTTAGTAGTAATCCGACTCAAGAAAAAATGGCACAGGCTGAAAGCCAGTTAAAAGTCACTCAAAAAAAACAGCAAATTAAATCTAAAAAAGCGACAAAAAAGTCACAACAAGACGCATTAATTATCGCCAAGGGTAAACCTTTTTGGTGGATGCTCACTTTATTTATTTGCTCAGTGGTTTATTTATTTCCTGAAGCCATATTTAACGCCGCGTTAGTCGATGTGGCAGGCGGTAAAAATGCCACCGAAGATGAACTACACGCCGTTGAGCTTTTTGGCCGAACCATTAGCGGTATTGGTGTAACACTATTGTTAGCCGACCTGCTATTAAAAGGCCGCTTTTTAACCTCAGCTCCAAGAGCATTAGGCAGTTTTTGCGTATTGGCCATTCTAGTATGGCCAACGGTATTTTTCGGCCAAAAGTGGCTAGTTGACCAGTTTATTATCAACCCATCCAGCCCTGCTGAGCGCCAACAAGCTTACCTATCGCAAGTACTACGTAGCGCCTTAATAGAAAAGTCTATTGAGTTTGAGGGCATAAACTATAACCCCGAACTCCCCCACTCTAGCGTTGAAAAAACCTTCTTGTCGGTATTTGGTGGATTAGTGTATGCCGACGACACCCTAGTGGCTGAGCTAGAACAAAAAAAGCGCTCCATCATGGAGAAATTTGTTCGTGATAGAGCCATGTCAGGTTTCGATGAAAACTATCAACGCTATGCTGATTTCAGACAAGACTTACAACGTACTTACACTGACTACTTATCCGGTTCAAAACGATATAACGACGGTGTAAACAGTGCAGATTCTCGGGCTGATGAGTATTGGGTCGATACCCAAAATCAAGTCAGCCAAGGTTGGCAACAATACCAGCAAGGGGTAACAGCCTATGAAGCTCGCGTTGAAGCCAGAGCCCAAAAACTGGCTCCAAAACTTTATGACTTTTTTGAGCGTCGTAATAAATGCGGCGAAATGAAAAAAGGCAGCCGTCGTGACAACTGTTATGAACGTTTGCAAAACAATTACGATAGCGAGCTAGAAAAATACAGCATGCCATACATTCCACCGAATGAATGGTTAATACGTGAAGAAATTACCACCGCAGAAAACGTTGGAAACTCTATTATTTCAGGGGTAATGACCTTTGGTTTATTTACCGCAATGCAGGCCATTGATGCAGCAACAGGCGGTGATGCAGGTATTAAAGATCATCGTATGGTGTATACCAGTGACGTGAATCATTACAAACAAATCTTAATGGTGAAAATGGAAGGTGACTTCATAAAAGACTCCGGTGGCTATCCGTTAGGTATTGAAGACATTCACCAGTTTAGACACCATGAAATCACCAGCCAAAAAGTCAGCGTTAAATTAAAGCCAAAAGGGCTTACCCTACCTAATGACTGGCGTATGGCTGATAGAAATGGCTTTAACAATGCGGTAGCGAAAAAAGTTAAACAGGAAGCTGATCAACGCTGGCGCAATGAAACCGCTAAAAGAGGCTTTAACGCCCCGCCAAATTTGACCTGGAACGAGTTTCAACGTCATAAACAAACCCAGCAGCGAATTAAGTCAGAAATGGCTGAGCTGTACGTGTCGCCTATGCTTGCCGACTGGAATAACAAGCAATTTCTTCGTCAGGTTATTGAGCCGAATATTCAACGTAAAACCTCTGAATTACTCACGATTTTAGAGGCTCAAAAAGCGGAGTTTGCTGACGGAGGCACCTTTGAAGAGTCAGGTAAGTCAGCACTTAGAGCCACTATAGTGCCCCCCATTTCAATGGCAATTAGTTTGGCGCTTGTCTTGCTAACGGTGTTAAAGCTGCCCTTAAAAGCAGCTGAGTTAATTAAGGCAAGAAACCCTGCATCAACCACTAAAAAGTCACCTAAACAAACCATAATCAGTATGGGAGTTTCAGGAGGTTTAATGGCATCAATTTTTGTTCTGCCAATGACCTTTAGCAGTAATGAATTCACCTTAGAAGACAGCGCAACACAATACTTTTTTGAACAAATGGAGCAAAACGATGCAGCCAGTGTTTCTTATGCCCTGCGCTGGTTGCTTACCACACAACCTATAGTACAGCCCATTGGTGCCACACTGGATGAAGTATTAAAAGTCAGTAAAGGGTTTGAGGCCATTAGTGCGCCGTTTCACCATATGGATGCCGCCATAATGGGTAAACTCTCTCCCTCAAATTCAGCGCCTACCTCAACCTCAAAGCAGGCGACAGCAAGCAAATTACCGCTAACGATTCATAGCAATATTCAAGGCGCTAAAATTTCGGTAATGAACATAAAACCTAAGTATGCAGCAGGAATGAAATTACCTGCTGGAAACTATGACATTAAGGTTTCAGCGCCCGGATACCAAACCGTTAGAAAATGGGTCACGCTGAATGAAAACAATACCGAGTTTTCAATTAATTTAACCCGACAATAGCCATACAGCAGTCATCAATTTTACTCATCAGTATTAGGACAAGTTAAGTGAGTCAATTACAAGAATTTCAGAGCTTCATACGTCAAAATGGTAAAAACCTCACCATGGTTGACGTGCCAGTAGTACTTAGTGATGAAAGCATTAAAACCACTAATATTAAGTTTCATTTTGGATGGACAATCGAGATTGGCGTAACCAAACATCAACACGGTGGGCACTGCCCAGCGGGCATTCAATCAGGAAGTTCGTCACAAGCGTGCGATTGTGCCCACAATAAGGCCAAAGAATACGTAAGCGGTGAAAATGGATTTTTTAATGAGACTTTTAAAAAAATCTTAACCACAGATGTCGCCAAAAACTTCATCATTAAAGATACTAATTTAGGGTCTGCGCCAGATAGCTATGTGGGCGAAGATGTTTGCCATATCTGTGACGGTTGCGGTAAGTGCTCATGTTCATCGTGTAATGGTAATGGCTCAACCTCATGTTCATCTTGTAGCGGTAGTGGCCGTCAACATGTGACTAGGCAAGACCACAATAACCGCACGGTTTACTCCACTGAGTCTTGTTCATCATGTTATGGCAGCGGCTCAAAAACCTGTTATACCTGTAATGGCTCAGGTAAAGTCACCTGTAAAACCTGTGATGGCGGCGGATATTTATATTACAGCTACACCATTGATGGTGATGCAAAACGTTCCACCAAATGGTTTATTAATAGCCCTGATTATCACCAGTGGATAATTGATTATGTGACTAATGCGGGCTTAAACATTATCAACAATGTCAGTGACGTAAATGAAATTGACGTTAATGAAGCGCTGAATGGCTGCACCTTCATTTATGGTTTTACCGCTAATTTACCTACCCTTCAATATACGGCGACCATAGATAAAACCGATACGACCATGTGCTTTGCTGGCACCAAAAAGGTCACCCATAATGCTGGTGGCGTCTATGATCCTGCAGTATGGAAAAATGCCAAAAAGTTAGCCGCCGGCGACAAAGACGATGACAAAAAAGTACTGGCTATTCCGGCCATTAAAAATATTATTGAAGCTCATCAAACCAAAACAAAAATTCCATTACTGACTGAAAACTGGGTGTCAAAAGATATCAAAGAGGCGGTCGTCACCAATTACCAAACTCTGGTATCGCAACTTCAAAAGCAAAATAGCAAAGGCTTTGCTTGGCAGCTCATTAAAGGCATTGTTAATTGGGGGCTTATTTTAGCTATAGTTGCTATGTGTTTTGCCATGCTAGCACCTGAAATGATTTATGATGCTGAGTATCGCTCAGGCCTGATAAGTCATTATCAATTTTTTATTGATTTACTGTTAGCAAAATTCAGTCTCTACGGGCTACCCGTATGGACAAATTACCTGATCTTCCTTGCATGGTTTGGCGGATTATATGCCGCTATTCCCAAGTTGTATTGGAAACAAATTAGCCAACAAAAGCGTTTAGGGTTAACAGTATTTTCTGGCTATGTTTTTTCATACATGACACTCAAGCTTCTTGCTGTCCTGTTAAGCATTAGTCACTACCCTTTGTTCCTCACTAACATGCTAGTGGGTGGCGGGTTACTGTTGAGTTTATATTTGGTTTTTGTCGGCTTTTTTGGCCCTAAAAAGTGGTACTTTAAGATTCTGGCTGGCTTAGTGGCTATTGTCGGTGTTGCAGCACTGCAATTCGGCTTAGAAACCGCCAGCGCACAAGTGCAATTTATGCCAGAGCACTATACAAATTACTCACGATACTTAGGCAGCACTCTGCAACCCGCTATTCAATATATCAGCTTTATTTATATTGAAATTGCCGTTTTAGCGGTATTTATTGGCATTATTGCCACTAGAAGACGTTTTTGGAAAAAGGCAAAGACTGCGGTTTCAGAATACGATTGTGCAGTATTGCTTAAATCATTAAAACTGGATAAATAACTATCCAGTTGAGCGGCAGGCTTAATTGATGAATTTAGCCTGTCGCTCTTTTAAAATAGGTTTGAACGCAGTACTCTAGCCTTAATCAACATGGCAAGTAGGAGTACAGCCAACAATGAGTATGACCCGTTTAAAGACCAAACCCACAGTGGTCGAAGCCCGTTTTTCTCGCACTCATTCTGTCGATATCACTCACTTTTCTTCTATTAACAAGCCTACCATTCATGACTCGGTGCAGCATGAACATCATATTAAAGCGCATAACACTCTGAGCATTGTGGCTGATGAAAACCAACATTTAGAGATTGAAAACTTACCGCATCAAGATCATGGGTTTGAGCTGAGCGATCAAGAGCGTTATGCCTTGTTTGATAGCCAAGGCATGAACCGAGACTTTATACGTCGGCATATTCGCCAAGAACGTAAAAGTTATACGGCAGCAGAGCAACACCAACTTTCATTAATTGCTAGCCGTCATATGCTAGCAGAGATACAACAAAAGAATGCTAAAAACGTTGCGCTGTACATCAGTCATGACGGTGAGTTGTCAACCCAAAAGCTGATAGAGGCACTGTGGCACATAGGGGTTAATACCTACTTACCTCGCTTACATCCATTTTGTCCTGGGCAGCTACTTTTTTGTCATTATCATAAAGACTCTGAAATGACCTCAAACCAATTCGGTATTTTAGAGCCTAAATTGAATGTCCAAGAGGTCATTCCTGTAACTCAACTCGATATTATTGTGACCCCATTAGTCGCATTTGATGATAGATGTAATCGTTTAGGAATGGGCGGCGGCTATTACGACAGAACCCTTAGCAACTGTATAGATAACAAACCTTTGGCGATTGGCTTTGCCCATGACTGCCAGCAAGTTAGCCACTTGCCACTTGAGCGTTGGGATATTCCACTACCATTAATTATCACCCCAACAAGACGGTTAGCTCGAACTGAGTAATTCCTAATACATTTCACCCTAAGAATTAAACCCAATACAGTAAACCCCATAGTACGTAGGTAATATGGGGTTTAATTTATTGATAAAGAACCAGTAAGCTTCAGTCTGGCTTCGTCATTACTATTTTGAGTAAAACATTAGTGAATTCTTATCGAATAGTATTGCTGAACTATTAAGCCAAATGCCTTCCACCATCAACAGCAAAGCTGCGACCGGTAACGTAACGGCTATTAATAAGGTATTCAATTAAACTAATCATCTCTGAATTACCGGCTTCCTTGGGTAAAATCGCTTTCGATAACGCTTTGGCTTTGTAAGCGTCGTCGTCACCTTGATTAAATAAAATCATCGCTGGCGCAATAGAGTTTACTTTGACATTTGGGGCTAACTTAGCCGCAAAAGACAGGGTTAAATTATGCAACCCTGCTTTACTTGCCGCATAAGCGATATGCTTTTTACTGCCTTTTTCAGCAACGTAATCAGTAATATGAATAATGTTAGTTGCGCCAATAGCATCATCAGCTGCTTGCTGGGCACTTTGGCAAAGTAAGTCAGCAAGTGCCATATTGATAATATAAGGCGCATTGACATGAATTTGCATCATGCGATTAATAATGTCGCTACTATCTTTGTCTGCACTTTCAGCCAGCCAGTCAGACGCATTATGAATAATACAATGTAACGCCGAGTGAGATTTAACTTGAGCAATTAATTGGTCAATTTCATGATTAATTGTTAAGTCACATTGAATAAGGGTTGCCCCCAACTTTTTAAGTTGTTCAATGCTGTCATAATGGCGACGATAAGTACCAATAACATGATCACCCTGGGCTAAAAAGTGCTTAGCTAAAGCATAACCAATTCGCTTACCAACCCCTGTAATTAACACCGTTTTATTCATGTTATCTTCCAATTAAGTTATTAAATTTCACTACCTTAGCATACTTTATCTTCAACAATCTATGCTGTTGCAAACTTGAGATTATAGCAGCTAAATACGTCACCAATGTGTCAATAAGGTACGAAAAAGCGGGCTAAAAAGTTCTTTAAAAGCGGTATTAAATAAAGCGCTAAATGAGTAATAAAGCTGAAGTATAAATTTTTAATGTAACCCAATCACATTTAATTAACTTTTATCAGCTGACAAAAATAATCATTACAGTAACTTGCATATAATTTTAAACAATTAATTATCTGTAAGACTGGAGTGACATGATAAAAAACAACCTGTTCTGTATAACCTTCTTATTTTGCTTGCTATCTAGCTTTCAATCTTTTGCCTTTGCACACCTTCCTCAATATCCTGAGCAAGACGCTTCTGAACAGATTGGCTACTACAGTGGCGTTAAAGATTTGCCACCGAATAAAAATTGGATGAACAACTTACCCCCAAAAGTAGAAATAAGAAGCATATCAATTCCAGGAACTCATGGTTCAGCGGCTCGCATTGGTGGAGATGCCGTTAGAAACCAAACATTAACTATTACTCAGCAATTGAACGCTGGTATACGATTTTTAGACTTAAGATTACGTCACATTAATAATGGATTTGCACTTCATCACGGCGCTTACTTTCAAAATAGAGTGTTTGATCAAGCATTAAATGATATTAAAACATTTTTGCATGAAAACCCGAGTGAGTTTGTATTCGTAAGAGTTAAAAAAGAGCACACAGAACTGAATAACAGCAGAAGTTTTGAAGAAACCTTCAAAGCATATGCAGAGAATTACGCAGACATCATTTGGGATATATGGTCTCCCGTTTTTAATACTAACCCCAACGTAGAAGAGGTAAGGGGTAAAATCATTTTTCTTCAGGATTTCAAATCAAAATTTTCAATTTTTGGGGCAAACTATCATGGCTTCAATATCCAAGATAATTTCCATTTGAGAACAAACTGGGACTTATACAGTAAATGGGAAGGTGTTAAAACACATATAGAATTAGCAAATAACAATCGGTATGGCTATTCTGGCTATATTAATCAACTTGCCGGAAATACAGGAAGTTTTCCATATTTTGTTGCTAGCGGACATTCATCTCCAAGTAATAATGCACCTAGATTACTAACAGGATTAACCACTCCTGGATGGGAAAATAGTTACCCAGACTTCCCTAGAGTGGGTTGCTTTATAGGCATTTGTTCTATCGCTTTTGAAGGAATAAACACCTTAACTAAAAATTATCTACGTAATAACCCCTCCATTCAATATGCGGGAATTGTGGTAGCAGACTTTCCTAGCGCCGCTTTAATAGAAGAAATTATCAACTTAAATAAGCGACGTGGTTTTTGGGATGAAAAGGAACAGCAAGAAAACTAAGCCTTAAAGTATTAAAAAGTATCTCCGTAGAACAGAAGCTTAAAAACAATCATCGCAGCACAAATAAAGCGACATATTAGCTTTATTTGTGCTTTTTTAGTTGTTAGTTAGATTTCAGTTTGTTTAGCATTACCGTTAACTCATCAATTTTATCATGTAACTTCTGCACCTCCGCAGCACTAGCTGGCGCCACATGACATGAATCAATCTCAGGTTGTTGTACCTGTTTGGCCAAAGCCTTTTCTTCATTCATTATCCGACTTTCTTCACCCATCACATCTAACACGGCCCCAACCATCATATTTAAAAAGGTAAAGGTGGTTAAGAATATAAAGCTTAAATAATAAATCCAGCTTAACGGGTATACCTCCATGGTCTCATACATAATTGAGGTCCATGACTCAAAGGTTGATACCCTAAACAGGGTCAACATAGCTATGGACACATCCCCCCATAAAAAATCATTGATATGGGCGAAAAACATACTTCCCACAGCACCATAAATATAAAAAATCACGAACATTAATAACGCAATGTAGCCCATTCTTGGGATGGCTTTCAGTAGAGCGTTTATCAGCATTCGTAACTCAGGCACCATCGAAACTAAACGTAGCACCCTGAAAATACGTAATAGTCTAGCGAGTAAAATAGTTGAACCACCTAACGGCACTAAGCTACCAATAACAATAATAGTGTCGAAAATATTCCAACCTTGAGAGAAAAAGCCTTTTGCGCTTTCACTGGCCATATAACGAATAATAAGCTCGACCAAAAAGAATACAGTGATAGCAATATCTAATGCCCATAAAGACTGTTCAAGCCAAAGCGGGAGTTGATAAGTATGAGCACCAATGGAAAGAGCTGAAACCACAATCACAAAAATCACAAACCCTTGAAAGGTTTTACTACGGTCAATGCGTTTTAGTTTCTCTTGCATGGTTGCAACTGACATATAAATTAACACTCCAAGACTGATAAGGTTACAACGAAAAATTTGGCGGGAGCCTACATAAGCAGGCTTAATTTTATCTTAATTCAACAGAATGATTCATTGAAATGATATTAAAACACTAACCGGTAATTTATGATTTGTTTAATGCAAGCGGAAACAGCGCAATGAGTTGTGTTCCGTTATCAAAGTCTGAGTTGAGCTGTAAACTGATATTTTGAATATCTGCTAATCTTTTAGCGGTTAACAAGCCTTGCTTAATCTGCCCTGTTGTTTGTTCCATTGCTGGGCGTTCAAATGCCACTTTACACTCTGTGTCGGTGATCATCTCGACCATGTTAAATTCACAATGAACATGGGTTTCACCCATATTCACTTTTACCGTGATGGCCGAACCTCTTGGGGCGATGAATATAGCATACTGGAAAAGAATATTAACCAGTGTGCGAGAAACGGTTTTCTCAGCTAACACCATTACGTCGGGTTCGTATAGACGCTTTATTTCTAAATTACATTTCTTGAGTTGGACAAAGTTCATTGATATGGCATTTTCGACCAATTCAACTAACTCAAATACCGCAGGCTTTACGGTGCAATGTTGATTATCAAGGTCATGCAACCCAACAATGACATCCACTAACTCTTTAAGTCTTTCAGTGCCATGCTCAATAATTTGGCTAATAGTTTCGACCTGATTTTTCTGATTAGCGCTTTTAAACATTGCTTGAGCAGACTCACTCACTAGGGTGAGTTGATTTTTTAGATGGTTTTGCAATAAATCGCTATATTCAGCTTTAGCTCTAATTGTTTCATAAATCGCGTCTACCCGCTCATTGGCTTGTTTTTGGGCGTTTATATTTTCAACATGAGTATTCACTCGAATCAGTAACTCATTCGGTGCCACGGGTTTTCTGATGTAATCAACCGCACCAAGCTCGAACCCTTTAATGACACTTGAGCTGTCATTTTCACCGCTTAGAAATATCACCTTTATATGGCGCGTTTTAGGCTGTTGCATTAACTGTTGTAACATCATCATGCCGTCCATCTCGGGCATCACAATATCCAGTAAAATTAAATCAGGTATCGCCTCTGTCTGGCATGTTTCTAGAGCAATAATAGCCGAGTTCGCTAAGTTAACATCATAATGAGGACTGAGCAGATCAAATATAACCTGCCTGATCACGGGGTCGTCATCAACAACCAATATGGATAACTGCTCAAGCGGATTTGGAATCTCGACCGCTTCCAAAGTAAAGTCATGGGTGGTTTGAAGTAATGGTTGCACCCCTTCAAAGGGTTTATTTAAAGCCCGTATCATTCTTTGCTGGAAGATTTTGTATGAAAAAGGCTTAACAATGTATTGTGAAATACCTGCTTGAATTGCCTGCTTCACCGCTTGCTGTTCCACCATACTTGAAACCACAACAAACGGAATATGCGCCCATTTCGACTCTGTTTGAATTTGCTTCAGCAGTACTAACCCGTCCATTCGAGCAGGCTCTAATTCGCACACAATAACATCCACTTGATGCGATGATAAGTAACTGACTGCACTGGCCGTTTGTTTGGTTTGATACACGTGTTTAACCCCCATCTGCATAAGCATAGAGGCGATTACAGTGCGTAGGTTATCAACGCTTTCAATCACCAACACATTTAGCTGTTTGATGTCCTTATTCATTTCTAGATGTGAAATACTCGCTCCTAAAATCGTTAAATTTGGTACAGCTCTAAGGGCAAATTGTCTGGGTCATTAAAAAAGGTAAACTTTTTACCGGTAAACTCATCCACTCTTATGGGTTCAACCTCAACATCAAATGCGGTTAAATGCGCTACAACCTGCTCAATATTTTCAACTTTAAAGGCTAAATGACGTAACCCTTGAGCCTCAGGGTAACTAGGCCTTGGAGGTGACTGGGGAAATGAAAACAACTCTATTTGGCTACCGTCAGGTAATGCTAAATCTAATTTATAAGAATCTCGTTCCGCACGATAATTCTCAGCAATAATCGTTAGCCCTAAAATTTCGGTATAGAAATATTTTGACCGGTGATAATCAGCGCAAATAATCGCCGCATGATGTACACCTAAAAGTATCGGCATATTATTGGTCACTTTCTATTTCATCGGTATTTCGATTATATTCATTAATCATGTAAATTAATGCCTCTTCTTCAGAGCCTGTAAGTGTAGACCAACTGCTGACATTATCTGTTAAATTGGCTTGCTGAAAAGCTGCACTCACTGAAAACCAGGCCTGCGGTGCTAATTCATATGCACGAATTTCACAGGTATTTTTTTTACAGCTAACGCTATCCACCTTAATATTGTGACTGTCAATTTGATTAGCAAGCATCTCATGTAACTTTAGTTCTTGTTGCGTTGCCCAATCATAATCGACTTCATCTTGATGATGTCGCTGAAATAACTTCACCAATTCACCTGACTGTTCGGCAATTACACTTGCAAACGGAGCCGGAATATATTGCTCAGCTTCCTCTAATGATAGTGTATAAAATTGATCATCCTGGCCGTCAAAGCCCGAAGTCCCCTCTGCCGGTTCAACCTCTACATCTTGATAAGCCATTTCAACCTGTTGCTCTAATAATCCCATAGACGATTGCATTGATTGAATAAGGCTATCTTTTTGAGCAAGTTGCGATTTAAGCTGTTTGATTTCTTCTGTTAACAAGGCGATTTCAGCAGATGAAGTCTCTTTTGAGGTGGAAATTAACTCTGACCCCATTTTAGCAGCTGTACTCACTTGTGGGGTATCTGTATCGACAACGGCTAATTTTGCTTTACCAAGTTGTAAGCCAATTAATAAGCTGCCTACCGCAAGTAATACACCAATAATCAGTAAATTTAGATGTTTCATCTCTATTCCATTAGTCAGGTCTTCATAGTGGTACAGTTTAAATACCAGCTGGACGATAAATTTAATATTTCAAGCTACCTGTGTTTATAGACAATTTCAATCAAAGAAACCGCTAACAATATTCAACTATTTCCATCATTACATTTTTTCAACTTCGACGATTCCCCCTCGCTCAACGAAGGTGTCTGAGGCTAAATCAATGGCTCAATCACAAGCGAATAGGCTTTTTTTAGGATAAGGATTGGTCAAGCTTTTAAATCTTGCTAAAATCGGCGCAAATTTAGAGGAGTCTTTACAATGTCAATGTATGTAGTGGGTCATAAAATCCCAGATTCAGATTCAATTTGTGGTGCAATCGCATTAGCGTACTTAAAAAATCAAATTGGCGAGCCGGCTATTGCGGCACGTCTTGGTGAGCTTTCACCAGAAACGGCGTTTATTTTAGACAAGTTCGGCTTTGAAGCTCCTGAGTATAAAACCAGCTATGCTGGCGAGAATGTTTACATTGTTGACCATTCAGAAGTCACCCAAGCACCAGACGATATCAGCGAAGCGACGATTGTGGGCATTGTTGATCACCATAAATTAGGTGATTTAACCACCTCTACACCGCTTGAGTGTTGGATCCGTCCTGTAGGTTGTTCAAACACGGTTATTAAAATGATGTATGACTTCTACCAAGTCGAAATTCCTGCCAATATCGCAGGCATCATGATGTGTGCAATTTTAAGTGACACAGTGATCTTTAAATCACCAACCTGTACCACTGCAGATATTCGCTGCGTTGAAGCATTAGCTGAAATTGCCGGAATTGAAGACTTTAAAGCAGTAGGTATGGATATGTTTAAAGTGAAGTCTGCCGTTGAGGGAACGCCTGCGCGTGACCTTGTTATGCGTGACTTTAAAGACTTCAACATGAACGGAAACTTAGTGGGTATTGGCCAACTAGAAGTAATCGATCTATCTGTTTTTGATTCTATAAAAGCCGAGTTAGAAGCAGATATTGCCGCACTTAAACAAGAAGGTAACCGCCACACTGTAATGCTATTGCTAACCGATATTATGAAAGAAGGCAGTGAAGTATTAGTGGTTTCTGACAGCGCAGACTTAACTGAACGCGCCTACGGTAAAGCAACCTTAGACGGTAAAGTATGGCTTGATGGCGTACTGAGCCGTAAGAAGCAAGTTGTACCAGCGTTACAAGACGCCTTTGCTTAATCACCTAAGGTGATAAATAATTGAGTTAGCCGTTTTTGTAAGGGTAACTCAAATAAAAAAGTCAGCTTTTAGCTGACTTTTTTATTGGTTTTATTTCACCAAACTCCACCTTAATGTGGCATTTGGTTGATATCCATACATCCACCCTGCTCACTAAACAAATGAGGGGTTAATATAGGTAACATTCCTTTTAACACCTGTAATGGCAAAGCTGAGGTAAAGCTAAAATCATCAGCTTTAGCCCCAGGTACAAACGCTGTTAGTGTGCCAAAATAATTGTCACCTAAATAGAATACAAAGGTGGCGGTTCTATTCATGGCGGTAGAGGCCACTTTACGGCCATCTTTAATCTCAGTCGCGATTCGATTATCACCAGTACCTGTTTTACCCCCAATCTGTATTGGCTGTCCACTGCTGGTCAACAAAGCATCTTTTAACCTTTTTGCCGTACCATGTTCTACCACATTGGTTAAGGCCCTTTTAAGGGCTTTAGCCACATCAGGCTTCAATGCTTGTATCGCCTTTGAGTGTTCAAAGTCATCAATACTTGGGTGTGCTAGTTCAACCTCATATGGTGTATGTTGAGCAAAGTGGAACTTATTAATTCTTCTTGTGGGCAATTTTACGCCATCGTTTTGAATGATCCCCATTAGCTCAGCCAGTGCACTTGGGCGGTCACCCGAGCTCCCTAATGCTGAACCTAATGACGGCACTAAGAAATCAAATGGGTAGCCCATCCGTTGCCAACGTTGATGAATACTTAAAAATGCTTCTACCTCTAACATCACTTTGATACGTTGATCTCGAGCAGATTGAGAACGCGTTCTAAACAACCAACTGTATACGCCCACTAGCGTCGATTGGCTGTCTGCTAAAGTTGCAGATAAACTCGCGTCAGGCTGTTGTAGTAAATATTTTAACACCCATAACTCTAATGGGTGGACTCTGGCAATATAGCCTTGATCAGCCAAATTAAACTTGTCTTCACCATATTTAAAATACAGCTGATTGATTTGTTTATTGTTGTAGGTCTTATTGGCTATTTTGCTACTTAAAAAATCTTGTAGCTCTTTAGCGCCTTTTTCAGGCTCTAAATACCTAAACGTAGCGGCTAATCGTGATTCTGTATTTTGAATTCCTTGATAAAACTTTTTCAGTTTTTCATCATTAGACAACGACTTATATTTTCTATAAAAGCGTTTTACAAAGGTACCGCCTTCTCTTTTAGCAAAGGCTTTAAGGTACTCTTCCCGACGAGGATCTTTATCATTTTTAAGCAGCTGAGCTAAGCTCCCCTCATTGTTGTAACTACTGCTGTAGTTAACGATTTCTTGCATCACACGTACAAAAGGCAAATTAACCGAGTCTTGTAATGCTTCATATAATGTTGGGTTGCGGTTATCTTCTTTAGATTGAAAATTATTAAATACATGTAAGCCACCACCAGTAAAAAAGCGCTCGTTAGGCGAGGCTGAATAACGACGCTCAAGAGCGGCATCTAACATTCTGGCTAGGTTTTTATCTCGAGTGTTAATCAGGTAATCCACAACCCATCGCGTAATAGTATCTTTAGCATCAATTTCAACCTGATATAAATCGGCCACTGTTTTGCTGGCAAAGCGTTGTTGTAACTCAGCCACAATATCAAGATAAGTAGCCAACACCCGTAATTTTGCGGTTGAGCCAAGCTCTAACTTACTGCCTTGGTTAATATCAAAAGGCTGACCTGAGCTGTCCGACTGAACCCGAACCACATTGGCATTAGCGCGTTTTTCTAATAGGGTAAAGCTGTAGGTAACGTTTCCAAGCTGTTGCGTTGTAAGTAAACGCTCACCTAATAATCCCGCTGCTTGAGCATTTTGAGGCAGAGCTAAGCCTTGTAAGTAATCACTTACCTCATTTTGTAAGTCACCTTTAATAGTGCTGTTGATGGTTAAATCTAAACGGTCTAAGTCAAATAAATTACTTGATAAAAGCTGCCCTGCACTCACTCTTATCGATTTTACGCCTTTATTTAATGATGCATTGCTAGCCACTCGAGTGTGATTAAACGTTAATTTTTGCACCATGGCCGCACTCATTAATTGCGGATCTATTAATGCTGCGCTGACCAAAAGCCGTAAATGACTATCCACTAAGCTTTCTAAGTCATCATGCCCTTGTAATAAATAATAAGAAGGACGCCTTTGGGCGATCATTAACGCGACAATTTGTCGAAAAACCTGACCACGCTCTTGGGTTTCTTCAGCCTTAAAAGGAGGCGTTAATAAGGCATTAGCCCGTTCAAAATCAGTTTTAAACCATGCCCATAATCCATCTCCAATACCGTTAACCTCACCAAAACCGGGCGCGGATGATAATGGAACCGTATTCAAATAATCTTGCGCAATTCGCTTTCTTGCTTCAAGGGTGTTTTCGCTGGGTTGATATACCCTTACCATTGCTGAACCAATTTGCAGCAACTTGTCTTGGATACTTAATGTCAGGCCAAATTCAGAATGTCGAAACTTCTCTATTTGGGTAGCTAAGGTACTGCCTCCCGCATTCGGCATATCAATGCCAACAATATCAGCTAATTTAGTGGTCACCGCTACCGCAAACCTTGGCCAGTCAATCACAGGATTATAGTGAGGCTCTGGGTTCCATAGTTGCCTATTTTCAATAAACAACAGGGTATTCATCACTTCTTGAGGAATCTCATTGCTCGCTTGATATACCCGTTTAGGATATGTGCCATTAAATACCGTTTGATTACGACAGTCTTTTACAATTAATCCTGACTGTGTTTTTTCATTATACGGAGGGAAAAAACCTTGCTGAGCATATTCCATCAACAATGGAGAAAAGCCCGCCTGCTGTTTTATCACAAAACCATTGCTGATCAGTTTGTCGATATATTGTGGTAACTGGGTATAACCGTGGCGAATATCAAATGGCCCATATTGAGGGTATATCACTTCAGTGGTTTTAAAGGGATATAGTTGATAGGTCAGCTTATTGGCATATTCATGCAGCCACTTTGACTGAAAATAAGAGGTTTTAATTTCATAAGCAATGAATCCCCCTATCGCTGCTATTAACATCAATAAAAACAGCAACCACTTTAACTTTCTAGTCGATTTTTTAACCTTAGGTTGAGATGATAATTTGGGACGATAATTATCAAACTTCATATCTTGGGTGGGTTCTGACACTATCACTCCATTGATGCGGTATAGATTCACTACTGCACTGCAGATAGTGACACACTAATATCGCTACGATTCATTTTTAACGTTCATTTGTTTTGGCTAAGCTGTTTATTATAGTGTGATTTTAACTGGCCTAGGCTATTTTAACAGAACCATTTATCACGGTGATAGATGAGACATTGAAAATAAATCGTTTTATAAATGGTTAACGGATGTTTTATAACTTGAAGAATCATTAAGGATTGTATGCAAGGCGACCAACCTCGGTTGAGATTAGGGCTGGCCATGTGGTCACTGCCACAGTGGAAAAATAGCCTTTACGGCAATGGCACCACCACTCAACGTTTAGAGAAATACGCTCAGGTATTTAACACTGTTGAGGGCAATACCACTTTTTACGCATTGCCCAAATTAACCAGCGTTCAGAACTGGCGCGATGCTGTGGATGAGCACTTTAAGTTTACTTTCAAGCTACCCAAAACCATTACCCATGATTTACAACTGCAACACTGTAATGCAGAGCTAAAAGCCTTTTTTGACACCATGGCCCCGCTGATAGAAAAAACGGCCATTTGGAAAATTCAATTACCCGCAAAATTTGGTCCGCATTCACTTGCAAACCTCGACCGCTTTTTAGCGCAATTCCCTAAAGAATTAACCGTGGGTGTTGAAGTAAGACATTTGGCATTTTTTGATAAAGGAGAGCATGAAAAAGCGCTCAATCAAGTGCTGATAAAACATCACAGTAACCGCATTATCATTGACACCAGACCGGTTTTTGCAGCTACACCTGACCATCCCGCAATTATTGATGGTCAACAAAAAAAACCTAAAGTGCCTGTTCACCCTATCGCTACCGCTCAGCAACCAGTAGTGCGTTTTATTGGCGAGCTTAACAGTGAAATTAATCAGGCATATTTTGGTAAGTGGGCTCATAAAATCGCCCAGTGGATTGAGCAAGGTAGGCAACCCTATGTATTTATTCATACCCCAGATAATGTTGCTGCCCCCGAGTTAGCAGTAACATTAAACGACATGATCCGTGAATGTAGCACGCACTCAATTGCGCCAATAAAGCTGTTAGATAATTCGCTACCTGAAGCTAACTCAGTTGATCAATTACGATTAGATATTTAGCAAAATGACATTATGGGGCTTTAGAGTAAGGGCTTTAGATTAAGAGCTATAGGTTAACAGGTATACGTTCAGAGGATTACCCAGGCAGACCCTGCAATAAGCATTTGAATTCAGATATAAAAACAGGCTTTAAATGAGCTATTTAAACCCACTCAAAGCCTGTAACAGACAGCAGAAAGCAATCACTTTTTAGTTAAGCTTTAACTTTCCAGTTCACTTTTTGGCCCGCAAAAAATGGCACAATAGGATTACCATTCGGTAAAATAATTTCTTCAGGAACCGTCCACTCTTGTTTAACTAACGTCACTGTGCCTGTATTACGTGGTAAACCATAAAAGTCAGCCCCGTGTAAGCTGGCAAAACCTTCCAGTTTATCTAATGCCCCTAAGTCATCAAATACTTGAGCATACAGCTCTAACGCGCTCCATGCGCTGTAACAACCGGCGCAACCACAAGCTGATTCTTTACGGTGTTTTTCATGAGGCGCTGAGTCTGTTCCTAAAAAGAACTTACTTGACCCCGTAGCCACTGCCGCTTGTAATGCTTGCTGATGAATATTGCGCTTTAACACAGGTAAGCAGAAATTATGCGGGCGAACACCACCGACTAATAAGTCATTACGGTTCAATAATAAGTGCTGTGGGGTAATGGTTGCTGCAATATTGCTTGGCGCTTCTGCAACAAACTCGGCCGCGTCTTTAGTGGTAATGTGCTCAAACACCACTTTTAATTGTGGCATAGCCGACACAATGCGCGACATATAACGATCAATAAAGGCTTTTTCACGATCAAAAATATCAATGTGTGATTCAGTTACTTCACCGTGCACTAACAACAACATGCCTTGTTCGGCCATTACTTCAAAAATAGGAAATAACGCATCTAATGCTTTAACAGCTGCATCTGAGTTGGTAGTCGCACCCGCTGGGTATAGTTTAGCAGCAACAACCCCTGCGGCTTTGGCATCAATAATATCTTGTGCCGTGGTGTTATTGGTTAAAAACAACGTCATTAACGGTTCAAACTGACTACCTTGTGGGCGCGCGGCTAAAATACGCTCACGGTATGCGCTGGCCATGTCGGCATTCGTCACAGGGGGAACCAAATTAGGCATCACAATCGCACGTTTAAACAGGCGTGCAGTGGCAGTAACGGTTTCGCCAAGCATATCGCCATCGCGAAAATGTAGGTGCCAATCGTCAGGAGTGGTAATAGTGATTTGCGTCATTTAGCTACCCTAAAAATAGATATGAAATATTGCGCGCTATTGTGCCTGAAAACGCCAAAGCTTAATAGGTGCTTAACTTAAACGCTGACTTTTCTATACCAAAAAATCCCCCTCTATCATCAAGGTAAACTGCAATAAATATATTTGCATCAGCCCATGACTCAGTTAACCTAAACGACAAACAATTTAGTTACCCTCTGAAAAATTAATACTAAATAAAAACAACAATAAAGGACACGATTATGCTTAAACCTTTGGTATTGACCTTATCGACTCTGGCGTGTTTAACCCCATGGTCAAACGCACAAGCCCTACCGTTAGACAAGATTATTTTACCCGCAGGCTTTAGTATCGATATTTATGCTGACAATGTTGAAAATGCGAGGCAAATGGCATTAGGTGATAAAGGCACTGTCTTTGTGGGCAGTCGTCGAGCAGGTAATGTGTACGCGCTAATTGACACCAATAATGACATGAAAGCAGATAAGCAATTAACCATCGCTAGTGGATTAAATATGCCATCAGGGATCACATTTCATCAGGGCAGTTTATACGTGGCTGAAGTCGACAAAATTTGGCGATATAAAGATATCGAGGCCAAGTTGCCAGAAATTGGCCAAGCTGAATTGGTGTATAACAAGTTACCCAATAAGTCTCATCACGGCTGGAAATTTATCGCCTTCGGCCCTGACGGAAAACTTTATATTCCGGTTGGTGCACCATGTAATGTGTGCGAAGAACCGCTGCCTTTTGCATCAATTCTAAAGTTAGATGTTGATACCAAAGAAACTACGATTGTGGCTAAGGGGGTGCGTAACAGTGTTGGGTTTGATTTTCACCCTAAAACCGGCGAGCTATGGTTTACCGATAACGGCCGCGACATGATGGGCGACGACTTACCCGATGATGAATTAAACCATGTTACTCAAGTTGGCCAACATTTTGGTTTCCCGTATATTCATAATGCCGATATTGCAGATCCTGAATTTTCTAACCCTGAAATAGCCAAACTTAATACGCCACCCGTGTTAAACCTTGGTGCTCATGTTGCGGCATTAGGGATGGAATTTTACCAAGGGCAACAGTTTCCAGAGCAATATCGCAACAGCATTTTAATTGCCCAACATGGCTCATGGAACCGCAGCAGCAAAGTGGGTTATCGCGTTATGCAGGTTGAGCTAGAAGGAAATAACGTGAAAAGTTACCAGCCTTTCGCAACGGGTTGGCTGCAAGGAGAACAAAGCTGGGGGCGTCCGGTTGATATTATGACTATGCCAGATGGTTCGGTGTTAGTATCTGACGACGCTGGGAATGCCATTTACCGTATAAGCTATATTACAGACGACGCGAAAAAATAACTTGGCTAAAGCCACCCTGCCAAAACTTTCACCATAAAAAATGGGTACCTTATAGGGTACCCATTTTTATTATTAGCTTTCAACACACTGAATTAAAATGCTAATTCAATACCGGCAAATGCGCCTTTAAACTGCATATCTTGAGTTGTGCTTGAGAATCTATCAACGTCAAAGCTGAAATCACGATAGCCAACACGAATTGAAGTGTCTAAGGCAACACCATCAAATTCCCAACCTAAACCGGCACTGTAATCATGTACGCCACTTTCGTCTATGCCTAGCAATACATCAGCAAATACAAATAAGCCTAGTCCAGGAACACCCACTTGAGCATTACCGTATGCCATAACGACACCGCTATCGATATCACGTTGAGTCGCAGCGCGGCTATCGCCCACTTCACCGTCAATGCGTAATGAACCATGCATTTGCTTATACGCTGCACCTAAATCTAATGACACAACATCGTTGTCTAAGATTTCATAATAAAGTACAAAATCAGTATTACTTAGCTCATTGTAAGCGGTTGACTCGCCTGCAAAATTGAAACCATTGTAAAAGAAATCGGTATCAGATTTTGAACCTGAAGCTTCTAAACGGTTTTCACGAATTTTAATATTAGGCACTAGAGGAATAGGATGCTCTAGCGCAATCCACACACTTCCTTGCGTTTTAGAATCGTAATTATAGGTTTGTGCAGGACCAGTTGCATGACCAATGTTGCTGTCAGCATTAAAGCTACCAGAGGCATCCGTTTGCCATACATCACCACCCACCTTAAAACCTAAAACGGTAGCGGCTTGAGCCGATGAAACACTCAACATACCTAATAACGCGGTTGCGATAAGAGTCTTTTTCATTGTTATCCCTGAGAAAGTAAATTAGTTAAATCAATTACGGCAGCATTTGCCCGTGAAATATAATTAGCCATCACCAATGAGTGATTAGCCACTAAACCAAATCCATCACCATTAAGAACCATTGGGCTCCAAACGGGTTGCTGAGTTGCTTCAAGCTCACGAATAATTTGCTGTAAGCTCACTTCAGCATTTTTCTTTTCTAGTACACCGGCAAAGTCTACTTCAATTGCGCGCATAAAGTTAAGCAGCGCCCATGCAGAACCCCGGCTTTCGTAGAAAACATCATCTATTTTCCACCAGCTGGTTTTAATTTCTGAACTGGCAGCATTAGGTGTTGATTGACGCGCGCCACTTTCTCCAGCGAGATCCGTGTTCAAACGGTCTTGCCCCACGCTCGCGGATAGTCGCTGAGAAATACTGCCTAAACGCTTTTGTACTTCTTTTAGCCATTCATTTAAATTATCGGCACGAGCATAAAACTGGGCATTGGTATTGTCTGAATCACTTATTCTTGCTTGATAAAGCTTGAATAATTTAATGGCATCACGATACTCACTTTCAGCGCTTGGTACTAACCAGCTGGTATGTTCAATGTTCAATTTTGAATGTGCGGTCAGTAGGTCTTTATCTGCTGCAGATTGAGACTGAGAACGACTAAACTCTTTACGCATAATCAGCGCTAAATCACGAGTTTGCTCTAACGCACCAAACTCAAAAGCGGGCATATTATCCATGAAAACTGAAGGTGGCATCATGTCATTCGACAACCATCCACCCGGTTTATCTAATAGCGTTTCCATAGTGTTAATGATGGCTCCTGTGGTGGCATAACCCACTACATTTTTACCTGACTCACTTTGTAACGCCACCGGATCGATTGGGTCAGGCTCTATGCTCCACCAAACACTCACAAAATAGCCAATTAGAAAGACTACTGCACCGGCCGTAAAAACTTTTTTCCGTGTAAATTCCATCGATACAACTCCTTAATGGTGATGCTGGTGATGATCATGCTCTGACGCTTGAGGCTTTTTCACAACAGGTAACTCAACGTCTAATCGCTGATCATTATCAAAGATCAATGTTAAATTAACCTTACTATTCTCTGCTAATGGCGCTTTAAGGCCCAAAATCATTATATGGTCGCCAGCAGGTTTTAACGTTAATGATTCATGAGAACCAATAGTAAACCCTTCAACCTGGCGCATTTTAACCATGCCATTTTCATCTATTATGGTATGAAGTTGAGCTTCTTTTGCGATATCGGTTTCAACGCCAACAACAGTAACGGCTTTGTCGGAGTGGTTTTCTAGCGTGACGTAAGCGGCAGTGTTAGGCACCGAAGCTGGCATTGCACGCACATAACCCTCGGTCATAACCACATTTGCATTTGCCATAAATGATAATGATGCCAGCATTAAAAAATTAAACAAGTGTTTGAATATTGCTTTCAATGTCTTAAACTCCATGTAATCCCTGCTCGTGTTTATAAAGGAAACAACGAATGAGTCTTATAAAAATGCATGATGAACAAGGTGTTCGTATCATCAGCTTTAACCGTCCAGAAAAACGTAATGCGTTTAATCTAGAGATGTATCAACAACTCACAGAATACCTTATCGAAGGCGAAAGCAACAACGACATTCGTGCCTTTATGTTACATGGTGAAGGTAATTGTTTTACGGCGGGTAATGATATTGCTGACTTTTTACAAAGTGGCGACCTAAATGAAGCCCACCCAACCGTTAAATTTTTATTTTGTTTATTAGACCTAAAAAAACCGTTAGTTGCCGCAGTTTCAGGTCATGCTGTTGGCATTGGTAGCACGTTATTACTGCATTGTGATTTAGTTTATGCCGATAGTTCGGCCAAATTCCAACTGCCATTTGTTAACCTAGCATTGGTACCAGAAGCCGCTTCAAGTTTACTGTTACCGTTAATTGTTGGTCATCAGAAAGCTGCCGAATTAATCCTGTTAGGTGAACCATTTAATGCGCAGCAGGCTGCTGATTTGAATATTATTAATCAAGTTGTCGAGCAAAACGTTATTGACTTTGCCTTAAGCAAAGCTAAAAAATTAGCCAGCCAACCGCCAGAGTCTTTACAGGCTTCACGCCAGTTATTACGCCATAATCAAGAGGCCGTAAAACAACAAATGAAGTTAGAGTTAACTCAATTTGATACCAGACTAAAAAGCGATGAAGCTAAAAAAATCTTCCAAGCCTTTTTATCTAAATCAAATTAATACAATAAAAATTAATGTATTTGCTTTTGCACTAATGACCCTTGGTTAAGTTACCATCATCAGAGTAGCTGTTAGCTTAGCTACCCCATAAAGCGTAGGTGAATTTCAGCTAAAGGGTCATTAATATTTCGCCGCTTTGGTGTCAGCAATAATGGCAAATACCAGATAAACAATCAGGGTTATAAACGGATTAGCCACTAAAATAAGTAAAGCGATAACCCTTGTCCACAATAATGACCAGCCAAATTGCTTTGCAAGGTACTGGCACACACCACAAATAACGCTTGATTTACCTGCTAACTTTTCTAGCACGTGTTGCATAATGTTTATCCTTAAAAGATATAAAAAATGAATAAAGTGTTTAAGCTCGACATTGCTAATTGATTTGCCATTTACTGATCAAACTTGCGCCTACAGCACATAACATAAAGCTTAAAAGAGGCAGAAGTAATATCGCCAGCAATGGCATCATCAATCCGATAGAGTCTAGCAACCACATTACTTGTCACTCTTTGCTGTCGTCGTGTTCTGCGTTTTAGCATGATTCGCCATGGCTTCATCTTCAGCTAGCGTATTGATATCAAATACTTGCTCAGCAATTTGAGTTTGTAGCGATAACATTAATTCATTTTTAGCGGTAGTCATTAGTTCATGACTGGCTTTGCTAAAGCTTTGCTCTAACACTTTAAACGCCTCTTGAGATAGTGACTCATTAGCATTAGCGGCAAAACTAGACACTGACATTACTGAAACAACAGTAGCGATACCCGCTAAACGACTAAGACGATTTTTTGCATTGAATGTAAACATGGTGGCTTCCTTTTCTATTCTGGTTACAGTGACGTGATTGATCACTGCGATACAAAAGGGTTATTACAAGCCTTGTGCCAACTTTTAAAAAACATGATAAGGTGTTGAATTATATTAATTTAAAATTTAATCATTGTGATTTAATCGTATTATCACCAATCAACTCAGAACAAAAAACGAACAATTGGTAAATTTCACCACCCAGTTTAGTTATTTTCACTATTGGAGTTTTTAATCGATGTTCAAGCCGTTTTTAGCCACAAAAAAAGCGCCATAAAGGCGCTTTAATAAGACAATAATTTAAAAAGCTAATGAGTCCATTTATAACCGACTTCGCTTACCTTTCTAATTCTGGATCAACTGCAGGCTTGTTAGCATTCATCAAATCAATAGCACCCCGCACCACCTCAATACCCGCGCCTTGCTTATGAGCATTTTCACTTAAGAAACGTCGCCAGCTTCGTGAACCCGGTAAACCTTGAAACAAACCAATCATGTGCCGAGTAATATGGTTTAACCGTCCACCTTGTTGCAGGTGCTTTTCAATGTAAGGCACCATTTTTTCAATCACATCCTCACGAGAAAGCACAGGTGCATTGCTATTAAATAACTGCTGATCAACTTGCGCCAAAATATAAGGGTTTTGATACGCTTCACGCCCCACCATTACACCATCAACATGCTGTAAATGAATTTTTGCTTGCTCAAGGCTAGTAATGCCACCGTTAATACCAATGTTTAGCTGCGGAAAATCGCGCTTTAATTGATATACGCGATCATAATCTAACGGTGGGATCTCACGGTTTTCTTTCGGGCTTAACCCTTGCAACCAGGCTTTACGTGCATGAATGGTAAAGTCGGTACACCCTTTAGCGCTAACCATTCCAATAAAACGGGTTAAAAACTCATAGCTGTCTTGGTCATCAATACCAATACGGGTTTTAACCGTCACAGGAATGTCCACCACCTGCTTCATCGCATCAACACTTTCGGCAACTAATTCAGGCTCAGCCATCAAACACGCACCAAAGCGACCATTTTGAACGCGATCAGACGGGCAACCCACATTAATGTTCACTTCATCGTAGCCACGTTCAGCCGCAAGCTTGGCGCAATGGGCTAAATCAGCCGGGTTCGATCCCCCTAATTGCAACGCAATAGGATGCTCTTCTTCGTTATAAGCAAGGTAATCACCACTACCATGAATAATCGCCCCAGTGGTCACCATTTCGGTATACAGAAGAGTATTGGCCGACATAGTACGAGCAAAATATCGATAGTGGCGATCAGTCCAATCAAGCATGGGAGCAATGGAAAAGGTGCTGTCAAACTTGTTATTAATCAATTATGTAAAACCTTAATATTAATCAGTTGCTTGCAGTTAATGCATTTAATTTTAACCAGCATTATAAAACGCCTTTGGTTAGCGTTTTATCCTCTTTTAGACCATCTCGGGGGAACTACTGGAGTAAGCGTAATGGTAAATTATACCATCAATAAGCGAACAAGAAAAAACGATACCGTGTATTGTGCTAGCGTCAGCGTAAAAGAAATGGGGTCATCACATTATCAAAGAGTCAAACCTTCCACTCTAAAGTCTAAAGTCTAAAGTCTAAAGTCTAAAGTCTAAAGTGGCTGCGACATGATGGGCGAAAAATACCGTTCACAAAGTAGAGTACAATCTTAACAAGCAAGATTTTGATCTTATTGACAAGGAAACGATGGGCAACTCAAAGTATCCACTAGAGCTGCTGCAAAAAGTTATAACAGTTAGCCTCGAAACACTGAAGGTAGTTAAAGCCCTGCCAAAACTAGAGATATGAACTATCTTTACTAGACTCTTTCACAGCATTTAAAAGTAAATTATAACTGACTTTTAATGAGAAAAAGTCTCTCAAAATCTATAAGTTAATTATATTTGACTTATAACTGTTTCGGCATTACTTTATATTTAAAAGTAAATAGTAGTTAACTTATATGAGTAATCTTGCCAAGACAAACAGAACAGGTAAAGCGGTTAAGGCAACAGTGATGCCTAACTTATCAGAACGCTTTACCCCTACTCAGCTCGCTGAGGCGATCACCGCAAAGCGAACGGGTATGAAGCTGTCTCTCGTAGATGTATCTGAGGCATTGTCTATTTCAAAGCCAACGCTGGTGAAAATAGAAAAAGGCGATACCAATGTAAAGTTAGCGAACCTTCTCAAGGTAATGGAATACCTTGGTCTTTCATTTAGCCTTCTTTCCGATGATTCTACTTCCAAAGAAGAAACAGGGGCAAGTGATGACTGGTACTGATCTAAATACCCTGAACGTTTATATCGGTCATGATCGTAGAATTGCGGCAATAACCATTCCTGTAGGCTCTGAAACCGAATTAACCTTAACTTACGAGCCTGATTGGATTAAAGAGGGTTTTGCTATCTCGCCCCACCTGCCTTTGAACGGTGAGTTTGATCACAGAGCGGTTCGGAACTTCCTACAAAACTTGTTACCTGAAGGGAAAGGGTTAGAAGAGATCACTAGTAATACCACTATCTCCAAAAATAATACCTTTGGGCTTATCAAGATCATCGGCGCTGACACATCTGGCGCGTTATCATTTACCAGTCATAACAATCAAGAAACCGAAACTTCATTTCGAGAAGTCACTAATGAAGAACTTATCGAAAAGTTAGCTCGTTTTAAGAATGCTGGAGAATCAATTACCTATTGGGATGGCCGGATAAGGCTATCAGTTGCGGGTGTACAAGATAAACTTAACTTATTAGAGATAGATGGCAAATTAGGCTTTGGTGAAGGTCAGCTTTGCTCCAATAAGATATTTAAGTTTGAAACGGGTAAAGCGCCTTTTATTGCTGTGAATGAATTATTTACCATGTTACTGGCGAAACATTCCGGCATCGATGTACCAGAGGTGTCAGTACGAAAATATGGAGAAGTCAGCGCGTTTGTCATTGACCGTTTTGACCGTAAATTAATAGCTGAGCAACAGCGTGTTATGCGCCGTCACATTATCGATGGCTGCCAAGCTACTAACCTACCCCCTTCCTACAAATACGAACGTCAACACGGTGATGAAGGCGACGGTATTTATATTCGTGATGGTGTGTCTTTTGTGAAGCTGTTCAATGTAAAAACAACCAATGCCGAAGCGTATCAAACGCAACTTATACGCTGGATGACCTTTAATATTTTAGTGCGTAACTATGATGCTCACGGTAAGAACATCAGTTTCTTTGTGGGTAAACAGGGTTTAAGTCTTACGCCATTTTACGATTTAGTAAATATTGAGGCCATCATTCGAGAGATCCAAGCAAAACAAGCTAATGAAAACTCAAATGCGCCAATGGCAAACCATTTCGCGATGTCGATAGGTGAATATGGTGCTGGCAGTGCTGGTAATTTTAATCACCCGTTTACTGCTTACATGTTGGCAGACTTCGCCCATGAATTTGGTATATCACTCCCTCGTCTGCAATTGTTGATGAAGCAAATGATCAAGCAAGTGCAAGCATCTGTTGATTTAGCCAAAGCTGATGCACTTAAACAGCAGTTAACTGATTCTGAAATACAGCATGTTGATACCTGTATTCAAATTATTGATGAATCAGTGGAAGAGCTAAGTGCAGAAGTGGATCAAATAACAGAAATGAGCGACTTAATTTAGTGAAGAAGAAAAGTCATTTATAAAATACCAGTTTGCAGACTTAATATCCAAATGGCATTTTCGGCTGCGAATGATAACAGAAGATGACTTTAAAAAAATACTGAAAAGCAATTAAAAGAAATGATATTTGTGGGAGGTTATTTCTCTCGAGATTGTAAAACGAGAATATCAATAAGCATAGATATTCAATGTGATATAAAAAGAGGAAGATTGAAATGAACTCAACTGCTGGTAGCAATCCTTTAACAGACCTTCAGCTGAGCTTGTAATAAAAGTGTTTTATGTCCCGAGTAAATTAAAACGCATAATTTACGAACAAACTATGTCCGTCATATGAAGGGTTAACGTAATAGCGTCCACCGTTAGAAATATGCAAATAGGCATAACCTAAATCCCAATTCTTAGCGATACTGTAACTTGCACCAGCTTTAGCAAAAAATTGCCATGGCCCACCATAATCTTTATAAGCCACACCTCTTACACCAAAGTCATGGTCTTCCAACCAATACACTCCTCCCTCAGCTAAAAGATTAACTTTAGGCAGTATTTCCCAGTCAGCTCCACCACCCAACCCTAGCATCAAGCTACTATCTTCTGGTGTTGCTAACATCCCCACATTCGTAATGGGATAAAATTTTACCGACTCAACTAAGTTTTGAAAGTTAAATGAGTAAAAATAACTACATTCATAAACCTTTACATCTACATTCAACTCTTCATTAGGTTCTGAACCTAAACACCGAATCCCTGAGCTAGCTTTTACATCATGGGTATAAAAAGCAAAAACTAAAATAAAACACGTTAAAGCGCTATATCTAGAATTCATAAATTCACTAATAGTCAGCATAACGCTGCTACTCCAATGTTATAATTATGTTTCTAAATATAGTATGTGATACAAAGAGTTACAAACTAATTCCCATTTATTTTCTTTAGCGAGCCCTGTATTAGTACTTGAGAATATTTATAGAAGTCGCCAGCCAGTTGAGTTTGAGTACATATAATGTTTTTAAAATTAGCGAATAAATTTTCATTAACTTGTTCATTATTATTCCAAAAGTTGGCTAAATTACCCTGATAGGTTAGTCCATCAATGTTATATAACGCTTTTCCTAGTACCTTAGTTGGCAAATGATGTAACAATGCAGAAATGCCTACCGTACTATTTACCGTTACTACACCCTTAGCGTGACGATAAGCGTCCGGTAAATTAAAGTCATGGCCATATAGCACTCTAGTTTCAATTCCCAACTCAACGGCACGCTTGTGAATAAACTTGCGGTAGTTTTTAAACCCTCTATTTTGAGGATGATGCTTGATTAATAACCCTTGTTCGACTGAAGAATGTGCAGCAAAAGAGCTCATTACCACATCTAACACCTGTTGCATTGATTTAAAGTTTGAGTGCTCTATTAATTGAAAATCAACTTCAACTTGAAGCGGTAATATAAAAATATTTTGCTCGAACTGTTTTACAAATGTTCGATACTTTGGTGGGTCAATGAATTTTGCCTGCCATTTCTCATAAAAACTTTTAAGCCAATAAACACCTTCTTGATAAAACGTCCAAGGCCTATGATGCTGGTAAAATGGAAATGCTGGCCGAAAAACGGCTCGAGCAAAGTAATAGCACATGGCATATTTGGCCCTTTTTGCAAAGGTGGGAGTAGGTTTATAAGAGCTTTCTACTTCGTCGACGTTTATTCCGTCAAGTTGCACGTTACCATATAAGTCTGAATTGGCATTAACGCCCGTTTGTTCTAAAGTCACAAACCCAGCTCTAATGTAACCTTCTTCAAATGCCCAAAATTTTATAGACATTTTTTTGGCTACTCTAGCAGCAACCTTGTGATAAAAACGGCAGTCACCATATACAATTACATCGTGAATATTATGCTGTTGTAGATATTGCGTTAAAAAACCAGCCCATTGTTTAGTGTCTCCCTTATAATCAACCACATGATCCGCCCCAGAATAAAAACGATCTCCACCGTTAAAATTGATTTTATGGGTCACATTTCCTTCAGATGAACAATATCTTGCAAGTTGTTTAAAAAATGGCCCTAACGGGCCTTGTAAAAATAAAATATTCTTCAATTAGGGCGCACTCAAACAGGATAAAAATAAAGGATTAATAAGGATTGATTAGCGATATGCGTCATAGAAATACTGACATTTTCGCATTGTTCTTGCTAACCAACTGCTTTTAAGCTGACGTCCGCATAAACCTTGAGAATCATAAGCATTTCTTTCATCGGTAAGTTGCTGCATAACTCGTTCAGGCGAAGTCAGGTAACCATTACTCCAGTTAACATACCGGGGGTAACTAACTAGTGTGGTATAAACTAAAGCGTGTAATGACAGCGACTTATTTCTATCTGGAAATTCAATATCATCTTGCGTTAATCCCCAACCAGCATAAAAAGGCGAGCCATAAGTAGACACCTTTTTACCTCTAATTAATGCTTCAAATCCGGTTAATGAAGTAATAGTACATACGCGATCACATAAAGGAATTAACCCAGCAATATCAACATCTGTTAAATATAAATCTGCATATTGTTGCGCTTGTTCTGCACCCAATGCGCCAGGGCGTACGCCAGAGTATAAATCTGGGTGCTCCTTGTAAATAATATAAGCATCAGGAAATTGTGACCTTACTGAAGTTAGAAGTTGTAAGTTACTTTTGACTCTGCCACGACTAGATTTAATTGACTGATCTTGCTCAAATTGACCAGGAACCAAAATGACCTGCTGTAAACCAGCTTCAGAAACTTGACGAATTTGGTTAAATATCGCCTGCTTACTCAGAGTTTGCCCTACATTATATTTACTCAGAGCATGATGCACTAATGTGTACATTAGGCGATCTGCTCGATGGTGTTGTTCAGCAGATAAATGCGCCTTATTTAATAACGTAACGATGTCTGATGGTGAATCTGGCGCATAATACATTCCTTGTTTATCAATCACTAAACAAGATGGCCTACGCAAGTCTGCCCCCAAACCCACTGAACGAATAAAACCATCTTCCATATGCCAAACGCTAAAGCGTTGTGACAGTTTATGATGCAAACTTGAATTCTTTTTCCCCCAAACTAATACCGCACAGTTTTGTGGTTTTACTTGAGTAAGTAATTTTTCAGGACGAGAAACAAATTTAACTTGTTTAGCCATACGGCCAATAAAAGGCTTAATAAATGCGCGTTTCCAAAGCGAAAACCCTAAAACATAACAAGTCTCAACCGTATTAAATTGATCTTGTAGTTGTAAGTTTAACCACTCAATTAATGTTTCTACTTCACACTTATCACCCGTTTCAGGGTTAATGTATTGAGGATATTTAATTAAGCTAGCCGCAATAAGTTGCGATAAAGAAAGGTTAGCCGTTCTGCGTTCACATTTTAACTTGTCACTAGTGAGCCCCCAACCCGCATAAAAAGGCATGCCATAACAGTGTACAGGTAAACCATATAACAATGCTTCAAAGCCCAACTGAGATGTCGCAGTAAAAACTCGTTCCACCTTTTGCATCAAACTCGGCAACGATACATCTTCAGCTAATAAATGCACATTATTATGCTGGCACAATTGCGCATTAATATACCCTTGCTTGACCCCTTTAATAACATCAGGATGTGTTTTTACAACAATAGTATGGTTAGGATAAGCAGCCAATGCATCTGCAATCATTTGGGAAAAACTATCTTGGCTTGCCAATCCTTTAATTACAGAAACATCACCAAAGGTTTGATCAACAATCAATATTACGCTGTGATCATCACAACAGGCTAACCAAGCCGGCAAAGCATCACGCACATGATTGTACTTTGAAATACCGTGAGTAATTATTTTTTGTTGTAGTTTGAATGCTCGGGTTTCCATTTCAGCATCAAACCATTGCTTATAGCTTTGGCATAATGCCTCTAAATCACTGCCTTTAGTTGCATCATAATAAACACCGGTCTTATCACATATTAATGAGTACCTCGCGCCCTTTTCCTGTGGGTGACTCAAATAACTAATAAAACCATCTTCTAAACGGTAATAAGGCAGGTGATGTTGGAAAGCAAATGCTTGCGCTTTTTGAGTGTTAGCTTTCTCCCCCCACCCCACAACAGCATCATCAGCATGCACCTTTGCATAACGAGATACTTTGTTAACCTTGGCAGAAAAAAACTTGCTGACATGTAGGTCTTTAACAATGCCATTAGAGCAGGCCCAGATGGTTTTTGCGGGAGTAAGCAACATGAAGTGTTTCTTTTAATTTCTTAATTATAAAAATCTAGCAAAGTTTATTTTGCAAACAGTTTTTTAAGCCCATCTACAAAAAACAATTTTGGATTGAGATACAACTTACGGGCTTTTTTCCACAAAGGGCGATGAACCTTTACACCTTTACGCCATTGAAATAACCCAGGATATTCCGCAACATCATATCCAAACTGTTGCTGCAAGCCTGCCATCCAAACCTTGTAATTATGTTCTGGCATCAAACATAAATCACTTGAAAGCCTACAGTGCTGCTGTAGTAAATTCTGATGAAATGAATTTACTACAGATAAGTTTGTTGATGATTGTTTGAGCTTTTTTGCAAGTAATTCATCATTGACTACACGAGCTTGATGATATTTATGACTGAGCGGTCTTGAATGCCAATAATGAACAAAAAAGCGACCTTCAAATAAATGAGCTAATGAGTAAAAACTAAAATACCGTCGACACCCAACATAATCACCTGGATGCTGAGCTTTTTGATTTAGATGATAATCTGCTGTCAAAGGCATAACTGGGTAATGCAAACAGAGTTGATGTATCAAACTTAAATCTTCACCACCGTGTCCACTGAATTCAACATCAAAGCCACCTAACTGCTTAAACCACTCTTTATTAACTAGTAAACAACTACTGGCAACCGCAATACCATCAGTAATTGTATTTTCACCCAGCAAGAAAGAATCCAATACTACATTAAACTGTTCATTAAATTGCTTTGTACCTGCGCGACTTAAATATATACACGGGAACATTTCGAAAGCCATTTTACCAATAGCTTTTAGACGTTTAGTATTTGATACAAGATAAGGTAGTAAAGAAGCTGGAAAGTTTAAATCTACATCAATAAAAAAAACATACTCTGCTGTTGCATGCTCAACGGCAACATTACGAACATAACCAGCAGAAAAAGGCTCATGTGCTTGTGGCTCATGAACCCATTTAATGAAATTATATGAAGATAAAGCATCATATGTTTTAGTCGATAAATTTCCGCTTGAATGTACAACTACCTCAGTCTCTTCAACTTCACTAAGTTGAAAAAGTAATCGATTCAAACGTTCATCATCAGGACAATATTCGCGTTCGCTAAAAGGCAAAATAAAACTGATTAAAGGTAAACTCACTAATTTTCACCTAATATTATTTTACTCACGAACACGGCAACGTAACGATAAATTAATTTAACGCAACTAACCCACCAAGCGAACTACATCAGCAATAAATTCAGCTTGCTGCTTAGTTTGCTCTAACCTTTTTGCTTCAACCATCACTCGAATTAACGGTTCAGTACCTGATTTACGTAATAAAACACGCCCATCATTGCCTAAATTTTCTTCGGCCATACGAACCGCTTGGATAACTGAAGGGTGCGACAAAACACTGTCTGCTGGAGATTTTTCTAAGCGCACGTTAATTAACACTTGAGGAAACTTTTGCATGCCTTGTTTTAAAGTTTCTAATGACAATTTATTCATCACCATAACCTTTAACACTTTTAACGAGGCTACAATTGCATCGCCTGTTGTAGCATGGTTCAGAGCCAAAATATGACCTGAGTTTTCACCACCAATTAACCAATTATTTTTAAGTAACTGCTCAACTACATATTTATCACCTACATTGGCACGTACAAAAGGAATATTTCTATTCGCTAATGACTGCTCAAGCCCTAAGTTAGACATTAGGGTTCCCACAACGCCACCTTTAAGCTTACCTGATTTAGATAATGCTTCAGCAAGAATAAATAGAATTTCGTCACCATCAACAACTTTACCTTGATGATCAACTAACATGACACGATCTGCATCACCATCAAGAGCAATACCTACATCAGCTTGATGCTCAATAACAGCTTGCTGCAAGCTAGTCATATGGGTAGCACCACACTCTGCATTAATATTAATACCATTAGGAGAAGAATTAATGGCAATAACCTTAGCGCCTAACTCACGGTAAACAGCAGGTGCAACTTGGTAAGCCGCACCATTCGCACAATCAACAACGATTTTTAAACCGACAAGTGACAACTCTTTAGGAAAAGTACCTTTACAAAACTCAACATATCGACCTTGGGCATCACCAATACGGCGCACTTTACCTAATTGGCCTGGATCAATACAAGGCATTGTATTTGAATCAATTAATTCTGCTAATAATGCTTCAATAGCCTCCTCATCCTTGGCAAATAATTTTGTCCCTGTATTCGAAAAAAACTTAATACCATTATCATAAAATGGATTATGAGAGGCACTGATCACTACACCTGCATCTGCACGGAAAGTAGATGTTAAATAAGCTACAGCTGGAGTAGGCAAAACACCAGCTAAAGCAACATTAACACCAGCGGCAGAAAGCCCAGCTTCAATAGCTGATTCCAACATATATCCACTACTTCTAGTGTCTTTACCTATTAGGACTTCTTTAGTACCTTTTGCAGCTAATATTTTACCGGCCGCATACCCTAATTTAAGCGCAAAATCAGCAGTCATAGGAAACTGCCCTACACGTCCACGGATACCATCCGTACCAAAAAACTTTTGTTTCATGAGTTAACCTGAGTACAAATATCTAGCCAGCTAATTGATTTAAAATAGGAACGTTATAAGTTAAACTTAGGAAGTACTTTCTTAAGTTTTTCTGACTCAATTAAACTTTCAAGATCATTTAACCATTCGAATTTTAGATTATCATTCTTTAATGCACTTTGTCTTTCCCAACGTTCAATATAAGACTCATCATCATAAGTTGTAGGACTAACTAAAGAATGAATCATTGAAACATGATGAAATTTATATTTATCTGGGACGAACTCAAGAGATGGTTTATACCACTTTTCCATCCAAGAAACATCTTCACTCTCATCTTTAATGTAAGAATTTAATCTCGATAAAACTGGAAGATCTATTTTATTTAATATATATCTATAGACATTTTCATGTCTTATATATTCTCCTGAAAGCGTCTTAATAACTTCCGCTGACTGTAAATTGGATTTAATCAAGCTATCATCAACTTTAACATTGTTCAACGCACTTGCCAGCAGTGATTTCCTTAAACATTTTATACACTTACCGCACTCAGTATATTCATCACCTCTCATGCAAGAACGTACTGTATGAGAATGAGAAAAGGTTTGTGCAATTTTTGATGTTCCAACTTCAGATAAACCTACTACAGGGAGGTACAATGGGCACCCTACTAATTTAAATAGTGTACCCCAACGCTTATAATGAGTTCGATGAAGGTAATTCTCATACTTATTATGTCCTACACGATAACCTGATTCCATTATCAAGCCAAATGCAATGGAATCTATACTATACTTATCAGCTAATAATAATGAGGGTACAGCAGAAGCCAAATCAGTAGGAAATCCTACACGACTTCTTATGTACTCAAAATCAGTTGGAACTGTGGTAATATCATAACCAGCTTCAAAAAGATCATTGACCGTATTCAAAGCAGCGTATTTATTATAGAGACTCTTGGTATTAGATGGAATCATTCGGTCACAAAAGAACATTTTAGTTTCTTTAGGCATCAACATCAAAGCTGCTGTGGAATCTATCCCTCCACTAAAACATAATGAAGGTACACTTTTTTCTGGAGATATTCTTGGCTTTAAAAAAGGATCCACAGGCGAAACTTTACGTTTTGTAACTGAGTAGAATGTATCAGAAAACTCTTTACTTACTGCAAATGGAACTTTTATCTCTTGAGTAAAAAAAGGATATGCTAAAAGAATAGAAGATAAAGCAATGAGGTCTGGGTGTGTTTCTTCGACATCAAATTCAACTTTAAAATTAGCGACATTTGTAGCCATATGAATGACATTATTATTTAACACTAAGTCATTATCTTCTTGAGTAAACTGAAGGCTTAAAAAACCATTCCAATCAAGTAATTTTACTATCATACTAACCTCTATAAATAAAAATTATTTTAACATTGGATTCGGACATGGAAAATTACGTTCTTGATGCCATTTTTCTATATATGGACTAAAACCAATTTTAATCTTGCTATGCCACTTTTTAAAATTAAATAAATATTCTTTCCTATATCCCACAACACCTAATATGGGATCTAAACTAAAAGGGCCATATGAGGTTAATGATCTATCGTGATAGCTCGCGATATAGAGCGGGCTATTAATAACGCCAATAGAGGTACCAGTATAAGCCTCAATTCTATGAATAAGTTCACTGTCAGCAGAAGTCCTTACAGAATCAAAGAAACCAAGTTGTTTAATAACACTTCGCTTAACCATTAAGGTAATAAACGCCTTTCTGAAAATTTGACTATTTTGAAAGTGAATTTCCCCCATCGGATTTACACGTAAGTATTGCGTTAACACTGCAGATTGTTTCTTATTCTTAATTAAAACTAGATATTGTTCCATCAACCGTTTAGGGTGAGACCAGTCATCTGAATCCTGAAAAGTTATAAAGTCACCTTTTACAATACTAAGCCCTTCATTTTTAGCTCTATATGTCCCAGAATTCTTTTTTAAACGAATTAAAGTAACCCTATTATCTTTTAGCTTTCGAATATATCTTGACAACTTTCTAAATGCCGTTTTATCACTTCTATCATCAACGATAACTAACTCTAAGTTATGATATGTTTGCTTTAGTATTGAATCTATAGCTATAGGCGTGTATTTACTCCATCCAAAATTAGTCATTATAACGGAAATTAAGGGTAAAGATTCATCCACATTAATCAAAGCAGATGAATTCAAAAACTCAACAGATGGAGAATACTCTTTATTATCATTAGTAGTAAAGCATCGAAAACTAGAATTAAAGATACTAGAAAATAACTCAAATGACTCTTCATAATCACCACACAACCTAGCAAGATTCGAAGAAAATAACTTCAATTCTAAACTACCATTAGGTGACTTAAAAAATATCTCTTCCTTTTCTTTAAGGTAGTTTTTCGCTTCAAAAGTTAAGCCAATGTTCAATAATGAGAAAACATAGTATTTAGCAAAAGTAACATCCTGATCTAATCGATATTGATCTATGAAATTTATACATGAAGCAAAATCCCTCTCTACATTAATCAAGATTAAGACATATAATAAACAATTACGTAAAGACTGATTACAATCAACAGATAGCCTACTATATTTCTTAGCCTTGGCATATTCTTTACGTTCGCAATATAAATATGCTAAGTAATAATAATTTGCTTCATTGCCTTTATCAACACTAACACTTTGGAGTAAATCAAACTCTATTTCGCTTAGAGTTCCTTTTTTAAAATGTACGAATGATAAAAGAGGAAAAGAGGAGTCACTAAACGTTGATACAAACTTAAAAGCCTCATCGAAATCACCTTCAGCACAATAAACTTCAACAATCTTAAAAGCCCATTTCAATTTACTTCTACAATCAACTAAATTAAAAACCTGCCTAGCAAAACTAAGTGCTTTAGTGTAATCTTTTTCATATTTTGCTAAGTAATATCTTTGACTTAACTTTATATAAACTGGAATTACTTCCGATGAGGAATTAAGCTCACTATAAGCAACATCTATTCTGTCTTCGTACCTTAGAGAACCAATGTAGTAATTAAAGATAGTTGGCGTCGATTTTAAATTATCAGGCAAGAATGAATTTAGCAAAATTAAATCACTGTATAACTTCAAGTGAAAAAACAATGAAAAAACCTTTGAAATAAATGCCGTACTTTTCCAGTGCTTAATATCATCAACAAAAAAATCAACAAATTCATGCCTGTCCTTAAAATTTACTTTCTCACTTAGGATTTTGATAAAAATATATCTAGAATATGCTAACCTAAGCTGCATATATGACATTTTCAAATGAGTAAAGTTGATAGAAAAATCCATTTTCTGTATGGAGACTAACAAGTTCCTCTGTTCTGAATCAGGCAATTGATCTTTGACATTATAAATACAATCAATACATAACCCAAATTTATTATACCTGAGGTCGGATGCAACAAATATATACAAATCAACAAGTCTAATATCAAATTTAACAGGAATATCCTTAACTTTGGTAAAATAGTTTCCGATAAACTCTGAAATCAAAGGGTCATTCATCCCTTTCTTTATGAAGGTATAAATACTTGTATGATATTCCTTATCGAGAAAAACTTTATTTTTAATATAGTACAAATAAAATGACTTTAACCTACCATTTTTTTTAAATACTTCAATACTTTCTCTTACACCGCTAGATTCACTTACCTTTTCACTAACTATATTAAGAGCTAACGACTTGAGTGCTAAATATCGTGTATGTTTATATGCATCATAAGCTATTGATGAAAAGTGTATTAGCATATCCAATCTCCACTTTTTAATGCAAGTTTCAATTGCGACATTTAAATTCTGTTTTTGCCTACTTCTTATCCTTAATGAAAATGTAAAACATAAGAAATATTTATCATACATCTCTTCTTGAAGGAAGAAAATTGAAGCATGATTAACAAACTTAATAAAATTATTATGAGATAAAAAAACTAAATACTTACTATCAGATAAAAAAACCTTTTCATCTATTTCTGAAAGAAGATTATAGATAGATTCATAATCTTTATTCTTACCACACAAAACAACAGATTTTTTTAATATTGATATCTTTCTTTTTATTATAGTTTCAGTAAATAGTTTTTTTATCATCATATAAACACTCTTACCAACAAAGGAAGATGGAACCAATTTTATTTACAGACGACCATCTATTTTATCGACAGGCAATACACCTTTAACATCGAAAATAACTCTTGCTGATTTAGCAAATAATTCTACTTTTTCGAATTTTTCGATAAACATATCATGCCCTACGGCAAAAATAACAGCATCATAAGCTTTCTTTTCTGGTTCAGTAATTAACTCTCTACCATACTCTTCTAAACATTCTTCATGGTTAGCCCATGGATCGAATACATCAACAGTCGCATTATGTTGCTCAAATTCTTTTACAAGCTTTTCTACTTGGGTATTTCGAACGTCGGGACAGTTTTCTTTAAAGGTATAGCCTAAAACAAGTATCCGTGAATCAACAACATGAATTCGTTTACTGTTCATTAAGCGAATAACTTTATTTGCAACATAAGCGGACATCCCCTCATTTATTCTACGTCCAGACAGAATAACTTGTGGGTAGTAGCCTTTTTGCTCAGCTTTATGTGCAAGGTAATAGGGATCGACTCCAATACAATGTCCCCCGACTAAACCTGGGAACATTTTAATAAAATTCCATTTAGTACCTGCTGCTTCGATAACATCTCTTGTATCTATATTTAAACGATCAAAAATTAACGCTAGTTCATTCACTAAAGCAATATTTACATCTCGTTGAGTATTTTCAATAACTTTTGCCGCTTCAGCAACTTTAATAGATGAAGCCTTGTGTGTTCCAGCAGTAATAATTAATTTGTATAATTCATCAACAAAGTTTGCAACTTTTTCTGTCGAACCGGCAGTTACTTTCATGATTTTAGTAACAGTATTAACTTTGTCACCTGGATTAATTCTTTCAGGGCTGTAACCCGCAAAAAAATCTTTATTGAACTCTAAACCAGAAACACTTTCAACCTCAGGAATAGCCTCCTCTTCAGTTGCTCCTGGGTATACGGTGCTTTCATAAATGATTACATCTCCCTTTTTAACTATCTGCCCAAGCATTCTACTTGCTGCTTTAACAGGGGTCATATCAGGAGTTTTATACTCGGTTACTGGAGTTGGAACTGTAACAATATATACATTACAGTCTTTAATATCTTCTACTTTATCGGTTACACTGAAATGTGTAGATGCACGCATTTCATCCTCTGTAACTTCTAATGTATGATCAATGAAATCTTTTAATTCATCAACACGAGTATTATTTATATCAAAACCTATAGTTTTAACATGCTTACCAAACTCAACAGCGAGTGGTAAACCAACATATCCAAGTCCAATTACAGCAATTTTTGCATTTTTTATATCTAACATAAGTCACTTCTTATCAACGTTTAAATTTTCTCGCTATACGAGAGTCATACACAAATTTTCTAGGTTCATTTATTAGTTTACGAATTTTTTTGTTCTTTTTTAAATATCTAACTATGTGCGCTATACCTGAGCCACCCCAAGGATTATTTTTAAACAACAAAGTGTCTACAGCTCTTTTTTTGTCTTTAAAGTTCTGTTTCTCTTCATTCAATCCATATAACATAAATTCAGAAGACTTGAGCCAACCACTATCATGAGGAATACACACCATGGGTATTTTATTTTTTTTACATACCACTGATAATGCTGGATCTACGGCAAATGGATAATCTTCTAATATTCTTATATCAATATTTTTTAATAAACTTGCATGAAAACCAGATACACCAGTTCCGAGTAAATGACACTGTTGAGCTGTAATTAGTTCATCAGTAAATTTATAGAATTTCTTTCTATCAGATTTAAAACTTGCAACTGAATCTTTAAATATTATCCCATGATACCCAACGATACATTTTCGACTATACTTTTCAATTTCAGCTATTGTTATTTCAATATAATTATCTGGATAAACAATATCATCATCACATGTTAAGTAATATCCAGTTACTTTTCTAACCCAATGAAATTTCCCTTCTGCTCTCCTAGAACCTTCTGGATCAACTATACAGATGATTTTTTTACTATCTTTATGGTTCTTTATCTCATATGGGATTTCCAAATACTCATTCAAATAGATAAATATATAGTCTACTTGCTCAATTAGTGAATTAACACTTTCTATCATTAACTTTTTTCTAGCAGGATATGTTGCTAATGCTGCAAAAATAGTTCTATCATTCTGAATGATTTCAATTTCTTTTTTTGTTGAGCCTACTTTAACTATTTCAATAGAATCTATATAGTTTTCTAACTCTTCTATTTTTCCATCAACTTTCAATACCGTTTTCATAGTTCCATTATAATTACTTGTAAAAAAAACAGTCGACAAAGGTCCTAAAGATGATAATTCCCTTGTAAATAAAACATTATCATATATATCTAATCCCCTTAGAATAACTCGCTCCCCTCCCTGAAAACCTTTATCAACAACGTTTACATTACATTGATATACACTCTCACTTTCAAGCGGATATTTAGATTCTTTATTTTTTTCAGAATCAATTTTTTTATAGTCAGAACCTAGTTCCAAAATAAATCCTTTAAGATTAATCTGAGTACTTTAAATTTTAAATAACTCAATGTTAAACATATAATATAATTTAAATTCAAACTATATACTCAATACCACAGCTGTAGACATGGCTAATTGATAAATTAACTGGGTAATATCTTTAACGACTTGGAAGCCTTTAAAGTCAGGCTTGGCGAGTACAAATATTTCATCGCCTGGCTCAATGATGGTTTTATCTTTCAACTCATCATTTACGTCAACAAAGCTGCCATTTGGCTTCATGATTAAAATATTCATATTGCTTAATTTACGCGTTGCACCGCCAGACTTATTAATAAAGTCTTTTACTGTCATATTATCTTGATAAGTAATCGCTGTCGGGAACATTACTTCGCCATGCACGATAACTAGATTACGCTTTGCAGGTACAACAACTTTATCGCCTTGTTGTAAAATGATTTTGCTTGCATCGTAGCCATCAGATAGTAAAACTTGGCCACGAGGCTTTTGTTTTCTCGCCTTTGCAACCCACTGCAAAATAACTTCTGCTTCGGCTTTGCGAAGTTGAGCTGATTCTGTGGTTTCTGAGCGGGCATTCAACACACTTTGTTCTAATGTGGTTAATGAAGCCTGCAGCATCTCAGCTTGACGTTTAGCAACCGAATCACGAAATAACTGAATTGCGTCTGTATTTGATAAGCGGCTAAACTCCATGTTTTCCAATAAATCAGCCATGCTTGAGCCCCAAGGAACCACAATCTCTTTTGCTGAGTTGTGCTCACCTAATACCTCAACACTTATGCTGGTTGCACGTAATTGTGAGGTCACTTTTACAATACTGCCGGCTGATAATGGTATGGTAGCCGCTTGACTAATGGGGTATTGAGTTGCAGCGACTTTTCTTACGCTTTTATGATCAGTGTCAGCCGTTAAATTTGGAGCGATAACGGTGATATGGGTTGCATCTTTGTCAGCAACAACGGCATTTAATACTGAATCTAAGCTTTCAAATTTACCAGATGAATTAGCTAACTTTGTCAGCTCATATTTACCCGAAAAGCCCAATTCGCCTTCTAATTTGACTTCTGCTTGTTTAGCACCAACAAAGATAACGTCGCCATCTTGTAGTTGAATAGCGGGCATATTGCCGCTTTGTAAGAACTGATATAAATCGAGCTGATATTTAAGTTCATTATCACGTTTGACTTGAATATTTCGATAACTACCTAAATCTTCACGTATGCCACCTGCTTGATCGATGAACCGTAAAACACTGTCAGCACTTTGTCCTTCGTACAACCCAGGTTTTACAACCATGCCAGACAAAAATATTTTTACTTTTTGGCTAGAAGCTAGTGAAACATATACTTCAACATTTGATTTATAGACACGTTTAATACTTTTTAAAATAACCTCATTTAAATCAGCATTTTTAACCCCTAATACCCTAACTGGGCCAACTTTGGGTAAAAAGATATTACCTTGTGCGTCAACAGGTACTTCCGCTTGGTAATCAATACCACCCCATAATTGCACTAATAAATTGTCACCCTGACTGATTCGATATTTTGGATTAATGGCTGAAAATGACTGTCCAGTAAAGCCTCCTTTGAACAACCAGTCACCGTATCTTTGACTTTGTGAGGTATCAATAATGGATTGTTGCTGTTGATCATCAACATCAGCTTGCATAGACATTGAAGCCTGAGCAAAATTCACATTCAGTACAGTTAACATAACTAGGCACGTGGCTTTTGAAAATAAGGCCATTAATGAGCGTGAAGCAATTTTTATATATTTTTTAGACATTTTTATTATTTGTATCATTCTTTGTGTTCCTTTATCACAGAAGCAATTAAGCGTCCTAAAAGGTAAATAAGTATTAGCGCAATAAACCAAGTGAAGATGTTATACAAACGTTTAGGATATTTTTCTTGCTCTGCTAATCGAGGATGCTCAACAACTAATAGATATTTTAATTTATTAAAAGCCTCTGCTCGTACACTCTCTAAACTGGCTAAGCTTGATTTATATAAGTCAGCCGCTAACAAAGTATTTAATTCTAAATCTTTATAATCAATATTAACTTTATTAAGTGCTTCTGAATCTTGGTTTGTAAGTTTTAGCTTTTCTTCCACCAATTGAGCTTCAAGGGCCTTGATTTCATATTCTTTACTACGGATTTCTGCAGCATCTTCACGCATATATGCATGTAAAGATTTAAGCTGAGTTTTATGATCAATAATTGCACTTTCTAATTGATTAACGGCTTCAACCAGCGCAGCGCTTTGCACCTCTGGATTATAGAGTGTGTTTTCATTTTGAAATTTCAACATGTTCACTTGCTGAGACTTTAACTTAGCGTAAGCTCGCTCAACTTCGCTTTGAGCATATTCCATTTGTTGATTAACCATATTTTTACTTAAGTGGTTAATAAACGTTTCGCTGATTGAAAAAACGGCTTCAGCCAATTTCAGTGAAAACTCAATCTCAAAACCTTGAACTTCAATATTTAATACTTCAGACATGTCGTCATACACAACACGAATATGGTCTTGGTAATATTCAATAAATTCTTCTTGTGTACTATCAGCTTTTAATCGGCTTATCCAATCCCATTGATTGCTTTGATAATGCTCTTTAAGCCCCAATTCTTTGTCGAGGGCTAGCGCCATTTCTGCAGAAGTAATAAATGTTTGTAGTATTAATGCGTCTCGAGTATTGGTTGACGTAGCACCAATAGCCCCTAGGCCCATAACTGGCAGTTCATTGTTGGTCACTTCTTTGACCACAAACTGCACTTGGCTAGTGTAACGAGGAGACGCGATAACCCCGTAATACACTATGACAAATAGTGAGGCTAAAATAACAAAAATAAATGAGCCTAATTTAGCACGCGTGAGATATAACGTTTTTTTCGCACCGACATACGCCTTGGAGTCCGCAATAAATAACTTTGGATCTCGTTTTAGCTTTCTAATCTTACGCTGCATAGGGGTAATGGCATCCGAAGATATTTTCGCCTTTACCGTTTCTTTTACATGAATATTCAACAACTTGTCCTTTTAATAAAGCGCTTACTTCATTATGTCATTCTTATATTAATCAATTACTTACTATATTCTTGTTGATATTGTGAAATTGCATCATCAATATCATCATAAAAAATAAGAGTTTTATCTTTTATCAATAAACCCGATTGGCAAAGTCGTTTAAGGGCTGATACAGAGTGATTTACCATCACCAACTTAGTTCGTTCAAATTTTGATTTCAGTAAAGCCTCACTTTTTTTACGAAAGTTGGCATCACCTACTGCCCCTATTTCATCAATCAATAGCACATCAAAATCAAAATCGAATGCCATGGTGAGTCCGAAAGTAATTCTTGAGCGCATTCCGCTTGAATAAGTTTTTACAGGCTCATCAAAAAAACGTCCAATTTCAGCAAACTCGGCAACTTTATTCTCAATAGGTTTGGTATTTTTATAGCCGTGAATTCTTGCCACGAAGCGAACATTTTCTCGGGCGGTCATAGACCCTTGTAACCCACCTTGTAATCCCAATGGCCATGAGATGTTTTTAGCAGAGGAGATCCGGCCTGCATTAGGCATATCTGCACCACCCATCATTCTAATTAATGTAGATTTACCGGCACCATTTGGGCCTAATACGGCAATGTTACGATCTGTTGGCAGGCTGATATTGATGTCTTTAAAAACGTAATACCGCCCTTGTTTGGTCGGATAATATTTACTTACAGCATTAAAATGAATCATGAACGAATAAACCTAAAGCGACATAAATAAAAGGTGCTCAGTCCAATACTAAAACTCACTAATGCACATGCAGATAAATAACCCCAACTCCCCACTGGAGTAACATAAACTTTAAAAAAGCTATCTCGACTTAATTCAGTAACATGAAAAACAGGATTCCAGTCGAAAAGGTACCAATATTGTGGCGGGATCATGGGGGCACAAAAGAAGATACCTGATATAAAAAACATCGGCCGATTTACAAAGCCTAAAAGTTTCTTTGTATCTTTCCAATATGTCATAGCACTACACAATATTAAGCCAATTCCTATTGTAAAAACAGTTAACAACAAACTTGCTGCCAGAAGCCCTAATGGATTAACGGGTAACGCATTAAACCCAAGCCAAGCCATGACACTAAATATAAGAATGTACACAACAAAATATGTTGCAACCTCAATAATTATACGAGTCATCACAGGATCAATCGCTGTCACCTGACGGTAACTCAATAAACCTTTATTCGAATCTATCGCTGCAGCTAGTTGATTGAATAAATTTTTATACAAAGTGAATGGTAATATTCCAGTAAATAAAAATAGTGTAATAGGAATATTATAAACCGCTGTTCGACCAATTAGGGTAAACATAATCCCCATAATGGCCACACCAATAGCAGGTTCAGCTACGGCCCAAAAGTATCCCAATCGGTTAGATCCAAACCGAGTTTTGATTTCACGCATCATTAGTGCATGAATGGTGTCACGCATAATTTGTAATGATGTTCTTTTATTTAGCAACTTGAGCTCTATGATAATGATGAGAAGAATATTAGGGTATATATTAACGATTAAAATTATCATTAATATCAAAGATAGTTTATCACTTTAAGGTGGGTTAAATGCCCACAACTAAACTACAACATCAACTAGCATGGAACCGAGCAAACATAGCAATAAACCACAAAACTATAACCTTATTAACCAAGATTATGTATTAGCTTATTTTAAATATAGCTACCGCACGACTTAAGGTATATTCCCTAGCCAAATTATAGAAAAAGCAAAGGCCCGCCTGAACAAGTTCAATGACAGTTCAAGTTAACATTACGCTTAAGATGATTTTAAGAAGTGATTTTTTTATTCGTAGGTATTTTATTTTAACTACAAAAAACATAGTAGGTTTATTCCGGTAAAAAATGTTAGAAAAAGGTAACAACCATTATTTACCGCTCATTAAAACTTAATAAATAATTTATAATTTTTAGGTGTTACCTAATACTGTCTAGCATTAGCAACGACCAATTAAATTAACATTTTCGCAACGCAATGCTACTGGAAAAAATTTAAATTTGTGAACAAGTACAAATAACAATCCATACAAAAAATTAAATTATTTGGTTTTAAAACTCTTTCTTACAAATTAAGCTCAATACGCTAACAATAACTACAAATGCAACACCTTCAAACTTAGTTCACGGAAAATCCAATATTGATACTTAGAACCACTTCCCCCTTTACAACTCTTCGATTAATATCCCATGACAGGATAATAAAACCGTCAGATACTCACACTAACTTCCTTAATAAGAAGAGTTATTTTTGAGTAAAAGGGCTAATCAATGGATAGACTCACTGCCGCTAAAGTTTTTATTTCTGTGGCCAAAACCGCCAGTTTTACGACATCGGCTAACCAATTAAATATTTCACGTAGCATGGTCACGCGCTATGTTGAAACTATCGAAAACTGGCTTAACGCACGGTTATTACACCGCACCACCCGCAGTGTGACGTTAACCACCCAGGGTGAACAATGTTTACCTTATATTGAAGAGTGGATTGAACAGGCTGAACGGTTTAGCGAATTAATAACCCCTCCTAATCAGCTAAAAGGGACGATTAGAGTTGCCTGTAGTGTCTCATTTGGGTTTTCTCAATTAGCGCCAGCAATAAACGCTTTTATAAACCAATACCCTTTGGTGAAGATTGATGTGGTACTGGCCGACTCTGCCGCAGCTTTAGCCGAGCAGCAAATTGATCTAGCAATCAGGATTACCTCCTCACCCGATGAATCTTTAATCGGTAAACCTATCGCTCAATGTGAATCAGTACTTGTTGCCTCACCTGATTATCTTGCCTTGAATAAACCAATTAATCACCCAAATGATCTCAGCCAACATCGAGTTATAAACTATAAGAACTTTGATCAAAACTGCTGGCAATTAACGCTTAAAAATGAACACGTTGAAGTGGATATTTCGTGTCAGTTAACCGCTAATGAGGCCACTTACTTACTGCATGCCTGCTTAGATAACGCGGGTATTGCTCAACTCCCCTGCTATCTTGCATACCACTATATTAGTCGTGGGCAGCTCATCCACGTTTTACCTGAATGGCGACTAAATAACATGCAAGTTTACGCATTTTATGCTTCAAGAAAGCACTTACCCAATATTACCCGAGCCTTGATCGATCATTTAGAGCGCTATTTTAAATCACAATAATTCCGCATCTGCTGAAAAAACAAGCTTCGCTTGAAACCTCAACTAACTTGCTCACTTTACGCAACAATCATGTGCAAACCGCTGTATTTATCCACGATATTGATTCTTGTAGTCTGAACGCCAACGCTCATTGATACGTTAGCATTATTAAGGATTTTACTATGAACAAACACACACTATTATCGGTAGTTACGATGGTTTTTTTATTAACTCTGACCCCATTAATTTCAAAGCAAGTATATGCCGCGGCGGCCACCAGCAATGAATATCAACAGGTGATTGCCACGATTTACGATTATTACAATGGGCTTTATAAAGCGGATCAACAGCAACTAGCCAAGGCATTTGATATGCAAACAGGTAATATGAAAACCATCAAAAAAAACAAGGTTGAATCCACTAAGCTGAGTACATTTGCAACCTACTTTACTAAGCCAAGTAATGAAAACTGGCTAGGTAATATTTTAATGGTCGATATTGTTGAAGATAGAATGGCTATGGTTAAATTCAACTTTGAAACCCCTGAAGTACACTATATTGATTATTTGATTTTGCTAAAAACCGATCAAGGGTGGAAAATTACCAGTAAAGCGTATGTGGCTAACCCTCCTATGTAGTCCCCCAATCAATGTTGCCATAACTCCTCCATCACAACATATTTAGAGTTTAAATGATGGCTGATCATAACAGCCATTATTTCATCTGCTTTTTTCACGGTTTCTCAACTAAACTTACAATAATGCTCAGTATCTAGATTGTCGTTGCTATCCAAATGAGCATGAATGTTCTACACTCAAAAGCGTTAACCTAATTATTACTACACTTTATTTTACCAATGTTTTCAGACATTAACTTACAAGGATGCTGCCTTTTATGAATGTTGAATTTATTAATCCATTTTTGATTTCTTTGATTAATGTGATTTCGACAATGGCATCGATGGAGTTGAAGCCTGGTAAACCACAACTAAAAAGTCATGAGATAGCCAAAGGTGATGTTTCTGGATTGATTGGTATGGTAGGTCCAAAAACGAAAGGCTCGTTATCCATTACCTTTGAGGAGCCATTAATTTTAGAAATAATGCACAAAATGCTGGGTGAGAAACCAAACTTTATCAATGAAGAAATCACAGATTTAGTGGGAGAAATCACTAACATGGTAACAGGGGGCGCTAAAAATTTATTAGGTGATAAAGGCTATGAATTTAATATGGCCACGCCTGTTGTGGTTACCGGAAAAAACCATACGATTTCACATAAAGCTGAAGGCAAAAAAATTATGATGCCCTTTAGCCATCAGTATGGCTCAGCTTATATTGAAATATGTTTTGAAGATTAATCACAGACAAAACACAACTGAAAGCCATTAAGGCGCTAATTTTTCACTAATGTTTTGAATAAAAAGCTCTATCACTAGAAAGGCTGGTTCACCATGACCCAAAATTGACTTTCTTCTGAGCCAACACCTAACTCTGCTCTTACCACAATATCTTCCACTTCTAGCCTAACACCGCCACCTGCGGTGAAGTTCATATCAGTATGAAGTGCTTGGGCACTAAACGTATCGCTGACTTTACCCGCCTCAATAAACACCACCCATTGCCACCATGGAATGTCGTATAAATTAAATACTGGCCAATGCTGTAAAGGCTGCCATTGGGGCTTAACGCGATACTCTAAGCTGTAATTCACTGCACTTCTGCCAGTAAATTGTTTTGAAGAATAGCCTCTAGAGCGTTCAAATCCCCCTAGGTACACACCCGCAAAAGAGGGCGGGCGGTGATATTGCTGAGTCGATGAGTCATAATCATTCCACGTAGGTGTGTCAGCTATAAATACATTTGCCGCAAGCACTTGCTCATTAAACCAATGGGTTTCGCCTAAATTAAAGAAAGCGCTTTGTTCAAATTCCCATAATGTCCAGTCTTTAAAATCATCAACGGCAAAGCCATGTTTAATTGTAAGGCTGGTTTTACCACCATCAGTCGGATCATACTGTGCATTGCGGTTATCCCATTCAAATTGAACTTCATATCCTCTTGCGGTTTCGGGTAAATCAGGGTTTATTGTCAATTCGCGATACTGGCTATAAGGGGTAAATTTAATGCTAGTCGTCCCTGATGTCAGTGGATTCCACTCGATGTTATTGCGTGGTTTGTACAGGCTTGCTGCTGCACCTTTAGCCCCATCTGCAATTGGTAACACGTATTTAATGTGTAAGCGTGTATACCCCTCATTTCCTTCAGATATCACTCTTGCGGGTTCTTCAATCGGGCTTTCATGATCATCTAAATAGTAAATACCTTCGGTATAGTACCCTTGGTAGGTCTCAGCTGAAAATAGCCACTGATCTAGTGTAGGTATTTGATAGTTATACAAACCTAAAAAGCCCACCCAACTTTCGTTACTGGTATATAGGCCGATACCCACGGCCGAAGCTTGCTCCTGCCCGGCATGTTTAAGTACACCTGCCGCGCCAAATGCGGTGCTTAAAGTCTCGGTAGAGAAAATAAATGGCACCGCTGCAAATTCAGCTTGTTTCGTGGTTTCTGCGTCGCTAGATGATGAAGATGAAGCCGTTGCACTGTCTTCCACTACGGGGGCTTTGGCAAAGTGAGATTCAACATGCGCAGGAATGTACTGATTGGCTTGAACAGCCACAATAAACGCTAAGTAGGTGACAATACCTAAAGACAATGCTTTCAAAATAGAGCTCACTTGTATGGCGGTAAGAATATAATCTTTATAAAACGAAAAGATTGGGCATTTATCAAACTGTTGAGGTTAATCTAACAATGCGACAGCCACTCTTGGGGTTAATTTGGTCACTAACTCATAAGCAATAGTGCCAATGTGTTCAGCAACTTCTTCAACGGCTAAAGACTTGCCCCATAACTGCACACTATCACCTACTTGATCAATAGCATCAGCACCTAAATCTACCGTTAACATGTCCATCGATACGCGCCCAACAATGGGAACTCTTCTACCATTGATTAATACTGGCGTGCCTTCTGGTGCATTTCTGGGGTAACCATCACCATAACCAATGGCCACAACACCCAGTATAGTGTCTTGTTTAGCGGTCCAATATGCGCCATAACCTACGCTATCACCGGCTTTATGTTTTCTTACGGCAATAAGATTAGAAACCAACTCCATTGCGGGAATAAGCTGATGATTAGTGCCTTTGTCGCCAACAACAGGCGATACGCCATATAAGGCAATACCAGGGCGCACCCAGTCAGCCTGGCTTTGAGGCCAAAATAACGTAGCGGCAGAGTTAGCCAAGGTTCGTTCCCCATCTAAGCCTTTGATCAATGACTCGAACTGATTAATTTGCTGCTGCGTTAATGGGTTCTGCGGTTCATCTGCACAAGCAAAATGGGTCATTAAATTAATCGGTTTCGCCACAGACGAGCAATCCATTAACTTTTGATAAGCTTGAACAAACTCTGCTATACCTATGCCTAACCGATGCATACCTGAATCGATTTTTAACCACACTTTTACAGGCTTAGCTAACTGGCTTGCTGCTAGCATCTCTAATTGAAATTCATGATGCACCACGGTTTCAATATCATGCTCAACTAATACCGGTAAATCAGATGCCCTAAAAAAGCCTTCTAATAGTAATAACCGCCCTTTTACCCCACCATCACGCAGTTCAAGTGCTTCTTCAAGTCTGGCTAGGCCAAATCCATCGGCACCATGAGTACAATTACCCACGCACTCTGCCACATTAAGTAATCCATGACCGTAACCGTTGGCTTTCACCACGGCCATAATTTGGCTGTTAGGCGCAATGTCACGCAACCTTGTCAGGTTGTGCTGTAATGCATGACGGCTGATTTCTGCACGCGGAAAAGGTTTCAAACAATACCCTTATAAAAACAAATGATGGCCGCAAAGCTAAGCCATCTTAATGAGAACCGAAAAAATAATTGGCAGATTATATTCAATTAATCTTCTTCAAATTGTGGCCCTGCATAGTTATCAAATCGAGAGAAGTGCCCTTGGAAAGCTAACCTAACTCGACCAATTGGGCCATTACGTTGCTTACCAATAATAATTTCTGCCGTTCCCTTATCTTCTGTGTCGTCATGATATACCTCATCACGATAAATAAACATGATGAGGTCGGCATCTTGCTCAATAGAACCTGATTCACGAAGGTCAGAGTTAACCGGACGTTTATCCGCTCGTTGCTCCAAAGAACGGTTAAGCTGTGATAGCGCAATAACCGGAATTTCCAGTTCTTTTGCTAATGCTTTTAACGAGCGAGAAATTTCAGCAATCTCAAGGGTACGGTTATCTTTTAAAGCGGGAACCTGCATTAATTGAAGGTAATCGATCATAATCATCGACAAACCGCCATATTCACGAGCAATACGCCGTGCTCTACTGCGCACTTCGGTCGGGGTTAACCCAGAGCTATCATCAATGTACATTTTACCTTGCTCAAGCATAATGCCCATGGTCGATGAAACTCTGGCCCAATCTTCATCATCTAACTGACCCGTACGAATTTTGGTTTGATCCACTCGGCCCAAAGAAGCCAACATACGCATCATAATTTGTTCTGAAGGCATCTCTAAACTGAAAATAAGCACTGGCTTTTCTTCGTTCATTGCGGCCTGTTCACACAAGTTCATCGCAAAAGTGGTTTTACCCATAGAAGGACGCGCTGCAACAATGATTAAGTCACCCGATTGGAAACCAGCGGTCATTCGGTCTAAGTCAGCAAAGCCGCTAGACACGCCAGTTACACCATTTTGTGGGTTATTGTATAGTTGCTCAATTTTGTCGACGGTTTTTTCAAGAATAGATTTAATGCCCTCAGGGCCTTCATTTGAATTGGCCCGAGACTCGGCAATTTTAAAAACTTTCGTTTCCGCTAAATCAAGTAATTCACTTGAATCACGTCCTTCAGGGTTATAACCCGCATCAGCAATCTCATGGGCGACGCCAATCATGTCACGCACCACTGCCCGCTCACGAACAATTTCAGCATAAGATAAAATGTTGCCAGCACTTGGGGTGTTTTTAGCAATTTCACCTAAATAAGCAAAGCCACCGGCATCATCTAGTTGATCTTCAATTTCCAACTGTTCAGATACAGTAATTAAATCAATTGGCTGCCCACGCTCCATTAAGCGTTGCATGGCAATAAAAATCATTCTATGTGAACGAGAATAAAAGTCTTCTGCCACCACAGCTTCAGACACCCTATCCCATGCTTCTGCATCAAGCATTAGGCCACCTAGAACAGATTGTTCAGCTTCAATAGAGTGCGGGGGTAGTTTTAATGCATTGACTTCAGCGTCTTGCTGCCTACGTCTTGCTTTAAATCCGGCTGATTGCTGCGACATTGAGTCTCCAAAATTCCAACGACTAAAAAAAATGTGTTATAACACCGTGGTCGATTAAGCTGAGTATATTACCTCAGTGACGATTCCAAAAATACGGAAAACTAAAATACATAAGGAAAAAATATGCGTATAACACTGATAGCAGCATTAATGCTGTCATCGGGTTTCGCCCATGCCGATGAAGGCCAATGGCAACCCTATCAAATGCCTTCAATAGCCGATAAACTCACCGAACGTGGCATTGATATTCCGGCAACACAATTGGCTAACTTAGGCCAATACCCTATGAATGCGGTAGTTAGCCTAGGATATTGTACCGCCAGTTTTGTTTCTCCCCAAGGTTTGGTTGTTACAAATCATCACTGTGCTTACCGCGGTATTCAATATAATAGCAAAAAAGAACATAACTATTTAGCCGACGGTTTTTTAGCTAAGTCAATGAGCGAAGAGCCTTCGGCGGGCCCAAGTGAGCGATTATATATCACCGAAAGCGTGACTGATGTGACGGCTAAAATCACCGCTAACCTGCCCGATGAACCCTTACAGCGTTATGAACAAATTCAAGCAAATAGCAAAGCGTTAATCAAGCAATGTGAAACCGACGACTATTACCGTTGCTCAGTTACCAGTTACCATCATGGCTTAGAATACTTTTTAATTAAGCAATTAATTATTCGTGATGTTCGCCTAGTATACGCGCCACCAGAAAGTGTCGGTGGTTACGGTGGCGATATTGATAACTATGAGTACCCTCGTCATTCTGGCGACTTCACTTTTTTACGTGCATATGTGGGCAAAGACGGTAAGCCTGCGGTGTACTCGCCAGATAACGTGCCATTTGAACCTAAAAGCTATTTAAAAATTAACGCCAACGGTGTTAAAGCGGGCGACGGGGTATTTGTGGCCGGTTACCCTGGAGCAACAAGCCGTTATAACTTAACTAGCGAGTTAAAATTTGCCAGTGATTGGCTATACCCTACTTATGCAAAACGTTATCAATTGCAAATAGACACCATTAATAAAATGGGCGAGTTCAATCACGATATAGCCATAAAGTATGCAGGCACATTAGCCTCAATGGCTAACCGCATGAAAAAACTTAACGGCTTATTAGATGGCTTTAAAGCCACCGATATTGTGGGTATAAAACAAAGTCGCGAGCAAAACTTTTTAACATGGTTAACACAACAAGAGCCTGCAAAGGCTAAAATTATCACTGAGCTTGAACGCTTGCTTGCCGAGCAACAAAAACAAACTCAAACTAATTATTACTTTGAAAACGCCCAATCTAGCACTTTGCTAGCCACTGCTAAAAAGTTGTATCGCCTTGCGCAAGAAAAGCAAAAGCCCGATGCTGAAAGAGAGTCTGGCTACCAACAACGTGATATGAAAATGTTTCGTGCTGGGTTAAAACGAATCGATTCAAGCTTTGATGTTGAAGTAGACAAAACCCTTTGGCTACAAGACTTAAACGCCTATATTGGTCAACCTTTAAAGGTAGAAGTGTTTGATAATGCCTTAAATAATGCCACTGATCATCAAGACTTTGTTGCCAAGGTTGATGGCATTTATGCCTTAACTGAATTAACCAACCCAGAAGTACGTTTAGCATGGATGGATAAAAGCGTTGCCGAGTTTGAAAGCAGCAGCGATCCGTTTATTCGTTTGGCGGTTGATGTTCACGACACCAACATGGCTTTAGAAAAAGCGGACAAAGAACTAGCGGGTAAGCTATCGAAAGTAAAACCGTTGTACATGGAAGCCATTATCGACTATTACAAAGCCAATAACTGGCCAGTGTATGCCGATGCAAACCGTACATTGCGTATTACCTACGGTATGGTTGATGGTTATCAGTCTAAAGATGCCCTGTATAAACAACCGTTTACTCGGTTAGAAGGCATAACAGCTAAACATACAGGTGAAGAGCCATTTAACGCACCCGAAAAACTGCTTAAAGCCATTAAGGCCAAAGACTATGGTAAGCATGAGATTAGCTCTGTATACAACGATCCACGTTCATGGTTTTGTAAACTAACCTCTTGTGTTGAGCCTAAAAATGACTTCAACTCAGTGCCAGTGAACTTCTTATCCAGTGTCGATACTACAGGCGGTAACTCAGGTTCACCGGTGTTTAATGGGCAAGGTGAATTGGTTGGGCTGAATTTTGACTCAACCTACGAAGCCATTACCAAAGACTGGTTCTTTAACCCAACCATCACCCGTGCTGTGCATGTGGATATTCGATATATCTTGTGGATGATGGATAAAGTTGACCACGCAGACAATTTAATTAAAGAGCTAGACTTAGTGACTAACGAAAGCCGTTAATTCAATTAATAGTTACAACAAAAATGGCGCTCAATGAGCGCCATTTTTAATGTCATGTAAAAGGTTAATTGTTAATTTAACTTAAACTGCGATGTGGCAGTTTTAAGCTGCATGGCAAAGTCATCTAACCCTTGAGAAATATCATGGACTTCGGCCAAAATACTCAAGCTGTGTTCAAACGACTCATTCATTTCAATCACATTACCACCCACTTGTTCAGCCACAACAGATTGCTGGTCGGTAGCCAAAGCAATATGAGTATTCATGCTATTAATGCTGACAATTTTTGCTTGAATCGACTGCAATACATCGCCGGTATCTTTGGCATAACGCTCATTATCAGAAGACTTAGTAATGGCCGCGTCCATTGTAGTAACCGATGATTCCGCCGCACCTTTAAGTCGGTCTAGTACCTCACGAATTTCTTTGGTTGCATCTGCGGTTTTTGATGCCAATGCTCTTACTTCATCAGCCACCACCGCAAAGCCTCGGCCTTGTTCACCCGCTCTAGCCGCTTCAATGGCAGCGTTTAACGCCAGTAAGTTGGTTTGCTCTGCGATAGAAGTAATCACATTTAAAATTGAGCCGACGCTTTCAGTGTCTTTTGCCAACTCATTAATCGACTTCGACGCTAACTCAATACCTTTATTTAAATCTTGTGAGATATTAATAGTGCGTTCAACAACCGCTAAACCTGATGTAGCTTCTTGTTCAGCTTCTTGCGCTGCAGCAGCAGCTTGCTGAGCACTTTGGGAGATATCATTCACCGAGTGACGCATTTCTTCCATTGAGATTTGCACTGTTTTAGCATCTTGGCTTTGTTGCTGTGTTGCGTTGGTTGCCATAGACATTCTGTCTTTTAATGACTTAGCGCTATCAAGCAATGGATTAGTTACACTCACTACTCCTTGAATGGAGTCTGCTAATAATCGTAAAAAACGGTTGAAATTACTGGAAACCTGACCCAGTTCATCGGTACCATTTACCGTTAACTGGTGGCGTAAATTACCTTTACCATCGGCTAGTTCACCTAATGAATTCGCCACATCGCCAGCCGAACCACTAATAGATCGCGCAATAGAAATAGTCGCAACAGCCATCACAACTAATAAGGCGATACCAATCCCTAAAGTGAGGTATAAACTTTGTTCAGAACGATTACTTGCCTCAGCTAGAGTTAATGAAAACTCATCAACCTTGTCATGTTTGTATTGATTAATACCTTTGGTCAAAGTATCAAATACTTGTGATTTACGCTGACTAATTTGACCTACCTGACTCATGTCTATCGAGCCATCTAACATGCCTTGTGCCAGCTCAGAAGTCATGCCGTTATACTCAACTAAACTGCGTGACAAAGACGACAATTCAGCCGACTTTTTATTATCGCTTAAGCGCAGTTTATTAAGATTACTGTCTAAAGACTGAAACACTTTAGCGGCATTGGCGAGTAAGTCTTCATCTGCAAACGATACCGCCTGAGTGTAAAGCTCGTCTAAGCGTTGGATAAAAATCACGTTTTGGTTAGCTAACTCAACACGCTCACTCACTTTAGTTTGCATAAAATCCATAGTGGTACGGTTTTTATTAATCGCCACAATGCTGATGGCTAAATTTACCGTAAAAATGACCACAGATAGGACGAAAATTAATCCGACTTTCTTAAATATGGACATATTGTTAAACCAATTCATACTTCGCCCCCAAGCGATACTTAACAAACGGCGGCATTGCTATTACCCAACCTAGTAAATATGCAACGACCTCTTCATTAACGAAAATTTCTGCGAATATTGGATCAAGTAAGATAAAAAAATAACTCTTTAATCATAGTCAACAGTTAGCGCTAATGATGCAAAAAATAACAAAAACAGCTTTATCCACTCCCTTGGGTGCTATATTTGAACTTATCGGCAAAAAGCCCAAAAACTAAATGAAATAATTGAAATAATTCCTTATATGCTTGGCATTGTATATAGATAGGCGATACCAAGACCTGTTAGCTTTCGTTGAAGGCAAAATGGTTTCGCGTGCTTTGCTTCACTTTATATAAGTTTTCGTCGGCAACGTGGCACAGTTCATCTTCAGTCATTCCTGACTTAAACTGTGCGATTCCTTGAGACACGGTGACAAACTGGCTCACATTGGAATCTGGATGAGGAATCGCCAGTTCTGATAATCGTTTTTTAATTTTTTCGGCTACAATAATTGCACCTGCCAAATCGGTTTCAGGCAATAAAAGAATAAACTCTTCACCGCCATACCTCGCGCATAAATCTCGAGGCCTATTAGCCACTCCAGCTAACATTTTTGCAATTTCTATCAAGCACTTATCGCCTTTTTGATGCCCTAAACTATCATTTAACTTTTTGAAAAAATCCACATCTAATAAGATGATGCAGAGTGGCTTTTGTGTGCGCTGACTATTGGCTATCTCGGTGGTGAGTGTATTATCAAAACAGCCTCTATTGGCTAACTCAGTTAACGCGTCAGTTTGGGCTTGATGTGCTAATTTTTGCAAAAGTCTTTTATTTTCTGCATCTTTTTTTACCGCACGAATAAACCAGCCATTCGCCACTATTTGACCTGTAACAATGACAATAAAAAAGCAGATTAATTTGGTGGTAGAAATCAGTGCGAAATCAGCCGGAAGTAAATATATACGCCAAAAAGAAATAAACACCACAAAGCCCAATACAACAATTAAGCACCAGCTACGTAGTGGGAACAATGCAATAACAAAAGCTAAGCCTAAAATATTCACCAATGATTCATATGAACTCAATAACTCTGGTGAATTAACAATCCCCAAGCTGACCCATCCAGACCAACAAATGGCTAAACAAACCATATAAGTAACAGTATAAAATCGACGCTTAAACTGCGGATAATTTAACGCTAAATAAGTACTAATGCCCATTAAAGCTAGCAATGGCGTTACCACCATAGTCACTTGAAGCACCGATAACCCCTGTTGATTTAACACTCTAAAAGCTAAAAAAACCACAATCAATAAACACGACAACATCGTCAGCCATCTACAGCTTTGCACTAAGTAACTATCCACTTCTATTCTCATTTGTTGAGAAAACGAAGGTAACGAATGAGTTTTAATGGATTTCAACTGAGTAAAAGCAGGTTCAGAAGACTCTGGCATAAGTGAGCATACTCTTTTTATTAATACTTAAATTAATAATAGCTCAACATTCTGATATGACTTGCAGGCTTAATTGTTAACGGTGGCTAAACCAGCTAAAAAACAAAAAAATAGCCAGCAAAGTGCTGACTATTTTTTAGCAATATAAGCAAAATATTAACTTAAGCGGCTTGCTCTTCTGCGGGCTCAGAATGTCTGATTAAATAGTCAAACGCCCCTAGTGAAGCGGTTGCGCCACTGCCCATGGCTATAATTATTTGCTTATAAGGTGTATGAGTGACATCACCTGCGGCAAATACGCCGGGAATAGAAGTTTGCCCACGCTCATCAACAATAATTTCGCCTCTTGGGGTTAAATCTACCACTCCTTTTAGCCATTCAGTATTAGGCACTAAACCAATTTGAACAAAAATACCTGCTAAGGTGACATCATGGCTTTCACCGGTCGCTCGGTCGGTGTAGGTTAGCCCGGTCACTCGGCTGCCATCACCATTGACCTGAGTCGTTTGAGCCTGAGTAATAATATCAATATTACCCATAGACTTAGCTTTACGCTGTAAAACCTCATCTGCACGCAATTTGCTATCAAACTCAAGTACGGTTACATGTTCAACAATATTGGCTAAATCGATAGCGGCTTCAATACCTGAATTACCACCGCCAATAACGGCAACACGTTTACCTTTAAATAACGGCCCATCACAATGTGGACAGTAAGCCACGCCTTTACCACGATATTCTTGCTCACCAGGAACATTCATTTCACGCCATCTAGCACCTGTAGCAAGTAGCACGGTTTTGCTTTGCAAGGTTGCGCCATTTTCTAACTCAACATCAAATAAACCATTTTGAGCCAACTTAATTGCTTTTTGGTTTTCCATGATGTCCACGTCGTAATCTTTAACGTGGTTTTCTAGGTTAGCAACCAGCTTTGGTCCTTCAGTTTTTGACACCGAGATAAAGTTTTCAATACCAACAGTTTCAGATACTTGACCGCCAAACTTCTGCGCCACAATACCCGTGTTCAACCCTTTACGTGCTGAATAAATAGCTGCCGATGCGCCTGCGGGGCCACCACCAACCACTAACACATCAAATGCCGATTTTTCATTTAACTGCTCGGCTTGGCGACCAGCGGCGCTGTCGTCAACTTTATTCAAAATTTCAGCAACGGTAATTGCACCCACTGAAAATGGCTCGCCGTTAAGATATACAGAAGGCACAGACATAATATTTCTGTCTTCGACTTCTTGTTGAAATAACGCGCCATCAATCATGACATTAGTAATATTAGGGTTGATCGCCGCCATCATATTCAATGCCTGAACCACTTCAGGACATGTTTGGCAGCTTAAAGAAACATAAGTTTCAAAGTAGTACTCACCCGATAAGTTTTTAATTTGCTCAATCACGTCAGCATCAAGCTTAATGGGGTGACCACCACTGTGTAATAAGGCTAAAACCAGCGAAGTAAACTCATGCCCCATAGGTAAACCAGCAAAACTAATATTGGTTCCTAATTGTGGGTTCATGATAGTCATGCTAGGTGCACGAGCACCTTTAGCGTCGATACTGCTCACCAATGGTGAACACTCAACAATGTCTTTCGCTAGACTGGTTAATTCTGCAGACTTTTTTGAGTCATCTGCAGATACCACAAGTTCAACTGGGTGTTTTAGATTCTGCAGATATGATTTCAGTTGATTTTTTACGTTGGCATCTAACACAACAACTCCTATAAATAATCAAAAATTATTTAGTATGAATTAAAAAGCGGGGGGATAGCCAGCTAATGCAGGGGGGATTAGCTGGCTAGGGTTACCTAATTAACGTGATGATAATTAATTAGATTTTACCTACAAGGTCAATTGATGGAGCTAAAGTTTCTTCACCTGGCTGCCATTTAGCTGGACATACTTCACCGTCGTGAGTAGCAACATATTGTGCAGCTTGAATTTTGCGAACAAGCTCTGATGCACTACGGCCAATACCTAGGTCATGAATTTCAGCCACTTTGATTTCACCTTCTGGGTTCATTACAAACGTACCACGAAGTGCTAAACCATCTTCTTCAATCATTACACCGAAGTTACGAGTAATGGTACCAGTTGGGTCGCCAATCATTGGGTAGTTGATTTTACCAATGGTGTCTGAGCTAGCGTGCCATGCTTTGTGAGTGAAATGAGTGTCAGTTGATACTGAGTAAACTTCAACGCCCATAGCTTGTAATTGCTCGTAGTGGTCAGCCATGTCGCCTAACTCAGTTGGGCAAACAAAGGTGAAGTCAGCTGGGTAGAAAAAGACTACTGACCATTTGCCTAATAAGTCTTGCTCAGTGACGTCAACAAAAGCACCGTTGTGGAATGCAGTTGCTTTGAATGGCTTGATAGTGCTGTTGATAATTGACTGTGTCATGATTAACTCCAATGTAATTAACTAATGATTAACTAAGTTGATTTTTCATCTAACGCAGAGTTAAATTTATTTTTTAACACTGCGTCGCTATTCGATGGAGTTAGAATACGTGGACTGGCTAATTATGTATAACGGATAAAAACTATTATCTTAATCGATTTTTCAGTTGAACCATTTTGTTAATCGGTTTTCCCATAACAGATCAAATTAATTGCCAAGGCTCAAATCGCGTTAATACTCGGGCCACGTTAACCTCTATAGCCTGAGATAACGCTTGTTGGTTGGCTTTATTGCTCATACCACTTAACCCTTGAGGCTGATTAGTGGCAAACACCACCCAGTTGCCACCGCCCGTTAAACAGGCGTAGATATGGCTAAAGCACTGTTGTAAATGTGCCAATAACTCTGGGTTATTCTTATGCTCTTTCCAGCAATTAAGCACTAATACACCATCGGATTTTAATCCTTTGAAGCAATTTTCAGTAAATTCAAGTGACAATAACTTGGGGTCAACACCTTTAGCACTATAGATGTCGACAAACATCACATCAGCCTTTTTAAACTCACCAGCAGTTAAAAAATGGCTGGCATCTTGGTGTATCAACGTCAGCTTTTTTCCAATAGGTAATTGAAAAAAGCGTTTAGCAATATGAATCACTTGTTCACGCAACTCTACCGCAGTAATTTTAATGGCCGCATCATAATGTCTTAACGCATGCACTAAGGCACCGCCACCGAGTCCCATAATAATGACACTTTTAGGCTGTTTAACCATCAACACGGTTAGCATGGCTTGCACATAAATATGTTGTGGAACAAAAGGTTGAGACTTATCCATTTTACTTTGTTCATCATTGTCACCAAATGATAAAACCCGAAAGTGGCCATCATCTAATACAAAAATATCACCAAACGTATCTGCACCGGTAAACAACACTTTATAATCAGACATGAAACCCCAAATGATTACGGCCTGTTAGAATTTACAAGCCAAATATAAATAAAAGTCATATTATACTGATAATCAATTGCCCACCTATGCTTATTGATCTCAACTCAGAAAAACAGATCAATAAATGGCATTGATACCGGCTAGATTGATCGCTTATAAGTAAGTGGGCGCTTTCAGCTGTCCACTAGGCGAATAGAGATTTATTACAATTAGGACGTTTTATGTTGAATCAAATTTTAATGGTGATGCTGTATTTGGGCATTTTTGTGTTTGCTCAGCGACAAGTGAAAAAGTGGATTAAAATTCAAGCCATTAAAAAGCAGGTTAATGAAGTACGAAGCCGTCTGATCACTCGGCTTATATCTTATTTAATGTTTTTTATTACCCTATCTATAATCGCCATTCACCTAGGGCTGGGTTACCAAGACGTGTCGCTGTTTGTGTCATCAGCCTTTGCGGTTTTAGGTGTGGCTTTATTCGCCCAATGGTCAATATTAAGTAACATTACCGCAGGAGTGTTGATCTTTTTCGTCTTCCCTTACCGCATTGGCGATCGAATTAAAATTGTCGATAAAGATGAAGATATGTCCGGCGTGATTGTTGAAATATCTCTGTTCCATATTCTGATAAAGCGCGACTCGGGTGATGTTATGACTTACCCCAACAGTTTGCTACTACAAAAAGGGGTGATTAAATTACCCAATAATCAACCTACAGAGAAAAAAGCCATTACCAAACGCGTTATTCCTAAACGCGGTTAAGTGGGTGTCATTAGCATAAAAAAGCACTAGGCATACACTTCATTACCTAGTGCTTTTATCATTCACCTGAACCCTTAAAATAATTCAAGCTCAGCTTTGTTTAGTTTAGTTTAGTGTGCGGTGAAAAAATGCCACTGCACTCTGATACATTTGTAGTGCAAGTGCAGGGTCATAACGGTCGCCCTCGTCCCGCATAAATGCATGCTGCGCGTTCACTTCTAACCATGAAAAATTCACTTCTTTAGCGGCTAACTGCTGATATATAGCGCTGCGGCCTTCGGCGGGTACATGAGGGTCTTGCTTGCCAAATACCATCACTAATTCACCTTGGATGTCACCTGCGCGGGTGAATGAGTCGTTACCTTGTTTACAGGGTAACGTATTTGAATGAATGTCGGTGGCATACAAGCAAAACGCCCCTTTAACATCAGGATTTAATGCGGCTCTAAACGTAAGGTGACCACCAATGCACACTCCCATTGCGCCCACTTTATCGTTGCAATAAGTTTGCGCTCTGGCAAAAGCAACCAGTGCTTCTGTATCGCTATCATGGTGTTCCAATGGCTTGGTAAACTTATCTGCATTGCCTTTATCTTTGCCTATATCATCATAAGCTAGCACAGTACCTATAGGGTTAAGCTCATGAAAGACCTCTGGCACTAAGACTACAAAACCATGGCCAGCCATTATGGCTGCTGCGCGGGTAATTGGGGCGGTTAATTGAAAGATTTCAGAATAGAAAATAATACTGGCAAATTGGCCTGAAGTTGCGGGACGAAAAACTTGGGTGCGCATCGTGCCTGTTGCCGTATTGATATCATGTACTTCGGTAAGAATATTCATTTTGTCCCTTAAATAAAAATGGAGCCAGAAGGCTCCAATTTATCAATTATTAAGGCAAGTTAACACAATTCATTACCGCTCTTTTCACCACTTAATATCGCTTTGACATTGGTTAAGGTGGTTGAAGCAATGGCCTGTAACGCTTCTTCAGTTAAGAACGCTTGGTGACCAGTAAAAATCACGTTATGACAAGCAGATAAACGGCGGAATACATCATCTTGAATGATTTCGCTCGACTTATCTTCAAAGAACAAGCCTTTTTCATTCTCGTATACGTCTAACCCTAGTGAGCCTAATTGACCTTCTTTTAACGCTTCCATTGCATCAATGGCGTTTAATAAGCCACCGCGACTAGTGTTAATCACCATCACACCGGGTTTCATTTTGTTGAAACTTTCTGTATTCAATAAATGATGGTTTTCAGGGGTTAACGGGCAATGTAAGCTAATAATGTCACACACTGGATACATGTCTTCTAGGCTAACGTATTCAACCCCTAAGTCGGTAACCGCTGGGTTTGGGTAAGGGTCATAAGCCAACACTTTACAACCAAAACCTTGTAATATTTTAATGGTCGCTAAACCAATTTTACCCGTACCGATAATGCCTACCGTTTTACCTATCATGTTAAAGCCGACCAATCCTGCCAATGCAAAATTGGCATCACGAGTACGTTGATACGCTTTATGAATTTTACGGTTCAAGGTTAGCATTAATGCAACGGTGTGCTCGGCCACAGATTCTGGCGAGTAAGCCGGTACGTTAACCACTTCCATACCCAGCCTTTTGGCTGCCACAAGGTCCACATTATTAAAGCCAGCACAACGCATAGCTATAATTTTTGTACCGCCTTTGGCTAATTCAACTAATACTTCTTCACATAAAGAATCATTAACAAACGCACACACCACTTCATAGCCTTCGGCCAGTTTGACGTTTTGCATGCATAAACGGTAATCGAAAAATTCAATCTCAGCATTAAAGTCTTTATTAGTGCGATTAAAATAACGAATATCGTATGGTTTAGCGCTAAAAAATCCAATTCTCATAGCCAGTTCACCTACTTGGGCCCAACAACTTTCATCAAGATTTAGCTTGCTAATTGCGGGCAAAATTAATTCTATACTCAGTGTATTTGAAAGCTAAATTTTTGTCTCCTTGAGTCGCTTCCAAGGCAACAGAAGTGTGATCAAGCTAGCTTTATCAAGGGGTGCAGACTATAGAGCATAGTCTATTTTGTAAAATGTGTGTCACATCAAACCTAGGCTGGCTTGCTATTGCACTCAAAAAACATGGGGCAAATGCCCCATGTTTTAGTAGGTTTTAAAATAATGGTTAATTAATACTCATTTTATTAGTGCTCTTTGGCATACTTAGCCGCTTGCTCACCTGCTATTCGACCAAAGGTGACAATATCTGAAATAGCATTGCCTCCTAGACGATTCGCCCCATGTACCCCGCCAGTAATTTCACCCGCAGCAAACATACCAGGAATGTTTTTACCACTTTTACCTTTAACCTCTGTTTTGGTATCAATGGCGACCCCACCCATGGTGTGATGCACAGCTGGTGCAACCTCAATAGCATAATAAGGAGCACTCACTAATTCACGCGGTAAATCAGGACGTTCAAACTGGGTATCTTTACCTGTGCTTACCATGCCATTGTAATCAGCTAATGTTTTGGTTAAAGCCGCTGCTGGCATATTCAGTTTAGTGGCTAATTCATCAAGGGTTTTACCCTCATTAACGATATGTAAGTGAATATAGCCTTCAATTTTACTCAAGCTTTTACGCACTGAGTCATCAAACACTAGGTAAGCACTTTCGCCTTTTTGCGCCAAAATTGCAGCAGAGGCTTTATCGCGAGTGGTAATTTCATTGACAAATCTTTTACCGTCTCGGTTCACTAAAATAGCACCATTCCCCCGAACAGCCTCCGTCACCATTACACCCCCTACTGGCGAGTAAGTTGGATGAGCTTGAACATATTGCAAGTCTTTAGTTGCCGCGCCTGCAAGCTCAGCAACATCAAGTCCATCACCTGTTGCCCCTGCATGGTTAGTGGCTTTAAAGCCTTTTAATTTAGGGTCATACTGGGCAACACGTTCATTATTTTTAGCAAAGCCACCTGTTGCAATCACCACTGCATCAGTATTTATCAGGTAATAACCTGTATATGCGCCTTTGACCAATACCCCTGTAACTTTACCTGTAGCATCTTCGACAATTCTTACCACTCGGCTATTTAAGCGAATATCAGCACCTTTATTAACTGCGGCATCCCACAAAACTTGTGCCACATGAGCACCAACACCAGCACCACCTGTTGGTCTATGGCTGCGGTTAACACTTGCGCCCCCCATACGGCCCACGTCAGTTAAGTCGGCACCTAAAGCAGTTAACCAATCAATTGAGTCTGATGAGTTATTGGCTAACACTTTAACTAATTCAGGATCATTTAAATCGCGGCCACCTTTCATGGTGTCGTCTATCATGATTTGTTTTTTATCTTCAATATTTAGCTTAGCCTGAGCTTTAGTTTCAGCGGCATTCATTCCGCCTGCGGCCAGTTTAGTATTACCACCCGCTACCGGTTCTTTTTCTAACAAAATAACCTTGGCACCATTATTACGAGCTGACACTGCCGCCGCTAAGCCTGCGCCACCAGAACCAATAATCACCACATCTGTGGTTTCTTTTGCGCCTTTTGCAATGGCTTTATCTTGCGCCGCTTTATCAGCATTGACAGGAACAAACTCACGCTGCCACTTTCCGGCAAATGGCATTTGATACTCAAAGCTATGGCAAGAGTCACAGTAGGTGACTGATTTTTCATGGCCAGCATGGCAGCTAGTACAGCTGATATCGCCAATTAAATGTGATTGGTGTGGAGACACAATACCTTCCCGCTCACCTTCAGCGACTTCTTCTAACGAACCATGGCAGCTAGTACATTGAGCATTTTCATAGCTAAGATTGTCATCTGTCGGGCCTTTTTTAGTGGCATGGCAGGTGTCACAACTGCCCATTTCTCCATGAAAATCGGCTAAATTTTCGGGTGCTGCATATACTGATGTGCTTAATGCGCCGGTAATGAGTAACGCTAATATTGATTTACTTGAACGAGTTAACATGTTTATTTCTCCTCACGCAGAATGCTATTGCTCTATAAAACATAACACCCCCTAAAGAGGTAGATTGATACCATTATCACACTTCACCAACCATGCTTAAAATAAGCTTAAATTTGCGGGTTTAAACACATATTTATGATTTTGAATAAAGACAGACATCAAAAAGTGATAGTACAAGCTGTCTATTTTGATGAGTATTGCTAACATACATTCACTCTCATCATAAAACGACAAGATAGGTTGTATGGGTAAAGGTAAGCATCAACAAGAACCACTGTCAGATATCCGCTTCTGGTTTGAAAGACTCACAAAAACAGCATTAAGAGCCATTCATATTATTGGCGTGGTTGGCGCTGGCGGAGGCATTTTATTACATGTCGATAAAGCACTATGGTTACCTTATTGGATCATCACAATGAGCACGGGGTTATTGCTTATGGCATGGGAAATATTCCGAGATTGGCGTTGGATTATTCAATTAAAAGGCGTGCTTACCGTCGCTAAAGTCGGGCTATTGTTTTTACTTGTTCCATTTGCCCATTGGCAAGTTGAAATAATTACTGTGCTTGTGTTGCTCTCAGTTGTCGTGTCCCATGGCCCCGCAGGGTTAAGACACTATTCAATCGTGCATCGCAGGGTAATACATGGTAAAAAGGAGATTAAAGGTTAGCGTTAAAACTAAGGACACAGGATGTTCCCTTACCCTGAACAGTACAAAACTGCGACCCCACCCATCACTACCGCAGTGATGGTTTTTTGGGCGTTTTTAAGTCACGCTATTTTTGCAGCGCAAAGTCAATTTGCGTTATACCCCCTCATGCTATTATTCCCCATGGTAGTTGCTGTTCATGGTTATTTAATATGGACAGCCCAAGGTATGGGGCGATTAGACCAATGTTTTTATGCTTTAGTCCACGTGCCATTGGCGTTTGTGGTGTGGACGTTCACGATAATGTATGTCAACGGTAATGCTTTCGCTTAATCATGCTTGATTCTGTGCCATTGAATCAGTATCTTTGCCATCCGCTTTAAAAAGAGAGTAAACATGGCAGACTTCATCTACCAACCCGCTACAGAACCTTGGTTAGATATTATCCACCAAGATAAAGACATAATTGTCATCGATAAGCCATCGGGCTTATTGTCTGTTCCCGGTCGTGAAGTGCAGTACCATGACAGCGTATATAACCGTGTTTTACGAGATCACCCTAATGCCCAAATTGTGCATCGGCTTGATATGGCTACTTCGGGCATTATTGTTGTTGCATTAAGAAAAAATGCCGAAAGAGAATTAAAGCGCCAATTTCGCGATCGTGAGACCCATAAAGTCTATACTGCGCGAGTGGCAGGCCATGTTAATCCCACTACTGTTGAAGTTGATTTACCGCTTATTTGCGACTGGCCTAATCGCCCGAAACAGAAAGTGTGTCATCAACAAGGTAAAGCATCGCAAACCCAGATCAAAGTGTTGAGCTATGGAAAACGGTCTACTTTAGTTCAGCTAACCCCAATAACAGGTAGATCCCATCAACTTAGAGTCCATATGATGGCTTTAGGTCACCCAATATTAGGCGATGGGTTTTATGCAGATCCATTAGCAAAGCGCCTTGCGCCAAGGCTTTTACTACATGCAACCGAGTTATCCATTAAGCATCCTTATTCATTAAAGCCAATGAATTTTGTGTCTACGCCTTCATTTATTGACCCCACTACCGAACAATAATCACGTAACCCTATAAAAGATAACCAATACAAAGTGGCATTTTTTGTAGTAATTGTTCATTAAAAGCCGTAAATTAATATCTATTCAAATATTTTATAGGTAATTTACTGTGGATAATTCATTTCAACGTGATCAACTCGATAACCAAATTTTGTCTGCATTAATGGAAGATGCTCGGACCCCTTTTGCTGAACTCGCCAAACGATTTTCTGTCAGCGCCGGAACAATTCACGTTCGAGTAGAAAAAATGAAGCAGGCAGGCATTATTACCGGTGCACAAATTACCGTTAATCCTAAAGCATTAGGTTATGACGTTTGTTGCTTTATTGGCATTAACTTAAAAAGCGCCGGTGACTACCCATCTGCCATTGCCAAACTGAACGCACTAGATGAAGTAGTTGAAGCATATTACACCACCGGAAATTACTCTGTTTTTGTAAAGGTAATGTGCCAATCCATTGACGGATTACAACATGTGCTGATTAATCGAATACAATCCATTGATGAAATCCAATCAACAGAAACGTTAATTAGCTTACAAAACCCCATTGTTCGGGCGGTTAAACCTTAGATAAATAGGTTATAACATAGTCTAAACAGCATAATATCCTGTAAAAAGCCAACAAACAGTTTTTATGATTGGCTACTTACTTTGTTATAAAGTTGTGATAAAAGTACCTTTGATGCATCAACAGATGCAACAAATGCATCACATATTATTATAAATATACCAGCAATTAATTGATGATTTGCCCTGCGCAAATTCAACAAACGATATGCAAGGTAACTTTTTAAACAAGGAATTAAGTTGTGAAGACCAAACTATCATTGGCGATAACTGCCGCACTACTTTCAAGTGCAACATATGCAAACACCCAATACACTGGGTTAAAATATTCTCCTGAATTACTTGCAACAGATAACTACAAAAAATCCACCGTGCGCTCAAGTAGTGTCACAGCGCCTCAACGCTTTATTGTGGAGCTATCTTCTCCTGCAGTTGCACTTTACCAAGGTGGGATTAATAACTTATCGGCTACTGCATTAACCTCAAAAGACGGTAAAATTGATGTCCAATCTTCGCCGGTAAAAAATTACGCGTCATATTTGGCAACCGAGCAAAGCCAATTTGCTAACGCATTAAGCCAAAAAGTCGCTAATGCCAAGGTAGAGCGCAAATTTAAAACCCTATTTAACGGTGTCACTGTTGTTGGCCAAGGGCTAAGTATTGAAACACTAATGGCTTTACCTGGCGTAAAAGCCGTTTACCCAGAAACCCTATACCACATCCAAATGGATGCATCACTTGATGTTATTAATACCCAAGCTATGTGGACTGCCGTTAGCGGTATGGAAAATGCGGGTAAAGGCATTAAAGTGGCGGTTATTGATGGCGGTATTCGTCCAGAAAACCCGATGTTTTCAGATGAAGGCTTTGAAGCGCCTACAGGCACTTTACCTAACGATGATTACTGCTCAACCACTGACAGTGATTTCTGTAATAACAAGTTAATTGTGGCTCGTTGGTCTGCGCCTACATTCCCTGTGTGTGCTGATGAACACATGAACCCAACGGATTACGGCGGACACGGAACTCACGTAGCAGGTACCGCAGTAGGTAACCAAGTTGACATTACCTATGAAGGTGTTGATGTTACCGTTTCTGGTGTGGCACCTGCAGCTTATTTAATGGCATACAAAGCTTTATATACTGGTGAAGACTGTTCAGGTGGCAGTGGTTCAAATGTCATGTTAATGGAAGCATTAGAGCATGCGGTTAATGATGGTGCTGATGTTATTAACAACTCTTGGGGGGGCGGAGCGGGTGCTGATCCTGCAAGTAGCCCATACAAGACTATGTTTGAAGCTGCTGAAGCGGCTGGCATTGTGGTGGTGAGTGCCGCGGGTAATGATGGTAATGGCGCAAAAACCATTGGCTGCCCAGCTTGTATTGAGTCAGGAATTTCGGTTGCCAATAGCACAACAGGACGCTTCTTTGCTAACTCTTTCAATGCCGGTGGTGAAGACTTATTAGCCATCCCTGGTTCTGATACTGAAATTGAAATGGACATTGCTGCACCTATTGTGGCGGCAATGAATGTGGATGAAGCCAACTTTGAAGGCTGTCAGCCATTTGCAGCTGACACCTTTAAAGACAGCATCGCGCTTATTTCTCGTGGTAGCTGTAACTTCAGCTTAAAAGCTGAAAATGCAATGGATGCAGGCGCTAAAGCGTTAGTGGTTTACAACAGCAGTGCTGGTGCGCCAATCACTATGTCTATGCCCGGCGTGACATTCCCATCAGTCATGGTTTCAAAAGCCGATGGCGAAGCGGTTATTGATTCATTAGGTGAAGATGCAACACAAGGCACTGTTTCTTCTGACATTAAGCGCATTGTTTCTACCGATTTAGCTGACATGATTAACCAATCAAGCTCTCGTGGACCGAACGGTAATGAAAACATCTTAAAACCAGATTTAGCTGCCCCTGGAACCAACATTTTATCAGCATATTCGCCGGATGCGGGCGGAGCAGACTTTAATGCAATTTCAGGCACAAGTATGGCCAGTCCACATGTGGCAGGTGCTGCGGCATTAATGACTCAATTACACCCTGATTGGTCAGCAAACGATATTAAAACGGCGTTAACCTCTACGGCTAAAATGGCAGACATTTTAGACTATGACGGTGAAACTCCTGCTTCACCTTTTGCAATGGGTGCTGGAAGAATGGATTTAGATGCTGCAGCTAAAGCGGTATTAACATTCGACAAGCCTTCTATTGCGGCTGATTCTTGTGTGGGCATGTGTACTTTCACTCGCACGGTTTATAACAAGAGCGATGAAACAACATCATGGTCATTAGCGGCAAAAGCTGATTCTGCAGGCATCATGATTTCACCTTCAACATTAGATATAGAAGCTGGTGGTTCTGCAACCTTCACCGTAACCGTAGATTCAACTTTCAGCACTTACGGTGATTGGATTTTTGGAAACGTAATGTTGACCAGCAATGATGGCCTTCAAAATGCTCAGCTTCCTTTAGCGGTATTAGCCAAAGAATCGAGTGATTCTTCATTGATCAACACCTTTACTACTGACACAGATATCACCACGGCAGATGAGTTTGAAGTAAAAGCTGTGATTAATAACACCATGTTCGAAAATACTGTGACAGTTATTGCCAAAGCGCCTGAAGGCACTATGCTAACGGGCGAAGATGATGTCTCTGTTATGGTGAATAACGCGACTCAAAATGGTATGTCAGTCAATGCTGATAAAGGGGTTATTACTTGGGTTGGCTCAATGGAGTTGCCTGAAATGGTATCTACCCATGGCACAGGTTCTTACCCTAACATTGTTGGTCTAGGGTATGGTTACACTCCGCCTTGTGCAGATGGTTGTGACGAGACCCAGTTTGTCTTCAACGTTCCCGCCTTTAAGTATAATGGTCAAAGCTATAGCCAAATCACTATTTCTGATAATGGTTTAGTCATTCCAGGTAGCAGCACAACTTCTGGTACCTACGCTAATAAAGAATTACCCGATTCTAGCAACCCAAATAATATTGTTGCGCCATTCTGGTCTGACTTTGATTTATCAGACGGTACTGACGGTGATACCGGTGGTGGTACGGTGTCGATTGATGTTCTTGGTGGTGACAGCGGTCAGTGGGTCATTGTTGAATGGAATGACGCTCAGCTATGGAATGACCCATCTGGAGACCAATACAGCTTCAGCGTATGGTTTAAAACCGGTGACACTGAAGAGGTGACATTCAACTACTTCAAAGTGCCAACCATTCCAGCTGCATTAACTATTGGTGCAGAAAACATCGGTGGCACAATTGGTACAACTTATCACTTCAATGGTACAGGTGGTTCAGTCGCGCCAGGTGACTTTGTTGAGATCTCTTCTGCCGCGGCCGGTAGCGTTGAGTTAACGTATAACGTGAAAACGACTGACTTTAATCTGGGTCAAGCTGACATGCTTGAAGTAGAAGAAGATAGCGCGGCCTCAATTGATGTTTTAGTTAATGATGTTAAAGCAGATCAAAAAGTGGCTCGAGTACAAATTGCAGGTGACGGCATGACAGCAAAAGCGCAAAGCTTAATTGATGTTCTACCCGCCGGAGAGTTAACTAACTTAACGTTAGCCTCAGAAGCCAGTAATGGTACAGCAATGATTGCTGAAACAGGTGGTGTAACTTACACCCCGAACGCTGACTTCTTTGGAAGTGACTCATTTACTTATACCATGGAAGATGCTGAAGGGAATGTCAGCAACCCTGTGACCGTAAATGTAACAGTAACCAATGTTAACGATGCTCCAACCGTTGCTCCGTCTGGGTCTAATGGTATTGAAGAACAAACCCTAACGGTTAACTCAAATGCTGCCGATATCGATAGTGAGGAGTTAACCTATACGTGGACACAAACATCAGGCCCATCTGTCAGCTTTGATGCTTCAGCAAAAGACATTAGTTTTGTGGCACCATCTGTTGGCACCTATTCATTTACTGTGATGGCAAATGATGGTGAGTTTGACAGTAACTTAGGTGCGGTATCGGTTGAAGCTACAGCAAAACCTGACACCTCAAGTGGTGGTGCATTAGCTTGGCTAACAATGCTATTACTCCCATTTGCAGGTTTACGTCGTCGTAAAGCGGCATAATGTTAAACTAAACCTAGGTTTTTGATAGTAAAACACGAAAAAGGACTCTCATGAGTCCTTTTTTATATTCACAATGTTATTTAAATTGACTTAACTTCTTAAGCCAATACCTCTTGAAATAAGATAGTAAGCTACAAACCATAATACGGCACAAAAGCTCACCATAATCCCAATAGATAACGGTACGCTCATATCTGCAAAACCTAAAAAGCCGTAACGGAACACGTTAATTACGTAGACTACAGGGTTCAACGCTGACACCCCTTGCCAAAAATCAGGTAACAATGACAACGAATAAAATACGCCGCCTAAATAGGTTAGCGGGGTTAATACAAAGGTTGGAATAATACTAATATCGTCATAGCTTTTAGCAAATACCGCGTTAATTAATCCGCCCAAAGCAAACATCACTGAGGTTAAAAAGGCGGTTAATAATACTAACCCTGCATGGTGCAAGCTAATATCCACAAAAAACATGGCCACTAAAGTCACTATGCAGCCAACGATTAAGCCACGGGCAACACCGCCACCTACATACCCAGCAATCATCACATAATGCGGCACTGGGGCGACCATAATCTCTTCCAGATTTCGCTGAAATTTAGCACTATAGAATGACGATGCCACGTTCGAAAATGAGTTAGTAATCACTGACATCATAATTAAACCGGGAGCAATAAACTCCATGTAGCTAACGCCCCCCATTTGACCAATTCGACCACCAACCAAATTACCAAAAATAAGAAAATACAGCGTCATGGTAATCGCTGGGGGGACTAAAGTTTGTACCCAAATTCGGCTAAAACGATTTATTTCTTTGGTTAAAATACTTTTGAAGGCAATTAAGTATATTGATTTCATTATTTTGCCTCCTTAGCTTTTTCAACTAACTCGACAAATAATTCTTCTAATCTATTGGCTTTATTACGCATCGACATCACTTCAATATTCGCTTGAGACAGTAAGGTAAAGACATCATTAATATTGTTATCTTTAACCACATCAATTTCTAAAGTATGTGCATCAACTAACCGACATTGGATATTGCCTAAATCAGGAGCCTGCTGAATATCTTTGCGTAAATCTAAAATAAAGGTTTCCATGTTTAGCTTACCGAGTAAGGCTTTCATTGTGGTGCATTCCACCAGCATACCTTGGTCGATAATGCCAATATTGCGGCATAACATTTCAGCTTCTTCTAAGTAGTGAGTGGTTAAAATAATGGTTACCCCTTCACTATTAATTTGTTTTAGAAAATCCCACATTGACCGGCGTAATTCAATGTCTACCCCCGCGGTAGGCTCATCTAATATCAGCAGTTTTGGCTCATGCATCAGGGCACGGGCAATCATCAATCGGCGTTTCATACCACCTGATAACTGCCTTGCTTGTGAATTGCGTTTTCCCCATAAATCTAATTGAGTCAGGTACTTTTGCGCTCGTTGCAATGCCACATCACGTTTAACTCCGTAATACCCTGCTTGGTTAACAACAATTTGCTGCACCGTTTCAAACTGATTAAAGTTAAACTCTTGCGGAACCAAACCAATACATAGCTTTGCTTGTTCTAACTGCTTATCAATATCAAAGCCAAAAACGCTCACTTCACCTTGCGTTTTTTGTACTAGCGAGCTGATCACACCAATGGTGGTAGATTTACCTGCGCCGTTAGGGCCAAGTAAGGCAAAAAAGTCGCCCTTTTTCACGGTTAAGTTAAGACTTTTAATTGCCTCAACACCACCACGGTAAGTTTTTTTCAAGTTATTGATAACTAATGCATTGGCGTGTTCGCCCATGGTATTTCCTCTACTGAAAAAACAAAAACTCCCGCATTAGCGGGAGCTTTATTAATACATTAAAATTAATCTAACGGAATGACTTTAGCGATATAAGGTAAATTACGATATTGTTCTGCGTAATCAATACCATATCCAACAATAAACTCATCCGGAATGGTCATGCCAATAAAGTCTACTGGCACATCTACTTCACGACGTTCAGGCTTATCTAACAAAGTACATAACGTCAGGCTTTTAGGATTACGTAAAAGCAATATTTCACGTACCTTGTTTAAGGTATTACCTGAATCAATTAAATCCTCGACGATCAGCACATCTCTGTCAGCAATATCTGATTGCACATCTTTTAAAATTTTCACATCACGCGAACTGGTCATTGCGTTGCCGTAACTAGAAACTGACATAAAATCAATTTCAACATGGCCTTTAATACGGCGACATAAGTCAGCCATAAAAACCACTGAGCCTTTCAATAACCCGACCATTAGTAAACGTTCGCTATTAGCATAATGCGCATTAATACGCTCAGCTAGTTGGTCTAGAGTGTCGTTGATTTCATCTGTTGAAATCATCTGTTCAATTGTGTGTTTCATACAATTCTCAATTGTCGATATCGTGGGAGGCTTCATTGCCATAACCCCAGCGATTTGTCAGTGCGTGTGCAATACCCAAATGATCCAGAATTCGGGAAACCATGAAGTGTACCAGATCTTCTATCGATTTGGGATTATGATAAAAGCCTGGCGCAGCCGGCATAATTGTCGCGCCGTTGCGAGTCAGGCTTAGCATGTGTTCTAAGTGTATGGCACTAAAGGGAGTTTCTCGCGGAACAAGTATTAATTGTCCTCGCTCTTTTAATACAACATCTGCGGCTCTTTCGAGTAAATTATTACTCATACCAGTAGCGATGGCCGCTAATGAACCTGTAGAGCAGGGGCAGATCACCATTTGCTTAGGTGCTGCGCTGCCTGAAGCTGGCGGTGAAAACCATTCATCTTTACCCAGTACAATGAGTTCGCCTTGAATGTCACTCTTTTGCTTGGCAAAGTATTCCAGTAATTGTTGTTTGGCTTTTTCAGGGTTGGCGCTTAATTGCAGCTCATGTTCTGTCGCCAGTACCACTCTTGCGGCACTGGAGACCATTAAAAACACTTGATAGTCAGCAAGCAGCAAGCACTCTAATAACTTGATGCCATAGGGTGCGCCAGAAGCGCCGGTCCAAGCTAAACTAATTGCTTTTTCTCTTTTAAGATAAGCCATGATATTCCTTATTGCTTGGGGAGCAGCGCATCAATTAATAATGGATGAATGCCATTAAACCCGCCATTACTCATCACCACTATGGTGTCACCCGCTTTAGCCGTTTGGCTCACTTGGCTAACAATATGGTTAATGTCATCTGACACGGTAACGGGAATGGTCGCTGAGCGCATATTTTCGGCTATATCCCAACCCACATTGCTGGCTTGATATAGCCATGCTTCGTCGGCCAATGCCATTGACTGCGCTAAGGTATCTTTATGCACACCACTTTTCATGGTGTTTGAACGTGGCTCAAGCACCACTATCACTTTGCCCTCACCCACTTTAGCCCTTAGGCCTTTTAGGGTGGTTTCTATTGCGGTTGGGTGATGAGCAAAATCATCATAAACATCAATATTATTAGGCGAGGCCAGTAATTCTAATCTGCGCTTAGGAGGGCTAAATTGCGTTAGCGCTTCAATGGCATGTTGTGGGCTCACCCCAACATGTCGTGCAGCTGCAATCGCCATGGTGGCATTTTCAATATTGTGTTGACCAATAAGCTGCCACGTTAATATCCCTTGAGATTCCCCTTCAAAGAACACTTCAAATACATGGCCGTCGGCTTCAATACATGTCCCTTGCCAACCGCTATTATTGGTTTGACTCAAGGTTTCTTGCTCACTCCAACAGCCCATATCAATCACTTGCTGCACTGCTGGGTTATCTTGCGGCCAAATGACTTTACCTTCACTGGGTACGGTGCGAATAACATGGTGGAATTGACGTTGAATCGCGGCTAAATCGGCAAAAATATCCGCATGATCAAATTCAAGATTGTTAATCACTAGTGTGCGAGGCTGGTAATGAATAAACTTAGAACGTTTATCGAAAAATGCGCTGTCATATTCATCGGCTTCAACCACAAAGAAAGGTGAGTTACCCAAACGTGCTGACACGCCAAAATTTTGCGGCACACCACCAATTAAAAAGCCCGGTTCATAGCCGCAATATTCGAGTATCCACGCCAACATGCTTGCCGTAGATGTTTTACCATGAGTACCTGAAACAGCTAACACCCAACGTTGTGGCAAAATGTGTTCAGATAAAAATTGCGGTCCTGAAGTATATTTAAGGCCTTTATTTAATACCGCTTCAACACACGGGTTGCCTCGGCTCATGGCATTACCAATAACAACAATATCAGGTTGATTAACCCCCTCTTCACCCAATTGGCTTGGGTCAAAGCCTTTAATTAACTCAATACCCTGTTGTTCTAATTGGGTGCTCATTGGCGGGTAAACGTTGGCATCACTACCAGTAACTTTAAAACCTTGGGCGCGGGCTAATAAAGCTAGTCCACCCATGAAGGTGCCACAAATGCCGAGTATATGTACGTGCATGAAAAAACTCTAATCTACCATCAGTGGCGCTTATTCTACCGAGTCACTGTGCTATTGTCAGTTAACTATGGTTTATATTTTAACTTAACCGCCAATTCAAATTGACACCTAAGCGGCACTCAGAAATTCAGCTCTGGTTGCTGCATTGGCTTTAAAGTTTCCGCCCAATGCCGTTGTTTGCGTATTGGAAGTGGTATCCATAATTCCACGAGATTTGACACAATAATGAGTGGCCTTTATGGACACGGCGACATCTTGGGTTTCCAGTAATGTTTGCAATGCCACCAGCACCTGTTGAGTTAACCTTTCTTGCACTTGAGGACGCTGAGCAAAAAAGCGCACAATGCGGTTAATTTTAGATAATCCAATGATTTTACTTTTGGGAATATAGGCGACCTTCGCGACTCCATCAATCGTAATAAAGTGATGCTCACAGGTACTAACCACACTGATATCACTCACTTTAACCATTTCTTCAACGCCCATCTTATTATCTATCTGGCTGATTTTCGGAAAGTTCGCATAATCAAGCCCAGAAAAGATTTCATTAACGTACATTTTGGCTATGCGATGTGGGGTTTCAGCTAGGCTATCGTCGGTTAAGTCTAGCCCTAAAGTAGATACCACTTCGGTCATTAACCCTTTAATACGCTGATATTTCTGTTCACTGGTCATATCGCTGGGTATTAGTGGGGTTTCTAAACCATGTTCAATTAATGCATGTTGTACTTTTTTGGCTGAGTCTGAAATATAAGCGGCTGTTGATGACATAATTTCGCCCTCTAAAATTATCTGGATTTACGCTTAAGCTTATAAAGCTTTAAATGAATGAATTAACGACGATGCTCTAATGACAATGACACTGAATCAGCAAACCTAAGCGCATGGGGTTTATCAATAGTGACCTTAGCTAAAGTGACTGATGGATGTTCACTGCAAATATCCACTACATCAGCAACCAACTTTTCAAGTAACAAAAATCGCCCTTCTTCTACATGTTGAATGACTTTTTTGGTGATAATTTTGTAATTTAGCGCATCTGCAACATTGTCAGACTGAAATGACTTATCCGCGGGATAGTGAATCTCAATATTAATCACTACATCTTGCTGCTTTTCACGCTCTTCAGGGTTAAACCCAATATAGGTTCGTAATCTCAAGTTAGTAATATTAATTACCGCCTGGCTGTATGACCCTTGGCTATGGTTGGCATATTGATTCGACACAGTAAAATCCCAATAAAAAAAGTAATCTTGCCGGTAAATACGTCGACTCAGTAATAAAGGTTCATTGAAATAATGCAAAAAACAGCCACAATAAAACACTATATTGAAATAAGGACCCATTAAATAAGTGTTGGCCAATATAAGATCTAATATTCATTAACGCTCGTATACACCAATAACCACTGAGAGCTAACAGCCTAGGAGTCAATATGGGGTCTACACCAGAGTTAACCATTTTTTACGACAGTGCTTGCCCATTATGTTCAAGGGAAATGGCGCAGCTGACTGAGCACGACCGCTTACACAAGATTCAATTAGAAGACCTAAACGCCCCAGACTTAAGTGAACGTTTTCCACACCTCAATTTAGAGGCTGCCAATACCATATTACATGGACTAACCGCCGATGGCAGATGGGTGTATGGTCTTGATGTAACCGCAATGGCTTGGGGGTTAACCGGTAAACATTGTTGGGTAAAACTACTGCGTTTACCTTTAATTAAACCCGTGGCAGACAAAGCTTATTTAGCCTTTGCTCGCAACCGCTACAAGCTTTCTTATTTGCTGACAGGTGAACAACGTTGTGAAACCGGCTCATGCCAAATTAATAAGTCATAATAATGACCGAGCTAAGGCAAGCACCACATCAGGGAACTCAATGCGTGATAATTATTGGCGCATCTTCAGCTATCGCTCGGGCAATGATGTTTGAGCTGATTCAACAAGCCTATGATGACTTAAGCTCAATGCAGTTAATTACCGTCAGTCAACAAGCTGAAATTGATGCAGAGATAACTCAAGTTATGGCGCAAACTAGCTTGATTTCACATCACCATTTTCAGTGCGACTACCAACAACACAGTATTAAAACAGTTGTAGGCAGTATTAACGCTTTAATGACGGCTAGCATAGATAATGCGCCACTATTGATATCAAAAATACTCATTTGCAATGGCGTACTACACACAAGTGAACTGATACCTGAAAAGAAACTTGAAGATTGCTCCGCTGAAAACCTACTCACCATTTTGCAATCTAATACCATTACCCCTATGTTGTGGCTCAGTGAGTTAGTTGTGCTGGTGAGTAAACAAAAATCCCCCTGTTACCTAGTGATTTTTAGTGCCAGAGTGGGCAGCATTAGTGACAATTATTTGGGCGGTTGGTACAGCTATCGAGCATCAAAGGCCGCATTAAATATGCTAGTAAAAACAGCCGCTATTGAATATGCGCGCAGAGCCAAATCGGTAAAATTATTGGCGTTCCACCCCGGTACAACTGACACGCCATTATCAAAACCATTTCAAGCAAAAGTCAGTCCGGACAAATTATTTACCCCCGAGTTTGTTGCTCAACAACTGATTAAAATTCTTACCACTTTAGACATTGACGGCCAAGCCAGCTTTATAGATTGGCAAGGTAAAAACATCAACTGGTAATCACCCCGTTGTCCGTTAATTTCCCTCTAATAACCGCAAAGCTGACAACAAAATCAACGCACTAACCAAGTGCAATGCTGCACCATTACATTGCAATACCTTTGCTGCATTATGAGGCATACAATCATAAAGCATTGATAGTTATAGACTAATAAAAATGGCATAACATTCGCTTAACATTATTCAGATAATCAATCATTTAATACCTTGTCCCGATTTAAGGATTAAATGAACAATAAACTTTGAGGGAAGAAGATGAAAAAATCATTACTACAAGCCGTTGCGTTATCAAGCACATTATTATTAAGTGGTTCAGCATTAGCTGAAGTCTCTGCCAATATTGGCGCGACCTCTAATTACTTATGGCGTGGTCAAACGCAAACAGATGACTCTGTAGCAGTTCAAGGTGGTATCGATTACGGTCATGAGTCAGGCTTTTATGTTGGTGGTTGGGCTTCAAATGTCGACTTTGGTGACGGCACCACTTACGAAGCAGATGTTTATCTTGGCTTCGGACAAGAACTTGATAGCGGTTTTATTTATGATATTAGCTACCTTTACTATGCCTACCCTGACTCTGATGATAGCTATGACTTCGGTGAAGTAAGCTTAACATTAGGGTATAAGTGGTTTGACGTGGGTTACTCTACCGTGGTTAATGCAGACTCTGATGTGTCTGGTGCTGAAGACGAAACTGATTGGAACTACTTACAAGCTAACTTAACCATTCCGGTATCTGATACTTTAAGTGTTGGTTTACATTATGGTTATTCAAGCGGTGACGTTGTAGAAGATTTAAATGGTGACACTTATTCTGACTACAATGTGTCATTAAGTGCTGATACTGATATTGGTACAGTATCATTTATGGTTTCAAGCACAGATTTAGATGAAGACGATGCTAAAGTTGTGCTAGGATATTCATATGGATTTGATTTATAAATCTTTTTGAATAAATCAATTTATAGAGTAAACCTACTATTTAAAAAGTAATTTTACATTGGCATGTTAAGTTACTTTACGCCACCCCTCGGGGTGGCGATTTTATTTCTAGCCCCTAAACCACCTACTTCAGTAGGTGGTTATCATCAATAAGGCTTTGCCTGAATATCCACTCATGTTATTTGAACTCTGACTTTCCAAACTCCGTTTGGATTAACATCTCAGGATTCCATCCTGAACCGGCCAAAAGGGTATCAACAGCAATCCCCTCTATACTCTTTATTAAAGAAATTAGCCCTGCCGCCCCAGGCGAAAAATGCTGAAAAGCGCATAATTTTCGATGGGGATTGATCCAGCTTTTAACTTCGTTGGTATCTGCCTTCGGTCATTGTCGGCAAATACAAAATCTCTCTAACGCTTCCGATAGGTATCTGAAGTAAATGGATTTACAAATGTCACGGTGGCAGGGATGCCAAGGAGTGACCGAGGCCTAACGTAAGCTAACTTGGCGTCCATGCCAAGCTCACGAACTTTTCTCGATGCCCTCAATTCACTTTGAATTTGAAAGTTTTTACGTCTAATTAGATGCAAACAAGGTCAAATCGAAGAGTCGAAAATTTCAGATGTAAGCGCGACGGTGACTACTGACCGCCATGGATGGTGGGAATGTCAAAATTTGTCTGGAACAAATTTGACCATGACATGGCGAAGTTTCACGGTGTGAAACGCTTTGAGCGAGAGGCATGGATGCCGAACTGGCTGTTTAACATGGATGTTATTCGTCATGGCCGAGCTTTCAGGGACCTTTTGATTTATATAAAGAGTGCAGCGTGTCACGGTCGTGCTTGCACGATAGGTCGCTCTTTCACATCTGACCCATAGGGATATGGGAAATGTCAGTGTGATGTATGGAACATCACTGACCATGTGATCGCGACATTCCGTTCATCCTGAACATCCCTGCGGCAGGCAATTGATTAGATTGAAGCTATGAACTTTTAGTCAAACTTAACGGTTCAAGCTAAGACTTATTCACGTTACAGTAGACAACGCCCCCTTTTAGGAGGCTAAATTAAAACCACCTTCTTCAGAAGGTGGATTCTTTACTTCCCCCCTCAAAAATATCATTAATACATGCTCTTTAGTCATAGCCATTAATAAAATCTTTCTTGGACGTAGCGAACTAAAAAATAACTGCTAGGCTAATTTATGAGAAGGTAAAAAATATTGCTTAACTTGGGCAAAATATTTTGCTTTTCTCTTCAGTCAAACTTAGTTAGAAAGAGCTCATTGGTTTAGGGACATTCTCAACCAAAAGTAATGAGGGTTTTAATATGGCTAATATTAATGAAAGAGTTCCAGATGATACTGAAATTGATGCGATGACGTCACCTCGAAACGCCAAAAGCGCTGAAAATCTGCGTCATAAACGTCAAGTTAAACGCCGTCTAGATGATTACCTAGAGCAAGCACAATTACGTAAAGCGATTGGAGATGATGACTTTTTTTAAAAGTCCTGATTAATACCAATCTTGATTGGTATAAAACCATCGTATATTGCGATGGTTTATTGCTATTTGTGGCTCCCTACAAATAACCCGCTTTCTTATACACCCTTCAGCTAAACACTGTGGTTATTGAAGGTTATTAGGTCAAAACATGCCAAATGCTCTAACGCGTTACCAGCAAGATATACGCTATTTTTCTGATGAATTAATTCGCATTCAAACCCCAATAAAAATTTTAGACTCCATCAAGTGGCCGCGAGAAATCGAAGATACATTTTTATCAAAGCAACAAAAACAACTCCCAGAAATAAGCCCTGACTTTTATCAAAATATTCCTGTGTCATTTAATCGCGAGAGCATTCAGCAATCTCTTAAAGATTTACGCCTAGCCATTCAAAAACGCCTAGGTAAAAAAGATCCCTTAGGCAATATTTTGATTGCCAATGTTGAACAATACCTGATTGTTGTCGATATGCTGAACAACCGTGGCACCCCCACTTTTGGTAAATTGAGCCAAGAACTTTACGGTAGTGCAAGCCACAAACTGCATAACGATCGCCATACACTCAAACAATTGGGCGACAGATTAAGCCACATATTCTCATTGCCAGCAGCACGGCACATGAATAAACAGCATCCCAAAGTTATTACCGCTCAACAGGCTGTTGATCACCTCAGTAACCGTTTAGTTAACTATTTTCATGATGATGAAATTCACGTAACGCTCAGTGATGGTATTGTGTCCGATGCGGCGGTAGGCGGCGATACCGTAAAAATTAATACTCGCGCCATGTTCAGCGAGTCTGATTTAAACGTCTACGAGGTTCATGAAGGATGGGTACACGTGGGCACGACTTTAAATGGCAGAGCCCAGCCTCACGCAACATGGTTAAGTGTCGGCTCGCCTCGTGTTACCGCTTCACAAGAAGGGTTGGCGGTACTAATGGAAATGCTAACCCTCAGCTCTAACCCTGGGCGAGCAAGGCGCATCAGCGACCGCGTTTCAGCAGTACATATGGCAGAACAAGGGGCAGATTTTATTGAGGTTTATCGATACTTTAGAAACCTGCATTTAAGCTCAAAAGACAGTTACCGTGTTACTCAACGGGTTTTTCGCGGCGGTATGGTTCAGGGGGGCAGTTTTTTCACTAAAGATATTTCATATGTACGAGGTTATGTTGAAAATATCAACTTTATCCGTAGCGCCATTACTACTGGCTTACCCGAATTAATTCCGATGTTATTTTTAGGCAAGCTAGCCATCGAAGATATACCTGTGTTATTTCAAGCCTATCAGCAAGGTATTATTGCAGGGCCTAAGTACTTGCCACCTATGTTTGCCGATATTAGTGGTTTGTATGCTTGGTTTGGCTTTGCATCAGGCATTGGCAACATTGATTTAAAAGGCGTGCAGCGTCATTTTGCGAGATCATTCAGTAAAGTCTCAGTTAACACTCCAGAAGCTGAGCTATTTGAAGACGCAGAGTTTGATAATAATTCAGATTAATCCCCCATAAAAATACCAAAAAATAAAGGTATAAATGTTGCCATTTATACCTTTATTTTTAGCGAATAAACTAGGGTTAACTATTAGCTTGTTTTAACGCCTTTTGCTTAGCAAAATACTCTCTGGTTAATCCAAATACCACAGGGCTTAACAAGCATAGCGCAACTAAGTTAGGTAATGCCATCATGGCATTTAAGGTATCGGCTAATAACCAAATGAACTCAAGTGAGCTAATCGCACCAATCGGGACCACTAAAGTGAATATCACTCTAAAGGGCTTAACCGCTTTTTCACCAAATAAATACTGGACACACTTTTCACTGTAAAAGCTCCAGCCTAAAATGGTGGTAAACGCAAATATTGCTAAGGCGATAGCCACAATATAATTACCCATTGGCAATGCATGTGAAAAGGCAAACGAGGTTAATGCAGCGCCGTTTTCTCCCGATGTCCAAGCACCAGATACAATAATCGCTAAACCGGTAATAGAGCACACAATAATGGTGTCAATAAATGTACCCAGCATTGCCACTAAGCCTTGCTTAACAGGGTTGTTGGTTTTAGCTGCCGCGTGAGCAATAGGTGCACTACCTAAACCCGCTTCATTAGAAAACACACCACGAGCAACACCAAATCGAATTGCAGCCCAAACAGCGGCACCAGCAAAGCCACCTTGCGCGGCAACAGGATTAAATGCGCTGTGAATAATCAATTCAAATGCGGCAGGTATTTGGTCAATATAAACCACCAATACCGCTAAACCTGCGGTGATATAAAACACGGTCATTAATGGCACCAGTTTACCTGCCACTTCAGCAATACGCTTAATTCCGCCCATTAGTACCGCACCAACCAGCACCATTAATACCACACCGGTAATCCAACTCGGTACGCCAAAGTTGCTGGTTAACGCATCTGCTACCGAATTTGATTGCACCGTATTACCAATACCAAAACCGGCAAACATCCCAAAGAAAGCAAACGCGGTTCCTAACCAAGCCCATTTTTTACCAAGGCCATTTTTGATGTAATACATAGGGCCACCAACATGGTTGCCATTGCTGTCGGTTTCACGAAATTTAACCGCTAATACGGCCTCTGAAAACTTAGTTGCCATACCCACTAATGCAGTGCACCACATCCAAAATAATGCCCCGGGTCCACCAATCATAATAGCGGTTGCCACACCGGCAATATTACCGGTACCAATAGTAGCTGAAAGCGATGTCATTAAAGCATTAAACGGGCTGACATCACCTTTGTCAGCATCGTCTGTTGAACGTCCAGACCAAAGCAACTTAAAGCCGGTGCCTAGCTTTAGGATTGGCATTAATTTCAAACCAATTGAAAGAAATAATCCTACACCTAAGATCATCAGCAGCATGGGGATACCCCATACAACACCGTTAATCCAATTTACAATACTTGTGACCGCTTCCATTAAAAACCTCTAAAGAGTTAAATTATTATGTTTATTGTTTTTTATATTTGTTGATTGCTATTTTTTGATTGCTAAAAATAATATTACAGGTCAATTTTCAGCAATTTTTTAGATTACCCCGATTAGACTAATTTTAGCAACAATCATAGAGGTAAAATCCATGTTACAAGCCCAGTTAGAGTGCTAATGCTCAACAATAGCAGGCCTAAAGGGTGGTATTAATGAATAAGTGGCGGAGTTAAAAAATGTAATAGCTAAGGCTTATAGATTTCGACGTCTTGTTATTCAGGCGGTAAAGTATGTTGAATATGGCTTAAACAACTTGCACAAATGCACTGTTGTTGGGCTGCAAGTGAAGCTGTTAGCTCAGGATTTACCGATAAATACTGACGAATGATAGTCGTTATAGAGACTTCTGATTGCATACACCAACAAGATGAAGGCGCTGCCCCCGCAGAAATTGCACACTGATTAGTTTTTTGGCAAATGGGACAGATATCTGCTGACAATTGACACCTTCTTTACTGAAGTAATAATACCAATTGTAATACACAACTGAAAACTTACTTATGATGATTGGTATAAAGCCCTTATAAACGTTGATAAGGGCTAATATCTGGGCAGTTATTTAGGTCGCACCCCTAGGGTATGACAAATTGCATAGGTCAATTCGGCGCGGTTTAGGGTATAGAAATGGAAGTCTTTCACGCCTTCTCTGGCTAATACTTTCACCATATCAATGGCCACGTTTGCCCCCACTAACTGGCGCGTACCTGGATCATCATCTAACCCTTCAAACTGACGGCTTAACCAATGTGGAATGGCAACATTAGTCATATCGGCAAAACGTTTAGTTTGTTTAAAATTGGTCACAGGTAAAATGCCGGGGACAATTTCAACATCAATACCTGCGGCAACACAGCGGTCTCTGAAACGTAAATATGACTCAACATCAAAGAAGAATTGAGTAATTGCCCGATTAGCACCGGCATCTATTTTCTTCTTCAAATTAATTAAATCTGCTTGAGCATTACGAGCATCAGGGTGGACTTCTGGATAAGCCGCGACTGAAATATCAAAATCAGCTACTGAGCGCAGTAAACGCACTAAGTCATTGGCAAAGCGAGTAGGTTTTGGGCTGCCGTCAGGTAAATCACCGCGCAGTGCCACAATGTCTTTAATACCTGAGTTCCAATAATGCTTTGCCAATTCAACTAACTCTTCATCGCTGGCATCAACGAGGGTTAAGTGAGGCGCAGCAACTAAGTCGGTTTCTTGTTGAATACGCTCAATAACACTGTGAGTACGGTCACGCACACCACTATTAGCACCATACGTTACCGAAACAAATTTAGGATTTAACGGCTCTAGTCGACGAATTGAGTTCCATAGAATCTTTTCCATCTCTGGAGTTGAAGGCGGGAAAAATTCAAATGACACATTAATATCGTTTAGCTCAGATAAACTCTGATTTAACGACTGCGAGTGCTGTGCGTGGTGAAAAGCCATTATGTAATTCCTTCAACTGCATCGATAAATTATCGATAGACTAAAAACTTGGTATTCTTTTAAATTGGACGTTTAGACGTCTATATGTCTACATAGTAATTTAACTGGGGATGATGTCAAGGGTAAATGTACACTGTATTTGCGGTTCGATGATGCAGATTGATCAATCTTACGATGAAAAAAAAGCAAGACAGTCATGTCTTGCTTTACTTACCATTAAAACACACTGTAAATTCTGTTGTTATTCTTGCAAAAGATCGCGGCAAATATGCACTAAATCTGATTGTACCGCTGCTGCAGTAACCTCCCGCCCAGCACCGGGGCCGCGAATGATCAATGGATTGCCTTGATAAAATGCACTACGGATAACAAACACATTATCACCTGGGGTTAAGTTAGCGTAAGGGTGTTGACGGTCAACCCACTGAATACCCACTTCAGCCGTCAGCTTACCGTTCACTTTATCTAACGAGGCCACGTAACGTAATACTTTATCTTGCTCCGCTGCGGCAATAAATTGTTGCTGCATAACGTCGTCAAGCTCATGTATACGGGCAAGAAAGTCATTCAACGAAACATCGGCCAACTCAGCTGGTACTAATGATTTTAATTGAATATCTTCAAGCTCAATGGCTAAGCCAATTTCACGTGCCAAAATCAGTAGCTTACGCTGCATATCTCGGCCCGATAAATCATCACGCGGGTCGGGCTCGGTAATCCCTAAGCCTTTCGCTTCTAACACTAATTCAGAAAATGGCTTTTTAGCGTCATAATTTTCAAACAACCAACATAATGTGCCAGAAAAAATCCCGCCAACTGCTTCAATAGTATCGCCGCTATTATGTAAATCATTGAGAGCGTGTTGAATGGGTAAACCTGCACCACAACTGGCATTGTAGCGCCAAAACAACCGGCGATTACTTAGCTGTTGCTTAAGCTCTTTATAAAACGGCAACGGCCCTGAACCAGCAAGTTTATTCGCACTAACAACATGAATACCACGAGCAAATAACTCTGGGTATTGCAGGGTTAATGAAGCACTGGCACTGATATCTAACGCAACAACTTCATCGCAAGACAAGCTTTCAATTTGAGAAAAAAGCTCATCATATGTCCATGATGTAGCGTATTGCTGATATTGTTGCTGCCAATTATTTAAGTCTATACCGCTATTGCTCACCAATGCCGTTTTTGAACTGACTAACCCCACCAGTTCCACTTTGGCTTCTAACTCTTTATTCAAGCTAGCCTGAGCACGATTAAATAAATCAATCCACGCTTCACCAATATTGCCTACACCTAATAACAACACCCCGATACGCATTCTTGGACCAGCGCAACGGCGATGCACTTTTTGGGTTAACAAGCCAACTTGGCTTTGAGGCACTAAGGTTACTAAGCTTAAATTATCTTGATAAACCGGTTTGGCATCTCGGCTTAATAAGCGGGCAAAACTGCGACGATATAGTTCAGCATCAGCACTAACCAATGCTACTAAACCATAATCATCTTGTATATTAAGCTCATCAATTTGGTAGTTACTGCTAATACGATTTAGCAAAGATTGCACTTGCTTTTGGTTTTCTAAAGTCACTGCTAATTCAAATTTATGCTGCGCTAATGACCAATAAGCTAATGGGGTTAAACCCGCTTGAGTAAACTCCTCAATAAGCGCATCTAGCTCAACTTGGGCTTTAAAACTGAATAACACAACTTGATTTAAACTGGTAACAACTGGCGCGCTTGCTGAAGAGCTTTGCGGTGCAATTAAGGTAAAGTCAGTATGTGAGGCATAACTAGAACGAACCGCTAAGCTCACTTCAGTATTAAATAATGGCTGCAAAGTACGAGAATGTAATACCGGAGAACCCAGCCTTGCTAATCTGTCGGCCTCAATTAACGACATACTTTTTAATAATTTAGCATCATTAATTTTATTGGGGTCAGCGTTAAATACTCCTTCTACATCGGTCCAAATTGTCACTCGGCCAATGTCGGCTAAACTGGCAATCAAGGTGGCACTATAATCAGAGCCATTACGCCCTAATAATAACGTGTCACCTTTATCGTTAGCGCAAATAAATCCGGTGATCACTAAACGTTCATTTGGGTGAGCATTTAACAAGGCTTGTACTTTCTCGCGAGACTCTGCCATACGAATATTCGGCACAGCGCCTTCGTCAGCGACTAAAATAGAGCAAGCATCAACATGAGATGAAGCCACGCCAGACTCTCGCAACAAAGCAGCCATCAGCCTTGAAGACCAACGCTCACCAAAGCTAACCACTTGGCTAACTTGGTAGTCTGAGCGGGTTTCTAGCGACAGTAGACTAATTAATTGTGACTTGTCGGTTGATAAGCGTTCACGCAGATCACGAGCTTGTTCGTTTGATAACAGCTGCTCAATTAACGTTTGTTGATAGCTAATTAATGTTTGCAGCTCTTCTTGCCATAACTGACCCGACTCACGTAAATTCAGCAGCTTATATAAAAAATTAGTACTTTTACCTGCCGCTGAAACTACAATTAAGTCGTCACTATGACCGTGGGTCAATAGAATGTGCGCCACACGGCGGTAGCAGTCAGCATCAGCTAAACTGGAACCACCAAATTTATGTAAATGACCACGCGCCATCAATAACTCCTTAAACTTGATTAAACGGCTGCAACTGCACCAAGTGCATTTTGAATATCAGCCACTAAATCTTCACCTGCTTCAATACCCACAGATAGTCTCAATAAAGTGTCTTTAACACCAGCTTCAAGACGCGCTTCAGGCTCCATTGCTCTGTGGGTCATTGTTGCTGGAACGGCCACTAAGCTTTCCACTCCGCCTAAACTTTCAGCAACACTGAATAATGATAAAGCATCTAAAAATGCCACTACTGCAGCCTCGCCACCTTTTAGCTCAAAACTTAACATGGCGCCAAAGCCTTTTTGTTGTTTTGCCGCAATATCATGTCCAGGATGTGAACTCAGTCCTGGATAGTAGACTTTTTCAACAACATCACTTTGACTGAGCACTTCCACGATACGTTGTGCATTGGCTTGATGTTCGCGAATTCTAACCGCTAAAGTACGAATACCTCTCAAAGTGAGATAACTATCAAAAGCAGACCCTGTTAACCCTAAGGTGTTCGACCACCAATGTAATAATTCACCTATTTCAGGGTCTTTTGCCACAACCGCACCGCCAACAACATCACTATGTCCATTAATATATTTAGTGGTTGAATGCACCACAATGTCAGCACCTAGCGTTAATGGCTGCTGCAAAATAGGTGATAAAAAGGTGTTGTCGACTGCCAATAATGCCCCTACTTGTTTAGCGGCTTTGGCTATGGCTTCTATATCCACCACACGTAATAACGGGTTTGAAGGGGTTTCTAACCAAATCATTTTAGGGTTTTGGCTTATTGCTTCTGCAAGGGCTTGTGGATCGGTTTGATCGATCACCGCTAATTTAAACTGCCCTTTTTTAGCCAAATTGGTAAACAATCGATAACTACCACCATAACAGTCGTGCGGCACCACTAATAAGTCATCTGGCGAAAGTAAATTGGTCACTAAAGTGATGGCGGCCATGCCAGTACATGTCACTACGCCGGTATCACCTTGCTCTAATTTGGCAATGGCATCCCCTAAAATACAACGCGTCGGATTACCTGAACGACTATAATCAAATTCACGTGGGTTTTTATGCCCATCAAATGAGTAATTGGTTGATAAATAAATAGGCGGCACAACTGCACCATATTGTGTGTCACTTTCAATACCCTGGCGCACGGCGATGGTGGCACTATTTTGTTCAGGGGAAGGCTTGGTCATGGTGGGCTCCTAAAGATTACTAACACACAAAGAGATGTCTAGATGGCTAAATTTACCTAAGTGAAATGCTCAGGTCAACAAAAATAGACGTTTAGACGTCTAAACATCAAGAAATCTATTTGCAATGTGCACTAAAACACGGCAATAATTTGACTAGAGATTCTAAGGGTTTAAAATCTGCACCGTATTTTAAGTTAAGGGTGAATTAATGACTGAGTGGAATGGCGACTATATTAGCCCATATGCCGAGCACGGCAAGAAAAATGAACAAGTAAAAAAAATCACAGTATCAATCCCTTTAAAAGTATTGAAAGTACTGACTGACGAGCGTACTCGTCGTCAAGTGAATAATTTACGCCACGCAACCAACAGTGAATTGTTATGTGAAGCATTTTTGCATGCCTACACAGGGCAACCGTTACCCGATGACAACGACCTGTCTAAAGACCTTCCTGACAGTATTCCACGGGAAGCAAAAGCTTTGATGGATCAAATGGGCATTGAATGGGAAGACCTAGAGTAAGTTAACTTTATACAAAGTTATTCAACTCCCGTTTATCATTAAGCAACCATATCGGTTGCGACCAAAGCAGCACATTACAATCCACTGGATTTAGTTTGATATTGTCAAACTAAATCCAGTGGATTGTAATTTTTATTGGCTCAAATTTTACCCGACAAGTCACTTATGTTGATAGACCCGCACACCTTACTTTTGGCATCACTAATCATCTTTTTAGGCGCAATAACCCAAAGCTTAATCGGTTTTGGTTTAGCCGTTGTGGCCAGCCCTTTGCTTTACATCGTTGACCCGCAATTGGTTCCTGCTCCGGTAATATTAATGGGCTTTGCCATTTCATTACTGACCCTAATGCGTGAACGCGGCCATTTAGAGTTTAACGGCTTGCAATACGCGCTATTAGGGCGAATTCCCGGAGGCTTTTTAGGCGCGGCATTATTGCTATTTGCGCCACAACCCATACTGGGACTAGCCATTGCCGCTATTGTGCTAATTGCAGTGTTGTTAAGTGTGTTAAAGCTTTCGGCACCAGTGAATCGGTTAACCTTGTTTATTGCCGGAATTGTCTCGGGCATTTTTGGTAACATTGCCGCCATTGGTGGGCCGCCAATGGCGATATTATTATCTGGTAAAGATGCAGGGCAGTTTCGTGCGGCGTTATCGGCTTTTTTCATTTTTAGCTCATTAATTGCTTTTGCTATTTTAACCATGGTGGGCTTAGTTGAAATGAAGCACATTTGGCTTTCTTTCATGTTACTCCCCTCGGTATGCGCTGGCTTTTTAGTTGCAGGAAGATTGGTTGGTCGAGTGGATAAACAAAAAACGCGCAATGCCACCTTATTATTATGTACCGTCAGTGCGCTGGTATTAATAGGCAAGTCTGTGATGAATCTATAACATGAAAAACATTAAGCCACCTAACAAGGTGGCTTAATAAGTGATGATATATACAACATCTCAAGTTAAATTTTATACTTAAAAAATGCCCTACTGTCTAATGGCTTAGAGTAAAAGTAACCTTGAATTAAATACACTTTATGCTGAGCAAGGTAGTCAACTTGCTCTTGGGTCTCGACCCCCTCGGCAATAATATCTAACTCAGATTTTTTAGAGAATGAAATAATAGCCTCAATGGTTTTGGCATTAAAGTTATCATCATGACCAATGGTATCGACAAACATTTTGTCAATTTTTAAGGTGCTAATACCCAGTTGCTGCACATAACTAAAGCCGCCATAACCTGTCCCAGCATCATCCAGTTTCAACTCAATACCCAACGCATAAAATTTATCTAAAAAGCTACGTGCTTGAGTTAAATCATCTATTGGCATGCGTTCAGTAATTTCAATCCCTAAACGATGTTTCCCAAATGCTTGGTTATCAATATAGCCTTTAATAAGTTGAAAAAAATCATCATTTTTAAGGTGGTCAGGAACAATATTGACACTGAAAAACAACGCAGGCATTGCATCGCCATAGGTTTGAATATCTTTCACCATATGCTCAACCATGCATTCGGTCATGGCTACAATTAACCCGTTATCTTCAGCGTAAGGAATGAATTGATTCGGTGGCATTAAACTGCCATCAGGCCGACTCCAACGCATAAGTACTTCACAGCCCACCAGCGTTTGATTTCGTGAGTCAATAATGGGTTGATAAAATGGAATAAACTCATTACGTGTCACACCTTGTAAGATTTGTTTATGTAGTGAAACGCTGCTTAATGACCAGCGCCAATACACATACGTTATCCAACTTGCCAAAATGATAGACAGCAACAAAATAAGCACCCACGAAATAGTGTTATATTGCTGATAAAAATCAAGATTACCTGATAATTCAAAGGTCGCTTCAAAATATGGTGACCTTAAAACGGTCTTTTCAGAGACAAAGTTAATGCCATCATAATTATCAAAACCGAAAACTAAAAAAGGCTCTGCACTAAATGACAGTTTATATTCTAGGCATTTATCACATTCAACGGGAATAAAGTAGCGCGGTTCAAGGGGGATAATACTGGCGGTATAAAATAAATCATTAACGTGTCGAACCAACACCAGTTCATGGGATTGGGTGTTTTCCAGTTGTACTACGCCTAAGCTGTAATCTTCACTTATTCGGTGTGTTTGAACATCTTTAATATTGCGCAAAATGGCATTCGATTCACAATAAATGGTTTGTTGCTTGGTGATCCCCATCCAACGAATAAAATTAGCATCAAAAACCGACACCTTTAAAATGTCAATTAGCTCATCATCACAGACAAAATTTTCCGAAGAAATATCCGGTAGTTTCTCCATTTGTTCAATACTGTCTTGAATCACTTTTTGAAACTTTTCAGTCAAAATTTCAGCATCACGAGCAATGATTTGCCTAGCTAAAAAGTGATCAAACGCTTTAAAACCCATTATAGAAATTACAAGCACTGACAAAAAGAGAACGTGAAACTTAATGTTTTTCATGAGCGATGCCTAACATCCTTATTTAATAACAATATACCGACTTCCAAATTGTTAAGGTAGCGTTAAATTGAGCTGATTGCATAAATTTACAGTTTAAACTCATCACATTGCCAATCATTAACTTGTTGTGTTATTGGGTCAACAAACTGTAATCGTTGCGCTAGTAATTTAAGTGGCTTGGCAAAGTTTTCTTCTGTACGGGCAAGTAACTTGGGGTAAAACCTGTCATTTAATAACGGGAACCCAAGGCTGTGCATATGCACTCTCAGTTGATGGGTCTTGCCGGTGACCGGCTCTAGTTCAAACAAGGCAACCTCATTTTTCACATCCAAGAGCCGAATTTCAGAGTGACTATTCGCTTGTCCTTCAACAATTTGCATCAAAAAGCTGGGAGTGCCGCGTACAAGCCGATTCTTAACAGTCCAATGTGAGTCAGGGTTAAGATTTATATTTGGCGGGACGTTAGCGATAGCTTGGTAAGTTTTTTTAATTTTACCGTCTAAAAATAACTGATGATAAGCATGGCGAGTCTCAGGATTAACGGTCATTAACATGATGCCCGCAGTGTCTTTGTCTAAACGGTGAGCTGGGGCAATAGTATCGATACCTGTGCGGATTCGTAATCGGTGCACTAAGCATTCATTGACATAATTCCCACCTGGCGTCACCGGTAAAAAATGCGGTTTGTAGACAATTATTTTATCCGGGTCTTGATGCAAGATTTGCTCAGTAAATGGCACCTTGGTTTCTTGCTCAACTTCGCGGTAGTAACATACTTTTTGGGTTTGCCTGTAAGCTGTGGTTGCAGTAATTAATTCCCCATTAAGCCAATGAACCTTGCCTTGCGCCATTCTTTGCAGCCAGACCGTTTGTGGAATTTGCGAAAAACGCGCCACCAGAAAATCTAACACCGTAGTATAAGGGCGACTATTTTGACTTTGTTGCGGTAAAACCACATAGGAAGGTTGTGCGGCAATGGCTGCGGTTGAGTGTGATGGTTTTTGAGTGATGGTGGTGTCAGGCATATGAGCAGGCAACATTTTCAAATAAAGGTTTAAAGCCAACTATCTTAGCAGGTTATAACCCAACATGGGACTTAAGTAGTTGTAATACAAAGTCCATGGTTTTATGACAATTGGGCTGCTCAACTAGGCGCAATTTATCACAATTATACATTGGCAACACTTCTAACCAGCGTTGGCTAACCCAAGATGCATCTTGCAAATACACCTGTGAATATAACTCGTATAAATCAGGGTTCACTTCATAAAACTGCTCTAATGCTGCACTGATAATTTCAAATTCTCCAGCAATGGGTTCATGGCGCCAATTAGGACAAACTAGCGTTCTAGCGATCCACATTTGATTACGCAATTTAGCGGCAGACAACACTTTTAAGCGCTGAACCCCTTCAAGCACAATACTTAAAGAATCATCTTCAAGTTGATTAAAATCAATAATTCTACATTCGGTGATAGTCCGGTAGCAGGGTAAATTACCTGAATTTTTTTGTGCCGCAAAGGCAATACCATACTCACCCTTGAATACCGATGCGACCAACGCTAACTGGTCAGGTAATACCACTTTGAATTCAAGCCGTCCGTTGGGCAATAACACTCCATCTTGAATAAATAAGGCCATCTCACGTGACTGCATAACTACCTCCCTCACCCTAAGGTGATTTTAATCAGCAATACGTTTATTACGCTAAGACTGATTAAACAAGTGTAGCCTCTGCTCAAAAAAGCACCAATAAGTCGCAGGTTAATTAATGCTAATGAACGATACGGTTAGGTGAAGTAGCCCATGCTTTTACCAACGCACCATGTGTTCCATAATGGTGCCTTTATCAATAATGGTCGCCAATTCGTCTGCAAGTTGCTGGCTTTGCTTCACTGATTTTTGCCAATATTGAATTCGAGAATCTGAATCTAGCTGCTTAAAATCAGTTCTGTCAGGTAATTTTGAGTAGGGAAGTTTAGCGATATAGCCATTAGAGGGCGCAAGGATCAGCGCATTATGATAATTCTGTTTTGCTTTACGCCAAACTAGCGACTTATCAAACCACCCTGGGCTCATATGCTCATAAAAATGCGGGTACATGGTTAAGCCGCTTTCAATAGGAAGCGGTAAATCAAAATGGTAATCGGTAATGCCACCGTCGTAATATTTTCCTTCAGGCAAGCCATGAATTTGTTGAACCGGTGCTAACACAAACGGAATGGAACCTGTGGCGAGCATAGCTTGCTGGATATTATTTTCGGTCAATTGTTTATGCTTGGTGGGTAAGTCTTTTAATCTTCCAAAAGGTGAAGCTGCATCTTGGTGGCTTAACATCACTCGTTCGAAATGCCAGTGAAGGCTTTTACGGCTCATACTATTACAGGCAGCGGTCAGCGCTAAACCAATGGCTAAGCCTAATTTTGACTGGCTTGCATTCACATGTTTTGCTCTACACGCAACAATATGGTTGCGAAAAATCGGGTTAGCAATAATATCCTTACCGGCTTGCTCACCCAAAATACCATTGACTATATAGGACACCTTTTCAGATACTTGCTCCCGAGTAGGAACAGTGTCATAGCGTTGATTAATATAATAATGTTCTAAACGGTCATAAGCCTCAAGTGGATTTTGTTGCCCTAAACAGGCTAATCGCCATGCACCTGATGAAGCCCCTAACATATAAAGAGGGTCTTCTCTGTGTTTAAAAAATTCACCAAATAAATACTTATCTAATCCTGCTATGCCTATCCATTTCGGGCCACCTGATGCCGCTAAAATTTGGGTAAATAGCTGTTGTCTAAATCCTTCACTTTCAATTTGTTTATACGCAGTTTCACCAGCAATAATTCGCAAAGCAGACAAATGGGCTTCCTCAATCGACATTAGTATTTCTTAGCAATTGATTATCATTGAGTCGCTAACAGAAGTCACCTTTATCTTCACTACCCATTAATTGCAAACCAATCTATTACAAAGTCGATTATTCCAAAGCTGTTCGTGACAAACATTATTAATGCCTAATTAACGCAATATGCTTGAAAGATGATAATAAGTTGTTAATATACCGCAAAGTAATTACATATAACTAAAAGAAATATATGTTTTCATTTAACAACAAGATGAATAAATAAATGAATATACAAAACAACTTTAATAACAATGAATTAAGCCAAATTTATCTAGACTCTAACGCCACAACGCCAGTGCTACCTGAGGCTGCAACCGCTGCAATGTCAGCCATGGAGCATGTTTTTGGTAATCCAAGCTCCAGCCATATCACTGGTTTACAAGCCAAAGATTTAATGGAACAAACTCGCGACAAAGCCAAACAAGTGCTTGGGGCAACTCACGGTAATGTTATTTTTACCAGTGGGGCTACAGAAGGCATTCAAACCGCTATTTTGTCCGCTTTAGTGAGTGCTAGAACCCGCTTGAAAAATCATCAAGAAAATGGACAAGATTACCACCTACTGTATGGTGCGACCGAACATAAAGCCGTACCTGAGTCGCTAAAACACTGGAATAATTTATTAGGTATTAATGCCAAAGTCACCGCAATTCCTGTGGATCATAAAGGCGAATTAGATCATGATTTTATTGCTAGCCACGCCAATAAAGCACTGATGATTTGCACAATGGCAGTAAATAATGAAACTGGGGTGTTTCAAGATTTATCCGCCTTAGAAAAAACCATACGCCAAGCTAACCCTGATGTTTATTGGATGGTGGATTGTGTGCAAGCGCTAGGGAAAATGGCATTAAACTTAGCTAAAACCACCATTGATTACGCGCCATTTAGTGGCCATAAACTGTATGCACCTAAAGGCATTGGCTTTATTTATATTCGCCAAAATGCGCCATTTACGCCATTTATTGCTGGCGGGGGCCAAGAAAGTGGCTTACGTTCTGGAACAGAAAACTTACCGGGCATGGCGGCCATTAATGTTATTTTTGATCAATTACTTAAAACAGACTCTTGTTTTGCCAGTCAAGCCAAATTACTGCAATATCGTCAACAACTTGCAGAGACATTAACCCAAGCTTTTCCGCAAATTGTGTTTAACCATCATTTCGACAATAGCGTACCCACCACGCTCAACTTCGCGATTAAAGGTTTCAGTAGCAAAGAAATGATGGACTTATTTGATGCTGCAAATATACGAGTAAGTTCAGGCTCAGCTTGCTCTTCAAAAGTGACCCGCAGCTTTGTTCTTGATGCGATGGGTCTACCAGCATGGCAAAGTGAATCAGCCATTCGATTATCATTTGGCCCCGCTATCACACAAGCTGAAATCGAACAGGCCTGTGAACGCATTATGTTCGCCTCTCAAGCGCTCACCCATAGTTGCATGGTTTTAGACAATGACGCCCTAAATGCTAAAACCCCTTTAAATGGTTTAGTGCAATTACGAGTTGGTGGAAGTTGTACTTGGATATATGCCAACGCTGCAACCAAACAAGTGATTATTATCGACCCTTTGCCACAACTCGCTGAACGCATTAATACCCTAGTGCAATGTCAGCAATTAACCGTTGTAGCCATTATTGATACTCATGGGCATGCAGATCATGTTTCTGCCAGAAGCTTATTAACCGAGGTAATCAATCTGACCTCGGCTGAAGATCACTTGGGTTGGCCAGCAACCACAAAATCTTGCATCATCAACCAAAAAAGCTATCAATATATTGAAATTGCAGATAAATGGCTGATTAAGGTGCCTACCCCTGGCCACACTCAAGACAGCATTAGTTTGTTGTTATGCCACCCTTTAAAGGAAAATGACACCTTGGCAAACAACACTTTATTTGCTTTTTGTGGTGACACCATTTTAATGGGCACGTTAGGTCGCACTAACTTTGACTCCAGCAGCGCGGTAGATATGTACTCTAGCCTGCAATTACTCAGTAGCTTACTCGCACCGCAAACATTAATTTGTCCAAGCCATGACTATCAAAATGAATTTGCCACCCATCTTGAGGCTGAATGTCAGCGCAATAAGCTGCTCAGTAATGTCATTACAGGGGCGCTGAGTGTAAGTGAGTTTGAAGTCGCCAAAACTAAATTAGACAGCCATTTAAACGACCAACAGGGTCAAGAAATTCTATGTGGTGCAACCCCAAGCTGCAGCACAGGCTTAGCGGTGAGAGAGCTTAACTCTTCTATGTTAACCGCAAGCCTAAATGATATTAAGTTAATTGATATCCGCGAACCACACGAATACGCCCTCCAACACTCTACCAAAGCCAGTGAGAATGTGCCATTGACTCGCTTGGTTGATTTTATGCAACAGCACCTACAAGACAAAACGACTCAATGGGTACTGGTATGTCGAAGTGGCAGCCGATCACTGGTTGCCGCACAAGCAATGCAGCGACTCGGGTTTAACAATATCTCACACCTTAAGGGCGGTTATGCGCTGATTTAAACATCAAAAAAGCCCAATCGATTATTGATTGGGCTTTTTGATGTGCGGCTAATGAGTTTAGCTGATGGGTTTACATGAGTTATTACTCGTTTATCGCCGTTTTGATTGTGCTAACGCCTTTTGCCTTGCCTGTTGTTTTAGCGAACCTTTTTTAGTTTTACGGGTAACAGGAGCCACTTGGGTTAAATCAGGTTCAAAACCGGGATACCATTGTTGCCCGAGCCGTTTATCTAAATAGGTTTCTAATTTAATCAATAATGGCTCATCATCAACACTTAATAAGGTGATAGCTTGACCTTGCTGCCCTGCGCGGCCGGTGCGACCAATTCGATGCACATAGTCTTCTTGCTTAAATGGCAGCTCCATATTGACCACGTAATCTAGCTGAGCAATATCAATGCCTCGTGCAGCCACGTCGGTTGCCACAATTGCAGTTAATTTACCGGACTTAAAGTCCGCTAGCACTTGCTCTCTAACTGATTGCGATAAATCAGCATGAAACGCGGCAAGATTAATCTGCTGCTGTTTCATTTGCTTCACCAACGCATCAGCATCTTGTTTGGTTCGGCTAAAAATAAGCACTTGCTGCCATTTTTCAACCTGCATTAAATGACACAGCAAAGCACATTTTTTAGGTTTATCGACGTTATAAATACGTTCAACAACAGAGCTTGCGGTTTGGTTACGATTATGGGCTTCAATCACTTGAGGTTGGGTTAAAAAACGTTGGCTAAAGCCAAATACTCTGTCATCTAAAGTCGCTGAAAATAATAACGTTTGTCGCTGTTTAGGCAAACGCTTTAATAGTGCGAGCAATTCGTCTCTAAAGCCCATATCTAACATGCGATCTGCTTCATCAATAACAAAATACTCAATCTGATTAAGCTGAGTCGCCCGTTGACGTAGTAAATCTAGCAAGCGCCCTGGGGTTGCCACAATAATATCAACACCAGCCTGTAGCTGCGCTTTTTGCTGCTCAACACTGACACCGCCATAAATTAACCCACATCGAATACCTGCCGAGCCTTGAAGTTGCAGCAGGTTTTGATACACCTGCTGAGCGAGCTCTCTTGTTGGAGCAAGAATAAGCCCTTTAGGCATGGCTTGGTGGTTAGGCTGTTGTGAATCAATAACGGATGTAGGTTCAGTGAGTAGCTTATGCAATAAAGGCAAACTAAACGCCGCTGTTTTACCTGTGCCAGTTTGTGCGCTGGCGAGTACATCTTTACCCGCTAAAATGCTCGGAATCGCCTGAGTTTGAATCTCAGTAGGCTTAGTAAATTTAAGTTCAGCCAGTTGCGCCAACAAGCTGTTATGTAAAGGGAAATCAGCAAAAGACATATCATTTCCTAGGGCATAAGCCTTGGACTAAGTTCATCATTAAAAAGTGGTTCATTACTGTCAGCTTTTGAACCACGGGACAAAAATTTATACCGCTTTACAATATAAGCCAAGATTTTCAGGTAAAGCCTGTTTTTGAGCTTTTGTTAAGTTTGCGGAGGCAAAGCCATAACGTTTAACAATATTTTGTGATCGCGTATTGTGATCAGCAATATAGGCAAACAAAGGCTCTTTAGGTAATTGTGGCAACAACATCCCTAAAGCTTTTGAAGCAATACCTTGCCCCCAGTATGCTCTGTCAATCCAGTAACCAATTAGCCTGCCGTTAGACGTTAGAGCATCTGATGGATTACGCCAACTCAAAACACTGCCTACCAGCTGGCTTTCTAACTTAACACCAAGGGCAATAGTATCTGGTTTATGGAAAATATTATGTTGCCAATGCTCAACAAAATCTGGCCACTCTCTAGGGGTAAACTCCGCCATTTTTGAGGCAATTAAGTCAGACTCAAACTGATGTAAAATCACTAAATCTGATTGGGTAATAGCTTGTAAGCGTATTTGCGCCGTCACAGGTTAATCCCTTGAAAAAGCATCAAAATATAAACTAACCCTTGTTTGGGCTTAAAAGCTCAACCCACTTTTTAGGGTTAGCCAGAATAAACCGATATTGGTCGTTATCGTAGGTAATCACTTTAATGGCATCTGGGGTAACAGGAATAATGCCAGCCCCTTTTCCCCACCCTGTGGTAACTAACTTAATATTACCCAACTCGATGGCATAAGGGCCGTAGCCTAGATCTTCATTGAAAGGTGAAAAGTGCAGCACGTCATCTTCTATCCAAAGCTTACCATCAGCTCTGAATGCTCCTTTTTGTACGGTCGCCATCGTTGAATGGGATATACCGCCCGACAAACCTAGCTCAAACATTATTTACTCCTGTATTGTTGATATCCATAGTTGTTGATATCCATAATTGTTGATATCCAAAAAACTAATCGGGTTTAAACACGCCTATCATGTCACCAGACGCTTTTTGGGTCACCGCCTGCTCATTTTGTTGCTCAGTGTAATCACAGTCAGTGCATTCAACCGTTTCAATATTATGTTGTTTGAATAATAAAATACTATCTACTGCACCACATTTAGGGCACTTAGCGCCAGCAACAAATCGTTTTTTCACTTTGGTCATAGCACTCTCAGTTATCATTATTTGCAATTGTGGCTATTTTGCCATGTAACATGGGTATCCGTCCTGCAGATGTGGGAAAAAAATCACGAATACGGTATTATCCCCCCACTTAATTTTATCGCTCAAGTTGTATTCATGATCACTATCAGTCAAGCCCAGTTAATTCGCGGCAGTAAAACTCTACTTGATGAAGCCTCAGTTACCATTTACCCCGGTCACAAAGTCGGTTTAGTGGGCGCGAACGGTACTGGAAAGTCGTCTCTGTTAGCGCTCATTCTGGGTAAATTACATCTAGACAAAGGTGAATTTTCATTACCGGCAAACTGGCAAATATCGTCAGTGGCTCAAGAAACCCCAGCGCTGGAAGTTTCAGCGTTAGAATACGTGCTCGATGGTGATGAAGAATTTAGGCAACTTGAAGCGCAGCTAGCTAAAGCACAACAAGATAACGACGGTAACGCCATTGCCCTAATTCACGGCAAAATAGATGCCATTGGCGGCTATGCTATTCGCGCAAGAGCTGGTGCCTTACTGGCTGGTTTAGGCTTTAGTGAAGTAGAACAAAACAACCCGGTTAAAAGTTTCTCCGGTGGTTGGCGCATGCGCTTAAACTTGGCTCAAGCGTTATTATGTCGCTCAGATTTATTACTGTTAGACGAACCTACCAACCACTTAGACTTAGACACCATGTATTGGTTAGAAGGTTGGATTAAATCTTACCAAGGGACGCTAATTTTAATTTCCCATGACCGTGATTTTATTGATGCCATTGTTGATGAAATTGTACATGTTGAAAACCACCAGCTGAACTTTTATAAAGGCGGTTATACCGCATTTGAACGTGTTCGTGCTGAGCGTTTAGCTCAACAGCAAGTGGCTTTTGAGCGGCAACAAAAAGAGCGTGCACACATGCAATCTTTTGTTGACCGATTCCGCTATAAAGCCAGTAAAGCTAAACAAGCACAAAGCCGTTTAAAAGCATTAGAGCGGATGACGGAATTACTGCCATCTCACGCAGATAGCCCTTTCCAAATGGCCTTTAAAGAGCCTGAAGCCTTACCTAATCCATTGGTGACAATGGAGCAAGTGTCTGTAGGCTACGGCGATAAAACCATTTTAAGTAAAGTGCAATTAAACTTGGTTCCTGGTGCCCGCATTGGGTTACTAGGGAGAAATGGCGCAGGTAAGTCGACATTAATTAAATTGTTATCGGCACAGCTAAAACCGTTATCAGGCAAGTTTGAACCGAATCCGGGGCTAAATATTGGCTACTTTGCCCAGCATCAAATTGAATTCTTACAGCTTGATGATACCCCGTTACAGCATCTTGTTCGCCTTGCACCCAATGCCCGCGAGCAAGAGTTACGTAACTTTTTAGGCGGATTTGGTTTTAATGGTGATATGGCGCTGTCACCTGTTAGGCCCTTTTCAGGTGGTGAAAAAGCCCGTCTAGTCCTTGCACTGTTAGTATGGCAACGTCCAAACGTATTGCTACTAGACGAACCCACCAACCATTTAGATTTAGAAATGCGCCATGCGCTAACAATGGCATTGCAAACCTTTGAAGGTGCTATGGTTATTGTATCGCATGACCGTCATTTATTACGGTTAAGCTGTAGCGACTACTACCTTGTTGACCAAGGCACTGTGAGCCCATTTAACGGTGACTTAGACGACTATCATCAGTGGTTACTTGATGCGGCAAAAGCGGCTACTGCGAGCCAAAAACTAGAAACCGCTAAAACCAGCAATACCGTTCAAGTAGATAAAAAACAGCAAAAACGTATTGAAGCCGAACTGCGTCAAAAAACCTCGCCGTTACGTAAGCAACAAGCAAAATTAGAAGCTGAGCAAACCAAGTTCACCGCAAGACTTGCAGAACTTGAAGAGTTACTTGCTGATGGCAGTTTATATGAAGCTGAAAACAAAGCTAAAATGACTCAAGTATTGAATGAACGTACCCAGTTAACTCAAGCGATGGATGAAAGCGAAATGAACTGGTTAGACATTCAAGAGCAAATTGAGGCCATCGAGCAGTCGGTTCAGTAGGTGAATAGGTAAATAGTTAAAACGCCTACAAATACCAAACGATGATCAAGCTGAACGAGGTGTTGATAGTGTTTTCAATGTCGTCAGCTTTTTCATGTTATTTATTCATCGGAGAAATACATGGAAGATTCTCAGCTATTTAGCCAGCAAATTTGGCAAGCCTGTGAGCAACAATACGCCAGCAACCCAACGGCATATATTGAGCTTCAAGATCACTATCAGGTAAATGTTAACCTGTTTTTATTGGCCCAAGAATTAGATAAAAGCCCCCAGCGATTAACGGTTGAACAATGGCAGTTGTTACAGGAATCAATTATCCATTGGGAACAAACCGTGTTGGTGCCTTATCGCCAGTTACGTCGTTTAGCTAAAGCACATCTTGATACTGATGAGTACCAAAAAATGCTCGATGTTGAGTTAATGATGGAAAGAAAATCTCAGCGAATAATACTGCAACAATTGAACAGCATGAAAGTTAACTGCTTTTCTGATACTGACAGTGACTCAAACAACTCAAATAACTCAAATAACTCAAATAACTCAAATAACTACCTGAGCCTATATGGCATAGATAGCAGCTATTTTAAGCCATAATTTAAACCGTAAACTAATGGCTTAATTGGCTTAACTTGATGCGGACGTTTTTGGCGCAAGTTCCTCGGCAAGTAAAGTAGCGTTACGTGCCACAATGCCATAAATAGATAATTGCGGGTTGGCACCTAAACTGGTTTGGAACATCGAACCGTCAAATACTGATAAGTTTTCGAAGTAGTGCGAGCGACCTACACTGTTAATCATCGAGGTAGATAAATCTTCCCCCATTGGACACCCGCCCATCACATGCGCAGAGGCCACAATCGTTTTAAGTACCTTTAAATCCATTTCATTAATCTGCTGCTTAGCCTGCTTCCATGAGTTCATAAAATCTAAGCCGTCATTCATCGGTAAGACTTTTTTAGCTCCTGCAGCAAATTGCAGTTCAGCCATCGACAAGAAGGCGTTTCGGGCAGCCCGCCAAAATGCTTTTGTTAATGGATAATCTAACGTAAAGCCATGATCAGTTAACCTCACTTGTCCGCCAGTTTGATCGTTAAATCCGTCACGGATCAACGCAATCACCACCTGCAGTTTATTAAAATCAGCCATAATTTGTGCATGGCTTTTACCATAACCAATGGTTTTAGAGGCAATTAACACGGGATGAATAGGCGCTACTTCTAATTTATAGCCTAACTCACCAGCCGCACCATCGCGCCAGACAAATTGATCAGAATATATCGCTTGCGGAGCGCCGCTATGACCATTAATTTGTTCATCAAATATTGCACCAGACAACACCGAAGGATGCAAAAAGGTTTTACCTAGCAATTGATGAGGGTCAGGCATATTCGAGCGCATTAATATTGTTGGTGTGTGAATAGCCCCTGCACTTAAAATATAATGCTTGGCACTGAAAGTCAGTTCAACTCCATTCGGTTGACGTGTTTCAGTCATACACTGCGCACTAATACCAACAACACGCTGCTCTTCATGCTTAACATGAGTAACTTTGGCGCGGGATATCAAGGTGGCTCCCTTATCAAGTGCAGCAGGAATCGTAGTGACTAACATAGATTGCTTGGCGTTAACCGGACAGCCCATGCCGCAGTAGCCGGTATTCCAGCAACCTGACACATTGCGCTTAATGACGGTATGTTCCCAGCCTAGCTTGCTACAGCCTTCTAGTAATACTCCATTATTGCGATTGGGTTGATATTGCCATTCAGCAATATTTAACCTGTGCTCCATCTTTTCAAACCAAGGCTGCATCTCTTGTACGGAGGTGTTAATCACGCTGCGTTCTTGTGCCCAAAAGTCTAAGGTGGGGTCAGGAGTTCTTATTGAGGTAGTCCAGTTAATGGTGGTTGAGCCACCAACGGTTCGCCCCTGAAAAATACCAATGCCTTTATCAGTGGTTTTCATGGCGGCGGCTTGTTGATACAAGTTAGGGTAAGCGTGGCGCTCTTCCATATCAAAGTCTTTGGAAGATTTAAGCGATCCCGCCTCGATCATAATCACGGTCAAGCCAGCGTTGGTCAGTATTTCTGCCGCAGTACCACCACCCGCGCCGGTGCCCACTATCACTACATCGGCTTCAAAGTGCTGGTTTTCATTCAATAAACTGGCATCAACGTGGTGCCAGCCTGATGTTAATCCCGTGGTAATCGGATCGATAATAGCCAATTAAAAACTCCTTGTACGCTTAAGCTTCATTCAATAAAAACGTGGGTTTGGCATAACCTAATCGTCCCCAATGTTCTGGGTTTGAATAATAGCTCGTCAGTACCAACTCACGTAAGCCGGTATAAGCAGTTTGCACCATCTCTAAAAAGTGAAATCGCCAATGTTCTAATATTCGAGTCAGTTCGGCTGAATCTCTAAGCATCAAAGATGTAACACTGCCAGTTAAGATGAGTAAGCCTAAACGACTTTCCAACAGCTCAAACAACTCTGCAAGTTCAATTTGTTGCTGCTCAGGTAGCACTGCAATAGCCTGTTCAATGGCATCAACGGTTGAGTTAATGGCGAGTTCTTTTTGACTTGCCACAGCAGGCAAAGCGCCATCTAAAAATACGGGAATCAAAATGCTAAATAACACGCGTTGGCCATCTTTTGCTTGAGACGACAAGGTACTTTCTGAGTATAAATTAACCCCTAGCGCTAGAGCTGCAGTGCCAATAAATGCACCAGTGATAAAAGTACGTCGCTTCATATCCAGGCCTCAATATTTTTGTGGTGAAGATTTTAACTGTGATACAGTGACATGAAGATCATTTAAACATACGTTTAAACATTCACAAACATTCGTAGAAGCATTCATGTCGAAAAAAGCGTTATTTAACCCACCGTGGTGGGCTGTAAATCCTCATATTCAAACCATATTACCGTTTATTTTTAAAGTCACCAAACCTAAGGTTTTTCGTCAAAGACAAGAATTACCCGATGGCGACTTTATTGACTTAGACTGGTTGGGGAATCCTCAAAATGGCGAACCTATTTTAGTGATTGCCCATGGTTTGGAAGGCAGTTCTGAGTCTCACTATGTCAGGCGCATGTTGCTAGCAGCAAAAAAAGCTAATTTGTGTGCCGTTGTACACCATCATAGAGGTTGCTCTGGTGAGCCAAACCGCTTAGCGAGAAGCTATCATAGTGGCGACACGGAAGACTTTGCTTTTACCTTGAGCCAACTTAAACAATATTACCCTGACTCAACGCTGTATGCTGTGGGCTATAGTTTAGGAGGGAATGTGCTGGCAAAGTATCAAGGTACAGCACAAGCAAGCAGCTTATTGGAACGCGCCGTGGTGGTATCAGCACCGCTCACCCTCAGTGCTTGTGCTAAAAAGTTAGAAAATGGCTTTTCTAAAGTATATCAATCACATTTGATTAAACAATTACAGCACAAAATGGTTAATAAAATTGAGCAACAAGATTTAACTTCACAAATGCCGGTTACTAAAGCCGAGATAAAACAGTTAAACACCTTTTACTTGTTTGATGACAAAGTCACCGCTCCATTACACGGGTTTGCAGGTGTGGAAGACTATTACACGCGCTCCAGTGCATTAAGCGTGTTAAAACACATTGTAAAACCGACGTTAATCATTCATGCAAAAGACGACCCTTTTATGACTGATGCTGTTATTCCAACGCCTGCAGAACTATCAAATCAAGTGGAATATGAACTGCATAATTTTGGTGGCCATGTGGGCTTTATTGAAGGCGGCAGGCCATGGAAACCCAAGTTTTATATTGAAAATAGAGTCATAGATTACGTATTAAAAAATGATAAAGCACAACAAGGTCAATCATGATTATTCCTTACGACGCATTGGGCAATCTACAAGTTGAGACACTTAATAATTTAATTAAAGAATATTTGTTTACTCAGGTTGAAGACGGCAGTTTTTCTGAAATGAATGATCAACAAATTGCCGCCATGATTGCGCAATGTAAACACGCATTAAAAGTCGGCGAATTATTGGTTGAGTATAGTGAAGAAGATGAATCAATTTCGATTAGACACAAACACAATATTATCAATTCACAATAATTAACAGGCCATAGCATTGACCCAAAGGTAATATCTACCGTATAAATGTTAGGCTCTGCGAATTACATAAAAACAGAATTGTTTTTCAGTCCAACGCTTATTTATTGTTTCTTAGGAAAAAAATGTCAGCTAAACACCCTATTATTGCTGTAACTGGTTCTTCAGGTGCCGGTACCACAACAACCACAATGGCTTTTACTCATATTTTTCGTCAATTGGGTATCAATGCTGCATTTGTTGAAGGGGATAGCTTTCACAATTTTACTCGCGCAGAAATGGAAGTGTTGATCAGAAAGTCTCAAGTAGAGAAAAAGAATATCAGCTACTTTGGCCCAGAAGCCAATAACTTCATAAAATTAGAAGAGTGCTTTGCCAGTTATGCAGAAACAGGGACAGGGCAAACTCGTAGCTATCTGCACACCTTTGATGAAGCCGTGCCGTTTAACCAAATGCCCGGCACATTTACGCAATGGCGTGACCTGCCCCCAAACACCGATATGCTTTATTACGAAGGCCTTCATGGTGGTGTAGTAACAGAGGATGCAGACGTAGCAAAACATGTTGATTTACTGATTGGCATGGTACCGATTGTCAATTTAGAGTGGATTCAAAAAATTATTCGAGACACCAATGACCGAGGGCATAGTCGTGAAAAGGTCATGGGGTCAATTGTACGCAGCATGGACGATTACATTAATCATATGACGCCACAATTTTCTCGAACTCATATAAACTTTCAACGTGTTCCTACCGTTGATACTTCAAACCCATTTAGCGCTAAAGATATTCCAAGCTTAGATGAAAGCTTTGTGGTTATTCGTTTCAGAGGCATGAATAATGTCGACTTCCCCTATTTCCTAAACATGATTGATGGGTCATTCATGTCGCGGGTAAATACGTTAGTGGTACCGGGTGGCAAAATGTCTTTGGCAATGGAACTGATTCTCACGCCACTGATTAAAGATTTAATGGAAAAGCGCTTCAAGCAACATCAAAATGAATAATAAAACCTTCAGCTTTAAGTTTACATTAATCTAAAATTTGTATGCTAAAGCCATTGTTATTTTAGGCGAAATAACGATAGTTGATATGCTCAAGTGTTAATTCCCCCTTTTTCTGTTGGCACATTGAGCATATCAGCGTCCTATCCTAAATGATTACTCACTGATCAATACGCTAAACTCAACACTTTACAACACGCTAAGTGCTACTCCATTAAAGGCACAACCTCTTGATATGCTTGGTTATTCTTATAACGTTCAAGACGCATAATAAACTCGTCACCTTTAGCGATTTCAGGGGAAAGTTTCAGCGCATCAATGGCTTTTTTCTGCACATTCACCGCCTGATTAAAATCACCTAATTCAGCGTACCCCGCCGCCAGATTATCTAAAATAGTTGGGTCGTTTTCATTCGATTCTAATAACTTAAGCGACAAACTCACTGCTTTAGAACCATCACGATATTCAGCTTCAGGGCAAGTGGCTAGTATCCAAGCAACATTACCTAACGAAACATCATCACCGGCGGCACTAAAACGTTGCAGTGCTTTACCACAGTTACGCTCAACGCCATCGCCACCCGCGGCATAAATAAACCCTAAACGAAAATCAGCCCAATTATCGCCTTGTTCGCTCATGGCTAAATACCATTTTTCCGCTTTTAACAAGTTACGGGGAACAAGCTTTCCTTCAAATGCTAAATCAGCAATAGTTTGTTGGGCTTTGATATTATTTTGATTAGCAGCTTGCTCGACCCACATAAAACCTTCGGTAATACTTGTGGGAACAAAACGTCCTGATAAATACATTAACCCTAAAAGATATTGTGCATCTGCATCGCCTTGATTGGCTTTCAGTTGAATATGCACAACCCGAGAGCGTACTTCTGACTCGGCTGTTTGCGGTAACGAAAATGCGTGTGCAATAGGGGTCAAAAAAGCACTCAACAACAAACAACCACACCCTATTTTGAATAACTTCTTCACATAAACCTCAATATTTTGAGCTAACTCACCTAAACATAAACCAACTGCTAACCTGAATACAATCTTTGTAGGCTGTTTTACATTAGAACTTATTGATAATAATTATCATTATAAAGTCTGACTTGGTTTTTAGCAGGGTTAATTCTGACTCTTGTGATTTACCCTAGACTATGAGAGTTTAATTGACCTAACTCTCAAAACTGTTTAAATAAACCTACATTTGAAGCAGTTAAAATAATTTTCTCGTTGTTTAAATACGATCTCCATCATGGATTTAACAACATAAACAGCGTAGAATGCTTTATTAGAGATTTCTTACTTACTTTTTTAATCAATCGAGGAACATCAATATGGCTCTGATTGGTAAGCCAAAACCTGATCCAACTTTGGAGTGGTTTCTTTCACATTGTCACATTCATAAATATCCAGCAAAAAGCACGTTAATTCATGCTGGCGAAGATTCAGACACCTTATACTATATTGTTAAAGGTTCCGTTGCGGTATTGATTAAAGATGAAGAAGGTAAAGAAATGATCCTTTCTTATCTGAATCAGGGTGACTTTATCGGTGAACTAGGCCTGTTTGAAGAACAAGCTGAACGTACCGCTTGGGTACGCGCTAAACAAGCCTGCGAAATTGCTGAAATTTCATACAAGAAATTCAAACAGCTTATCCAAGTAAACCCAGAAATCTTAATGAAGCTTTCTGCTCAAATGGCTTATCGCTTACAAAGCACTAGCCAAAAAGTGGGTGATTTAGCTTTCTTAGATGTTGCAGGTCGCATTGCACAAACATTATTACATTTGGCAAAACAGCCAGATGCAATGACTCATCCAGACGGTATGCAAATCAAAATTACTCGTCAAGAGATTGGTCAAATTGTGGGTTGTTCGCGTGAAACTGTTGGTCGCATTCTAAAAATGCTTGAAGAACAAAGTCTTATCCAAGCTCACGGCAAGACAATTGTGGTATACGGAACACGTTAAGTTAAGCTTCAGCTTGATTTAAGCCAAGATTATTAAAGTGGTGTCAGTTTTACTGAACACCACTTTTTTATACCTTGGAGCAAGTATGTCGCTGTTTATTACTATTGGCTTATTTAGCCTTAGCACATTAAACACTCACCTAGTAGAGCCCCAAGATATTTTTGAAGTGGATCATAATCATGTTCAACAATTGGTCAGCTCTGGCCACATCCGCTCTTTAGATGAATGTTTAAATTGGTTAGCACGATATTGCGATGCGCAACTAGTTGATGCACAATTATTCAAAGATAATGATCACTGGCGTTATGATTTACAGTTAAAACTCAAGCAGGGTCACACAGTTAACCTGCAATTTAACGCACAAAGTGGTACTCTCAGTTCGTTAACTCAATTACCAAGCGAATGTACTACACATGAAACTGCTACTCGTTGAAGATAATCCACTCTTAGTGGCTGAATTAGAAAAACAACTCAAACAAGCTGGTTATGTCACAGATGTTACCGACAAGGCTGTTGAAGCAGATTATCTTATCAAAGAAACTCAATATGACTGCGTTATTCTTGATATAGGCCTACCTGACGGTAATGGCTTGAATCTTGTGTCTAATTGGCGAGAAAAAGGCATCGAAACCCCAGTAATTATGCTAACAGCACGCTCTCAATGGCATGAAAAAGTTGAAGGGTTTAATGCCGGTGCCGACGACTATTTAGGCAAACCATTTCATGCTCAAGAATTACTGGCTCGCATCCAAGCGCTTATTAACCGAGCACATGGGCGGGCTAATAATGCCTCTAAACAACTTAGCTTTGCCGGTATTGTATTAGATGAAGCCGAGCAAAAAGTCATTGTTGATAAAACTGAATTTGAGTTAACCGCAATGGAGTTTCGCTTACTCAAAATCTTCTTGATGTCTCCTAAAAAGCTGCTGTCTAAAGCGCAATTAACAGATAAACTTTATCAATTTGATGATGAAAAAGAGAGTAATGTGGTAGAAGTTTACGTCACCCATTTACGTAAAAAATTAGGTAAAACAGCTATCGAAACTAGACGAGGACAAGGATATATCTTTCACGGTCTAGAGCAATGATATCCATCCGCACTAAGCTCAGCCTATGGCTGAGCGGTCTTATTATCCTCAGTACCATTATCGGGCTAATATTATTCGAGTCGATGCTTAGAGAAGCTTTCCACGACTCGATTATTAATCGGCTTGAAGAAGATTTAGAACACGTGATTTTGGCCACCAGTTTGCAAAATGGTCAAATCGAAATTGACAGCAAACAACTTTCTAGTTTTTACCGCCCAGCTTACTCCGGCCGATATTACCAGCTGAATTTACCTAATAATGTTATTCGTTCACGTTCTTTATGGGATGTTGAATTAGACATTGAGCCTTTAGCTGATAAACAGAAACGGGTATGGCAAGCAAAGGGGCCTAAAAATAATGACATGCAACTACTGTCTATTGGCATTGGCTCTGACACCACCCCAAATACGGCAACACTAACCGTTGCTCAAGACCTGAGTATCGGCAGGCGAGTCTTTAGCGAAGTTTATGGCACTAAACTAGCGATCAATATCGGGGTGTTACTAGCGATGATTACTGGGATTTTTTTAATTCTCAGACAGTCTTTTAAACCCGTTAAAAAAGTACAACGATCGCTTGCCAAACTCAGACAAGGTGAAATTAGTGCACTGGACACCGATTCTATTCCTCCTGAAATCAAACCCTTAGCTGCCACCTATAATGAATTATTAGATTACACCGCAAAGCAAATAGAACGTAGCCGAAATAATTTAGGTAACTTAAGCCATGGCTTAAAAACACCTTTAGCGATTATGCAGCAACAAGTTGAGGCGCTTGGACTAACCGATCCAGAGGCTGCTATTGCCATGCAGCAGCAACTCGATCAAATTCGTAAAATGATTGAACGCAAACTTGCCGCGGCTCGAATCACCGGAGATATGCTACCTGCTGCACAAATGAACGTTGACAAAGACTTTACGAGTTTGCTCAACACATTGGCAAAAGTGTATCGCCATAAAAGCTTGTCATATGACATCGTCAACGTTAATCACCTCAGTAGAATCCCTATTCATCGTGAAGATGGCATGGAACTGTTTGGCAACTTGCTAGATAACGCCTTTAAGTGGGCGCAGTCAAACATTGTTGTTACTGTGACTAAAAACGCCCAACATATGCTAATTACCATTGAAGATGACGGCCCAGGAGTTGAGCAGGCTCAACTGGCGCAATTAACCGCTAGGGGCACTCGACTTGATGAAGATGTCATGGGGCATGGATTAGGGTTGTCGATTGTAAAAGAGATTTGCGAACAATATGGCTTCGAACTAGCGTTTACTGCCAGTCAGCATTTATCAGGTTTAGCGGTCTCAATTACCATTGAGGCTAAATCACCGATAATTTAGCCGCTGTAGCTGATTCACCCTCTCACGACTTCAACAGATAATAAAGAATTGGCCATATAATCACATGATTACATGGCCAGTTTTTCGCTTCAATATTTACAACAACGATGGTTAACTTGCTAAGGCAAGATTACATCGCATTAGTGCTTTCGAAAATTTTATCTGCTGACGCTGCCACAAAACCGGTATAAATTTGACCATTGTCCATAGGATAACGGCGGGCGAACTCATAAAAACAGCTTGGGATTTCAGCATCACCATCTGTGAAATTTACCACAACTTTATCAGCCATTGTCGACGATTGCTCTAATAGCACTTCTGGTGAACCTTTAATTTCACCACCGGAACTATTTAACACAAACCCAGCATCTTTAAGGGTTTGGTTCACATCTTCAATACGTTCAAATTCAGGTAAATGATTAATAGATACCGTAAAGTGATTTGCACGATATCCAATCGCCGCGACCCAAGCTGCATACTCACTTTCAGCCAGTAAAGCTTGATAAGTGGCTTTGTCTACTTGCCAGTGACGGCCTGAATAAATAAAGTTATCGGCGACTAAGGCAGACTCTTCAACTTGGTCAATGAAGCCTTTAACAGTTTGTTGTAACTGTGGACTAAATTCTTCAACTAAAAGCTCAGAAATAAACACTTTGGGTTGAGTTGGATCTGGATGCTCAAAATGTTTCGCAACCAGCTTTTTCTGCTCAAACTGATAGTCACCACAAGCAACATACCCTAATGAAGTAAAGTGCTTGGCTAATACCTCAAGGTTTACTTTAGCAATATTAAAAGTACGTAAGGCAATGTGATCATTAATGATCGGTGCACCTTTACCAAGCAGCTGATGAATTTTGGCCGCCGATGGGGTCATTTTTATATAGTCTTGCCACATTTCGCTAAATAAGACATTAACGTCAGTATGCATTGTTAAATCCTTCTAAAATTAGCGCTGGCTGCTTTAAACAGCCAGTACAAAATAATCACCCTGTTTGACATAGTTTGCACTGTGCCAAGTTATTATCCTGAATTCAGGTTAAATAGATAAACCTGGGCTTAAGCTTGCAGGTAAATTGACTGAATCAGCTTCCATTGATGCCACTGGGTAAGCACAATAATCAGCAGCGTAGAATGCGCTAGCTCGATGGTTGCCTGATGCTCCTACACCACCAAAAGGCGCCGCACCTGACGCGCCAGTAATTTGCTTATTCCAATTGACAATACCGGCTCTAATGCGGGCTAAGAAGTAGTCGTAATCATCACGGCTGTCGGCTAGTAATCCTGCCGATAAACCATATCGAGTATCATTGGCTAAACGAATAGCTTCATCAAACTCGCTATAACGTACTAATTGCAGCAGTGGGCCGAAATATTCATCGTCAGGTAATGACTCAATCTTAGTGACATCAATTAGACCTGGAGTCACTAAACCTGTGCCTGAAGCTAGCTGAGTTAACTCAATAATAGATTCGCCGCCTAAAGACTGAAGTGTTGCTTGAGCAGCAACCATGCCTAACGCTGCCGACTCAGAAATCATAGATCCCATGAACGGTTGTGGCTGGCTATTCCAAGGGCCGACTTTAATTTGCTTAATTGCGTTAACTAACTCAGCAATTAACGCATCGCCCTGCTCGCCTTTTTCAACATATAAACGGCGAGCACAAGTACAACGTTGACCTGAAGAAATATAAGCTGACTGAATAATTTCATGCACAGCCGCTTTAATATCACTAATGCCTTTAACAATAAGCGGATTATTGCCGCCCATTTCTAACGCTAATATCTTTCCAGGATGACCCGCATATTGTTGATGTAATAAATGCCCAGTACGTGAACTTCCTGTAAAGAAAAGCCCATCAATTTGAGGATGAGATGCTAAAGCCTTGCCGGTTTCCACTTCACCTTGCACTAAGTTAATGACGCCTTGTGGCAGACCCGCTTTTTGCCAACATTGCAGCATTAACTCAGCCACTTTAGGCGTTAATTCTGAGGGCTTAAATACCACGGTATTACCAGCCAATAAAGCAGGTACGATATGGCCATTGGGTAAATGACCTGGAAAATTATATGGGCCAAATACCGCAACAACACCATGAGGCTTATGACGCAGTACTGCTCGACCAGCTGGTAAATCATTGGTTTCAGTGCCAGTGCGCTTGTCATGAGCTTTAGCTGATAGCGCAATTTTACCTATCATCGCACCGGCTTCAGTGGCGGTTTCCCATTGAGGTTTACCGGTTTCTTGTGCAATGGTTTCGGCAATTAAGTCTTTATGAGCCTCTAACTGTGCTCGGTATGCTTCTACAATGGCTAAACGAGCATCATAGCCCAACATAAACCAATCAAACTGAGCAGCTCTGGCCGCATTAACCGCATCGTTCACTTGAGTGGCGGTGGCAGTATTACCTTGCCAAATCACTTCACCATTGGCTGGGTTTTTTGATTGAATAGAATGGCCGTTACCTTCAAGCCATTGTCCTTTAATAAATTGAGTCATTTAATGCTCCTAAAGTGCTAACACGCGGCACTTATCACCTGAATTAATTTTTAGATTTTTTGCGAGTTCAGGGGATAATATGACCGAGTCTAGATCGTCTGAAACAGACAAGTGTGCCGCGGTTGCGCGGTAGTCTGCTAACAGAGTATTTGAAATAATATATTGGCTGTCACAATCTGGCATGGTGCCAACTTCAACAGTCAACAAGCGGCTACGTTTAACTGACTTAATTTCATTTAAGCCACACTCAACCGTTGGACCACCATCAAAAATATCGACGTAGTTTCTAAACTTAAAGCCTTCAGCCTGTAGTAATCTTAATGCGGGCTTGGTGTTTTGATGCACCTCACCAATAACATCTTGTGCCTTTTGCGGTAACATGCACACATACACAGGACTTCTTGGCATCATTTCTGCCATAAAGGCTTTTTTACCTAAACCAGATAAATAATCTGCTTCAACAAAGTCGATACCTAGAAAATATTTTTGTAGCCATTCATAAAATGGTGAATCACCTTTTGCATCGCTAACACCACGCATTTCAGCGATAACGGTTTTGCCAAAACGATGCTCATGTTGAGCTAAAAATAAAAATCTTGAGCGAGATAACATGCGGCCATTATTGCCTTGGCGATAAGCATCTTTTAAAAACAAAGTACACAATTCAGCCGCACCCGTGTAATCATGGCAAAGCGTTAATGTTTCAACCTCATTGCGTACAGCAATTTGCTTTGAATGATAAACCTCTGTGCCGAGTCGGTAGTGATAAAAGGCATCTTCCATTCCGACAGCCGCTTCAATACCACAAGTCCCCACCACTTCGTTTGTTGTGGTGTCTTCAAGTACCATTAAATAGCCTTCGTCAAAAGGGGTATCAACGTTTTTAGTAAAGGATGCTTCAGCCCTAGCAATCTTTGAACGCAGTAACTCTTCATTTACTGGTAAAGAAGTGAATCCGTGACCTGACTCAACAGCAATACTGTAAAGTGCTTCATAATCGCTTGCACGGATTGGACGTATGATTAACATCTAATTCTCCTTGATGTGCTTGGGCCTAAAACGAAAATAAAATTAACGTTTCACCAAGCACTTACCCAAACAAAAAAAGCACAGCTTAGCTGTGCTTTTAATGTATTAACCTGCTACTACTTTTGCTACTGCACGCTCAAAACGCGCTAAGCCTTCGGTAATATCAGCTTCTGGGATCACAAGAGAAGGCGCAAAACGCACCACATTAGCGCCAGCAACTAAGCTCATTAAGCCCTCAGCAACTGAAGCCACTAAGAAATCGCGGCTACGGCCTTCATATTGGTCATTCAATACTGCACCTAATAACAAGCCTTTGCCACGTACTTCGCTAAAGACATTATACTTTGCATTAATGGCTGCTAAACCATCACGGAATAGTTGCTCACGGTGTTTAACACCATCAAGCACTTCTGGGGTATTAACCACATCCATAACGGCATTACCAATAGCGCAAGCTAATGGGTTACCACCATAAGTAGAACCATGGGTTCCCACTTTTAAATGCGCCGCAATTCTAGCGGTAGTTAACATTGCCGCAATAGGGAAACCGCCGCCTAACGCTTTAGCGCTGGTTAAAATATCAGGCACGATGTCTGTACCCATATAAGCAAATAGCTCACCAGTACGACCTACACCAGTTTGTACCTCGTCAAAAATAACCAAGGCATCATGTTTATCAGCTAGTGCTCTGACCGCTTTTAAGAACTCTGGCTCACCATCAATGATTCCGCCTTCACCTTGTAATGGTTCTAGCATAATGGCACAGGTGTTGTCTGAAATAACCGCTTCTAGAGCAGCGATATCATTGTATGGCACGTGAGTAACACTTTGTGGCTTTGGTCCAAAACCATCGGAATAAGCCGCTTGACCGCCTACTGTTACGGTGAAGAAAGTACGGCCATGGAAAGCTTTATCAAAGGCAATAATTTGATCTTTTTGTGGGCCATGGTTATCTAATGCATAACGACGAGCTAACTTAAGTGCCGCTTCATTGGCTTCAGCACCTGAATTGGCAAAATATACACGCTCTGCAAAAGTCGAGTTCACTAATTTAGTGGCCAATGCCAGTGCAGGCTCATTGGTCATGACATTTGACAGATGCCATAGTTTTTCACCTTGCTCCTTTAATGCAGAAACAAGTGCTGGATGACAATGGCCTAAACAGTTAACGGCAATACCACCGGCAAAATCAATAAATTCATTACCGTCTTGATCCCAAACTCGGCTCCCTTCACCCTTCACAGGGATAACTGCCGCAGGCGCATAATTAGGCACCATGACTTCATCAAACTGGGCACGGTTAAGATTCATTTCAATTGTCATTCCAATTCATCCTTTATTTCAGTTAACGGCCGCAAAGCCGCTAGATATCGTCGTTTTCTTTATTATCTAATCATGAACCGACGATGGCTTGTGTTGATTATTAGTCATTATTAGCGAAAATGTGATCAAAATACCAGTTATCAACAATTATCTTCAGGTTAATTATCTTTAAAGTGCATAAAGATTGAGATTATTGGCCAAAAAAAGCGTATTAAGGCGGGCGATACAGCATAAATAGTCATAAAAAAAGTTATTAACATGCTTTTTGTGTAGCTATTCAATGAAAATGCATAAGTAGTTAATATTTACAGATCACCACTTATGACGATAAAACACGGTTATTATATCAATGAAGATGAATTGTAGCGTTAAAATTGAATCGATTTAGATAAGCTTGAAGCGAAGTAAACGGGTGATATCGCTCTCAGTTTTCACTAAGAGCGAACAGATCAGGTTAAATCAAGTTTGCGATAGTTTTGTGCTTTTAGGCGAATAACTTCTTGTTGAGTAAATTCATAATAATCGAGCATCAGTTTACGCTCTTGAGGGTCAATCAATTGATACTCTTCCAATAAAATAATTTTAGCAAAGCAGCTGGCTTTTGCGACAATGGCCGCATCTGTAGAAAGTTGGCTAAAATGTGAAGCCGTATCTAACTCCTTTAACACTTTGGTAATGTCACTGTCTTTAAAATCGAGTTGCTCAAGTAACTGCCAATTTAAACGATGACCTTTATTCATCACATGGTTAAATACCTGCTCAGCGGGGTATTCAGTTGCCATAACAGCATCATAAACTTCTTTTTCGCGGCTATGGCTTGCTTCTCTAAGCCATGTTCCCCAATGAGTTTCAAATATGATGGCACTATTATTTAAAATAATTGACGTCCCCATCTGATTTAGTAAAGCACAGGTATAACTTAAAGATATAGGCCTGTTGTGTAATCCAGCCAAAGTTTTAGCAGCTATCGCAGTGATCATGCTATAGCGCCATAGCTTTCGACCAGTCCATAGTAAATTAGCGTGACCCGTAGGTAACCAGTTACGCAAACAAAAATAAGGTAATAATAAACGTAAGTTTTCTATACCAATGTAGTTTAAAATTAACTTGATATCAGTGACCTGAACATCACCACTTTTAGGCCTTCTGTGCTTTGATGCAGGGCTATTTATTAACGTTGTTAAATCACGGCTTAACCAAGAAATACTTGCGATTAAAGGCCGAATTCGATTTAAATTCGGGTCTGCTGCCAACATTAAGTTCAGCAATAAAATTTGGTTTTCAGTAATGCCGCAATTACTTAACAAGCTATTAGGCGCGGCTAATTGATGCTCTAAGGTGTTATTGACGGTACTGGTCAGTTGATTTGATATCGCCTTAAAAGTGGCTTGAGCTTGCGCCTGCTTTTCTAATCGAAGTTTTATCGCTTGGCGCTCAATATCCAGTTTATTAACATCTTGCTCAAGTTTTTCATTAGCGTCATCTTCCATTGCTGCAACTTTATGTTTACCCACAATAAGATGTTTATATAACCGACGCTCAACTTCAATTAACTTTCCCGGGCGAACGCCGCCTGCTATTGATACTGCCACGCATTTAATCCTTGTATTATTGAAGTTGAGATGTTCTTGAGGTTAAATATTATTAAAGTGATACCCATAACTATCATAAAAATTATGGCTTCCCAAAGGAAGCCATACTGACAGCTATTGAATTACTTTTTTAACTCTTGTTCAAATAACTTATAAATTCGACGATATTCATCTAACCAACTAGAGGGCTGCTTGAAACCATGAGGTTCTACCGGATATATGGCAGTTTCAAACATCGGTTTTTCCAGTTCGATTAAACGTTGTACCAAGCGAACACTGTCTTGAAAAAAGACATTATCATCTAATACACCACTCATAATTAATAACGGCTTTTCAAGACCTTGAGCAAACTCTATTGGCGAACTTCTTTCATAAGCGATAGGGTCAACATCTGGAGTATTTAATATGTTAGATGTGTAAGGCGCATTATAATGAGCCCAGTCTGTAACAGGCCTTAATGCTGCACCAGCTTGGAATAACTCAGGTTCGTTAAACAATGCCATAAAGGTTAAGAAACCACCGTATGAACCACCATAAGTGCCCACTTTACCAGCATCAACATTGACATTTTTCGCCATCCAAGCAACGCCATCTTTTAAATCTTCTACTTCTGGTGTGCCCATATTGCGATAAATCGCTGTTCTCCAATCACGTCCGTAACCACTTGACCCACGGTAATCCATGTCCATTACGACATAACCACGTTGTGTCAGCATGTTATGAAACATAAACTCTCTGAAATAAACAGAGAAACCATAATGAGCATTTTGTAGATAACCAGCGCCATGGTTGAAAATAACTGCGGGGTATTTATCAGCTGCTTCGGCATCAAAACCTTCTGGTAAATAAACTCTGGCGTACACTTCGCCCGCGCCGTGATTTGACGGTACCGCAACTACCTTTGGTGCTTGCCATGCATATTCTTTAAACGCATTACTGGTGTAATCTGTCAGCTGCTTAATTTCACCGCCAATAGGTTGAACATAAAGCTCGTTAGGCTGGATAGAAGAAGAAGCATTTAATAAAAGTGACTTGCCATCAGGACTCAACTCATAAGATAACATGCCAAACCAGTTAGTCAGCTGCTCAGTTTTACCCGTAGCGATTTCTGTACGATAAATATTAAAACTACCTGGATGATCAGGGTTAGCGCGATACACAAAATGCGTACCTTCTGGGGATAATGTCACTTCATCAACGACAAACTCGCCCTCGGTCAGTGCACGAGTCTCTCCGCCAAGCTGTTTTAGGTATAAATGCGAATAGCCTGATTGCTCAGATAAGAAGTAAAAACTATCACTATTAGGTAACCAACCGTATTGGTTATAGGAGTAGTTAACCCAAGCATCGTCATGCAGTCTATGCTCTGTAACCAATGTGCCTTTATCTAAGTCAACAGAGGCAATCCAGCGGTCTTTATTATCCACCGCTTCAATCATCACCAATAATTTGTTCTCAGTTGGATGCCATTGGATAGCACTTTGGCTCCATCCCCAATCTTGCATTAATTGAATCAATCTAGGCGACTTTTCACTTTGATAGGTTTCACCTTTTGCAGCAGCATTCTCTTGCTTTACACTGGCAAGGACATCTTCATCAAAACCCGTTAAGCCTTCGATGGTGATGTCTTTTTTAACATGATTTGTTAAATCTAATAAAACCAGTCTCTGTCCTGGAAATTTATCTTCAGCCACTCTTGCTCTAGCTGGAACTGCATCTACATAGCCGTCTTTACCAAGATAGTTTGGCATAATGTCGTGCTCTGAACGCCACGAATAATTTTTGTCAGTCAACGCTAATAAAGCATATTGGCCATCAGAAGATAGGCTGAGTTCAGAAACGACTTCACTGTCACCCAAATACCATGTTTTAGCAGCAAAACTTGGATCCACTGCAGCAAGTTGCTTAGTATACTCTTGTTTGGCTTTAGCATTATCATGCTGCATAGCAACATAGTTAATGAGTCGATGCTGCTGCTTGGCAAGATAAGTGTTTGGCTCTTGAATTTGCTCAGGCTTATTAGCCATTTGAATGCTAGCTAATTGCTCGATAAGACCACTAGATTGATGTAAACGGAAAATATTATTACCTTGCCAATAAGCAATATCACCGTTACTTAAAAAACGTACTCCATCTATAGCTTGGTTTTGTTTGGTGATCTGCTTAATGGTGGCCGTAGTTAAATCTTTTACAAATAGGTTACCCTGATAAATATAGGCTTTCTTGCTTTTATCCAAATTCAACACCGCGTTTTTTTGATCGGCTAAATGCAACTGATCAAGTGAAAGTTTTTCGGCAGTATTTTGTTGAATACCCTGCTTGTAATAATCACGGGTGGGTGCTTGGTGCGCTTGTCGACTAAAATAAATAGCTTGGCTATCATCACTCCAATAAGCACCTTGAGCAAAGATCCCCATCCAATCTGGATTAGCCATAATTTGATTAAGTGTTAAAGGCTGCTCAGCTTTAGGGGGTTGAGCAAGAGTCACTTGAACACTAGATTCGTTGGTCACTGTTTCAGTTGGTTGCACAGCATGATCTGTCGAACTACAGCCACTCAGTAATGCTAATGTGATAGCACTAAAAGCAAAACGACGAATAATGGCAGGAGAAGTGATCGCAAAACCAGTCATAAAAATCCCTATTTCAATGTTATTATTTTAGGGGTACTTTATAGCATAAATGTGGTAAATATTTCGCGAAGAAATATCAAGAAAGTTGTAACAGTTAATGGAAACTTTTAAAAATGTTTATTTATGTGCCAAAAAATTAGCTAATAACTCGTGACCTTGCTCAGTTAATATTGCTTCTGGATGAAATTGCACACTAAAAATAGGCAAGTATTTATGACTCATCGCCATAATCTCTAGCCCATGAACAGGATCATCATACCAAGCATCTAATACAAAGTTATTAGGAACATCATCAATTAATAGTGAATGGTATCTAGTGACCGTTAAAGGTTGATTTAATCCATCAAATAAACGTTCTGCCGTATGCTTAATAACACTGGTTTTTCCATGCATCACTCTTTTAGCACGAATCACATTTGCCCCATAAACCTGAGCTATTGCTTGATGACCTAAGCAAACACCTAAAATTGGCAGTTTACCTGCAAAATATTGAATAGCCTCAAGCGATATACCCGCCTCATTTGGAGAGCATGGACCAGGAGAGATAATCAAGTGTGAGGGAGAGAGTTGCTCTATTTGTTCAAGGGTTATTTCATCATTGCGTTTTACGACAACCTCTTCACCTAGCGCTTGAAAGTACTGCACCAAATTAAACGTAAATGAGTCGTAATTATCAATCATTAACAACATAGTGATTCCACATTGTGCCCATTAAAAAACCAGCCTTTAGGCTGGTTTCTGATAGACCTTATATTGCCTATTTTACAACGGTAAGATGACTTTTACGTTTTGGCTTATCATCAACTGGTTTCGTTGTAGTCGCCTTTTCAGAAGCTTCTACTGGTGATAATCCTGACGCTGGAGTTGAAGCCTCTTCAACAGAGTAAGCATCTTCCATGTCAAAAACAGTACCAGCACCGTTTTCACGAGCATAAATTGCAATAATTGACGCCATTGGTAAATAGACTTGTTGTGGCACACCGCCAAAACGAGCGCTAAATTCAACAGCATCATTATTCATTTGCAGATTAACTACCGCACCAGTGCTAATGTTTAAAACAATTTGTCCATCTTTAACAAACTGTTGTGGAACTTGAGTCCCCTCAACAAAAGCATCAACAACTACATGCGGTGTTAAGTGGTTATCCATCAACCACTCAAAATAAGCTCGCAATAAATAAGGACGATTCGGAGTAATGGTTTTCATTACATACCCATGCGCATTTCGCGCTCAGCCTCTGTTAATGATGCTTTAAATGACTCACGCTCAAATATACGAGTCATGTAAGCGCTGATCTCTTTTGAAGTACGCGGGTCTAGGTTAATGCCCAGTACTGGAAGACGCCATAATAATGGGCCTAAGTAGCAATCAGCTAAGCCAAATTCTTCACTCATGAAGAAAGGCATTTCAGCAAATACAGGTGCTAAAGCCACTAAACTGTCGGTTAACTCTTTACGAGCAGCATCAGCACGATCACCTTTACGGATTCGATCAACTAGTACATACCAGTCAGTATCGATACGGTGCATCATCAAACGGCTTTGGCCACGAGATACAGGGTAAACAGGCATAAGTGGTGGGTGCGGGAAGCGCTCGTCCAAGTATTCCATAATGATACGAGACTCATATAACACTAATTCACGATCAACTAGCGTTGGTACAGAGTTATATGGATTTACTTCAAGTAAATCTTCTGGCATTTCACTTGGGTCAACCTGTAAAACATCAACGGTAACCCCTTTCTCAGCCAATACGATACGCACTTGATGGCTATATAAATCATCGGCACCAGAAAACAGTGTCATGATAGAGCGTTTGTTGGCAGCAACAGCCATTTATACCCTCCAGAAATCAAAAAAAACAAAACAAACGAGGGGCAAAGCCCCTCGTTTACATTACGCGGATAATCTATTTTACCCGTTATTTGATATTAGTGCACATCTTTCCAGTATTCTTTCTTCAACAAATAAGCAATGATGAAGAAAATAAACAAGAATCCGAGTACCCAACCACCTAATGCTTCACGCTCTAATTTAACTGGATCACCAGAATAAACTAAGAAAGCAGTGATATCACGCACAGCTTGGTCGTATTCTTCAGCGCTCATAGAGCCACCTGAAGCCACTAAAGTACCATCAGCTTGTTTTACTGCAAGACCTTGAAGATCTTGTAAAACATGCGGCATACCCACTAATGGGAATACAGAGTTATTTACACCAAATGGACGCGTTTCATCTGCGTAGAAACCTTTTAGATATGAATAAACCCAGTCTTCACCACGAACACGTGCAACTAAGGTTAAATCCGGAGGCGCAGCACCAAACCATTTAGCCGCATCGGCCTCAGGAATGGAGTTTTCCATTAAGTCACCCACTTTAGCGTCGGTGTACATATATTTGCTACGCATATCATCTACAGAAATATTCAAATCTTCCGCAACACGACCATAACGTTGATATTGTGTACTGTGACAACCAGAGCAATACTGTTGGAATAAATCCAAACCACGCTCAAGTGAAGCTGTATCTTTTAAATCAACATTGGCATCTTCTAAATGAACATTGCTTCCACCCGCTGCCATAGCAAGAGCAGGCACTAATGTTACTAATGCAATCAATAACTTTTTCATTAGTGTGTCACCCTCGTTGGAACTGGCTTCGTTTTCTCATTTTTACTGTATACCCATAGGGCTACGAAGAAACCAAAGTAAGTCAGTGTGAAAATTCTCGCCGCAATAGTTAATGTTGGTGTTGCTGGTACAGCACCTAAGTAACCTAATACGATGAACGACACAGTAAACTGAGTGATGTTGATTTTATGGATTAAACCACGGTAGCGAATTGACTTCACTTTACAACGGTCTAACCAAGGTAAAATAAACAATACTGCAATTGATAGTCCCATACCGACAACCCCTAATAACTTATCAGGAATCGCACGTAAAATGGCGTAGAATGGCGTGAAGTACCACACAGGTGCAATATGCTCCGGAGTCTTCATTGGGTTCGCCGCTTCAAAGTTAGGCTTCTCTAAGAAGTATCCACCACCTTCAGGCATAAAGAATAATACATAACAGAATACGATTAAGAATCCAGCCACACCCATAATATCTTTAACAGTGTAATAAGGGTGGAATGGAATACCGTCTACCGGCCAACCGTTTTCATCTTTGTTCTTCTTAATTTCTACACCATCTGGGTTATTTGAACCCACTTCGTGTAATGCAATTAAGTGAAGGAATACAAGTACTACAAGCACTAATGGAAGTGCAATTACGTGTAATGCAAAGAAACGGTTTAGTGTTGCGCCAGAAACGACATAGTCACCACGGATCCATAATGTTAAGTCATCTCCAATAAATGGAATTGCACCAAACAATGAAATAATTACCTGAGCACCCCAGTAAGACATTTGTCCCCAAGGTAATAGGTAACCCATGAATGCTTCAGCCATCAGCACAAGGAAAATCAACATACCAAATAACCACAGTAGTTCTCTTGGTTTTTGGTAAGAACCGTAAATCAATCCACGGAACATATGCAGATATATCACCACAAAGAAAGCAGAAGCCCCCGTGGAGTGCATGTAACGTAGTAACCAACCGTACTCTACATCACGCATGATGTACTCAATAGAGGCAAATGCCCCTTCAGCGGTAGGTACATAGTTCATCGTTAACCAAATACCAGTAAGTAACTGGTTAACTAAAACAAGTAAGGCTAATGAACCAAAGAAGTACCAAAAGTTGAAGTTCTTTGGTGTCGCATATTGGCCAACATGACGGTTATAGGTCGCCGTCATTGGAATACGCGCATCAATCCAATCAATAATATTCTTAACCATTACGCAGCTCCCGAATCTACACCGATGAGCACGGTATTGTCGTCAACATATTGATGTGGTGGAATAACTAGGTTCAATGGTGCAGGAACACCCTGGAACACACGACCAGCCATATCAAACTTAGAGCCATGACAAGGACAGAAGAAACCTGCTGTAACACCTTCTACTTGCTCACCAAAAGAGTCTGGTAAGTAAGTTGGTGAACAACCTAAGTGTGTACAAATACCCACAGCAATGAAGAATTCAGGTTTAATTGAACGCGCTGGATTTTGAGCGTATTCAGGTTGCTGCATTTCTTCTGAAGCAGGATCACGTAACTGACCATCTAATGATGCTAGCTCGCTTAACACTGTTTCTGTACGACGAACGACCCAAACTGGTTTTCCGCGCCATTCGACACGAATTAACTGGCCTGGTTCTACTTTACTAATATTTACTTCGACCGGCGCACCTGCAGCTTTCGCCTTGGCGCTCGGATTCCATGACTTGATGAAAGGAACCGCTACAGCGACGGCACCAGCACCACCTACTACGGCGGTTGCGGCTGTCAGGAATCTGCGACGTCCGGTATCGACTGGCGCATTGCTCATCCACTTATCTCCCAAAGGGTGTTGGAATTTTTATATTTCAATAATTTACCTGCAAAAATGCATCGATAAAATTATCATAGTTTGAGGCGGGGCTCATTATAGCGAAAAATTAGAAGCAGATCATAGTCAAAAGACACAACTAAATTGCGGATTTTGTGGCTTTGATTAAAAAATGTTTATTTTTTAGCATCAAAGTGAATGTTTTTTCGAAAAAACACATCATACACAACTCATCAAGATACTGATTTTTAATGATTTTAACTAAATACAAAATATCTAAATTAGTCAATTTAGTATTAATACAAAAAAATTATTTTTTATTTGGAACGATTAACAGCTTGCACAAAAAACAACCACAAAAAAGGCCCGATAGTTATCGGGCCTTTTATCAAACTGCATTTATGCGGTTATTTACCGTCAATAGACTTCATATATTTGAAGAAGTCGCTATCAGGCTCTAACACCATAATATCTGAGTTGCCTGCAAAACTTTCTTTGTAAGCTTCTAGACTACGGATAAAACCGTAAAACTCAGGATCTTGGCTAAAGGCGTCCGCATAAATTTTAGCGGCTAACGCATCACCTTCACCTCGAATTGTCAGCGCGTTTCTTTCAGCACCTGCAACTTTTACGGTAACATTAGCATCTGTTGTAGCGCGAATAATTTCAGCCTGTTCTTTACCTTGAGCACGATGCTCTTTGGCAACAGCTTGACGTTCTGCACGCATACGCTGATAAATACTGTTACTGACGTTTGCGGGTAAGTTAATTTGCTTAACACGAACATCGACAACTTCAATACCTAGGTTTTCAGCACTTTCAGACGCATTCGTTAGCGCATCAATTTGCAACTCATCACGTTTGCCAGAAACAATTTCTTTAATTGTACGGCGACCAAACTCAGTACGTAAATCATTACTAATTTTAGCTTGTAGTAATCGTTCAGCATTTGCCTTAATACCAGCATTGGTAGAAAGGTAGTACTTTTCAAAATCACTAATACGCCATTTAACGTATGAATCAACCATTAAGTCTTTCTTTTCAGAAGTCACAAAACGGTCAGCTGCACCATCTAATGTTTGAATACGTGCGTCCATGTAACGAGGTTTATCAACCACAGGCCATTTAAAATGTAAACCTGGAGCAAATACGCGTGTCACTTCTTCGCCGTCGATATTGTCTTTAACCACTTTACCGAAACGAGAAACAATCGCACGCTCACCTTCATTAACCACCATCACTGACGAGAAGCCAATGCCGAGGATAACAACAAGAATAATTAAACCAATTCTACCCATGGCTTAGCCCCTCCCTTGTCGACTACGCTCTTCACGAGTGAGTCGACCATCTGACGGAATACTGGTCATTGGTGTAGAAGAACTTCCTGACACAGAATTAATGTGACGCTCAACTTCAGGCTCAACCGCTTTACGGTTAGCTTTGTCGTTGTTCATTAATTTATCTAACGGAAGATACATTAAATTACCGTTATTTTTTGCATCAATAAGCACTTTATTGGTATCAGACATCACTTCTTGCATAGCATCTAAATATAAACGTTTGCGTGTGACTTCTGGAGCCGCTTTATATTCAGGAAGTAGCTGTTTGAATCGCGCCACTTTACCTTCAGCTTCTAGAACAACACGTTGCTTATACGCATTAGCTTGTTGCGCCATACGTTCAACTTGTCCACGAGCTTTAGGTTCAATTTCACGAGAATAAGCTTCTGCTTCACGAATAAAACGCTGTTCATCCTCTTGCGCTGAAATCGCATCATCAAAAGCATCTTTCACTTCTTCAGGTGGACGCGCAGGCAAAAAGTTCACATCTTCAATTTTAAGCCCTAATTTATACGGCTCAATAATACGCTCAAGTTCACGCCATGTATCGCGACGAATAGCATCACGTCCAGTCGTTAAGATATCGTCCATTTCATTATGGCCAATAACATAACGTAAAGCACTGTCGGTCGCTTCGCGTAAACTTTCGTTAGCATCTACCGCGCTGAAAACGTAAGAGTAAGCATCTTGAATGCTGTACTGCACAACAAGCTCAACTTTCACGACGTTTTCATCAGAGGTCAGCATGCTACCTGATGCCGGTATTGTGCGGTAGGTTTTAACATCCACAGGAAAAACTTCATCAATAAAAGTCGCTTTCCAATGTAAGCCTGGTCCTACTTCACCAACATATTCACCAAAACGAAGCTTTACGCCACGCTCGGCTTCTTTAACCGTGTAGAGCCCTGATAAGCCCCATATGATTAACGCTATTACTAAAATAGTAACTAAAACGGTTGTGTTAAAGGGTTGCCCTGAAGCACTCCCACCGCCTTTGCCACCAAAGCGTTTTGAAAGATTACGAAAAACTTCGTCGAGATCCGGTGGTCCTTTATCGTTACCACCTTTATTTCCCCAAGGGTCTTTATTACCCTTGTTACCGGGCTCATTCCAAGCCATTTAGCACTCCATAATTGGATGAAATAAATGAGATTAACAAGTTACTTCTGCTTCTGATGGTTCAAAAACATAAGTTTCTAATGCCCCCTGACTCTGTTTCACTAATCGGCGCCAATCGGCTTCCGATAAACGAACAGATAAAATACAGTTCCCCAGATCGTCATAGTCTTTCTGCTGTATTGCATCCAGTCGATAAAACTGGCCAAGATAATGTCCAGCAGACGCTGGTATTTTCAAAGTCCGTTGATATATGACGGTACCAATTAGCTCAGTAACTGCCTGTAACAACAGATCAAATCCAATGCGTTTTTGTGCAGATACCCAAACTCTTTCAGGTTTGCCTTCGTCGTTATAATCAATACGAGGGGCAAAATCTTCAAGCAAATCAATCTTATTGCACACAACCAACTGGCTGATTTCATCGGCTTCAATCTCTTCAAGCACGTCTTGTACTTGGTCAAAATTTTCAGTCATGTTTTCATCAGCACAATCAACAACGTGTAAAAGTAAATCTGCTTCACGAGTTTCTTGTAAAGTTGCTTTAAAAGCCGCAACTAAATCATGGGGTAAATGACGAATAAACCCAACGGTGTCGGCTAAAAACACGGCTCCATCGGGTAAATCTAATTTACGTAGTGTGGGATCAAGTGTGGCGAACAATTGATCCGCAGCGTATACATCCGCTAACGTTAATGCATTAAATAAGGTTGATTTACCCGCATTGGTATAACCCACTAACGATACAGTAGACATATCACTACGCTGTCGAGCTCTGCGGCTTTGCCCACGTTGTTTATCTACTTTTTCAAGGCGTCGATTAATGTTTTTAATTCGGCCTCTAAGTAAACGTCTATCGGTTTCGAGCTGAGTTTCCCCAGGCCCTCGCATCCCGATACCACCTTTTTGACGCTCAAGGTGAGTCCAACCTCTAATTAGGCGTGTTGACATGTGGCGCAATTGCGCTAGCTCCACTTGTAACTTACCTTCATGAGTTCGGGCTCGTTGAGCAAAAATATCTAAAATTAATGTTGTTCTATCTAATACTCTACATTGGCACACAGCTTCAAGATTACGCTCTTGTGCTGGGCTAAGTGCATGATTAAATATCACCACATTGGCTTCTGTAGCAGCAACCATAGCTGCTAGCTCTTCTGCTTTACCTGTACCCACAAAAAATTTACGGTCAGGTGAGCGACGACTTCCTGTTATTACCCCAACAGAGCGAGCACCTGCTGACTCTACTAATAGTTGTAATTCCAATAAATCTTCACGACGCTCTTCATCAGAGAACTCGATATGAACAAGTACTGCTGTTTCGCCCGCTTCATAACGATCAAACAAGAAGCTTTATCCTTTTAAGTTATTATTCAGCACTGTCTTCATCAGATGCATTAGGACCTTGATGGCCTGTTACATTAAATGGACGAGCTGGAACAACGGTTGAAATGGCATGTTTATACACCATTTGGCTTACGGTGTTTTTAAGCAAAATAACGAATTGGTCAAAAGACTCAACTTGTCCCTGTAGCTTAATTCCGTTTACTAAATAAATTGAAACGGGTACACGCTCACGACGTAACGCGTTTAAAAATGGATCTTGTAAAGATTGCCCCTTAGCCATTTTTTATTTCCTTTTTCTTTTAAAATACAAAATTAAAATTTTATTGTTTAGTTTTTAGTATTATACAGTAACAGCTAATTAGCTAGCGGCTTTCTCGCATAAGTGTAACTAAATTCCTTTCATCGCCACTTTCAAGCCATTGTATATCAGGCCAGCTTCTTAACCATGTTAATTGACGTTTGGCTAATTGCCTAGTAGCAGCAGTCGCTTTTTCGACCATAGTCTCATGGTCAAATTCATTATCAAGATATTGCCAACACTGTCGGTAACCGACACAACGCATTGAAGGTAAGTCTAAATGTAAATCACCTCGCGCCTTGAGTTGGGCAACTTCTTGTTCAAAACCTTGTTCTATCATAAGTAAAAAGCGTTTGGCAATTAACTCATGTAATACTTTTCTGTCAGTAGGCGCAATGGCAAATTGCACTACATCGTAAGGTAATTTTTCTGACTTAGTCTGAGTTAGCTCAGTCATTGTTTTACCTGTGATGTGAAAAACTTCTAGCGCTCTAGATAATCTTTGCGGATCATTTGGGTGAATCCGCTCACCAGCAACAGGGTCTATTTCACAAAGTTGCTTATGTAATGCATCCCAACCTTGGGCGTCCGCTTGCTGTTGAATTTGCTGACGAATAGCTTCATCCGCTGCAGGTAAAGGTGATAATCCTTCTAAAAGCGCCTTAAAATACATCATGGTTCCGCCAACTAATAGCGGGGTTTTACCTTTAGCAATAATTCTTTCAATTTCAATTAAGGCATCTTTTCGAAAGTCTGCAGCAGAATAACTCTCACTTGGGTCAATAATATCGATTAATTTATGAGGCGCCTGAGCTTGTTCTTCAGCCGTTGGTTTGGCAGTGCCAATATTCATATCACGGTATATTAATGCCGAATCTACTGAAATTAGCTCGCAATTATGTTGCTGAGCCATTTGAATCGCCAGTGATGTTTTACCTGAAGCTGTCGGTCCCATTAAAAAAACGATCTTGGGACGCTCAAAATTATTCACTTATATCTTCAACCCATTGTTGCCAAGGCAAGGTTTTGGCCTCGGCTAAAATTGTTTCTTTTATCGTATCTTCTAACAGACAAAACTTTTGCCAAATAGTTTGCGCTGACGCAACTTGATCGTTCGAATGTTGAGCAACCCATAATGCAAGCGCTTCATTATTGGGTGGTGTTGCTTCCATCCACTGCAATAATTCGGGAATAATGCTAGCAAGCTGGCTGTCTCTTAAGTATGGGGGCACTTTTTTAATTATCAACTGCCCATATCGAATTGTTAGTTCAATACCGAGTTGGCGTAAAAGTTGTTCATTAGTTGCAATCGTTTCTTGCCAATGAGCATCAACTTTGACTGAAACGGGCATTAACAAGGGTTGGCTAACCAGTCCCGTAGCTAATTTAGCCAACACTTCCTGCTGGATAACCGTTAACAACACCCGCTTGATAGACATTAATCTTAGTTCATTTTCTGTCACTATGACCCAATACTGTTGATTCAATACTTGAGGCATATCTGCAGTATAAACATCATTAAGCGACTTATCCGCCATGGCACCGTTATGACTAACTAATGGCACATCAACCTGTAATAACTGCCCATAAGAGTCGATTGCCGATTTAGAAATAGACTGACCTGTGGACGGGACATATTGTGTTCGGCTAGAGCTTGAATCTTTAATTGAGCTATCATAACGCGTGGGTGAACTTGAAGAGTACCCACCAAACGAATGGTTTGACTGGCCAGGCACCTGCATACGGCCAAACTCACTAATACTGTTATGTCTTACTTGATGGCTAGATGACCCAGTGCCACTATTGGAGGATGTCTCTAGTTCAAAATGGCGTTCACCGTATTGTATGTTAGATGATTGTACGGTAGATGCGGGGTCATGTTGACCACTGCCAATTTGTTCAGCAGCAATACTGTTATCCCGCTCATTTGCTGAATTATCAACAGTGGGCAATACTTGATGAATTTGTATTAGTGCTGACTGCAAAGCTTGTAAAATAAAATCATGAACATAGCGTGACTGATGAAAACGCACTTCATGTTTAGCAGGATGAACATTCACGTCTACTTGATGTGGGTCTAACGACAGCATCAACACATAGCCAGGTAGGTGCTCAATTCCTTGCTCAGCAAAAGCTTGTTTTACCGCATGATTGACCAGCTTGTCTCTCACTAACCGGCCATTGACATAGAAATAATTACTGTCGCTGACCACCGTATCAAATGGGGATTGAAGATACCCTTTCAGCGACAGTCCATCGTGCTCACAAGCAACGTTTAGGGCATTTTCAGCAAACTGACGACCACAAATTTGGCCCATACGTTGCTGATGTTGAATGTCAGTATTTGCGGGTCGATATTGCCTTACCTGTTTGCCATTATGCGTTAGGGTAAAGTGAATATCTGACCGTGCAATGGCAATACGTTTCAACCATTCATCAATATGACTAAATTCTGTTTTATCGCTTTTCAAAAAGCGTCTTCTGGCAGGCGTATTAAAAAACAAATCAACCACTTCAATGGTTGAACCTTGCGGATGGGCTGCGGGGGTCACTTTAACATCCATTTGCGAGCCTTCTGCGAAAGCTTGCCACGCCTCTGTTTGTTCGGCCGTTTTAGAGGTTAACGACAGTCGCGCGACAGAGCTAATACTTGCTAATGCCTCACCCCGAAAACCAAAGCTTAAAATGGCCTCTAAGTCATCTAAACTATGGACTTTAGAAGTTGCATGTCGAGATAACGCTAAGGCCAACTCTTCTTTAGGAATACCTGCGCCGTTGTCTCTAATTCTGATTAACTTACTGCCACCACGTTCGATATCGATATTAACTCGTGTTGCACCTGCATCTAGGCTATTTTCAACTAATTCCTTTACCACAGATGCGGGGCGCTCTACCACTTCGCCAGCAGCGATTTGGTTTGCAAGTTGAGGTGGAAGTAGTTGAATAGCCATGTTTATACTCTCGGGATCACCAAGTTTTGCCCAATACGCACGACATCAGACTTTAAGTTATTAGCTTTTTTTATTCCTGCGACAGAAACACCATATCGTCTAGCGATAACCGATAACGACTCTCCAGACTTCACTTTATGTTTTATATTTGATCGCTGAGCAAAAAGAGTACCTGATGGCGGGCTGGCTTCAAAATAACGCACCACACCTCGATGAATCGCATCGGCTAATTTCTGTTGATGATTACGATTTAACAGCAACTTTTCTTCCGAAGGATTAGAAATAAAGCCTGTTTCAATCAAAATCGAAGGAATATCCGCCGCTTTCAGCACCGCCAGACTCGCAGCTGCAGGGGAGCGCTTATGCAAGTGAGTGACACTGCCTAAATCAGTTAAAATATCTTTTGCGATATCGTTACTCATTACCATCGAATTGTTTTTTTGCATATCGATAAGCGTTTGTACTAAATACTTTTCCACGTCAGAATTTTGAATAATATCGCCGACTCCACCTAATAACTCAGAGTGTTTTTCGGTGTGTTCTAATAAACGACCTAATTCACTATCTGCGCGACTCATCGATAATACCCATGCAGAGGCTCCCCTAGGTTGAGGAGAAGTAAATGCATCAGCATGAATAGACAACAATAAGTCTGCCTTATTTCTTCTGGCTAGTTCTGAACGGCGGTTTAAATCAACAAAGTAATCTCCAGTGCGCGTCATCACCGCTTGCATACCCGGAGTCGAATTAATCTTGTCTGCCAAGCGCTTTGCGATAGCTAAAACAACCCTTTTTTCATAAGTCCCCGATGGTCCGATAGACCCTGGGTCTTCTCCACCATGACCTGCGTCAATAGCAACAATAATGTCTCGGTTAGTGTCCGTTGATTGGGTTACTGTTTTTGATCTTGCTTCTGCACTAAAAGAATCATCCAAATCAACCACCAAACGATTGCCATAAGGGGCGGTGGGAGGAAGCGTGAATAAGTTAGATTTAGTCGCTTTGGTTAAATCTATAACGATTCTTAATGTGCCTTTAGCCGGCGGTTTGCTGGTTCTGATACGTTTAATGAGTTTACTATTATTATTAACGTTATCTAACTTCACCTTATTCTTGGTGTTTTTAATATCCACCACCAAACGGTCAGGCTCAGTTAAGGTAAAAGAATCATATTGAGGCGAGTCAGACAGATCAAATACAACCCGAGTAGACTCAGGCGCAGCCCAAACTCGAACGCTATCGAGATCATTGGCACTATTCGCATTAAACGATGCACACAGTAGTACCCAAAAGGTCAGTGAAAATATGGCTTTATGTAGAGTCATTATTATTTTAGTTTAGTTAATATTGTTTGTCCGAGAGTAGACTCGGCACTAATGGTCATTTCTCGCTGATTATCTTGATAACTTAAATGGATATGGAGGTCAGCTGAAGGCAAACAATCTTGTCCATGTTCAGGCCATTCAACAATACAAATACTGTTTTGATTAAAGTAATCACGAATTCCCATAAACTCAAGCTCTTCTGGGTCTGCAACACGATATAAGTCAAAATGAAAAACATCAACATTCGCTAATTCGTAAGGTTCAACCAGTGTATATGTAGGGCTTTTTACCGCGCCTTCATGCCCAAGAGATTGAATAATACCACGACTTAACGTGGTTTTTCCGGCACCTAAATCTCCTGTTAAAAAAATGGTTAATGGTGGCGTGAGCCCTTGCGCAATAAGCTGCCCCATAGCTACTGTAGCGTGTTCATTTTCAAGATTTTTAACGATAGAAGTCATATTACGTAGCCAAATACTTCATAAAAGAAATTCAAACCGACAATATACCAGAGTTGTTACGTTAACTCCTACAGCTTGATGAGGCTTTTACAAATAAAAATGCCAACAAACTTTCGATTGTTGGCATCAATGAGACCGGGATAAAGCTAAAGTGTCAAAACCACGATAAGTTAAATATCATCCATCCGCAGTACACTATGCACTAAACGCTTTTGTTGAGTTTGTGCCACACGGATAACATCCTGCAATGCACTTTTTGCATCATTTGATGAAGTCAACTCTTCAGCTTTCTCAAGCAAACCAATTAAACGGTTTTCAAGATCTAGATGTAACTCTAAAACTTGCTCTTCATCCATGCTTGCAGGTAATACGGTATCATTACAACGCTTCAAAAAATCTTCAAATACAATATCTTGATACCATGTATCTAATATTTTTGCAGGGGCATCTTCAATATAACTTTCAAGCGTGTCATGGATATGTTTTTCATGCTGTTGAAAATACTCCAGCATCAATTTAACTCTTGAAGAGTCAGCATTAGCATGTAAACGCTTATATAACTTTCCCATATCTAAACGACATTTAGCTATGTAATCAAGTAATTCACTTAGTTGCTGAATACGCATATATCACTTCCTCGAATGTTGAGCTGACACTGTTAGATTTGTTGTTAACTTCATTATTATTAATTTTTATTAACAATTATTTGAACAAGCTCATACTTTTGAACTGTATTTACTATTTATATTAGAAAATGTTAAAGAATTGAGTTGTGGATCACCTTATTGATTTTGATTAAGTTTTAGGCAGTTAAGTAAGAATTAAGCATACTATTAAACGTTTTAAAACCAATGATAGGAACTTAGTTGCGATAAGGTGACTAAAACCACCGTACCACAACAAACCGATGACGACTTTAAGTAAGCTAAACTGGCTTGGAAAAAGAAAGGTATCGCGATCGGTAAGAAACACAAATGAGTTAATGTCGCAACTGAGGTATTGGAGATATTGGAGATATTTGAATTTTGGAGCGACATATCGGGTTCGAACCGATGACCTATACCTTGGCAAGGTATCGCTCTACCAACTGAGCTAATGTCGCTTCTTTGTGCTTCATTTTCACATTCAGCAAGGTATCGTCTATCAACCTGTGCCAACTGAGCTAATGTCGCATCTGAAATATTTAAAAATTGGAGCGACATATCGGGTTCGAACCGATGACCTATACCTTGGCAAGGTATCGCTCTACCAACTGAGCTAATGTCGCTTTTTTGTGCTTCATTTTCACATTCAGCAAGGTATCGTCTATCAACCTATGCCAACTGAGCTAATGTCGCTTCTTTGTGCTTCATTTTCATATTCAGCAAGGTATCGTCTATCAACCTGTGCCAACTGAGCTAATGTCGCTTCTTTGTGCTTCATGTTCATATTCAGCAAGGTATCGTCTATCAACCTGTGCCAACTGAGCTAATGTCGCATCTGAAATATTAAATTTTGGAGCGACATATCGGGTTCGAACCGATGACCTATACCTTGGCAAGGTATCGCTCTACCAACTGAGCTAATGTCGCTTCTTTGTGCTTCATTTTCACATCCAGCAAGGTATCGTCTTTCAACCTGTGCCAACTGAGCTAATGTCGCTTCTAAAAATAAAAATATTCCACTTTCTAGAACTCAGAGTTTGGTGCTCTGTAGAAAGTTGAGGCCGCATTATAGGTAATATTTATTCCTCTGCAACCTCTTTTTTCAAAAAATGAATCGTTTGCTTAAATTTTAAATACCTCTGCGCGATAAAACTGCAATTCTGCAATTGATTCTTTAATATCTTCTAAGGCTTGATGGGTATTTTTCTTAGAAAAACCATTCATCGTTTCTGGCTGCCAACGACGCACTAATTCTTTAATCGTGCTGACATCAATATTGCGATAATGGAAATAATCTTCTAATTCCAACATATATTTGTTTAAGAAGCGTCTATCTTGGCCAATGCTATTACCACACATTGGTGAAGCCCCTTTAGGCACATATTGAGACAGAAAATCAATAGTTAATTGAATGGCATCTTGCTCAGAGTACTGGCTTGCCTTAACACGCTCGATTAACCCCGACTCACCATGATGTTTTTGATTCCAATCATCCATTCCAGCTAAAACCTCATCAGATTGATGAATCGCTAAAACAGGTCCTTGGGCAATAATGTTTAGATCTTGATCTGTTACCAAGGTGGCAATTTCAATGATTCTATCAACCGCAGGCTCTAAGCCCGTCATTTCCAGATCAACCCAGATTAAATTATTAGCATCTATAGACATTTATTCGCCTTATTCTATCTATCGGCCTAAATTCAGGCTTTTTTGTTCCATTGGGTGTATCATAATCTTTTTAAGACACAAAAAAACACTTTTATTAATGAAGAACCGCCCGTGAGTAAAAAGAAACCCCTAAGCCAAGGCCAATTAAGGCGCATGCGTGCCAATCAATCAAAACGACTAAAGCGCAATGAATCCGCCCAGGAAAGTATTGATATTCAAGATCATTTACTCACACCTGAACAATCAGGCGTGGTCATTTCTCGCTTTGGCCAGCATGCCGATATTGAAACCCAAGACGGTACGGTTACTCGTTGCAACATTCGCCGAGCCGTAACAAGTTTAGTCACTGGTGACAAAGTTGTCGTTAGATTAGCCACAGAAGTTCAATCTGGTTCGAATATTGGCGGTATTGTTGAAGCGGTTCACCCTCGAACCTCGTCCCTAACAAGGCCTGATCTTTATGACGGCGTTAAAATTATTGCCGCCAACATTGATCAAATTCTCATTGTATCTTCAGTACTCCCAAGCTTTACCACCCAAATTATTGACCGATATTTAGTCGCTTGTGAAGATACCGGCATTGATCCGGTTATTGTATTGAATAAAATTGATCTTTTGGATGACCAAAACCGTCCTGAAATTGAACAAGCTTTGCAACGATATCGCGATATTGGCTACCCTGTTTATCAGCTTAGCAGCCATACAGGCGAAGGGACTGATGAGATAAAAAGCTTATTGAAAGATAAAGTCAGCGTTTTTGCTGGGCAGTCCGGTGTGGGTAAGTCTTCGTTAATTAACGCACTAATGCCAGAGGCTGACTTACTCATTGGCGACGTATCAGATAACTCGGGTTTAGGACAACACACCACCACAACCGCTAAACTATTACACTTTGCTAGCGGTGGTGACTTAATCGACTCTCCAGGCGTACGTGAGTTTGCCTTATGGCACTTAGATGCTCAACGAGTTGGCTGGTGTTTTATCGAATTTAGAGACTTTTTAGGTACTTGTAAGTTTAGAGACTGCAAACACGGTGATGACCCAGGTTGTGCACTGCAAGATGCCTTAAAGCAAGGTAAAATAGCGCAAGATCGCTTTAGTAATTACCAAAGAATTATTGCTAGCCTTGATGAACAACGTCACGCAAGACATTTCAGAGCCATTGACGATATATAAAACTACCTTGATAACTCGCTCAAGGTACAGTTACATCCAGATTAAATAAAGTAAGGGAACAAAATTGGATTCATTAAAAATTGCATTGCAATACATCATGCCAAAACACTTTTTATCTCGTTTAGTCGGTAAGTTTGCCGCGGCTGAAGCTGGCGCATTAACCACTGCTTTTATTAAGTGGTTCATTAAACAATACAAAATTGATATGTCTGAAGCGGCTAAAAGCGAGCCTGAAGCATATAAGACATTTAATGCATTTTTTACCCGTGAATTAAAAGATGGTTTACGCCCAATTAACGACCAACACGATATTATGGCTCACCCTGTTGATGGTGCGGTAAGCCAATGCGGCCCTATTGAAGCTGGCAACATATTCCAAGCAAAAGGTCATAGTTATACTTCTCAAGCTTTATTGGGTGGTGACAAAGCCGATGCTGACCGTTTTGATAAAGGGGATTTTGCAACCATTTATTTAGCACCAAAAGATTACCATCGTATTCATATGCCTATTAAAGGTACCTTGTCGAAAATGACGTACGTTCCTGGTGATTTATTTTCAGTTAACCCATTAACCGCACAAAATGTTCCTGGGTTATTTGCCCGAAATGAACGTGTTGTGGCGATATTCGAAACCGAAGTTGGCCCTTTGGCTATGGTTTTAGTGGGGGCAACTATTGTGGCTAGTATTGAAACCGTTTGGGCTGGAACGGTTACCCCACCTGGCGGTAAGCAAGTATTTAGCTGGGATTACCCAACAACAGGCCCTGATGCCCTCACCCTTGAAAAAGGCGCTGAAATGGGTCGATTCAAGTTAGGTAGCACTGTCGTTATGCTATTTGCTGAAGATGCCCTTAGTGATTTTGCCCAAGGCGTTGAGCCAGGCGAAACAACTCGTATGGGTCAAGCATTTGCACATTTAAACATTAAGTAGCCTTCATTGAGTAACGCAACTAACCGCACTGGGTTAATAGAAGTCCATCTTGCCGTACTGCTATTTGGTGGTACGGCATTATTTTCTAAATTAATTCCTTTAAGTGCCCTTAACATTACCTTTTTACGTTGTATTGTGGCGGCTGTGGTACTAGCTATATTAGTTAAAGCCAGTAAACAGGTGTTATCACTAAAGCATAAGAAAGATTATTTCATCGCCATCATTTTAGGCGTTATTGTCTGTAGTCACTGGGTCACCTATTTTGCTTCCATGCAATTATCTTCCGTTGCCATTGGAATGATTGCTTTTTTCACCTACCCCGTGATGACGGTGTTAATTGAGCCATTGATTAATAAAACTCAATTAAAATGGGTCGATATTTTTTCCGGTTTAGCCGTACTTTTTGGGGTGATTCTATTAATCCCAGAGCCTAACCTTGATAACGACATTACCCTTGGGATTATTGTTGGCGTTTTTTCAGCCATGTTGTTTACCGCACGAAATATACTGCATAAAAAATACTTCACCGACTACAGCGGCCCCCATGCCATGTTTTATCAAACATTAGTGGCGGTGATTTTCTTACTGCCATGGCAGGATGTCTCAACAGACGATTTAACACTTCACACTAGCGGTTTAATTATTTTACTGGGTATTGTGTTTACCGCTGCGCCCCATGCTTTGTTTACCTCAGCATTGCGCTATTTAAGTGCTAAGACTGTCGGTTTAGTGTCGTGTTTACAGCCTTTCTATGGGGCGGTGTTAGCGCTAATTATTCTTGGAGAACAGTTATCAATGCAAACTTTAATCGGTGGAAGCATTATTGTTGCCACGGCTATTTTTGAAACCCAACAGAACCATAAAAGAAACAAGCCATAGCCATACCATTGAAATAAAACCAAATTAGCACTGTAATGATGTTGTTTATTGACTTAGGAATACGCCATGCTCATTTTTGCCCATCGCGGTGCAAGTGGTTATCAACCTGAAAATACCTTAATTGCTATGCAGGCTGCACTGGATATGAATGTGCAAGCCATTGAGCTAGATGTTCATAATGTGGAAGGCCAATTAGTGGTATTTCATGATAGACGCTTAGAAGGTAAATCAAACGGTAAAGGGCTTATTCGACAATTGTCCTTCAGCGACTTACCTAAATTATCAGTAAAGCAGCAACCCATTCCTACTCTTTGGCAGGTGCTTGAACTGATTAACGGCCGTTGCATGGTTAATATTGAATTAAAAGGTGACGACACCGCATCTGCACTCATCAATCTTTATCCTAAAATTTTCACTCAGCTAAAATTTACTCATCAACAAATACTCATCAGTTCTTTCAACCACCCCTATTTAGCACAAATTAAACAGACTTGTGCTGATGCGTATGTAGCACCACTGCTAGGGGGAATTCCGCTAGACTTAGCTAAATGTGTCACAGACTTAAATGCCTACTCTGTACATTTAGATTTAAGCTTTGTTAGTAAAGCACTCATTGATGACGCTCACCAACGAGGCGCTAAAGTGTATGTTTATACTGTTGATAACGCAGACGATATTCGTGCTCTACAATCCATAGGGGTCGACGGTGTTTTCAGTAACTATCCAGACAAGGCCTTACAAGCGCTCAAGGGAAACCATAAGGACTATAGTGACTGGTTCGAATAATGATCATCTGTTAGCGTATTAGCGTATTGGCCACTGCTTATGTCAATTTATGACCTTAAAGGATTAACAATGCAGACCGTGGTAACACTGGAGAATATTCACAAAGGCTTCAAGGATGGCGAGGCTTTTCATCAAGTATTAAATGATGTCAACTTGCAGCTTCACCAAGGCCAGACAGTCGCCTTAACTGGACCTAGTGGCAGTGGAAAAAGCACCTTGTTGAACATCATAGCAGGCTTTGAAATACCTGACTCTGGCAAACTGCAGTTAGTCAATAGCCGTGCAGATCTCACTGACACTCAGCAATGGCAAGATAAACAATGGAGTGTGTTTCGAAGACGTGCTTTGGGAGTCGTTTTTCAGCAGTTTAATTTACTTACCCCACTCAATGTAAAAGACAATATTGCTTTTTCACTGTCTTTAGATAACCATAAATGGTCAAGTTGGTGCGATGAATTATGCCAACAACTAGGCTTAACTGCGCTATTAAATCGTCATGTTGAATCATTATCTGGCGGGCAACAGCAACGGGTTGCGATAGCGAGAGCATTAGCCCATAAACCCGCATTATTACTTGCCGATGAACCCACAGGGAATTTAGATGAGCAAGCTGGCATGCAGGTCATGAGTTTATTAACCCGTTTAGCCAAACAATCTAATACCTGCATTTTAATGGTGACCCACAGTGAGCAATGTGCTGAATTTATGCAAACTCGGTGGCACTTGCAGCAAGGCCAAATAGTTGAAACCCATAGTACGGCAAAGCACCAATGAAGCAATCACTGTTACTTAGCTATCGTTGCTTAACGGTTTTTGCCGCTCATTATCGCCAAGCGCCTATTCAAGCCAGCGCTATTTTAGTTGGAATAATACTAGCTGTAACACTATTAATTGGTATTAAAGCGACCAATGAAAATGCCATCAATAGCTATAGCCAGGCCACCGAACTGCTCAGCCATCGTGCTAGTGTTTATATTAACCCTGCCATAGATGCTGATATTGACGAGCAAGTTTACTTTGCATTATCGCAAGCGGGGATCAACAGTTTGCCCGTGCTAGAAGGGGTGGCGACAGGGCCAAATGGTCAAGGTTGGCAAGTTACCGGCAATGATATTGTTGCAGCGTTATCTGTCGAAACGGCACCTAAACAAACCATTCAAACCTCGCAACACAATACTGTTTTGTTTCAACACGATATTCCGTTATCTCAATTATTAGCCGGTTATCCTGCCATTATAATGAGTCAGTCATTAGCCGATCGCGTTTCTCCTAGTAGAATAGCAAGCCTAAATCAGACTGACTTAAACGTTATTGCTATTAGTGATGATGCTGGGCTAGGTAATGCTATTTTGGGCGATTTGTCACTAGTGCAAACACTACTAAATAAGCCTAGCCGATTAAGTTACATTGCGGTTTACCCCACCTTTGATACGCAATCTAAAACTAGCCTTATAAAACAGGTAAACCAAGCGCTGGTAAATGCCAATATTGATATCAGTCAGTTATCGATTCAGGCTGATGATGACGGAGCCTCTTTAAGTGCCCTGACAGATAGCTTTCATTTGAACCTTAAAGCAATGGGCATGCTGTCGTTCTTAGTGGGACTCTTCATCGCCTACAATGGCGTAAGATACAGCTTAATGAAAAGACAAAGCCTATGTGTTCAGCTTATGCAGCAAGGAGTTACTCGTAATAGCTTAATTATCTCGCTCGCGGTCGAATTAGTGGTATTGGTTATGATTGGCACGGCCTTAGGCTTTATTGTGGGCTTACAATTGTCGCAATGGTTACAGCCTATGGTTGCATTAACATTAGAGCAGTTATACGGGGCTAGATTAGCCCCTGGAATATGGCACTGGCAGTGGCTTTTTGAAGCGTTAAGCCTAACCTTATCTGCGGCATTTTTTGCCTGTATTCCTATGATTCATAGCCTTACTCGCACCCCGCTGGCGCAAGCCAGCTATAAACAACCTCAAGGCCAACGTTATCGTGCTTTGCACAAAAAACAATTCAATATTGGTTTAATACTGCTAATCACTAGCTGCACGTTATTTGCGTTTACCACACAATACCAATACAGCTTAATGCTATTAGGAGGGGTAACCGTCGCTATTCCGCTTATGTTGCCTCGATTATTATCGTTTTTGATGACGGCTATTGAACAAATTAATCTAACAGGCTTAGCGCAATACGCGATAGCTGAAGCCCGCCAAATTATTGCCCCATTGTCACTTGCTATGATGGCCATGTTACTGGCTATTTGTGCCAATATATCAATGAACACATTAGTAGGCAGTTTTGAAGTGACCCTAAAAAACTGGTTAGAGTCTCGATTACATGCTGATTTATATATACGACCCGGCTCGGAAAAAATGACCGATTTATCCGTGTTTCTAAAACAACACGACAATATTTCTGGCGTCTACAGCCAATGGACCGCCGACGCCCATATTCGCCAAGCTGACCAAACTCAACCCATTGCCATATCATTAGTCAGTCGCGACCTAGAATCACTTAAAACCACCACCGCATTGAAAGACAAAACAGCAAATTTTTGGCCTGAATTTACTCGCGGCAAACAAGTAATGATAAGTGAGCCGTTAGCAATCAAAAACGGCTTTAAATTAGGTGACAACATTAATATAGATAAAATCGCTTCCACACTGACCGTTGGTGCTATTTATTTTGATTACGGAAATCCAATGGGAGAGGCCATTATTAGCGATACATTATGGTTGCAGTCATCTCTGCCACCTACCCCCATTAGCTTAGCAGTTGATTATAACGGTGAGCTTACTGATTTAGAAAACCAGCTATCGCAATCTTTTGGCTTATCAAGCTCAGCGATGTATAGCCAACAAAAAATAAAAGCTGAAGCTATCACCATTTTCAAAAGAACATTCTCAATTACCTTGGTACTAAATAGCCTAACGTTAATTGTTGCTGCCATTGGATTGTTTAGCGCCGCAACCATGTTAACGCAATCTCGTTTAGCCCCATTAGCACGCTTATATTCTTTGGGCGTGTCGCGTAAACAGTTACAGCTTATGGCACTGGCTCAAATGCTAATCATGGTGTTATTAACGTGTGTCATAGCCATGCCGATGGGAGCCTTGCTGGGGTATTTAGTGATTAATAAAGTTACTTTGCAAGCCTTTGGGTGGAGTATTGCTATGGTCTGGGATTGGGCTAGCTATCTTCAAGTGGTATTTATATCAGTGATCAGTTGCATGCTTGCTGTTGCCCTTCCTCTATACTGGCAAACACGCAAACCGTTAATATCAAGCCTGCAGCAGGAGGCATTATAATGAGCCCACTCAATAGACTCTCAATGATACTTGTATTGACGACTCTATTGCTCGTTAGCGGGTGTAATCAAGCCCCCGAAGCTCCCCAAAGTATGGGGAAAATCATGGGCTCAAGTGCTGAGGGCTATACTGAAGTGGTTCAAGGTAAAAAGCTAACTTTTCCACTTGATCATCAAGCACATAATGATTTCAAACAAGAGTGGTGGTATTTAACCGCCAACTTGACGACTGAATCAGGTGAGCCGTTAGGTATTCAGTGGACTCAATTTAGAATAGCCTTATCAGCACCCAAGAACACTCAAGAGCAGACTTTACTATCACCTAATCAGTGGCAGACCAATCAGCTTTATACCGCTCATGCTGCATTAACCTCTACCCATAGTCACCAAATAGCTCAAAACTGGTCAAGAGGTCATCCACAACTAGCCTATACTCACACAGAGCCATTTACTGTCGCACTGAAAAATTGGCAGTGGCGCAGCAAATCTAACCAGATGTTTCCAGCAACGCTATCTGTTGATACCAAAGATTTTGCATACCAATTAACCCTCATCAGCGATACAGAGTTTCAGCTTCAAGGCGACCAAGGTTACAGTATTAAAAGCGCCGATAACTCGGTAGCTTCATATTATTACAGCCAACCTTTCATCAAAGTCACCGGCAGTATTACCCGCAATGGTAAACAGCAAAATGTACAAGGCGATGCATGGCTAGACAGAGAGTGGAGCTCTCAATTTCTGACAAAGTCACAGCAAGGCTGGGACTGGTTTTCATTGCGCTTAAATGAACAACAAACCTTAATGATATTTCAATTAAGGGGAACCGCAGAAAATCCAGCATTTTACAGTGCAAGGCTAATGAATAAGGACGGCACCGGCAGAAATATCAACAGCCGAGATAACCCAAATGATATTTCAATGACTCCAATAACCTGGACACAAACCGCATTAGGTAAGCACCCCACTGAATGGCAAATTAATATTGAAAGTGAACAGATTTCGCTTCATACCAAAGCGTTAAATCCTCAAAGTGATATGGCGCTGTCAATTGCTTATTGGGAGGGACCAATTTATTTCACAGGCACTCACCAAGGTAATGGCTATATGGAGCTCACAGGCTATCACTAACACGCTATTGCTACCGATTGATTGACTAAATTATCAACAAAAATGCAACAGAACTACCTCTAAGGTAATAATTACATTCAGAGTCAAAAGACGCTAACTCAAACAATAAGGGACTATTTTAACGAACCCAGTTTTATATGTAATCAACCTGTTATGCTTAAGTAAAACCTTACTAAACAAGCGTACTCTAAATCAGTTTCATCCTATCTAAAAAAATGGGATTTATATCACACCCAAAAATGTGATCTTGAACAACAATCAACCACTATACCTATTCAGGGGTATACCCTTACTTTCTATCCGGTTTACACTCAAAGATATTAAAAAAACCATCAGACACACCTGATTGTCAGATAACATCAAAACAGAGTGAGGAACACCATGAGCATTAGCCGTCGCGAGTTTCTAAAAGCCAATGCCGCTGCCGCAGCCGCGGGGGCTGTAGGCATGGCAATTCCGGTCAGCGTGGTAAACGCTGCGGAAGGTAAAAGTGATATAAAATGGGATAAAGCACCTTGCCGTTTTTGTGGCGTAGGCTGTAGTGTTTTAGTCGGCACCAAAGAAGGCAAAGTCGTTGCCACTCAAGGCGACCCAGAAAGTCCAGTCAACAAAGGCCTAAACTGTGTTAAAGGCTATTTCCTTTCTAAAATCATGTACGGTAAAGACCGTCTATCTTCGCCATTATTAAGAATGAAAGATGGTAAGTATGATAAAGAAGGTGAATTTACTCCTGTCAGTTGGGACGTCGCACTAGACACTATGGCGCAAAAGTGGAAAGAGAGTATCGCCAAAAAAGGTCCAACTTCTGTAGGTATGTTTGGCTCAGGTCAGTGGACGGTTTGGGAAGGTTACGCCGCAGCTAAATTACACAAAGCCGGTTTCCGTACCAATAATATTGACCCTAATGCTAGACATTGTATGGCATCAGCAGTAGCTGGCTTTATGCGTACCTTTGGTATTGACGAACCAATGGGTTGCTATGACGATATTGAAGCCGCTGATAACTTTGTCCTTTGGGGCGCTAACATGGCTGAAATGCACCCAATTTTATGGGCGCGTTTAACGGATCGTCGTTTAAGTCACAGTGGCTCAAGAGTTCATGTTTTATCGACCTTTGAAAACCGCAGTTTTGACTTAGCTGACAACCCAATGGTGTTTAAACCGCAAACTGACTTAGTTATTTTAAACTTCATTGCCAACTACATCATTCAAAATAATGGCGTTAACAAAGACTTCGTCACCAAACATACTAAGTTTGTGTTAGGTGTTGATGATATTGGTTATGGTTTACGTCCAGAACACCCATTAGAGCAAAAAGCTAAAAACCCCGGCAACGGCGGTTCAACCCCAATTAGCTTTGACGACTATGCTAAGTTTGTTAGCACTTATACTGCTGAATATGCATCTGAAATGAGTGGTGTACCAGTTGAAAACCTTATTGAGTTAGCTAAGGTGTATGCTGACCCAAATCAGAAAGTCATGAGCCTTTGGACAATGGGTATCAACCAGCATACCCGTGGTGTTTGGGCGAACAACATGTTGTACAACATCCACTTATTAACCGGTAAAATTGCCACACCAGGCAACAGCCCATTCTCATTAACCGGTCAGCCATCAGCATGTGGTACCGCGCGTGAAGTTGGTACATTTGCTCACAGGTTACCTGCCGACATGGTGGTTAATAACGATAAACACCGTCAAATGACCGAAAAGCTTTGGAACATTCCTGAAGGAACAATTCCTCCTAAGCCTGGTTACCATGCTGTTTTACAAAGCCGTATGCTCAAAGATGGTAAGCTAAATTGTTACTGGACCATGTGTACCAACAACATGCAAGCTGGCCCAAATATTAATGATGAAATTTACCCAGGCTTTAGAAACCCAGAAAACTTTATTGTGGTTTCAGATCCGTACCCAACGGTAACCGCTACGGCAGCTGACTTGATTCTACCCACCGCTATGTGGGTAGAAAAAGAAGGTGCTTACGGTAATGCTGAACGTCGTACTCATATGTGGCATCAGCAAGTTCCTGCGCCAGAAGGTTCTAAATCTGACTTATGGCAGTTAGTTGAGTTTTCTAAGCGTTTTAAAGTCGCTGAAGTATGGCCTGCTGAATTGATTGCCAAACAACCTGAAGTGGCTGATAAAACCTTGTATGACGTACTGTTTGCCAACGGTGAAATCAACAAGTTCCCGGTATCTGATTGTAAAGGCGACATGAACGATGAAAGCGAACACTTTGGCTACTACATTCAAAAAGGTATTTTTGAAGAGTATGCTCAATTTGGTCGTGGCAAAGCCCATGATTTAGATGCATTTGACAACTATCATGAAAACCGTGGTAAACGTTGGCCTGTAGTAAACGGCAAAGAAACTCTGCGCCGCTTCGTTGAAGGCAGTGACCCATATGTTAAAGCCGGTGAAGGGTTTAACTTCTACGGTAAGCCAGACGGAAAAGCGGTGATTTTTGCACTACCATTTGAACCTGCCGCAGAAGAGCCAAATGCAGAGTTCGATTTATGGATGTCTACCGGTCGTGTACTTGAGCATTGGCATACCGCGTCAATGACAGCACGTGTCCCTGAGCTACATAAATCTTACCCTGATGCACAAATATTTATGCACCCAGAAGATGCGAAGTCTCGTGGTCTAGCGCGTGGTGACGAAGTGATTGTGGCTTCTCCTCGTGGTGAAGTAAAAACCCGTGTTGAAACCAAAGGCCGTAACAAGCCACCTAAAGGTGTGGTGTTTATGCCATTCTTTGATGCAAGACAGTTAGTCAACAAATTATTGCTTGATGCAACTGATCCACTATCAAAAGAAACAGACTTTAAAAAGTGTCCAGTTAAAGTCATGAAAGCTTAATTAAACAACACATCACCATTACTGAGGCAAAACTTGTTTTGCCTCAAAATAGAATTTAAACATTCTATTAGGATGTTACGGAGTGAAAAATGAAAAAATTACTAAGTGTTGCTGCTATCACGCTACTTTTGAGCGCTTGTAGTGGCCAGCAAGCTTCAACAGATATGGCCTCTGTGAATGTTGAGTCTTTACGCCAAGGTGAGACCAGCGCCACATTACCCGCTCAAGCAATGCCTAACTACCCAAGTAAAGGCGCTGCAATCGAGCGTACTTTTGTACACCAGCCGCCATTGGTTCCTCATAAGGACTCTTATAAAATTTCAGCTAAAAAGAACGGTTGCTTAACTTGTCACAGCACTGAAAAAGCGGCTCGTATGAAGGCTACACCTGTCGATAAATCTCATTTAGATGCATCTGGTGAGTTCAATAATGAATATTACTTCTGCGTACAATGCCATGTAGCACAAGCAGACAACAAAGATGCGATCGTTGACAATACTCATACTAAGTAACCCTCATTTAAGGTGTTGAAATGAGCCAATAAGCCAGCATAAATTTGCTGGCTTATTTTTATCCTCACTTTACAGCAACAAAAATAACCACACTTAAATATCCGGCAAAATTTCCATCTAAAAGTCAGTAGCAAACAGCATTCAAAAAATAACTTCTTGCACAACTCTCCCCCCTTATTATTTCTGATAGTAAACCAGCAACGTTAACAAAGGCCATGACTATTAAAGGTGATTAAACACGCTATTTAGATAAACAGACATAATAGTAAATCAACATATTTAATTACTGGGGTAAGAGTAAGAACTGCACTAAGTTATAAAGCGGTTTATCAAGTCTGTGGTTATAGAGCCATTGTTATAAACCAACAGCGAATTTAACCATACGCCTGAATAGGCGTTGTTAGCATTATGAGTCATCAACACTGTTATGACCTTTCGCCAATATCTTTCTGTTCTACCGCTTTAATTAAATAGTTTAAGGCTGCCAGTTGCACCATATAACAGCTAGTACAGACTAGCAGCACAACTTACATCAGTAACAACTAACTTACACTTTAAGTATCAGTGAAGTAGTTACTGAAAAAATAACTCAATAAACACCGGAGGGAAGACTAAACATATCGCTGACTTAATTGATATGAAGACATACAGGTAAGACTTTTACCCATAATAAAAACTTAATTTACTGGAGAGAAAACTTGGATATTAATGCATTAGTCATCATCATCGTTATAGGCGCAATTGCTGGCTGGTTAGCCGGAATGTTAATGAAGGGGGGCTATAGCCTAATAGGCAATATTGTCATTGGCATCATTGGGGCGTTCATTGGCGGCTTTGTATTCAGCTTTTTCAATATCACCACAAGTGGCATTATCGGCTCTATTGTTACGGCTACTGTAGGCGCAATTTTATTGATCTTACTGCTGAGGGTAATAAAAAAGTAGCCACTGCTAATAGCGTTAAGTAAGCCCTACTCCAATCAGGGTTTACTGCCTTCTTTCTTAATCTACTTAACGCCCCCCACAACAGCAGTCTGAGCAACTTCAATACGGTTATGCACCCTAAACCTTCTGCTTGTGACTTTAGCACCCTTGAAAACGCATACCCACTCAATGATAAATCATCATGGCAACTCACTTATATTGTCATTAAGTGGTTTAAATCATCGTAAAAGTGGCATAAAAAAACCGCTGCTAAGGCAGCGGTTTTTAATTAAAAAGCGGAGTTACTGTTTAAAGTAAGAATTACTTCTTAGCTTCAGCAGCTTTACGCTCTTTAACTTCAGCAATTACTTTTTCAGCAACGCTGTTAGGACATGGTGAGTAGTGAGAGAACTCCATAGAGAACTGACCACGACCAGATGTCATTGTACGTAGTGAACCGATGTAACCGAACATTTCAGATAACGGTACGTCACCTTTAATGCGAACACCAGTAACGCCAGCTTGTTGATCTTTGATCATACCGCGACGACGGTTTAAGTCACCAATTACGTCACCAACGTTATCTTCAGGGCTGAATACGTCAACTTTCATCACAGGCTCAAGAAGCTGTGCGCCTGCTTTAGGCATAGATTGACGGAAAGCACCTTTAGCAGCGATTTCGAACGCGATAGCTGACGAGTCAACTGCGTGGAAAGCACCATCTACAAGTTCTAGTTCAACGTCTAATACTGGGAAACCAGCAACAGTACCAGTTTGCATCATAGATGCGAAACCTTTCTCAACTGCAGGCCAGAATTCTTTAGGTACGTTACCACCAACAACTGAAGACTTGAAGGTAAAGCCAGAGTTTTGCTCGCCAGGACGGATAACATAGTCAATTTTACCAAACTGACCAGAACCACCAGACTGTTTCTTATGCGTGTAGCTATCTTCAGTAACTTGCGTGATAGTTTCACGGTAAGCAACTTGAGGCTCACCAACAATTAGGTCAACACCGTAAGTACGCTTAAGGATGTCAACTTTAATGTCTAAGTGAAGCTCACCCATACCTTTAAGAATGGTTTCGCCTGAATCTTCGTCAGTTTCTACGCGGAAAGATGGATCTTCTGCAATCATTTTACCGATAGCGATACCCATTTTCTCAGAACCACCTTTATCTTTAGGTGCTACTGCGATAGAGATAACTGGCTCTGGGAATACCATTGCTTCAAGAGTACAAGGATGTTTAACATCACATAAAGTGTGACCAGTTTGAACATTCTTCATACCAACGATAGCGATGATGTCACCCGCTTGAGCTGAATCTAATTCGTTACGCTCATCTGCTTGCATCTCAACCATACGGCCAACACGCTCAGTTTTACCTGTAGCAGAGTTAAGGATGGTGTCACCTTTCTTAATACGACCTGAGTAGATACGTACGAAAGTTAATGCACCAAAACGGTCATCCATAATCTTGAATGCTAATGCTTTTAATGGCGCATCTGCATCAACGATTGCGTATTCACCTGTTTCGTTACCTTCTTCGTCAGTTAATGGTTGTGGATCAACTTCAACTGGGTCAGGTAGGTAATCAACAACTGCGTCTAATAATAACTGCATACCTTTGTTTTTGAATGCAGAACCACAGTATGTTGGGAAGAATGCCATTGTACGAGTACCCGCACGGATACAACGCTTGATGTCTTCCATTGAAGGCTCTTCACCTTCCATGTAAGCTTCCATTAGGTCATCGTCTTGCTCAACAGCAGTTTCGATTAATTGCTCACGGTATTCTTCTACCATGTCAACCATATCAGCTGGAACATCTTCGATTTTGTAGTTTTCAGCTTGTCCAGTTTCATCCCAAACCCATGCTTTACGGGTTAATAGATCAACTACACCAGTGAACTGGTCTTCGATACCGATTGGTAAAACCATTACTAATGGGTTAGCAGCTAAAACGTCTTTAGTTTGCTTAACAACACGTAAGAAGTCAGCACCCATACGGTCTAACTTGTTTACGAAGATGATACGCGAAACTTCAGATTCGTTAGCATAACGCCAGTTAGTTTCTGACTGAGGCTCTACACCACCGCTGCCACAGAAAACACCGATACCGCCATCAAGAACTTTAAGCGAACGATATACTTCAACGGTGAAGTCAACGTGGCCTGGAGTGTCGATAACGTTGAAACGGTGGTCATTCCAGAAACAGCTTACTGCTGCTGATTGAATGGTAATACCGCGCTCAGCTTCCTGTTCCATGAAGTCAGTAGTAGATTCACCATCATGAACTTCACCGATCTTATGGATCTTACCGGTTAGCTTAAGAATACGCTCGGTGGTCGTGGTTTTACCCGCGTCAACGTGAGCGAAGATACCAATGTTTCTGTATTTGGATAATTCGGTCATGATTCAACTTTAATGATTAGTTTAAGAAGTAGACGGAGTATGCGAAAAAAGTACCGACACACCGCACATCAGGTTATTTAAGGCGCATATTGTAAATTGGAACTATGCTGGGCGCAAATAGGAGTTGCAATATTTATCAATTTAAATTGCTAAATATTGCAAAAATTAGACATTACCCCATTAAAAACAATGAATTAAAAATAATCGATTATTTTTTAAACACGATTAAATTTTTATGAAATTGCTCCACTTTAGACGTTATTGACCCACATTATGAAAAATTAGTCTGTCAACCGCTTACTTAAGCCCATTTTTGGACAAAAAAATGCCCGTGATTAAACGGGCATTTTTATACTTGTTACCAATAACCGAGTATCAGTATTAGCTGATTATGCTTCCACAGGAGAAATAACAAACAACAAATCACCTTGTGAAACTTGTTGGCCATTACTGTTCAGAATACGCTCGATGCGGTATTGCTGATCTTCAGGATAAAGCACTGCACTTTGACGATTAAATCCAGCCAGCGTTACCTGCGAGAACATCTTCATCGCTTCTGTAAGCGCAAGCGTTTGTTCAACAGTAACAATGTCACCTTCTTTAACAAAGTCAGCTTCACCTGGCGCTGGTGAGGTATAGAAAATACCAGCACCTTGAGCCAATACTTTCAACTCATTACTTTCACCAACACGTAATGATTCAGTATCGACTTTAGCTGTTTCAGCAGCAGCTTCCATTTCAGCAATGAGCTCAGGAATATCTAATTCAGCCATTAAGCGTGGTAAGTAGTTAGTATCGTAAACCCCTTCATTAAAGGTCGCATCTTTCAAGATACGTTTTAATAACGGAATGTTAGTGGCAATACCTTTGATCACTACGCTATCTAGATAGTCATACATTTTTTGCACAACATCTTCACGGCTTTCACCACGAATAATAATTTGCGCAATTAAGCTGTCGTAATACGGAGAAACTTCTTTGCCTTTTTCAGCAATTGAAATTAACTCTACGTTGTCAGCTTCTGGCATGATGCACTCAGTAATTAACCCTGGGTTTGGCAATAACTGTAATACGCCGTGGCTATCTAATGCGGCTTTCTCTGCAGTTACACGCACTTCCATGGCATAACCTTGCTCTACAGGCTCTAGCTTCTCAATTGAACGACCTGCGGCAATATCAAACTGGGCACTCACAATATCAATACCAGAAGTGGCTTCCGTTACCGGATGCTCAACCTGTAAGCGTGTATTCATTTCCATGAAGTACACTTCGTTGGCATCTAAGTTGTAAATAAACTCAACAGTACCTGCACCCATGTAGTCAGTAGCGTCACCTAAAGCACGGGTATATTCCATTACCTTCTGCTTCAGTTCTTCAGGCAACATCGTTGAACCAGACTCTTCGATGACTTTCTGGTTATTACGCTGTACAGAACAGTCACGAATACCCAATACTTTGGTGTTGCCAAACTTATCACGCAATAATTGGACTTCAATGTGACGTAGTGAGGTAACATATTTTTCTAGATACAAGTCACCGTTACCAAAGGCTGCTGCTGCTTCAGTAGAGGTTTTTTGGAATAATCCAATCATATCTTCAGGACGTTTTACCACCTGAATACCTTTACCGCCACCACCTTGCACCGCTTTAAGCAGTACTGGGTAACCAATTTCAAGCGCCACATTCACCGCTTGTTCAGCGTTGGTCAAAATACCATGTGAGCCAGGAACCACAGGCACATTCTGGCCTTGTGAGGTCTTAATCGCGTTCGATTTATTACCCATTGTCGTCATCGAGTTTACGCTCGGGCCAACAAAGTTCACGCCATTGTTAACACATAATGCCGCAAACTGAGGGCTTTCTGACAAGAAGCCAATGCCAGGATGCAGTGCATCAACATTTTCGTAATCGGCGACTCGTAATACTGAGTAAGCATTTAGATAACTTTCGTCAGACGTATTACCACCAATACACACAAGCTTGTCGTTCTCTTTAAGCATATCTGCAGGTACAGAGGTCATATCTGGGTCAGATGCCACTAAAACGACATTGATATTATTATCGTGAGCTTTGCGAATTAACTTAACCGCTGTACAACCACGAGCATGAACAAGTACTTTGTCGATTGGCTTCATCAACGCGCGAGGGTCGTCTTGAACAATAACGTCTTCAACTTCTTCCACTTCCGGAGCAAGTGAAGATAACGCCTTATTTATCACCCCTTCAATGCTTACCGTAGGCAATGGCATTAATGGGTCAATACCTGACAATTGACCATCTAAAGAGTCGCTGAACGGGTTATACACCAACCCGGTCATTGCACCAGGCACTTTTGACAAGTAATTCGATAGCGTGGCGGTTGAAGGTAAATAAGCAGGCACAACCATTTGGCCAGCAAATGGCATGTTAGTACCAGACAGGTAGTAAGTTTGCACTAATGGGTGAGTAACAAAACTCGCCTGTGCACCACCGGTACAATCACCAAAACCGAACATCAATACAGGTAATTCATTATCACGAATAAAACGAGTAATACGGTCATTCACTACTGCCATCGAGAATAACGCCGCTGCACCTTCTTTGGTTTGCATACCGCCTGAGCTGATAAAACAAATCACCGGTAACTTACGTTTCGCACATTCGATTAATAGCGCGCTGAATTTCTCAGCACTGGCCATATCAAAAGCACCGGCTTGGAAAGCCGTATTCGATACCGCTACACCCACACGCAGTTTTTTACCGTCTTGTTCAAAATCAGCTAAACCAGTGATTAAACCACAAGGGCGAATTTTCTTATCAATAGCATCTTCAATTGATAAACGGAAACCTGGGAAGTTAAGTAAGTTTGCAGACATTTTATCTGCATCAATTTCGTCAAAATGAGTGAAGAATTTAGCAATAATATTCTCCCAGCTCATTGAGCCTTTTTGCTTCTCTTCACGTAACACTTTCTGGATTAATAAATCTTGATAACCCATGGTTAAGCGGTTCCAGAAATCTTTACGACGACCAATACGAACTGGGTTAATTGCCCCTTTGTATTTATCGTGCTCGTCTTCACTATCGAAGTATTCTGGTAATAGACGCTCAAAGAAGTAAGTTAAAATAACGAATAACGAATCGTTAAGTTGTGGGAATCCCACACTCTTCCATTGCTCGACTCGGGTTAACAATTCAGCGCGATTAGATTGCGCCATGAAGTATTTTAACCACTTGTAGAATTTCGCTTTGTCGTTAGCTTCATCATTAGTCGATAACGCCACGTCAATAGATTTATGTAATAGACCATCAACAGATGAACGCGCCAAGCTTTTAGAGGTCATCGCTTCTTTAGAGATAGACGCTAAGCTACCCACCACATTGTCATATAGCGCGTTAAAGATCAGAATATTGTGACATTGCCAAATGAAGTCTTCACGTAATTCGTCATTAACAACAACATCAAGAACCGTTAACTGATTTAGCTCAGGCCAAGGCGCTTGGGTAGTTTCTTTTGGTAAAGACTCTAAATGCTTAATTAAACCTTTAAAGTTATTAGCAGCGTTACTTTTCCAGCGGTGATATAAAGACCAGCCAATATTGAAAAGTAGAGCTTTACGGGCTTTTTTATAGTTCTCTTTTGGTTCACCTAAAATAAAACGGGTAATCACGTTACGCTCGGTAGAAACTTCACTGCGCTTGGCGGTAAAGTTGCCCCATAGTTTATTAAGCTCTTCGTCATAAACCAATTTATCAGGGTTCGTTAACCATGCTTGGAATACGCGTTCTTGCTCTTGCTTAATACGCTCAAGCAAATCACCTTTTGGCACGCTAACTTTAGATAGACGGCCATATTGGTCTTGAGAAATAGAGTGAATACGGCTACGAAGCGTGAGGTAACGTAAATAACGATATGCACTACCAAAAATGTTGTGGTGCATTGTTGGATTGCTTGCAATGGCTAATCCAGTGTTATTTTCTAGGGTTACTAAATTTTCAGACGGCGCTAAGAAACGCTCTAAACTGCGGTCATAATGCTCTTTTAAGTCTGTTGACTCACGCACAAAATTAACCGCGGCTCTTTCAACTGCTTCAATTGAGCTAATAATCGCACGACGTAAATTATGCTGACGCTCGTCTTTATCGCTAGGAGTAAAGTCAACAATACCGTCAATACACCCTGCGCTATATAACTCTTCTGGCGAAACGCCCACTGACTTAGCACACTCTTGCCATGACAAGTTGTATTTGCGCGCAATACTTTGTAAACCCTGCGGCTGAATGGTATTGAAAATACCATCACGTAAAGATAATAAAATATTAGCAGCGGCTAAAGGAATTGCGCCACCAGAGTAGCCAGCACCGACAACAATACCCACGGTAGGCACGTCAACGTTGGCACTTTCAGCAATCGCCTTAGAAATAGAATGTGCTTGGTTGTTGCTGTTAGCAATTTCACCCGCATCGGCACCTGGTGTATCAATAAGATACACAATAGGCATAGATAGTTCGGCGAAATGACGAATCGCATTACACGCAGCGATATGATGCTCAGGCATCCACGCACCATTGGCGGTACTGCGCTCTTGAGCAATAAAACCAATACGACGAGATCGAGTACCGAAGTTAAGTTCGACTTCAGCACGATAAAAAGGGCCTTGATGGCTTTCTGCAATGATTCTACCTTTAAGGTCAGCAATCATACGTTTCGCACCTGGGCGATTTTTGTCTTGAGAAGGCAAAATGACTTTATTGACATAGCCATCTACATCTAAAGATGCCAACCCTTTTAGGTTTGCTTGAATCGCATCTTCAGTTAATAAGCCTTTAATTTCTTCAGACAAACTCTGCTTACTATGAGCAGGAAATAATGAGAAATCTTTTGCCAAGTGTTCAGCTTGTAAAAATAATGGATCAGCTGATTGTACTTGAGTCGTTTTAGCGGGCTGCTTTTTGCTGGTCATCCTTAGATCCTCTGCCTAATTTAGCCTCTGGAATTTTTAGCCCGTAAATATAACTTTGTTAATAGTCTAATTACCATATAAACTACCTTGGACGCTTTGTTCCAAAAATGAGACAGTGGGGTGTAAATGCCAGATTTGAACGGTATGATGCTGTTTGCAGCGGTAGTAAGGGCTAACGGTTTCTCTCAAGCAGCACGAGACATCGGACAAGCTAAATCGACAATAAGCCGAAAAGTTGCTCAATTAGAAGAGGAATTAGGCGTCCGATTATTACAACGAGACACCCGAAATATCAGTCTAACTCAAGTTGGAGCCCTGTTTTTTCAGCACTGTGAATCCATCAGCCAAGAGATTGAAGCCGCCAAAGCAATCATCGAAAACACCCATAATGATATTTCAGGCTCATTACGCATAGCCATTCCAGTCTCTTTTTCACAAGAGGTTATTGGTCATTTGTGCTCAAGTTTTATGCGTTTATATCCCAATATTGAACTCGATATCCAGTTCACCGACAGTGATGTTAGCTTGGTGGGAGAAGGTTACGATATTGCGCTGAAATATGGCCCATTACAATCTTCAGATCTTGTTGCCAGATTACTATTTGAACGCCAACCCATCTTAGTAGCGAGTCCAAATTACATCAAAAAATTCGGCGCTCCGGCAACCCCACAAGAATTATCTCAACATCAAGGTATTTTATTGGGTACAACCTTATCTGCGCCCATTTGGTCTGTAGGTAAAGGTAATCGAAAAATAATGGCCACTTTTCAACGTAAAGTGCGAGTTAATAGCGCCAATATGGTAAAACGATTTGCATTGGACGATTTTGGTATTGCGTTACTATCCAATACCAGCTGCAAACAAGAAATCGCCTCTGGTAGCCTCGTCCCCATTTTGCAAGAATGGCCAATGGATTCGATTAAAGTTTACGGAGTGTACTCAAGTCGACGTCAACTGGCCGCCAATATTAGTGCATTTTTAGACTTTATCTCTAAACGCTATAGTAACCAAGAGTCGTTAAACTCTATTATGAATTAGTTTATGCTGTGCTATGTAGCTTGACTGCAAATGTATTTTTTATGGTATAACCAACACATACATCGTTAGTCGCGGTGAACTATCGGCCATTAACCACTATTATTATAATTACTCAGCGTTTCTGCTATCAGCTTATCAAGGACTGCCAAGATGATAATTAAACCTCTTATTACATTATCTAGCCTATGTTTCATGCTCGTGCCTAGTTTTTTACAGGCCAACACCTTATCTAAAGACGTAGAAGAACGCCGTATCGCCTTGGCAAGCGACACAATTCCACAAGTCGTCGATAGATATAGCAAAGCCACTAAAGCATTAAATACTAAATTATTAGCAGAGAATAACGAGTTAACAATCACCCAAATGGTGGCAAACGAAGGCCATGTTTTATGGCAACGTGCAGTAAAGGATGTTCAGTCCGGTCATATTGACGATCGTTCATTATACTGGAGCCGTTTGAAAATGCGTGAAAGCCTAAAAACTCAACAAGTGGGCTTTAACATTGCACCTTGGCAGCGACAAATATTAGTCAGCGCTGTTGAAAAGTCTTCTCGTGGGTTTAGCGACATCCATTTTGCAGAAGATGTTCAAATAAAAATTCTGCTCACGGGGTTTGACCCATTTTTCTTAGATAGGGACATCAGCCAAAGTAATCCGTCTGGAGTAACAGCGTTAGCTTTAGACGGTTACCGCTTTAACATCAATGGCAAAAAAGCCCAAATTGAAACCGTGATGATTCCTGTGCGCTTTGCCGATTTTGACAATGGTATAATTGAATCATTATTGACCCCAATTTACCGTGAAAATAGCGTGGATATGATTTTCACGGTCAGCATGGGCCGAGACAATTTCGACTTAGAACGGTTTCCAGGCCGCAACCGTAGTGCCGAGGCGCCAGATAATCTAAATGTACTTACTGGTGCAACAAAAGCTTCGCCTATAGCCCCTATGCTAAATGGTAAAAATTTAAATGGTCCAGAATTTGTCGAGTTTACTCTACCCGCAGCGGTTATGACCAAAGTCGCCGGTCATTGGCAAGTCAACGACAATCATCAAGTTACCACCTTAGAGAAAGGTCAATTTGATGCAACGTCCATTAACCAGTTACAACAATCAACCTCTGTTGAAGGTGCAGGTGGCGGGTATTTATCTAATGAAATTTCTTACCGCAGCATCTTATTAATGCAGCAATTTAATCGAAATATACCTGTGGGTCACATCCACACCCCTAAAGTGAAAGGTTATGACTCTCAAGCTGAAGGTGACATTGTTGAACAAATAAAAGCGATGATCGCTGCTGCGGCCTCTACGCTATAATTCACAAGGGATAAGTTTGACTCAAGCCTTATTACAAAAAATACAAAACATGGCCCAGAAACTGGGCCTTGATAATAATATCAGTTGTTCAATGGATGCACAGATTTCACCTGCCCGACCTCAGGTTGAGCCACAACTCAACCTGAGTGAAGAGCAACAGCAAGTATTAGATAAAGTTGAAGCCGATTACCAAGCCGCAGAGCGGTACTTTAATCGCTCATTTCCCCGTCCTCAGGTGCAATTTACCCTAAGAGGCAAAAGTGCTGGTACTGCTCACTTACAATTAAATAAATTGCGCTTTAATCCGGTATTACTCCGCGAAAATGTCACCGATTTTGTGAGTGACGTAGTACCGCACGAAATAAGCCACTTATTAGCATACCAATTATATGGACGAGTAAAGCCCCACGGTAAAGAGTGGCAATCATTGATGATAAAAGTCTTTGCTAGAGCCGCTAAAACAACCCATCAATTAAATACCACCTCTGTACAAGGCAAGCAATTCGACTATTTTTGTGATTGTGGAACAGTGCAACTCACTATTCGCCGCCATAATAATATTCAACGAGGTAAAACACAGTACCGCTGTAGAATCTGTTTACAGTCATTAAAACCCTGTAAGACTTAGCTCAACGGGTATCTGCAACTTAGATTAAATAATCGAGCCTCAACAGCAAAAAAAATCACATCACCATCGTATTCATATGCAACCCGACACTCAAAAGCCGCTAATAAATGTCTTTAGCACATTTTGGCCAGATTAATTCACTTTTGTTAAATATTTGACTGACGGGTTGTAAAAATCATGAAATACAACATTAAGCATAAAAATCATCATGTTGAAACCAATGCATTGCATCTGTTATCGCTTTCCCTTACCATTTTGGCCAAATTGATAAGACAAAAAGTGACTTAACTTAAGTTATAGGACAACTGCGTTTTATCTGAAGTTATCACTTACATAAAGGCTAGCGTAATCATGTTGTTAGGTTTATTCAAAATACGTTTATTAGTATTTTGCAGTTTATTGTGCGTCACTTTATACCCCAATATTGTTAATGCTGCTCAGCACCCCAGTAGTTTTAACCAAGCTAAAAAGATTATTCGAACCATTTACCAAGACCACTTACCCCTAAAAAGTTTTTACTGTGGTTGTGATATCACAATTTCAGGTAAACTCTGGCAACCCGACCACCAAAGCTGTGGTTATCAAATTCGTAAGCAAAAAGTTAGGTCTAACCGTATTGAGTGGGAACATGTTGTCCCTGCTTGGGAATTTGGTCATCAACTTCAGTGCTGGCAAAATGGCGGTCGCAAAAATTGTGGTAGAACCAACCCACAATTTAAGCAAATGGAATCTGATCTTCATAACCTCACTCCCACAGTTGGAGAGGTCAACGGTGATCGAAGCAATTATAGATTTAGTCAGTGGAATGGTCAGGCGACTCAATACGGACAATGCGAAATGATTGTCGATTTTAAAGGCCGAAAAGTTCAGCCACCCGCAAACAGCAGAGGTGCCATCGCTAGAACCTACTTTTATATGCAGCAAACCTATGGGCTACAAATCTCTTCTACTCAACAAAGATTATTTCAAGCATGGGATAAAATTTACCCTGTTAATGCTACAGAATGTAAACGTGATCAGTTAATTGCAGCCGCACAAGGGAATCATAATGATTTTGTGCACAAACAATGTCAAAATCAGCCCTAATTCCACCACTTATTTGTTCAATTAAGGTTAACGATGAGAGTCCCAAGAATTTACCAAGACATGGGTGCCCTTGAACAAGGGCAAACATTCGCCCTTGATGAAGATGGAGCCGCACATATTGGCAGAGTATTACGCATGGCAGAAGGAGAGCATGTACGAGTATTTTGTGGTGACAATTACGATTACTTGACCGAAATAACTCAAGCTAGCAAGAAAAACGTCAGCGTAAAGGTGTTGTCTGCCAGTATAAATGAGTCAGAATCACCATTAGACCTTCACCTAGGCCAAGTAATTTCTCGCGGTGACAGAATGGACTTTACCATTCAAAAATCTGTTGAATTAGGTGTAACAACAATCACCCCGCTGTTTTCAGAGCGCTGCGGTGTTAAACTCACTGGCGAACGCTTACAGAAAAAAATCCACCAATGGCAAAAAATTGTCATCAGTGCTTGTGAACAATCAGGCAGAAGTAAAGTCCCTATTGTTCGCCCTGCGATGGAACTGGCTCAATGGTGTGCTGAGCCCACCAAAGCTTTAAAACTGAATTTACATCCTAGAGCGCAGCACGGTATTAATGGCTTAAGTGCATTAGGTGAAGAGCAAAAAGTTAGGCTTTTAATCGGCCCAGAGGGTGGACTGTCGGATCAAGAAATTGACATGACTGAACAATTTGCCTTTACAGACGTATTGCTAGGCCCCAGAGTGTTACGAACAGAAACGGCAGCGCTTACCGCAATTACCGCATTACAGCTTAAATTTGGTGATATTGGCTAAGGCTAATAGGCACCAAACATTATCAAAATTTAAGGATATCAACATGATTAAACTCGGCATTGTGATGGATCCCATCAGTGATATTAATATAAAAAAAGACTCCAGTTTTGCCATGCTGCTGGCGGCACAATCTCGTGGTTATCAGTTGTTTTATATGGAAATGCAAGACCTTGCTATGGTCAATGGTACTGCCATGGGTAACATGCGCCCGTTAACCGTCATCAATGATGCTAATAAATGGTATGAACTAGGCGATGCGGTAGATACACCACTGGCGGATTTAGATGTCATTTTAATGCGTAAAGACCCGCCATTTGACACTGAGTTTATTTACGCAACTTATATGCTTGAGCGTGCAGAAGAACAAGGCACCCTTATTGTTAATAAGCCTCAAAGCCTGCGTGATGCAAACGAAAAACTATTTACGGCTTGGTTTTCAGAGTTTACTCCTGACACCATAGTCACCCGCGACACCAAAAGAATTAGAGCCTTCCACCAGCAAAAAGGCGATATTATTTTAAAACCACTTGATGGTATGGGCGGCGCGTCCATTTTCCGTGTAAAAGCACAAGATCCGAATCTAGGGGTCATTATTGAAACCTTAACAAACCACGGCCAACAATATGCCATGGCACAAGGGTTTATTACTGAAATTGCCGCAGGTGACAAACGTATCTTAGTGGTAGACGGTGAACCCGTTCCATATTCACTTGCCCGTATTCCAATGAAAGGTGAAACCCGCGGAAACTTAGCCGCAGGTGGAAGCGGTGTCGCTCAACCTTTGTCAGAAACTGATTGGAAAATTGCCAAAACCATTGGCCCTGAATTGAAAAAACGTGGACTTATTTTTGTCGGTTTAGATGTCATTGGTGACAAACTAACAGAAATTAATGTCACAAGCCCAACTTGCATACGTGAAATTGAAGCGGCATTTGATGTCGATATCACCGGTATGCTAATGGACTCTATAGAAAACCGCATTAACAAAAAACAATAACAGCAGGATATTTCATGTATTTTCACAAGCGTTTCAAACGCACTGTCACCACAAGCTTACTTATTTTTGCGGCAGCCTTAACAGGCTTAGCACAGGCCGATGACAATCAGCCAGTTTCTAAGCAACAAGCACAAAATAGCACACCCGCCGCTATTGCTATGGCGCAAAAATCGGCCAATATTTCACAGTCTCAACCAAGAAATATTATCATCATGGTCGGGGATGGTATGGGGCCAGCCTATACCTCAGCTTATCGATATTATAAAAACAATCCGGAAACGGAAGAAGTTGAGCAAACCGTTTTTGACCGCCTATTAGTGGGCATGGCCAGTACCTATCCAGCGAAAGAAAGCGGCTATGTCACAGACTCAGCCGCCTCAGCTACGGCTCTTTCTACTGGGGTAAAAAGTTATAATGGTGCAATCAGTGTTGACGTCAATAAGCGCAAATTAACCACCTTACTAGAAAAAGCTAAATCTGCAGGTTTAGCAACTGGTGTTGCGGTATCGTCACAGGTTAACCACGCCACTCCTGCAGCCTTTTTAAGCCATAATGAAAGCCGCAAAAATTATGTCGAAATAGCACAAAGCTATCTGAATACTGACGCGGACGTCATTTTGGGCGGTGGACAACGCTATTTTTCACCGGAATTAATCAGCCAATTCACCGCTAAAGGCTATCAACATATTACCGAGTTTGAACAACTTGATAGTGTCACCACACCCAAAGTATTAGGTTTGTTTGCCGATGTACAATTACCTTGGGTGATAGACAATCCTGACGCCAAGCATTTAAGTACCTTAACTAAAAAAGCATTGAGCTTATTAAATCAAAACCCCAATGGCTTTGTGTTGTTGGTTGAAGGGAGCCTGATTGATTGGGCTGGGCACAGTAATGATATTGCCACGGCTATGGCTGAGTTAGATGAATTTGCCCATACTATTGAAGTGGTTGAACAATTTGTTCGTCAGCATAAAGATACCTTAATGGTGGTCACAGCCGATCATAATACTGGTGGCTTGTCAGTGGGGGCTAATGACGAATACGCTTGGAACCCTGAAGTATTACACCGTGTAAAAGCCAGCCCTGAAGCCATTGCAGCTCAAGCCATCGCCTCAGAAGAATGGCAAAAAATTGTAACTGATTTATTAGGCTTTGAACCCAATATTCAACAGTTTTCGCAATTAACCAATGCCCGAATGCAAGGTAATAAAACACTGGCTATCGCTTTAAGAAAAATCATTGATACATACTCAAATACTGGCTGGACAACACTAGGGCATACTGGCGAGGATGTTCAAGTATTTGCCACAGGGCCAGGGGCTAAATTATTTTCGGGGCATCAAGACAATACTGATATTGCCAACAAAATTTTTAGCTTATTACCAAAAAACCAATAATAAACGCACTAATCAGCCTAAAATAATAAGTTATAATATGAAGCGACAATTTAGTCGCTTCTATTATTCAATTTCAGCTCAAAGGTTTTTCCTCTTGGGTATCAATCGACAATACGGTATTTAGCGTGCTAACAAATCCTTCTCAAATCATTATTAGAAACAGCGATGAATTTGCTGGTAAAAATGTACTTATCATTAACTATGAGTCTGATGATTTAGCAAATCAATGCCTTGAAGTTGCCAAGCAAGTCACCGCGCTGGCGCTTGATTTCAACCACCACTTAACATTATCACCACACCAAAAAAGTCATCTACGTTGTTATTTTGGCCATCAATTACCCGACGAAGCCGCCAATGACAAATTTGATTGTGTCATCGTCTATTTCCCTAAAGCTAAACCCCTAGCAGAGTATCTATTTACCCTAGCCGCGAATCATTTAGTTGATGAAGGAGAGATACTCATTGTAGGTGAAAACAAAGGTGGTATTAAATCAGTGGCCAAACTTTTGCCGCAATTTTTTACCCCTGCAATAAAAATAGATAATGCAAGACATTGCCTACTTTACCGAGCATTTTTAACTCAAACACCACCCATACTCGATATAAATAACTGGGTAAGCCAGTATCCGTTATCGACGCCTCAAGGGGACATTGTCATTTGCAATTTAGTGGGCGTTTTCAGTGAGAAAAAACTTGATCAAGGCACAGAATTATTGCTGTCTAACTTAGCGGGCTTATCAGGCCGCACCTTAGATTTTGGCTGTGGGGCAGGAGTAATAACCGTTGCCTTATTGAAGCAATATCCACAGCTCGATATTGAGTGCGTCGATATTAATGCCATGGCACTCGCCTCATGTCAGCTCACACTTGCGGCTAACAACATGCAAGCCAAGGTGTATCCTTCTGATGGTTTTAACCAAGTAGAAGGAGCTTTCGACAGTATAATCTCTAACCCTCCATTCCACGACGGCCTAGATAGCACCTTTGCCATTGCCAATGACTTTGTTAAACAAAGTGCACAACGATTGCACAAAAATGGCGTCTGGCAAATTGTCGCTAATAGACACCTACCCTATGCCGATAATATTGCTAATACTTTTGGCAATGTGAATATATCTGCCGAAAACAACAAATACAAAGTCTACTTACAAACAAACTGATCATGACATCAAGGCTCATTAATATATAAAAATGAGCCTGTTCTCAATTACCTATTTACTTATCACGCTGGCAAAACGTGCAATATTCCGCTAGATTAATCTTACTTCTTGAGTCTTAATTAGACTTAGTATCAAGTAATGCTAAATTACTTAATATTTACTCCGATAAAAACAAATACAATGGATAGTTATGTTAGAGGCAAATGTAGCAGTATTTAATGCTGACCAGTCAAAAGTGGAGCTCAGGCTCACACCCAACACTCATGGACCGGTTTCAATAGAGTCAATTGAAGAACTGCTCAAGCAGCCAGACTTTGCGATGTTATTTCCAATCACTCCTGCTATTGATAAAGCCGTAAAAGAAGTCAATGCCCTATGTGGCCAAGCCCCCGGTGATCATGAACTATTCTTTACCATTGCTGAGCGTAAAGATGGTGATATTAGTATCAGTATTAGTGAAGACAAAATGCACGCATCAATGAAAATCACCTCAGCATGGGGCGGTAAAGATATTGTATTAGCGGATGTATTAAATAACCTCAAGAGTCACAAAATTAAATTAGGGCTCAGTAAGCCAAAAATCATGGCGCTTATGCAACGTTTGGATATTCTTCCTCCGGGGGAAAGTTGTGAAGATGAAATTGCAACAGGCAAGGCTCCTGTCAACGGTAGCGACGCCATTTTAACGCGTAAAGTGCCACTCGCCCGTGAACGCCTTTTACAACCCCAAGAGCGAGAAGACGGTACTGTTGATATGCGCAACTTAGGCGCACAAGTGACCGTAAAACCCAATGATGTACTGATGGTAAAAACACCAGCGACTTTAGGGACTCCTGGGTACAATGTTCAAGGTGATATATTGCATCAGGTTCCCGGAAAAGATAAACCTATGCAGCCAGGTAATGGCGCAACAATCTGTCCAAAAGATCCTAATAAACTCATTGCGACAGTCTCTGGTCAGCCGGTAGAAAACCGTAAAGGAATGCAGGTTGATGACGTGCTACAAATCAAAGAGGTTAATGTAAAGTTTGGCCATGTTGATTTTAAAGGCAGTATCTTAATTACCGGAGATGTCCATGAAGGGATGAATGTCAAAGCCAGCGGTGATATTACCGTTATGGGGTTTGTCGATTCAGCCAGTTTACAAGCAGAGGGCGACGTTATTGTTAGTAAAGGAATTATTGGCCGATTAATTAAAGATCACGAACTGAGCACTCATATTAAAGCCAAGGGGCAAATTTGTGCCCAATTTGTCCAATACTCTGATTTACAAGCCGAAGGCGCAATTCTGGTCACTAAACAATTACTGCACAGCTATAGCCAGTCTGGAGAGACCATCACCGTGAGTGATGAGCACAACCGTCGAGGTGATTTAGTGGGCGGCAAGGCCACTGCTGCTCAAGGTATTCGAGCCGTTGCCTTTGGTGCAACCGCTGGCACTAAAACCGAATTATTTTGTGCCATGGAGCAGCAATCATTAAAGCAATCTTATAAAGAACTCAATGATAGCGCTAAACAGTTAATGGTTGCCGGTCTAGATTTAGAATCTAGGTTAAGAAAACTGCCGCCTAAATCAGAATGGCAAACTGATGCAGGAATGATCGAGCAAGTTAAAATGATGCTTGATCAAAAGAAACAGATTGAAGATGAACGCATTAAAGAAGAAATACAACTGACCGAAATAGAAGCCGAGATTGAAGGCTATTACCAACGTTACTTTATCCGCGCCGAAAAACATGTCTTTGCCAATGTTGAAATTCATATTGGACCGGCCCAAAATAAAACTCAGCGCGAACATGGTACTTGCACGATTAACAATGTGAGCGGTGAAATAATATATGATTACAGTAAGTAAACTTACTGCTTTTTAGCGATGACACTCAAATTATATTGGCCGGCCATTATTCAACAAAATGACGGCCATTTATTATTTATTGCCGATAACGACCACTTACAAGACTACCTTACACTGGATGCACACTTTGCCCTGCCCGAGGACAAGTTAATCGATAGTCAAGGTCAAACAATTCTAGTGTCGCAATTACATCGCCCACCACTGACCTCTATATCCGCGAGCATAGCCCCACCAAAGATCAACAAAACCTCCCTCAATGAGTTCATTGCCATAATTCGTTTATATGCTCAACAACAAAATCAGTGTTGTACCAGCAAAATAACCTTCACCAACTTTTCGCAAGGAATGCAAATTATTCAACAGCTTGATTGAGGAATCAGAGTCGCTCTGGCAAAATAGCCGCAATTTTTAACATGATTGAGAACAGGTATGGAATTATTAAATATTGAGTGTCTGGGCAAACGATTACGCTTAGAAGGCTCAATGGCAGGTTGGCAGCAACTTTTTTGGGATAATCAATTAGTGTCTCAAAAGTCGGCCAGCCCTGAAAACCAAGCTTTCCATATTCACCAATTTGATCTCACCTTGCATCAGCCCCTGATACAGACTGTACCAACATCAACCGAGGCGGGTTTATCAGAGCCGGCTAGCGCGACCACTGACAACACTAAAACCATTTCTGTTAGGCTTGAAGTGGATGTGAGTTGGCAGCCATTCACATTAGATTACAGTTTACTGATTGATGAAGAACAAATTACTCAAGGGCAGCGAAACACCAAAGATATCGAACAGCAAACGCCTGAAATTCCAATCCCCAAAGCAAATAAAATTAGCTTGGTGGGGTTAGCATCCTTAGGTTTTAAATTATTAAAAAGCGCTAAAGTGGTTAAAGCGTTACTTGCGGGTGCCAGTGTTGCCGCATACTCATGGTTATTTTCAATTGAATTTGCCTTAGCCTTAATTGCCTGTTTAATGTTTCATGAGTATGGCCATATTAAAGCAATGAAATACTTTGGCATGAAAACCAAAGGGATTTACCTCATTCCATTTATGGGCGGTCTCGCATTAAGTGATGAAAAAATTAACACTCGCTGGCAAGACGTGGTTATCTCAATTATGGGGCCAACATTCGGACTGTTATTATCGATTGCCTGTGTTATCGCTTATTGGCTTACGGGTAATATATTCTTTGCTGGACTCGCCGCATTTAATGCCCTACTCAACCTATTTAATTTACTGCCTATTCTGCCCTTAGATGGTGGCCATATTCTTAAAAGTATCAGCTTCTCCATGAATAGCGTAGTTGGTTTAATTGCCTGTGTTGCCGGCGCCGCTATTGGGGTATTTGTCAGCTATAGCCTAGGGCTAGCCTTATTAGGATTTTTATTACTTATCGGCAGTATTGAGATTGTTTTTGAATGGCGTACGCGACACCATAGCCATTTATTACCCTTAGATCGATACGGGCAAATATTCTCAGCCATTTGGTATTTACTGACGGTTGGCGGGCTAATTGGGATTATCTGGATGTTAGCGGGAACCGGTGACGATATGCTACGTATGCCGTTAGAGATTCTGAAAAGTTAGCCGTTTTCAGCGCGAGTAATTTGATCATAAAAATAACCCCGACAACATTGTCGGGGTTATTGTAAGTGCTGGACTATTTAACTGTTTCAGCATTTATAACAGGTTCCAAATCAGCTTGTTGATTATCAACATCTTGTTCATCGTACTCTTGCTCATAAAGTTCTTCTTCATATAGATCGACATCATCTAATACAACAGTATCCTCATCAGGATTAACCATTTGGTCTTGCACCGACTCCACATCAATACGAGGGTCAAATGAGGCCGCCAAAGGTGAAGATGCTAAGTCACCGCTAGACATTACATAGTCTTGGCTGGTACCTTGCTCCGCTTTTTGACGTTTATTGATAAACAGTAACCGAATGACCAAAGTAAATGCGCAAATGCTCATAAACCCGTAAAGCATATCGTTACCTATTTTTTGCATTAAAAATGAGGCGATAAGCGGACCAATACTGGCACCTACACCAAATGTCACTAAAATAGTCGCAGACAAGCCCACTCGTTCATGTTGTTCAACTCTAGAGTTTGCCAATGCGGTCGCTAATGGATACAGGGTAAATGCTAAAATACCAAACAGCCCAGTTAATATTAATGACAACTGCGCATCAAAAGGCACCAAGGCAATCACTAAGACTAAGACTCCCAATAAAGCACAATTAATGCGGATCAGCCGACTTCTTGGAATTTTGTCAGAAATTTTACCCATTGGCCATTGAGCCATTAACCCCGCAAAAATGGTACAAGACATATATAACGCTACCGCTTGGGGCTCTATCCCCTGAGCCGTCGCATACGCAGGCGCAAGACCATAAAAACACCCTACAATCATGCCTCCCAACCCTAAGGTCGTTAATGCTTGTGGGGCTAATGACCAATAATATTTCATATTAAGCGGTGCAGGAGTAAGAGGGTCTGGATGAATTCGGCGAGTAATAGCGATGGGCACAATACACAGGGCAAAACAGATGGCAATTAATAACAGTGGTTCTAAACCTAATTCAGGGAATAAGCTAATTGCACCCTGCCCGGCCATCAAGCCAAGATAAGAGACAATCATATAACTAGCGAAGACGGTTCCCCGCTGACTAGGCTCAGATTGCTCGTTTAACCAGCTTTCTAACACCATGTATTGGCACATCATTCCCATACCAACAATGATCCGCAAAAATAACCAAACCGGTAAACTGTCTATTAATGCATGACCTAAAGCAGACGCAGTGACAACCCCTGCACAAGCGACAAAAGCTCGAATATGCCCCACATTTGCAATGAGTTTATGGCCCACTTTAGAACCAAACACTAATCCCACATAATAGGCTGACATCATGCCGCCCACCCAAACTTGTGGCGCGTCCAAATGAGTCAGCTTTAAACCAAGGTAAGTCGTTAATAAACCTGACCCTAAAACCATCATTAATGTGGTGCTATATAAAGAAGCAAAACTACGCAGAGGATTTTTCATCACTTAACCCTATGTTTAATAGCACCACAGCCGGATACTGCTGCAATGATAATTTATTGAAAAGTATACAATAGATTAAATGTGGTAATCGTATCGGTATTTTGGCTGTCTTCAGGCACTTCAGAGGTGTACTTCACGTTAACCCCAATTTTAAATGCCCAATCCTGAATAAAGGTGTTTTTATAACTCATATCTAACGTCAGAGTATTGTTATCTGCACCAGACTCAGCCGTTAAGTCAGCATTGAAACTGGTATATTCCTGTAACTTCACCGAATACTTAGCCGCGGTACGTAAGATGAAGTCTTGGTTAGCCTCAGGATCCATATCTGTGGAGGAAGAAGATGGCAAATCGTAACGATAACCGGGGCCAACCTCTAAACTTAACTTAGACGCTGAATTGCTAATAAGGTCAAAACCATAACCTGATGAAATAGTATAAATTTTTGTAAACGAGCCGTATTCATCCCAGGTAAATTCACCCCGTCCAAACACATACCCTCGACTCAACTTATAGTTAGACTGTAAATAAAGGTCGTATTTTTCAGCGGTAGACTCACTGCCATCGGCGGCGTAATAGGCTTTTACGGTTGCTTCTTGTTTGGTTTGCGAGGTTTCATACGTTAAATAGGTTCGACCATTGAAGTTTTTTGTTTCATTGTTACCACTATTTAACTGTAAACCTGCTTCAACTTCAGCATTAAAGTCACTTTCAGGTTCTTGATAATCAGGAGGCACCAGCGCCCAAGCCGCTGGAGAAATAGTTAATAGGCAGATTAATAAGGCTTTTTTCATGGGGCTCACTATGACTTTTAAATAATAACGACCTAGTTCAACAGCGAGACATGATACCTGCATTCAATTACGCATGAAAGAATACTTTATTACTTGAGTTTATTGTTCACTTTCTGTAATATCGCGCGCTCAAATCAGTCACTTTAATTCGTTCCTTGCCTCAAACTTGGTCTGACTGAGCCAAAACGAGGCTACATAACCGTAAGGAGCAATAAATGCGTCATTACGAAATCGTATTTATGGTTCACCCAGATCAAAGTGAACAAGTCCCTGGTATGATTGAGCGTTACACCGGTGTTATCACCGCTGCTAACGGTACAATCCACCGTTTAGAAGATTGGGGCCGTCGTCAATTGGCTTACCCAATTCAAGACCTACATAAAGCTCACTATGTTCTTTTGAACGTAGAAGCAACTGCAGAGTCTATTGAAGAGTTAGAAACAGCTTTCCGTTTCAACGACGCTGTTCTGCGTAACATGGTAATGCGCACTAAAGCTGCAGTTACTGAAGCTTCTCCAATGGCTAAAGCTAAAGACGAACGTGAAACACGTCGTGCTCCAGCTGAAGGTCAAAACACTGAAGAAGCTAGCGCTGAAGAAAACGCTGAATAATTTATTCTGTGAATAACCACTTAACCTTGTTTGGCACGATAACTCGCTCTAAACAATTGAATAGCCCAAGCGGAATTAACCACACGGTTATTACGTTAGAGCATAAATCACAACGATATGAAGCAGACTTATTACGAAACGTATACTGCCTAATACAAGTGATATTAAGTGGCCCACGCTTTAACAGCGTGACAGATAAATTAAAAGCAGGTGTGCAAGTTGAAGTAGAAGGATTTCTTTCACTACAACAAGGTCGAAATGGACAAAACCGTTTAGTCCTGCATGCTGAAAATGTCGAATTGAAAACTTAGGAGACTGTCAAAATGGCACGTTATTTCCGTCGTCGCAAGTTCTGTCGCTTTACATCTGAAGGCGTTACAGAAATTGATTATAAAGATATCGTAACTTTAAAGAACTACATCACTGAAAGCGGCAAGATTGTTCCTAGCCGTATCACTGGTACTAGTGCTAAATACCAACGCCAACTAGCTCGCGCTATTAAGCGTGCTCGTTATCTTTCTCTACTGCCTTACACTGATTTACATCAGTAATTGCAGTATTAATTCCTAATCGAATATAGAGGATTTGATAATGAACGTAATTCTACTAGACAAAATTGCAAACTTAGGCAGCTTAGGCGACCAAGTTTCTGTTAAAGCTGGTTATGCACGTAACTTCCTTTTACCTTTTGGTAAAGCCGTTATTGCAAACGCTGCAAACGTTGAAGTATTTGAAGCTCGTCGCGCTGAATTAGAAGCTAAATTAGCTGAAGAATTAGCTGCTGCACAAGCTCGTGCTGAAAAATTAACTGCATTAGAAGCTGTTGTTATCGCTTCTAAAGCAGGTGATGAAGGTAAATTATTCGGTTCAGTTGGCAACCGTGACATCGCTGATGCAGTAACTGCAGCTGGCGTTGAACTTGCTAAATCTGAAGTTCGTTTACCTTTAGGTGCTTTACGCACTACTGGTGACTTCGAAGTTGAAGTACAAGTACACACTGAAGTTAAAGCTGTAGTTAAAGTTTCTATCGTTGAAGAAGCTTAATTATTGCTAACGCTTAAAGAAAACACCGCCAATTGGCGGTGTTTTTTTATGCCGAATCGGCTCAATTACTCTACAAGACATATTCTAGCAAATCACCTCCGCCCCACTAAAAGATAGTAAAACCTTTGACTTGCTCTCTTACCAGACCTTTCTCAGATTTAATGGTAATTTTTACTCATTTATTTTAGTACATTAGCAAAAATGTACTATGCTTTATTCATTAGATTATCGATGCATTTATGATATTGACTTGAAATCATTAACTAGCCCTTTTGAGTCTGCATTATTTTTGCGTTAATGCCACTTTGATACTGACTTAAAGGAACTATATGTCACATCAAAACTTCACTCTCGCCTGTAAACTTTTGCCTTTAACTGCCGCTATTTTGGCAGGCTCCGTTTTTGCCAATGATGAGCCAATTTCAAATGATGAGCCGATAGCCAATGAAAATATCATGGAACGGATAAAAGTTACTGGATCAAAAATCAAACGTTTAAACGATTTATCAGTCAGTCCGATGACCGTCATTTCAGGAGAAGAAATAGCTGATTTAGGCCTCAACAACGTTTCTGACATACTGAGACTAATTCCGGCTACGGCGGCAGGATTTACCCCTGACAATGCTAACTTTTATCCCTTTGCCAGCGGTGTTAACTTTACCGATTTACGTAATTTAGACACGGCCAGAACCTTAGTATTAGTTAATGGGCGGCGCTTTGTTTCAGGTTACAGTGGCCAATCGGAAGTGGATTTAAATACCATTCCCACAGCAATGGTAGAACGCATAGACGTTATTACCGGTGGAGCATCCGCAGTGTATGGTTCTGATGCCATTGCGGGAGTGGTTAATATTATTACCCGCACGGATGTTGATCTGTTAGAGCTTGATGTAAGTTACACTCAACCAGAACAAAGTGGTGGCGAGCAAGGGCAAGTATCGCTTACTTCAGGGGGGCGTTTTATAGATAACACTTTGTCGTTCGCATTCAACGCCACTTATGCACAGCAAAAAGAAATCAGAGAAGACCAGCGCGATTTTTTAGACAATCCTGTAACGGGGATTAACAACCCTGATCCCAATGGCCCAGCTAGAATTGCCTATGAAGGCCGTAAACCCTATGCTTGGCGCAATGAAGCAGGCACATTTTTAGCCGATGACGGTAACCGATATACCTTTGATCAAAATGGCAATATGAAATTGTTTGATTTTGGTGAAGGGATTCTTGAAGGCCCAGGGAGTAATTCAAGCTTTTGTGGGCCAAGCTGTGAAGGTTATGACCCCGTTAATTATGGTTTAGCGCGAGCACCGTTAGACCGGTTAGTGTTAATGTTAAATACTGATTACCATTTAAATGATAATCATCGTTTATTTAGCGAAATCACCTTTGTAAATTATCAATCAGAAGGGGAAACCTCACCACCATTTCATAACCAGAATACGATTCAAGCAGACAATGCATTCTTACCAGATGAAACCCGTCAGTTAATGACAGATTTAAACATGAGCACCATTAACCTAGCGCGTTCAGACAGTGAATTTGGCAGCCGTACTTATCATCAAGACCGTCAAACATTCCGTTTCTTGCTTGGTATTGATGGATATATTAACGAAAATTGGGACTACATGGTGCATGTTCAGCGAGGTGAACTGCTTGAAGATACGGTTTGGAAAGGGCAAATATGGACCGACAGATACGAACAGGCTAAAGATGCCATTTATGAAAACGGCAACATAGTATGTCGTGACGCTGATGCCAGAGCGAATGGTTGTGTTCCAATGAATTTATTTGGTGTAGGCCAAGCCAGCCAAGAATCTATTGATTGGGTTGGAACCGAAGTAGGTCGAACAGCTAAAACTATTCAAACGAGTGCCGAAGCAACAGTAAGTGGCAGTTTATTGGAATTACCCGCGGGTTACCTATATGCGGCATTTTCAGCAGAATACCGCAAAGAATCATCATCCACAAACCCTGACCAAGCCATGATAGATAATACTATTTTTGGCTTACAGATTCTGCCTTTAAACGGTGAGTTTGATGTGACGGAGTTTGCCGCTGAATTGAATATTCCTATTTTAGACGATATGCCTTTGGTACATGAACTCAATGCAGATTTAGCTTATCGCTGGATGGACTATAGTTCAGCAGGGCAAGACGATGCGTGGAAAATTGGTTTAACTTGGATGCCAATAGAAAGCTTACGTATTCGTGCCACCAACTCTAAATCAGTTAGAGCACCAAATATTAGCGAACTTTATGGTGCAAGTTCACAAACCTTCGCCAATATTACCGATGTATGTGATGCCATTAATATTGAATTAGGTCCAAACGATAACCGTAAAAAGAACTGTCAGTCTATAGGGTTAGGTAATGGTTGGAACCCTTCACAAAATTGGTATCAACAAATGACAGCAGGTGAACTTACTGGCAATAGCGAGCTAAAAGCCGAGGTATCACATGACTACACCTTAGGGTTTGTTTATCAGCCAGAATTTATTGATGATTTTTTAATATCACTTGACTACTGGGCGTTTGACATCACCGATGCAATCGCATTTGCTTATGTGAACACTGCCGTTGAATATTGTTACGACTCTGACTCACTCAGTAATGATTATTGTAACTTGTTTGTTCGTGACAGTGTCAGCGGAGAAATTACCGACTTCTCTCAAACACCGGTTAATACTGCCTCGTTTAATGTTAAAGGCTTGGATATTGAACTTGCTTACGGGCTGGATTTACGTGAAGCGGGTGTATTGAACTTCCAAATTGTGAGTAGTTATCTAGAGAAATGGGAATATAACCCAACAGGCTTTGATGCTGATTTACGTTCTGATGTAGGTCGATACGACAAGCCACGCTGGACGGGAATGTTTATTGCTGATTGGCAGTATAACTCCCTAAAATTAGAGGCCCGTTCTAATTATCGTCACTCGATAGTTGGCAGTACAACCTTGCCTGAAGGTGCTAATAATTATAATGAAGTACCTTCGCATACCACTTGGGACTTCACCGGAACATACGACTTCGATGATCATTTAACCGTAAGGTTTGGAGTCAGAAATGCCTTTGATTTACCACCACCAAGAAACCCTAACTCATACTATGGGTGGGGTTACTATGACACTATAGGACGCGCGTTCTTTTTAGGTGCTAATTATAGGCTGTAGTTAATAGCTAATAATCATCAATAATAAAGCCAGTTAAGTACTTAACTGGCTTTATTTATAGTTCAATCGCTGCTTTGTTAAGCGCTAGTTTAACTTAATATGCAGTATCATAACCCTGTTTATCATTGCCATAATGTACACTTTAATTTAACGTAAATACCCTATGCCTATAGCTGGTTATGGCAACACCCATTGGATCGCGTGAATTTATTGAAGGACACCCATGCCTAGTTTGCAACGTATTGTGCTAATCAACACCCACCTCCCTGGCGTAGTAGAATTAGCGTTAACTGGCCACACTAATATTTGTGGAACGAATGCCTCAGGTAAAACAACCTTACAACGTTTAGTACCTGTTTTTTATGGTGAATATCCAAGTCGGGTTGTACCTTCCACACGTGACAGTTTTGAGCGTTGGTATCTGCCCCATGACTCTAGCTATATTATTTACGAATATCAAAAAGACGACGGTTTGCTCTATCAAGCAGTGTTGGCTTCTGCCGGTGATGGCAAAGGCGTTAACTATCGCTTTATTGCCCGTGGCTTTGAGCTAGAAGACTATGTAAAAAGTCGCAATGGCGACACCATTATTTGCCACTCAATGGCAGAACTCGGCCGAGATGTTAAACGTCAAGGTGTTGCCCATACCAATTTATTAAATACCCGTGAATTTAGGGCGATAATCCAAAATGATCGCAGCTTACTCAATACTGGCAGTAACCGAAATGAGTTGCGCACCTATGCACGCCAATTCTCGTTATGCGATGGTGAGCATAGCTTGAGACATATCGAAAAATTAGCCAAAGCGGTGCACTCAAAAGAAGGCAAAATGGAAACGGTTAAATCAATGATTGCCGCCATTTTAGAGGAAGACGGTGTTACCCCACCCACCTCACGCCTAAACCCTCAACGAGTTGAATCTTGGATCCGTGAAAGCCAATTAGTACAAGGCTTTGAACAAATTCGTCCCGAATTTGAAAAACTCGAACAAGAATTCAATCAATTACTTAGCGCAGAAATGCGTCTTGCCAGTTTATCTCGCGGGTATCGTAACGACGAAACATTAGAAGTCGAACGCCAAGATGCAAACCAAACATTGGCCAAAGAGCTCAATTTAAAGCTCAAAATGCTTGATGAAGAGTGGAAAGATATTCGTGATGAACTCCATGACGAAATCTCTGCTGCTAAAGGTGACACTAATAAATATGAGCAAGAACTTGATATTATTGAAGAACAACATGGGGCATTTTTAGATGCTGATATCGACCAAGCTAAAGCGGATCTCGACAGCTTACCAGCATGGCGACAAGATGTTGAAAACCTCAATGAACGTCATAAATTACAAACTGAAAAACATCAAGATATTGAAGCAGCATTTAACGCTAGACGCTCAAAAATTGCCGAGCAATTACATCGTGAATTAGAAAAACTTCACCAAGAGCAAGATACCCTGCGCGAAGACCGCGACAGCCAACGCGAACGCGCCAATGACGACTTAAACCAGCTCGAGCAATTTTGGCGCGATCAAACTGACGCAGGTAAAGCCAAATACAGCGAGCAAGAATATGAGCTCAAACTCAGTGCTGCCCAGTTAAAGCATCAAGTAGACAGCGTATCGTACACCGAAGAAGAAAAAATGCGTTTAGCCATTTTTGACGAGCGTATTAGTCTGGCCGATGAAGAACAAGAAAGCTGTAATCAAAAATTAGAGCGCCTCACCATTGAAGAGCGTAAGTTACGCGCCAAGCGTGATCAAGCCAATGAGTCATTACGCATAGCTACTGTGCGTGTGAATGAACGTGAACAAGCAAAAGATGAAATTCATCATATGCTGTTCCCACAATCACATACCTTACTGGAATTTTTGCGCAAAGAAGCTCAAGGCTGGGAGCAATCATTTGGAAAAGTTATTGCGCCAGAATTACTGCATCGCTCAGACCTACACCCAACCCTTTCTAACCAAGACAGCGATGCCTTGTTTGGGGTTCACATTGACTTAAAAGCCATTGATGTCCCTGAATATGCAGAGTCTGAACAAGCACTGCGTATCAAACTAGCCAAAGCTGAAGAGGCCTTAAAAAGCGCGCAAGAAGTGCAAGCTGAACATGAAGCTCAACTCGTTCAAATTAACGACTCATTAGATAAGCTCAATCGCGAGCTCACCTTTGCCCGCACCGCCTATAAAAATAGCCGTGAAGACTTACGACGTTTATTTGATGAAAAACGCACCGAGCAACAACACATTGATCACGCGTTAAATCAACGTAAAGCGGAATCAGGCAAGCGACTCATTCAGCTAGACAATGAACTTAAGCAACTTAAAAATCAACATGTTGAATGGCTAGCTGAGCAAAAAGAGCAAACGCTTGATGCCCGCATGGAAAAGCAAGCTTATTGGCAAGAAGTCGTTGGTGCTATTGATAATCAATTAGGGCAAATTAAAGCCAATATTGAACAGCGCCGCCAAAATGCTAAAACTGAACAAAAAGCCTGCGAATCATGGTACAAAAACGAGCTTAAATCTCGTGGTATAGATGAAACAGCCATTGTGGCATTAAAGCATCAAATCCGCGATTTAGAAGCCCAAATTAGCCATGCAGAACAACGCAGAAGTGAAGTATTACGATACGAAGATTGGTATCAACATACTTGGCTGGTAAGAAAACCACAGTTACAAACTCAATTAGCTGACGTCAAACGAGCAGCATTAGCCCTAGAGCAACAACTACAAAGTAAAACTGCTGAAATAAAAGCTCGCAGACAAGCATTAGAAATTCAACGTAAAACCTCTGATGCGGCTCAAGTTGAAGCCTCTGAAAACCTCACAAAATTACGCGCAGTAATGCGCAAATTGGCTGAGTTAAAACTGCCGGCCAATAATGAAGAGGCCAGCGGCAGCATTGGTGAAAGGCTGCGCCAAGGTGAAGACTTATTACTCAAACGCGACTTTTTACAAGGCTCGGTCAAGCAATACATTGAACACTTCGACAGCGTTATCGCCAGTAAATCAGGCTCCAGTTTAGCTGAGTTTTGGGAGCGCGCGCGTGAAGAGTCCAGCTTTACTAACGACAAAGGTATTCGCCTTCTAGATTACCGCAAGCTAGTGCCACAACTAGAGCAACTATTAAATGTTATGGTACCGCAGTCGTTAATGGCCATTCGCGAACAAGGGCGTATTTTTGGTGTCGACCTTACAGCTTTCTACGATGTACTGGCGGATATTGACCGCAGAATTGCCACCCAAAGCGCCCGTATCACCCGTGAAGTTGGTGAAGAACTATTTTTAGACGGCGTATCTGAATCAGCCGTGCGTATTCGTTCACGTATTAGTGAGCTAGAGTTTTGGCCAGAGTTAGAGGTCTTTGTAAAAGCCTTTAAGTCATGGAAAGCAGATAACTTTAGCACCTTACCAGACGAGCATTACACCAACAGTATGCGCCGCGCCTTAGACATTATTGGCCGCGCTGCCTTAACAGGGGGAATCGCCAAGTTATTAGAAATTGAGCTTCGCCTGAAAGAAGGTAATAGCGATTTAATCATTCGTACCGATCGCCAGTTAAATGAATCATCTAGCCATGGTATGGCTTACCTGATTTTATGTAAATTCTTGCTCGCCTTTACGCGTCTTTTACGCGGCAAAGCAGACGTAACCATTCATTGGCCTATTGATGAATTAGGCACCTTACACCACGGTAACGTGAAAAAGATTTTTGATGCCTGTGAAAACAATAACATCAGCGTATTAGGCGCATTCCCTAATCCAGAATCTGAAGTGCTTAACTTATTTATAAACCGCTACATCATTAATAAACAAACCAAAAAACTGCAGGTTGTTAAACCTAAAGCCAACCCATTGGCAGACCGATTAAAGCAACGCCACACGGCTAACTCAGAGGAAATTGCATAATGTCTAACGAAATCAATGACAGCCTTGAGACAGTTTTAGTCGGAACAGGTGCATTAATCGAACAGTTATTACGTGGGGAGTTTATTTGCCGAGTCACTAATGAAGATGGCTGGCGCGCACTGAAAAATAGCAGCACTCGTGAAAGAGTCGAGCAATATCTGAATCAAATTAACCGTACCATTACCAGTGCAGGTGAAGGTGAAGTGTTCTTTTGTGGATATTTACAACTGGGTGAAAACGAACGAAAAGTCATTTCTAGTCAATTCAAAGATATATGTGGCGCGTTAATTCCCCTAGTAGAATGGCTAGTGTTAGTACAAGAGGCCAGTGGTCAAGATGCACCATTAAGCGAAGGTGCGCCCATTCGTTTAACCGAACTACAAACCCGCATTGAAGACACCCCAGCCTTTAGTGAGCAATTAACTAAATTAAGCCATTACCGATTATTTGGCTCAACCAGCAACAATGTTGACGGCCAAATCAAGCTGGTGTTTAAGCGTTTAGTTGAGTTGGGATATTTAACAAAACCCAATGCTGAAAAGCAGATTTATATCGCCACTGGCAAGCTAGATTACTTATATGAAGTTATTCGTTTTATTGATGAAACCGAAGGCCTCAGTTTAGAGGCCCAAGCGGAAACTGCCACCCAGCGGGAGTTAATATGAACAGCAATTTGCACCAAGCCGGTGTTAAGCTGCTCAAACAACTTGGGCGGCATGCCGATGTAATTATGGATGCGTATTTATCTGGGTCGGTGAACGAATCAACCCATGATAGCGGCGTAATTGAAAAGCTTAAAAAAAGTGGCATTTTGTGGCGGCCTGAACCAGATCAAGAACTACGCTTAAAGCGTTCGGTACGCGCCTTATTAGAAGAAGGCTTAAGTGACGAACGTAACCGTCAAATTGATTCAAATGTTGGCTCTGCCTTAGCGACCATTAAAACCTTAGCTGACCACTACAAAGAAGCGCGTCATAATGTGGACTATGGCGCAGCTGAGGCATATTTATCTGACTTAAGTGAGCATGTTTACAGCTTCACCGATAGCCTACGCTACTCTATTCGAGTGCTGTGGGGCCGCATTAATAATGAATTTGGCTATGTGGGCACCATTAATGCCAAAATTCGTGAAAACGAGCTGGCACAAAGCCAAGTCACTGAGCTATTAAACGGCTTAGAAATGTTCCAATTTAGCGAGCTGGGTGAAATTGCGGGTGACATAAGAGAGCTTCGCCGCTTGTTGATCACCAGTTTGCAAGAAACCCTTAGCCAATGCACCCAAGAACTGAGCGTGGTGCAAGGACGTTTATTTGAATTATTAGGGCGTTTCAGACAAATTCAGGGACGAACTCGCCTGCTAAAAGGCTGGTTATTACATACTGATCTTCACCCTGATTATCAGCCCGATAACCATGTTGCCCATAACAACATCCCCAATTTATTTAATTGCGCCGACGCCATGTTAGCCCCCGCGCATGTCGATGTGACCAATTCACAACACGAGTTGGAATTAATGCAAATGGTGGCGCAAATTAAAGCCATTAGCCGTGACGACAAGCCCACCACAATACGTGAAACCGATGTCACTTTTGAAATGTCAGCGGTTGAAGACTTTGATGTCCCCGACAACCCATTAAAGCTAGCTGTTGATGAATATTTTTGTGCCGTTATCGATTCAGGCCTACGCCAGTCTGCATTAGAATACTTACAAAATAATCAGTTAGAGTGGGATAGCGAAAGTTGGCTATATCAAGTCATTGGTGGCTACGAGGCATTACCAATAGAGCATAAGCAGTACTTTGAACTAGAGCCCATTGGTAAGCCCCACCCGGTTTACAGCGGTAACTTTATTGTCACCGATGTCGAATTATGGCTAGCTTAACCAAAGCCCAAATCAAACTGATTCAACCCGTGGTAAAAGACAAAATATCACGGGTTAAATTTTCTGCTAATTGGCAGAAAATTTATCACACTTTTGAAATTGGCGAGCCCGATGGCGCTGAAAAATACTTGTTTTTTAATGGCCAAGATTGGCAATTATTGCGCGAAATGGTTCAGGTGAATGAAGGCATTGATCTGCTGAATGTAAACTTTAACCAAACTCGTGCAGAATTCGCCCTAGCCAATAAAAAAGAAAAGTACGCTAATATTCGCCCTGACGCTAATTACGTACTGGTAAAGTTACCTCGGCCGGTGCTACCCCAAGAAGATATACCTTACGGCCTTCGCATGACAGTTGAACAATGTCTGCAGCTTTGTCAGCAACACATACCTCACAATATAGTGGTAGTTGAAAACCTAGACGCCTTTGATGAAATTCATCAATTCAATTACGCCAATTTTCCCAGTGAGTTTACTGCGCATACGTTATTTGTCTACCGCGGTGGAGGTGGACACTCACCGGCAGGTTGTAAACGGTTATTACTGGAAATTTCAACAAATGCCCAGCTTAGCAAAACGGTACAAGTAGGTGCCTTTGCTGACTTAGATCCTGCAGGGTTACAAATAGCCCATTTATTACAGGGGTGTCAGTTTGTCATTTTGCCAAAGTTTATACATGATAAAGACGGCGAACAGATGTCACACGACCCGCTTTCGCTTATTAATGATCATCACGATTATGACAAACAGTGGCGTCAGCAAAAGTACCTCAACAAAGCCAAGTTACAAAACTGGCAACTTGTCGCAAACTTTATGCAACAACACCGCATCAGCATTAAACAGCAGCATATGTTGGCGCACCAATTACCGCTGATATATCTCCCCATCGACTAGACAATTACCCTAAATCCCGCCTTACTGACCACCAGCAAGCAATATAATATGCTGTTTCATTTGCGTTAATTCGACAATTATGCTCAATCAAGACTTTTTATTGTTTAAATACAACAAATTACACTAAGTGTATTGATTTGTTACCTAAATATTATCAATTAAATTCATTAACTGATTGAAATCTTATTTTTGATGGCTCAGTATCTCTGGCTTCAAAAAACAATAAGTCTGCAAATTAAAGACAACAAAGGACAGCAAGCATATGATGAAGTCGCTTTCAGCCCGCATTTTCGTGGGGCTATTTTTAGGGGTTATTTTAGGCAGCATAGTGCAATTCGCACTGGCTGATGTGGCATTCTTTTCTGGCACACTAGTCGATATCGCCTCTGGCGTTGGCACGATGTTCGTCAACATGATCATGATGCTCGTTGTCCCATTAGTGTTTGTCAGCATTGTTTGTGGCGTATGTGAACTACAAGATTTAAAAAGTTTTGGCCGCTTAGGCGGTAAAACCTTTGGTTTTTATATTATCAATACCGTGGTTGCGATTTTAGCGGCCTTCACCGTTGCAATGCTAATAGAGCCAGGTAAAGGTGTTGATATGAGCAGCTCTGGCCATGCTGACATCACCGCAACCGAACTGCCTAACTTAGTCAGTTTGATTGTGAGTATTGTACCTAATAACCCGTTCAGCGCCTTTACTTCAGGCAACATGCTACAAGTGATTTTTATGGCGTTATTACTTGGCGGTGTCATCAAATCTATGGGTAGCGCAGTTGAAGGAGCCGTTAAAGGTTTCCAAACGGCTAACAAAATCATGATGCGTTTAATTTCAGTGGTCATGAGCATCGCACCTATTGGTGTGTTTGCATTGATGTTTAAGCTAGGTGCAACCTTAGAGCCTGAAATTTTTGTCAGCGTGGTTGAATACCTTGTGCTTATTTTAGCGCTGTTATTACTGTGGATTTTTGTGGTTTACCCATTTGCGGTTAGCCTGTTTACTCAAGTGTCTGCAAAAACATTCCGTGAAAAAACCCAAGAGCAAATTTTGTTCTCACTGTCTACCGCGTCATCTAACGCCACCATTCCTGTCACCATGCGTACGCTAACCGATAAGCTGGGCGTAAGCAAAGCTGTTGCCGGCTTTGGTGTGCCGTTAGGGGCAACCATGAACATGGGCGGTGTGTCTATTTACATTACTATCGCCATTTTCTTTGTGGCTAATGCTTTTGGTATGCCAATTACAGGCGAGCAAATACCGGCATTACTATTTAGTGTGTTCTTATTATCTGTTGGTGCAGGTGGCGTACCTGGCGGCGGCATGGTGATGATTGGTGTGCTTATTCATCAAATGGGCTTACCCGTTGAAGCATTTGTGATTGTTGCGGCATTAGACCGTATTATTGATATGGTACTCACTTCTTGTAACGTAGTCGGTGACACAGCGGTACTTACCATTGTTGACCAAACTGAAACGCCACACCAAATAGCAGAAGAAAAAGCATAATATTACCGCCCACTAATTTGCAGTAATAAGATTAAAAATGCCCAGTAATTACTGGGCATTTTGTTTTCTAAATAATCACCTAATGATTAATCAATATTGGGCTCTTGGCTGTAATCTTCGCCGTGATAGCTCAAACACATATCCACTTCATTACGGCTACCTAAAATCACCGCCACACGCTGATGAATTTCAGAGGGTTGAATATCCATAATAGTTTCATAACCGGTAGACGCTTTACCGCCAGCTTGCTCAACCAAAAATGCCATTGGGTTGGCTTCATACATTAAACGTAATTTGAATGGTTTAGCCGGATTTTTGTTGTCAGTTGGGTACGTGAAAATACCGCCACGACATAATACGCGGTGAACATCGCCAACCATTGCGGCAATCCAGCGCATGTTGAATGATTGCTCGCGAGGGCCAATTTTACCCAGTAGTAAATCTGCAATATAAGTTTGCATTGGCGCTTCCCAAAAACGCTGGTTTGACATATTAATAGCAAACTCAGCGGTATCTGGGGTAATTTGTACATTGTCGTTGGTCAGTAAAAACTCTCCAGACTCAGGGTCTAAAGTGTAAAACTGGGTGCCTTGTCCCGTGGTTAACGCCATCATGGTTGAAGGACCATACAGCACATAACCTGCCGCCACTTGTTGGCGACCCGCTTGTAAAAAGCTTTGTTCGTTTAGCTCACCCTCTGGTGCAGGTAGCACAGAAAAAATGGTACCCACCAGCGAGTTAATATCAATATTTGAAGAGCCATCTAGTGGATCAAAACACACTAAATATTCACCTTGTGGGCTAACTTCAACCACATAATCTTCTTCTTCAGATGCTAAACCACGCACATTGCCTTCAGCCTTTAGGGCATCTTTAAGCATATCGTTAGTAATTACATCTAATTTCTTTTGTGTTTCACCTTGTACGTTTTCCTGCTCTGTTGCGCCTAATACGCCTGCTAACGCGCCATGACGAACTGCGCTGCTGATGGCTTTTGACGTATCAGCAAGAGAAAGAAGTAATTGCGCTAAAGAGTCTTTTACCGCTTGTGAGGTAAGGGTTTGTGCCAAAGTTTGCATGGTAATTCCTATGACAAATTTTAAGTTAAGGTCGTTGATTTTTTGAAGATTATAATTAGGGCAGATCATACCCTAGAACGGAGGAAATTTCAGCGCTAGTTGAGTCATTTTTGTTTTAAAGCAATTTCAGGCAAAATGAAGCGGAAAAGTCTCATTCAGGAAATAATAATGATAACGACATGGAAGCTAAAAGCAGGTGCAGTGGTTACTGCACTGCCACTTATGCTCGTAAGTTTTGCAACAACGGCAGCCGCTATGACAACACAAACAACAGCTCACAACAGCTCAAACCCAACGGTTTTTGATACCACTGGGCCATTAACAGGTTTATCAGGTGGCAACTTGCCATTGACCATTGAGCGTATTCACGCATCTCCGGCATTAGCAGGCTCAAGCCCTAGAGGGCTGAGTTTGTCACCAGATGGTAGTCGAGTCACTTATTTAGCAGGTCGAGATGATAACCAAAGCTTTTATGATTTATGGCAAATGGATATCGCTACAGGTCAGCGCAGCCGTTTAATTGATGCCGACCAACTTGCCAGCGCAGAACTGTCCGATGAAGAAAAAGCCCGTCGTGAGCGTCAACGTATTTACGGCCAAGGCATTATGGAATATTTTTGGGCTGAAGATAGTCAGTCGATTCTTATTCCCGCATCTGGGCAATTATATATTTATCAAGTTAGCAATAATAAAGTCATTCCATTAGACACTGGATCAGGTTTTGTTACCGACGCCCGCCTATCGCCGAAGGCTAATTTTGTATCGTTTGTTCGTGAGCAGAATTTATATGTGTTGTCGCTAGCCAATCAAAAAGTGACTCAGTTAACTCACGATGGTAAAGGCCCGATTAAAAATGCCATGGCCGAATTTGTCGCCCAAGAAGAAATGGATCGTATGACGGGTTATTGGTGGTCTCCAGATGAGTCACATATTGCTTTCACGCGTATCGATGAGTCCGGTGTTGAACTCGTAACCCGTAATGAAATTTATGCCGACGGCATTAAATTAACTGAGCAGCGTTATCCTTATGCTGGCAAGCCTAATGTAGAAATTGAACTTGGGGTCATTTCCTTAGCGGGTAATAAAACTCAATGGATTGATTTAGGGGCAGAAAAAGATATTTATTTGCCGCGAGTAAAATGGTTGCCAGACAGTAAACATTTATCATATCAATGGCAAAGCCGCGATCAACAAGCCCTTGATTTACGCATAGTCAATATTGAGCAGCCTAGCAAATCAACCACAGTGATTACCGAACGCAGCAAAGCTTGGGTAAATTTACATGATGATTTACAGTTTTTAAAACAACAATCATTTATTTGGGCATCTGAACGTGATGGGTTTAACCACCTCTATTTATTCGATTTACAAGGCAAACTACTGCGCCAATTAACTCAAGGTGACTGGGTTGTTGATCACTTAGAGTATATTGATGAAGCTAACGGCTATGTGTATTTCACTGGCCGTAAAGACAGCGTGGTTGAACGTCATTTGTATCGCGTAAGCTTGAATGAAGGTGCTAGCAGCATACAACTTATTAGTCAGCGCTCAGGAATGCACAAGAGTGTTTTTGCCGACAATAAGCCAGTGTATTTAGATTATTTCAGCAGCTTACAACAGCCACCTCAAATCAGTTTGCACGATGCATCTGGCAAGCACCTTGCTTGGGTTGAGCAAAATGAAGTTAATTCAGACCATCCGTTATTTGCTTACGCTAAACAATGGCAAATGCCACAATTTGGCCACTTAAAAGCTGACGATGGGCAAACATTACAGTATCGATTATTTAAACCAACCACTTTTGATAGCAAGCAAAAATATCCTGTAGTTGTTCGGGTTTATGGCGGCCCACATGCGCAAACTGTAGTGAATGCCTGGAGCGAAGCTGACTATTTTACTCAGTATCTTTTGCAACAAGACTATGTGGTATTTCAGTTAGATAACCGTGGCTCAGCTTACCGAGGCACTCAGTTTGAACATGTGATTTATCAAAATATGGGCGATGCTGAAGTACGTGACCAAAAAGCAGGGGTAGATTACTTGCGCACCCTGCCTTTTGTTGATGGAGATAATATTGCCATTTATGGCCATAGTTATGGTGGGTATATGGCTTTGATGAGCCAATTCAAAGCGCCTGACTATTTTAAAGCTGCCATTTCTGGCGCACCTGTCACTGATTGGCGCTTGTATGATACTCACTACACAGAGCGCTACATGGGTAACCCTGAAACAAATAAACAAGGTTACGATAAAGCCAGTATTATGCCTTACGTAAAAAACTATCAGTCGGGCTTATTGATGTACCACGGTATGGCTGACGACAATGTGTTATTTGAAAATAGCACCCGCATCTATAAGGCGTTACAAGATGAAGGTAAGCTATTTCAGATGATGGACTATCCTGGGTCGAAACACTCGATGCGCGGTGAGAAAGTTCGCAATCATTTATATAAATCATTAGCGGCTTTTTTAGATAGTCAATTGAAGTAGTGATTGGCAAGCAACTACCAACAACCCCTTGGTTAAATTCAGGGGGTTATTGGTAAGCATCGGTTAAATATTGCTGCTCAATTTGTTGATAAATGCCATTGGCACGAATATTTTTAAGACCTGCATTAAAGGCATTTTTTAATGCTAAATCATGAAAGCTTAGGTAGTAATCAGGGCCATTGAATAATTTATGAAAGTGTAATCGCTCAGTCACATCTACATCTCGTGTAATTAATTTATTCAAATCTTGAAAAATGTATCGGTCCGCAATCACCACCTGAACTCGATTCATATAAAGCATCTTATTTTGTTTTTCTTGTGGTGAAACTTCAAGGTAAGCATCATTGCTGGCAGCCATCTTTTTAAAATCTTCGCCCAATACTTTCACAGCATTTAAAAAAGCCACCACGCTATAATGTTGTAGATCGGAAATATTGCTAAATTGAATGTCATTTTTAGCCAAAGTAATCGCCATATTATGATAGCTAATATAAGAATCAGACAGGTATCCTGACACCCCACTGTATTCATTGATGGTCATAATGGCGTCAGCTTTATTTCGTTCGAAATGAAGCACCTGACGGTTACGGGATGAGAATTGAAACTCAACCTCAATTCCCTGATCGGCCAATGCGGCACGAATGATATCTAATTCTAAACCTGATTGATCATGTTGATAAATATAAGGGGAACGTTCTGTTGCTGATGCAATACGAAGAACTTGTTTGCTCTCCACTGACTGAGCAAACGCTTTATTTTCAGTGGTTATAGTGAATACCAATAAACACGTTATTACGATGATAAGAAGTGGATAACTGAACCATTGAGCCCGCATTGAATTAACCTAGCCTATTGTTATTTTTTTGTTACTAAACAAGCATAGCGTTAAAACTCTATTCTAATCAAGTGACATTACAAATACAGGTGCTTGAAGCACCTGTATTTGTATACTATTGAACATTGAGTGAATATTTAGCTTAATACATCCTCTAATGCTTTTAAGCAAAGGGCGACATTTTCACGTCGAGCGCCAAAGCCCATTAAACCAATACGCCATGCTTTACCCGCCAATGCACCTAAACCTGCACCAATTTCTAAATTATATTGCTGTAATAGTTGACTGCGTATAGCAGCATCATCTGCCCCTTGTGGAATGTAAACAGCATTTAACTGCGGTAAGCGTGACGCTTCATCTACTACAAAAGTTAGCCCTAACTTAGTCAAACCTTCACGCAGTAATAAATGCATGTTTTTATGACGAGCCCACGCATTTTCTAGGCCTTCATTGGCTAATAAACGTAATGATTCATGCAAGGCATATAAGGCATTAACAGGTGCAGTGTGATGATAACTGCGCTTGCCACCGTTAGCATTACCCCAATATCCCATGACTAAAGTTTGATCTAAGAACCAACTTTGCACCGGCGTTTGACGGTTTTTAAGTTTCTCTACCGCTTTATCTGAAAACGAAACCGGCGATAAACCAGGCACACAAGACAAACACTTTTGACTACCTGAATAAATGGCATCAATTCCCCAGTCATCAACACGAAGCTCAACACCACCCAACGAGGTAACAGCATCCACAATGGTTAAACAATCATGTGACTGCGCTAAAGCACATAACGCTTTAGCGTCTGATAACGCCCCTGTTGAGGTTTCGGCATGAACAAAAGCTAAAAACTTGGCATCAGGATTGTCAGTTAATGCTTGAGCCACCTTTTGTGGACAGACTGGTTCGCCCCATTCGTTGTCTACCACAACGGCAACGCCACCAACACGTTCTACGTTCTGGCGCATACGCTCACCAAATACACCATTGCGACACACAATCACCTTTTCACCAGGCTCAACAAGGTTCACAAAACACGTTTCCATCCCAGCACTGCCTGGGGCAGAAACCGCTAAGGTCATTTCATTTTTAGTTTGAAACGCATATTGAATCAGTTGCTTTAACTCATCCATCATGTTGACAAAAAGCGGGTCTAAGTGACCGATGGTCGGTCTAGCTTGTGCGGCTAATACATCAGGATAAACATCAGATGGACCTGGGCCCATTAAAATTCGACGTGGAGGGTTAAAAGCGGAAATTTGCGGTACGGGCAACATCAATGTCTCCTTAATTTCTATCGTCTAGATAGTGATATTCGAAAAATTTACCCTACATAAAAAATACAACCTATACCAACGAGTATACTCTCGTTTTTGGCATCACAGTACGTTATCACATTGGCCACAAAAGGCACCAATGCAATACTGATTATTTGTTGGAATTCAAAAATAATTGATAAGCTGGACTTTGCGTTTCTTCTTGGTACACAAACCCTAGCTCAGTTAAGAATGCTCCAAACGCTTCTTTATCACTTGCGGGAACTTCAAACCCCGCTAATACTCGGCCAAAAGCTGCACCATGATTGCGATAATGGAACAAGCTGATATTCCACTGGCTTTGCAAGGTCGTTAAAAACTTCAATAACGCTCCTGGGTGCTCTGGAAATTCAAAACTAAATAACCGCTCTTCTAATGGCTCAAGCGGATGCCCACCTACCATATATCGAACATGTAATTTTGCCGTTTCGTCATTAGATAAGTCTTGTACTTCAAACCCTTCTGATTCTAATGTGGCAATAATACTGAGTAACTCTGTTTGGCCGCCGGTTAACCGAATACCCGCAAACACCACCGCAATATCACGGCTGCTAAAACGGTAATTAAATTCGGTCATGGCGCGCTTTTCAAGCAGCTCACAAAAACGTAAAAAGCTACCCGGTTTTTCAGGCACTTTTACCGCTAACACCGCTTCTTTTTGTTCACCTAACTCACAACGTTCAGACACATAACGCAAACTATGAAAATTCACGTTAGCACCACTTAAAATAGCCGCCACTTTCACTGGCTTATTAGCGTCATCTTGATGGCTGAGCATATACTTTTTCAATCCTGCAGCTGATAATGCCCCAGCAGGCTCGGCAATAGCGCGGGTATCTTCAAAAATATCTTTTACTGCAGCGCAAATTTCATCTGAGGTGACCGTAACAACTTCATCGACATATTCTCTAGCCAAACGAAATGGCTCTTCTCCAATGCGTTTTACCGCCACACCGTCGGCAAATAGCCCCACTTGAGCTAATGTCACTGGCTCGTCAGCCTCTAATGCTGCTTTTAAACATGCGGCGTCTTCAGGTTCAACACCAATAATTTTAACCTGTGGCATTACCGCTTTATAGTAAGCTGCAATACCGGCAATTAACCCGCCACCGCCAACAGGAACAAAGACCACGTCTAAATCGCGTTGTTGTTGCAGCATTTCTTGAGCGATGGTGCCTTGTCCGGCAATCACCGCTTCATCATCAAACGGCGCGATATAAACCCGCCCCTCAGTTTCAGACAATGACTTTGCATAATCGTTTGCTTGGTCAAAGGCCTGGCCATGTAAGACTACCGTGCCACCTAAACGCTTAACGGCATCGACTTTAATATCTGGTGTGGTACTTGGCATCACGATAACGGCATTAATGCCTCGGCTAGCAGCAGACATCGCCACACCTTGAGCATGGTTACCTGCTGATGCACAGACGACACCACACTGGCATTGTTCGGGAGTTAACTCGGCAATACGGTTATAGGCACCACGCAACTTGAATGAGTGCACCGGCTGCATATCTTCACGTTTTAAAAACACATCTGCACCTAGGCGAGCAGACAATTTTTTCATTGAAGATAACGGCGTCACTTTGGCAACGTCATACACTGACGATAATAAGATTTTTTGCAAATAGTAATGCGCTAAATCTAACTGAGTTTGTGATGCTAACGCTAACATACTACCCCTCCAATTTACTGCGATCGCGTACAGCACCTTTGTCGGCACTGGTCGCAAGCATGGCGTAGGCTTTCAGAGCCAATGACACATAACGTTCACGGGCAACCGGTTTCCAACCTAAAACCCCTTTAGCATTCATTGCATCTCGGCGCGTTGCCAATACTTCATCACTCACATTCAGCTGAATACTGCGATTTGGAATATCAATGGCAATTTGATCGCCATTTTCAATGAGTGCAATCGTGCCGCCTGAAGCCGCTTCTGGAGAAATATGTCCAATTGATAAACCTGAAGTACCACCAGAAAAACGGCCATCGGTGATCAACGCACACTTAGTCCCTAGCCCACGAGATTTTAAATAAGTGGTTGGGTAAAGCATTTCTTGCATACCTGGGCCACCTTTAGGGCCTTCATAACGAATCACCACCACATCGCCGGCAACCACTTCACCACCGAGAATACCTGCAACCGCATCATCTTGGCTTTCATAAATTCTGGCAGAGCCTACAAAGGTTAAGTTAGATTCATCAACCCCAGCGGTTTTAACAATACAGCCATTTTCAGCTACATTACCTGCTAGTACCGCTAGGCCACCTTCTTGGCTAAAGGCAAATTCACGGGTACGGATGCAGCCATTTTCACGGTCATCATCTACACTGTCCCAACGACAGTCTTGGCTGAAGGCTTTTTGAGTTGGAATACCCGCTGGGCCAGCACTAAAGAATTTTTTAACCTGTGGATCAGCGGTTTGTTTAATATCATATTGAGCTAATACAGATTTCAAATCACCGCCGTCATCTGCCGCGACATGGGGGACGTCATTGTGTAATAGTCCGGCGCGGTCAAGCTCACCTAAAATGCCCATTACACCACCGGCACGGTGAACGTCTTCCATATGATATTTAGGCGTTGAAGGGGCCACTTTACATAAATGCGGAACTTGGCGAGACATACGGTCAATATCGGCCATGGTGAAGTCAACTTCGGCTTCTTGAGCTGCTGCCAATAAATGCAATACTGTGTTAGACGAACCACCCATGGCAATATCTAACGCCATCGCATTTTCAAACGCTTTAAAAGAGGCAATATTGCGTGGTAAAGCCGTTTCATCGTCATGCTTATAGTAACGTTCAGCTAGCTTCATTACCCGTCGACCGGCTTCTAAAAACAGTTCACGACGATCAGCATGAGTGGCTAACATTGAACCATTACCCGGTAGTGATAAGCCTAATGCTTCGGTTAAACAGTTCATTGAGTTAGCGGTAAACATTCCTGAACAAGAACCACACGTAGGACAAGCACTACGCTCAATTTGTTTACTGTCTTCATCACTCACATTGGTGTCTGCACCGGCTACCATTGCATCCACCAGATCAAGTTTGATCAATTGATCTGACAGCTTCGTTTTACCCGCTTCCATTGGGCCACCAGACACAAATACCACTGGAATATTCAGTCTTAACGCCGCCATTAACATACCAGGAGTAATTTTGTCGCAATTAGAAATACACACTAATGCATCGGCGCAATGGGCATTAACCATGTACTCAACGCTATCTGCAATCAGCTCGCGTGAAGGGAGGCTATACAGCATTCCACCGTGTCCCATCGCAATGCCGTCATCTACCGCAATGGTATTAAATTCTTTTGCAATGCCACCCGCTTCTTCAATGGCACTGGCCACTAAAGACCCCATGTCTTTTAAATGAACATGACCGGGAACAAACTGCGTAAATGAGTTAGCAATGGCGATGATTGGTTTACCAAAATCATTTTCTTTTACCCCTGTAGCACGCCAAAGCGCACGTGCGCCTGCCATGTTGCGGCCTTCGGTACTGGTTGCTGAACGTAATTTTGGCATGGATTGATTCCTTGTTTAATTCTGTATTCTTACGGCAATATTTTTACAGCATAACGGCAAATTCATCTGCCATTATGCATTAACGGTTTTATCTAATTGATTGTTAGGTAACACTTTACACTGTGTCACATCAATAAGCTTAACTAATTGGTTAGTTAATAGCTCAATAGCTCTTTCTGCTTCTACCATTAAGCTAATGGCAATACTGGCATCATTGTTGGTCAGCATTTGCATTTGAGTGACTTTAAAGCCTCGGTGACGCGTCACCCGTAAAACACGCTCTAATACTTCTGGACATGGTTTTACGATTATTTCTAAATTATGCATCATGTTTGCTTCTCCATTTGATCCATCATATCGCTGTTACTTGCCCCTGGCGGGACTAATGGCCATACGTTAAAGGCATCATCTATGGCTACGTGCAACATATAAGGGCCTGGCGCATTTAACATTTCATCTAAAGCTTGTTCAACTTCATCTGCTTGAGTAATGGTTTTACCGGGAATATCAAAGGCGGATGCCATTAATATAAAGTTTGGATTATCTGACAAATCAGTTTCGCTATAGCGTTCTTCAAAAAACAATTGTTGCCACTGCTTAACCATGCCTAGCTTTTGGTTATCTACTAACAGAATTTTTACGGGTAACTTTTTACGTTTGATAGTGGTTAGCTCTTGAACATTCATCATAAAAGAACCATCACCTGACACCGCAACCACAGTTGCGTTAGGTCTGGCTATTTGCGCGCCTATAGCGGCGGGCAAACCAAAACCCATAGTGCCTAAGCCCGCACTGGATAAGTGATCTTCTGGGCGTCTAAACCACATATGTTGCGCTACCCACATTTGGTGCTGACCAACATCACAACTCACAACGCTATCTTCTGGTAACTTGTTTGCTAAACGACGTAGCATGGCTGGGGCAAAAATCAACTTACCGGGGTGGTTATAATCCCAACGGTGCTCTACTTCCATTGCGCTTACTTTGTTTACCCATGAATCGATATTCAGTTGCCCGGCAACCGCTTCAGTTAAATGAGGTAATACACATTGCAATTCAGCAGCAATAGCAACATCCGGTTGTCGAAGTTTACCCAGTTCTGCAGCATCAATATCTAAATGCAATACTTTGGCATTGCTGGCAAAACTGGCTAAGCGGCCAGTGACTCGGTCGTCAAACCTTGCGCCAACCACAATTAATAAATCACATTCTTGTACTGCCAAATTAGCGGCTTTACCGCCGTGCATACCCAGCATGCCTAAATAACCTGGGGTATCATGAGCAATTGAACCAAGGCCTTTTAGGGTTGCTACGGAAGGAACTTGAGTTTGGCGGATAAACTCACGTAAATGCGCAACCGCCCCACCCATGCCTACGCCACCACCAACATACAGCATGGGTTTCTTTGAAGCTTTAAGCAATTCAACGGCTGCAACAAGATCGGCTGAGTCAGCTTGTAACTCTTCAGTCACCGATTGCAGCGGGGTTTTATATTCAAGCTCACTGATTTGAATGTCTTTAGGGATATCAACTAATACCGGCCCAGGACGACCTGAAGCGGCAATTTCAAACGCACGATATAAGGTCGGGATCAGCTCATTGATGTCTGTCACCATAAAGCTGTGCTTAGTGCAGGATAATGACATGCCTAATACATCGATTTCTTGAAAGGCATCCGTTCCAATAACACTGGTAGACACTTGACCTGTAATGGCAACTAACGGGACTGAATCTAATAACGCATCCGCTAACGAGGTGATTAAGTTAGTCGCTCCTGGGCCTGAAGTCGCAAAACACACTCCGGTTTTACCACTTGCCCTTGCATAACCCACCGCAGCAAAAGCGGCACCTTGTTCATGGCGGCTTAATAGATGCTCTACTGGACTTCCATATAAGGCATCATAAATTGGCATAATTGCACCACCTGGGTATCCAAATACCGTGGTCACGCCATGTGCTGCTAGCACTTTTATGACGGCGTCTGCGCCTCTTATTTTTTGCCCTACTTCCATAGTGTGTTCTCTATTTTGTTAATAACTTAAGACGATGTATCGGTGAATATATAACCCTAAAACAAAAAACCCCCGGTCCTTTCGGAGCGGGGGTTTTGATAATATTTGACACTTAGGTCAGACGTTTTACCAAATTCAGCCCCCGCTGTGACTTAATAATCACTACGGTAATAATTTCAATAATGAGTAAGGCGACTTGGTTAAACATATAAAGTATCTGAAATCCTAAAAGTATTAATTCTTAAATGTGTTCGGTGCTTGTTGTATCGCGTTTCAATGACTATAACGCTTCAAGACAACCCATTGATATCATACAAACCAAAACCAACACAAGTAAAAAACCGTTCTGTAAAAAAAATTCAGCTTCCCTGCCGAGACAATGCAAACAACAAACTAAAACTTTGAGCTGATAATCGCATCAGCTTATTTAAATTTGCTAGCCAACAATTGTATTATTGTTGGCTGGTAGATGCCTGTCCGACAACGTGTGGGTTAATACTTAACCCTAACTGAACAGGTACTTCATCAGTACATTTTTACAAAACAATATCGAACCAATCAATTATTGACCCGCTTCAACAATACTTTTCATGTCGGTCATATAACCACGAAGCTCTGCACCAACAAACTCAACATCGGTATTGCGAATCGCTTCATTAACTTCAATTAAACGTAGGTTATCAACACCGTTAGAACCTGACGCTAGGCCTTTACCTAAAAACTCAGGTGACATGTTTTTAACGTAATCACGTAATAGAGGCACTGCAGCGTGGTTAAATAAGTAACAACCATATTCAGCGGTATCTGAAATAACCACGTTCATTTCATATAAACGCTTACGTGCAATGGTATTAGCAATTAATGGCGTTTCATGAAGTGACTCATAATAAGCTGACTCTTCAACAATACCCGCAGCAACCATAGTGTCGAAGGCAAGTTCTACACCTGCTTTGATCATGGCAACTAAGAAAATACCTTTATCAAAGTAGGTTTGCTCATCAATGTGCTCATCTGAAACAGGCGCATTTTCAAATGCGGTTTCGTTAGTTTCTGCACGCCAGCGTAGTAAGTTCGCGTCATCGTTAGCCCAGTCTGCCATCATGGTGCTCGAAAACTCACCGCTGATGATGTCATCCATGTGTTTTTCAAATAGTGGTGCAAGAATCTCTTTTAACTCTTCAGCCATATCAAAGGCTTTAATTTTGGCAGGGTTTGATAAGCGATCCATCATGTTGGTAATACCACCATGCTTCAATGCTTCAGTCACGGTTTCCCAACCTTGCTGAATAAGCTTAGCGGCATAACCAGGCTCTACACCGTCAGCCACCATTTTTTCATAACCTAAGATGGCGCCAGTTTGTAACATACCGCACAAAATGGTTTGCTCACCCATTAAGTCAGACTTAACTTCAGCAATGAATGAAGAAAGTAAAACACCTGCACGGTCGCCACCAGTAGCACTGGCATAGGCTTTAGCAATATCAAGGCCATCACCGTTTGGATCATTTTCAGGGTGAACCGCAATCAATGTTGGTACACCAAAGCCACGTTTATACTCTTCACGTACTTCAGTACCAGGACATTTAGGGGCAACCATAACAACCGTAATATCAGGGCGAACTTGCATACCTTCTTCAACGATATTAAAACCATGAGAGTAAGATAATGTTGCGCCTTGCTTCATTAGCGGCATAACCGTGTTAACAACATTAGTATGCTGTTTATCAGGCGTAAGGTTTAATACTAAGTCAGCATTAGGAATTAATTCTTCGAAAGTACCAACAGCAAAACCGTTGTCAGTCGCTTTTTTCCATGAGGCACGTTTTTCTGCAATCGCTGCTGGACGTAAAGCAAAAGAAATATTTAATCCAGAATCGCGCATGTTAAGGCCTTGGTTTAACCCTTGGGCACCACAACCTAAAATAACAATGTTCCAGTCTTTAATGTAGCTACAACCGTCGGTAAATTCACTACGGTCCATAAAGCGGCATTGAGCTAATTGAGATAATTGTTGACGTAAATTCAGAGAGTTAAAATAGTTAGCCATCTGATACCACCTATAAAATTCAAGATATTTGGGACGCAACATTCTGATTCATAAAACCCTCAGAAGTTGTGATTAAGTTCACTATAACTGAAGCATTTGATTGCTTAAAATGATATATTTGGCATTTGTTGTTGCGTATTATGAAATGATATAATTTGCTACACAGAACTATTACAAAAACCCAATATAGCTGAGACGTTATGGACATTAGGTCGTTAAAACTTTACCTGCATTTATGCGATAGTTTACATTTTGCAAAAACCGCAGAACAAACTTATGTCAGCCCTTCGACACTGAGCCGAGCAATGCAAAGGCTTGAAGAAGAAGTGGGCTGTAAATTACTTGAGCGAGACAATAGAAGTGTCAGCCTAACCCATGCCGGCAATGAATTTAAACGCTTTGCAGAGCAAACCTTGTCAGAGTGGACCCAACTAAAACATCGTATTGACCCACATCAAAACGTGTTACGTGGCTGCTTAAATATCTATTGTTCAGTCACTGCGGCCTATAGTCACTTACCTGCTTTATTAGATAGGTTCAGACGAGAACACCCCCATGTAGAAATTAACTTAACTACTGGTGACCCAGCCAATGCAATGAACGAAGTTCAGCAAAATAAAGCTGACATTGCCATTATGGCGTTACCTGATTCATTATCTTCCAGCCTGCACTTTCGTAAAATTGACCATGTACCATTATCAATTATTGCGCCGACGATGCCTTGTCAGGTTCAGCAAATGGTTACCGACACGCCTATTGCTTGGGAAACTCTACCCTTTATTGTGCCAGACCACGGCCCAGGCAGACGAAGAGTAGATGACTGGTTCAAAAAAATGGGCTTTAAACCTAATATTTACGCACAGGTTTCAGGTCAAGAAGCGATTGCTTCAATGGTGGCGTTGGGCTGTGGAGTAGGTATAAGTCCTGAAGTAGTCATTCAAAACAGTCCTGTTAGAGGCCGTATTCAAATGATTGCCTCTCCCATTGAAATCCCTGGGTTTGAACTCGGTTGTTGTTGTAAGGAAAAACGCAGTACCGACCCATTAATTAGCGCCTTTTTAGAAGTGTTATAGCGATATAACTGCCATTCAACCTAAATTTTGCTTAATTATTGCACTAGGCATTCATGCTATTAAACATGATACTGCTTAGTGCAGCTTCGTTACGTTTGGGTAGACATGAGCCATTCATGGATATCAGGATGAGTACATTAAGCAACATCAAAAGGACTTGTTATGGCTATCGCCTGTATAAATACCCGTGCCAGCTGTGGTGTCGAAGCCCCTATTGTGACGGTAGAAGTTCACTTAAGTAATGGCTTACCGGCATTTAATTTAGTGGGATTACCCGAAACCTCGGTAAAAGAAGCTAAAGAACGTGTTCGCAGTGCATTAATTAATGCCGGCTTTGAAGTACCTCAACGCAGAATCACCATTAATCTGGCGCCGGCAGATCTCCCTAAGCAAGGAGGCCGTTATGATTTACCGATCGCCATCGGTATTCTTGCGGCGTCAGAACAAATTCCCACCCAACATTTACATCAATTTGAATTTATTGGTGAATTAGCATTATCAGGGCAAGTTAGAGCTTGCAGTGGCATTTTACCGGCGATTATTGCCGCAAAAAATCAGCATCATCATGTGTTTATGCCTATAGAAAACCGCTACGAGGCGGAGTTAGTCGATTACCAACAATGCTATTTTGTCGCCCATTTACAACATTTAGTCGCGTTTTTACATGGCCAATCACAATTACCCCAGCTTGATAATCTGCCCGAATGGATTGATGACTCTCCACCCATAGATGAAAATGCTTTATGCATGAGTGAGGTTATCGGCCAACATCAAGCCAAACAAGCATTAGAAATTGCTGCAGCTGGAGGCCACAATTTACTCATGCTTGGCCCCCCAGGAACAGGTAAGTCAATGTTGGCTAATCGCATTATTCCATTGATGCCTCAATTAACTTATGAAGAAGCCATTGAAGTCGCCGCCATTCATTCTGTTGCAGGGTTAACCATTAAACCCAATGCTTTTTTAAAGCGGCCTTTTCGCTCTCCCCATCACACTTGTTCATCTATTTCACTTGTTGGCGGAGGAAGCCAGCCTAAACCTGGGGAAATTTCATTAGCCCATAGAGGCATTTTATTTTTAGATGAAATAGCCGAGTTTCCTCGCAAAGTATTAGATTGTTTACGTGAGCCGATGGAAACAGGCGAAGTCATTATCTCGCGCGCTGCCGCCAAATTAACCTTTTCTAGCCGCTTTCAATTAATTGCTGCCATGAACCCAAGCCCATGTGGAGACACCGAACATGCACGTTCAACTCCCGACCAAATTAATCGATACCTTTCAAGATTATCAGGGCCTTTTTTAGATAGATTCGATTTAACCATAGATGTACCCAAGCTCCCTTCTGGCGCATTAACTCAACAAACCGTCACATCAGAAAGTAGCGCCACTATCGCTAAAAGAGTTAATGCTGCCCGAGACATTCAACGACAGCGCAATGGCTGTTTAAACAGTGAGTTAAGCCCCAAAAAGCTCAACCTTTACAGCGGGATTAGTCAACAAGACTTACTGTTTTTAGAACAAAGCGTCACTCAATTAGGGTTATCAGTGCGCAGTTTTCACCGTATTCAACGAGTTGCAAGAACCATCGCCGACTTACAATGCAGCCAACTTACTGAACGAAAACATATCGCTCAAGCCTTAGGTTATCGTGCAATGGACAGACTTTTAGCCAGTTTGAACCGTCAATAATTAAGAAAAAAAACACTACTGATTGAGCTAAACCAACACAACGAGTAACATAGGCCACCATTTAAAGGAGGGATAGATGTCGTTGTTTTCACAAATTAAAGGATCGATAGCGTTTATTTGCTACGTTGTTAATACACTTTTCTGGGCCTTGCCTATCTTAGCGTGCGGAATAATTAAGCTGATCCCTCTGAAAATTATCGATAAAATATGTAGCTATCTTGCGGATGCTTGTGCTTCTGCGTGGATATATGGCAACGTCATCACCGAAAAATGCTTGCACCCCGTCAAATTTGAAGTTAGTGGTGATACCCACTTTGATCGCAAGCAATGGTACATGGTGATTGCTAATCATCAATCATGGGTGGATATATTAGTGTTACAACGCACCCTAAATGGCAAAATTCCCTTTTTAAAATTCTTTTTGAAACAGCAACTGCTTTATGTTCCTGTACTCGGTCTGGTGTGGTGGGCATTAGACTTTCCATTTATGCGCCGCTTTACCACAGCACAACTGAAAAAGAATCCATCACTTCGCGGTAAAGACATTGAAATAACTCGCAAAGCCTGTGAAAAATTTAAAACTAAGCCGGTTAGTGTGATGAACTTTGTCGAAGGGACTCGCTTCAGTACTGCCAAGCACAACAAACAAGCGTCACCATATCAATATCTATTAAAACCGAAAGCGGGAGGGATGGCCTTTGCGCTTTCAGCAATGGGTGAACACATTAATAAGTTAGTTAATGTTACTTTGTACTACCCCGGTAAAGTGCCTTCTTTTTGGGAATATTTATGCGGCCAAACACAGGTGATCAAAGTCGATATTCGTATCACTGATATTCCAGATACATTGCGAGGTGACTATATCAATGATCGCCAATTTAAAATTGAGTTCCAAGAGAAACTCAACCAAATCTGGTTAGCAAAAGACAAGAACCTTCAACGTTTTCATCAAAATAGTTCTATCGACACAGAAATCAACACCTCCTGTGACGAGCACAAAATAAAGTCAAAGCAAGAGGTATAAAGTCCCATGTTATCGTTTTTACCAGGCCCAGTATTATTTGCCATCAGTTCAATTTTGCTTTTCATCAATACTATACTTTGGGCATCACTCATTAGCATCGGCGGCTTCATCAAACTCATACTGCCGATTAAGTTTTTACGACTTGGGCTGGCAAAAATCATGAATCGTTTCATGTGGTGCTGGGTTGTCTGTAATGGTGGTATTTTGGCTTTAATATCCAAAATGGAATGGCAAGTAGAGGGGATGGAAAACCTTAAGCAAGATGGTTGGTATCTTATTATCAGTAACCATTTAAGTGGCTTCGATATTGCAGCGCAAACCTACTTACTGCGCAATCAAATCCCTATGCTGAAGTTTTTTTTAAAGAAAGAATTACTTTATGTGCCGATTATGGGGTTAGGTTGCTGGGCACTAGACATGCCCTTTATGAACCGCACTAGCCCAGCAAAATTACGTAAAAACCCCAAGTTAAAAGGCAAAGATTTAATCGCCACACGCAAAGCCTGTGCTCGCTTTAAAGACCTCCCCACCTCCATCATTAATTATGTTGAAGGTAGCCGCTTTACCGAAGAAAAAAGGCTCCGCCAACAGTCACCTTACCAACATTTGTTAAGGCCTAAAGCGGGCGGTATTGCGTTTACTCTGTCAGCCATGGGAGAGCAATTTACTAACTTACTTAATATTACCTTAGTTTATCCAGATGCTTCGCCAGACGAGGATATTCTATTTGGCGTCATGAGTGGCAAAGTCAGAAAAGTTATCATGAAAGTAGAGTTATTACCGGTTCCTCAAGTGGATGCAACGGCTTACTTTTCTCAAGCTGATTACCGCGTAGACTTCCAAAGATGGTTAAATGAGATTTGGGCAGAAAAAGACGCTCAAATAAATGGCATTATGCAAGCATACAACAATAATCAGAGCCCAAAAGCCTAACAGTTAAATTAGTTCGGCATCTAAGTTAATGTAAACTATACTTATGTAAACAGTGTTAACCAGCAAATGTTACAGCTTTGTGTGCGATAATAAATTGAAATTTCGCTATCAAAAGTTATTATTGCTGTAAACTTTTTTCATAAATATAACAACTAACTATAGGTGCCGTTTGATACTCCGCATAATAACCTTTTTCAATGTTAGTATCCTGCTTGCAGTAATCATGCTTGCCGCTCCCGCCACGGCACAATACTTAGGTAAATATGCTGATATTTCTGAGTTAAAATTTGAGCACTTTAGTACCGATGAAGGGTTAAACCAAAATAGCATCACCACCCTGTTTATGGACAGAGCTGGCATGTTATGGATTGGCACCCAAGATGGCTTACATAGTTATAACGGTGTTGATTTTAAAGTTTACCTTAAAGATCCCAATAACCCCCAAAGTTTGGCAGATAATTACATTACCGACATCATTCAAGCTCCAGATGGCGCATTATGGATTGGTAATTACAACAACGGTATTAATCGATTAGATCTTCAAACGGGAATCATTACCCGTTATGGTAAAAAAGACGGATTAGATGATGGCCAAGTGACTCAACTTACCATTATCGGTGACACATTATGGATAGGTACCCGTGCGGGATTATTCATGATGTCGTTAAAAAATCATAAAATCACCCCCATTACTTTAGGAAATAATCCACAGGCTGAAATCACCAGTTTAGCTAACGTGGGGGATAAGTATGTTATTGTTGGAACAGAAAAAATAGGCACATTTGCCATTGATTCTAATACGATTAATCGCCTAGATCTGCCAGTAAAAACACCCGTATACCGTTTACGCTCTACTTCAATGTTCTCGATATGGTTAGCGTTAAACAACCAAATTTGGCGTTATGACTTAGATACTCATGAAAAGGAACTTATCTGGCAATTACCTACCAGCAAAGGAAAATCGAATTCAATTACTGACTTTATCATTGCCAATGACCAACAAATTTGGGCTATTGGACATGATGCAGGCTTAATTGAGCTCTCTCAAAAAGGTGAAAACTGGCACGCTAAATACCACAAAAATAAACAAAGTAAATCGAGCAGTATTAATGAAAATACCCTGCAAACTCTGATGCTAGATCCCAATGGCACTTTATGGATTGGTACATTATTTTCAGGAATTGAGAAGCTCAATTTAACCCATCAATATTTTGCTCATCTTTACGATAATACCGTGCCAAATACTAAGCTAGCGAACAAAATTCGCTCGATCTATCGAGATCACAAACAGAGGCTTTGGCTAGGCACTGATGGGCAAGGGCTTAAATACCTTAACCAAGATTTAAAGTATGTATATTTCAATCATCAAATAGCCCAAATATTAGATATTCCGGTAAGTGAGCTGAGCTTATATGTCAACGACATATTAGAAGATCATCAACAAACCCTGTGGTTTGCAACCAATTTAGGAGTTTTCACCCTAGATAAAAATGATAAATTAACCCAAGTAAAACCTGCTAACCCTTTATTTCATAACGACCTTTTATTCAGAAGCCTAGCCATTGATGACAAAAACCGTGTCTGGTTGTCAAGTAACTTAGGCATGTATTTTATCTCCAAAGATAATCAACAAATGTTGCCCTATAATTTTGGCTTCCAAAAAGATTATTCACCGTATAAATATCAAATTTTAACGCTATATTTCAGTGATGGATATTTATGGTTAGGCACCACAGGAGGGATTGTAAGACTCAAACCTGAAGAAAAAGAGCTGATGTTTGTCAGTAACGAACCAGAAAACCCCTATAGCCTGAGCGACAATCGAGTCAGAGACTTTTTAAAAACTCAAAATGGAGATTTTTGGGTCGCGACTCATGCTGGCATTAACAAGCTCACAACAGATTATGGTATTTTTAAGTTTGATCGTGTCGCAATCAATAATAAATTCACTACGACAACCGTTTATAGTTTGTTAGAAGATGAAAAGCAAAACTTATGGTTAAGTACTAATAGAGGCATATACCGCTATAACCCTGCAGAGAAATCTTTCACTTCGTTTAATACCAGCGAAGGACTACAAGGTGCAGAATTTAACGGCGCGGCGAGTTTTAAAGACACTAATGGCGATATGTGGTTTGGTGGCATTAATGGGCTAAACTACTTTGCTCCACAGAAAATCCCCTTAAAAAGACCGCCAATAAAACTTGCATTAACCCAGTATTCAATCGGCGCAGTAGATCATTCTATTCTTGATTTAAGCAAAACCCCTCATATAAAAATGCCCTATGAAAAACAAATAATTAGTTTTGAAATTGCCGCATTAAACTTCAGTTACGGCAATATTAGCCAATACAGTTATTTTCTGGAGGGCTTTGACAAAGAATGGCACTCCTTAAATAACAGCAACAAAATTATCTATACCAATTTATTGCCAGGCGATTACAAGTTACTTGTTAAACACGCTTTAGGCTCAAATGCTTATGATGAAAATGAGCTTATTGTGCCAATTAGTGTGATACCGCCATTTTACATGAATAATATCGCTTATTTTCTATACGGCATTCTAGGCTTCGGTTTACTGTCTTTTATTATGTATTCACGTCATAGCAAACAAGAAAAGCAAAAAGAGTTTGAGCAAAGCATTCGCGCGTCTGAAGAACGCTTAAAACTGGCTCTTTGGGCTTCTGGTGATGGTATGTGGGACTGGAATATTGAAAAAAACAAAGTTTATCGCACCAATATGGTGCCGCAAATGAGTTTTGAAAATTCAGATGACCTACTGATCAACAATATCCATATTGAAGACCGGACTCGAGTAGAAAAACTTTTAAAAGAGCATTTAAACGGACAGAGTGAATTTTTTGAAGCTGAGTATCGAGTAGAAACAGGTAACGGTAAATGGACTTGGTTACTTGACCGCGGTCAAGTTGTTGAACGTGATACTAAAGGCAATCCTGTACGTATGGCGGGCACTCATAAAGATATTACCAATCGAAAAGAAACTGAGAATGAGTTAAAGCTCTCTTCGCAAGTATTATTCAGTATGAATGAAGCCGTTGTGGTAGGTGAACTTGATTATAGCATCCGCTCAGTGAACCCTGCATTTAGTCGTATTACTGGCTTCAAGCCACGTGAAGTGACCGACAAACATTTCTTATTCTTATCTATGGGTAAGCATTCGAAAGAATTTTATATGGCCGTTGAAGCACACCTTCTGCGTCATAAACATTGGGCGGGAGAAATTAAAATTCGTACCCGTGACCGTAAAGGCATTCTTGCATGGCTTGAAATCAATCAAGTTATTGATAACAAAGGTGAGACAAGTCATTTTGTAGCCGTATTTACCGATATTACTGATCGTAAAAAAGCGGAAGAAGATTTACGTGTTTTAGCCAACTTTGATCCATTGACTAATTTACCTAACCGAACTTTATTTCAAGATAGGCTAAAGCATGCCATTACCAAAGCAAACCGTTCCAATCAAATAGTCGGATTGCTGTTCTTAGATTTAGATCGCTTTAAACATATTAACGATTCAATGGGGCACCATATCGGTGATTTATTGTTGAAAGCGGTGGCCAGTAGATTACAAAGCTCTATTAGAGAAGGCGATACCGTAGCCAGACTCGGTGGCGACGAGTTTACCTTAATTTTAGAAGGCATGAATAAGCCAAAAGCGGCAACCGTAATTGCTGAAAAAGTGTTGAAAGCATTTGAAGCGCCATTTTTACTCGATGATAAAAACCTCACCATTTCACCATCTATTGGGATCAGTCTATTCCCTATCGACGCAACCGATATGACATCACTGATTAAATATGCTGACACCGCCATGTATCACGCAAAGTCATTAGGCAGAAACAACTTCCAATTTTATACCTCTGAGTTGAATCAATACGCCGTTCGTCATGTTGAGTTAGAAGCTGGCCTTAAACAAGCCATTGAATTAAAAGAATTATCATTAGTTTATCAACCTAAATTTGATGTCAAAACCGCTAAAATTGTCGGTTTAGAGGCTTTGTTACGCTGGAATAGTAAATCACTAGGGGTAATTTCTCCGGCAGAGTTTATTCCACTTGCCGAAGAAACTGGGATAATCAATGAAATTGGTCACTGGGCCATTAGCGAGGCTTGTGAGCAATTAGCACAGTGGTATCAACAAGGGTTTGATGATATTACTGTTGCCGTTAACTTGTCGGCCAGACAGCTAAAAGCAGATATTATTTCCACCATTGAAGTTGCTCTGGCAGTATCAGGTTTGCCTGCAAGCTCATTAGAGCTAGAGCTGACGGAATCCATGATTATGGGCAACCCTAAAGACTCGGTGGAAATTTTAAATCAGCTTAAAGCAATTGGATTAACCATTTCAGTAGATGATTTTGGTACCGGTTACTCAAGCTTAAGTTACTTAAAACGTTTCCCTATCGACACCTTAAAGATTGATCGAGAATTTGTTCGTGATATTACCGAAGACCCTGATGACGCTTCTATTACCAGCGCCATCATTACCTTAGCACACAGTTTAGAACTCAACGTGGTTGCTGAAGGAGTTGAAACCAAAGAGCAGTTAGCCTTTTTACATAAAGGAGGCTGTGATCAAGTACAAGGATTCTTGCTGAGTAAGCCTCTGAATCCGGATGATTGCTTAGCTCGCTTAAAGCAAGAGCGTAACAAAGGTTAATTCATCTAGTGACAAAAAAGGTTGCCCTATGGCAACCTTTTTAATGTATTACAAATCAATTATTGTACAGCTTATTGCCCACCTGGCTCAGCAAAACGAGTCATCCACTGTTCCACTTGGTTGTACCAATAAATAGAATTATTGGGCTTCATAATCCAGTGGTTTTCATCTGGAAAATAAATCATTTTAGACTCAACACCACGGGTTTGTAGAGTACGGAATAACTCAAAACCTTGTCCCACTGGCACACGGTAATCAAGTTGACCGTGGATCACTAAAGTTGGGGTATTAAAGTTTTTAGCCCCATAGTGTGGCGAAATAGACTGATAAATTTCAGGGTTGTCCCAGTAGTTACCAAAACGTGGGCTATGTACTGCAAAATCAGCCGCCATTTGTGAATACATGTTATACACTGCAGCATGAATTAATAAGGCATTAAATGGGTGTTCTTCACCTAAAATGATCGAGGTTAAATACCCGCCATAACTGGCTCCCCCCGCCACTAAACGCTCGCTATCAATCCAGTCCTGTTGCTTAAACCATTCAGTGGCTTTAAACACATCTTCTAACGACTTATTTTTCCAGTCTGGGTTGATGCTGTCAGCAAAATCTTGGCCAAAGCTATTTGAACCATGAAAGTTAGGCCATGCGGTCACATAACCCCATGATGCAAAGGTTTGCGCATTCCAACGATAGTGGAAACCATCTGAAATAGCACTATGGGGGCCACCGTGAATTAACATCATTAATGGATATTTTTTACTGCGGTCAAACCCAGGAGGATAATGCACCCACATTTGAATATCTTGATCGTTATAGCCTTTATAAGTCACCGACTCATAAGTGCCCATGTCAACATCGGCTAAGATATCGTCGTTAAAACTATCTAAGCGAGTTGTTTGACCATTTCGAGGATTAATACTGACTAAGCGAGCTGGGTACAAAAAGCTATCATTAGCCGCCACTAAAGTGCCATTAGCAGCAATATCTGGCTTATTAAAGTTAGTCGATTTGGTAATGGCTTTGACCTTATCTTTTTTCGCATCGATGTGAAAAATTTTACGTGTTGCGGCATCATCAATCGCGGCGTAAAAACCTTTGCTATCAGGGGTCCAAACTAAGTTACCAACTGAACGGTCCCAATCTTTCGCTAAGGTTGTAAAACGCTTTTTAGCAATGTCATAAAGCATTAACTTTGCAGTATCCGCATAAAATCCTTGAATTTTTTGACGGGTAAATGCCAGTGTTTTACCATCAGGGCTAAACATTGGATTAGCATCTGGGGCATTATTGTCAGCGGTGATGTTAACCGCTTTGTCACTGCCAATTTCAGCTAAGAAAATATCAATTTTAGGGTCAACCTGATTGTCAGAACCATTGCTGTTAAATGCAATCCAACGCTCTGTTGGGTCTACATCATAACTGCTAGCACCTTGTGCTGAACGCGGTAGTTCAATGGCCAACTTTTGGGTGATGGCTTCAACATCTCCGCCACTAGCGGCAATACGAAATACATGGGCTTGTTTATCTTCTTCAATCCAGTGATCAAAGTGAGAATATGGCAAAGCATTCCATTGTCTCGCAGACACTTTACTGTCGCGGTCAGCCTTTAATTGCTCTGCAATTTCATCCCAGCTTTTACCAGGGTACACACGGCTGATAAAGTAAATGTGTTGTCCAACCCATTTAATGCCGTTGACACCGCTGGGTACGTTAGTCAGGCGTTGCGCTTCACCAGGTTGTCCCATTGGCAGCAAATAAACCTGACCCACATCGTCTTCATCACGCTGACTTACAAAGGCTAACGTTTGCCCGTCAGGTGAAAATACCGCTTGGCTGACACTCAATCCTTTCGCAGTAATTGGACGTTGCTTGCTGCCATCAGGATTAAATAACCACAGTTGAGTCGAACCTTTATCACCCTCTACATCGTACTGAGTGACTGGGGCAATAATAAAGTCGCCTTGTGGAGAAATAGTTGGATTGCCAATACGGCTAAGTTGCCAAAGCACATCTACCGACAGTTTTTTAGTTTGTTCAGCCATTGCTGATGCCATAGGTAGCATCAAACACAGCAGCATTACGACTTTTTTCACAAGTCGACTCCTTGTTTTTGTTTGTTATTTGTTATTTATTGTTTTATGAATTTCAAGTTTTTTAGTTAGTGACTTAACTTAGTCTTACCCAAGCAATACAATAATGACTCATTGTTAACGTCATTGTCGGGTTTGACACTTAAATAAAACTTAACGGTCATTAAAACTCATCAATTACATGAAAAGCCCGATATTCATCGTAGGCAAACTGATCGGTCATGCCACTGATATAATCAATAATTAACCGAGTTCTGAAGTAAAACTCTCGACAAGATTCATCAGCAATAACCCCTTGTAAATGATTATCTTTAATCGCTGTTTGGTAGGCAGCGAGATGTTTAGAGGAAAGCTTTTTAAATAAACGTTTTGGGTACAGCGGAATTGCCACCTTAGAGTCTTGCATGATCAGCGCTGTAAACTGGGTTTGAGTTAGCTCAAGTAAAGGTTGATAACACTGCATTAATCCGCTAATGACTCGATAGCCTTGCAATTCTCTTGCTTCAACTTCAGGGTGACAAAACGCTCTCTCAAGCGCCACTTTTTTAAACGTTTCCACTATCATATGGTTAACGCTGTTGTCTTCAATTAATGCTGCATTAAAGCTACCGTTAAACACCGCTTCAAGATTATCAATGAAGCGTTTTTGCGCGTGCTGAGGTAAACGCCCATTCACCCCCACTCGCAAAAATACAAAAAACATACTGTCGTTATCATGAGCACTGTTTGAAGCTTTCGCTAAAATATCATCCATGACGTTTTGCTCAGCAAGATTCAGGTGTGCAGCCAGTTGTTTAAACTTATCACTTAAAGCCTGCTTCATTTCGGCCACGGTTAACACGCCTTTTTCAACAGCATCTTCTAGGTCGGCAATACCATAAGAAATATCATCTGCGGCTTCCATAATGTAGGCAAATGGAGAGCGGCAATGTGGCGCAATGTTAAGGTTTTTTCTTAACTCAGCGACGTAATCAGTTTCACTTAAATAAAAACCCACTTTCTTTTTTAAATAACTGAAAGGATCATCATCTGCTTTATTGGGCTTAGGCTCTGTACCACAACGGGTATACTTCAAAATACCTGATGCTTGTGAATACGTTAGGTTTAATTTCAGCAAAGTATGAATAAGTCTTAATCCTTGAGCATTACCTTCAAAACTAATTAAATCTCGGGCAATATCTTCAGGTAGCGCTGTAGAAGCGTTTTTTTGATAAATGGTTTGTAAGTTAGATTGAAGCCAATCAATTAATGCCGCTTCACCAAAATGTCCAAATGGTGGATTGCCCACATCATGCATAAGGCACGACATTTCAACCAAGGTTTCAAGCTCTCTAGCATAGCCAACTAAACCACCTGACTCATTTTCATCTTTTGTTTCCAGAGCATCACAAATTAGCTGGCTAATGTAGCGCCCGACTTGCTGAACTTCCATTGAATGCGTTAAGCGACTGCGAACTGCGGCATTACGCTCCAGAGGAAACACTTGGGTTTTCTGCTGTAAGCGCCGTATTGCCGCAGAATTAATAATCCGCCCTCGATCACTTTCAAACTGCCTTAGTATTGGGCCTTTAGAGGCAAATTTTTGAAAAGGTCGGTCAGTTTTAATTTTTTGACTAAAGTGGATACTCATAACAAAGCTCTGGCATATAAGATGTTGAAGTAAAACTACAATACCTTATTTTAGCTTACAACACCTCTACAGATTGCGCCCTTCCACAACTCCGTTTGTAGGATGCCACCATTCAAACGCGATAATGAGTTTAGTCAAAAAAACCATAAAGTGTGATTAATCAATTTGTACGAAACACTTAGAGAGCAATATGCCTGATCACACTCAGCAACATGAACATGTCGATTTAGTGGATGTAACAAACATCCACCAGTTTTACGCTGATCCTCATAACCGTGTACAAATGCAATTTCCCACGCCAGAAAACCAATATACATGGCAGCATATGTCACGGTTTTACCCCACTGCAGAAATCCTTCGTTCAGGGGCTGTTTTTGAGCTTAAAAAGCATTTAGACAACAGTATTGAACACATTAAGTTTCCATTTAAAGGCACTCTAAAAACTGTTGAAGAACATCTAGACACTGCGCCCATTGATGCCTTTATTGTCATTAAGCAAGGTGAATTAGTTTTTGAGCGATACAACAGCATGCGCCCAATAGATAAGCACAACTGGTTCTCTAATGCTAAAGCCACTACCGGTGTGTTATTGGCGATGTTCATTCATGAAGGTCTTATTATTGCAGATCATAGTGTAAGTGAGTACTTACATGAATTAAAAGGAACAGCATGGGATAGCGTAACCGTACAACACACTGCAGATATGTGCACTGGGCTAGATTCAACAGAACACGATGAGCCTCAGCACGACTCTCGCACCAATCCTGAACAAGGTTGGTTTAAGTGGGCAGCCAGTATCGACCTTGTTGCAGGACAACAATCACTTTCTCCCTTGGAAGTCGTGGCGACAATGCAACGTCGACAAGATCCGGGACAAAGCTTTGAATACAATTCAATTAATACATTTGTGTTAAGTCGTATAATTGAGAGGGTATCAGGAAAATCGCTTAACGAACTGTTTTCAGAACGGTTTTGGCAAAAAATGGGCGCGAGTGCAGATGCCTATGTGGCGGTCTCTAAAAACGAAGGTTATCCACTACACTTTTTCTCGGTAAATTCAAATTTAGAAGATATGGCTCGCTTTGGTGTGGCTCTGACTCCCAGCGCAAAAAGAATGCCTAATGGCCAGTTTGTTGCCGATGGCGTAATTAAATTGATGCAAAATGCAGGTGACACCAAAGCCTATGGCAAAGGATATGTTGGCCAAAAGTTTATGCAGTCATTTAGTGAAGACCGCAACCTGCGCAATGGCTTTCAATGGGATGCTATTTTTGAAGATGGTGACCTTTTTAAAGGTGGCGTAGGTGGACAAGGTCTTTATGTTTCACCGACAAAAGATGTGGTTATAGCTTGGTTTTCTACCGGAGACGGCACTCACCAAGAAGAAACGATGGCCCGCTACATTGCTAAAAGTGTCAGTTTAATAAAATTTTAAGTTAATCTGAGGCGCGAATAAGAGGTTTGCTCATGTTAACTTATTCACTCCACCATTGAGCCACTTCATGTGGCTCTTTTAGATATTCTGCTTCGCCCCATATCAATGCTAGAATAACGGCCATATTCACTTAACTAACAACAGGTAATGCAATGAACCCAATTATTGCCATCTTAAAAGAGCACAACATTAGTGATGAAACCATTCATCAGCTATTTCAAACTTTAACCGAAAACCCATTAATGGCCATGAATAGTATTAGCCAGCTGGGTATTCCTGCTGAGAAATTGCAGCAGTTAATGGGCTTAGTCATGCAAAACCCAGCATTAATCAAAGAAGCAGTTGAAGAGTTAGGGCTAGACTTTGCTAAAGTTGAAGCAGCCAAAGCACAATTACAAAAATAAATTTATGGAGCGTTTTATGCCTACAACCAAAATGTGGTTAGTCTCATTACCAATAATGTTTGCCTTAACAGGGTGTAATGGGACAGAGGAAGTTAAACAACCTCAACCTGAACAGCCTAAAGCAGAGCAAATACCTGCCAAAGCTGACGTTCAAGCGACAGAAACTAAACATGTAGAGCAAGCTGATAAACTAGTTTCAGTTAAACCTCAAATATCACCTCAAAAAGGGATAAAAATGATGCAGGGTACAGTACGCTACATGAACTTGGAAGGCGGTTTTTGGGGAATTGTAGCTGACAATGGTCAGCAAATATTGCCACAGTCATTACCTCAAGAATTTAAACAGGACGGTTTACGTTTAAGTTTCACATCAAGTGAAATCACTGACATGATGACCATTCAACAATGGGGCACATTATCTAACGTCAGTGATATCAAAGTGATTGGTGAAGTCGACAGCAAAGCGAATCACCCAACTCACTAAATTATCACTATTTACCCTGTTGTTGGGTACATAAATACCAAAGCCATTGGGTAACCCAATGGCTTTTTTAGCTAAAAATCTATATCTTCAGCTGAGGAAATAATCATTTTCAATGTTGAATTCAGCCTGAACATCAACCACAAACATCCCTGCTGACTTGGCTGCAATAATGCCTTTTTCAGCATCTTCAAATACAATACATCGTTCAGCGGCGACGTCCATCAACTCTGCACAGCGTAAGAAGGTATCTGGAGCAGGTTTAGGTTGCGTTACTAGATCTGCTCCTACAATAAAATCAATGACATTTGTTAACCCACAATACTCAATAATACTCACGGCTTCTTCAGTGTAAGCACCTGTTCCAATTGCCATTGGGCGGATATTTTTATTGGCTATTGCTAACTCAGACAACACCGTTGGCTTAACAAAATCCTTCATAGTACGTTTAACGATTGCTTCTTTAAATTGATTCACTTCAGCTAGAGTATGATTCAAAGTGACTTGAAAGCGTTCAACTAATATCGCCGCGGTTTCAATCGTCGGCACCCCAGCTAAAGAACGCATTAATTGAGGATTGATAGGAATACCAAAATGGTTAAGGGTTAAACGCCATGCATTTTCATGTAACTTACCACTATCAATTAAGGTGCCATCCATATCAAATATGATCGCATCATAATCTGGATATAGGTTATGGGTAAGAAGGTTTTTGTTGAGCATGTTATTGTTACCAATTTGAATAATAAATTAAAATAAAGCCTGTTCACATTAATGACTTTTTTACCAATAAGGTGATTTAAATTATTTACTTCAGTGAAAAATTAAAGAGAACGATAGCTTAATATTACTAACTAATGTTATGAGCATCCCAAAATAGCTAGTTAGTTTGTAAGAATAAACCAGCTCAAAATAAACTTTTAATTACCATTAAAAAATGGAAAACATAAAATTTAATCTGAGCTAATTTAATCTGAGCTATTTTAACTAGCAAATTTTAGCTACATGCTTAAACGACTTTATTGTCCTGATAGTGTGTTTATTCAACGACTAAAACATCAACATTTCGAGACTGTTCAGGAATAAATTTCCACTGTTGGCAAGCACCTTTCCAGTTCGCCCACAACGCAATGTTTGCGCCCGATCTCGTAGAGCATCCTGCAACCTCGACTACCAAACCATTAATTTTTGAAATAATGGCAAACCACTCAGCACTAATATGCTTGATAGAAAATTTCTCACAATCAGTATTAGCAGAAGATTGTTGAATATTCGCACCGAGGTTAACCGAGCAATTAGCAACACTTAATGCTTTGCCAGTAGTTTTGGCCATAATGCGATAATACCCATCTTCAGTAGGCTCAACCTGCCACTTTTGGCAATCATCATTTAATAGATCAAACTGCTGAACATTACCACCTTCATCTTTGTTACAGTTAGCTAAATCCATGGCTTTACTACTTTTTTTAGAAATAATTTCATAGCTACCTGCAGCAATGCTTGGCTCAGGGGCTAATAAATCTAAAAAGAAGCGCTGTTGCTGGTTACCATTCGCTTGGTAAATTTGTAAATTTGCACCATTATTATTACCGCCAAACTGAATGTCTAATAGCTTGTTAGCTGCCACATTGGCGATGCTATAAGTACCATCATCATTAGCGATAATGTCCCACTTTTGGCAGATAGACCCATTTGAGATGCCCATATTAACATTACTGCCATTAGTGGTTAAGCAGTTTTCTAGCTGTAAGGCTAACCCACCAGCAACAGCACCTATCCAAAAGTGGCCGTCATCGGTTGCCTGCACAATCCATTTTTGACAATCTGAATTATTCGTTTCCCACTGCCTAACATTGGTTCCTAAATATGGTGAACAATTCTCTACATCAAGCGATTTGTAAGTTGCATTAAGTGGAGTTATTTTATAAATCCCGTTCACCAACAATTGACTCGTTGGGAGCGCGGGTTCACCAGAAGGCGCTTGGATTTTTACACCTGTTCCCTCTGGAACACCAAAATCAGGAAAACCATTTTCATCAAATTCAATTTTCTGAGCACGAGCTGTCCGTGAACTTTCTCTTTCTGTTACTCCACAATACCCACTAGCTCGTGCTGTTGCATGATAAGCCATCCAAGTTTCAGTGCCATCAGGGGAGTTGAAAAAAGAGTGATGGCCGGTCCCATATACACCTTTACCAGGATTCTTTGAAAACTGTGCTTCTGTTAATTTGGTCCAAGAAGAAAGATCCATCGGGTCGTCAGAATCATTCATCCACAACATGCCAATAGCATAGTTTGGTGTCCAACAACCACTACCAGAGTAGGTAAGAAATGTTTTCCCGTTACGTCGTAATACCGCTGGCCCCTCATTCACATAACCATCAGTTTCAAAAGCAAACTCAGGGCTACTCAATAACACCCGGCCTGGCGATAAAGAAAGTGGTGATTGCATTCGATTAATATATAAACGTTGTGGTTTATCGCCATCTCTAGGGTCTGCAACGGCAGAATAAACCATATACAATTCGTCTCTTAATTCAAATACCGTAGGGTCTATCGCCCAAATGTCATTAGAAGGATCATAAATACGCCCACGATTTAGCCATTCACCGTTATAAGGATCATCTGAAGTATTTTCTAGTACCCACATTCTCTGGCCAGCAATTGAGCCAATTGTGTTAGCGGTATAATAAATGTACCAAGTGTTATTTATACGGTGCATTTCAGGCGCCCAAAAGTCACAACAAGGTCCGCCTTTTTGAGGAGTATAAACAAGTTTCAGTGGTGAAGTTTTTAATTCCTCCAGTGTTTTGGCTCTGCGCATACTAATACTGTTATATGCAGTACCTATAAAATAGTACCACCCATTATCATAAACGATATTAGGATCTGCTAACTCACCAATTGGTGACACAAAAGTATGTTCCGTAGTGATTAAACCATCCTCTTGAATGGTGCTATCTTGACTATTCGCCATACAATGAGAACTAAACACAAACAAGGTGAGCCAAAAAAATATATAGGTAAGTTTATTTTTTATCATTGTGTTTCCTTACTTTATTTATATTGACAGCAATACTTCAATATCACTTTAACCTTCTGTCGTTAAAGACCTATTTTCACACCAATAAAACTCATAAATAGTAATAAAATGGGAAAAGTAGATAACATTACAACCCTTGAGATAAAGCGTAATATGCTGCATTTTGACGTAATTCATTTTTAAACTGTCGAATATTTGTGTCAGCATCAATAACAGTTAACTCCACTCCCGCCATATCGGCATAATCACTAATATTTTCTGTAGTGAGGGCTTGGCTATATGCTGTATGGTGTGCCCCACCTGCATAGATCCACGCAGCAGCTGCGACCGACAAGTTAGGCCGAGGTTGCCATAATGCAGAAGCAACAGGTAAATGTGGGGTATCTGTAGGTGGCGTGACTGCATCAACTTCATTAACTATGATTCTAAAACGGTTACCCATATCAATAGGCGATACATTGATTGCAGGCCCAGATTCTCCGGTAAATAATAATCTTGCGACATCACAACGCATTCCAATAGTGTGTAGGTGAACATCTAAAACGGGTTTTTCAGCAGCAATAGACGGACAAACCTCTAACATATGGGCTCCTAGTACTTGATCCGTCACACCAAAATTATAAGTATAATCTTCCATAAATGACGTCCCTCCCTCTCGACCTGCAGCCATCACTTTCATGATCCGCACCATCGCAGAAGTCTTCCAGTCACCTTCGCCACCGTAACCATAACCTTTGCTCATTAACCTTTGTGTTGCCAGCCCAGGCAGTCCGGTTAAACCAGATAAGTTTTCGAAACAATTAGTAAAAGCTTGGTATTCGCCCGCCACTAAAAATCGCTCCATTGCTAGCTCTAACCGTGCTTCATTTTTAAGCATTTTCAGTTTATATTCGTCATGAGAAAGCGCCGAACTCACATGATAATCCTGATGATATAACTCCAGCTGGTGTGCTACATCTTGTTCAGAAACATCTGCAATAACATCAACGAGTTCACCTAAACTATGAGCATTAACTTCATAGCCAAATTGAATTTGTGCAGCCACTTTATCACCCTCAGTAACGGCAACCTGGCGCATATTATCCCCGAATCGAGCAACTTTTAGATGCTGACTTTCATGCCAGCCTGCCGCTGCTCGACACCAATCATCAATTTGAGCTTGTACAGGCTCTGTTTGCCAATGACCCACCACCACTTTGCGTTCTTTACGCATGCGAGTGCCGATATAGCCAAACTCACGGTCACCATGCGCACTTTGATGAGTGTTCATATAGTTCATATCGATATCGGCCCAAGGCAAAGCCGCATTAAACTGAGTATGTAAGTGCATAAAAGGTTTAGTCAGCTCTTTTAAACCGGCGATCCACATTTTGGCTGGTGAAAATGTATGCATCCACATGATCACGCCAATGCAGTCATCATCTTGATTTGCGGCTTGGCATACCGCATGAATTTCACGAGGTGACTTTACTGTGGGCTGATATAACACTTCTACTGAAATAACAGATGATTGGTTAAAATCAGCTACGATTTGCTGACTATTACGGGCAACTTCTTCCAGTACTTTGGCGCCATATAAATCTTGTGAACCAGTAATAAGCCAAACTTTTTTCTGAACAAATTGTTTCATATTATTCTCACTTAAACCTTCTGATAGGCATTAATTGTTTTGACCGTAATAAGCATCTTTACCGTGTTTACGTAAATAATGTTTGTCGACTAACGCTTGCTTTAATGAACCTATATTGGGCTGTAAGGTTTTAGCGAGATAAGCCATCTTGGCTATTTCTTCCAATAAAACAGCATGGTAAACCGATTTTGCGGCGCTCTCTCCCCAAGTAAAAGGCGCGTGCCCTGCAACAATCACCATGGGTGATTCAATGGGAGAGCGTTCTCCAAAACAGTTAATAATCTGTGCGCCAGTTTCCTCTTCATAATCACCTGCTATAAGTTGTTCAGTCATTACTGGTGCGCAAGGTATTTCCCCATAAACATAATCTGCATGGGTTGTCCCTAAACATGGAATCGCTATTTGTGCTTGAGACCAAGCTGTCGCGTAAGTTGAATGGGTATGGGTAATGCCGCCAATTTCATGCCAATGACGATATAAATAAGTATGAGTTTTGGTATCTGATGAGGGGTTATATCGACCTTCAACAATGCTATTTTCTAAATCGACAATAACAATATCATCCACTTTTAATTGTTCATAAGGTATGCCACTGGGCTTAATCGCAACCACCCCCTTTGCGCGGTCAACTTGAGACACATTACCAAAGGTGTAAGTCACTAATTTACGATGCTCAAGCTCCATATTTGCTTCATAAACTTCACGCTTTAATTCTATAAAACTCATGACAACTCTCCTTCAACAAACTGCCCGAGTCGAAGATATTTTTTATAAAGCTCTTGATAAGTTGCTACTTTTTCAGCATCAGGTTGATAAGATTTTGCCACTGGCGAATTCATGACTGACTGTGCTGCGGCAACATCAGGATAAATGCCTGCAGCAGTAGCAGCATAAATCGCAGCCCCTAAAGCACAGCTTTGTTCACTTTCTAGTACGTCAATGGAACAGTTCCAAACATCAGCACACGTTTGCATGATGTAATCAGACTTTTTAGATATCCCGCCAATCGTTACAACATGATTAATGACAATTCCCTGCTCTACAAAACGCTCGATAATCGCCTTTGCACCAAAAGCAGTTGCTTGTACTAACGCGTTAAAAATCTGTGGAGCCTGTGTGCCCATAGTTAACCCACTAATAGCCATTGCAACACTTTGGTTAGCGTCAGGGGTTCGACGCCCATTCACCCAGTCCAGAGCAATTACATGAGTGTCGTAAAGATCAATTTTGGCCGCTTCTTCGCCTAATGCGATTAAAGTTTGAGTTTCAATTTTATCGATGAGGGCTTTGCGGGTTGGCTCATCAAGCAAGTCAGCAAAATTAATCTGATTAAGTGGCCAGTTGATGAGATTTTTGAACCATGCATATAGATCGCCAAAAGCAGATTGCCCCGCTTCCAAACCGATCATCCCCGGCATAACAGAGCCATCAACTTGTCCACATATGCCTTTAATGCATTTATCTTCGATAGCTTGATAACTGGCAAGGGTAATATCACAAGTTGATGTCCCCATGACTTTTGTTAATACACCAGGCTTAACATTGGCTGCAACTGCTCCAGCATGGCAATCAAACGCGCTAAAAGAAACAATAACATCAGTTGATAAACCTAACTTCTCAGCCCATTCAAAAGTAAGATGCCCACAAACTTGATCAGCAGTAAATGTCTGCGCAGATAGCCTGTCACGTAAACCATCTAATAAAGGATCAATATCCACAAAAAATGTATTTGGAGGGTAACCTTGCCAACTTTCATGCCACATCACTTTATGACCAGCTGCACAGCGACTAGCTCTAAAATCATTAGGATGAGTCGTACCAGTTAAAAGTGCAGACATCCAATCGCAATGTTCGACCCAAACATAAGCTGCCGCTCGCACAGCTTCATCATGGCGTAATACATATAACACCTTGGCCCAAAACCACTCCGATGAATAAATACCTCCTTGATATTTTAAATAGTTAACCTTTGAAAGGTTGGCCATCGCGGTGATTTCTTGAGCTTCTTTAATAGCACTATGATCTTTCCATAAAATAAACATCGCATTTGGGTTATCAGCAAACTCTGGTGTTAAAGAAAGCGCTTGCCCATGTTCATTAAGTGCAATAGGTGTTGAACCTGTAGTATCAAAACTTATTGCTTTAACTTGCTCTGCAGCACCAGCAGGGGCAACGTTCCATAGTTGATTGACTGCAACAATTAAGCTTTCAATATAATCTAGAGGATGCTGCCTGAACTGACTTTTATTCGGTTGACTATATTTTCCTTGCTGCCAGCGGGGATAGAGCTCAACACTAGTAGCCACTTCAGTGCCTGTTTGAGCATCTACTAATAACGCTCTAACTGAGTCAGAGCCATAGTCAATACCAAGAACATATTCAGCCATATTGTTATCCTTTGGATTTAATATTATTACAACAATTACGTTTAGTTTTTTAATCGATATAAAAATTACTCAAGACAAAACTTATATGCGGACCCGTTATTTAGCTTGAATTCAATACCTGAAATTAATTCTCTTAAAAAAATCAATACAACAATTAAATAGAAACAGATATAGGAAAATTAGTATATGTAAGGGGCATAGCCCACCCCTTTCATATCCACCAACGATAAGTCCTAATTTTAATATACCGAACTTTAATATACCGAACTTTAATAGCTTCAAAAAAATAAAACTTATTACCACCACAAACCATATAACACGATCAATATAGCAACCACACCAAAAGCAGAAATATTAAACGAGGTGGAGGTATTAAAACTAATTAAACTTAAATCAACACTTTCATTTTTTGAATTACCCTTAAACAATAAAGAGGCAATAATACAAATTGCGAAACAAAGTAGAAAAACAATCCCCATACGGTCTAAAAAGGGAAGTGCTGGGTATAAGAATTTTAATATTAGAGAAAAAGCAGCAGACCCTATCGCTGCAGATATTGCACCTGCGGAACTCGTTTTAGACCAAAACATTCCCATTAAGAAAATAACCACAATTCCTGGAGAGAAAAAACCAGTAAACTCCTGAATATATTGAAATGCCTGTTCAAAATTGCCCAACAACGGCTTAGCCGCAAAGAAAGCTATCGTCAGTGAGACCACCACTGAAAGTCGTCCTATCGCAACATAGTGTCGCTCAGGTTTACCCGGCTTGAGCATGGCATATATATCCATGGTAAAAATAGTCGAAATACTATTCGTCATAGAGGCAAGTGATGAGACAATTGCAGCAACCAAAGCCGCAAAAACTAACCCTTTCAACCCGACTGGCATCAAAGACATCATTGACGGATACGCTTGATCGGGTTCAGAAAGTTGAGGATAAAGAATAACTGCCGCGATGCCTGGTAATACTACGATTAATGGCATCAATAATTTTAGATATGCTGCAAAAGCTATCCCCTTTTGAGCCTCACTAACATTTTTAGCGGCAAGTGTTCTTTGGATAATATATTGGTTGAAGCCCCAATAACTTAAATTAACAATCCACATTCCACCGACTAAAACAGAAATCCCTGGCAAGCTAATATAATCTTCATGATCAGGGGCTAATATCATGTCGAAGTGACTCGATACTTCAGTCGTTAATACTGAAAAGCCAGCAATAACGCCTTGCCCTTCTGACACAGCATCCAGAGCAAGGTAACTGAGGAGAAGTCCACCAAAGATTAATAATACAACCTGCAGAATATCGGTATACGCAACAGCTTTTAAACCACCATATAAAGAGTAAGTAACCGATAGAACAGCAAGAAATATCATTCCTTCCATCCAACCGACACCAGTAACTGTTTCAATTGCTAAACCGCCTAACCATAAAATAGAGGTTAAATTAACGAAAATATAAACCACGATCCAAAATAGCGCTAATGTCGTTTTGACACGACGATTAAATCGCTGTTCTAAATATTGAGGCATGGTATAGATGCCATTCTTTAGAAATATTGGTAACATATATTTACCAACAAGAAGAAGAGTTAACGCCCCCATCCATTCATAGGATGCCACCGCTAAACCAATTGCATAGCCTGACCCAGACATACCAATAATTTGCTCAGCTGATATATTTGATGCAATAAGTGATGCCCCTATAGCCCACCACGGCAAAGCTTTACCTGCTAAGAAGTAATCTTCAGTATTTTTACCTCCCTTTTTATCTTCTTTTGAAATCCACAGTGCTATAAATAACAAACCGCATATATAGGCAATAAAGACCCCTATATCTATTGTTTCTAACTTCATAATAATACGTCCTTGGTTTTTATATTTCTAATTTATTATAAAAAACAACCAGCCCACATCCATAACAGATAAACTAAAAAATCCTTTTTACACAATACGTTAAAGGCAAAACCGTTTTTGATCGATTAATAACAAATTCAACTCCCTAGATAGTTTCATAAAATTATAGTTTTTATAATATAATGACTAACCCCACGAGCTTTAATAAAGCTTATTAATTATTATTAAAAAGCTGAACTTTTATAAACCACCCCTGAAACAGAATAAAAAACAATGGTATTAACGCAATAATTAACTGTAATTATTCTAATTATTATATTGTTTTAACTTTTTGGAATATTAATTGTTGTAAATATTCCTGGTGGCTCGGTATTTTATTTGTTGAATGTTGCAATGCTAATGCCCTTTTTTGCAGCATCTCTTTGACGACTTGTAATGAGGAGATATGACATAAGGGATCGATGTCTTTAGGCTTCTGATCCATCCCAGCCAAAATCGAGTACCAGCTGTCTGATGCAAAAAGATCTAAATCATTGTTGACTAAGCGGCCTTGTTCCATGAACAGATTTAACTTCTGTTTCAATGAGCATGGTATCTCAGCAGTTTGCCACCATTGCCAAAAATTTGAATCGGTACGTTGAGATAAACAATAGTGTGCAACGATAAAATCGCGAATACATTCGAACTCGATATCCATTAAGCGATTAAACTCATCAATGGTTGCTTGATGTAAACTTTCCGAAGGCAGCATTTGCATAAAAGTCAGCATCGTTTTCATGATTAAATGAATACTGGTTGACTCAAGTGGCTCGAGAAAACCTGATGATAAACCGACTGCAAGACAATTTTGATGCCATATTTTATCTCTTTTACCGGTGGTAAATTTTATAAAATGCGCTTTGGTAAGCTGCTCTCCATCAATATTGTCGAGCAATAATTTGTAGGCTGTTTCATCATCACAAAAACGACTACTGTACACGTACCCATTACCCGTTCGACTTTGCAAAGGAATTTTCCAACGCCAACCATGTTCATGAGCAATCGATTCAGTATAAGGGGGCAGACTTGTATTTTTTTCAGACTGAATCGCAACAGCTCGATCAACGGGTAAATATTCACTCCAATCTTGATAACCCACATTTAAAGACTTCTCTATAAGCAAAGCATGTTGCCCTGAGCAATCTATAAAAAAGTCTCCTGTAACAATACGATTATCCGTTAATTTAAGTGAGGCTATTTTTTCATTATCTTTATTAACAGCACTGACTTCACATGAAATATGTTCGACTCCATTTTTCAGGGAGAAGTCTTTTAAGTATGCAGCAACTTTAATAGCATCAAAATGCAATGCATAATCAGAAGATGAAAATAAATTAGCTTTATTACCTTGAGGAATAAAAAACTTATTATTTTTTGCCATGACTATTGCTGGAGAAAAATCGGTATATTCTGATTTCAAACCATTTTCATAGCATAAGCTCCAATGATGAAAAAAAGGTAGCGTATCAATTTTACCGCCCACTGAACCGAATGGATGCCAATAATGATGATCAACCCGTAACCAATCAACAAATTTAATTCCTAATTTAAAGGTTGAGTCTGTAACTTTTATAAAGTCTTCTAAAGAAATATTTAAATATCTTAATAAATCAATAATGGAAGGAATAGTCGCTTCACCAACACCAACAGTTGCGATATTAGGTGACTCGATTAAAACGATTTCAACATTAGTATGTTTTAATACGTTACTTAATATTGCTGCGGACATCCACCCCGCGGTTCCGCCACCCACGATGATATATTTTTTCAATTTAAAACTCCTCACCTTAGCTTGAGACCATGATTAATTAAGTCTCAAGCTAAGAATTTTAGTTTAAAAAGTATATCTGCCTGTTAAGAAAAACCTGCGTCCGGTATAGGACAAGTTAGTCACTCTATCGCGGCTATCTGCATACTGAAGTGATCTTTCATTTGTGAGGTTAATAGCCTCTAATGCAATAGAGAACTTATCAGTAAAATTATATGAAGAGCTGAAGTCCAACTGACCATATGAGTCTGTATGCTCAGGAATACCTGATGAGCCAATAATGCCAGTCCTCGCTAACAAGAAACTATCACGCCAATTATAAGCTAACCTACCTTGGAACTTACCGTCATCATAAAATCCTACAACGTTATAGGTGTTCTTTGCTAACCCTTCTAAACCAACAGGTTCTGTGACATTAGGTAAACCAATCGTATCACCCTGCTCATCTTTACTCGTCACATAGGTATAGTTGGCTTGAATACCAAAGTTACTCCATATGCCAGGTAATTCATCAAAATTATATAAGGCAGAAGCTTCGATACCTGAAACAGTCCCCCCTTCACGATTTAAATTGGTATTGGTTACCTGAATTAAATCTTTACCGCCAAGCTCTTTAGTTAAAGCAGGATCAATTTCAATGCTAGGGTCATTAAATGGGCTAGATTGTGTTAAAGTTGAAATAAATTGATCAATTTGCTTATAAAAGAATCCGAGTGAATATGCATTGCCATTATCTGCATAATATTCAAAAGACAGGTCTCCTGAAATCACTTCATAAGGCTGAAGCATAACATTGCCACCGGTTACTGTAACAACTCCGCCCTCTTCAACTGATACGGCTCTATCAACGCCTAAATGCTCCATTGCTGGACGAGACATCGTTTTACCCACACCACCTCGAATAATGTAACCATTTAAAAAATCTAATTTAAAGTTGGCGCTGGGTAAAAAGTTATCAAATTTATTAGTTTCAGAAACAGGAGTCGCCTCTGTCGAAATAATATCAGCTCTGATTTCAACAGCACCAGGTTGTGAAGTTAACAATATTTTTTGTGGAATTTGACGGAAACCTGCAGATTCAACTTGAGTATCACTATAACGCAGACCTAAATCAGCAAACCATTCAAAGTGATCCGCACTGCCCTCAAAATTAAATTGAGTATACAAAGATAATACATCCTCACTTATTTCGCTTGAACGAGATGGAACAAAGGGGGCATTAAATGGGTCACCCGGAATACCAAGTTGAGAGCGAATAGCCAACGTCGCATCTTTATAAGCTTGAATATCAGGGATTCCAAATATATTACTTGGAAACTGACCAGATTCTTTCGACAAATAATTTTGTACGTGGTTTTTAACAAACAGGTTATCATCATAATCTGCTGCACCACCACATGGGCTACAACCAGTATCTACATCGGTAAAATTATCGAAGAACTTACGGTTTTTCGTTCTCTGAGTGTATTCACCACCAAATTTAATAGTACGTAAAATCCCATCATCAAAATTATAGTTAGAATGTAGTTGAGTTTGAAAAACTTCATCATCAAATTGCGCGCTGTCGCCACCATTCCAGTGAGTTCTAATCGCACTAGGGTCATTCAAATTAATACCGGTATCAAATTCAACAACATCTCCCCCACCTGAAGCGGCTAAATTATTAATAGAAAAGCTGACATCTGAACCTGTAATTTGTGGTACGAGTTGTACATAAGTAGGCGAAGCTTCTGCTTTTGAATAAGAAACATCAAATTCTAATTCTAAATTATCGTTTACTTGCCAATTAGCATTGGTACCTACAGCTAATATAGATTGATCTTCACTGTTATCTTCTGACTCTCCATCAATATTAGTGCCTGAGATATCTGCAGAGACAATAGTACCGCCTCGATTGATCACAACATTGCTATAATTACCGGCTTGTGTGGGTAGTTGAAATCCCGCTCCAATATTTTCTCTTTTTAAGTCAACACTTAATGCATCAAAAATGATTTCAACACTATCATTAGGTACAAACTGAATAGAGCCTGCTAACGCTAAACGCTCTCTGCGTTCCTGTTCAGATAAAAACCGCACTCTACGAGGGTGTAAAATAGCGACATCTTTTGGCGCGATAGAGCCATCAGTATATTTCACGTTTCCTTGTAGATTTGATACCGATGATGATTCGCCCCAACGAATCCCTTGATATCGATCAATACGAGTTTCTGACTCTTCATAACCTAAAGCAAACATGACACCCACGGTATCATCTGCAAATGTATTGGAGACTAAACCTGAAAACCGTGGAGTTGTTTCTTTTGACTGGTCTTCGTACCTAGCTCCTCCAGCAACAGTGGCATTAAACCCTCTTGAAGACAAAGGACGCATCGTTTGAAGGTTGATATACCCTCCTAAACTACCATCGGGCAAATATGCTTGGGTTGACTTATAAACATCTGCACCACGAATAACCTCTGAAGGTAGAACTTGAAAATCAAACCCTCGGTCACCATCTGCAGCTGCCAATGTTCGTCCATTTAACCTTACATTATTAAAACGAGGCCCAAATCCACGAATAGTAACCCCATCACCTTCACCATTAGTCCTAGAAATTGAAACACCGGTTAATCGTTGAAGAGACTCAGCGACATTTTGATCTGGGAATTTACCAATATCTTCAGCAACAATACTTTCCTGAACACCACTAGCACTTTGTTTTACATAAGCTGCTTTAGCTAAACTGCCCCTTACACCTTTAATTTGTATAACTTCAACGTTATCAAGCTTCTCACCTTCAGTATTAGCTTCTTCTGCCATAGCCATCTGACTCATCGAACCTGACATTAATATTAAAGATATCGCAATAGACAAATTTGTTTTTTTCATTTTCATAAGGTATCTCCGTCACCTGAATAATTATTTTTATTATGCCTACACAAAAACAACTTAAAATATAAAGTTATGTGTAAGTAACACGGTTTAAATATTAACTTCACTAACCTTATAAAATAACCACAACAAGTAGATCAACACCTTTTTGTAAACGTTTACAATTTTAGTTTAATATACAAAAATACAATAATATACAAATATAACGCTCAATCATCACCTTAGGACAAACATCATATTAAGTATATTCAGTGATATCATTCAAAAAATAGAACCTTTATGACGCAATTAGACTAAACAGTCTTAAACTTTAAAAATAAAATAGAAACAAAACGTATAATCCAAACTTAACAAAATAGAATTAACAAGCTTCAATTACCGGAAAATCTTTCGATAAAAATGAACGGTTGCAGCCTAAAAAAACAAAATAACAAAACAGATTTATTTAATTGGAGAATATCACCTTTACCAAGACGGGTTCATAATATATAAAAGAAATTAAATTCAACTCTAATATATATATATGGCCACTATAAAAGATGTAGCAAAAGCCGCTAGAGTATCAATAGCCACAGTTTCAAGAGTAATTAATAATACGGATAAAGTTGGAGAAGTTAATCGCTCACGCGTTATTAACGCAATGAATCAATTAAATTATACTCCAAATGCTAACGCTAGGGCCTTAGTCAAACAAAAATCATCCACTATCGGCGTTGTTGTGCCTGATATAACCGATCCTTTTTTTGCATCTTTAGCTAACGGGGTAGAAGAAGTCGCCCGCGCATCAAAAATGCAATTATTATTAAGTACAGGTAAGCAGTCAGAGGCTTCTGAGCTTGAAGCGATAAATTTACTGATAGAACGGCGCTGTGAAGCCATTGTGGCATACAGTAAATTAATACCTGATGATAAGTTATGTTTATTGTCTAAAAAATTCCCAAGTTTAATCTTAATCGATCGCTATATAGCTGATATCGCAGACAGGTGTATTTGGTTGGATAATATTGAAGGAGGCAGAATTGCCGCAAGACACTTATTATCATTAAACCATCAAAAATTAGCCGTAATCAATAGCAACTATAAAATTGACGACCCGCTTTTACGCTTAACAGGATTTAAGCAAGTTGTTGAAAAACAAAACTTAACATTACCTAAAAACCTTGTTGTGAGTTACGAGCCAACACTCAAGGGAGGGGAATTAGCCGCACAAGATTTATTGGAGCAAAAGTTAAGTTTTACCGCAGTATTTGCTTATAACGATGCCATGGCCATTGGGGCAATATCGGTATTTGAGGATAATGGTTATAAAGTCCCTAGCGACATTTCCATTATTGGCTTTGATGATGTGTTACTTTCACAATACTCACGTCCAAAGCTGACAACATTACATTACCCAATAAATAAAATGGCCACTAACGCAGCCAAACTCGCGATTACTTACAATGCTGAAAATATTCAGCAAGGATTTGACTTTAAAAACACTCCTCACTTAATAAAAAGAGATTCTACCGCGTTAAAACGTTAAACATATCTCTTTAGAAATGTATTTCAAATAAATTGGTGTGTTAGCTAATCTTTTATCCACAGATCAGATTAAGCAGGTTCTGAATATGTCTTCCTAGCAAAATTACACGTTAAACTCTACGGCATAAATGTAAAAAAAATAAAAAATTCATAAACTTAATCAAAAACAAACATACCAATCTCGCCAGCTGTAAACACAAAAGCAACAGCAAATAATACAAACAACACCTCAATCGCTCACTTAATGAACACGTAGGGGTGAAATCACTATATTTGTCAGAAACTTACCTACTTTATCTTGCAAAGAATTTATAATCACACTCGGCCATTAAAACTTATAAGTTACTGTAAAAAATAGTTTTATATGCTTTTTATCATCATCCCAAATGGGGATACAAAACAATAAAGGTCTTTTTAATGAAAAGTACATCAATTTTAGGCGCAACGTTGGCTTTATCAGCCATACAACTTGCCTTCCCTGAACAACAAGCTCACGCTCATGGCTGGACAGAATACCCAGAAGCAAGACAATCTATTTGTTACGAGCAAGGTGGCCTGTGGTCTGGTACTCCACCTAATGCTGCTTGTGCACAAGCAAAAGCATTATCGGGCACTTATCCATTTGTGCAGCGTAATGAATATGCCATCAATATTGCTGCACCACATTACAATGATATGGATGCTGTCAAAGCCGCTGTACCTGATGGCAGCTTGTGTTATGCCAACGACCCACAAAAGAGTGGTATGGGTGCAGAGCATAGCGAATGGACACGTACAGAAATGCAACCGGGTACATTTGAGTTAGTGTTCAATGCCACCGCGCCGCACAACCCTTCATTTTGGCAGTTTTACCTCACCAAACCAGGTGTTGATGTCTCTAAGCCGCTTAAATGGGGTGATTTAGAGTTAATTCAACAATATGGCAATATCGCTGTAGACGGTGATAAAAAATACCGCATGGAAGTGACCATTCCAGCTGATCGCAGCGGTGATGCGATTTTATATACACGTTGGCAACGAGACGATACTGTTGGTGAAGGATTTTATAACTGTAGTGACATTACCATTTCAGGTGATGGCCCAATTGACCCACCGGAACCAGGCTTACCTTATTTAGAACAAGGCGAGGCATTTATTCCAAGTGATATTAACCTTACGACTCCAGCTCTGGGCGAGTCAGTTAACTACACCGTATTTAATCAAAGCGGTGAAGTACACAGCCACTTTTCATTAACCATTACCGCAGATAACCAAGCAGATTGGGATCGCTTGCTTGCATCTCAAGTCAATGGCTACTACGAAACCAATTATGGTGGACAAGTGTTTATTGGACGCTGGCATGCAGAAATGAATCACTATATGTATTTCAGAAATGAGCTACATAATAACTTCATCAACAGTAAAGATGGCCAAGCTTATGGTGAATTAAGCATTACCCCACCTAACGAGCACATTGAAGCAGTCATTACCCCAGCGGTGTTACGCACCATTGAAAACGCAACGGTAACGCATGGTGATTACGTGGTGCTGACACCTAAAGACAGTGTGGGCGATGTCGAATCGGTAAGTTGGCAACAAATCAGTGGTGCCCCCATAGAAACTGAAATCGGTTCAAACAACGAACTCATTATCAATACCGAGCATCTCGAAAATACCACTTATCAATTAAGCTTCGAACTAACTATTAATGGTGAAAGTGAACAAGATACTGCGGTATACAGTTTTACTATTGAACCCTCTGAGGAGACTCCTGCGCCTGGTCCAGGACCTGAGCCAGGAAATGACTGGAACTCAAGTACCGTTTATACCGGTGGAGAAACCGTGACCCATAATGGTCAAGAGTGGACAGCCCAATGGTGGACCCAAGGTGAAGAGCCCGGTACAACTGGCGAATGGGGTGTTTGGCGCTAATCGAGCTAAATCGCTTAGTTAACGACTAATAGCTCATTGATAAACGGCCACATGTTGGCCGTTTTTTATTATGGACATTTTCTTATGGCGATGTTTTACGATGACACTTAACACCATCGGACAATAAAAATGTGACCATCACCACCGAAGACAAGCTTAATACATGGTTCCGATCACACTATTGTAATACAATAGTATTGTAGTATCTTATAAAACTTGTCAGATATGAAAGGGTGAAAACCATGAAAAAGCGTTACCTGAGTTTGATCGTAGCAGGCCTTATGGCTGGCTGTTCTGCAACCGCTCCAGAGCCACAGGTTAAACAAGAGTTCAATTATGATTTAACCAAATACAATCTTGACCCTGCAAAAGCACCAGCACAAAACTTTGACCTATCAAACTGGAAAATTACCTTACCTGAACTCGCCACTGAAGGTTCAAAAAAGGGCAAGGCACTAGAAATTCAAAAAAATGAACTTGCCAACACCCAAACACCTTACGTACATGACAAATGGTTTTACACTGACCCCAAAACGGGGGCAGTCGTTTTTGTGGCTCCTAATGAAGCGCCAACAACCCCTAACAGTAAAAACACCCGTAGTGAATTGCGCGGCATGTTAGCGCAAAAATATGATGATCCTAAAAACAACTTTGTTGTGGCTTCACATCCAGATGCGGCTGAATATGGCGCAATTGGTGGTCAACTAAAAGCAACCTTAACTGTCGACCAAGTTAGCACCAGTGGTAACTACAAAAAGAACAATGCGTTTGCTGTTGTGATTGGGCAAATTCACGGGTCAGACAACGAGCCATTGAAAATTCTTTATCGTAAATTACCTGAGCATCAGTACGGTTCACTTTCTTGGAATTACGAGCTAAACCCAGTACCTGAACTGCAAGATGCCGTTGACGGTAATGGTAAAAAGTTGCGTAAAGACATACGTCATGACGTATTTGGTAAGCATAACTTACGTCAAGGTTCGGCTGATCCTGTTGACGGTATCCAACTTGGTGAAATGTTCTCTTATGAAGTGAATGTAAAAGGCGACATCATGCACCTAACCTTCACTAAAAACCCTGACTCAGATAACCCAGTCACTAAAACATTTGAGGTAGACTTGGTTAAAGGGAATTACCAAGGCCATGATGTTGACCAAGGTTATCAAAATGACTGGATGTATTATAAAGCGGGTGTTTACAACCAGTGTAATACTAAGAAATCTAGCTCCGATTGTGAGTGGCGTGGTATGGAAGCGGGCGATTATGCACAAGCTAGTTTCTATGAGCTAGAGCTAAACCAGTAATCGTTATTTCCCTACTCTATTAGTGATAGGTATACCTAAACCGTATCACTCATAATTAAACCGTCTGATAAAACATCACCAGGCGGTTTTTTATGTCATTTTGTGATTCATATCTCATTAAAATTTTGCTAAAGTCTCGTAAATTTTGCGTGTGGTAGGTTATCAACGTGTTTAAAGAGCGCTTTAAAGATATCAGTCTCAAAGGTGATTTATTTGGCGGTGTCACTACGGCAATTATTTCATTACCTCTTGCTTTAGCCTTTGGTGTTGCATCGGGCGCGGGCGCAGAAGCCGGTTTATGGGGAGCCATTCTTGTTGGCTTTTTTGCCGCACTGTTTGGTGGTTCATCAACCTTAATATCTGAGCCTACCGGTCCCATGACCGTGATCATGACCGCGATTTTAACCGCCATGGTCGCCAAATACCCCGAATCTGGTATCGCCATTTCATTCACAGTTGTCATGATGGCTGGAGCATTTCAGTTTTTACTGGGTATGTTAAAGCTTGGCAAATACGTCACCTTGATGCCTTATAGCGTAGTATCTGGGTTTATGTCGGGTATCGGTGTAATTTTAATTATTCTACAATTATCCCCTTTGCTTGGTCATGCTGCCCCCGCAGGCGGAGTACTAGGCACCTTAAATGCCTTACCCGACACATTAGCCAATATTGATTTTAAAGAGCTGTTTTTAGGACTATTAACCTTAGCCACGCTGTTTTTATTCCCGAAAAAATATCGTAAATATGTGCCTGCGCAACTCGTGGCATTAATTGCCGTTACCTTAATTTCAATCATTTTCTTCAGTGACGACAGTATTCGCCGAATTGGTGAAATTCCTGCAGGTTTACCTTCATTAGTTATCCCCCACTTTAACAGTGAAATATTCACCACCATGGTGATAGATGCTTTGGTGCTGGGCACTTTAGGTTGCATTGATACTTTGCTTACCGCTGTTATTGGTGACTCATTAACCCGTAAAGAACATGACTCTGATAAAGAATTGCGCGGCCAAGGCTTAGCCAATATGTTGTCTGGCTTTTTTGGCGCATTACCCGGTGCCGGCGCCACTATGGGTACAGTAACCAATATTCAAGTGGGCGCTCGCTCACCTTTATCGGGTATGACCCGCGCTGTGGTTTTAGCACTAGTCGTGTTAGTGGCTGGCGATTTAACCGAACCTATTCCTATGGCAGTGTTAGCAGGTATTGCGGTGTATGTTGGGTTTAATATCTTAGACTGGAGCTTTATTCAACGTGCCCATAAAGTCAGTATGGCAGGCATGGCCATTATGTACGGCGTGATGTTACTGACCGTTTTTGTAGACTTAATTGTCGCCGTAGGTTTAGGGGTATTTATTTCTAATATTATTATTATTGAACGCTTAAGCCGCGAACAAGCCCGTCAAGTTAAGGCCATTAGTGACGCTGATGATGATACCGTCCCGCTCACCCAAAGTGAGCGTGAACTGTTAGACCAAACTAAAGGCAAGGTTCTCTTCTTCTATCTTTCTGGGCCGATGATTTTTAGCGTATCTAAGGCGATTTCAAAACAGCATAGTAGTATTGATGATTTTGAAGCAATGATTTTAGACCTAACCGATGTGCCTATGATTGACGTAACCGTAGGCCTTGCACTTGAAAACGCCATAAAAGATGCCACCGACGCCAATTGTGAAGTGTTCTTGTTGTGTCCGAATCAACAAACTCGTGATCAACTCAATAAATTCCATGTTATAGACTCTCTACCAAAAGAGAAAACATTCCGCTTCCGCTATGAGGCACTTCAAGCTGCATTAGCCCATGTAAAAGAAGCATAAATACATTTCAGGACTGGATACTGAATAACTAAAAAAGCCCGAACTCTGGTTCGGGCTTTTTTATATTTTTAGTTCAAGAATTAGAAGCTATAACGAATACCGACTCGGCTTCTTAACTCTCTATCATTACTGTCATTAGAAATTGACACATCACCAAATTCAACCCAAGGGGTCCACTTACCCATTTTATAATTAATGGTTAAGTTATTTTCGTAATTGGTTCTGTCGTCATCATACAAAAGGTATTCAGAATTATCAGCGTAATAATAGTTACCCTCAAAATTGAATGACCATAAGTTATATTTATAAACAATATTGGCCGTATATCGATGACGATAACGCTTAATATCTTCACCCGGTTTTAAATCTAAACGATAACGCCCACTAAAAGACCAGCCTTTTAGCGCGGCAGGCTGATAAGTTAAACGAATCTGAGGCTTATAAGTCGAACCAGAGTTACCAAACTCAATAGGCATTCCGGGCGCTAACGTCCATTCATCATTCAGCTTAATTTTGTAACCTACATCAATCTCTGTACCATTAGATTGAAGGTTATCCATAAACTCGCCGTTCTCACCTTTGAATTTAAGCTCAAGTGAAATAGACAGGTTATTATCAAAGGTGTTACCCATTTTTATACGACTAGCATGTTGGTCCGTTTCGCCTTTATATTCATGACGAAAATCTATGGAAGCGGCACTTGCATCAAAACATACACTGCTCACAATAGCAGTAATTAACAACAGACTTCTAGATTGCATAAATAACCTCAATAAGTTGCTCCCCACCCCTTCTATTGTATTACAATACGATTATATTAATTGTCCAATACAATATATTTCTATTTGTGATCGCGCTCATTAACAATTGATAAACAAGCTAAAAATAAAACACACAGAACACCTCGAAGCCACAGAGCAGCAACATATTTAACAGTGTACCTACACATAAAAGCACCTTACAGAGACACTATTAGCAGAGAAGTTATCAACCTAAGTCTCTCAACAACAATAGCAGCTAGCTACAACAACATATCATTCAAAATGTAACGACCCATAACTTTATATCATTTGCCTTTCACCCTAATTAGAATATTAAATCAACGTCATTTTGTAATACAAAAAATGAGAAAAACAATCGATTAATATATTCCTAAAAATTGGCCCTATATATTTTGTATACATTCATATTTGGCAACTACACTTAAATGTGTTGGATAAATTTTAGCCACACAGACATAAATTACGCTTTCATGGAGGAAGTAGCTGGATGAAAAAAAATGAAACTGAAAAAGAAGAAGCCGTTGATGTAGGAAGGCGAACACTATTTAAAGCAGCGGGCTTAGTTGCCGCAAGCGCTGCTGTAAGCTCAACAGTCGCCACGAGTTCGGCTGTCGCTGATATCCCCCCGCATCATGACATGAAAGCTACGCAGTATGTTTTTTTGCATCCTGCAGAAGTGACCTTTCTTACCGCAGCTACCGCTAGACTGATCCCCTCAGATGCTAACACCCCCGGAGCACTTGAGGCCGATGTCACTAATTTCATCGATAAAGCATTAGCTAGCCCTTGGGGAGGTGGTTCTGATATGTACGTCAGTGGCCCTTGGAAACCAGGTACACCTGAACAAGGTTATCAACTTAAATTCACGCCATCAGAACTGTACCGCACCGCATTAACGGCCATCAATAAACAACTCGCCGCAGCGAATACCCCCTTTGATAAAATGACACAAACTCAACAAGATGCCTATTTAACCAAATTAGAATCAGGTTCAGTAGATTTAGACGGGGTACCCTCAGCCATCTTTTTCTCGATGTTATTGCAAAATACTATTGAAGGATTTTTAGCCGACCCTAGTTATGGTGGCAATAAAGATATGCTTGGATGGAAAGCGATTGGCTTCCCTGGGGCTTATGTGTCGTGGTATGACCTAGCTGACAAACATGGCATTAATTTAGATTCCAGAACCGCTAATCCAATCAGCATGGCAAATGCTCCAAAACACGATATGTCACATTCAGGGAAGGGGGAGTAACTTATGGCAAAAACACTAGAAGCGGTGGATGCCGTTGTTATTGGTGTCGGAATGAGCGGTTCAATTATTGCCCATGAACTAACCAAAGCAGGACAAAAAGTAGTGGGATTAGAGCGAGGTGCTGGTCGAAATACCGTACCTGACTTTCAAGCCCCTGCAATGCACGACGAGCTTAAATATTCTGTTCGTAAAGGGTTAATGCAAAGTGCTCAAAATGAAGCCGTTACTCTGAGAAATAACACTGATCAGACAGCTTTACCCATTAGACGATGGCAAGCATTTCTTCCTGGTACAGGATTAGGCGGTTCCGCAGTACATTGGAATGGTAATATTTGGCGTTTTCAAGAAGCTGATTTCGTACTGAAATCACATATTGAAAAACGTTATGGTAAAGATTTTATTGACCCAAGGCTGTCAATCCAAGATTGGGGCGTCACCTATGCCGACCTAGAGCCACATTACACGCGCTTCGAAAATCTTTATGGTGCTTGTGGTAAAGCAGGTAATATTCAAGGCAAAGTTCAGCCCGGTGGCAACCCTTTTGAAGCCCCAAGGTCAACGGAATATCCAAACAAACCGATGAAACAAACCTATGCCTGTAGCTTATTTTCTAAAGCTGCTGAAAGCCTAGGCTATAAACCTTTCCCAATGCCATCTTGTACCATGTCACAGCGATATACCAACCCACTAGGGTTAACTATGGAAGCCTGTGTAATGTGTGGTTTTTGTGAACGATTTGGCTGTGAACACAAAGCCAAAGCCAGCCCACAAACCACCATTTTACCTGTATTACTAAAAAGTGATCTTTTTGAGCTCAGAACCCATGCTCAAGTTCAAAAAGTACAACTTGATAAACAAGGTAAAAAAGCCACTGGCGTGACCTATATTAATGCTGCCGGAGAAGAGGTATTTCAACCTGCAAAACTGGTAATTATGAGTATGTTCTCACTTAATAACGTACGCATGATGCTGTTATCTGGTATAGGTAAACCTTACGATCCTAAAACACAAACTGGTGTTGTAGGCCGCAATTATACCTATCAAACCATTAGTGGTGCTCAAGTCTTCTTTGATGACGATGTTAGAGTTAATCCATTTATGGCATCTGGCTCAACCATGTCAGTAATTGACGAGTTTTCTGGAGATAATTTCGACCATTCAGAGCTCGGTTTCATTGGAGGTGCTTATCTTTATTCCAATATTACCAACGGTCAGCCCATAGGTTTTCACCCCGTACCTCCCGGAACACCTCGATGGGGTCAAGAGTTTAAGCAAGCCATGCTGAAACACTACAATCACACGGTAAAACTTGGGGCTCATGGCTCTTCCATGCCCACGCCAACAAACTACCTTGACCTTGACCCAACCTATAAAGACGCGTGGGGACAACCCTTATTGCGAATGACATTCGACTTTACTGAAAATGATATAAAAATGTCGGCTTATATCACCAGTAAACTAGAACAAATAGGTAAAGCTATGGGAGGAAAACAAGTGGTCGCCAGTCCAAGAAAAGGCCCTTTTGATAGCAATATATATCAATCCACTCATAACTGTGGCGGTGCTGTAATGGGGGCAGATCCCAAAACAAGTGCAGTTAACCCCTACCTCCAATGTTGGGATGTCTCCAATGTGTTTGTGGTGGGTGCGTCAGCCTTTGTACACAACGGAAGTTACAACCCCACGGGTACATTAGGTGCGCTAACCTACCACGCCGCTGAAGCATTAACCACTAAGTACCTAAAATCACCAGGACCATTGGTATCATTATGATGAGAATACATATCTTTAAAGCCTGTTTATTGGTCGTTTCAAGTGCCGTCATGTTGCCATCCATAGCAGCAACGCCACTAACTGCTGATATTAATGCAGGTAAAACATTAGCGAATCAAGGTGGAGGAACTACTGCTCCATGCATGACATGTCATGGAGTAAACGGTGAAGGTATGGCTGTTAGTAACTTTCCTCGTTTAGCCGGTTCAAGCCAATATTATTTACGTAAACAGTTAGAAGACTTTAGATCCGCTAAACGTCAGCAACCCTTAATGCAGCCTATGGCAGCCGGACTTAATGATCAACAAATACTGGATGTATCGGCTTATTATGCAAGCTTGCCCTCGACAAACTTGCCCGAGCCAACGGCGGTAGACCCTAAAGCCTATGCTGCAGGTGAACAACTTGCCGAGCGAGGAGATATTGAACGTCAACTTGTTGCTTGTGCAAACTGTCATGGTCCACAAGGAATAGGCCTTCCCCCAGCTATTCCAGCATTAATAGGTCAAAGTAGCGGTTATATAGCTGCACAACTGAATGCATGGCAACAAGGCCAACGCAAAAATGATGATGGCGGGTTAATGGCTGAAGTTGCCAGTAATTTAACCGCTGAAGATATTGCTGCAGTAGCCGCATATTACTCGGCTGTCCGCCAAAATGAGGCTAAACCTTAACAGAGTAAAGAGTTAATTTAATATTCTAAACATGAAAAAGTCATCAACAGCTAAGTTGGTGACTTTTGTGTTTCTGTAATAAGGAAAAACCACTTCCGCCCCCTATTCACACCTCTGTCATAATTTAGACTCAAAAATATCAATTTACTGTAAGCGATTAGTCATAACCGAACTCTATGCTGCTTTGCGTCTCTTTAGTGAAAAACCCAATAGAACGCAACTCGTCAAATAGGATAGACAACGTAATGAATAATACCTTCAAAGCATCATATGCCGTGCTTGCATTAGTTGTTTCAAGTGCACTTAATGCTGACGTACTGCCGTCATATCAAACAAACAGCGCTTGGTATACTGACGCACAAAACAGCATTAACAAAAAGCTCAATAGTAACAATCAGTTTAAAGCTAAAAATGTCATTATATTTGTTGGTGATGGTATGGGTGTTTCAACCCTAACAGCAGCGCGCATTTTACAAGGACAACAAGCTGGAAATAATGGTGAAGAAGGCTACCTCAGCTTCGAAACATTTCCTCATACCGCGTTGGTTAAAACTTACAATGTTGATGCACAAACACCTGACTCAGCTGGCACCATGACGGCCATGATGTCAGGCTTAAAAACCGATGTAGGCGTTATTGGTGTTGATGAAGACATTGTTCGAGGCGACTGCTCAACGGTTGCTGGCAATGAAGTGGTTTCCGCACTTGAGCTAGCCGAAATTAAAGGCTTATCAACTGGTATTGTATCTACCGCACGCATCACCCACGCCACACCTGCAGCCACCTTTGCAAAGTCAGCAGACCGTAACTGGGAAGATATTTCTGACATGCCTGAAGATGCGGTTACTGGCGGCTGTAAAGATATTGCCGATCAATTAGTTAATTTTGAAGCTAACCTAGAGGCTCGTTTCAAAGGCGTAGACGTTAATGGTATTGAAGTGGTAATGGGGGGTGGTCGCCGTCACTTTTTACCCAAAGATGCCAGTTTTAACTCTTCTGATGCCGTAAGTGAAGTAGAAGGTGACAGAACCGACGAACGTGATTTAACTGCAGAATGGCAAAGCCAATATAGCAATGGGGTTTACGTTATGGATCAAGCCGGTTTTGATGCCATAAATACCGAGTCCACAGAACGTGTAATGGGGCTATTTAACGAGTCACATATGCAATACGAAGCCGACCGTCAAAATGACATTGCCGGTGAACCTTCAATAGCCGAAATGACCTCTAAAGCCATTGATATATTAGACAATAACGACCAAGGCTTTTTCTTAATGGTGGAGTCAGGCCGTATTGACCACGGTCATCATGCTGGTAGTGCTTATAACGCCTTAACTGACACGATTGCACTGTCTGATGCGGTAAAAGCCGCGGTAGAAAAAACAGATCCTAACGAAACACTTATTCTCGTCACAGCCGACCATGGCCATGTGTTTACCATTGCAGGTTACCCCAAGCGCGGTAATCCAATTCTTGGCAAAGTGGTAGGCATTGGTAGTGACAAACCTGCAACAGCGTCAGACGGCCTACCCTACACCACCTTAGGCTACACAAATGGTAATGGTATGCATGACTTAGGCTCAGAAACCAACGCAGATGCAGGTTACAGCGAAGAGATTAACGCAGGTAGACAAGACCTGACTAATGTCGACACAACAGCCTCTGGTTTTCATCAAGAAGCCTTAATTCCAATGAGCTCTGAGACTCACTCTGGAGAAGATATCGCACTACACGCTCAAGGCCCCGGAGCACAATTGGTACAAGGTGTCGTTGAACAAAGTGTTGTATTTCATCTTATTGAGCAATCTCTAGACCTAATTCAAGAATAAGCAGGATAACTAAATGAAAAACCTAAATTTAACGCTAGTTGCCATAGCCATAATGAGCTTAACCGCCTGTTCAGATGGCGATGACGGACAAAACGGCACAGATGGTTCAAATGGTGCCACTAGCCTGATCACCCAAACAGCACTGCCCCTTGGCGATGCTAACTGCCCTAATACAGGGGTAAGAATCGACTCAGGTGTCGACACTGATGCAGACGGTACGCTACAAGCAAGCGAAATTAGCGCAACAGAATATGTTTGTGCCCCAGGAAAAACCAGCGTAAGCAGTAATGAGTTGCTAACCAGTGTTAACAACGAATGGTTTCTAGCTGGCCAACAGCAAATTGCTAAAGCACGCCAAACTTGGTTAAACGCAACCGCTTCTGAGGCTGGAGCAAACTCGCAAGCTAATAACGCTAAAACAGCCAGTACATTACAAGTATCGCAAGCGGCCAATTTAGCTTCACTAAAGGGAACGGCTAAAAACATGATTTTATTTGTAGGTGACGGTATGGGTATTTCTACCGTCACAGCAGCACGTATTTTAGAAGGACAATTAAAAGGCAAAATGGGTGAAGAACATAACCTGTCTTTTGATACTTTTGCGTTCTCCGGGTTGGCTAAAACCTACAACGTTGATGCACAAACCCCTGATTCAGCAGGCACTATGACCGCAATGATGAGCGGGGTAAAAACTGACGCTGGAGTCATTGGGGTGAATGAGCAAGTTGAGCGTGGCGACTGTAGCACAGTGGCTGGAACTGAACTGGTTACGGCCCTTGAGCTGGCTGAAATTGCCGGTAAATCAACAGGCATTATTTCAACCGCGCGCATCACTCACGCAACCCCTGCTGCCACTTATGCCAAATCAGCAGACCGTAATTGGGAAGATATTTCCGATATGCCAGCAGAGGCGGTAACAGCAGGCTGTAAAGATATTGCCGATCAGTTAGTCAACTTTGAAGCGAATCTTGAGGCCCGTATTACAGGTGCAGATGTTGATGGCATTGACGTGGTGATGGGTGGTGGTCGTCGACACTTTTTACCCAAAGACACCGCATTTAATTCTCCCGATGCCGTCAGTTCTACCGAAGGTGATCGTACCGATGGTCGCGATCTCACTGCAGAATGGCAAGCCAAGTATGCCGACGGTGTTTATGTTTATGACCAAGCCGGATTCGATGCGGTAGACGCCAATAGCACCAAGCGTTTAATGGGCTTATTTAACGAGTCGCATATGCAATATGAGGCTGACCGCCACAACGACATTGCAGGTGAACCTTCAGTAGCCCAAATGACCGCTAAAGCAATTGATATTCTTGATAACAATGATGAGGGTTTCTTCTTAATGGTCGAGTCAGGTCGAATTGACCATGGTCATCATGCAGGCAGTGCTTATAACGCGTTGACCGACACAATTGCCTTTTCAGATGCCATAACAAAAGCCGTTGAAATGACCGATATGTCAGACACATTAATCATTGTTACCGCCGACCATGGCCATGTATTTACCATTGCTGGTTACCCTAAGCGAGGCAACCCAATTCTGGGGAAAGTGGTGGGAGTTGGCAGTGAAGAACCTGCTACCGCTTCAGATGGCATGCCATACACGACTTTGGGTTACACCAATGGACGCGGCTTTAAAAACTTAGGCACAGAAACCGATGCTGACGAAGGTTATGGCCATGATATTGCTGCAGGTCGTCATGACTTAAGCGATATTGATACTCAAACAGCGGGCTACCATCAAGAAGCATTAGTGCCAATGAGCTCTGAAACCCATGCTGGTGAAGATGTGGGTATTTATGCTCAAGGCCCTGGGGCATTATTGGTTAACGGCACCAATGAACAAAGCGTGGTTTATCACGTAATGGACTTTGCTGCAGACTTAACTACTCAAGCTAACGCAGCTTTAGCAGCCAATTAACCTTTAGCAATACAAAGCAGGGCATTGTTTTGCCCTGCTTTATTACTAACAAACTTGTGTTCATCAACTTGGTAAACAACCGCCAATGCTTAATCTATTGCATCGAGAATTTATTGTGAAAAACAACTACCTATTAACACTCGCCTTAACTACAATTTCCGGTTTATATTCAGCACAAACCTTTGCCCAGTGTGAATTAAACCCAGATATCCTTAACGCTAGTTATCAGCTTACATCATCCTCAAACCAAACAGCCAAAACAGTGCATCAAAGCCAAATTAACCTTTGGCGTCAGGGAAACACCGTTGCGCACCAATATCCACAAACTGACATTACCGAGTCTTGGTATTTGCTGGCTAATCAACAAATAAAACCCAGCCGATATTTTGATGGCTATCAACGTGCTATTGAGTATCAACCGGGTGAAGTGGTTCACGGAAAAACTGAAAAAGATTGGTCTTATCGTTACCAACTGGTATCAAACAAGCTTATTGAGCAGCTCACCTTAGTTAACGAGTCGGGACAAGGCTGCAAGCGTACTCAAAGGTTTAGTAAAAATTCACCAAACGGGTTAGTAACGTTAACTTGGTTACCTGAGCTCAAGCTAATTAGCCAATTTAGTTGGCAACAAGGCAAAGGAAAACAGCAAGTAACTGAAGACTGGAAATTGATTGAGGTTGGGCATAACCCCGCTACTATTAAGGCGTTTTTCAACAATTTATCTCAATACAAAACCACAGATTATGCCGACATTGGTGATGACCATAGTGATCCATTTTTAACTCAAATGGTCACCCTAGGTTTTGTTGAGCATGGTGCTAGCGGGTTTTATGATGTACAAGGTCATGCCCTTGAAGCCAATGGCCACCAGCATAGCCATTAAATGACTCATTCAGTGATTCGCATCTCATCGGGAAAAACATTAGATTGAAAAATCGGTTATCGCGGTCTGTTCAATAACTTGATTTTTGCCGCTATTTTTAGCTTCATACAAAGCTTTATCAGCGGCATTTATCATGGTTTCAAAGCTGTTGAGTGACAAAGGCTCATTGCAATATTGGCCATCAGTTGAACCGGCTACGCCTATACTCGCAGTAACCGTTAACGCCTCACCTTGAGCGGTTAAGTCAATGGCTTCTATTGCCGCCCGCAAACGCTCAGCTTGTATCATGGCGCTTTTTTGCGAGGTTTCAGGTAAAAATATGATAAATTCTTCACCGCCCCACCTAGCCGAAATATCACCTTTACGGCATGTTTGAACAATAGCTTGAGCCACGGATTCCAATACTTCATCGCCTTTACTGTGACCATAAATATCATTCACTGACTTAAAGGCATCAAGATCAATCAATACCACGGAAATATCTCTTCCGTTTCTGACAATCTGTTGCCGAGTAGATTTGGTCGAGCCATAAAACCCGCGACGATTATTTAATTGCGTTAATGGATCGGTATGAGCAAACTTTTCAGCAACCACCTTTTCAAGTTGCGCCACTCTAAATTGTCGCGCCAAAATCGACGCTAATAGAATTGCCTCAAACGCCATCCCCACCTCAATGGCTTTAAAGGTGTAATCGTTATACGGCACTAGAATACCCGCAACAGCCAAGGTAGAAACGGTAATACAAATTGCCGCTGTAACAGAAGATAAAATAAAGATCATCGCAAATGGCTTTTTGGCATAAAGCGCCTTGACACCCATCGCGATAAATAACAATACAAAACAACTATTTAATAAAAATGATAATGCCATTGCAAATAGCAACTGATTAAACACCAGTCCAATTAGCATACCCAATGGAATATAAATAGTAGTCCGCACAATGAAAGCATCTAACTTAGGGGCATAGTCAATGGTTTGCAGTAATGAACGACCAAAATGAAGCCCTGCCACGCTATAGGTGATCATTAAAAAAATATCGACCCAGTCTTGAAAGTAAGGGCCAAAATCAGCGGTAAAAATGGTGTGCAATTGCCCAGTATACGACAAGCTATTAAGCACAAAGCCCACTAGATACAAGCCATATAAGCCATATTCTCGACGACGAATAAAGGCAAACAGCACTAAGTTATATAATGCTAAAGCCACCATAATGCCGTACAACGCACCAAACTGATAACCGCTGGCAATATCACGACTAATGGCCTTTTCAACCGAGTTAAATTGCACCGGCAACGCCATCGGCCCCTTAGTTTCAACCCGCATAATTACTTGAGTCACGCCCACAGGATATGCATGTTCAAACGCATAATATCGATATTGCATAGGCCTTTTGGCAAACGCTACACCATCGCCACCTTTGACATGAGTTAACACTTCACCATTGTGAATTAACCAAGTATCAATGTAATCAATCCAGGGGGTTTCGACTGACAAGCGATAAAGCAGAGCTTCAGCGGTAGTGTTATTTATTGAAAAGGTCATCCAAACCGGATCAACACCAATCCCCAAAGATATAGAGTGGCTGGTTCCTTTAGTGAGCTCTTCAGTTTGAAATTTTTGCCTAGCTTGTTGGAGGGAGATTTTACCATCACGTTCACGAAAATATTCAATGTGCTTTCCCATACTACCATGGGACAAACGGGATAAATCAACAGGCTCAGCCACCGAGACAAAACTGACTTGAATCAACATTAGCACCAAAAAAAAAGCCCAAGATGCCCATGAAAAATAACGGTCATGTACCAACGGTTTATTGTTTTTATTATTACGGAGGCTAAAAGTAAACATAAGTCATCGAAACTTTAGTTAACAAATTGTAAAAAATAATCATACCACTGAAAAGCCCAACAAACGAGAGCCACTTAAGCCTGTAATTCATCCTTAACAAGCAAACTGAAACTTAAGCTAGGTCAAAGACTCGACTTATTGATAAGACTTATGTCAGGATAGCGCCAAAACAAATTATTAACAAAAGTAACAATCAGCATTAAGATAATTTGTGCTGCATAAATTGATCATAATAAGAATAACGACAAGGATCTTCATGTCTTCGCAACCGCAATCAATCACTAAACAACCTAGCTTATTAGATGCTCTTATCCCACTATTTGCCTTGATATTGATGTTAGCGGCAGCGGTATATTTGTTTTCATCAGATAGCTCCTCTGGCGCCAACCAAATTGCTTTAGTGCTAGCGGCTTGCATCGCTATGATTATCGGTTTCAAAAATGGTTTTAGCTGGAACCAAATGGAGCGAGGCATCGTTAAAAGTGTTGGTGTGGCCACTGGCGCCTTACTGATTTTGTTTAGCGTGGGGTCATTAATCGGCACGTGGATTTTAGCCGGTACCGTTCCCACCATGATTTACTATGGCATGACCATATTAGACCCACAGTACTTTTACAGTGCTTGCTGTATTTTATGTGCCATTGTAGCCATTAGTATTGGCAGCTCATGGACTGTGGCAGGCACATTAGGTATTGCGTTAATAGGTATCGCTTCAGCTATGGGGTTAGATATCAACATTACTGCGGGAGCCATTATTAGTGGCGCCTATTTTGGCGATAAAATGTCACCGATGTCTGATACCACTAATTTAGCGCCAGCAGTAGCAGGCACAGATATTTTCAGCCACATTAAACACATGACATGGACCACTGTACCCAGCATTATATTGGCGTTGATTGGGTTTACTATTTTAGGATTAACCGCTGAAGCGTCACCGGTGAAAAGTGAACTGAGTCAGACTCTTGAATTACTTGAGCAACACTATAACGTCGGGGCTCACTTATTAATTCCGCTATTCGTGGTGTTGTTTCTAGCCAATAAAAAAATGCCCGCCTTTCCCACCGTTATTATTGGCACCTTAGCTGGGGCTCTTTGTGCAGTTATTTTTCAGTTCGATAATGTAGTCGATTATGCACAAACCCCTGACTTATTGCCTGCTGTTGCAGTAATAAAAGGGATTTGGATTGCCATGTTTGACGGCTACGTGGCCAATACCGGCAATACAATGCTCGACAATTTACTCAGCCGTGGCGGTATGAGCAGTATGGTCACAACCGTGTGGCTAATTATTTGCGCAATGGCCTTTGGTGGGGTGATGGAAGTGACTGGATTACTAGGGCGAATCCTGCAAAGTATTCTGTCTTTAGTGACCAGCACCTCCAGTTTAATTATTACCACATTAGGCGTGTGTATTGGTGCGAATGTGATTACTGCCGACCAATATATTGCCATTGTGTTACCCGGTAGAATGTTAAAAATGGAGTACACCAACCGTAAACTTGCCGCAGTTAATTTAAGCCGTTCATTAGAAGATTCAGCCACCGTAACTAGCCCGCTAGTGCCGTGGAATACTTGCGGTGCGTTTATGGCCAGTACTCTGGGAGTGGCAACCATAGCCTATCTGCCCTATGCTTTTTTCAATTTGATTTGCCCATTAATTAGTGCAACTTATGCTTACTTCAACGTTAAAATTGAGCCATTAGTAGAGCCTGTAGAAACACCAGCGGTAAGCTGATAATGCATATTATTGTGCTTCAGAAATGCACTTTATGAATAACTGGGCAGCGTCTGAGTAAGAATGGTTATCATAAATAGCACACAAACTGGCAGGAATTTTTTCTTTTAAAGGAACAAATTGAATCCCCTCCCATTGGTGGGCAGTAAAACTTGATGCCACCACGGCAATACTTTGGCTAATGGCCACATATGCCATCAAACTTGTAGGTTCAATAAACTCTTTACCCACTTCAGGAATGAATCCCGCTTGAGTACATTCATTAATTATCAGCGCCGCTGAAGCAGAGTTTTCACGGCGCATAAAACTGAATCGTTGATTACGTAATGCCGATAAGGTGGTTATTTCTTGCTGGGCTAACGGATTGTCTTGCGCCACAGCCACCACAAAACACTCATTGGTTAAGGGTGTGCTGGATAGAGGATGAATCTCTAAAGCATCAGCAAAACGCACTAAGCCTATATCAATGTCTTTATTTAAAATGGCGTGCTTTTGTGCTCGTGGTGACATTTCAATAATATCCACCTCGTAGTCAGCATACTGCTGATTAAAGCTTTTCACCATTTCACCCAACCCTGCCCAAAATGCCGAGCTGACAATTCCTAACCGAATATGTTTACTCTGTTGGCGATCGGCATGCTTCACTTTCTGCATAGAGTGTTCAACAGATCGAAAAATGTGATCACACTCTAACTTCAGTACCTTACCTGCTGTGGTTAAGCTCACATTTCTGGAGTTTCTTTCCACTAATGCAACCCCTAAAACCGCTTCCAACTCTTTAATTTGAGAACTTAATGGCGAATTAGTGATGTTCAAATTATTAGCTGCTTTGCCAAAATGTAAGGTATTTGCTAGCTCAAAAAAATAACGCAGCATTTTAAATGTCACTTTATCTATGAATTCATTATGTTTTTTCATAAAGCGTTTCTCACCATCTATTCTCCTCCCTTCGAGTTTGCTTAAGGAGCATTATCTCATCGCAAAACCATGCTGAAATATAGCATGATTAAGCGGTTTTTAACGATGTTTAGCAAAAATAGCTTTGTTAGTATCGATGAGGTCAAACACTAATGTTTTCGAGGTAATCATGAGCACAGATCCCGTCGTTGTCGCAATTAACACTATCAAACAACATAAACCTAACTTTGAGCCGAAAGCCGCCTTTATTCTAGGTTCAGGTCTAGGCGTCATAGCCGATGAGTTACAAGATAAAGTAGTGATTCCTTATGAGTCATTAGCAGGCTTTCCTGTTAGCACAGTTCAAGGTCACTCTGGAGAATTAGTGCTAGGTACCATGAATGGCGTTGATGTGATTTGTATGAAAGGTCGCGGCCACTTTTATGAGCATCAAACCATGAAAGTGATGACCACTCCAGTGCGTGTTTTCAAGCGCTTAGGTTGTGAATTTTTACTGGTAACTAATGCTGCAGGCTCATTAAGACCCGACCGCATTGATGTTGGTTCATTGGTGGCATTTAGTGATCATATAAACACCATGCCAGAATCGCCAATGTGTGGCCCAAATGATGAAGAATATGGCCCACGTTTCTTTAGCCTTGCCAATGCCTATGACAAAACTTTACGGGCAGAAGCGCTTACGGTGGCAAGCCAAAATGACATTACTTTAAATGAAGGTGTTTTTGTCTCTTACACCGGCCCAAATTTTGAAACCCCTGCAGAAATTCGCATGATGCAAATTATTGGCGGCGACGTGGTGGGAATGTCAGTGGTTCCTGAAGTGATTTCTGCAGCACATTGCGGCTTGCCGGTTTTAGCCATTTGCGCCATTACCAATATGGCCGAAGGTTTAGGCGATGTAGAACTGTCTCATGACCAAACATTAAAGTGCGCCAAACTCGCTGAGGGCAACTTTATCATCTTAATCAATGAGTTTATGAAGAACCACTTTAACTCATAGGAGGCGTTATGTTTGCTATCGGCTTTTTAGGGATTACCGCGCTACTGGTGATTGGTTATTTATGTTCAACTAACCGTCAGGCTATTTCACTGCGCGTTGTTGGGTCAGCTTTTGCTTTGCAAATGGCCATCGGCGCACTGGTGTTATATGTGCCAATTGGCCGCTCAATTTTAGAGGGTATGTCCCATGGTGTTCATGCTGTATTAGACAGCGGTAAGTCAGGTATTCAATTTTTATTTGGCAATCTAGTTAACTTTTCAGTTGAAGGTATAGGCTTTGTTTTTGCCCTTAATGTGCTGCCGTTAGTGGTATTTTTCTCTGCTTTAATTTCAGTACTTTATTACCTAGGCATAATGCAATTTATTATTCGCATTATTGGCGGAGCTGTTGCTAAAGTGGTGGGTACAAGCCAAGCAGAGTCAATGTCGGCAGTATCAAACGCTTTTGTTGGTCAAAGTGAAGCGCCCCTAGTAGTTAAACCTTATATGCCTAAAATGTCCGATTCTGAGTTTTTTGCCATTATGTGTGGTGGTATGGCGTCAGTTTCTGGTACGGTTTTAGCGGGTTACGCTATGATGGGAGTCAATATGGAATACCTACTTGCAGCCTCATTTATGGCGGTTCCTGGCGGTATTTTATTTGCCAAAATTATCGTGCCTGAAACAACTACTCCAACTTACACCATTAGTAAATCGATTACATTTACCGACAAACCGCCGGTAAATTTACTGGCTGCTGCCGGTGAAGGAGCAATGAGCGGTCTAAAACTTGCTGCCGCCATTGGTGCAATGCTAATTGCCATGATTGGCTTAGTTACCTTAGTCAATACTATTTTAGGTGGTGTGGGCGATATATTTGGGGTCACCTTAACCTTAGAGTTAATTTTAGGTTGGATATTCGCGCCATTAGCTTTTTTACTGGGTGTACCTTTAGCTGATATAGGTATTGCAGGTTCGATGATTGGCAAAAAGTTAATTGTAAATGAGTTCGTCGCTTATTCAGATTTGTCACCTTATTTACAAGATCCTAAAATGGTTGCCGAAGCCGGCTTACAAGTTTTAGATGAAAAAAGTAAAGTGATAATCAGCTTTGCCTTATGCGGTTTTGCCAACATTGCCTCAATGGGTATTTTGATTGGAGGCTTAGGTACACTTTGCCCTTCACGTAAAGACTTTATTGCACAATACGGTGTACGCACTCTTATTGCAGCGAGTTGCTCTAACCTGTTAAGCGCTGCTATTGCAGGGATATTTATTTCATTTACCTTGTAATCTCACCCCCTTATTCAACTTTTATATTGATACAATAGCCATAACGAATCCTAGCTGGGTTCGTTATGTCTTTTGCCATTTTCTTTGGCCGCTACTGGAAATTTTTAATGAATATATTATTAGCCATGATACCGGCGTTTTTTTGGGGCACGACTTATGCTGTGACTCAATTTACCTTGCCAGATTGGCCGCCGTTATTACTAGGGGCGTTACGCGCATTACCCGCTGGACTAATTTTATTAATCCTCAAACCCACTGTGCCCGCTAAACAAGACTGGCCAATTATGGGTGCAATAGGCTTAATCAACATTGGGGTGTTTTTCAGCTTAATTTTTGTTATGGCATTAACATTGCCTTCAGCAATATCTGGCGTTGGCATGATATCGGTTCCGGTTTTTGCCATGTTATATCATTGGGTTGTAAGTAAGGTTAAGCCTAAAAAAATACAGGCGCTAAGTGGTGCAATATTAATATTATTGTCTTGGTTACTATTCGACCCCAGTGCAATCAGTTTAAACCCGATGGGATTAGCGGCAATGTTCGGCGCTATTATGTGCATTATTGTTGGCAGCACCTTGGTGAAAGGGATTGGCAATCGGATTCATTGGTGGTCAGTGCTGACATGGCAATTAATTATTGGCGGAGGGTTATTAACAGTTGCGGCTGCAGTACAAATGCTAATAACCCCTGAGCCATATTGGCAAGCGTTTGAGCAATTCAGCCAAACCAATATGCTAGGTTTAGTGTGGATTATTGTATTAAACACCGCAGTAGGTTACGGCATGTATGTGTGGTTATTGCAAAAAATGTCGGTGGTTGATTTCACCTTTGGCGGCATTGCCAACCCTATTGCAGGTATTGTGTCAGGCTTAGTATTGATGAGTGAAAGCTTTAGCTTTTATCAATATAGCTTAATGTTCGGTATGATTTTTATGTCATTGTTACCCAACTTCTTCACCCGATATAAACAACGGCAAAATTCACCAGCAGATACCCCTTAACCGAATCGGTCTTTTAGCCAGCCATAATGATAGTAACCCCATTGCCCTATTCGCTTCACTTGCCCAAAAGGCAGTATGCTTGAAGGGTGCGAGGGTAATGGCTGGCGATATAAAGGCAAGTTTGGCAAGGTTTCACCGGCAATAGCCTGCGCTAATCGATAAGCCGCTTGGCTACTAAAAGAAACGCCCGCACCACAATAACCTAACGAGTACCCCAAGCCATTTTGACAATAAACATGGGGCATGTCGTCAAAGGCCGCTGCAATCCAGCCGGTCCAATTAAACTGCACTTTTTTATTTGCTAATATTGGAAAGCATTTATCTAAGGCTAATTTAAGACGCTGGCCATAAATGGGCTGATGGGCATCTTTACCCCACACAGCGCCACGACCGCCAAATAGCAAACGGTTATCTGGCAACAGCCGATAATAATACTTCAAAATACGGGTATCCATGGTCACTTGCGTTGTGTGAATACCAGCAATGTGTAACTCTTCAGCAGTTAACGGTTCGGTGACGATTACATTGCTTAAAATAGGTAAGTACTTGTTATCTGTGGCCGCATGAAAGCGTTTCGGCGTATAAGCATTACCCGCCATAATCACCTTATTAGCAAGCAATTCTCCTTGGTCAGTTATCAAGCGATGTTGATTATTTTCTTGCTGCCAATCAATCACACAAGATTGCTCGCTCAAGGTCACCCCTTGTTGCAGCACCATGTCTTTGTAGCCTAGCAATAGTTTAAGCGGATTAACGCCAAAACCATCATTAAGCCGTAAAGCGCCATAAGCCTGATGATGATTTAAATACTCGGCTCGAAATGTATCAGCATCAATAAACTCAGCTTGAAATGCCCTAGAGTCAGATGCGCCATTGTTGCTCCCCTCAAGTAATTTATGCTGAATATAATCTGCAGCGGCTTGAAGTTGTTGCAGTGCTTTAGGGTTATGCGCCACTTTTAAGTAGCCTTTTTGTTGTGGCTCACATTGAATATTATGTTGTTGTATAAGCTGTTCGACCCGAGCCACCGCTTGGCTAAACTCAGCATATATGCCCTTTGCTGTGTTTAAATCCCAACGTTTTTCCATCTCGGCATAACCTAAACGCCCAGAGCCTTTCAACACAAAACCGGCATTACGAGCACTGGCACCAAAGCCCACTTGATTGGCTTCTAGTACATGGCAGTCAATATGATATTGACTGGCAAGATAATAGGCAGTCAATAAGCCAGTATAACCCGCGCCAATAATAGCCACATCGGTATGCTGGCGACCTTTTAATGGCGGTAAGGCATGACCAAGCTTAACGGTGCTTGCCCAATAACTCTCACAAAAAGGTTGTTTTGCGGGCGTTGAATTTACCAGAGGGTCATACATGATTCAGCCTTTTAGTTATGACGCAAAATAAGTGAAAAATTAAAATACCAATAACATTTCACAGGCCACACAGTGACAATCATTACCACATAGCACACAAACATACTGTGGCCCCATGTAACGTTGATGCCAGCGTTGAGGGTGTTGCTTTATTAATTTACCACCCGCCTTGGTAAAATATCTCACCGCAGCATTGTTCGGACTTTGTTGCCATAAATGACTCACTCCAGCCTTAGCCCCTTGCTTGATCACCGCATCTATAGACGCTTGTAATAATTGCCCACCCAGCCCCTTACCTCTAGCATGTTCAGCAATGGTATTTGACTTGAAATAGCATACCTCGCTTGCATCAACTCCCCACTCATCAAGGGTGCACCATTGATCTGGTTGCCAATTTCCAGCGGCATACGTCAGCCTAAAGCCTATTAGCTGATCATTTTCAATAATGACAAAATTTGCATTAATACCCTGCTTAATTCCTTTGTGATAAATGGCTTCTAATTCAGCCATATCCATATAACCTTGGCCATGAACTTGCTCACCCAAGGTTAAAACATCTAAAAAGTGCTCTGCAGTCAATTCTTTTATCATATTGTTTATTCTTATATTTTTATTAATTATTAATGCTTAACTCGGTAAATATTGCCGCCAATCACGATGTTATACTTTCGTGATAATTTGGCGATAAGCCAGTGATATCCGTTTGCAATACTGAGCTCATTCAAACAAAAGGAGCTCGGTTATGAAAAGATCAATTATTAGCATCAGTTTATTAGCAGCAGGATTGTTTAGTGTATCAACACAAGCAGCCAACATTGAAGTCAGCGTTACAAATCTTACCCACGGAAATCATTTTACCCCCATTTTAATTGCCACACACGACGGTGATAGCCAATTATTTAACGTCGGTGAAAAAGCGACCCCCGCTTTACAAAAAATGGCTGAAGGTGGGGAAATAGCTGACCTTAATACAGCCGTTACCGGTGCTGGCGGAATGACCATAATGAACCCCGCCAAAGGACTACTTGCCGCAGGTCACACTGCTGACTCAGACATGCTGGATACCGGAGACAACAATTACTTATCTATAGTCGCCATGGTATTACCCACCAATGATGCCTTTATCGGATTAGACAGCTGGATGATTCCCTCTGAAGCAGGCCGCTATACCGTGTACATCAACGCGTATGATGCTGGCACCGAGGCTAATGATGAAATTATTAACGGTGGCGGAATGCCAGGGGTTGCCGGTATTCCTTTTGCACCAAGCGATGATGGTGGTGAAAATGCCAACGGAGTAATGGATGGTTCGCAAAATATGCACGTGCACATCCATCCCGGCGTATTAGGGGATACCGACCCTGCTGGCGGAGCCAGTGACTTAGATAGCCGTATTCATCGCTGGCTAAACCCTGTTGCCAAAGTTGTGGTAACCGTAAAATAAGGAGGTAGCTCATGAAACGCACTGACTTAACATTTAAGCCCAGCTTAGTTGCCATCGTTTTAGCCACCACCCTGCTGTCAGCCTGTGGTGATGACAATGATAATATGCCACCAGTAGAGTCCACTCCGCCTGCGGCAGTAATGCAAACCTTTACCGTTACGGTAACTAATTTAACGGCTAACCAACCCTTATCTCCCGTTTTCTTAGCGGCTCATAACGCTGAAACTTACTTATGGAAAGTAGGACAACCAGCTAGCGTTGCCATTGAGATGATAGCTGAAGGCGGTGACGCGTCAGGTTTAGAGGCATTAGAAAACTTAACCGCAAGTGTAACAGGAACAAACCCCATTTTGCCGGGAATGAGCGAAACATTAACGCTATCGGTTGAAGAATCAGCTGTAGCCAACATTAGCTTAGCATCAATGTTAGGCAATACTAATGACGGATTTACCGGTGTGAATAGCTACAACATTGCCGGTATGGAAGTTGACGCACCAATCATGATGAGAAGAATGGCTTATGATGCTGGCACCGAGGTTAACTCTGAAGCAAAAGGGACAATTCCTGGCCCTGCTGATGAAGGAGAAGGGTTTAACGAACAACGAGATGACATTAACTTTGTGCACGGTCACCCTGGTGTAATAAGCCAATATGATGGCCTTGCTGACTCTGTATTAATGCCCTCACATCGATTTGATAACCCTGTGGTTGCCATAAAAATTGTTCGTACAGAATAAAATTTAATCAATTTGAAATTTTATCACCTCAATTCAGGTCTTTTGCAAAGAACACAAGGATCTGTTTTGAGGAATATGTATGAACAGTTCGGCCAAACACCATACACACACAAGCCCACAACACATATTATTGGTTGAGGATGAACAAGATTTAGCCAAACTAATTATGCTGAATTTGACAGCCCTTAATTATCAAGTGAGTCACGCAACAACCCTTAAACAAGCAAATCAAATTATTGACTTTCACAAAGTCGATTTGATTTTAATGGACAGAATGTTGCCCGATGGAGACGGCATTATGCTTTGCCAACAACTCAGACAAGCGCAAAAAGAAATGCCCATCATGTTGCTTACTGCCAAAGACACTGAAGCCGATGTGGTGCTTGGTTTAGAGTCTGGCGCAGACGATTACCTTGTAAAGCCTTTCAGCGTATTAGAGCTCAGAGCCAGAGTAAAAGCACAATTAAGACGAGGTTTGGTTGAACATGAACATCATCAACAAATTGATTATGATGGTGTCAGTATTAATGCCAGCACCCGCCAAGTTACCGCCTTTAACAACCCCCTTGAGTTAACCGCACGCGAGTTCGATTTATTATTATTTTTAGCCAAACATCCGCAACAAGTTTTTAGTCGACTACAACTGCTAGAAGCCGTATGGGGCTATAACTACAGCGGTTATGAGCACACTGTAAACAGCCATATCAATCGTTTACGAGGAAAGCTTTCTCGTTGTAGTGAACACGACCTAGTAAAAACCGTTTGGGGTGTCGGGTATAAATTTGCTCCACCAGAGGCGCATGCCCACTAATGACCCGTTTATTTACAAGGCTATTTTTAGTCGCAAGCGCCATTGTGTTGATGTTATTTATTGCACTATGGCAATGGTTGCAACTGAACCATGAATTTAGCCGTAATCAAGTTCAGCAGTCTTTACATAAAGAACTAGCTGAACACATGGCGCACATTAACCCTTTATTATCACAAGGGGTCACTTCTGATGCCGCGCTCAAAGAAGCTTTTCATGACTTCATGCTATTAGGGCCAAGCTTTGAAATATACACGCTTGACCCTGAAGGAAATGTGATTGCTTATGATGCAAAAGAAGAAAAAATAAAAAAGCATCGAGTAGACATTAATAATATTGAGCAATTTCTTAACGGCCAAAACTTACCGATTTTAGGCACAGACCCACGCTCAACTGATGTCAAAAAAATATTTTCTGTCAGCCAATTAATCACTGCAAACGGGCTTCATAGTGGATATTTATATGTGATTATAGGCGGCGAGGATTATGACAGTTGGCAAGCGTTAATCAATGCCGAAAATCGCCCCAAAATTTGGGGAGTCACCATAGGTTATTGGATTATTTTCGCGTTGATACTATTAATGCTGTTGCTACACTATTTCACTCGTCCAATTCAAAAATTGGTTAATGATTTACAACACTTAAAAAAGCAGCCACTTGGTCATCAATTAAGGTTACCAAAACGCTATAGAGGCAGCTTAGAGATCAACCAATTAAGTGAACATATCAACCAATTGTTAGTCGAAATACAGCAACAACAAAAACAGGTAAAACAGCAGCAACAAGCCAAGCAAGATTTTTTACTGCACTTGTCGCACGATCTAAAAACACCACTAACCGCGTTATTAGGCTATATAGATACTTGGTTGATTTTACCTAAAGAGCAACGTGATGCTGCGCTAATTCAATACGCTGCAAACTCAGGGCAAACTTTACAGCAGTTACTGGCACAATTGTTAGAATTAGCGGCGCTTGAAAATGGTCAAATAGAAGCACAGGTTAAGCAAGTAGACTTAAATGAATTATTAGCTCAAGTAAGGCAAACTTTCACCCCCAGAGCAGAAAGCTTAAATGTGAGCCTTAAGCTAGAAAACCCCAACAACCAAGTTATTTTAACCGACCCACAATTGATGCGCCGAGTATTAAATAATTTGGTTGATAACGCCCTACGTTACACCCCAAGTGGCGGCACTATTTCTATTTATACCCAGCTAAAACAAGGGCAACTATGGCTTACGGTTGAAGACACTGGCGCCGGAATGCATCAACATGAAGTAGAAGCATTAACCCAGCTATCCCTAAACCAAGGTGAGTCAAAACCGGTCTATGTTAAATACGACAATGACAATTCGCTGCCCCAATTAGGCGTCGGCCTCGCCATTGTCAGGCAACTACTCACACTCTTGAGATGCCCAATTAATATTAACAGCACACCCGGTGAAGGCAGCCAGTTTATGATTGAAATAGCCCCACAATAAGAAGTTCAACAGCCCCCCCATACAACAAAGCCATCTAAATTAGATGGCTTAGTGTTATATGGGTAATACCTTATGCAATACCTGCAAAAGTATCACTCAAACGCTAGTTGTTATGCGTTCGCAATTGATTGGTAAAGCGCTTTAATTTTGTGGAAAAATAAACTCGCAACACCGGCGGCTAAACTGCCCCACATTAATAAAACGGCTGCAACGGTAACAAACTGACCCATGTAGTAATCAGCATTAGCAACATAAATATAATGAGTACCAGGAAGCAACGCAGCGAAGATAGCAAAGAACACTAAGGCAACAATAATTTGAATTTTCATAATTAACTCTCTTTAGGCTAAAGCTGCTAGATGTGGCTTCCATCCCATCAGTAAACAAAGCTAGTCAGCTAAACAATATTTTAATTTCAGGCTGGAGAAATTATCAAATTAACCAACATAAGAGTTTTGCAAAGATCACAAATTAGAATATAAACTTTTGAGTTTGTGACAAAGGCCACTAATACAATAAAAACAGCTATTTATTAACCGTCATCACTCACTTGTTGGCCATAAAAAAAGACGAGCAAGGCTCGTCTTTTCTGGCATCATCACAATGCATTAGCTTGCACTATTACTTATGATATTTAGCCGATAACTCATGTACTGAGTTAATGAAAGCCCCTGCATGTTCAGGGTTAACATGTTGGTGAATACCGTGGCCTAAGTTAAATACATGACCAGTACCTTCACCATAAGAAGCTAAGATTTGATCTACTTCTTGGTGGATACGCTCAGGAGAAGCGTAAAGTACAGATGGGTCCATGTTGCCTTGCAGCGCCACTTTTTCACCAACACGACGACGAGCATCGCCAATATCAACGGTCCAATCTAAGCCTAAAGCATCACAACCGGTTTCAGCCATTGCTTCTAACCATAAACCGCCACCTTTAGTGAATAAGGTAACCGGTACAGTGCGGCCATCGGCATGACGAGTTAAACCGTCAACAATTTTTTGCATGTAACGTAATGAGAATTCACGGTAGGCGTGATGTGATAATGCACCGCCCCAAGAATCGAAAATCATTAACGACTGCGCGCCATTGGCAACTTGTGCATTTAAGTACAAGGTCACTGAATCAGCCAGTTTGTCTAACAATAGGTGCAATGTTGCTGGCTCTTCGTAAGCCATTTTTTTGATTTTCTCAAACGCTTTGCTTGAACCACCTTCAACCATGTAAGTGGCAAGAGTCCAAGGCGAACCAGAAAAGCCAATTAACGGTACTTCGCCTTTTAGTTCACGACGAATAGTGCTTACTGCGCGCATTACATAACCCAGTTCCATTTCTGGATCTGGTACTGCAAGTTTTTTAATCGCGTCAATGGTATCGGTTGGACGCTCAAAACGCGGACCTTCACCCGTTTCGAAATACAGACATAAACCCATCGCATCGGGTACGGTTAAAATGTCAGAAAAAAGAATTGCAGCATCTAAGTCGTAACGACGTAATGGCTGTAATGTCACTTCACATGCTAAGTCTTGGTTTTTACACAAAGACATAAAATCACCAGCTTCAGCACGTGTTGCCTTATATTCAGGAAGGTAACGTCCCGCTTGACGCATCATCCATACAGGAGTTCTGTCTACAGGTTGTTTTAATAAAGCACGTAAATAACGATCATTCTTTAGTTCTGCCATAGGGGCTATATTCCTAGATTGTTATGAATTTTTGCAGGTCGGTAGTTTAGCACTTACGCGATTAATGTAACTAATTATGGGGAATTTATGTGAGCTAATCCTAATATCTGTTTTCAATAATGTGAAAAAAGCCTAACGATTGATTACAAAAGCAACAACACATTCATCGATGGCACATTATGAAGATAAATAGTTGCACCAATGGTGTGCGTTTGATATAAAAAGCATGCGCTAGCAAGAACAATCAAGAAGCTTGATTAATCGAGCCCTTACTATGCTTAATTCACCCAGTGATAGTTACCTATCGCTGGGTTTTTTATTGCCCCATAAAACCAGTGTCGGTTGAATCTGGTCTATCCTTTCGCAAAAAATAATAAAAACAGTTGATCAACTCAGTCGTTGTCAAATACAGTAGTTGTTACGATAAAGTTGCAAGCTAGGTACATAGTCATGCTTACAAAACTAGAAAAGGCAGAACAACGCTGGGGCGGTGCCAATAAATTAATTGACCAATGGTTAACCCACCGCAGAAACCTACTCATTAAATACTTTGCAATTGCAGGGCTTGCACCCACTTCGACCTCGAATAATAGCCTACCTGATACCAACCAAATTAAAGACTTTTGTCAGCAATTAGTGGATTACGTTTCTGAAGGTCATTTTGAAGTTTACGATAAAGTGGTCAGCGAATGTGGCACCCATGGTGAAGCCAGCCGAGAAACTGCGCAAAAGTTATTACCCATGATCAGCGAAAGCACCGATACGGCATTAGACTTCAATGATAAATATACCGAGTCAACCGACGATAAAGTTTTATATCAATTAGATACTGATCTGGCCAAACTAGCGCAAGCGATGGAAAGTCGATTTGAATATGAAGATCAACTACTTGAAGTGCTTCACAGTAAACACTCTTAATGAAGTAAGCATTGCAATATTGTCAAAGTCAGGCTAATTAGCCTGACTTTTTTATTGGCTTAACAATATTGAGTTTACTGTCGCTTTTGCCAGTTATCAGGCAGTTCCACCTGCGACCATAACTCATCACATAACAACTGAGGTTGCTGCCAATCTCCCGCTTTAATCCAATCAACTAATGCATTTCCCACCTTAGGATACTGAATAGGCTTTGGCGACGGGGCTTTTAACCATCGAGACACTTTCACTGGATCTAATACTTGCATGCTATCTGCCGCAGCTAATAATTCTAATGCAGCCACATTAGAAGCTTGCTCAAATTGGCCAAGTAAGGGTTTGACTAGTAATTTTTTACCCAATGACATCGCTTCACTGGCTAATTCAAATCCTGCATTGCCAATTACCCCACCACACTGAGCAAGATGTTGCTTAAAACCTTCATGGCTAAAACCAAACCATTTGATATGTTCCGCTAAAGGCTTAATGGGTTTCACACTGTGATAAACAAAGAATTGGTAATCCGAAAACGGTGTTAAAAATCGCGCAATTTCATCGGCACTTTCAAAGGGTAAGTACACTAAAATTTGCTGGGAATATTGTGCCGTAGAGCATGGCACCTCGACAAATGGCGGTAAAATAGGAAACCCAAAATGATGCCAGTGACAACCTAATGTAATGTCCGTTGGGGCAAAATGATTAATAATCACCTCATCTATCCAATTTCCACCTTGTTTGGGCACTGGATATTGTAAAGCGGCCTGATGGCTAATGGATATCGATTTCACTCCTTGTTGCTTAGCTGCCCATGCCGTCACCGGCTCAAAGTCATTAATCACTAAATCGTAACCTTTAACCTCTAACTCGCTGACTTCATTGAAAATCGATCGACTCAATGATTTTTGCGCTGTTTTGAGTAAATTAACTCGACCACGTTCAGTGACAAATGAGAGCCCCTTACACTGCTGGTAATCACCAAAATCTTCCATATCAAAATACTGTTCTGCTGGCCGGCCACTGAATAAAAAATCAACCTTTAAACCACTTTGCTTCAACGCCTTAGCCATCACTCTTGCTCGACTAATATGACCATTGCCAGTTCCTTGTACACCGTACAGAATTCTCATACTACCAACCCTTATAATGGTTAAATAATGCGTTCAACTAACACCATTGAGCCAATCCCTAGCCCCATTCCAGCCGAAATATCCAACGGATAATGTACCCCTAATGCAATGCGAGATAAGCCCACCGTGAATGCCCACAAATACGTCACTGGGGCAAGTACAGGAAAACAACTATGAACAACACAGGCAAAGATAAATGCCCCTGCGGTATGACCAGACGGTAAACTAAATTTATCAGAGGGTTCGAAATGTCGGTTAAATCCCACGAGTGCAAAACAAGGCCTTTGACGGCGAATGGCATTTTTTAACAATAGATACAACGGCAGTTCGATGACAAAACCCAGCAATAATAAATTAAAAAAATGCTGACCTTGGTGATTTAGAAACAACAGCGCCACGGATAAATACACATAAAAGTGCCCATCACCAGTTGCTGATACCTTTAATGCTGCCGTTGATAAATCTTGCTTGCGGGTAAAATCCACAATGGCATAAAACAGGTATTGATCTGCTTTGGTTATTAAGTTCATTGCCACTCCTACTAACAGAATTCCTATAATGGCAATTTAACCAATACCAATGACTGTAAAGTGACAGATAATCGAAGAATTTATGACACAAACAACGTAATAACCTTCACTGTACGAAATCACTTTAGCAAGGAAACAATGGCAAATACTTGAAGAAACAAAAAAGAGGATACCAATGGCATCCTCTATTTAGGTATTACGGCTGACAGAAAATATTAACTTACTGCTTCAGCAACTGGAGTCTCGGCATTTTTACTGCGATAAATTTTCACTAAATGATAAATATTAATCCCAGCAACAAAGGCATTCATACCTGCAACCGGCCAGGCATCAATGGCATAACCGTAAGCAGCAAACAAAGCACAACCGACAAAGTTTAACCATCTCAGTAAAATGATGTCTTTCATCATTAATGAAATAGCGACCATAACAGATGCAACATAACCCAAAATTTCAATCATATTAATACTTTCCATAAGAACCTCTTCTTCAGGCTCTCTGCCATCCGTCAGCGTTATGAGGGATCCGTGCCTCTAAAGCAAATAAAACAACTATTCAGCTAGCGACATTACAACTGCTTAGTTAAATATAGATGACACAGTAAACGGACGAACGTTTGTGGAATCATCGACCACTAAATGCTATTAAACGGCCATTGTTCTCAAAAATAAATACTGTGTTTTATACATTGTATTATCATTTATACTTGATTTGCAACAATGACGTGACGAATAACGCTTTTAATTTCTTAAAAACCCCATATAATTCATTTAACTTTGCTTTATTAGCAATTTAACCTGTTCAATCAGCTCGCTTTGGCAGCCACTAGGAGTTTTCTATGGAATACAACACCTCAGAACTATGCGACATGTATATCGATGTGGTCGACGTTGTCGAACCTATGTTCAGTAATTATGGTGGCTGCAGCTCATTTGGAGGCTCAATCAGCACCGTAAAATGTTTTGAAGACAACGGTTTGATTACAGAAGTACTGCAAGACGACGGAGAAGGAAAGGTATTGCTAGTTGACGGCGGTGGTTCATTACGTCGCGCATTAGTCGATGCCAGCATAGCGGAGCTTGCGGTAGCCAATAACTGGGAAGGTATTATTGTTTATGGCACAGTGCGTGACGTTGATGCACTAGAAGAACTGGATATTGGTATTCAAGCTATTGCTTCAATTCCCGTGGGTGCAGACGGCAACAGTGTGGGCGAATTAGAAATTCCAGTAAATTTTGGTGGGGTTACCTTCTTACCAGGCGACCATATTTATGCGGATAACACTGGGGTGATTTTATCACCTGAACCATTAGATATTGACTAAATGCTCAATCACTAATGTTACTAATCGTCATAAAAAGCTGCTCACTCTAGCTTGTTAAAATACTTGCTAACAGCGTTAGATTTTTGATTGTAGAATAAATTAAAAGCCAGCCATGCTGGCTTTTTTTGTCTTTAATGTCAGTTAACGAGATTTAAAATGTTTACTCAATTACAACAGGCTGAGTTAAAAAACCTATTACATTGCCGCCAAGGTGAAACCAAAATTGGTGAAAAAGTCTCCCTTTTACCCGCTAACACTACCGATAGTGAATCATTATGCTCGGCGCTAAAACAGGCTGCGCTGCGCGGGGCTAAGTTTGCCATTGTAGGTATTAGTGAAGACATTGGTCCGCGGGCAAACTTAGGCAGAGGAGGTGCTAACGATGCTTTTAATAGTGCCATCAGTCAATTTATTAACTTACAGTCGAACCGATTCTTATCCGGTGAGCAAATTATTATTCTTGGTCAAATCACATTAGAACAATGCCTTAAAACGGTTAATGAAGCGAGTTCTCTTACCGCATTACGCCAAGCCACTGCACAGTTAGACGAGCAGGTTATTGAGGTTATTAGCCACATATTTGCAGCAGGATTAGAGCCCATTGTTATTGGTGGAGGACACAATAACGCCTATGGTTTGCTGACCGCAGCAAAACAAGTATTTAATCAGCCACTTGCAGGCATAAATCTTGACCCTCACAGTGATTTCAGGCCCCGAGAAGGACGCCATAGCGGCAACGGATTTAGCTATGCTGCAGCCAATGGCGCGTTAAGTCATTACCATATTCTTGGGTTACATGAGCTTAAAAACAGTGAAGCCACCTTAGAGCAACTTAGCTTATTTGGTGCTAGCTGGCATAGTTTGCAACAAATCTGGATACGTAGAGAACTCAGCTTAACCCAAGCCCTTGAACAAATTTGCCCGATGTTAAATAACACGGGGTTACCCGTCGCATTAGAGCTAGATGTTGACGCCATTAGTAAAATGCCCAGTAGCGCCTCCACCTTCGCCGGTATCCCCTTGTTAGATGCGTGCCACTATATTTATACGGTTGCCAAACAATGCCAATGTGCCTACCTGCACATTGCTGAAGCAGCTCCTCAGTGTCATGAAGCAGGAGTAGAGGCAGGCCAAAGAGATGTAGGGCAAGCAGTAAGTGAACTTATTTATAGCTACCTGCAGGGCAGACTCCCCAGTTTATCCTGAGTTATCACCTGAGCAGACGAATCAGGCTCAACACGGTAGCTTTTTACTGAAGATTTATGCTCTAATGCGGGGCAAAATTAGCCACAAAATGGCTAAGTATCAAGTCAGTGATTAGAGATGATCAAAATGCCATTACTTTCGTATTTAACCTGAGTTGCGAATAAGAGATTAGCTAATATACTGATTCATTTAGTTTTTACTTTAAAATACATTTCTAGAGAGGTATTTTTGCTTAGAACAAGGCAAATTTGTGCGTCAATAGCTAGCCTATTGCAAACAAATTTAACGCAGTTATCAGTAAAAATAGGCTCTAGAAAGCAAGTTATTATGCGCAGCTCAGGTTATTTAATTTAAGCATTTGATTGTTATCACACTCTGCTATATCAGAGATGTTGCAATTAGCAGTAATAGCATAAACTGACCGTTATTTTACGCACATTATAGGAATATACCCATGTCTGAGGGCGATCAAAAAAACACCCACTTTGGTTACAAAACCGTTGAAGCTGAGAAAAAAGCGGATCTAGTGGCGGATGTATTTCATTCTGTTGCAGCAAAATACGACATCATGAACGATGTGATGTCTTTTGGTATTCACCGTCTTTGGAAGCGCCATACTATTGAAGTGGCCGCAGCACGCCCGGGGATGAAAGTACTTGATCTAGCAGGTGGTACCGGTGACTTAACCGCTAAATTCTCTCGCTTAGTGGGCGATACTGGCCAAGTGGTTTTAGCAGACATTAACGACTCAATGCTAAAAGTTGGCAGAACAAAACTGCGTGATAAAGGCATTGTTAGCAACGTTAACTATGTACAAGCCAATGCTGAAGCCTTACCTTTCCCTGATAACCACTTCGACATTATTACCATTGCATTTGGTTTACGTAACGTAACCGACAAAGATGCTGCACTACGTTCAATGCAGCGCGTGCTAAAACCAGGTGGCAAGTTATTAGTGTTAGAGTTTTCAAAGCCACAGCATGAAGTCATGCGTAAAGTGTACGACATGTACAGCTTCAAAGTATTACCTAAAATGGGCGCATTAATTACCCAAGATGCTGACAGCTATGAATACTTAGCCGAGTCAATTCGTATGCACCCTGACCAAGACACCTTGAAGCAAATGATGGTTGACGCTGGCTTTGAGCAAGTGGATTACACCAACATGACCGATGGCGTTGTGGCACTGCACCGAGGCTTCAAATTCTAATGACAGTCAACCATTTTGCTTTGTTAACCTGTGCAGCCATTGAAACAGGATTAACTAAACTGCCCGCCTCTGCCCAGCAAGAGTACGCACGTTTAAAAAACTTACACGGCAAAGTGTTTTGCATTGAATTAAGCCAATTGTCTTGGCCAATATACTTAATATTTGCCAAACAAATTCAGGTGATGAGCCGCTTTGAAGGTGACACCCATGTTACCGTTAAAGCGGATGCCTCAACCCTTTATCAATTAAAGGAAGGGGCGAACCTTACAGAGCTGATCAAACAAGATAAACTTAGTATTGAAGGTGATTTGCAATTATTGCAGACCTTTAGCCACTTTATGCAACATATAGAGTTTGACCTTGAAGAACCTCTGTCTCGTTATATTGGTGATGGTTTAACCCATAAAGTGGTCTCAACATCTCAGCTATTGGGCCAAGAGCTTAGCACAGTGTTTAATAAAACCTTGTCGCACCTTAGCCAATTAACCACTGAAGAGTATCGATTAGCGCCCCATAAGATCGAATATATTCATTTTCGTGATAATCTAGAGCAACTTGTTACGCAAACCGACCAGATCGAACAGCGTATAGCCCAATTAAGAGACACTTTGACGTCATGACAATAGCGAGTATCAAGCGTGGTTACCATGTCATTAAAACCGTTCTGCATTTCGGCCTTGATGACCTTATCTTAAAAAACAAATCGCCATGGTACTTCAAACTGATCCGAGCCAGCTTCTTTTGGCTGCGTAATCGCCATAAAGACAAAGGGCCAGCTGAGCGTTTAAAGCTTGCCATGCAAGAGCTGGGGCCAGTGTATATTAAGCTTGGTCAAATGCTGTCAACTCGCCGCGACTTACTTGACGATGAATGGGCATATCAGTTAGCTATGCTACAAGATAGAGTCCCTCCATTTGACTCAGCCCTAGCCCGCAGCGCGATTGAAGCTGAGCTTGGCGCAAGTATTGAAACCTATTTTGATCACTTTGATGATACGCCGCTAGCCAGTGCGTCTATTTCTCAAGTCCATACGGCTACCTTAAAATCTAACGGTAAAGAAGTTGTTCTTAAGGTATTAAGACCCAACGTAGAGGGGATGATCAATGCCGACTTAGCGTTAATGGTGCAAGCGGCTAATTTGCTAGAAAAACTGCTTGGTGAAGGCAACAGGCTTCGCCCAGCTGAGGTGATTGATGATTACCGCACCACCATTTTAGGCGAATTAAACCTAAAACTTGAGGCATTAAATGCCATTAAGCTGCGTAACAATTTCTTAGATTCTGATGCTTTGTATGTGCCGTATATTTATGAAGAACACAGCTACCAGCGCTTAATGGTTATGGAGCGCATTTACGGCATTCCGGTCTCCGATACCGAGCAACTTCGCGCCCAAGGCACTAACTTTAAATTACTGGCTGAAAGAGGCGTAGAGCTGTTTTTCACCCAGGTATTTAGAGACAACTTTTTTCATGCTGACATGCACCCCGGTAATATTTTCATCAGCACTGAAAACCCTGACAACCCTCACTATATTGGCCTAGATTGCGGCATTATGGGCACCCTCACCGAGGTCGATAAACGCTATCTTGCGGAAAACTTTTTAGCGTTTTTCAATCGCGACTATCACCGTATTGCGCAACTCTATATTGAGTCTGGCTGGGTATCTGAAAACACCGACGTATTGGCATTTGAACAAGCCGTGAAAGTAGTCTGCGAGCCTATGTTTAATAAACCTCTCGATGAAATCTCGTTTGGCCATGTTTTACTAGAGCTTTTCAGAACCGCACGTCGATTTGATATTGTGGTGCAGCCTCAGTTGGTGTTACTTGAAAAAACCTTGCTCTACATTGAAGGGCTGGGACGTCAACTTTATCCACAATTAGACTTATGGCAAACCGCAAAACCATTTTTAGAAAATTGGATGTCAGAGCAAGTTGGCCCTAAAGCCATGTTGAAAAAGGCTAAAACTAACGCTCCTTATTGGGCAGATATGCTGCCCGAGTTACCAGAGTTAATTTACGACAACTTAAAAGTGGGTCGAAAACTGCTGGGTACGCAACAGCAAATGCTAGATAAATACTTGCGCTATCAACAAAAATCACACAAAAGTAACTATTTACTTATCACTTCCGCCGTATTGTTGATCTGTGGCACAATATTAATTAATCAAAACGATACACTATGGCCCGCTTATATCAGTATCGCCTCAGGGGTAATACTGTGGATAGCTGGATGGAGATCTAGGCCAAAAAATCGTAAATTTTAGCTAGCACTAATTTATTAGAGGTTCATAATACATTTCAATAACCGACTCAATGGTTGTGTCGATTTATGAACCAAAACACCATTATCTATTGAAAAGAGGAAATCTCATGGGCGGCATCAGTATTTGGCAGCTTTTAATTATCGCACTTATCGTAGTTTTATTATTCGGAACGAAAAAACTTCGTTCATTAGGTGGTGATTTAGGTGGTGCTGTAAAAGGCTTTAAAAATGCCATGGCATCTGAAGATGAGAAAAAATCATTAGAAGATACCACTGCAAGCGCAACCAAACAGGCTGAAGAAAAAAAGCCAGAGTCTAAGGACAAAGAACAGGCGTAATTTATTATGTTTGACGGTATCGGATTCATGGAGCTTCTGCTCATAGGTATTCTGGGGCTAGTGGTATTAGGGCCAGAACGTTTACCTGTAGCAGTTCGCTCAATTTCCGGGTGGATCCGTGCGATTAAACGCATGGCAAACTCAGTAAAAGATGAACTTGAGCAAGAGCTAAAAATCGAGCAGCTACACGCCGACTTGAAAAAAGCAGAAAGCAAAGGTTTGTCTAATTTGTCACCTGAACTACAACAGTCTATTGATGAGTTAAAAACTGCTGCTCAGTCGGTCAACCGCCCTTATCAGGTAGAAGACGTTAACCCGACTCAGTCACCTGCCCCTGCGGCAGAAAAAGCATCTGATAACCCACAAGCATCATCAACAGACACTAGCAACTCTAGTCCAAAATCAAACGGATAATTCATGTCGCAGCAGCAACCGCTAATTAGTCATTTGCTTGAATTACGTAACAAATTACTTAAAGCAATTGGCAGTGTTTTATTAGTATTTATTGCCACAGTTTACTGGGCAAATGATATCTACCACTATGTCGCATTGCCTCTAATGCAGTCATTACCTGAAACAGGTAGCATGATTGCAACTGACGTTGCTGCACCATTTTTTGCGCCATTTAAATTAACCTTAGTGTTGTCATTTTTTGTGGCCATTCCCTACGTGTTATTTCAAATTTGGTCCTTTGTGGCACCTGGTTTGTATAAACATGAAAAACGCTTAATAGTGCCCTTATTAGCCAGCAGTACTTTATTGTTTTATTTAGGTATTGCCTTCGCTTACTACGTTGTATTCCCTGTGGTGTTTGGTTTCTTTACCAGCGTCGCCCCTGATGGAGTGCAAGTGGCAACCGATATCAGTAGTTATCTGAGCTTTATTTTAAAGCTGTTCTTCGCCTTCGGCTTAGCCTTTGAAATCCCCGTTGCGGTTGTATTACTTTGCTGGGCAGGTGTCACTACCCCTGCTGAGCTACGCCAAAAGCGCCCTTACATCGTGGTCGGTGCATTTGTTATTGGCATGCTGCTTACTCCTCCTGATATTATTTCACAAACCATGTTAGCGATTCCTATGCTGCTGTTGTTTGAGGGTGGGTTATTAGCTGCTAAAATGTATACGCCAAAAGAAGACGAACAAGAATCAGAAAACGAACACCCTGAATCGGGAAGCTAATCACCCCATAAAAACACTAATGATTAGTTAACCGGAACCATCTATAGGGACTTAATGATAACTGGATAACCCTGTGGCCTAAGCCTATAGAGGTTGTCCAGATTTCAGTTTATAAAACAAGGAAAAATCATGCGCTTAACTTGGATTGCCGCCGCAATTATTGCAGTAACAGGCACTGCACACGCCAACTCAGGTCTTGAACAGCAACTTTCACTCTGTGCGGTTAAAACAGATAAACTCGACCGCCTTATGTGCTTTGATGACCTAGCAGCCAAAGTGGCTCATGCCAACAAAAATAACACTGCCGTCCCAGTAACGCTTCCTGCAGTTGTGGCTAAAACACCTGCAGCCACTAAAGTGCCCCCAGCCCCAGCAAGCGCGACGGCCCCAGCCAATGTGGTAACTGAGCAAGTTGCTCCAGTTGCGAATACTGCAGCGGCTTTTGGGTTAACACAAAAAACAGCGGTAGATGAAATCGACAAGCTGTATTTTGAAGTAGCAAAGGTCAACAAAGATCCCTACGGCGCATTAGTCATTACCTTGACCAATGGCCAAGTATGGAAGCAAAATGAAACTAAGCGCTTCAAGCTGAGCAAAGGACAAACTATTTTCATTGAAAAAGGGGCGTTCAGTTCATTTTTACTCGGCAGCGATGATCGTAATTCAACCACTCGAGTTAAACGCATAAAGTAATCTACAACATGACTCGACACATCGACATTGCCGTTAACCTATTGAGTGCCAACTTAATAGATAATGCCAGTGAAATTATTTCTCAGGCGGCGGCAGAACAGGTTTCGCCATTAATTGTTATTGGTAGTGAATTAACTGAAAGCCGCCAAGCAGTCTCCTTGTGTCAGCAATATGCACAGCAATTGTATTGCACGGTAGGTGTTCATCCTCATTACGCGCGCCTATGGACAGACAGTAGCGCAGAGACAATCAGGCAATTGGTTAAAGACAACAGTGTGGTTGCAATTGGGGAATGTGGATTAGATTATAACCGTGACTTTTCACCAAGAGACCAACAACGGTTAGCATTTGAAGCCCAGTTACAACTCGCTTGCGAACTCAACCTGCCCATTTATATGCATTGTCGAGATGCTCACACTGACTTCATTCAATTAGTTAATCAATATAAAGATCAGCTACCTAAAGCGGTATTACATTGTTTTACTGGTGATAAACAAGCACTAGATGAGTGTTTAGCGGCTGGCTTATATATTGGCATAACGGGTTGGGTATGCGATGAAAGACGCGGCCAAGAATTAGCCGAGCTAGTGAAGTATATTCCTAATGACCGCATTATGGTTGAAACCGATGCCCCCTACTTGCTGCCAAGAAGTATGCGTCCCAAGCCTAAATCCAGTAAAAACTTACCACAATATTTGCCATATATTGTTCAATCCATTGCAACACTTCGCCAGCAAGATTATGCAGAATTAGCCCAACACTGCTATAACAATAGTTGTCGTTTTTTCAATATTGCCCATATTTTGTAAGCAAGGGATTATGCCGCTAAAAATATATTCAGTTAACTTAAGTCAACAGTTTTTCATTTTGATACTGCTTTCGTGTATCGCCATCCCGTTGACCTCAACAAGTATGGCGAACACTTATGGTCATCCGACACTAGAACTCTCAAAACAAACTTCATCAAGTATTGATTTGCACAATTGGCTACTGATTCAAACTCAACAAAATATTGATAATTTAACCGCGTTAGAACGCCTTCCAAGCAACTCTTGGCGTAACTTGACCAGTAAAGACACCCGCCTGCTGGGGGCAAGTAATATGTGGGTCACCTTTAATGTTACCGCTCCCGATGATTATCTTAGCCGTATCATCGCTTTAGATAATCCCTTATTAGACAGCATAACCTTGTACCATAAAATAGATGGAAAATTAGTGAATACTGTCAAAATGGGCGACAGTTATGAGTTTAATAAAAGGCCATTACAAAGTAATACGTTTTTATTTCCTTTTGAGTTAACACCAGGGGAAAACCATCAATTTTTATTCAATATCAATACCAACGGCAACCCTAACCTACCACTCGTGTTATGGTCGTCAAATGAGTTAACCCAAGTCATTGAAACCGAAAACCTACTTAATGGTTTACAAATAGGCACCCTAGTGGCGATTGGTATATTCAGCTTATTTATTGCCTTAGCGTCTAATTCATTTAGCTTCAGCTATTACACCGGTTATGTGTTATCGATGACCGTGCTAATGTCGACGGTTCACGGGGTTTCCTTTAGATACCTTTGGCCTGAATGGCCTCAAATGCAAAATGTTATTTTCCCTATCATTATCCCGATGATATTAGGGTTTAACCTCATGTTTTCCGAAAAAGTATTACAACTAAAATACTTTGACCTCACCATGTTAAAATATTGTCGCCTTATGGCGGCAACGTGCTTCATGTTAACCATCATTTTACCCTTTATTAGTTACGGTTTAGCAATATGGATTCTAATGCTAGCAGTGACGATTGTGTGCCTTGCTTTAACCATATTTGCAATTATTCAAGCAATAAAAGGTCATCAAAATGCACGTTTATATGCCATTGGGCGTATTTCTCTATTGTTCGGCAGCGTGATTTCAGGAGCTATCTATTTTGGCCTATTTGACATTGGTTTAGCCATGCAAACGCCCATCATGCTAGGGGTAACTATTGAAGTCATCACCATGGCTGCGGTATTAGCAATTCGTTACAACGATGAACGAAAAGCAAAACTGGCCATTCAACAACAAGCATTGGAACAAGCGGAACGTTTACGTGAAACCCGAGAAGAAGCACTAAAAGCAGAGGCTGAAGCGAACGAACGGCTAGAACAAATGGTACAAGAGCGCACGTTAGAACTTGAAATCACCTTACGAGAGCTCGGCGAAGTAAACCAAAAACTAACCCAGCAAAACACCGTTGATAGTCTAACAGGGGTTAAAAACCGTGGTGTATTTGATAAAAGGTTAATAGCAGAAGGCAGAATTAGTCGCCGCCAACAAACGCCAATGGCGATTCTTATGCTTGATATAGACAAGTTTAAAGAAATTAATGATCGCTACGGCCATCTAGCGGGCGATCATACTTTACAAATTATTGGCCGCACATTATCTGACAATTTAAAACGCCCAACCGATCTAGTGTCACGTTTTGGCGGCGAAGAGTTTGCTATTATCTTGCCAAATACTGATGAACATGGCGCTATTCAAGTAGCTGAAACCATTCGTCAAGCCATAGAAAACCTTGCCATAAAGTGGGATAGCTTAGATATTCCACTAACAATTAGCATTGGCGTATCTGTGGCAATAATAGACAGTGATCAACATCCAACAATGTTACTCGCTCAAGCTGATAAAGCCTTATATCAAGCTAAGCGAACAGGACGGAATAAAGTCTGTCCATACACGCTTGAATTAGAGAACAACAAACAATCGGAGTAAAAAGTGAACATTATTACCAGTGCTTTTCCTCAGCGTAGAATGCGCCGCATGCGTAAACATGAGTTTAGTCGTCGTTTAATGTCTGAAAATCAACTCACCGTGAATGATCTCATCTACCCAATGTTTATTCTTGAAGGTGAGCAAAGAGTTGAGAAAGTAGCTTCAATGCCTGGCGTTGAACGCTTATCGATTGATTTACTCCTAAAAGAAGCAGCAGAGCTTGTTGAGCTAGGTATTCCATTAATCGCCCTATTCCCAGTTACACCTGCCGACAAAAAGTCACTTATGGCAGAAGAAGCCTATAATCCAGACGGTTTAGTACAACGAGCTGTTCGTGAATTAAAAAAAGCGTTTCCTCAACTAGGTGTTATGACCGATGTAGCATTAGATCCATTCACTACCCATGGTCAAGACGGCATCATTGACGACACCGGTTATATTTTGAATGACATCACCACTGACATTCTAGTAAAGCAGGCACTTTCACATGCGGAAGCTGGGGCAGACATTGTTGCACCGTCAGACATGATGGACGGCAGAATTGGCGAGATCCGCAAAGCATTAGAAGCTGCAGGCCATGTAAACACCCAAATTATGGCTTACTCAGCCAAATACTCATCTAACTATTACGGCCCATTTAGAGATGCTGTCGGCTCGGCAGGTAACTTAAAAGGCGGTAACAAGCATAGCTACCAAATGGACCCAGCCAACAGCGATGAAGCATTACACGAAGTTGCTCTGGATATTCAAGAAGGGGCTGACATGGTCATGGTTAAACCTGGTATGCCATACCTAGACATCGTGCATCGCGTTAAAACCGAATTAGCCGTGCCAACATTTGCCTATCAAGTAAGTGGGGAATACGCCATGCACATGGCCGCGATTCAAAATGGTTGGTTAGCTGAAAAAGCCATTGTGATGGAATCACTCCTATGCTTTAAGCGCGCAGGCGCAGATGGCATTTTAACCTACTTTGCTAAAACAGCAGCCCAGTGGCTTAAAGAAGATAAATAAGCCTCTGTTGCGCATAAAAAAACCAGCAAATTTGCTGGTTTTTTTATGTCGAGTTAATGCTGGCCCATGTACTTGTTTTAGAGTGTTAACCATTGCACAAGTTGACCAGCATCAGTCACGGCATAGTGACGTTTAATCAATTCACCATTAGCATCAAACACTAAAATTTCAGCCGAACCTGCACGATACTGACTCATAAACTTCTGCCCGTCAGGTGAGCCAACTCTTGCGAGTAAAAACAATGCTTCATCACCCAGTTCAGCACGAGCAGCGTTCATCTGCTCAGTTTGAGAATTACTCACCGTAAGGTTGGGATCATACACAAACACCATCGCAGGTATTCCCTGGCCAATCTCTTCATGAGTTGTTTTAAATCCCTTTGGCATCACATTAATAAGCCCAACAAATAATAGAATAATGGCCACAATAACGATGATTGAAATCATAGGTTTGCGACTTTTTGTACGAGTATCAGGCGTGGCCATGATGCTAAATCCTTAAAAAGTTGACGAATAAACGGATGACTATTTCAGCTTATTGTAATAGGGCTATCTGAAGTAAAAATTAACTTGCAGAAAAATCGTTATTAGCTGGTTAAAATGAACCTAAAGCCGCTCTTTTGCCATTTAATATGCTGATAGCGCATCATCAAGCTTGCCTCTACTGAACGGTAAAGCTAAAGTTCAACCTCTTATTATTCACCCCCCTTATCGGTCGATTCGTTTCGAAAGTTTTTATTTAAAAGGTTTTAAGTCTCATGGAAAAAGTGTTTGAAAAGTTAATGTATGCATCACGCTGGATCATGGCGCCTATTTATTTAGGTTTAAGCTTAGTTTTATTGGCTTTAGGTATAAAGTTCTTTCAAGAGGTTTTTCACCTACTGCCTAATATTTTCCAAATGGCTGAAGTAGATTTAATACTGGTAACACTGTCACTTATTGATATTACATTAGTGGGTGGCTTGCTAGTGATGGTAATGTTTTCAGGCTACGAAAACTTCGTCTCCCAACTAGATGTTGGCGAAGATAATGAAAAACTAAGCTGGCTAGGAAAAATGGATTCAGGCTCATTGAAGAACAAAGTGGCCGCATCTATTGTTGCAATTTCGTCGATTCATTTACTGAAAGTATTCATGAATGCTGAGAATATCGAAAACGACAAAATCATGTGGTATTTGCTCATTCATATTACTTTCGTACTTTCAGCATTTGCTATGGGTTATTTGGATAAAATTAGCCGCACTAAATAGCACAACTCATTGTTTGAGTGGGGTCATAAGTCATCTTTGACCCCAGGTAATATTATTAAGTGAATGTGATTAAATAACCCTTAAACACACGGCATACGCATAGAGGTTTCTTGAGCTAAATGTTGAATCAGCTTGAGCCCAAATATACCAACTGTTTCCTCTAGGTCTGTTTTGTCGCACCATCCCTGCACCTAATCCACCATTTGCAACTGTATATCCTCCTCCGGATAATTGATACCCCGATGGGCAAGTCGCTGTTACACTTCGATTGGTAACAGTAAAAATAGATGAGGGCATGGATACACTTCTAACTTCCAATCTTGGTGAGAGCCTACCGACACCAGCGCTAACGGTATCGACTTCGCATAAAACACTGCCATTTGGGTAAATAACTCTAATAGACGACCCTACCCCGCAATAAGAAGATATTCTATTTTGCTTAGCCCTTAACTGTACGTATAACCTGCTAATTTGACTATTAAGATAACTAACACGAGATTGTAAAGAAGCTATATCGCTATCGTTGCTAGATATCCTACGATTAATAATGGAGATGTTTCTTTGAATTACTTGGATCATCTGCTGCATGGTTTGATCTGATAAAATTATCGCAGCAATGTCGTCTTCATTGTCGCTAATTCGTTCTTCAAGTCCATCAATACGAGCCGACATATTATCGATTAGCTGGTCTTGCATATTGTTCCATAGGGTTAGAGCTTCAATATCACTCTCATTTGTCTCAACTCTCGCCTCTAATGCGCCAAGCGCAGTTTGAAGCGCCAAAATTAATGTATCTTGGTCAGCTTGTGAACTGACAAGTTCATCAATTTGACCTTGTAAAAATGCTACTGCTGTTGCTAAATCGGCACTTAATATATCAATTTGATTTTGTAGAGCTTGAAAAGGCTGACCATTAGCACCGGGAAAGGGTTGTTCGCTATTTCCGTTACCATTACCGTTACCTGCAATAGAAGAAAATGATGCTGTCCCTAAAAGCAAGCTGCTTGCTAACACTACAGCGAGAGAGCTAGGTTTAGTTTTCATAATAAAATCCTTTTAATTTTCAGTAGAACGTTTGTACATTACGCTAAGGTATAAAGTGTAATTGCCGAATAACTATAGGTTAGCAATACTAATGTGGCGAATTTTTGTTCAATAATTTGAAAGGGGAGTTTTATATACTCATTAAACAAGCTCGAAAACTCATTGAAAAGTATCAGCTATATTTACATTCCCCAGCAATAATAAAAATGGGGTCAGTGTTAATTAATGCTAATCCCTAAAGCAAAGCGACAATTTGTACTGCTAAATTCAACTTTGACAAACGACCCGCTTAGTTTTGATAATACTTTCAATAGATTAATTGATAAAAAATTAACTCTGACCCCATAATTTTAGGTAAAAAAAAAGCCCCGATACCATTAGGTATCGGGGCTTTATCTTTTCTTCTACAAGAAGTTTGGCTTTAAGCTTTTAGGCTAAGACCAGCATCAATGCATAGCGCAGGAAAAATGCCTTTATAACAGCAACACCGCTATAAAGAATTTTAACCAGCTAAGACTACATCATGCCGCCCATTCCGCCCATTCCACCCATGCCGCCCATATCTGGAGCCGCTGGCGCTTCTTGTGGGATTTCACCAACCATAGCTTCGGTGGTGATCATTAAGCCTGCAATTGATGAAGCAAACTGTAATGCACTACGGGTTACTTTAGTTGGGTCTAGGATACCCATTTCTAACATGTCACCATAAGTGTCGTTACCTGCGTTGTAACCAAAGTTGCCTTCGCCGTTTTTAACGGTGTTTGCTACAACTGATGCTTCTTCACCTGCGTTAGTCGCAATTTGACGAAGTGGCGCTTCCATTGCACGTAGCGCAATAGTTACACCGTGCTTTTGGTCTTCGTTAATCACTTCAACATCTTTAATTTTGCTTGCTACACGAACTAGAGCAACACCACCACCTGCAACAACGCCTTCTTCTACTGCAGCACGGGTTGCGTGTAGTGCATCTTCTACGCGAGCTTTTTTCTCTTTCATTTCAACTTCAGTGGCTGCGCCCACTTTAATGACTGCAACACCGCCAGCTAACTTAGCCATACGCTCTTGTAGCTTTTCTTTGTCGTAGTCAGAAGTTGACTCTTCAACTTGTTGCTTGATTTGAGCAACACGTGCAGAAATTTGAGTTTGTTCACCAGTACCATCAATGATTGTGGTGTTATCTTTAGTGATAACAACGCGTTTTGCTGTACCTAAATCTTCTAGGGTGGCTTTTTCAAGCTCTAGGCCAATTTCTTCAGCAATAACAGTACCGCCAGTTAAGATTGCGATGTCTTGTAGCATCGCTTTACGACGGTCACCAAAACCTGGGGCTTTAACCGCTGCTACTTTAACAATACCGCGCATGTTGTTTACAACAAGCGTTGCTAAGGCTTCGCCTTCAACATCTTCAGCGATGATCATTAATGGCTTGCCTGTTTTCGCTAACGCTTCAAGCAATGGTAATAATTCACGGATGTTAGAGATTTTTTTGTCTACTAACAGAATGAATGGGCTGTCTAGCTCAACGCTGCCAGTTTCTGGCTTGTTGATGAAGTATGGTGATAAGTAACCACGGTCAAACTGCATACCTTCAACAACGTCTAATTCGTTTTCTAGCGCTTGGCCTTCTTCAACAGTGATAACACCTTCTTTGCCCACTTTTTCCATTGCAGTTGCAATGATTTCACCGATTGATTCATCAGAGTTAGCAGAGATAGTACCTACCTGAGCAATCGCTTTAGTGTCGCTACATTCTTGTGATAATGTTTTTAACTCAGCAACAGCAGCAATAACGGCTTTGTCGATACCGCGCTTCAGATCCATTGGGTTCATACCAGCGGCAACAGCTTTTAAGCCTTCAGTTACAATGGCTTGTGCAAGTACTGTTGCAGTTGTTGTACCGTCACCGGCTGCATCATTGGCTTTAGAAGCAACTTCTTTGACCATTTGTGCGCCCATGTTTTCAAACTTATCTTCTAGTTCGATTTCTTTTGCTACTGATACGCCGTCTTTAGTGATTAGCGGTGCGCCAAAGCTTTTGTCTAAAACAACGTTACGACCTTTAGGGCCTAATGTTACTTTTACTGCGTTTGCTAGAACGTTAACGCCCGCTAGCATTTTTACGCGTGCGTCATTACCAAATTTAACTTCTTTTGCTGCCATTGTTGATGTTCCTTTAAAATAAATTGTTTAAGTGGAAAGTCTAATGATTCTGGAGGCTTAGCCTACAACAGCCATCAGGTCAGCTTCTGATAGGATTAATACTTCTTCCCCATCAATTTTTTCTTTTTTCACGCCGTAGCCTTCGTTAAAAATAACAACGTCGCCCACTTTTACGTCAAGAGGCTTAACAGTGCCATTTTCTAAAAGACGACCGTTACCTACAGCAAGAATTTCGCCACGAGTTGATTTTTCTGCCGCGCTGCCAGTCAGTACGATGCCACCAGCTGAAGTTGTTTCAACTTCTAAACGCTTAACAATTACTCGGTCATGTAATGGACGAATATTCATCTATGAACTCTCCTAATGATTTGATGCCCAAATATCGAGGCTGTTTATGAATAAAGGCTTTTGCCTTTGATGGAAGTTATATGGGGGTAATAGATCACAGTTCCAAGGGCTCAGATAAAAAAAATCTAGAATTTTTATGTCGGTTTTATAAATCCTCATAATATCTGGTAGAATTCGCGTCCTCTGAATCGAACGACGTGTACATGAAAGATAAACATGGGTTGCTAAGTGAACCAATTGGTCGTGTTTTATTTAATATGACCCTTCCAAACCTGATTGGTATTTTAACCATTCTGGGTGGCAGCTTAGTGGATATCTATTTCATTGGCCAGCTTGGCACTGAACCTTTAGCTGCGGTGAGTTTTACTTTTCCAGTTACCTTAATTATTGCCAGTTTTGCTATTGGTATTGGTGCTGGAGTATCAACCAATTTAGGCAGATTAATTGGCTCAGGCAACGCCGACAAAGCCAAGGTGTTTTTATTCGATACCTTCATACTGACCAGCGGCATCATTTTGTCGTTATGTGTTCTCGGTTTAGCCGTTATTGACCCTTTATTTACCCTGCTTGGCGCTAATCATACTAGCTTACCTTTTATTCATGACTATATGTTGTGGTGGTATTTAGGCGCGCCTTGCTTAGTCCTTTTGATGGTGGGCAATCAAGCATTAAGAGCAACAGGCGATGCTCGGTCTCCCGCGAAAATTATGATGTTGGCCGCCATAGTTAACTTGATATTAGATCCATTGCTTATTTTTGGTATTGGCCCTTTTCCTCGTCTTGAAGTTCAAGGGGCGGCTATTGCCACCACAATATCGTGGTTTATTGCTTTAGGACTTTCTGGGCGATTACTGATATTCAAACGTAAGTTGTTACATCGCGCTGAGTTTGTTACTAGCAGAATGGTAGAAAATTGGCGTTCATTAGCGCATATTGCTCGTCCTGCGGCTTTGATGAATGTCATAAACCCCATCGCCAATGGCATTTTAATGGCCATGTTAGCCAGAATTGATCACGCTGGAGTGGCAGCATTTGGGGCGGGGATGCGAATAGAGTCGGTACTGCTTTTAGTGGTTATGGCGCTGTCTTCAAGTTTAATCCCGTTTATTGCACAAAACCTTGGCGCAGGGCAAACTCAACGGGCAAAAACGGCTTTGTTATCATCATTATGGTTTATATTGGCGTTTCAAACCCTGTTGTATATTCCGATGTACTTTTTTGCACCGACTATTGCCAGCCAATTTTCCAACGACCCTGTGGTGGTAGAATGGCTGTGTTTTTATATTATTGCGTTGCCTGCGGCTTATGGGCCATTAGGAATAGTGATTATTGTTGCCAATAGCCTAAATGCTTACCATAGGCCACTTAGCTCGCTAGTCATCAACTTATGTCGTTTGGTGTTATTAATGCTGCCGTTAGCGGCGTTAGGTTCATATCTAGGTGGGGTTAAAGGGCTGATGCTCGCTTTACCCATCACTAATACCATAATGGGTATTGCCTGTTATGTTTTGGCGACAAAAATTTCAGAGCCAAAGATGAAACCTTATTCACCCCCTATTGTGGTTGACTAGAAAGTTATCCTAAACTGATTGAGTGCGCTTCACTAACTCATGGTTTGACATTATATGACTGAACATCACGCCTCTTCTCAAACACCTAGCATTACTCGTTCATTAAAAGCTGCAATGATGTCGGCATTAATTTGTCCGGGCAGCGGCCAAATGTGGTTAGGAAAAAAGTGGCCTGGTATCGGGTTTATTATCGTGTCGCTGGTGAGTTTAATTGCCATATTCAAATACACCATTGACCAAGCTCAGGTTGTAGCAGATAAAATTGTTGCGGGTGAAATTCCGCTGGAGTATTACGCTATTTATCAGCAAGTCACCCAAATCACCCAAAACGGTGATACTTGGGTGATTTGGGTAACATGGTTATTTGCCGGTAACTGGCTGTTCAGCATCATTCACGCTTATTGGCTTGGACGTAAACCATAACCCTTAACATTGCACTTTCATTCCACCTTACTACCACTGCTACTAAATTGATTTTAAGCCATTTCCTACTATGCTGAATTAACTTAAGGAAAAATTATATTGTAGGGGGCAAGGATGTTCGACTCAAACATCACCTTGCGTAAAAAGCTCATTATTCTTATTACTGCTGTGACTACTGGCTTGTTGTTTCTGCTTGTTTTCTCATTTTATTTTTCAGTCAAACATGAATCATTAAACGGTCTAAAAAGTAACATTCTTGATATCAACATTTTGGCGTTGCAATTACGTCGAAATGAAAAAGATTATTTGCTCAGAAAAGACCAAAAGTATTTAGATAAATTTCATCAAAACTATCAGCTGATGTCATCAAAAATTGAGCAACTAGATGTTGAAAGTAAAATTTTGGACAAACAGTCTTTAATTAAAAACTTTGCCACTTATCAGCGCTTTTTCGAACAATTAGTTGATACCGTACAACGGCAAGGCGTTGACGAGAAAAGCGGAGTTTATGGCCAACTTAGAGCAGCGACTCATCAACTAGAAGCCATATTGGATGAACATAATAATAGTGCCGAGCTTATTTCTAAATTAATGATTCGACGTCATGAAAAAGACTATATGCTGCGTCAAAATGACAAATATATTCAAAGACTGCATGCTGAAGCAGATAAATTAACCCAATTGTTATCCTATTCACCAGACTCCGTAGCCTTGTTATCAAATTATCTATCAGCGATGGATGCTTACGTTGATTTGAATACTCAAATAGGCTTAACCCCTAAAACGGGTATAAAAGGCAACATGCGTGCCGCGACTCATGAAGCTGAAGCGCAATTAAAACAAGCCACTGAACATGTTAACCAATACATTGAGCAACAACACTTAATTTCATTTGGCATTTCATTGCTATTGTTTTTGGTTATCTCAGCAGTACTCATTATAGCTATTGCTAAGCTCAGCCAAAATATCAGAAAACCGATTACCGAGGCGGTTGAACAACTCAATAATATTATCAACCAAAAAGCCTTTTCACAGCGGTTATCTAAACATGCCGATGATGAGTTTGGCACTATTGTTGATGCAATTAATAAGTTCATCATGTTTGCTGAACAAATTAACCAATCAATGACCGAATTACGTCAAGTCACCAAAGAGGTTGAGCAAAAAGCCATACTCAGTGAAGAACAATTACAATTACAGGCTCAAAAGTGTGATGCTGTCGCCACCGCCTCCACAGAGCTTGAATATTCAGTAGACGAAATTGTTCAAAGCTCTCACAGTACCGCCGAAACCACAAAGCAAATCTCTGGCTTTGTTGATGATGGCAAAGAGCAACTTGAAAAAATGCAAACCAAGTTTAGTGAGAATGCTGATAGCTTAGTGAAGTCAGCAAAAGACATTGAAGTATTAAAAATTAAAGCGCAAAGCATTAATAACTTTATTGGGGAAATTCAAGGAATCGCCGAGCAAACAAATTTACTGGCGTTAAACGCCGCCATTGAGGCTGCTCGGGCTGGAGAGTCTGGGAGAGGCTTTTCGGTTGTGGCTGATGAGGTTCGCTCTTTAGCGGCACGCACACAAGAGTCCACAGTTCAAATCACTCAAATTATTGGTGAATTGCAAAACCTCACAGAACAAGCTTTTACAGATGTTAGCGTTTGTAAAGATGTCAGTTTAACTAATTTGGATGAGGTTAGCCGTTCAAGTAAAGTGTTAACCGATGTGATAAATGAAGCCGAGTCAATTCACCGCATGGCAACCGCTATTTCTACCGCGATTGAACAACAAAGTTGCATGATAAAAAACATTAATGAAAATATTATTGAGATCAAAGACAGTTGTGATGTGTTAACCGATCACGCAAGTAACAACCGCCAAACCTGTTCGTTGGCCAATGAAAAAACCTTATTAATCGGCAACTTTTAGGCAAGAAACACCATAGTTAATTCGCCGATTTAGCGGCCTTAAATAAACAAAAATGCGCTTACCTGTTTAACAGACTAAGCGCATTTTTATATCGATAAGATTAACCAATTAACGTTTGTCATCTTCTGGCTTGTTGGTGGGGCGTTCAACATCCCCTTCAATAATATCTTTGTCTGCTTCAATATGATGCGAGCGAGGCTGTGGATCTTGCTTGCGCTCAAAGTCACCGTCAAAAGTATTACCTTGATTATCAAACGGGTTACCACTGCCAAATGGATTTTGTCCTGGTTGACCAAAACCACCGTTAAAGCGCCCATTCGCCACTACTTGTAACTGCATACGTTTATACATATAAGCCGCAATAGGGCTACGGGTGATAGGAGTTAACAACAATAAGCCAATAAAGTCAGTGACAAACCCAGGAATAAGCAATAACACCCCAGCAGCGGCGAGCATCATACCTTCAACAATTTCTTGGCCAGGTGCTTCACCTCTTGCCAGCTTTTTCTGCACGGTCATTAATGTGTGCAGCCCTTGGCTTCTCACTAATGACACTCCAACAATTGCGGTAAAAAACACTAAGCCAATAGTGGGCCACACACCCAGTGCATCGCCTACTTGAATTAATACCGACAGTTCCATGGCGGGTACAATAATAAACACTAACAATAAGATTAAAAACATGTGAACCTCGGTGGTTAAAAGACTATTTGAAACATATTTTGTTACACAGCAACAAAGCATAAATGACAAATAATCCTTAATAGATGAAAACTATATGGGGTTTATCCGGTCTATTTTCAAGAGACGTCACGAATATCAAACATAACCGTGAAATCTACTGCTAAAAATCGTACAGTAAGCCGATTGACGGTTTACATTCCAACTTTGGCATAAATGAAATACACCAAAATGATTTTTAACCAAAGGTTGCAACTTAAGCCAACGCTAAGTTAAAAGAGATACAATGACGCCAGATTTTTTATTGATACTATCCAGCTGCCCTGATGCAGCATCTGCTAACATTATTGCCAAACAATTAGTTGAGCACAAGTTAGCAGCATGTGTGCAAGTTAGCGCTGAAATCACTTCAACTTACATATGGGAAGATGAGGTTTGCCAGTCAACGGAAGTGCAGTTACAGATAAAATGTTTAGCTTGTCAGTATCACGCCATCGAGCAATTACTGATCCAACTACACCCATATGAAGTACCAGAGTTAATCGCCACACCTATCACCCATGGGTTAGCGCCTTATTTAACATGGATAAAAGAAACCACTCAATCATGAAAAAAATATTCGCCTTTATTTTAACGTCTTTACTGTTGGCGTCGACAATTGCTGTTGCACCAATAGCACATAGCAACGGCTTATTCAGTAAAAGTAATTTTGATTTTTTAAGTAACGAGCCAGAATTATTGCCGGTCAATGAGGCATTCTCATTTGATTTTGAACAACAAGGCAATCAATTAAAAATCAGCTGGGTTATTGCTGACGGTTACTATATGTACCGCGACAAATTAACCTTTAAAGCCGATGGGGCGGAGATTGGCGATATTCAATTGCCTCGCGGTAAAAGTCATCATGACGAATATTTTGGTGAGCAAGAAGTTTACTATTCATTTATTGAAATCCCTGTGGGCATAAAAGAAGCTGGTAAAGAAGCTACTTTTAAAGTCACCTTTATGGGCTGTGCGGAAGGCACATTATGTTATCCACCCACTACCCGTGACGTCATTTTAACTGAAGTGGCGGCCAATGATGGCAAAGTGGCTAGCCCTAAAAAGGTGATTGGTGCGCCTGCAACCTCTGAAACAGCAAACGCTACAGCATCTGAGCAACCCAATGCTGCACCCATTACGCAGCAAGATACATTAAGCCAAATGCTGGCCAACGATAGCCTATTTTGGACACTGTTGATTTTCTTTGGTTTAGGCATTGGCTTAGCACTGACCCCTTGTGTATTCCCAATGTATCCCATCTTGTCGGGCATTATTGTCGGCCAAGGCCAAAAGTTGTCTACCGCGAAGGCATTCACCTTATCAATGGCTTATGTACAAGGTATGGCGATCACCTACTCTTTATTAGGTTTAGTCGTTGCCAGCGCAGGAATGAAATTTCAAGCTGCGCTGCAACACCCGGCCATTTTAATCTTTTTAGCCATTATGTTTGTGCTATTAAGTTTGTCGATGTTCGGCCTGTATGATCTTAAGCTGCCTTCTAAGTGGCAAGAGAAAATGAATACCCTGTCTAATAACCAAAAAGGTGGCAACTTAGTTGGCGTATTCTTAATGGGGGTAATTTCAGGCTTAGTTGCCTCACCTTGCACCACAGCGCCGTTATCAGGAGCGCTTATTTATGTTGCTCAAAGTGGTGACTTACTACAAGGCTTTTTAGCCTTGTATGTATTAAGTATGGGCATGGGTGTACCACTATTAGTGCTTGGCACATCAGGCGGTAAAATATTACCTCGTGCGGGTGCATGGATGGATATTATCAAAACCATCTTCGGCTTCTTGCTAATTTCAGTGTCAATTATGATGATTGGCCGAATTTGGGTTGGCTTAGTCTCTGATTTATTATGGGCAGCTTGGGGTATTGGTTTAATTGGTTACCTAATGCACCAAAATAAATTAACTCAGTTTAACTGGAAGCAAACAGTACGTAGCGTTTTATTGTTGCTGGGCTTATTAGCCAGTTTCTCATACGGTTTACAAGCACTTATGGGCGCAATGGGCCATCAAGCACCTAGCTTAACTTCGGCGTCTGGGCAAAACGTTAGCCCAAAAGCGCACCCAGAGTTCATTCGCATTAAGTCTCTTGCCGATTTAGAGCTTGAGCTAGATAAAGCCAGTGTAAACGGTAAAACCGTGATGGTTGATTTATACGCTGACTGGTGTGTGGCGTGTAAAGAATTTGAAGCGATTACCTTCACTGACCCTGCTGTGATGGAACGTATGGATCAAATGGTGCTGTTACAAGCTGACGTCACTAAAAGTGATGCCATTGATATTGAGTTACTTGAGCATTATGGGGTTTTAGGTTTACCCACTTTATTAATGTTTGATAAAAATGCTGATATTCGTGACGATTTACGTGTAACCGGCTTTATGGGGCCAAAAGATTTTGCAAATCACTTAGATTTACTGATTAAAGAATAATTTATTGTAAAATAAACTAATTAAATCAAGCGGCTTTTTATAAAAAGTCGCTTTTTTTATACCTAATAGATTTTTTGTTAGAAACCCCCTATATTTATATCTTTACCCAAAGGTAAAAAATTCTTATACAATACCCCTTAAGTGTTAACTTTTCTCGAACTTATGGAGCACTATGGAACCGGCCATTTTAATAATTACCTTGCTGTGTGGACTGCTTGTGAGCAAAGTGGGCTTGCCTCCTCTGATTGGTTATCTTGCGGCTGGATTTGTCCTGTTTACATTAGGTATCGAAGACGCCAGTTTGCCATTGCTAGAACAACTGGCCACCTTAGGGGTGACACTACTACTATTCTCTATCGGCTTAAAACTTGATATTAAGAGCTTGTTTAAAGCCGAGGTTTGGGCAACTTCTAGCATTCATTTAATTGGTTCTATTGTCTTTTTTATCCCTATTTTAAAACTGTTAGGCTTTATCGGCTTAGAGCAACTTGAAGGTTACAGCCTTAATCAACTGTTGCTGATTTCTTTTGCCTTAAGTTTCTCCAGTACTGTTTTTGCCGTCAAAGTGATTGAAGATAAAGGCGATATGAAGTCGTTATATGGTCGGGTCGCCATTGGTATTTTGATTATGCAAGATATCTTTGCCGTGCTGTTTTTAACCATATCAAAAGGTGATATTCCGTCTGTTTGGGCGTTAGGTTTATTATTATTACCCTTAGCCAAACCCATTATTTACAAAGTTTTTGATAAAGTCGGTCACAGTGAAATGCTGGTGCTTTTTGGCTTGGTAATGGCATTAGTTGTCGGTGCATGGTTGTTCGAAGCCGTTGGCCTAAAACCCGATTTAGGGGCATTGATTATTGGTATTTTGTTAGCCAGCCATCCAAAGTCATCAGAACTTGCCAAATCAATGTACTACTTTAAAGAACTGTTTTTAGTGGCGTTCTTTTTAACCATTGGCTTAAACGGATTACCATCTTGGTCAGATATTGGTTTAGCGGTATTTTTAGTCTTGCTAGTTCCAGTAAAAATTGGACTATTCCTGTACCTACTAACGCGTTTCAAGTTACGTTCTCGTACTGCTTTATTGGCGTCATTTAACCTAGGTAACTACAGTGAATTTGGTTTGATTGTCGCATCTGTTGCTGCCTATAAAGGTTGGTTACCAGCGTCCTGGCTAATTATTATTGCAGTGGCGTTAAGCATCAGCTTTTTATTTGCCGCCCCCTTAAACACTAGTGTGGGGAAAATTTACCAGCGTTTCCAAGCTCGGTTAACTAAGTTAGAGAAACACCCGCTTCACCCAGAAGACAGGCAAATAAAAATTGGTAATCCTAGATTCCTTATTTTTGGTATGGGACGCATTGGTAGTGGAGCATATGATGAATTACGGTTACGTTTTGACGGTGAAATTTTAGGTATTGAACATAAAAAAGAAGTGGTCGATTTTCACCTAACTGAAGGCCGTAACGTGGTACAAGGTGATGCAGGCGATACTGATTTTTGGGAGAAACTTGAGCGCGCTCCAAACTTAGAATTAGTACTACTGGCGATTCCTAACCATGTAGGTAATTTGTTTGCGATAGAACAACTTAAAAAACTTAATTATGAAGGAAAAATAAGTGCCATCGTTCAGTATCCTGAAGATGCAGAGGCGTTAAAGGCTGCAGGAGTGAACACCGCGTACAACCTTTATGAAGCAGCGGGTGCAGGTTTTGTTGACCATGTAATTACTGAACTCCTTGATGAACCTCAAGAAAAAGCCAATAGAGCTGAAAAACAATCTCAGCAAACAGTCGCGCCATAAATACTTGAGCCATCCTTGTTCATTTGAGGGTTTAACGGGTTAATCAAACGCCTCGTATCTTTACGAGGCGTTTTTGTTTATATATGTGTAAATTTAATTTGCACTTTGCTTGTAAATTCACAGTTACAGCAAGTGTAAAGTCGTGTTATAAATCAAAGTAATAACTTAATCACTTTTTCTGGAAACAATTGCAGCATGTCTAACCCAGCTCAACGGGCAACGAAGTTGTTTGTGCAAACTTTTGGCACTCAAGCGGATGATTTATACCAAGCACCAGGGCGGGTGAATATTATTGGTGAACACACAGACTATAACGAAGGTTTAGCACTGCCTGTGGCCATTAACTTTAATACGGTCATTGCGGTTAAACATCGTGAAGATAATTTATTCAGAGCCGTAACGGATGCGTTTCCTGGACAAATAAAACAGTGGAAGTTTGGCGAAGAAGCCGACGTTTCTTGTGACAATGATTGGGTTAACTATTTAAAAAGTGTCACCGCGGCGATGTACCAGTCAGGACTTCAAGCGAAAGGTCTTGATTTGGCGATTGTAGGTAACGTGCCACTAGGCGCGGGCTTGTCATCTTCAGCCGCATTAGAAGTCGCCTTTGGCACCGCCATTAGTTACGCCAGTCAACTGCATTTATCGCCATTAGCGATTGCGCTACTAGCCCATAGAGGCGAAAGCCAGCACATGCGTTTAGATTGCGGCATGATGGATCAAATGATCAGTGCGTTGGCCATTGAAGACCACGCATTGTTAATTGACTGTCTTGAACTTGAAAGCGAAGAGGTACTGATACCTGAAAACCTCAGCCTGATAGTTATTGCGCCCAACATGAACCGTAAAGAATTCACGATGGTATATGAGATGCGCAAAAACCAGTGCGCGCTTATCACTCATCTTTTAGGCCTAGATTCATTACGTGATTTATCATTGCATCAATTAAACCAGCAGCAAGCTAGCCTGACTGAAGAGCAATTTAGACGAGCTCGACATGTGATTACTGAAAATGAACGCACCAGCAAAGCCGCCCGTGCTATCCAGCAAGGTGACATTGCCCGTTTTAGTGAATTAATGGCGCAATCACACCAGTCTTTGAAAGACGATTTTGAAGTGGTATTTACTGAAGTCGACTTATTAGTGTCGATGCTTTCAAAAAAAGTGGGGGCCCGTGGTGGAATTCGCATGAGTGACGGTTGTGTTATTGCATTGATTGAACATGAGTTAACCGATGATGTTATTAACTTAGTTGAACAAGAATATCTCAGCCAGTCAGGCTTAGAAGCAAAAGTGTACTTATGCTCTGCGAGCTCTGGCGCCAGTAGAATTTCCTGATAATTAACCCATAAATGAACATGTGAGGCCCTAATGGTAAGATTTAGTGTGCTTGAATCTTGGCAAGATCCCCGAGGCGGTGAAGTTGAACGTATTCGTTTAGACAACGGTACTATCGCTGTAGAAGTATTAAGCCTAGGCGGCATTATTCGGTCATTATGGGTGCCCAATAACAAAGGTGAACGCCAGAATGTTGTGCTCGGATGTGACAATATTGAAGACTACCTTGCTCAGTCGGCTCACTTAGGCGCGATAGCGGGTCGATTCGCTAACCGTATCGCCAACGGTAAAATGCAATTTGCAGGTCAAGAATACCAACTGAGTGTCAATCAGGCGACAAATTGCTTACATGGCGGTGAACAAGGCTTTAACCGCAAACAATGGCAGCTGGGCACCACAAATGACGGGGTTAGACTAACTTTAATGAGCCCTGAGGGTGATATGGGATTTCCAGGTAATTGTCATGTACAACTTGATTACCGGTTAGTGGGCAACAATTTATACGTTGAAATATTAGCCACCACCGACAAAGCCTGCCCTGTTAATTTAACCCAACATAGCTACTTTAACCTAGACGGCAGCCAAACCAATCAACACCATATAATTCAAGTCGATGCTACACAGTACTTAACTATGAATGATGTGGGTATACCTAAAAGCATTGCAGCAACGGCAGGGTCAGATTTAGATTTATCATCCCCTACACCAATGGCGGTGCAAACTGAGCGCGCAGCACTGGCGGCAACCAATGGATTTGATCACTGTTATGTGATGGATAACCCTAATAATGATTTACAACGTTTTGGCCAGCTTTCAAGCCCACACAGCGGTATTAGTATGACGGTTTACACTAATCAACCTGGCGTTCAGTTATATGGCGCTAACTTTTTACAAGGTGTAGTGGGTAAAAAACAACAGGCATTGAACGATCATCAAGCGGTGTGCATTGAACCACAGTTGCTGCCAGATTCACCCAATCAGCCACATCTGCCAGGTAAAGCATGGTTATTACCCGGTGAAATTTACCATCATATCAGTCGTTATGAGTTTGCTACTCAGGGGTAAATGTGAATCCCCTTGGTTAAAGCTTAAAGGTTAAAGACATTAAAAAGCCCGCTGTAATGACTTGCAGCGGGCTTTTTTTTAATTAGTTAAGCAGCTTTAAAACCAAGAGTTAATTACCTGCTATCTTCATTTCGCTGAGTAAAATACCCCCAGTGCGAATAGAAGAGCGTAAGTCGCGATCTTTTGCTACCCCTTGAATGCCCATAAACATGTCTTTTAAATTACCGGCTATGGTAATTTCTTCAACAGGGTAAAGCACTTGGCCATTCTCAACATAAAAACCAGCTGCGCCACGAGAATAATCTCCGGTCACCGGATTAACCCCTTGTCCCATAACTTCAGTGACAATTAATCCTGTTCCCATAGCTTTAATTAACTCAGCAAAGGTTTGGTTAGTATGGCTTAACGTCCAGTTATAAATTCCACCGGCATGGCCGGTATTGTTAAGGCCTAATTTACGGGCTGAATAACTGGTTAATAGATAAGTCGCTAAGTGGCCATTTTCAATGATTTTTCTGTCTTGAGTCGCGACACCTTCACTGTCGTAGTTAGCAGATGCTAGCGCACCCAATAAATGAGGTTGCTCTTCAATATTGAACCATTCAGGGAATATTTGCGTGTCGATAGCATCTAATAAAAAGCTCGATTTACGGTATAAACTACTGCCACTAATTGCCCCAATTAAGTGACCCATTAACCCTGTGGCAATTTCTGGAGCAAATAATACCGGTAATTTTGCGGTAGCAATTTTGCGTGCATCTAAACGGTCAACCGTTTTATGAGCGGCTTTAATTCCCACTTCTTGAGCACTTAATAAATCTGCAAATTTACGCGCCACGGTATAGTCATAATCTCGCTGCATATTTCCGTCAGACTCTTCACCAATGGCTACGCAGCTTAAACTATAACGGGTACTCGAATAACCATTTAAAAAACCATGACTATTGCCATACACTTTCGCGGTTGAGTGGGCATTAGCGGTGGCACCATCAGAACTTTTAATCCGCTTGTCAGTGGATAAACAAGCTTCTTCCGCAGAAATTGCTAATGTTGCAAGATCTTCAGCGGTTAAGTTCTCAGGGTGAAATAACTGCAAGTCCTGAATATGTTGCGCCATTAATGCAGCATCAGCTAAGCCACTAAAAGGATCTTGAGAGGTATACTTAGCAATATCATCAGCGGCTTTAACAGCTTGGCGAATCGCTTCAGCAGATAAGTCTGACGTAGATGAATTACCCTTGCGGCCATCACGATATACCGTAATACCTAATGCACCATCTTTATTAAACTCAACGGTTTCAACTTCTTTATTGCGTGTTGATACCGATAATCCTTGTTGCTTACTAATCGCCACTTCTGCAGATGACGAGCCCAATTCTTTAGCGTACTCTAATGCCGTACTCACGGCGTTTTTTAGTGTCGGTAACTCACTATCTATAGTGGCTGTAGGTGCTTTTTCAGAAGTCACAAATAATCTCTTAAATGGCTTAAATTAGCGCTAGCATAGCAAATTCACATAATGATTGATAACCACTGCCTGATAACTTTTTTTACACGCTACAATAGTCAAAAAAATGCTATCATTAGCAGATATTTATTTGAGGTTTTAAGATTATGAAAATTGTTGGTGATTCTGAGCACTTTCAGCAACCCTATGATAACGATGAAGACTACGTCAGTCGTACTGAGTTTAAAAAAGAAAGTGAAGAAGCGCAGGCTCTAGGGTTACGTTTAATTGCACTGAGTAAAAGCCAATTAGACAAGTTAGAACTAGATGAGTTTCTATATGATGCGGTGTTAAAAACCAAATCGATTAAACAAAAAACGGAAGCCTACCGCCGCCACTTGCAATATATTGGCAAGCTTATGCGTGGTTATGACCATGAACCCATTCAAGCTGCATTGGATAAGGTGCTCAATAAAAACAATAATGAAGCGGCAAAAGTGCAGATTTTTGAGAAATTACGTGACCGTTTATTAGCTGATGGCGACACTGAAATTCAAATGTTATTGGATGAACATCCACACTTAGATAGACAAAAGCTGCGTCAATTAGTCCGTCAAACTAATAAAGAACTGTCTAAAATGGCCGAGCAGCAAATAGAGCAGTCAAAGTCAGCAAAAGAATTGTTTAAATATTTGCGCAGCGAAATTGAACAATAACCGCCTTTTTGCACCAAAATGGTGCACTGACAACAATCAGTGCACTATTTTATAGAGCTTTAACACAACCACTTCGTAAGCCATTGAAAAATAATGTACAACACTTGGCTCAGGCCTTGCTTAGCTAAATAGTCTCCATAACCAGTAGAGTATTTCATGCTACCTTTGCACACGTCGTTAAGGGGGCTACGCTGTTTTTGCGTTGCCGCTGAGTGTTTAAGTTTTAAAGAAACCGCTAAACGGTTATTTTTAACCCCATCTGCAGTTAGTCATCAAATAAAGCAACTTGAAGAGCATCTTCAACAACCGTTGTTTATTCGTCAAACTCGCGCAATTACTTTGTCAGAAACTGGGCAACAATTTTACCAACGTATTGCACCATTAATGACCCAGCTTTGTGACACCGTTAGTGAGTTTAATCAAACCCAAATACCGCTAGAAGTAAGTATTTCAATGCCGGAGTTTTTTGCTAGCGAGTTATTTGTGCCACAGTTAATTGGCTGGTCATCTAAGTATCCCAACATTAATTTGAAGCTTGATACCATTAAAAGTCGCAGTGAACAGCAAACCAATACTGACTTGTCCATTGTGTTATCGGGTAAAAGGCACAACCAACCTCACGCCTATGATTTATTTCCTTTAGAGTATGTTCCAGCTTGCAATAAAAATCTGTATCAACACATTGTTCATAAAGGGTATTCAGCCCTAAGCGAAACCCCTCTCATTTTGCATAAAGCTAGACCTTACGCTTGGCACCAATGGGCAGAAAATATTGGTTTTGATGAGTTTAAACCACAACAGATTATTCAATTAGACAGTATGTTTAGTGTTGCCAGAGCGGCTGAACAGGGTATTGGAATTGCACTCATTCCCTTGCCGATTAGTCAGACGTGGTTTGATAACCAAAACCTCATTCGATTATTTGATCAAAGCCTAACCAGCCATGACAGATACTATTTGATCAACCATCAAACAGAAACTCCCACAAGAGAAGTGCAATTATTAATTGAGTGGATTGTAGACAAGTTCAAACACCACCTCGGTTAATGGAAACTAGTCATTTAATGAGGCTGCTAGGCATAAGTGAATTTATTTCAACTATTGCAGCAATTTTTCTCGTTTGTCAGCAATGAATGATTTTCCTAAATTAGGCGTGTAGCAAGTGCTACTACTCATAAAGGGATAGAGACATGACTAAATCAAACTTATCGAAATTAATTGCAACCAGCCTATTAGCATTAACGGCAACAAGTGCTTCTGCTGATGTTATCGAAACTTCACCTTATAAAATGGTAGTCATTGAAAACACTCCAGGAGTTGATGCTTTACAATCTGGTAATGTTTCAGAAGGCGTAGCAATTACCCGCGCTGCGAGTAAACATGAAATTGATAGCTATACCCGAAACCTTAATTTGTGTGTCGGTTATACTCGTTTATCGAAACTAGATGAAGCTAAAAAAGCCTGTACTGATGCGGTGAAAACTGCACGATATGCCATAGCTGCACCTGATGTTGACTTAAAAGCCTATGCTTATAATAACCGTGCTGTAATGAAGTTATTAGCTAATGACAACCTAGGCGCACTAGAAGACTTCAGAAAGGCTGCTAAAGTCAGTGATGAAGCTATCTATTCAGACAACCTTAGCCGTTTAGAGTCAGCCATTAATGCCACTGAAACTGGAGTGTAATCATTTGGAAGATGACCAACAACGACAGACAAGCGTAAATAATCCATAAGTCATAGGCAGTTAACCCGGTTAGTTGCCTATTTTTTATGTTCTTTTTCAGCTTATTTATTGGTTGATACTTTCAGCTTCTGATTGGCGATGCTTAATTCCCCACCAAGCCAGCAAACAGGCCAGTGCAAAAATGCCCCATAATTGTATCCAGTGGCTTAAAATTGCAGACCAACCAGCCCCCATTTGATTTAACTTCAACATGGCATTCATTGCCGGAATGGCCGGTATAATTTGTGATATCACGACTAACGGCTCAGGGATCAATGCAGTAGGCCAAACAAACCCCGCCACAAATAGAATAGGCATAGAAGACAATAAATAAATTTGGGTGGGAATATCGCGGCGAACAAACAAGCAACTTAATGCAACCCCCACCGCGCCAGTGGCTAATAAAAATGGCAATATCAGTAAAACGGTTTCAATAAAAGAGCCCAACATACTCACTTGATAAGCATAAAAACAGTAGCCAATATAGAAGCTAGCAAACAACAGATATAAACTGGTAAACATAGCTAGCCTAACTGACAGTAGTTTCAACGGTTTTACCTCTAGCCAATAGCCTTTATTTCGCCACTGCCCCGCCCCTAAAATGCCGGTACCTATTAATAAAGTTTGATGCAAAATTAATAAAAATAATCCAGGCACAACATAAGGCGTATAACCCAAACTGGGGTTAAAAACAGGCACGGCATTCAGGTTCACAGGGCTTAGACTTTTTTGAGCCATAGCTGGGTTTTCTCCTCTAGCTAATAACCCAACCAATTGCACTTGCTTGCTAGCATCCATACCTGCTTCCACCAGCCCTTCAGCCACCGCGGAATAAATTAAAAAGTAACTGGCATCACCGCCATAACTTAATGTGGCGCCTTTGCCTAACATTAAATTACGTCTAAACCCGCTAGGGATGACCAACAAACCATGAGCATGCCCTTGTTGAATCAGGTGTTTGGCTTCATCAATATTGGTTGCATGGGAAACTATTTGAATTTTCGGGCTAGCATCAGCATGTCGAATAAGCTTACGGCTTAACGAAGAATTGTCATGATCAACCACCACTACGGTTTGCTCCGTCGGCACTTGGTTTAAATAAGGTAAAGGATAAAGCACTGAATAAAACACCACGCCGCCAAACAAAGTGACCACAATGGCTTTGTCAGCTAATAATGCTCGCCATTCAGCAAAATACAGTTGTAACAAGCTCATTTATCCTCCTCTGTAATTTGCTGAATAGCACGGCTACTGAAGTTAGTATTCTCTGCTGATAATGGCGTTTTATTAGCCTTAAGCCATAAAACTACCACCACAGGTATTAAAGGTAAAAACATCCAATAAGAGACTAACTGGCCAATCACTTCAAGGGGATCAGCGCCATAACTGATTACATTTACGTGAGTGTCGATATAATGACTTGATGGCATGACTAAGCGCCAATACTGAGCAATCGTCGGCATTTCATTAATTGGAAAAGTGATACCCATAAAAGCAAACGCAGGAGCAAATAAAGCGGTGCAAAAACTCACGCAGCGGGCAGGCTCTTTCATTATTAAGAAAATCAACGTCACCAATAGCCATAATGCCAACAACATGACCGCCTGTGATACCACCAGCACCCCAACTTCACCAGCATGAGGCAAGCTTAAATATTGATATAACAACACTAAAATAAAGCTGCTGTGTAATAACATGATAGGTAGAAATACCATACATTTTGCCAGCACTCTTACCCACAAATCGTGAGGTAACAACACTTGGTTTTGCTGAGTTATCAGCTCTCGATTAAGCGCATTGGTAAAAATCATCATCGCCAAAAGCTGCCACAACGCAATTAACACCGGCGGAACTAAAAAACCCACATAATTGTTATTACGATTAAATAACGCTGTAGTTTGGCTAGATACGGGTGATAAATTCACTGCCACACTGGCGTGATTAACCCCAGACAGCAGCAGTTTTTGCGCCGCAGTTTTTAATAATCCAGCCCCTAAACTCATTTGAATTTGGCTCGAAAGTAATTTACCCACTAATAAATATTGGCTGTTATAACGGATATCAATTGTGGGGGAACGACCTGTTATTAGCTGTTGTTTGAATTGGTGCGGGATCACGACAACTGCATAAACACTCGCTTGGCGCATCGCATCCTGTGCTTGGGTGAGGTCGGCATAAGATTCTACGCTAATTACTGAGTTAGCGGTCATTTGCCGAGTCAGCATTCTTGATATTTGGCTGTTATCTTGGTCAACCACCGCCACGGGTAACTGTTTGGGTAACCCCGCACTAAATAACCACCACAAACATAAAATACTCACTATAGGAATATAGCTCACTAAGGCAACTTGCCAAGGTGATTGCCATAATGCTGCCCATTCCTGTTTTACGTAAGCGATAATACTCACGGTATTTACTCGACGCTATATTGATATAACACCGACATACCTACACGTAAATCTGCAATAGGTTGCTTAGGTGTCAGTTCAACTTTAAAGGTGCGCATATCAAAATCGTGGCCACTTTCAGTGGAACGCCACGTGGCAAAATGCCCCATAACACTCACATGGCCCACAACAAATTGATGGCTTTGATTTAAGGCAGGAATCGTTAAGGTCACTTCTTGGCCTTTTTTAAAGTCTGCTAATTGGTCTTCACGCACTTGCAAAATAGCCCATGCATCTTGCATGTCAATTAAACTCACCACAGGAAAACCACTTGGCGCGAGCTCTCCTGCTTGCAACAAGACTTCACTCACCTCTGCGCTAATAGGCGAGCGCATTTGGCTGTCTGCCAAAATAGCACTGACTTCTTTAACCGCTCCTTCGGCCATTCTTGCGTTACCTGCAGCGGCGGCTTTCGTTTCTACTCGAGCCCCTTCTTGCGCCATTTGGTACATGGCTAACGCGGCTTGCTCGGTGTATTTTGCCGCTTGCCATTGAGTGTAGGCTTCGTCGCGTTTTTGTCTGGCAACTACGCCTTCAGAAAATAAATTTTCTACTCGTTGATAGGTTTTTTCCATCAACTTAGCCGCGGCTTGTGCTTTACGCCATTGCTCTTGAGCTGCGGTGATCTCTTGCTGTCTGGCACCATTTTGCGCTTCAGTTTGTAAGGCTTTAGCCGCATCACGGCCACCTTCAGCTTGCATTAATTTTGCGTCTAATTCTGGGCTACTTATGGCAAAAAGTAAGTCACCTTGGTCAACTTTATCACCGGTACGCACCATAACTTGCTCAACTCGCCCAGGGACTTTAGAGGACACATTGTATTCTCGTGCTTCAATTTGCCCTTGTAAGGTTTGAGGTTTTGGGGTGTACGCTAACCATAACCCATAGGCTAAAAATACCGCCAAAAAACAAAACGCAACAACGGCAACTAATTTATTGGCTCGCATGGGTTGGCTCCTGATGTGTCATTTGCATATTAGTACGGTTAATAAATTCATCTATTTGACCACTCACGGCCATGAGCTTGGCATAGGTTTGAATATAACGATATTTCGCCCCTAACTGCTGAGTCTTCACTGCAGCTAGCTTTAACTCAGCATCCACTCGGTCAATTGAAGTTGATAAGCCTTGATTAAATGCCAACTCTCTTAATTTCAAGTTTTCTTGCGCCAGTGCTAATGAAGTGTTTAAGGCATTTATTTCTTCTAATGCTTGCATCATTTGTCGGTATTGCTGCTCAACTAACAAGCTTAAATCTTGTTGAGTTTGCGCCTTAGTATGCCTTGCTTGTAATAATGCGCTTTTAGCAGCTTGTACTTTACCGCTATGACCGTCACGGCTAAGTAAGGGCACTTTAACTCCAACACCAACCATCCAATCAGGCTCTATTTGCGAAAATAGGCTGTCATCTTTATAAAGGGTGTAATTACCGTATAAGAACACCGTAGGGTAATATCCGCCTTTTTCTAAATCCACCAGCCCATTGGCTTGCACTTCCTTAGCTTCTAATAACTTTAATGCTGGATGGGTTGTGATTGTTAACTGATTAAAACGAGATAATGTGGGTTGTTGTTGAAGGGTAAATAACGACGAAGCTGGCTGAACTTGACGCTGATTCAACATACTAGCTAAGGCAATTTGAGTCATCTCATGCTGACGTTTTGCGCTGGTCCAATTCACTTTGGCATTTTCTAATGCGACCTGTGCATTTAAGCGTTCTACTTTTGCAATTTGCCCTTGTTGCTCAAGTTTTTTTGCATGATCTGCATGTAAAGTTAACGACTCAACTAACTGGTATTGGGTTTCCGTTAGTGCTGCAGTGACGGCAACGCCATAATAACGCTCAACTAGTTGAGAAAATAAGTCACGTTGGCTTAATGCCAATTGCTGTTCTTGCTCAACGACTTGAGCAGCTTGAATACCTTGAGCAGCAGTAATTTTGCCGCCAGTATAAATTGGCCACATCGCTTGTAAACTAGAACGAAATACATCTTGCTCGGTAAATGGAGTCACAAATAACGACCCAGGTATTGCGCCAATTGCCTGCCCTAAAGCCGGTGGTAATTGTGCCGGATCAATAGCCGCCAGTGGGTTAAGATCCCTTAAATCTAACTCTATCGGTTTTTCTAAATGAGTATACGAACCCGTTAAATCAATTGAAGGATAATTAAGTGACTTACCAGCATCTTGTTTGGCTAAGGCACGGTTAACCTGTTGTTGTTTAGCTTGAAGTGTATTGCTGACATTCAAAACCGTTTGCCAAGCCTGTGCAAAGTTCACTTTTGCAATGGGTTCTGAATGCGTTGGTTCTAAGGGGGCTGTAGCCTGTAACGGCAATGATATTAAGGCTAAAGGAAGTATCACCCGAGCCAATAGTCTTGAGCGCCCAATAGGCGGATTACATGATAGATTTTCACTATTATGTGTCAGATTAATCTTTTGTTCCATGTCGTTCATCACCATGTAGAGCTTTTACTCTAATAATTATATGAAGTATAACTGACTAACTGATTATTGGCATTATATTCGATTTATTTTAGTTATTTTTAACTCGGTAATTGTCACTAATTTTGCTTAATTATGATTAAGCCGATTATACGTTCAACAATCAAATATTGATTAATTGAATATCACTTTATAAGGTCATCATTATTTAGTGGTTTTAAAATGGGTACTGAACCTCACAGCTAACAGCTCATATACCCATTTTGTAATTCATATTAAGATTAGCAATAATTTTAATATGTTACGCGGTTCCACCTACTGTTAAACGATCTAACCTCAGGGTCGGCTGGCCAACGCCAACAGGCACGCTTTGACCATCTTTACCACACACCCCGACACCTTTATCTAAAGCAAGGTCATTGCCTACCATTGATATTTGGCTCATGGCTTCGGGGCCATTACCTATAAGGGTAGCGCCTTTGATAGCTTGAGTGACTTCACCATTTTCAATCAAGTATGCTTCAGAAGCTGAAAATACAAATTTACCCGAAGTGATATCAACTTGACCGCCACCAAAATTAGGCGCGTAAATGCCTTGTTTAACGGACTTGATAATGTCGGCTGGATCAGACTCGCCCGCTTCCATGTAAGTATTGGTCATTCTAGGCATCGGTAAATGCGCATAAGATTCACGACGGCCATTACCTGTTGATGTTTGTCCCATTAAACGCGCATTGAGCTTATCTTGCATGTAGCCTTTTAAAACACCCTTTTCAATAAGGGTAGTCCGTTGAGTCGGCACGCCTTCATCGTCTATGCTCAGTGAGCCACGGCGATCATTTATAGTACCATCGTCAATGACTGTGACTAAACTTGATGCAACAGGTTGGCCCACTTTACCGCTAAACGCACTACTGCCTTTACGATTAAAATCACCTTCTAATCCATGCCCAACTGCTTCATGTAATAACACACCTGGCCAACCACTACCCAATACAACGGGCATTTCACCTGCCGGAGCATCAATGGCATTGATGTTCACTTGGGCTTGTCTTACTGCTTCACGGGCAAATTCAAAACTGATGGGCAGTCCAGCATCATCTGTGGTTAAAAAGCGACTGTAATCATGTCGGCCACCACCGCCTGCGCTGCCACGTTCGCGCTTGCCATTTTCTTCTAAAATAACACTGCAGTTAAAACGAACTAGCGGGCGCACATCTGCGGCGAGTGTACCGTCACTGGCAGCGACTAATATTTCTTCATGAACACCAGACAAGCTAACAACCACTTGAATAACCCGAGAGTCTAAACTGCGAATATAAGCGTCTGCTTGTTTTAATAAATTAATTTTGGTGGTTTCGTCCATTGCAGCAATGGGGTCCGCACTATCATAAAGCTTAATGGAATCTGCACGGCTAAAGGCTTTAACTTGATGCTGCTGGCCTGAAACGGCAATGCCTCTTGCAGCTCTTGCTGCGGCATCTAATGCTGCGGGGGTAATTTCATCGGCATAGGCGAAACCGGTTTTTTCACCCGTAATAGCACGCACTCCCACACCCCGTTCGATGTGAAAACTGCCTTCTTTGATAATACCGTCTTCTAATACCCAAGATTCGTGACGGCTCCCCTGAAAATAAAGGTCTGAAAAGTCAATTTGATGTTGGTGAATAATGCTTAAATAATCTTGTAAACCATCTAATGTTAATCCACCTTGGAATAAGCTTTGTTCAACTTGCGATAAAAAAGGCATTCATATTCTCTTTATTCAATCTAATCTGCCCACAATACACCTTAGATAAAGCAGCTAATGTGGGGACAATAAAACGATTATGCCTTAACAAAAACATTTTTTGGCGAATTTCTGCCTTTTTTGAAAAACTCTCGACGATTTTGGTATACAGATAAGACATCAAATTTAATACCCCCATTAAATTTGTAGAAATTTAATTTAAATACAACTACTGATTTGCTTTAAGTGCCACCATAAAATCAAGTAGTTTACATTCAATAACTTGTGATGTTAAAAGGACACTTTTAATTCATAAACAAACATTTTAATACATTTGTATCCCCATCAGTCTTTCTAAATTTTAGAAACAAATCCACCATCTAAAAAAACAACCTTTCACCTTAAAAAACAAACGCTAACCCTTTTAATAAGAATTAATAATTATTATTAGCAAGCGATAACCGCCATCTCCAGAGTTTTAAAAAAAAACTATGAGATAATTAGGATGTTACTTTGCCAGCAAGTTAGTTTAGTCAGCGTGAGGATGGATATATGAATGTTCAAAGCCGTAGTGTTACTTTAACTACAAAAACAAATAAACCTAGTAGGCACCCCTCCCTTCGAGAGCCTTGGAAGTGGCTATTATTTTTATCCTCTCTTGTAGGTATTCTTTTTAGTACCCATACTCTTGCTGCTGGTGTTCCGCCTATCTGCACTGAAAACTGGACTGAAACTCATATTGATATGTCTGGCGGCACTGGGGTAATAAAAATGCCCCCACCTTCAGTTTATCCCCAAATAATCACTAATTGGATACCACTAGGATTACAAACTGTATTTAGTTGTCGATACCAAAGCCAGGCCTATGATGCGACTGAATACCTATTAATGCCTAAAGAGTTTGATTTTACAGGAGGACCCGTTTATGAAACGGGGATCGAAGGTGTCGGCGTACAAATACAGGTAAGAGGTTCTGGGGCTGGAGGGCTTTCAGGTTTTTATAACTTCCCTTGGCAGCCAAGCTGGTCACCAAGCTCTGGGTATTCCAGAGATATTGATTTTAGATTTGAACCTCGTCTTCGTTTAGTTACCACAGGAAGTCATGTAGGTGCTGTCACAACGCCACAAATTGACCTAGGTCGTTTTTGGATTCATCGCCACACTATTGCTAACGATAGACATACGACTCCCTTTCAATTTGGTATAAAAGGCGGTACAAGATTAGTTTACGATAATGCTTGTACTGTTTTAACCCCTGATACCAATGTCGATTTTGGTAATATTAAAGCGTCTGATTTACCCGGTGTAGGTAGTGTTGCAGCAAGAAGAACATTCTCTATTCCGTTTCAATGTCTCGCTAAAGGCAGTGTTAAGTTGCGTTTTGACGGAACCACAGTCGCGTCAAATGAATATGCTTTAGCCACCACTGGGACGGCAAGCGGAGTCGGAGTTCGAATTTTATATAACGCATATGTAAAAAAATATGGAGTAGGTACTGAGTTTAACATTATCGATGCCGCATCTACACCGACTAATAATTTTGAATCTTATTTTCAAGCGGATGTAATCCGAACTGGGCCATTGACTCCTGGAACCTTTACCGCCACAACAACATTTACCTTACTGTATCCGTAACGTTACTGATTAATTTAAACTCAAGAGGCGCACCTAGTTGAAGTTAGCTAATGTGGGGGCAATAAAACGATTATGCCCTTGCACAGGCATTTTTTGGCGAATTTCTGCCAATAGTTGTAAGTCTATTTCAGCCTGAACCCAACCAAGCCCTTGATCAAGTTCGGCTATTACTTTACCCCAAGGGTCGACTATCATGCTGTGTCCCCAGGTTTCTCGGCTACCTTGATTATGCTGTCCCCATTGTCCCGCACCGAGTAAATAACATTGATTTTCAATGGCACGAGCTTGTAATAAAACTTGCCAATGGGCTTCACCTGTGACACGAGTAAAGGCTGAAGGAAGGGCGATAATTTCCGCTCCTGCCATTGTTAAAGCGCGGAATAAATCAGCAAAACGAATATCATAACAAATAGCCAAACCAATTTTACCAAAGGGAGTGTCTACCACGGTAACTCGATGACCTGGGTGAAAGGTATCACTCTCTCGATAAACTTTAGTCCCGTCGGCAACGTCAACATCAAACAAGTGTAATTTGTCATATGAGCCTAATGTGGCTCCTTGATCATCAAATAAATAACTGCGGCTATATACTCGGTCGTCATCAGCTTTCATTGGAATGGTCCCAGCAACCATATACACTTTATGTTGTTTTGCTAATTGAGATAAGGCCTGTTTGAGCTCGCCACTATCGTCAGTTCCTGCATATTGAAGCTGTTGCGACTCATGGCCACCAAACAATAAACAACACTCAGGTAACACCACCAGTTGTGGTTGTGATTCTTGACGAGGCAACAGCTCAAGCTGCTTGTTGATAAAAGCAAGATTGGCTTGAACATCTCTGCTGCTTTGACATTGTAACAAACTGACTTGCATTGCTATCCCTATTCACATTTTGCTTGTTGTATGGCTCTATGACAGCATAGATGCTTTTAGTATTGGCTGCTACGTTAGTAACCACATTAGTAGAATGCTGCTGTTGTGTTTTTGATTTTGGCTCTGATTGTAGTTCTGATTGATTCGTTGATTGCTGCGGATCTTGTTCAACCTTAACTTGTGGCTGTTGGGTATCAATTTGTTGTTGAACTTGGGGTTCAGTAACACCAGGATTTAACGGTGCAGATGATGATTGACTCGCTGGAACCGCTTCAGTTGAATGATTGTCATCCATAACATTCACTCCATTTTCGCGCAAAATCGATTCAGGAATTTCAATTTCTTTACTTTTACGCTCAAGCTCCTGTAACTCAGGTGAATCCATGGTGCCTGTTAATCGAAAACGAATTTCTGAAATCACCTCAATAACAGGTTCAAGTACTTTTGTCAGAGCAAACGCTCCTATTCCCAAGGTCCATGCACTGGTACTCAAAAACACCACTGTAGGTACACTTGAGGCAAGTTGCGGTACAAAACGAATATCATAATTTAAACTTTGGGTCGTTAAATCAGTAAATCCACGCACTCGCATAGTACCGGCCACCGCGTCCATTTCTGTATCGGTGGTTTTAACTACGCCATCTTGAATAGCTAGATTTCCGTTAAAGCTGTCAAAATAGAGCCCTTTACCAAACACATCTGAAAAATCGAAAGACAGTTTACGTAAGATAGAATCGAGGCTAAACAGCGAGAAAATTCGCGCTCCCTTATCACTTATCTCTGACAAATGGCCTTTACCAAAATCAAACTTCAGCTGGCCATTTAAGGTCTCTAGAGAAAAGTCATAAGGAGCACCTTGCCACGAAAAATCACCCACTAATTTTAGAGGCGCATTCTGTAAACCTGGATTAATGCCCAACATAGTAGATAACGTGTCAAATTTTGCCGCAGATAAGTCGACATCAAATTGGGTTAGCGGGCCAGTAGCAGTGTTTTTCCAGGTCCCTTTACCCTGAAAATTAACTATTTTATTCGGCTCTGTTAGTGATATTGTTTGGAATATATATCCATCTGCCGACGGTGTTGCTTGCATTTCTAAATGGCCGAATTGCATATCAAAGACTTTAAAATCATCGACATCAACTGCCAATGGCGGCATATTCTGAAGCATAGAGTCTGGACTTTTTCCGCCATTTTCTTTGGTTTTAAAGTGAGGTGATAAATGCAATTTGTCAGCAACTATTTTTATGCCTTGTTCGCGCCAACTGGGGTAAAAGTCCACCCGACCTACAAATTGTTCTGAATCCACATCAAAACGCCAAATATCTTCTAATGGTTGAGCTAATAAATTTAACTGAGTAAAGTCTTGGGCTAATAAATTAAACTTCCTCACCTTAGCGTTAATTTGCACTAATGGCGGAAAAACCCCTGCCACTTTGGTATCTTCACTTTGCTGACTTGCTGAACCTTTTTTAATAAATCGATCAATAATAGGTTGCCATTGATCAAAGTTGGCTTGTTTGAAATCAACATGTATTCGACCAGCTTGCTTAGCTAATTTATCACCCAATTTAAATTGGCGGCCCAACATTAACTCATAAAATGCTAAATGTTGTTCTTCATCACTAAAGCCGCCCCAAAACTCTGCTTGATTAGCCAACTTGATACTTAACGCAGACTGTTTGTTATCACCCAATAATTCCGCAGTGATCAACCGAGGTTCATCAGCAGCTTTGGTGTAGGGCCGAGGTAAATTAACACTGACCCCATTTAAGTCTGACTCGGCTTGGGCTCTAATACTGTAACCTTGATCGCCAAACATCATCATTAAATGTCCGGTCCAATCAAATTCACCTTGGTAATAATCACTCAGCGGAGTTTCGAAGCTTTGGGGCAAACTGGCAAGATCCCAGCGGCCATCAAATTCCACATCCAATACCAGTTGTTTATTTCTATTTTTGGTTTCAAAACTAAATTGCAATGGCTGCGAGAATAACTGAGCATGAAGGTTTTGCCCCGAAACTAAACTATTTTTGAAACGAACTCCGCCAGTAACTTCAGTTAAATGCACCCCAGGTTTACTGATAAATACAGGATTATTTTCAAAATTCACAGCCCCTTTAATCAGCGGTTTTTGGCCTTCGTATAATGGAATAGATAAATCTAACTGCACATTAATATCTTGGCTTATTTGCACCACCGCTAATGTTTCACCCACATTAGATTTAAGTGGTGAGTCATTGATTACCGCTGTCGCGTGTTGCGCCTCAGTGTGCAAGTCCCCGGTTACCAACAATAATGATTTTTTTCCTAGCTCAGGAATAATCACCTTAGCACCATCTACAGCCACTTTACCGAGCTTTCCTGTATTAATAGTTAAATCCATTAACTTGTTTTCAAATATTGCGGATAAGTCTAATTCAGTCACCTCTGGCCAGTCGGGTTGGAACTTAAATTGACCTTCAGTTAAGTCAAATTCAGCCTGAAATATGCCATTATTTTGTGTATATGGATATTGATTAAACGCCCCATGCCAAACCACTTGAGCTTGATGAATTTGCCCTGCCTGTAAGCCTGAATCTAGATAACTGACCAAATTGGGAGACATGGCCATTAACGGGAAATAATTACTGGCTTTAGTGACATCTAGAATATCGAGATTAGCCGCTAAAGCCATATGTGCGTCGGCTGAAAAATCCATTTTTAACGCAGCATTAAGCTTAATGTCATCATTACTAAAACGAATACTTTCAGCAGTTAATTGCAAAGTTTGTGGATTAAACTTTGCTGTTAATGCCTGCCCAGTTAAGGCCAACGGTTGATTAAAGCCACCCGCAAAGTCTATTCGATAAGCTTGCTGCGGTAACACTGCGGTTAATTCATTATCAGTCCAAATTAATTGTGCATCAATTGGGCTTAACCCAGGAATCTTGCTAATGGGTTGCCACTCTAGTTTATTCAGGTTGGCTGTGGCTAACCAAGGTTGGTCGATTGGCTTATATAATTTTATTGGCCCAATATTCCCTGTTAATTTGATATCTTGCCAAAGCGCAACTTGTTTACGACCAAAATTTGGGATCAAGGGTAACAACGGTGCAATATGCTGCACATTAATTTGATTAACTAATGCAAACATCTGTTGCTGCTTAGAGGCTAAAATGACATCAACTTTTGGCCAATTTTCACCATTAGATGTCATCAACAAATCATGACTTTGAAGATGCCATCCTTGTGCATTTTTTTGCCAAGTGATCACTCCGGATTGAATATCAAAGCGCTGCATGGTTTCAGGGTTGACTTGAACTTTTTTTGAAACCTTTGAAACTAACTTTTGACCTAGCGTTTTAGTATGCGACTCATCATTATCGTGCCATTGTAACCAGCTGGGCTTAAACAGGAGATAACCGTCATCAACACTACGGTTAGCAAAGTTGAACCACGCTTCAATATTCACCACACCTTCAAAATCAATGTTATCTATATTAATTTTCGGGTTCGATCTCCTAGAGGCCCATTTACCAAGATCTAACGCTTCTGCCGCCAGATAAATTTCACCTGTGAGTGAATCAGGTTTATAACCATCTCCCTTCAATGCGATTGCCAATGAAAGCGATTCTTGTTGAGAGGCATCTTGGTCTATATACACTAAGCCTTTCGCCCTGTGCTCATTTGGCGTATTTAACCACTCTAAATTTTCAACAAAAATTGGTTTAAAGTCATGCTGACCATTGAACAATTGTACCGTAACATCGTTAATGGAAAAGTGCGCCAACTGCTCAAGTAATAATGCATATAACCAATCTAAATTAGTGTTTGATGAGGGTGTTTTAGCTGATGTTGGCAGTTCATCTAAATGAATCGCCACATCGACACCATCAAAACTGACGGTTTCAATTTGCGGGCTGAGGGTTAATAAAGATTGCCAAAAATCGAGCTTAATATGTACTTGATCACTGATTAGCGTAAAGGGAATATTTTGTTGTGGTGGCAAAACCAATTGATTAATGGTTATCGATGGACCATAAGCTTGCCATTTTGCTGAAAAGTCCCCTATTTGTATAGTGAGATCATATTGCTCATCTACATAGGTGAGGATATCTTGGCGAACTTCTGGCACATGGGGTAATAAGCCGCGAATTAAACTCACAGCAAGGGCAAAAAGTACTAGCAATATTGCCAGTATCTGAAAAGTAATGCGTCCAAATGTCGCCAAGTGTTGCAATGACACTACATCATCACCACATCATATTTGTTTTGCGCATACATAGTTTCGTTTTGCAGACGAATGCGTTTACCAATGTAAACTTCCAGCTCAGCTAATAAATGACTCTCGTCTCCACTTAAACTCATGTATACCGCGGGTGAACAGTACAATAAAAATTCATCTGCTTTATAAGCACGATTTAAGCGAATGATTTCACGAAAAATCTCATAGGATACAGTTTCAACGGTTTTCATTGAGCCCGTGCCTAAACAAGCAGGACATTCAGCGCAAACCACATGTTCAAGACTTTCACGTGTACGCTTACGCGTCATTTCAACCAAGCCTAAACCAGAAAAGCCACTGACACTGGTTTTAACTCTATCTAACACCAACGCTTCATTCAGGCTATCGAGCACTCGCGCTTTATGCTCATCATTCAACATATCGATAAAGTCGATAATAATGATGCCACCAAGGTTACGTAATCTTAATTGCCTTGCAATGGCTTGAGTCGCTTCTAAGTTGGTATTAAAAATGGTTTCTTCAAGGTTACGATGACCAACAAAGGCGCCGGTGTTAATATCCACTGTGGTCATGGCTTCTGTCTGGTCAATAATCAGGTAGCCACCTGACTTTAACTCGACTTTTCGGCCAAGTGCACGCTGGATTTCATTTTCCACATCATAGAGTTCAAAAATGGGCGCAGGGCCTTCATAAAGCTCTATTTTGTCTTCAATTTCAGGCATAAACTCTTGCGCAAATACCTTTAAATCTTTAAAGGTTCGACGCGAGTCCACTTGAATATGGTCTAAATCACTGCCTACAAAGTCACGAATAATTCTGACCTGTAATGCTAAATCTTGATACAACAAACACGCGCCTTTGCGTTTACGACGTTCGCTGACTTTGCTCCAGACGCGACGTAAAAATGCCGCATCTTGAGCCAACTCCTCTTCGCCAACGTTTTCCGCGGCGGTGCGAATAATAAACCCACCGTCATCGTCAACATAAGGTGTGGTGATTTGCTTTAAACGTGCTCTTTCTTCTTCTGAATCAATTCTTTGTGAAACACCAACGTGACTAGAGCCTGGCATAAAGACTAAGTAACGAGACGGTAAAGTAATGTCGGTGGTCAATCTTGCGCCTTTAGTGCCTAAAGGATCTTTAACCACTTGCACGATAATATCTTGCCCCTGACGAACCAGTTCGGCAATATCACGTACCACAAAGTTACCCTTTTCAACATCGGCAACACACTCAGTATGAGGCACGATATCTGATGCATGTAAAAAGGCGGCTTTTTCAAGACCAATATCCACAAACGCCGCTTGCATACCGGGTAATACACGACTAATTTTGCCTTTATAAATGTTGCCTACTAAACCCCGTTTCATACGTCGTTCAATATGCACTTCTTGCAAAACGCCATGCTCAATTAATGCGACCCTTGCTTCTGTCGGGGTTACATTAATCAGTAGTTCTGAACCTTTCTTACCCTGTGCTTTACTATTCATAAGCCACCAGTTTTACATCGTTTTCATGCGTTAAGTGTCATTAAAAAATCAGTCATCAGACACCGTTTGGGGAATGTATTATACCTGTTGTATTTGTTGCATTAGCTGTCTTGTTTCTACCAAAGGTAAGCCAACAACGGCAGAATAACTGCCTTTAATTTCTGCAACAAAACAACCACCAATGGCTTGAATACCATAAGCACCAGCTTTATCCATAGGCTCTTGAGTCTCAATATAGGCGTGTATTTCAGCATCAGTTAGCTGATTAAAAGTCACATCAGTAATACATAATCGACTTACGGTATGTTGGCCGTTGGTAATGGCAACCGCCGTCATCACTTGATGAGTATTCCCTGATAATTGCTGTAGTATTCGTTTAGCATCTTGAGGGTCGACAGGCTTGCCTAAAATTGCGCCATTTAACACCACTGATGTATCAGAGCCTAACACCTTAGGGTTGGGAAATACTTGCGCGAGTGTTAAACCTGCTTGAGCCTTTTCAATGGCTAAACGCGTGACATAATCCGCAGCAAGCTCATTTTCAAATGGCGTTTCATCAATGTCTGGTGCAACTTGCTCAAAAGAAAAATCAGCGATTGAAAACCCCGCTTGAGCGAAAAGTTGTTTTCGTCTAGGGGAGGTTGACGCTAATACCCAAGTCATTTGCAAGTTTCTCCATTACCATTTAAAAATAAAAATACCCAGTGGCTTAGGTAAGCACTAAACCCTTAAATAATAACTTACCTGACTTTATATCGATGACGAATATTTCTTAGCATCCAAAATACCCACCACCAAATTAACATGCTAGAAATGGCAGGTAAAAACATATCAGTGCTAAAAGCACTGTCACCAACAACGACAAATTCAGTCCAATAAACGATAAGGTGGTATATGCAGATAAATATCGCAATAACTAATGTTTGCTGCCATCGAGGGAAATTACGTAAGCGCTGAAAGTGAAGTTCAACCGCATAAATGACCAGTGCGAAAGCTAAGCCTCTCACGCCTAGGGTCGCACCCAACATGACATCAAGTAATACCCCGAGTACCCATGCGGTTAAAATGCTGTATCGATGAGGTAACGCCATCCCCCAATAAATCATCACCATTAATAACCAGTCAGGGCGCCAAGCAGCTGCAATTTCTGGTAGCGGCATAATTTGGAACATCATCCCTATAAAAAGGGTAATCCAAACAACTAAACGACCATTAGCTATGTGAGCACTCATTGACTCACCTCTGGGTTTTGTGATGCGGATGGAGTGTCATTGGCTTCTTCAGACTGCACATCTTCTGCTGAATCCGTTTTTAATGATTGATTTTCTTCAACTGATATCGGCACAAGCGGAGTATTATCTTCTTCATCAGGCCAAATGAGTAACACATAACGAATCCGATCAAGCGCGGCTAAAGGCTGAGCATTGATGACCGCATAACTTTGGCCATCATCACGGGCCACCGACATTACCCGAGCAACAGGATAGCCTTCAGGAAAGCGATCCCCTAAACCTGATGTGACTAACAAGTCTCCGGCAATAATATCGGTGCTTTTAGCCACATGACGCAGTTCAATTTCATCAATATCTCCGGTGCCATTGGCAATCGCTCGCACATCATTGCGGGTGACACGAACCGGAATACCATGAGTAGAGTCTGACACCAGCAACACGCGACTGGTCAGTTCATTAACCTCAATCACCTGGCCGACGACGCCCTTGGCATCAACAACAGGTTGGCCAACGTAAACGCCCGTTCGCGTGCCGTGATTTAGCACCACAAGCTGTCTGAACGGATCACTGGCCACTTCCATGACTTCAGCAACCACTTTTCTGGAATCCATATGAACCGGCGAGCCTAATAATGCTCTTAGGCGTACGTTTTCTTGGCGAAGGTGTTCAAAACGTTGTAAACGCTCTGACATCAGTAACTGTTGTTCCATTAGCACTTTATTTTGTGCCGATAACATTTTACGAGTGGCAAGTGCTTCGGCTGACCAATCAAGCATGGCACCAGGAACATTAGCAAGATATTGAAGAGGACTAAGCACGGTAGACAAAGATTGACGAATCGGCTCTACACGATCATTAGCAACAAACAAAACCACCGACAAAATAATTGCCAGTGTTAAGCGAAATTGATGAGATACACCACGTACAAAAATTGGTTTCATAAAAAATAATACGGCGAAGTTCGCACATTCTTATGGCGCTGGCCAAAGAGTTTACAAACATCGCCGCTGAGTGGGTTCATTTAGTTCTCTTCTGAGAATAAATCCCCACCATGCATATCGATCATTTCTAATGCTTTACCACCGCCACGAGCCACACACGTTAATGGCTCATCAGCAATCATGACTGGAATTCCACTTTCTTGCATTAATAAGCGGTCTAAATCACGTAATAGTGCACCACCACCCGTTAGTACCATACCGCGCTCAGAAATATCAGAGGCTAATTCTGGTGGAGATTGCTCTAATGCCACCATGACGGCGCTAACAATGCCAGAAAGTGGCTCTTGTAACGCTTCAAGAATTTCATTGCTGTTAAGGGTGAAGCTTCTTGGTACACCTTCAGCTAAATTACGGCCACGTACTTCAATTTCAAGCACTTCATCGCCCGGGTAAGCTGTACCAATAGTATGTTTAATTCGCTCAGCGGTAGCTTCACCAATCAAGCTGCCGTAATTACGGCGAACGTAGTTGATGATGGCGTCATCAAATTTGTCACCACCAACACGAACAGAAGAAGAGTACACTACACCATTTAACGAGATAATTGCGACTTCAGTTGTACCACCACCGATATCAACAACCATTGAACCCGTGGCTTCTGACACCGGTAAACCCGCACCAATTGCAGCAGCCATAGGCTCTTCAATTAAGTAAACTTCACGAGCCCCTGCACCCATCGCTGATTCACGAATAGCACGGCGTTCGACTTGAGTAGCCCCCACAGGCACACACACTAAAACACGCGGGCTTGGGCGGAAAAAACTGTTGTTGTGCACTTGCTTAATAAAGTGCTGTAACATTTTTTCGGTCACGTAAAAGTCAGCAATAACACCGTCTTTCATTGGACGAATAGCTTGAATATTGCCAGGAGTACGACCTAGCATCTGTTTAGCATCTGTCCCCACCGCCGCTACAGACTTCTGACCATTACTATTTCGCTCACCACGAATAGCAACAACAGAAGGTTCATTTAACACGATCCCTTCGTCGCGAACGTAAATTAGAGTGTTTGCCGTACCTAAATCGATCGATAGGTCGTTAGAAAAAATGCCGCGCAGCTTTTTGAACATGTATCAGGCCTGTATTCTGTGAAGTCAGATGAAAAAAAATCAGCTAACTTTATCAATGACACCTCCAATCTACAAGACCGAGAGGGTGAACAATTGCTAATCTGGCGCTTTTTTTTGCAAAAGTGTCATTAATCTCTATAAACTGACCATAAAAATCGTTTTAATCACCCTTTAAAATCTTATTGAGAGACCTCTTGCCAATAAATAACTCTGTCATGACCTCTATATCGACCAAAAAACGCACTAGCTTCAGGATTAACTAATAGATTTGGAGAACTGGTTTGATAATTCCAATACCATTGTAACCAAGTATCGACCACAAGTGGCGATTTAACTTGACCACGATATGGGTTGCTGCCGGTATTCTGCCAATATAGTAACATTTCACCGTTACTGATATCAGTCGAATTATCACTTCTAGCAACGGTTTCGCCAGTGCCTAAAGCGGGCGAATAAGTTTCATCTCCGGTTAATGGAGCATTGATAACAGAACAACTATCAGCCACATTTACCCCCCAAGCTGCGCCATTCCAATATTGGGCATAAACAGGCATTTCTAATATTTCATTTTCAGGGCCATAAGTGTTATCCATAATCACCCGTCCATGACGCAAATCTTGTTGGGTAATACGTTTTGCATTACAGGTGTTGGTCGGCGTTGTGCAGTCCCCACTAATATCCGCACGCATATCTGGGTCAGCTACAAAAGCATAGTCACCGTCATTATCAAATACTTGTACGCCTATATCTAAACCAGAAAAAGGCCCATCTACATTAGGCGCACTTGTTCTAGCAAAATTTGCTTGATAGCTGGCATCAACGGTAGCAACACCGGCCACCCAAGACCCTGCACTAACAGGTAACGCACTTAATCGATTAGATAATTCAACCCCATCATTATTGTTTTCACCCACTAACTGGGCGTTTCCTTTGGCAAAGCTGTGTTGATAATTTTGAGTTACAGCCGAAAAGGTATTGAAGGCACTGATATTCATCGACATAGCAAACGGCTGATCCATATAGCTAAAACTATTACAGGCCGCAATCACACTGACACCACTAATCACAAACCGGTCAGGAACAAATCGCCCAACATTGACCGAACTGGCTTGAGGGATACTGTAAAAACTTGAGCCTAAATAGGTTGCAGGAGGTTTAGCGGTAAACTGGAACACCCCGACTTCACTGATCGATTGTGAAACCGTATTTGTTCCAGAGCTGTTAGCCACATGATTATAATCGCTGTTAGATACACTGCCTAAAACGCCCCCAGAAGGTGCCACTAAATTGGCATCAAGTGAAATATTATCGTGGGCATAATTAGGGGTATTTAGGTTGTCACAATAATTGCTATCGCCATCTGATTGCCACGCTTTAGCTTGCAGCTGCAAGTTAAAAGACTCACCAGCCTTTTTATAGACATTACAGCTACTGTTTCCTGCAGTACATTCAGCGTTGCTGTCTTCTGGCGTCACACACAACCCCACCGGAAAGCTAACAAACTGGTCATCACCTAACATCACCAAACCATCTTCATCGCCAGAGCCGGTATATCTTGCGTCTAATTGCACCTTACCTGCATCTGGGTAGTTAACTTCAATTTCAGCTTGACCTTGGGCATTGAACGCTAAAGGAATTGTGGTTGCTGCCGCACTCGTTTGCCCAATAGCCGTATTATTAACGGTCACTGACTGCGGGTTAATAATGGCGCTGGTATTGGGGTCGCTAAATGTACTCCAAAAATCGATATTTTTACTGACATTTGCAAGACTGGGGACACACTGCTGAGTAATGTCATCTTTTTTCACCGCACTAACAATAATATTAGTTTCAGGTTTATTGGCTAACTTATCAGGCACGTCAAACACAAAGCCGCTGTCATCAAAGGTTAAGGTACAGTTAGCCGCACTGGGTGTTCCCCCTGCAATACTGCACAAGGTTTCACTAAAAGGTTTTGCCCCTGGGCTTGAACCAATCACATCGATAGTAACAGTGCCAGGTGTGTTTTTATTTAACTGTAAAGTGGTTGAGCCACCACTAAAACTCACAACATTACCGCCAACCCAGCCTCCGCCACCGGTAACAGTTGCAGGACTCAATGTTGCGGTAACAAAGTCTGGAACCGTTTGACTACAATCTGCATTAGCACAAGCTTTAATGGTTAAGGTTTCAGGGCCACAGGTCAACCCTGAGCCGGTATGGTCAAACTCAAAATGATCAATCACTACACCAATTGGCGCAGATTTAAGCGCACATATTTCTACGTTATCAATTTCATGGTTATTAGTTGCCCCGCCTGTTGAGCCGGTAATTGACAGTAAAAAGTCATCTGGCACTGCACTTTGCGACGAAATAGCGGCTACATCAAATGCCGGAATAACCTCTTCAAAGCCTGCCCCCGTATTTCGCTCAACACTGACGATAGATTGCCCTAAAACCTGAGAGTCTACGGTGATTCTATATCGATGAGCTGGCACCACATTATTGTTGTCTACTGTCGGTGATAAACAATTGCCAGAGGGGTTAATTGTTCCATTAGCACAAGATCCTCTAAGGTAAGGGTAACCGCTGGTGCCCGAGCCTGAACCACGAATAGCCACCGATTGGCGACGACGACCAGGTCCACTGGGGCCTCCTTCAGCAGAGAAATTACCGTATTCATCAATACCAAAACCTAACCAGCCACCCGCAAAGCCATTAACTGTTGAGCGAGCACCATAACCTAGTGGCCCTCCATAAGCTCCAGCCTGAGGGGTGATCTCTGAGTCTGATAATACAAACGCAATACCATCTGCACCTGAGCCACCATAGGCATAATGGTCAAACTCAATAGTGAATATATTCTCTGCTGCGGGAAATAGTCGTTGATAAGTAGAAGACGTTGCTTGACCTCCTCTTGCCTCAGTAACACGTAAACGATTATTCACTATCGCTGGGGTAAAAGAGCCTTGACTGGTCGAAACTACCCAATCATCGCCAACATCGCTACGGTTAAAGTCATCGGTAAAACATTGTATAACCGGGTTTAATTTTTCAATCGCGATAAAGCTATAACGCTCCCAAATATGACCACGATCAGAATCTCGATAGGTATCCTCATCAATAACCATACTGACATTACTATTGCTAAGCTGACAACGACGCAGCCAGCCACCATCACCACCTCGACGGGTAGTTTTACCCGCCACCAGCATAGGGACATCGGTAAAACCCGTTAATGGCGTGGTGTAGTTACATTGATTATTTAAATTCTGAATACCATTATTAGTGTGTGTTTGGGCATTACCAAAATGATAATTGGTATTTTCACCATTAAGCACCATGCTGCCGCTACCCGAAGCCACGGTCAGATAAGCAATGGTTTCAGGTTGAATTTGATTATTGCTTAAATTCCCCGGCTGACAACGGTTGTTATTAGACCTAACTTCAGAGGTATCCATGGCCAATTGAATACCAGCGTTATTAAATTGCGAGGTACTGGTAAACCAACAGTTATTATTTTGCGTTTGCATTTGATTCAGTAGCACATTTTGGCTACTTGGCAGAGCAACATCAATATAAGGATTATTTGAGCCAATTAAGGCTTGGTCAAATTCAGCCCTGCCTGCTATCAATTGAGTGCCATTCGGTAAATCATAAATCCCAGAGGTCACGGCAATCCAATGGACTTCAGGCATCACATTTGAGGCGACATATCGATTGCTAGGCGAAGGGGGCTCTTGTTGCTCCCAAGTAAAGCCATTCTCAGATACCGTTTTTAATGCAACGGAAGCTGGGCCGTCATTATTAGCATTAGTATCGGTGATGGTTGGCATTAAAAAGACTAGCGGGGTTACCCCTGCAGGAAAGGCATCGTCAAAGGTCACAGTATTACTGGTTGCTTTGCCATATTGAATATGAAAAGTATCAATTGGAGGCAATGCAGAACCAATGTGACCATCACTATTCATGGTTAAATATTTAGCGGTTACTCGACCAAATATTGAGCCAGTATTAAGAGTAATTCTATTTTCACTGTAAATATCAGCATAGATTTCAGCAGGCACATTAGTGCCGTTAATATTTTTGCCATTTAAGGTGAGGTCATTATAAGTGATCACTTGAACACCGGCTTGTTGCAGAGAGTTAATCACCCCACCATTAAGTTGCGAGCTGTCAGAAATAAAAATTCTTACCCCAGAGCTAGCCTCAATTTTACTCGGTGCATCAAGCTGTAATGACTTTATCCAATAATCGCCTGCTGGAAACTGCAAAACCGCCCCGTCCCCAGCACTAATGGCATTAAATCGATAGTCGGTATTAGCGGATGAAAATGTGACGGTACAGTCACTAAATAAGCTTAAACTATTAAATTGTGTTGCCCCTGAATTTCCTAGGTTGATCTGCTCTCCAGAGTTGCAAGAACCGATACTACCTGCCGAGCCATTACTTGATTGAAATGCTTGATTACCATTCATCTTCAAGCCTTCAATTGTACTACCTGTAACCGTACAAGCACGTGTTCCACCAGCAGCAGTATCACAGCTATCATTGGGTAAACCATTGTTGGTATTAATAGAGCAAAAGACTAAATCGTTACCTTGAGTGCCAGAAATATCTGAGCCTGGGTTAATAGTAATCTGCGGAGAATTAATCGTATTACAGCCACTGCTATTAGCAGAATGATGCCCTTGAACAACATTAGGCCAAATTTCTGTTTCATCAATCACATCAAAAGCCGAGGCATGAAAAGTCAGACACCCCAAGATAACCCCAAAAATGTGTCTAAGCTGTAATCTATTAATCACCACGGGCTTCTACCTCTACTTGACGACTGACTCGTAAGCAATTTGTAGTGTCATCGGCTCCGCAACCACCAGTTTCGCATACTGCAGAGCTGTTAATGCGATATTGAGTGACCGCACCCACACTTACATCATTACAACTAATGGCAACTTGGCACCCATGAAACCCAACTTGCCCTGCGGGCGGTGTCCAACTACTGCTCACATTGGCACAATTGGCAGCCGCTCCACTAATAGGAAACAATTGAGCTAAAGCCGCATCTGCGCCACTATTAGCACTGTTAAGTGCTCTTGCACCCCAGACTTCCATTGAAATAGCTTCATCACCGTCTTCAACAATTCGCAACAAGCTTGCTGCCAATAAAAACATGACAACCAGAACAAATACCCCGATAACAAGGGCGCTACCTTGCTGAAAACGTCGGTGACTAGGGAACATTGACCACCTGCACTTGATGTTGATACTTAAAGGTTTCACCATTTACACTGAACCTAGGCTCAATATGAATAATCGCGTTGGTAATCAAGCTTGATGGCGTTAACGCTAAAGCTGGCTCTGACAGCAAGTCATTTGCCACATTTTGCGCCATTAACACGCGATTACTCATCGAAGAAGGTACTGGCTGAATGGCATTAAAACCATAATTACTGTAGCGATATAATGCGGTTTCACCATTGGTATTTTTTTCAAAACAATAGCTAATGGGTTGTTCAGAGAAAAACATTCTATTTAACGGTGAAGCCTCGGTAAACCTAACCGATGCAGTAAACACAATATCGAGCTGATTATTAATAATATTAGCAGAGGATATTTGAAATCGTTTTGCGGTTGTGCCTGTTGCATTATAAATTTCAGTGGTGGTCAACGGATATACTATTGCCCAATTGCCCGCCACAATGGAATGATTTGACGCTATCACACTGGCATTATTACTGGCAGAATCAGGAGCAATAGGCGCCGATAAATAAGTTGAGCTAGCGGCAATAGGTAATACTTCAACACATTGAAATGCTCCATTACTAGCCGTATTGATGCGAGCAGAATTAGGGACAGCGCTGCGAATATCACGGGTCATGCGCTCTACGCCATAACGGCTTTGGCTCAGCACTTGATCAACCGAGCTAGATTCAATAAAAATGCGCGTACCAAAAATAATAAAACTACTAACACCGACCACAATAATCGCCAAAATAAGGATTACAGTGACCATTTCAATTAAGGTAAAACCATTAATTCGCCAAACCTGATGCGCCCGCATTAGTAATTACTCCTTACCGCTTGATAGGTAATATCTTCATTACTTGGAGTGGTCACGGTTACCGTAATCAGTTTGGCGGCTTGGGTGGCGGCATCAACATATTCTACCGTGACATTAAGCTTAAAATTACGGTAAACATCCGCATACGTTTCACTCGAATTAAGCATTAAATCATTAATATCTAACCCATGATAATCATCAATATCATTGTATTCATCACGGGGTTCACCATTTGGGCCTAATACTGTTGAGCAAGGCAATCCACTGGGGGCATTACAAGCTGGCACCCCGCCATTAGGGTTGGTATTTTGATCATAGCGCTTGCCCCAAATCTCATTCATCACCGAATGAGCCAACTCAGCACTTCGCATACGATACAATGACTCCACAGAACGATCTGCTTGCGGGAAGAACATAGAGGTCAGCATGACCATGGCAATACTCAGCACCAACATGCCAATCACTAATTCAATCAGCGAAAATCCATTCTGGCGATATTGTTGGCCTGTTGAGAATTTATAATGCATAAATATACCCTTCAGACTCTATGGCAATTTGTAAGGTTTCATCTGCATTAATATCAAAACAAGGGCCGCTGCAACTGGGGGAAATAATTCGCCCCAAAGCATCATAAGTAATGGTGAAAGTTTGACTGGCTGACAAGGTTAACGACACGGTGGCATCACCCGAAAAACCTTGTAACGCCTCAGAACGAATAAGTGAAGAACAAGCCGTACCAGAGCGGTCAGCATATTGGCGTAATTGATAACCCGATGAAGTGACGTTTATCTCAAAGCAGCGGTCAGTGTTATTTAAGGCACGCAACTGTGCTTGACGCAGCTCAGAGATAAATTCATTTCTGACGGTATAAGCGCTATAACTTGATTGAGAAAAAAACCGCGGCAATACCACCGCCGCCATAATTCCAATCAGAATAATCGTGGTGACCAGTTCAACTAAACTGAAGCCATTGGGCTTTGATGATAAGCGCTTAAAATTCATTTATTCCTTTAAACTAACTCATGAAAAATGACGGTTAACAATTGATAGTATGGCAAATTTTTTAACCTTTTGTCTGCTTATTTGTTCATTAAGGTTAATGCTACTTTTCCAATAAACCAGCCTATTTCCAATCACCTAAACCCATTTTTTGTCATCACTCAGTGTTAATGCGCAATAGCAGCTCAATAAAAAAGCCTACTAAATAGTAGGCTTCATAATCAGTCAATATGACTTAACCTGAGTTGAGGTTTTAGCAATTATCAGGTTCAGACTCAACAACATAAGTCGGAATAGACGTCGCAGAGGTCGCTTCTGTGTAGGTTAACTTACACGCTGCAGGTGCGCCATTTTGCCAAATGGTTGCCACGCCAGAACCAATGAAAATGGTCCAATCTTCAGTGCCTGTAGTGGTTGGGTCAGTTGCACTTGTCCCCACATTGAATTTAACTTCCATAGCATTTTCAAGTTCAGCTTGTAGTGCTTGTAAGTAACCATAGTGGGTTACTGCGGGAGTACTTGTTCCGATATCCACAGACGGTGGTGTTGTCGCATCTTTAGCTACTTTTTCTTGGCCAGCTAAAGCGGCTTTTGAATAAACTAAGGTATTGGCACCTTGAAGCGCTGATTTCATTCCTGCTAATGCAGATACGCGAGCATCACCTTGCAAGTTAATAAATTTAGGCGCCGCGGTAACCGCTAAAATACCAAGAATAATGATTACCACAACTAATTCAATTAGGGTAAAACCTTGTTGTTTTTGCATAATAAAACCTCTTTAAAAATATAAATTTACATCTAGCAAGCTGATTTAACAGCAAAAAATGAACTAGTCGTTAGTAAACGATAACACTTGTCCGGTACCCGGATTATAGGTTACCCCTTTTGCACCAGCAGTATTCAAATCAGGCGCGGGTGTGGCTATACCCGTATTTTGATCGATGACTAATGAAGCAATTTGATGATATACACATAAATCGATATTAGTGACGTTAGCCCCATTAATACCGGTGGCTGAGCCGCCAACACCATCTAAGACTCGAACCGTGTAACGTTGGTCTCTTGCATCTTCTGTGTATAAAACATTTCTTGGCGCACTTTGAAGCACACTACTAAATACTTCCTGACAAGTCGCATCAGTCATGGCGGTGACATCTGTATTGCTGGTGCCAGTAGGAAAACCGAATCGAGTATCAAGTGAAACAGTGGTGCCATCTAAAATAACCGAAGTGTTACGGCGTCCATCTACTTCCCATTGGGCGCGAACAAACCCTACCGCAGTCGCTAAGCCGCCAGAAACACCGTCAACACTGGCATTTTCAGCATCTTCAGTCACATTTAAAAAACGCGGTATGGCCGTTGCGGCAAGCAAACCTAATATGACAATAACAATGACTAATTCAATTAAAGAAAAGCCTTTTTGTTTAAATTTCATAAATTTTACACTCATGTCAACTATCTCAATATCCGGCCAAGGTGATTAACAATCACCAACTTACCACAACATAAATTCTTACTATTTTTTCGATATATTTACTAATATTAGCAGCTTATTAGAATTCGCAACAACATTAATTTACCTTTGTATCAATGGTCGACATAAACAATACTCGCCCTGAATTGACTTGATAAGCTAAACTGGCAGAGTCTTTGGCAACAAAACGACATATGTGTTCATCGCTATCAAAACTCACCGAAATATTATCCAACGGTGTCGCTAATAACTGATACCACAGCAATTGACAACCATGCTCATCTAAGCTGGCTAATAAGGGCCAACCTTGCTTAGATAAGGTTATCCAATTACCAGTATCAGTAACGTTCACGTCAGCAGAAATAGCTGCCTGATTTTTGACGTTTTTAGCCATATTAACCGTGTTCTGCTGCATTACTGTTTCAACATGCATATTGGGTGCCATGCTTTCCCAGCTCAATAATAATTGCTCTGGACGCCCACGCGATAACCACTGACTTTTTATCATCGCCATAATATGCAGCAAGCGATTGTGTTCAATTGCTAAACTTTTACCCGCCATATCAGGCATTTGATTAAAGTGTTTAAAGCCTAAAATGGTCAAAATAAGCAATAACACACCTATGGCAATAAGGCGTCCATATACTTTAATCAAGTCATCTTCTGCTTTATGTTGTTTTAGCATAACCTGTAAAACCGCCTCTCTAGCATATTATATAAGCTATTGAATAATTAACCTTTTACAACGTTTAGCATATCCCACATAGGCAAATAAATACCCAATGCTAGAATCAGTACGATGCCAGCAACAAAACCAATTAATATCGGCTCTAGTTTTGCTGTGAGGTTTTTCAAATCGTAATCTACCTCACCTTCATAAAAGTCGGCGGCATCGGTTAACAGCTGATCTATCTGACCGGTTTCTTCGCCTACTGCCACCATCTGCAATACTAATGGCGTAAACAATTGGCTTTGATTCGACACCCGAAGCATTGATTCACCAGACTCAATACCACGACGCATATTGACAATTTTGTCATGCATATAGGCATTATCCACCGCATCGGCTACCAAACTTAATGCTTGTGTCATGGGCACACCTGCCCCCAACATCATTGAAAAACTGCGACAATAACGTGACAAAGTAGAACGTTCAATAATAGAACCCACCGCTGGAATATGTAATTTCCATTTATCCCACTTTTGCTCACCCGCTTCCGTTTTTAGCCAGTAACGAATACCAAAAAATGTCCCCGCCAAAGCCACCAGCATATGAGGCCAGTAATTAACAAATACACTTGAGGTTGCCATTAAAATTTTTGTCGCCCAAGGTAAATCAGCGCCAAAACGCGAGAACATATCAGCAAATTTGGGGATCACCATAATATTTAAAATAACCATGGCTATCGCAATAGCAATCAATACAAAAATGGGGTATCGCATTGCTGACTTGATTCGGCGGCGGGTTTCTTGCTCTCTTTCAATATAGCTAGACAATTGAATAAACGCATCTTCCAATTTACCGGTATTTTCACCCACATGAACCATAGAGACAAACAATGAGTCAAACACATCTGGGTGTTGATTCATCGCTGATGATAACGGCCTACCTGCGGTTAATTGTGAGGATATATCATCCAGCGCCTGCTTCATTCTGACCGAATGAGTCGTTTCAGATAACCCGGCTATTGCCCTTAGAATAGGAATTCCTGAGCGGGTTAACGAATACATTTGCCGAGTAAAAATTTGTAGCTCTTCTAATGAAACTTTATTACCAAGTAGATCATTAAACGAGATAGCTTTTTTCGCCTTAACTTCTCTTAATTCTAACGGAATAATGCCACGACTCATCAAGGTATCAGCAGCAGCGTTTTCGTCTGCTGATTCCATTTGCGCAGTGACTTGCTGCCCCTGTGCATTGCGACCTCGATAATAATAAATTGGCATAGTTACGCCTCAATATCAGTGTGGTTAATATCGGTTTGGCTTATGATATCTTGTGACAACGCCACCGATGACTCACTCACGTCTTCAACCAATTTGGCGACTTCTTCTACGGTAGTAGTACCCTGAAATAAATAATTTAGCGCTGATTGAGCTAACGGCACAAAATTAGGGCTTCTTATTGCCGCGCGGGCAAAGTCTTGCGGGTTACCTGTACGCATGGCATCGATCATGGTTTCATCGAGTTCTAGAATTTCAAAAATACCAATACGACCACGATATCCAGAACCATTACAACTTTGACAACCCGTGCCCACTTTGAAGGTAGCCTGTGAAAAATCATCTTTGCAGACACTCTTCAACCAACTGTTATCAGCGGGGGTTAATTGATAATCGACACTACAATTATGGCATACACGTCTTACAAGACGCTGAGCAATAATCACTCTTAGCGCGCTGGCCACAAGATAACTTGCTGCGCCCATATCAAGCAAACGCAGAGCACTGGTCACCGCGTCGTTAGTATGTAAGGTTGATAATACAAAGTGACCGGTTAATGCACCACGAAGACCAATTTCTACGGTTTCTTGGTCACGCATCTCACCCACCATAATAATGTCAGGGTCTTGACGTAAAGTCGTGCGCAGTACATTCGAGAAATTAAGGCCAATTTTATGGTTTACTTGTACCTGATTAATACGCGGTAATTGGTACTCAACAGGATCTTCAACGGTAATGATTTTTCTATCTGCGGTGTTTAGCTCGCTCAAAATACCGTATAGAGTGGTGGTTTTACCGCTACCTGTAGGCCCCGTCACCAGTAACATGCCATGAGGGCGCTTAATTTGTTTGCGAATACGTGCAGCAATATGGGGTGGCATACCGGTTTCGTCTAAGGTGCGTAATCCCGCGGTTTGGTCTAATAAACGCATCACCACAGACTCACCGTGATAAATCGGCATGGTAGACATACGCACATCGATTTTATGGCCTTTTACTTCAATATGAAAACGGCCGTCTTGCGGTAAGCGTTTTTCTGAAATATCCAGTCCAGACATCAGCTTTAATCTCAGCACCAGTGCCGAAGCAATATTCACTTCGTTTAAGGTGTTTTCGTGCAATTGTCCATCAACACGCTGGCGGATCCGCAGCACTTTCTCGCCCGGCTCAATATGAATATCAGATGCGCGCATTTGTACCGCATCTTCAAAAATCGATTGCAGTAACTTAACAACCGTGGTTTCGTTATCACTATCACCTTGGGTTAAATTGGCTAAGTCGAACATGTCATCAGCGGCATATTCTTCTTCTAATTTTCCGGCAATTTGCGCAATTTGATCGGTACGGCGATAAAGATTATCAAAAGCATCCAGTAATTGACTTTCGGGGGCAACCGCAATATTGAGCTGCTTAGGAGCAACTAACACCTCAATATTATCAATGGCTTGTAAGTCTGCAGGGTCGCTCATGGCCACCAATACACTGTCACTGGTGCTTTCAATCACTAATGCACGATGCCGCCTAGCTTGCACTTCGGGTAAGATATTGACCACTTCAGGCGTAATGGGACGACGACTGATATCCAGATAAGGTAAATTCAATTGCTGCGATAAAAAGGCCAGTAATTGATCTTCAGTGATATGTTGTAAATCAATTAAGGTTCGGCCTAATTTTTTACCTGATTTTTTTTGTTCGCCGAGCGCTTGATGTAATTGCGTGTCAGAAATAATCTGCTCTTGCACTAAAAGATCACCTAATCGCATCTTTAACTTAGGCTTCATTGGTATTCTCCTAGTTGAGCTAATCGCTTCTCAATAAACGCCACAGCCGAGTCAGATAAACCGCCATAACTGAGTGCCGAACGGTATGCTCGAGTCGCTTGCACATACTGCTGTTCTGAATCGAGCGCATACGCTAGCCCTAACCACCACTTACCTCTGGTCGATTCATAAATTAACACCATTCGATATGACTCAACCGCAAGAGTATAATCGCCCACTTTTTGCGCTAACTCAGCCTGGAGAATATGCTTTTCTTTTATAAAAGCACTGTCATTTCCCATATTACTTAAACTTGTTAACGCTGCATCATACTCTTGAAAACTGGCTTCAACATTGGCTTTTAATAGATAAAACTCCCAATGCTCAGGAAATAAACTAATGCCGCTTTCAAGTAACCGTATGGCAGTATTGAAATTGTTTTGTTGCAAGTAAATGCCTGCTAACTGCTTACGAGCCTCATGTAAATCTGGTTTTAAAAGAACGGCTTCAAGGTATAGACCTGCGGCATTATCAAGTTGTCCTGCATTTTCTGCCATTTGCGCTTTAGTAAATTGTGCCTGAGCAAGCTGCTCTTTGGACATTTTGACTTCTGTCACTGTCATGCTGCCAGTATTGGGTTGACTATTTACTGTAGAAGATTCAGTTGCTGCACGGGCAACTTCAGGCTCAACCCCCTCAGGTTCGACAATCGGCGCACGTTTAATACTACTTTCTAATTGGTTGTTTGCGAGTTGACTATCATCACTCTGTTGCGAAGAAGTCTCTGTGTCAGCTCCTTCTGGCTCGACTGTTTCTGCTACTTCTGCAGTAGCGACTTCGTTAGAGGTATCATTTTGAACCGCCTCTTTTTCTACAATCGGCTTAACCACAATGTCGATTTCAGACGTTTCACGTTGGAGATCTGGCAGTGTTGATATTGATGTAACTTCATTAACATCATGGACTTTAGCAGCATGGTTACCCTGCTGTGTCTCTACAATCACCTCGGGTTCTTGTAGCAAACTCATACCAAACCATATTGCTGGTATCAGCGTTAAAGGGATCAGCCAAAGCCATTTTTTGTAATTAATTCTAGACTGCTCAAATGCTTCATCAGCACGAAATTGACTGGTAAATTCAACCTGAGGGCGAACAAACTGCTCCGCTTCAGGCTTGTCTTCTGTACCTTCTTCGGTTTGCTGACGCTTTTCTAAATCTTGCAACATCTTATTTATGACGCTCATAGCCATTCACCTATTTTTGCAAACCATGCGCTGCAGCATTGCTGAGAGCTAAGCTGTATCCCTATAAAAATACTCATAATAACTCCCATTATCCATAATATTGGGGTAAACGACCAAGACGACTTCACGACAATATCTTCTTGATTGGCATCATCGGTATCTGTAATTGCCCTTTTACAATGAGCAAGGGTAATTTTTTGTTGGCCATCACCAAAGCACAATAATAAACACTTATGCGCGACAATATTCACTAAGCGCGGAATTCCTCTGCAAGCTTTAGTTATTACTTTTGACACGGTTTGATCAAATAACTCATCTCCTTGATACCCAGCAACTTTAAGTCGATGATTAATATAAGCTTGCACTTCATCCCAATTTAATGGTCTCAAGTGGTAGCTAAAGGTGATCCTTTGCCGAAGTTGTCTAAATAATGGCTTTGACAACCGTTCATCTAACTCTTGCTGCCCAAATAACACTACCTGCAATAATTTACGGCTTTCTGTTTCTAAATTAGTGAATAAGCGTATTGCTTCTAAACTCGTATCTGGTAATGCCTGTGCTTCATCAATGACCAATACAACCTGATAACCCTCGGCATTTAATGCCAGTAAACGCTCTTGAATCAATTTAGTTAACTGCTGTTGGTCAATCGTCGCTGTTGTTTCAATGCCTAAATCAGCGGCAACCGCCCAACGTAATTCCTCAGGAGACAGATATGGATTGGGAATATAAGCGTAATGAAAATGACGTGGCAGTTCATTCAATAGCTTACGGCACACTAAGGTTTTTCCTGTGCCCACTTCACCGGTGACTTTAATAAAGCCTTCACCGGTTTCTAGGGCCATTTGCAACACTTGCAATGCTTCTACATGAGGCGCCAAACCAAAGAAAAAACCCGTGTTTGGTGTCAATGTAAAAGGCAACTGCTGTAAGTCAAAGTGCTGCAGATACATAACCACTCATCATCCTAATTCATGTTTACTTTTCGCTTGGATACCAGCGTTCAATAAGATCTTGTGAACGTTGTAATTCATTTTTCCAAGTATCACCGCCCACAACAGTTGGCTTAAGCATAATAATCAGCTCTGTTTTTACCTTAGAACGGCTGCGGTTTGTAAACGCTTCGCCAATGAAGGGAATATCGCCTAATAAGGGCACTCGTGAAACCACTTCAACATTGTCGCTTTTCATTAAACCACCAATGACAACCACATCTCCTGAAGCGGCTTTAATCACCGTGTCTGATTCTCGTATTTCACTTTGTGCCAGTGGAAGTTCAAGCGTGGAGTCGCTAACTTTAATTGATTTTGTTTGTTCAGTGACATCAATTACCGAGGGGTGAACATGTAATAGCACATTGCCATCTTCATCAATTTGAGGAGTAACATCTAATGCAATACCTGAAAAGAAAGGGGTTAATTCAACTTGCGGAGTGGTCACTGGCGTTGTACCCGCAACGGTAGTTGAAGACACATCAGTCACAAAATATTCATCATTACCGACTTTAATCACCGCTTTTTGGTTATTAGACGCGGTCACTCTTGGGCTAGATAACACATCTACATCGCCTTGAGTATCTAATAAACTGATCATGGTGGAAAAGTCACTTCCCTTGACATTTATAGAGGTAACACCGCCAATAACGGTAGAAATAGCATCACCAAGACCTTGCCCAGGTGACGTACCAAAATCCACATTGGCACTACCTACGCTACCAATCACATTTTCCCATTGAATCCCCTGCTGATAACCATCAGATAAAGTGACTTCTAAAATTTTAGCTTCCAAAATAACTTGACGCTGTAAATGGGTTTCAGCCGTTTTCAAAAAGTGACGAACTTGTCTTAATTCATTAGGATACGCCCTAATGGTCACCAATCCTGCTTGAGGCGTTACAACAACTTGGCGTCCACCTCCGGTTTCACCAATAATCGCTGCAAGGGTTTCTTGTAGCTCTCCCCAAAAATCAGTTTTAGTGGTTGAACGAATAAACGTGCCATTGGTGTTGTCACTATTATTGTTGTTGCTCGAATTGCTATTACTGGAATTATTTGAACTTGAGCTATTAGAGTTCGAATTACTGTTCGAATTGTCATTGTCGTCAGAAATTCTACCCGAGCTAACTGACGTTAATGACAAGCCTTCTCTTTCCATATAGAGGTAATTCAATGAGAAAGTTTCAGTGCGCATTCCTGATGGGAAAACACGTAGCACACGACCATCACGACTCACTTCATAGCCATATATGTCTTCAACAACCTGAATGGCTTCAGCTAAAGTGACCCCTTTTAGTGACAAAGAAATCTTACCTTGTACCTGCGGATGCACCGCAACACTTAACGGTGTGTCTTCAACTAAAGAAGGAAAAAATATGCGAGCATCAACATCATTTGCCGATACATCAAAACGACGTTCAGCTGGTAATGGTGGTAAAGTGCCGAGTCGCTGACTGTAGACTTCTTGTTGCACATCATCTGGCATAACTGCAGGCGGTGGGGTTAACGGCTTTGGCGCTTTATTTTGTGCTAAAGACTCAGTTAACTCATTTTTTGCCGTCATAGGCTCAGGGCGATTTGTGGTTTGACATGCCATCAAACTCAATGCCAACAGAGGGGTAATATAGTGAATCGATTTCATTGTAGTTATTGTCCTATCTCTCTGTTACCGACTGGAATAATGTGAGTTTTCGACCATCTGCCAAATTAACTTGGCGCTTACCAATCGACACAATTCGTACACCTTGTACTGTATCGCCAACTTTCATAATTTTATTGTTAATAACCGCATAAGAATTTGGCCCGTTAATAATGCTATTCAATACTAGGCCGCTATAAGTTTCTTCTGTTGTCACGCTCATTTGATACCCAGCATGAGGGAGCGTAGGGTCACGCAAAGTTTGTTCTTTAGCACCCACGTTAAGACTTAGTGCTAATAAACCGATTGCAGCTAATGGGTTAATCTTGTTTAGCAACACTGATAAAGTCCTTATTTATGCTTAATGTATAAAGTTCAAGCTCAACTTCGGCTAAAGGGTGCTTTTTTACTTGGTAATCTAATCTTTTCCAATAAAGTTTATCTGGCATAGACTCAATGGCTTTAACAAAATCCACCACAGCAAAATAATCACCTTCAATGGTCAGCTTGATACCGTGGCTATATAAATTCATTTGATGCGCTTCATCATCACCCACTTTTAGCAACGCGACTGGGGCAATAGAATTAAAAGACACCAACTTAATACCTTTATCATTCGATAACAGTTTTGCCAGTACCGTAGGCATATAATCCGCAGGCACCATATCAACCATTTGCGCCGTTAATTCCGCATCAACCTGCTGCATTTGCTGGTTAATTAAACTTAGCCTTTGCTGATAATCAGCATTGGGGTCAATGGCTAAACGTTGTTGATAAAGGCTAATTTGTTGTTCAACAATGTTGATGTCATTTTTTATGCTGCTTAATTGGTTATTCACTTTTTTCAGCCCAAGCCAATTATCGTCTATGGGAACAAAAGCTAGCATTGCAATAACCGCTAAAGTCGCAAAGGCAATCAACCCCCTTTCTCGCTGACTTAATTGATTAAATTTTTGTTCCAAGTTCAACCAAGTTTGCTTCATTCCGTTGCCTCCTTGGTGTCTGGGGCACTGGTTAACTTAAACGCTAAAGGCTGATCTTCCCCTCTATCCATTGTCATAGAAGCAAAAGCGTAGCCTTTTAACGTATCAGCCATTTTTAACCTATCCACCCACCTAGGCACACTAGAGGGTTGTAAGCCAAAGCCTTCAAACTCAATATGTTGTTCATTTAAATGAATTCGACTTAACCAAATAGAGTTGTCTGCCACCATGGCCAACTCGGTTAACAAAGGCGAGTAACCTTGACTAATCAATGCGGTACGATTATTTAATTCATCTTTAAGTAAACGCTTTAAGGTTAATCGTTGCTCTTCTCTAGCAACCTTAGCCACTAATTCAGGGTTAGCCATCCGCTTCGAAACTTGTATTTCAAGCTCATCTTTTTGACTGGTTAAGGTCGATTTTTGTTGATTCAATACCTTCAACTCATCTTGCGTCTGGCTCAGTTGTAAGGCCGACAGTCCATAAACCAAGCCACTTAACATCATTAACCCCACCACTGCCATGGTCAATGCTTTGAAGTGCAAACGCTGCTTAGGCGGTAAAAGAGCGGCACTATAGAGGTTTACTCGACTTTTAATCACTGTTACCTCCATATATTTCTTCACTCGCCAGTTTAGCTAAACATGCAGGAACGCCTTGATGCGCGATGGGAATCACAGCTTGATTAAAATTTGCAGACACTAATTCAGCCAGCGTGGCGTGTTCTCCATCCACCAATAAGTGAATCTCTGATACCGGAGCCTGACGAAGTTGGCTTTCAAAGTAATCCATAGACCGTTGAATTTCTAAACTCAAATTATCGGCCATTCCATACCCTAAATCTTGCTGACTCACTTGATGCAATTGATTAAACCCACGTACACGACGTTGCATTAATAGCTCACCATTTTTTATCACCGTCAGTAATAGTTCGTCATCGGGTACATGAGTCACTAACATTCGCGCAGAGTTATCGGCGGCGAATAAGTGAGTTAACGCTAACTCTTCAATACTGATTCCGCTAATATCAAAACCTAGCTCATCACAGGCTACCGCCATTGCAGCAAGGTTTTGTCTACTACTGATAACAACATTCACTTTGCCACTAGGGGAAACAGATGACTCAAAATAATCAAGATGGATATTAGCAACGGGCTCAGACACCATGTCTTTCACCGCCCAAATTAATGCTTGATTGACTTCAGCGGCTTCAACACTCGGCTTATCTGCTTGCAATAATTGGTAGTAACTATGAGATAAAACCAACTGCAAACTTGTGGCTCCATAGCGTTGCTTCACGGCTGAAAAAGTCGCGTTCCAGTTATTCTCAATCACTGGGAAGTCAGCAATATGCTCAGACTGCTGTTCAGATTCAGCATCATAAACCCACAAGGATTGTGAACTGACAAAGACGCCCAAAGAATTTGAAAGCTGGGGAGAACGCCAAAAAGCTAATTTTTCAAGCACATTATTTTTCATTTATAAGCCTTGCACGCACTAATGTAACCTCAACCCGGGTTAATGTAAGTTCCATTTGAAAACCTGAAACACCATTGTCTCAGTCAAGCTTTTGACGCCTCAACAAGCAATAGCGAAACTGTCGCAACATACATGCCAGAAAGTTAACAAGACAGATTCTCTTAAAAGGGTTATGAAATAAAACTATTGCTAGTTATCATAAGCTAATGAGCGAATTTGTCATAAACTTGTTTACTATTTTAACGCTAATATTTTAATTTTATAGAAAATTACTAAAAAAGTGACCTTAGTAAATAAGATAGAATGCCAATAGAGGATAAACAAGCTTTTAACGCAAACATTTTGGCAACAAATAGGGCGCCAATTTAACATTAAGGTTAAATTGTATCGGTTAGACTATGAGTAAAATAATTGCCTTGTGCTGCACTTACCCCCAAAATTTTCAGCGTTTGCCACTCTTCAAGTGTCTGCACACCTTCAGCAATAACTTGAGCTTTTGAGCGAAGAAGGCCACCAATTAAACTGCGGATATAGAGTTGGTTTTCGGGACGTTCGTGTAATTGACGAATAATAGAGCGGTCTAATTTAACAAAATCAAACGCATGGGTTTGAATATACTGGGTACCAACAACTTGCTTACCCACATGATCGACACTTAACTTTGCCCCCATTTTAGAGAGCATTGTTAAGGTTTGCGCCATCCTTGGGTGCTGTTGGTTTTTAATGACAATATCTTCTGAGACTTCAAAAATAAGCCTATTTGCCAAAGGTCGATGCTCAAGTAATATAGACTTCACCCAACGAATAAATGCTCGGCTGACTAGGGTATCTAACGATAGGTTGACACAATAAGTCGCTTGGTTTTGTGGCATAAGCTTAAATAGCACATGCTCTAATACCTGCCTTTCAACTTGTGGCATAAGGCCACACTTAATGGCCATAGGGATATATAACGTGGCACGTATTTCATTGCCTTGGTTGTCTTTAACTCTGCTAAAGACTTCATAATGCAGCAGGCTGTCATCACTGTCTTTTATCACTTGGGTAAACACAAAAAATCGTTTATTGACTAATGCGTGTTCTAAGAAGCTGCGCCACCTTACCGAACCTTTAGCAATTTCTTGGTCAACAGCGCCTTTATCATACATAAACCAAGTATTAATTCGCTGTAATTGCGCGGCTCGTAATGCGAGCTCAGCCTCTTCCAGCGCTTGCTGTAAAATATCTCCCGCCTTATAAAAAGCAGCGCCTAAATGAAGATAATTAGCATGATTATTAATGTGTTGATGTTGTACTAATAAGCAGTTATTCAACAACCTATCCGCTAAGCTATCGGCTTCGGCTAAGGATATTTGCGGCACAACAATGGCAAGTTGTAACTGACTTCGCCTAGCAAAAATGGTTTCATTAAAATCGGCGAGTAATTTACCCAGTGTCGAGACAATTTGTTTAAGATAATCACGGTCAGCTTCGCTATCTGCTTGTACATGTAATAATGCATCATCATCAAATTCGACTAAAAAAATCACTCCGTGGGCGACCATTTTGCTGTCATTACACAAGGCATCCATTCGATTTTCAAAAAACAGTCGATTACCTATTTCTGTGACTGGATCTAAAAAAGTATTCGCACGGATAAATTGATCTAATCGGCCCCGCTCTTGTCTGGCATCGTCAAGTTCTACTAATAGTTTTGTAATGGCGCGATTAATCAGTCGAGGGCGGCCATTGCGAGTAAATGATTTTGCTGACTCAAAGTCACCTTGCAACACCATTTTACTGCGTTGCGCGATTTGCTCTACCCCCTCTAACTCTTTGCCCAACCACTTAAAACCATATCGAACAAATAGCACAATGGCCACTAAACCGATGAGTAATATCATCAGTTCATACCAATCAAATTGATACATTTTAAAGGGGGGAGGTAATGTTAATTCAGCGCGAAGATTGTCGACAGTATCAAGATTAAATTGATAATGATTAACGCTTTGCTGCTTGTGTTCAGTAGGGGCATAGTATTCAAATACAATCGACTTATCTGACTGTAATATAAAAGATTCAGTATTATATGCTTTTAAAACTATCGGGAGCCACGTCGTCAATTGCTGGCTACCATTATACTGATATTGCGTGACAATTACGGACTCAAGCTCAGCCACTTTATTTTGTTGAAAACGTGACGTTAATTGCACAAAGCTCATCACGGCACAAAGTAAAAATATAAATGCTACAGCAGCTAAAGAAACGAGCCAAAAGCTGGTTAATTTATAAGTGATAATTTTAATGTGCTTCATTTATCCGCTTCCTGCTGGACTTTTTTATTATTCAATTTGCTAGCAGTATAACCAAACTCGTCACAATTTAAGACCATTATCTATTAGATTATCGTATGGAAAATAAAAAAGGAGCATTAAGCTCCTTTGATCTTACAGGCTAACATAACCTGAAGTGCCCCTTATTAATTAGCGCGATTTAATAAGATGGCAATTGATTAATTTTAGCAACACCAGAATCAATAGCAGCCTTGGCAACGGCCTGAGCTACGTTGACTAATAACCTTGGGTCCATAGGCTTAGGCAACACATAGTCAGCCCCAAACTCAAGTGCCGTCACATTTGGGTATGCTGCCAAAATATCATCAGGTACGGGCTCTTTGGCTAAATCAGCAATGGCATAAACCGCAGCTAATTTCATTTCGTCATTAATAACTGAAGCTCGTACATCTAATGCACCTCTAAAAATAAAGGGGAAACATAGTACATTGTTCACTTGATTAGGGTAGTCACTCCGCCCTGTGCCCATAATTAAATCATCGCGAATTTGATGAGCTAATTCAGGTTTGATTTCAGGATCAGGATTAGAGCAAGCAAAAATGACAGGGTTAGGCGCCATTAACTTAATATCTGCTTCAGTCAGTAAATTTGCGCCAGATAAGCCTAAAAATGCATCTGCACCTTCAATCACATCTTGTAAGGTACGTTTATCAGTATTATTAGCAAACAACGCTTTATACTGATTTAAGTTTTCACGGCGAGTATGAATCACCCCTTGGCGATCCAGCATATAAATATTTTCACGCAGTGCACCACATTTTACAATCATGGTCATACAGGCAATAGCCGCAGCACCCGCGCCTAAACACACAAATACCGCTTCTTTAATATTTTTACCTTGAATCTCTAATGCGTTAAGCATCCCGGCAGCTGTCACAATAGCAGTGCCATGTTGATCATCATGAAACACAGGGACATTACAACGAGCGATTAACTCTTGTTCAATTTCAAAACATTCCGGGGCTTTAATATCTTCTAAATTAATCCCTCCAAATGTATCTGCAATTGCTTCAACGGTATTAATAAATGCTTCTGTTGTTGTATGTTTTACTTGAATATCTGTTGAGTCAATATTGGCAAAACGCTTGAACAATAAAGATTTACCTTCCATCACCGGCTTTGAAGCTAATGGCCCTAAATTTCCTAGGCCTAAAATAGCCGTGCCGTTAGAAATGACCGCAACGGTGTTGCCTTTATTGGTATATCGATACGCATTTTCAGCATCAACTGCAATTTCTCTCACAGGTTCAGCCACACCAGGACTATAGGCTAATGCTAAATCATGGCTTGATTGAGCAGGTTTAGTTAAACAAACAGCAGTTTTTCCGGGTATGGGAAATTCATGATAATCGAGTGCTTGTTGGCGAATATCTGACATTTTTTATCAATCCTGATTGAAGCAAGGTGAACACGATAATGTTAACAACTGCCGTTTTTTGCAGCAGTTACTCATCGCTAACCATACGCTAATATACTCAGGAGATAAATCAAAAACTCAAACTTTTACTACATAAGTATCAATTTTCACAAGAAGCAGGTGTAATAACAAGTTATCACTTTAGAGCTCTTTAAAATCAACAGGTTGAAATGTAGTAAAATAACAAAAATATAAACTTAAATTGATAAAGAATCTCTAAAAATCACAGTAAATATACGTAAAGTAACAAAATAAAATCAACTAACAGTAATGTTAGCTCAAGTTTTTCCGTTGCTAATAAAAAATGCGATTAAAATGACAAAAATATTTTGTATCAACGAATCACGTTGCAAAATGCATCATTTCTAACCAAGTGAAGTGGATTAAGTAAACTAAAACGCAACTCAATAGATTTAAGGTAAGGAAGCGTTAGTGGGTCACGCCTTGTTGCTACTGATAAGCATTAAAAAAAAGCCAAAAAAAAAGCTGCAAATAATTGCAGCTGATTTTTGATTCAATGTAACGGTTGCCCAAGTGGCGCGTTACATTGAAACAGATAATAGGCTTTAAAAGCGTATTATTTCTTGCCAAGCATACCGAAACGCTTGTTGAACTTGTCAATACGACCACCAGTATCAACAACTTTCTGAGTACCTGTGTAGAATGGGTGACATGCACCACAAACGTCCAAGTGTAAGTCTTTACCTACAGTTGAATTTACTTTAATCGTGTTACCACAAGTACAAGTTGCGGTGATTTCTGCGTACTCTGGGTGAATACCTGGTTTCATTGGGTTTACCTCAAGTTTAAGGCCATGTCGCTATCACAACCCGAAGTTGGACACCACATGCAGTTAATAACAATATGTTTTAGGCGCGAGATCATACAGCGTCTTGTTACCACACACAAGCGGTTATTTTAACCACCAAGATATCGCCATTAATTGGCTTGGTGCTCAGCCACTAAAGCATCAAATTTTTGCTTATCTGTTTGCAAATCTGAATACTGTGATAACAGCTCAGCAGAAGGACACTCTAATTTTGCATCGGCTTTTAATTGGTGAATTTTACGCTCAGCAAACGCTTTAGGGTTGGCTTCATAAATTGCCAACATGGCACCAAAGACATTAACCTGCCATTGTTTGTATTTGCCCATCGCGACACGCCACAGACTATCATCAGATTGTTTATCAATAGTGCAGTCATTATTCGCTAATAATACACTTTCTTCTACAGTTGCTTCAGCCTGCTGCTCTTCGACAGGTTGGGTTAGTTCGGCATAGCCTGCTTCAGCAATACTTTCAGTTTCATTAACCGTCGATGTGGGGCTTATAGAAGGTGGTAAAGCATCAGCCTGTTGCTCTTTCGTCATATCTTCAATAAGAATAGGCTCATCTATTGCGTCACCAGTTAATGGCAATTCCGCTTTAGAGCTTATTTCTGTGCTTATATCAGAGCTTATACCAGAGCCGAATTCTGAGCTTTGTGATGTCTCATCTGTGCTGACATTTTGCACCTTGCCAGCAACAAGACGGTCAAAAGTTTGCTTATCTTCATTAAGATTTTGATATTGAGCTAAAGTTTCACCTGATGGGCAGTCCAGTGGACTATCTGCTCGAAGTTTCTGGATGTTATTGCCCATAAAAGCTTGAGGGTTTGTTTCGTAAATGGCTATCATTGCACCAAATACGTTGGTACCCCATTGCGTAGCGTTATCAGCCGCCACTTTCCAGAGTGTATCTTGAGTTGTTTTATTGATTCGGCAATGAGTGTGATTGATTGTCGCTGTTGCTTGATAACGCTGTTTGTATTCGTCAGAAGATTTAAGGGTTTTAATTGCAACGGGTTGAGAGCCGTCAGTGTAATAGTTATCTGCAGTTTCACTCTTAAACTGAGCACTACGATTGAATAACCTAACAGGTGAATACTGTTGCCATTTTCCATCACGGTATTCTGACACAATCAATGCAGAGTTCGGGTCCATGATGCGCTCTTCACCCCGCAAAATAAACGTATTTTGTTTATGATTTTCAACAATTAGCTTTTCAAGTACGATGGTATTTTTATATTTTTGACGAATGTAAAAAGTGAGAAGCGATAAGTCATTATGATCACTCACTACATTAACATTTAGCTTAGGCAGCTCCCCTGCTTCAAACCCCATGGCTTCAATACCAATATGGCTCACATTAGCAACCGCTTGTTGGCTAACGATACCAACAACTAACCCCGCCAAGGCGACACATATCTGAACGGCCTTCATCTGTTGTTCCTTTATTATTCTAATTTTCATCCTCAAGCTGGAAACCCTTAACTCGAGTCTGTATCGCAGTTGATTATTTTACTTAATAAGTCACTGAGTCCTTTTTTGTTATCGAATATGGCAGCCCAGTGGCATTAAATAAAACCATACAACTATATATAAATTCCTTAATCGGCTGCAACTAAATACTGAGATATTCGCTATCGAGCTCGGTGCTTTTCTTCTAATATTTCGAAAAGTTGTTTGTCTGCGGCTTTATCATGGTACTCGGCCAACTTATTAGCAGAAGGGCACATTAAAGGCGCATTTTTTGAAATCAAGTGGATCTTATGATCTTTAAAAGCGGTAGAGTTGGTTTCAAAAATAGCTAACATTGCTCCATATATATTCGTATTCCATTGCGAATAATAACGGCTTGCTATTTTCCATAACGTATCCGTTTCACTTCGTTCTAAGCGACAGTCAGTTTTAGCATTGTAAGCACTATTGCGCCATTGTGGTGAGTCATTTCCTTTTTCTGCTTGGCGAGTTTTTTTAGTTCGATTAGCAGATTTATTTAACGAGGCATGGCTTGAAGCTTCACGAGATAAAGCGGCACTTTTTTCGGATAACGGCGCGTCAAATAGCGCAAGCTGACTAATAACTTGCCATTGATCATCAATCAACTGCATGATCACTAACGACGCATCAGGATGATTAACTTGAACATTGCCACTAAGACCAACCAAATACGAGTTAATCACCTGTTCAGTTAATATTTGTGTTTGAGCAGTTTCTGGCTCAGCAATCATAAACCTAAAGTGGGTTAATGTTTTTTCATGGGCAACAAAATTTAATTTCAATTTAGGTGTTTGATTAATTTCAAACTGACGACTATTAATACTGACATGGGCGACAGCTGCAGATAAACTATCACTAAATAACACCATGATTAATATCATGCTCTTAGCCAATAACAACATTTTACTCATTCAATAACCTCAAGTTGTGGTGATTTTTATATTGCTAACAGTGAGAATACTACCAATATTGATAACTCATTTTTTAGGAACTTATGCCATTGTTTGTTGAAGTTGCACTACCCGTACCCTTACGAAGAAACTTCAGTTATCGCGTTCCTGAAAAGTCTATAAGCGCGGTTAAAATAGGCTTACGCGTTAAAGTGCCATTTGGCCATCAACAACTTATTGGATTAATCACCGCAATCTCACAAACTTGCGACTTAGCAGAACATCAAGTTAAACCCCTTACCCAGGTGCTTGATGCTCAAGAAATATTACCAAAGTCACTGTATAACTTAACCTTGTGGGCTGCACGTTATTATTTTACATCTCAAGGACAAATGCTAAGCCAAGCATTGCCAGTTGCGCTAAGAAAAGGGGCAGACACAGCACCACAAGCAATCACCCTTTATAAGTTAACCAATCAGGGCAAGCAAGCCCAAATTAGCCTATTAAATAGAGCACCAGCTCAAAAAAGACTCTACCTTGCCATCAGTGAAAACCCCATCAGTCATGAAGAGTTTATCACCCTTGAATTCAGTAAAGCTGCACTAAAAGCCTTAGAAGACAAAGGCTGGGTAGAAAGATCTAGCCAAGTGATCAACATTGATTTGTCCTGGAGACAGCAATTAGACATCACTGAAAAGCCACACAAATTAAATAAACAACAAGCCGTGGCCGTATCTATTTTAAATCAACAACAAGGATTTAACTGTAGCTTACTAGAAGGCATTACCGGCTCTGGTAAAACCGAAGTATATTTGTCGGTCTTAGAAACCGTATTAAAACAAGGTAAACAAGCGTTAATTTTGGTACCAGAAATAGGCCTAACACCACAAACCATCAACCGTTTTAAAAGGCGTTTTGCGGTCAATATTGCCGTAATGCACTCAGCACTAACCGACAACCAACGCCTTGAAGCATGGCGACAAGCTAGAAGTGGTGAAGCAGCCATTATCATTGGTACCCGCTCAGCATTATTTACCCCTATGAAATTCCCTGGGGTCATTATTTTAGATGAAGAACATGACGCCAGTTTTAAGCAACAAGAAGGCGTACGTTATCATGCTCGCGATTTAGCCGTGATGCGTGGTCATTACGAAGATATTCCAGTGATACTGGGTACAGCAACACCGTCACTAGAAACCTTACAAAATGCGCTGTCTGGTCGATATCATCATCTTTCATTAGGCGAACGAGCCGGTGCCGCACAAAAAGTAAAACAAGGGATTATTGATATCACCAACCAACCGCTTAAAAACGGCATGTCGCAATCTTTAATTAACGAAATGCGTATGCACTTAGATGCGGGTAATCAAGTGTTATTGTTTATAAATCGTCGCGGCTTTGCACCTGCTTTGCTGTGTCACGAATGTGGTCATTTACATGAATGCGATCGCTGTGATGCCTTTTTTACCGTGCATCAAGGGTTGAATGAAATCTGCTGCCACCATTGTGGTAATCAATACGCCATCCCCAAACAGTGCCATCAATGTGGCAGTACCATGTTAATGGGACACGGCTTAGGCACAGAGCAACTTGAACAAGCGTTGACGGGTATTTTTCCGCAATACCCTGTAGTCAGAATTGACCGAGATACCACCAGACGAAAAGGCTCATTAGAACAACAATTACATGGTATTCACAAAGGCGAGTACAAGATTCTAGTGGGCACGCAAATGCTAGCAAAAGGACATCATTTTCCTGATGTTACCTTGGTTGGATTGTTAGATGTTGACGGCGCATTATTTAGTGCCGATTTCAGAGCGCCTGAACGTTTTGGTCAGTTATATACCCAAGTATCAGGCCGTGCTGGCCGAGCTGACAAACCCGGAAAAGTGTTACTGCAAACCCATCAAAGTGACAATATATTATTAAGAAGTTTACTCCGCCAAGGTTATGGCGAGTTTGCCAGAGAGCAACTCAAAGAACGTCAACTTGCCCAACTGCCACCGGCTTGGCACATGGTGATCATTCGTGCAGAAGCGCATTTAGCATTAGATGCCGATGACTTTTTACATCACGTTAGTCAGCTTCTGCCACAAGATAAAGACTTTGAAATTATTGGCCCCATTCCCGCACCGTTAGACAGAAAAGCAGGTAAATATCGTCGCCAATTATTGTTTCAAGCCAGAACACGACAACGATTACAGCTTGAATTTGAAAAAATTCTGCCGCAAATTGAACAATTACCGCAAGCAAAAAAATGTCGCTGGAGTTTAGATAGAGATCCACAAGATTTGATGTAGTTAAACGACCTTGAAATAGCGTCAGTTCGACCTTAAAACTGAATCTATAAAAATTCCGCTTAAGTTAATAGCAATTTACCCCCATAAGCGGGTAAAATACGCGGTTCCGTCATGTTATTGATTAACGAATTGAGTGCAAGCAAAGGCCCATGAAATCACATATTGAATCTTTACTACAACAAACCATCGCCTCGTTCAAACAACAAGGTATTGTACCTGCTGATTTTCACGCTCGTATTCAGGTCGATCGCACTAAAGATAAAAGTCATGGCGACTTAGCGACCAACCTTGCAATGATGCTCACTAAAGTCGTGGGCAAACCCCCTCGCGATGTTGCCCAACTCATTATTGATAATTTACCTAGCTCATCTCATGTGGCAAAAGTAGACATTGCTGGCCCTGGGTTCATTAATTTTTTCATTGACGACAATGCCCTAGCGAATCAATTACAACAGGCATTAGAGGATGAGCACTTAGGGATTACCTTGCCTAAGCAACAAACCATTGTAGTTGACTACTCATCACCGAACCTCGCCAAAGAAATGCACGTAGGTCATCTGCGTTCAACTATTATTGGTGACAGTGTGGTGCGGGCATTAGAGTTTTTAGGCCATAAGGTTATTCGTCAGAACCACGTAGGCGACTGGGGTACTCAGTTTGGTATGCTACTGGCTTACATGGAAGAATTACGTGCCGCTAACGGTGAGCAAGCTGAATTAGAGTTATCAGATTTAGAAACTTTCTACCGCGCGGCTAAAGTACGTTTTGACGAATCAAGTGACTTTGCTACCCGCGCACGCCAATTAGTGGTTTCTCTACAGTCTGGTGATGAATACTGCAACAAGTTATGGCGTGAATTTAATGATATTTCTTTAAGCCACTGTTTAGATGTATACCAACGTTTAGGCGTTAGCTTAACCCGTGACGACGTTTACGGTGAAAGTGCTTACAACGACGATTTAGATCAAGTGGTCGCCGACCTAGACACTAAAGGCTTATTAACCGAAAGTAACGGCGCTAAAGTGGTTTTCCAAGATGAGTTTAAAACCAAAGATGGCGAGCCTTTACCGGTCATTATTCAAAAAGCCGATGGCGGTTACTTATATGCCACCACCGACTTAGCCGCAATGCGCTATCGCTCAAATGTGTTAAAAGCAGATCGTGCTTTATATTTTGTTGATTTACGTCAAGCGCTTCACTTTCAACAAGTATTTAGCCTTGCACGCCTAGCTAACTTTGTTCGCCCAGACATGACCCTAGAACACTTAGGCTTTGGCACCATGAACGGTGAAGATGGTCGCCCATTTAAAACCCGCAGCGGTGGCGTAGTAAAACTGGTTGATTTACTTGAAGAAGCGAATGTAAGAGCGCTTGAGTTAGTCCGCAGCAAAAACCCAGATATGGACGAAGCAACCTTAACTGAAATTGCGCGTGTTGTAGGTATTAGCGCCGTAAAATATGCTGACTTGTCTAAAAACCGTACCAGCGATTATATCTTCAGTTTTGAACAGATGTTAAGTTTCGAAGGCAATACCGCACCATACTTATTATATGCTTACACCCGTGTCGCAGGCATTTTCAAACGTGCTGAAGACATTGATTTAAGCCAAGCTAAAATAACCCTAGAGCATCCAAAAGAGAAAGACTTAGGCACTAAGCTTGCTCAGTTCAATGAAGTGCTAACTCGAATGACGGCTAAAGGCCAGCCCCATGTGTTATGTGGCTACCTTTATGAGCTTGCCAGCGAGTTTTCAAGCTTCTACGAAGCCTGCCCTGTACTGGCCGCAGAAACAGAAGCCGAAAAACAAAGCCGTTTATTGTTAGCGCAACTTACAGCTAACACCCTAAAAACGGGCTTATCATTGTTAGGCATTGAAACCTTAGAGCGCATGTAAATATGAGCCGAGATTACGCTAACCGTAAACCTAAATCGTCAGGCAAAGGGAGCCGAAGCTCTCGCGCGTCGAAGAAAAAACCTACCAATCGATTTCCCATTATTCCGTGGTTATTGGTCATAGGGTTAGTCACAGGGTTTGGTTATTTTCTTTGGGCGATTAATGGCAGCTCAGGGAATGGTGAGTCTAGCGTAAAACCCAAAACGACAACGGCTCAACCTGAAACGAAGGTGACCCCAGCGCCCAAGAAAGACCCTAATGCGTTACCCCCTAAACCTCAGGAAGAATGGACTTATCTTGAAGAGTTAGAAAATAAAAAGGTGGAAGTCGATGTGCCAAACTCAGGTGTGGTATCAAGCGGCTTATACCAAATGCAATGTGGCTCATTCAGAAAAGAAAGCCAAGCCAACGAAATGAAAGCACGTATCGCCTTCATGGGTATGGAAGCCATGGTCAAGCGTTCTGAAGGTAGCAACGGAGTATGGTATCGGGTGGTATTAGGGCCGTTTGAGAGTAAGCGTGAAGGAGAACGAAATCGTCATAAAATGCAAAATGGCGGTATCAACACCTGTAAAATTTGGCTGTGGAACTAAGCCCTTTTAGCTAAAAAAATAAAGCCCGATTCATCGGGCTTTTTCATAAATGATTGTTCATCTTTTTGGCTTGAAAAGCCTGCAACACACCCCCATATCCCCTTTATCAGTCAGCAACACACCGCTGAATTAAGTGAAGAGGATTTACCGTGACTACAATTGTATCTGTCCGCCGTAATAACCAAGTTGTCATCGTAGGTGACGGCCAAGTATCTTTGGGTAACACCGTAATGAAAGGCAATGCACGCAAAGTGCGCCGCCTATATCACGAAAAAGTATTAGCAGGATTTGCTGGCGGCACCGCAGATGCTTTTACCTTATTTGAACGCTTTGAAGCCAAACTTGAGATGTATCAAGGCCACCTATTAAAGTCAGCAGTTGAATTAGCCAAAGACTGGCGTACCGACAAAATGTTGCGCAAGCTCGAAGCCATGCTGATTGTTGCCGACACCAAAGAGTCGTTAATCATTACCGGTAATGGTGACGTAGTGCAGCCAGAGCATGACTTAATTGCCATTGGTTCTGGCGGTAATTATGCCCACGCATCAGCACTCGCCTTGTTACAGAACACCGAGTTGTCAGCACGTGAAATTGCCGAAAAATCATTGACCATTGCCGGTGACATTTGTGTATTCACCAACCAATTTAAAACTATTGAAGAGCTGAATTACTAATTCAAGCGTAAGGAATAATTATGTCTGAAATGACCCCTCGCGAGATTGTCCACGAGCTAGACTCGCACATTATTGGCCAAAAAAATGCCAAACGCTCTGTGGCAGTAGCTCTTCGTAATCGCTGGCGCAGAATGCAGTTAGAGGCTTCATTACGCCAAGAAGTGACCCCAAAGAATATCTTAATGATTGGACCTACTGGGGTCGGTAAAACTGAAATCGCCCGTCGATTAGCGAAACTTGCCAACGCCCCTTTCATTAAAGTTGAAGCGACCAAGTTCACTGAAGTGGGTTACGTGGGTAAAGAAGTTGAGCAAATTATCCGTGATCTTACCGATTCAGCCGTTAAGCTAACCCGCGAACAGCAAATGAAAAAATGCCGTTTTCGTGCTGAAGAGTTAGCCGAAGAACGTATTTTAGATGCGCTGCTACCTAAGCCTAAAGATGACTGGGACACTGAAAATAAAGATGATTCAAATACTCGTCAAATTTTCCGTAAAAAATTACGTGAAGGCCAATTAGACGACAAAGAAATTGAAATTGATATTGCTGCACCGCAAATTGGTGTTGAAATCATGTCGCCACCTGGCATGGAAGAAATGACCAACCAGTTACAAGGTTTATTCCAAAACCTAGGACAAAACACCTCTAAACGCAAAAAGATGAAAATCAAAGATGCGTACAAACAGCTGATTGAAGATGAAGCCGCTAAACTGGTTAACCAAGAAGATTTAAAAGAACAAGCTATTGAGTTAGTGGAACAAAATGGCATTGTGTTTTTAGATGAAATCGACAAAATTTGTAAGCGTGGCGAGTCATCTGGCCCAGACGTATCACGTGAAGGTGTTCAACGTGACCTACTGCCATTAGTTGAAGGTTGTACTGTTAACACTAAGCACGGCATGGTAAAAACTGATCATATTTTATTTATTGCATCTGGTGCTTTCCAAATGTCTAAGCCTTCGGATTTAATTCCTGAACTGCAAGGCCGACTGCCCATTCGTGTTGAACTAGACGCTTTATCAGCGAACGACTTTAAGCGTATTCTGACCGAGCCTCACGCTTCGCTTACCGAGCAATATGTTGCCTTAATGGGCACTGAGGGCGTAACGATTGAATTTGCTGAATCTGGAATTGAGCGAATTGCAGAGGCTGCATGGCAAGTTAACGAGCGCACCGAAAATATTGGCGCACGTCGTCTACATACGGTAATGGAAAAACTGATGGAAGAAATTTCATATGATGCGTCTGAAAAATCAGGCACAACATTTGTGATTGATGCCGACTATGTCAATGCGCATTTAGACACCTTTGTACAAGATGAAGATTTGAGCCGCTTTATTCTGTAATTTGCATCAAACTTTATCGTTAAAAAAATAGGAGTAAATCCAAAATCGTCTATTATTGATTTGGTTTACTCCTTTTTTATTTCTCATCAACTTGAGGTTTTTATGTCAGATACCACGCCGGATGTCAGTAACTTAAAACTTAAGCGCAAATCAAAGTTGCTTGAAATCACCTTTGAAAATGGCGAAGTATTTAACCTTAGCTGCGAAATGCTTCGAGTTCACTCACCTTCTGCTGAAGTACAGCAACATGGCAACCCAATTTTAGTCACTCATAAAAAAGACGTGAACATTACCGCGTTAGAACCTATAGGTAATTATGGGGTTAAAATTATCTTCGATGACGGCCATGACACAGGTCTGTTTTCATGGAAAATTTTATACGATATGTGTACTCATCAAGTGGAAATATGGGAGCGTTACCTAGCCCGCTTACGTGCAGAAAAAGGCTCGCGTGAACCGTTAATTTCAATGGCTGTTCAGTACTCTTAATAAGCCAAGTTTTGCTTAAATTTAAATAATGAATATATTTCCCGAGCATTTTTGTCGGGAAATATAAATTAAAATAGTTAAAATTTTCATCAATAAAGCGAGCTGTTCTAGCGCTGTTTATCTTTTTTAACCTTGTGTTTGTCTTGGTTATTTTTCTGCAATTTATCAGGCACCACAGCATCTACAGCTTTATCTTTAATGGTCTCATCTTTTCCTGTTGCTTTATCAACAAGCTGCCCTGCTGCGCCGTCTTGAGGAAGTTTATCCTCAACCACTTTTTCTGCGGTATCTTTTACCGCTTCTGAGGCATTACATCGGCCACCCACACCTACCGTCGCTTTAGCAACTGCACTTTTGGCCGCTTTTTTAGCATCACATTCGGGGTCAATAACACCTGCATGACTTGTTGCAGCAAATACCAAACCACACGCCACTAACATCAACCATAAACTGTTCGCTTTCATATTATGTGCCCTAAAGAAATGGATGTTTAAGGTATAGCTAAAAAAACACCATAACCCCATATCAATACCTCTCAATTCCAACTTAAGTTTGACATTGTGTTGCTATATTTTTAAGCATAACGATAAATTTCAGCCAAAAAAATACCAGCATTGCTGCTGGCATTTTTTGATTAACGTCTTACTAAAACAAGATTAAACAGCGGCTTGGAAAATCACGCTATCAGCTTTTTTAGTGTAAGAGTCAATTTGATCAAAATTCAAGTAACGATAAGTGTCAGCTGCGGTTGCATCTAACTCTTTAGCGTATTCTTGATACTCTTCTGGAGAAGGTAAACGACCTAACAATGCGGCTACGGCTGCTAACTCAGCTGATGCTAAGTAAACGTTTGCGCCAGTACCTAAACGGTTAGGGAAGTTACGTGTTGAAGTTGAAACAACGGTTGCACCTTCAGCAACGCGTGCTTGGTTACCCATACATAATGAACAGCCTGGGATCTCAATACGTGCACCTACACGACCGAAGATAGAGTAATAACCTTCTTCAGTTAATTGATCACGGTCCATCTTAGTTGGAGGCGCAATCCATAAACGAGTAGGAAGTGTTTTAGCAAACTTATCTAACATCTTACCGGTCGCACGGAAGTGACCAATGTTAGTCATACAAGAACCCACGAATACTTCGTCGATTTTAGTTTGTGCAACACTTGATAATAATACAGCATCATCAGGATCATTCGGAGCACAAAGGATAGGCTCTTTGATTTCGTTTAAGTCAATTTCAATCACTTCAGCGTATTCTGCATCGCTGTCAGCTTCCATTAACTCTGGGTTTGCAATCCACTCTTGCATTGCTGTGATACGACGTTCAATAGTACGACGGTCACCGTAACCCTCACTGATCATCCACTTCAACATAACAATGTTAGAGTTTAGGTATTCAATGATTGGGTCTTTGCCTAACTTAATAGTACAACCTGCCGCACTACGCTCTGCAGATGCATCAGAAAGCTCGAATGCTTGCTCTACTTTTAAGTGCTCAAGACCTTCAATTTCTAATACACGGCCAGAGAAAGCATTGATTTTGCCTTTTTTCTCAACCGTTAATAAACCCATTTCAATGGCTTTTAATGGAATGGCATGAACAAGGTCACGTAATGTGATACCCGGTTGCATTTCACCTTTAAAGCGCACTAATACAGATTCAGGCATATCAAGTGGCATAACACCTGTTGCTGCAGCAAATGCCACAAGACCAGAACCCGCTGGGAAAGAAATACCAATTGGGAAACGCGTATGAGAGTCACCACCAGTACCTACGGTATCAGGCAATAACATACGATTTAACCAAGAGTGAATAACACCGTCACCTGGACGTAATGCAACACCACCACGATTCATAATGAAATCAGGTAATGTGTGGTGAGTGTTAACGTCTACTGGCTTAGGATAAGCCGCTGTATGACAGAAAGACTGCATCGTTAAGTCAGCGCTGAAACCTAAACAAGCTAAATCTTTTAGCTCATCACGGGTCATAGGGCCAGTTGTATCTTGCGAACCAACTGAAGTCATTTTAGGTTCACAATATTGGCCTGGGCGAATACCGGTTACACCACACGCTTTACCTACCATTTTTTGCGCTAGAGTAAAGCCTTTGTCAGATGCTGCAACGTCTTGTGGACGAACAAATACATCTGATGCAGGTAAGCCTAAGGTTTCACGAGCACGGTCTGTTAAACCACGACCAATAATTAATGGAATACGGCCACCAGCACGGACTTCATCAAGTAATACGTCTGTTTTCAGCTCAAATGTAGAGATAACTTCGTCGCTACCATGACGCTTAACCACGCCTTCATATGGATAGATGTCAATCACATCACCCATTTCCATTTTGCTTACGTCTAATTCAATCGGTAGCGCACCGGCATCTTCCATAGTGTTAAAGAAGATAGGTGCAATTTTGCCACCCAAACAGAAACCACCAGCACGCTTATTAGGCACATTAGGGATATCATCGCCCATAAACCAAAGCACAGAGTTAGTTGCTGATTTACGAGAAGAACCCGTACCCACAACGTCACCAACATACACTAATGGGTGACCTTTCTCTTTTAGTGAGGCAATTTCTTTAATTGGACCAACAACACCTGGCTCATCAGGCACAATACCGTCACGAGCATTTTTTAGCATAGCTAAAGCATGAAGCGGGATATCTGGACGTGACCAAGCATCTGGTGCTGGAGATAAATCATCGGTATTGGTTTCACCAGAAACTTTAAATACCGTTAGGGTCACTTTGTCAGCTAATTTAGGACGGTTTAAGAACCAGTCTGCATTAGCCCATGACTCAACAATTTGCTTCGCAAACTCATTGCCAGCTTGCATTTTTTCTACCACATCGTGGTATGCATCAAACATTAATAAGGTGTTTGATAATGCTTTAACCGCTAGTGGAGCTAATGCTGGGGTTTCTAATTGAGCAATTAATGGCTCAATGTTGTAACCACCTTGCATAGTGCCTAATAGTTCAACGGCACGTTCAGCGGATAAGATAGGTGATGTTACAGTGCCTTTAGCCACTGCATCTAAAAAAGCCGCTTTTACATAAGCAGCTTCATCAACACCTGGGGGAATACGGTTTTCTAATAGGTCAAGTACAACAGCCTCTTCTCCAGCAGGCGGGGTCTCAACTAATTTCACTAACTCAGCCACTTGTTGTGCATCTAATGGCTTAGGGACAACACCCTCTGCAGCACGTTCTGCGACGTGTTTACGATATGCTTCTAGCACGGCAACATTCCTCTTTGTTTGGCGCCTTACGGCGAAACTCAACGCCAGTTACGGTCACGCTGATAATTCCACAGGTTCGGGCTTGAAATCCGACCCCCAGTATACTACAGCTTTAAAAAAGTATGAATCAGCTCACACTATTACCACGCCGAAATTTAGCGAATTTTATTCACGGGCGAACAATGTACAACTAGATTCAAACAAATTAAATTAGACAATAGTTTGAAACAAGATAAAAACAATTAACTTTCAACACCTTAAGCTAGCACGGCCAATTTAAATTATCTGCAAACAATCTTGCATTGGTATAAATATTTTTTTTCATCATTGTGGTTTTTTAATGAACCCTATCTATTTAACCGTTATTCTTAGAATTCTTGGTTCTTTTATAGAGATTTTTAATGGCACACGTTGATATTCACGCCGTCATTTTTGATATGGACGGGGTACTCATTGATTCAGAACCTGCTTGGCAACAAGCTGAAATCAAAGTATTTAATAGTCTAGGGCTCGGGCTGACGTTAGCAGAAGTTGAATCGACAACGGGGTTAAGAATTGATCAAGTGGTCGAGTATTGGTATCAAAGACGACCTTGGCCAAATTACCAAAATGCGGTGACGGCTAACGCGATTGTGGAAGAAGTTGTCAGCCTAATTCAGCATCATGGACAAGCAATGGATGGCGTAATTAATACTCTTGAATGGTGCAAACAACATGGTTTTAAAATCGGTTTAGCCACGTCATCACCACAGTTAATTATTGATGCCGTGTTGAAAAAGTTACAAATTAAAGATTATTTTAATGCGATTACTTCGGCAGAGTTACTTACCCGTGGCAAGCCGCATCCAGAAGTGTATTTAAATTGCGCTCAAGCATTACACATTGCCCCTGAAAATTGCCTTGCCATTGAAGACTCATTTAATGGATTAATAGCTGCCAGAGCGGCATCAATGCAAACAGTGGCGATTCCTGCCGCTCAATTTGCAACGCAAACAAAGTGGGTCGTCGCACACCACCAGCTTAATAATATGAGTCAACTACCAGAACTGATTTGTCAATATGACTAAGGCACCTAATAAAATGGCCACAATTTGTGGCCATTTTTAATAGTGATAACAACGTATAAAGGCTTAGAAGTTTTTACCAACAAACAAATAAACCGACTTATCACCCGTGTCACTAAAGCCAAAACCTAACGCTGCAGGGCCCCATGAAGTGTCTGTACCTAAATATAAGCTGCTTGAATAAATTAAATCGTCCAAATCAACATCTTCTTTTAAATACCACACATTACCAGCCTCTAAACTGGTTCCGACATACAAAGGAATATCAGTAATAAGCATATCTCGGCCTAAATCATATTGATAAATGATTGCGCCAAAAACCTTATGTGCACCAGCTAATGCCCCTTTATGGAAGCCTGACAAATTCAAGAAGCCACCAAGATTACTTATATGAACTGAGAAGTTGCCATCACTATCAACCGTAGAAACAGCGGCTTTACCAACAATGGCATGGTTACCTAACTTTAACGCACCTTTCCAGTCAGCCTCAATTTGAAATGTGTTATCGCTCGCATCATCAATACCTTTGGTTTGATATTTCTCATCTCGATAATAAGCAGTAAGCGTGAAGCGGTTGCCTTCAGTTGGGAAGCTAATACTATTTAATGTGTCGTAACCTACCCTGAAATATCCACCATAAGTTTGGTAGTCGAATCCATCACCAAGCAGCTGACTATTATCAACATGTCCTCTCTCACCAATGAATCCAAGCCCCAAAATACCCGCATCAGAAAAGTTGTACCCAACCCCCATTAACAAAGAATGAACAGAGTTATTGAGTTCATACAAACGTTCATTTTGATCATATAAATCCCAGCTATTCATATCATACTGATAACGAACACGCAGATAGGTATCTTGGTCTCTATCTAATGGCTGATAAAACTCAGAAGCAAAGGTTTTTTGCGAGCCTAAATCTAGCTCGTTGCGCCATTCGCCACCATTCTCAGTTAAATCGGTCATAGCATAAGCAAGACTTATCGTCACCGCAGAATCTAAGGTAAAGTCATCTTCCCAATTAAATCCGGCATTAAAATAGTTAGGTCCCCATGACTTGTCTAAAGAAGTCACCGTCAAGGTGCGTCCCTCAACAGAATCGGTAAAGTCGACATCTACCCGTTCAAATTTATTGAGTGAATAAATGCGCTTAACCGCTTTTTCAAGTGACTCTTTAGTAACTACGTCGCCTTCTTTAATGCCTAAACGATCTAAAATTAATTTATCACTGACTTTAGACTCGTTATTAAGCACAATTCTGTAGATAGGCTGTTTAATTGGGTCAACCCACGCCAAACGCTTTTGGCGTTTAGCGTGCTGATACTTTTGGTATTGCTCTTCAGGAATAGACAGTTTAGACAGCTGTTCATATTTAAGTTGCGCCGCTTGCTCGCCTATCACTAACGCTTGCGGCATGATTGAAAAATCAGTGGTACTTAAATTATCAATCCAAGGTCGGATAAGAATATCTTTTTTATCAAGTAACTTTTTTTGCTTTTCAGTACTGGCTTTAGTCAAGATCGTCGATAACTGCTCTAATACAGCAATGGTATTATCTAACTGACTTTTACTGGCTAACGGTGAACCAATATCAACTGCAATAATAATATCGGCTCCCATGTCTTTCACCACGTCCACAGGCATATTATTAGCAATCCCCCCGTCCACTAATAACAAACCGTCAATTTCAGCAGGTTGTAACGCGCCAGGAACCGTAGCAGAAGCTTGCATTGCTTTTACTACACTGCCTTTCGTCAATACAACCGCTTCACTAGTGACCAAATTAGTGGCAACAGCACGATAAGGAATAGCAAGATCATCAAAGTCACCAAACTGCTCGACCAAGTCGGTTGAGCGCCGTAACAATTGCGACATAGTTTGGCCTTGAAGTAAGCCTGAAGGAGAGGTAATCGTGCCCTTATTAAAACCTATATTGATGGGAATATTATATTTATCTCTTAATTGCTTATCACGGTATGATAAATCTTCACGAGGGATCGTGTCTGAATAGCCTGCATCCCATTCACCCTCTAACATGATTTTTTCTATTTCATCGGCACTAAAACCTAGTGCATACATACCGCCAACGTATGCCCCAATACTTGTACCAGCAACATAATCTACCGGAATATGATTCGCTTCAAGCACTTGAAGAACGCCAATATGAGCCGCACCTTTAGCGCCGCCGCCACTTAATACTAAGCCAATTCTTGGACGCTCATTATCTTCACTTACTGTTGCTTCAGCGGCATAAAGATTATTACTAACAAGAATAAGCCCTAAAACAATCGATAACGGAGTGCGAAAAGACCACCCAAAAAAGTGCAGACAAGCTTGCATAGTTTTCCCAAAAGCAATTAAAAACAGTCACATTCTAGCAAAGTATTGTTAACGCACCCTAGTGCATTTTTAGATCAGATAAGCTTTTTTTCGGCGGGGATCCCTAAGAATCGGTCTAACTCATCTCTGGGCATGGGTTTAGCAAAATAATAGCCTTGAATGATATAGCATCCACGGCTAAATACTTGCTCGAGTTGCTTTTCAGTCTCAATACCTTCTGCAACCACTTGAAGCTTTAAATTTCTAGCTAGCTCAATAATACTCGACACAATTGCCTGATCCGCTTGATTATCTGCAATATCAATCAGAAATGAGCGATCAATTTTCAAACTATTCACCTCAAAGCTACGCAGATAAGCTAATGAAGAATAGCCTGTACCAAAATCATCAATAGCAACTTGAATACCTAATTGTTTTAGCTTTGATAAATATTGGGTAGCAACGTGCAATTCAGACATCAATACGCCTTCGGTGATTTCTAAACACAAATTTTTCGCAGGAAGCTGAGCATCCTCAATAGTTTGTTGCACGAACTCAATAAAGTCTGTTTGACTAAACTGTACCGCTGACACATTAACCGATAACTTAAAATCATCACCATATAATCTATGCCATCTAGCACCGTCAACACACGCTTGTTTTAAGACCCACCTATCGATATCAATGATCAACCCACAAGACTCAGCCACTTCAACAAAAATATCAGGACGAATATAGCCATCTTGAGGATGGTTCCACCGTAGTAGCGCTTCCATTCCAACAAACTTTTCATGGTTGAGCACATCCACTTGAGGTTGGTAATGCAATGTAAAACCATTATTTTCAATCGCTTTACGTAAGTCTGATTCCAATCTTAAATGATACAGCGCCTGCGCATTTCTTTCGGCAGAGTAATACTGAAAATTTCCTCGCCCTTCATCTTTCGCATGATACATTGCAAGATCAGCATTTTTAATCAGCGTTTCAGGGTCATCACAATCTTCTGGCCAACAACTGATACCAATACTGGTTGAGATAAAAAATTCACGCCCATAGAGTTTGAACGGCTTTTCGATTTGTTTTAATAAACTATTGGCGACATGGTTAATGTATTCAATACCTTCAACATGTCTAAGCAAAATAACAAACTCATCGCCACCAAACCGGCATAAAACATGCTCAGACTCTAAACATGACTGTAAGCGATTAGTGGCCTCCACCAGCAAGGCATCTCCCATGCTATGCCCGTATGAGTCATTGACTGATTTGAATCGGTCTAAATCTAAAAACAGTAACGCTAACTTTTCGTGCTTAGCACTGGCTTCAGTAATCACTTTATTCAGCGTCACTAACAATTGGGAGCGGTTTGCCACCCCGGTTAATGCGTCAGTGTTGGCTAATCGCTGTAATTTCTTTTCGTTTTGTTTACGCTCAGTAATATCAGAAAACACCACCACATAATGTTGAACACTGCTCTCTGCTGCATTCATTTTTGAGATATTTAGCCACACAGGGCACGGTAAATCATCCACTTTTAACAAGGCACGTTCGCCACTCCAAAAGCTGGCTTTGGTGAACAATTTATCAATATTGAGTGGTACATTGCTGGAAATCAGCAGCTTAGAAAAAGACTGACCTTTTAACTCTTCATCTGTAAAGCCTAAAATACTATTGGCGGCATTATTGGTTAGAATAATTTTTTTATCCACATCAAGAATCAACATGCCTTCTGAAGTATTTTTAAAGGCTTCTGCAAATAAATGCACTTCATTTTCTAGCTCTCTATGTGCAGTGATGTCTGAATAAATCCCCGCAGCAGACTCTAAATGCCCAGAACTGGATTGCCAAGCAACTGCACGTCCACGCACTCTTAGCCAACGCCATTTACCCGACTCATGTAAATAACGATATTCAACATCAATCATTGACGACTTAGCTTTTAATAAATCTAGCCACGCTTTTGTTACTCGATCCTTGTCTTCTTCATGTATCGGCAATTCACTTAACTTGCTAATAATTAAGCTTTCAGACCCTAATACTCCACCACGATTATTTAATCTCAACAATTGGGTTTTATTGTGCCACTCCCATAAATCAGAGTCGCTACCTTTCAAAGCTTGCGACAATCTGTCATCACTATCGATTAATGCCTGATTAACCTTTTTAAAACGATTAACCTGCTGCTGTCGAATTAACGAAATACTGATGGCAATAAACAATGCGATAAAAATAGCGATGCCCCGAAATAACTGAGACTGCCACCAATATTCATCAACAGAGAAATGGTAGGTAAACGGCGTTGAAGACCACATACTTCTATTTTTAGACAGTATTTCTAAGGTGTAATCTCCTGCACGTAATCCGGCAACATTAATTTGCGATTGACCTTCTAACACAACATAAGGAGAGGGATTATCACCTGCTTTTTGAAAGCGATATTTCAAACTCATTGGATTATTGTCAATGTAGTTCAAATTAGAGATTTGAAAACTAATTAAATTGGCTCCAGGTGATATGGTTTTAAATTGTTCGGGAATGAGATATAGGTCTGTTTGATCATCATAATAAATCGACACTGACTCAAGAAAAGCCTGATCATTGCTCACCCTATTAACCAACCTTTTCGGGTCAATTAACATCACGCCATCAGGGGTGCCAATATATACCCCCTTGTCGGGCTGGTAAAAAACAGCCGCTTCATTAAATTCACCGGAAATAAAGCCATCATGCTGAGTAAATGTTTTCCGTGAAAGAGTTTGCTTATCAACCCAAATAATTGAGTTTGAACAGCCAATTAAATACGCATCAGGTAAGGTTTGAAAAAATAATGCGGAGCTACAATCAATTTGCCATTCAGCGTCTAAATCCAACACGTTATCGGTTGCAGAGTTAAACTCTAAAATGCCGTGCTGAGAAGTGCCAATCCAAAACTTATCTTCAGACACCTGCGTTATATTGTGGAGTTTAGGGATTGCACTGAGGTTATCAAAAATCTGACTTTTTGAAATATACTGCTGATTATCATCGAAATAACCAAAGGTTTTTTGGCTACTGACCCATAAACGACTTTTATCGTCTCGAATAATAATCGTAAACCGTGAGTCCGTTATCGACTCATTGCCCTCACCAAAAGAAAGCTGTTCAAGATCATCAGCGCCCTGTTGCCAGAAATAAATCCCTTCTGAAGTTAAAAACCAAATACGGCCCTCAATGGCAGGGTCATGGTAACTTTGTAAAATGGATTTTTTTTCAAGAGAATTTTGTCCGCCACTCCATTCATGAAACCGTCCAGTTTCTAGGGTAACAGTATTAATATAAAACAGGCCATTTGTGGTAAGTAGTGATATATGGTCATCATCTAAAGCCGCTATTTGATAAACACTATCGCTTAACTCTAAATCGTCAGGCAGCAATTGCACCGAGGTTTTGTTAATGGGATCAACTAAAGCAACCCCCGCGTCAGTACCAACCCATAGCTTTTCATCACGCTCAAAAATGGCCCATATCATCTCATTCGCTAACGAATAAGGCGGTAATTGCGAAACCGTATCAAGCAGAAACTCTGGTGGTGTGGCTGCTACGGCTAAGCCATCGCCAGAACCGCCTATCCAAATTAAGCCATTGTTATCAATAGAAAGTGCGTGAATATAATCAATGTTGGCGTAAAGTTTTAAATCGTGTTGATAATTGATTAATTGATCCGAATTAGGGTTCCATAAGAACAACCCCGAGCGGCTTCCCGCCCACAAGTTACCATTTTTATCTTCTGCTAAATCTTCAATATAATAGGGTAATGTTGGTACTGGATTGACTTGCCGACTATCGAGGTCAACATGAAACAAACCTTTAGTGGTATAAAGCCAAATACGCCCTGTAGAATCTTGCATTAAGCCTTTAATGACAATACCGGTAATATGCCACTCAAAATCAACTACCTCACCCGTGGGCTGATGCCATTGTAATGTTTCAGATGAAGCATATAAAAAACCACCATCAGCTACATGTAATTGCGAAACCCAGCTAAGCTGGTCATTTAATTCGCCCTCAGGATGCACTGTTAATGACTTATCATTGATATTGAATAGATAACGCTTACCTTGATGGCCTAATAACGTTAAGTGTTGTTGATCAAAATGCTCAATTGCAGCGATTCCCAGCCCTTCTTGTACCATGGTAGCGGGGTCAACTTCAGCGGTGGTAGAGTCAAATATTTCAGTAAAGGTATGTTCGCGAATATTGTACAAAAACAATCGCGTATCAGAGGTCATCAAGATATGGTCTTTGTCGACCGAATGGAGTAAACGTAACCGTCGTTCAGTTAATACTGACTCAGAGCCGACTTTGTCTATGCGACGTAATGAATTATTAGTAATGCGGTATAGGCCATGCTCCGTTGCCAGCCATGTATAGCCATAGTGGTCAAAATAAATATCATTAATGGGGGTATTGGCTAGGCCATCACTGGCATCGAAAACACGTTGAATAAAATCGGCGGCGTTGACCGAAGAAACAGGAAATAGAAAAGTAATAGTCATCAAAACAACAAGAATGTTGCGATACACGTTATTAATACTCCACCCCTAAATTCCTCTCATCACATTTAACCATTTGCGTTATCTGTAAAAAAGTAAAAGCAAACCCTATCAAAGATCACCTTTGCTAACCTGAAGCATAATGCTTTGCCATAAGATAAATTATCGCCAATTTACAATTGAATATATCACCTTTAAATAAGTGTAGACCAAAAAAAAGCACCTGTTTAGGTGCTTTTTAACAAAGTGTTACAGCTGTTAATTACTTCTTTTTAACCGCTTTCGGGTTAGGTAAATCAGTAATTGAGCCTTCATAAATTTCTGCAGCTAAACCAACAGATTCATGTAAGGTTGGGTGAGCATGAATGGTTAATGCTAAATCTTCAGCATCACAACCCATTTCAATAGCTAAGCCAATTTCACCCAGTAATTCACCACCATTAACCCCCACAATTGCACCACCAATAACACGGTGAGTCTCTTTGTCGAAAATTAACTTGGTCATACCTTCACTACAATCTGAAGCAATCGCACGGCCACTTGCAGCCCATGGGAATGTAGCGGTTTCGTATGCAACACCTTGCTCTTTAGCTTCTTTTTCAGTTAAACCAACCCAAGCGACTTCTGGGTCTGTATAAGCAATTGAAGGAATCACTTTAGGGTCGAAGTAGTGCTTCATGCCAGAGATAACTTCTGCAGCAACATGACCTTCATGCACACCTTTATGTGCAAGCATTGGCTGACCAACAATGTCACCAATTGCAAAAATATGTGGCACGTTAGTACGCATTTGCTTATCAACATTAATAAAGCCACGCTCATCAACATTAATACCCGCTTTGTCTGCATCTAAAGACTTACCATTCGGTGTACGACCAATTGCCACTAACACGGCATCGTAACGTACTGGCTCAGCAGGGGCTTTTTTACCTTCCATTGAAACGTAAATACCGTCTTCTTTGGCTTCAACCGCAGTCACTTTAGTTTCAAGAATTAAGTTAAACTTCTTCTTAACTTGTTTAGTGTATACACGAACGATATCTTTATCGGCTGCAGGGATCACTTGGTCGAACATTTCAACCACGTCAATCTCACTGCCTAAAGATGAGTAAACTGTACCCATTTCTAAACCAATAATACCGCCGCCCATCACTAATAACTTACCAGGAACTTCTTTCAGTTCTAGTGCGTCAGTTGAGTCCCAAATACGTGGATCTTCATGAGGAATAAACGGTAATTGAATTGGGCGAGAACCCGCAGCAATAATGGCGTTTTCAAACTGAACAACCTTTACAGTGCCGTCTTCAGCGGTCACTTCAAGAGTATTAGAACCGGTAAACTTACCAAAGCCATTTACCACATTAACTTTACGCATTTTAGACATTCCGCCTAAACCGCCAGTTAACTGACCAATCACTTTTTCTTTAAAGCCACGTAGCTTGTCTAAGTCAATTTTTGGCTCACCAAAAACAACACCATGATCAGCAACGGTTTTTGCTTCTTCAATAACTTTAGCAACATGTAATAATGCTTTAGATGGGATACAACCCACATTCAAACAAACACCACCAAGTGTGCTGAAACGCTCAACAATGATGGTATCTAAACCTAAGTCAGCTGCGCGAAACGCGGCTGAATAACCTGCAGGGCCTGCTCCTAATACTACTACCTGAGTTTTAATTTCGTTACTCATGTTTTCCTCTATTCTTTTGCAAGTGTTGGTGGCAAAAACCGACTCAACAATCTATGTGGCCAGATCGGGTTAGCTGTCCGCATTTTACCCTTTGTTTGATGTTGATCACAATCAAACATTCGATAAATACTGTTGATGATTGTTGTTTCTAAAAAAATGGGCCGCTTAAACTAAGCCGCCCATTTCCATTAAAGCACTAAAGTGCGGATATCTGATAAACAGCTATTCAAGTACGTGATGAAGCGCGCACCATCAGCACCGTCAATAACACGATGATCATAAGAAAGTGATAACGGTAGCATTAAGCGTGGTGCAAACTCTTTACCATTCCAAACCGGCTTAAAGTCAGACTTAGACACACCTAAAATAGCCACTTCTGGCGCATTCACAATTGGGGTGAAGGCTGTACCGCCGATGCCGCCTAAGCTTGAAATCGTGAAACAACCACCTTGCATGTCAGATGCGGTTAACTTACCTTCACGGGCTTTCTTAGAAACCACTTTCAGTTCGCTAGACAGCTCATGAATGCCTTTCTTGTTAACGTCTTTAAATACTGGCACAACAAGACCATTTGGCGTATCAACTGCAATACCAATATTAACGTACTTCTTCAAAATTAAGCTTTCGCCGTCTTCTGACAATGAAGAGTTAAACGTTGGGTATACTTCTAGTGCTTTAGCAACGGCTTTCATGATGAACACTAAAGGCGTGATCTTCATACCTGAGTCTTTTTTCGCTTCAGCGGCATTTTGTGCCTTACGGAACGCTTCTAACTCGGTAATATCTGCATCATCCCACTGAGTAACATGCGGAATTTTCACCCAGTTACGATGTAGGTTGGCACCAGAAATTTTCTGAATACGTGATAATGGCTTAACTTCAGTTTCGCCAAACTTACTGAAATCAACTTTTGGCCATGCCAATAAGTTAAGCTCACCACCGCCAGCAGCAGACGCCACTTTGCCTGACTCAACTTGTTTAACAGCCGCTTTAACGTAGTTTTGAACGTCTTCTTTAACAACACGGTTTTTATGGCCCGTGCCTTTAACATTCGCTAGGTTAACCCCAAGTTCACGCGCCATACGACGGATCATTGGAGAAGCATGAGCATAAGCACTGTTTTCAACAAACTCTTGTTTAGCCGGAGCACTCGATGCTGCTGGTGCTGGCGCAGCTTTAGCCGGAGCTGGGGCCGCAGGAGCCGCTTGAACCGGTGCCGCAACTGGTGCACTGCCAGCCACTTCAAAGCTCATAATTAACGAGCCAGTTGACACTTTATCGCCTTGAGCCACTTTAATTTCAATCACTTTACCGGCAAATGGTGCAGGTACTTCCATTGAGGCTTTATCGCCTTCAACGCTAATAAGTGATTGCTCTTCTTCAACAGTGTCGCCAACTTTAACCATAATTTCAGTGACTTCAACTTCATCACCACCAATATCAGGCACATTAACATCTTGTACTGAAGGCGCAGTTGAAACTGGCGCGGCAGCAGGTGCTGGGGCAGCGGCTGGCGCTTGAGCAGGAGCTGAGCCCGCTACTTCAAACACCATCACTAAGCTGCCTGTAGACACTTTATCGCCTACTGCAATTTTAATTTCTTTTAGCACACCTGCAAAAGGTGCTGGCACTTCCATTGACGCTTTATCGCCTTCAACACTTAATAGCGACTGCTCTTCTTCAATGCTGTCACCAATATTAACTAGTATTTCAGTTACTTCGACTTCATCGTCGCCAATATCAGGCACGTTAACTTCTTTAAGCTCTGCACTTGCAGGCGCCGCAGCTTCAACAGGTGCTGGCGCAGCAGCTTGTGCTGGTGCCGCCGGAGCAGCTTCATCAGACTCAAACACCATAATTAATGAGCCCGTTGCAACCTGGTCGCCAACAGCCACTTTAATTTCTTTAACCACACCCGCACTAGAGGCCGGAACCTCCATTGCGGCTTTGTCGCCTTCTACAGAAATAAGAGACTGTTCTTCTTCAACCTTGTCGCCAACGTTAACTAGAATCTCGGTTACTTCAACCTCATCCGCACCAATATCAGGTACATTAATTTCGATTGTCATTTATTTTGCCTCTTACGCGTATAGCGGGTTTGTCTTTTCTGTGTCGATATCAAACTTAGCAATCGCTTTTGCCACTACAGCTTTATCAATATCACCACGTTTTGCTAATTCACTTAGTGCAGCAACAACCACGTAACCTGCGTTCACCTCAAAGTGACGACGTAAGTTTTCACGGCTGTCTGAGCGACCAAAGCCATCAGTACCTAATACTTTGTATGACTCACTTGGCATGAATGCACGGACTTGCTCTGCATAGTTCTTCATGTAGTCAGTGGCTGCAATGGCAGGCTCAGACCCCATAACTTGTGAAATATAAGCTTGTTTTTGCTCAGCTTCAGGATGCAGCATATTGAAACGCTCAACATCTTGACCATCACGGGTTAGCTCGTTGAATGACGTTACTGAATAAACATCAGATGCCACATCGTACTCTTCACTTAAAATTTCAGCCGCTTTGCGAACTTCATTCATAATGGTGCCAGAGCTCATTAACTGAACTTTATGGCTACCTTTGTGAGACTCAAGTTTGTAAATACCCTTACGAATACCTTCTTCAGCACCTTCTGGCATTGCAGGCATCGCGTAGTTTTCATTCATTACGGTTAAGTAGTAGAACACGTTCTCTTGTTCGCCATACATACGACGAATACCGTCTTGAATAATCACCGCTAGCTCGTAAGCAAATGTTGGGTCATAAGAAATACAGTTAGGAATAGTGCTTGCTTGAACATGGCTGTGACCATCTTCATGCTGTAAACCTTCACCATTTAGCGTAGTACGGCCAGCAGTTGCACCTAATAAGAAACCACGTGCTTGCTGGTCACCTGCCATCCATGCCATGTCGCCAACACGTTGGAAACCAAACATAGAGTAGTAAATGTAGAATGGAATCATGGGTAAATCGTTAGTGCTGTATGAAGTTGCTGCTGCAACCCATGAAGACATAGCACCTAACTCGTTAATCCCTTCTTGTAATACTTGACCAGAAGTTGCTTCTTTATAGTAAGACACAACACTGCGGTCTTCTGGCGTGTATTCTTGGCCTGATGGGTTATAAATACCGACCTGACGGAATAAACCTTCCATACCAAATGTACGCGCTTCATCGGCAATAATTGGCACGATGTTTTTACCAATACCTTTGTTTTTCAACAAAATATTTAAGGTACGCACGAATGCCATTGTGGTTGAAATTTCACGTTTTTGTTCCGTTAATAACGGTGCAAAATCATCAACAGCTGGAATATCTAACGGCTGAGTAAATTCACGTAAACGCTGCGGAGTATAACCATGTAAGGCATCACGACGCGCATGTAAGTATTTGTACTCTTCAGAGCCTTCTTCTAACTTGATATAAGGTAATTCTGATACTTGCTCATCTGTTAATAAGTCATCAAGACCTAAACGATTGCGCAATTGCAGTACATGAGTCATGTCCATTTTCTTCACGCCATGAGCAATGTTTTTGCCCTCTGCCGCTTCGCCCATGCCATAACCTTTAACCGTTTTAGCTAAAATAACCGTTGGCTTACCTTTGGTATCTTGAGCATTTTTAAATGCAGCAAATAGCTTAGATGACTCATGGCCACCACGGCGTAAGGCAAAAATTTCAGCATCGGTCATATCAGACACTAAAGCCGCCGTTTCAGGGTACTTACCAAAGAAGTGCTCACGAACATAGGCACCGTCTTTTGACTTAAAGGTTTGGTAATCACCGTCAACGGTTTCATTCATCAGCTGCAGTAATTTACCTGTAGTGTCTTTAGCAATCAAAGAGTCCCAGTTGTTACCCCAAATCACCTTAACAACATTCCAACCCGCACCTCTGAATAGGCCTTCAAGTTCTTGAATAATTTTACCGTTACCCATTACTGGGCCATCAAGGCGCTGTAGGTTACAGTTAATTAAGAAACATAAGTTGTCTAATTTTTCACGTGAAGCGAAAGAAATTGCACCGCGTGATTCTGGCTCATCCATCTCGCCGTCACCTAAGAAGGCATATACACGCTGATCAGCAGTATTTTTTAAGCCACGTCCATCAAGGTACTTCAAGAAGCGCGCTTGATAAATCGCAGACATAGGGCCAAGACCCATAGAAACTGTCGGGAACTGCCAGAAATCAGGCATTAATTTAGGATGCGGATAAGAAGGTAAGCCCTTGCCATCAACTTCTTGACGGAAATTATCTAACTGCTCTTCAGTTAAACGACCTTCAACAAATGCACGAGAATAGATACCAGGAGAAATATGACCTTGATAATAAACTAAGTCACCACCGTCAACAGCGTTAGGCGCACGGAAGAAATGGTTAAAGCCTACTTCGTAAAATGATGCCGCTGACTGGAACGATGCCATGTGGCCACCAAGATCTAAATCTTTCTTAGAAGCACGAAGGACAATCATAATCGCATTCCAGCGAATAATTGAACGAAGACGACGCTCTAATGTAGTGTTACCTGGGTAAGCTGGCTCTTCAGTCGTTGGTATAGTGTTGATATAGTTGGTAGTAACACCCGTCGCCATATCGACACCGTCAAGACGTGCTTTATCCAGTACTTGCTCTAGCAAGAATTGGGCACGTTCAACGCCTTCTTCACGTACAACAGATTCTAAAGCTGATAACCACTCGTTAGTTTCTAGTGGATCGATGTCTTTTAACATTTGCTCAGACATTTTGCAGTCCTTCCTATTCGTAATACTTTCAACTTTATAGTTAATTAAGCATTTGAAATTTAATTATATTCGGCAACAAACAGACGCTCTTAAGTAGCGTGAGGTTAAGCACCGCCCTTCAAGCGGCGCAAGCTACGCTGCAACCGACTGTCTTCTTCTCTTACTGACAACATGACTTCTTCGATATAGCTTAAGTGCTCATTCGAAGCTTCACGTGCCGCATCAGGATCACGGCGAACAATCGCAGCAAGTAATGCCCTGCGGTGATCGTTAGCCATGGTAGAAGCTTCTTCGCGACGACTAAGAAGCTCTAGATTTTGTGCCACATTTTTGTGTAACACAGGGGTTAAACTTAATACTAAATGCAGCATAGCCACATTATGTGACGCCTCTGCAACCGCACGATAAAAACGCACAATGGCATTGGCTTGGTCTTCAATATTCGGGGCGTTTTCAACGTCTAAAATGCTGGTTTTGATATTTTGCATATCAGCATCAGTTCCGCGTAGCGCAGCAAAATACGCCATCATGCCTTCAGTGGCGTGACGGAATTCAAGTAGGTCATATTGGCTTTCTGAGTCGTTGTGCATTAACTCAACAATGGGGTCAGCTAAACTTTGCCATAACTGTTCTTTTACGTATGTGCCACCACCTTGGCGACGCATCAGTAAACCTTTGGCTTCTAATTTTTGGATAGCTTCACGTAAAGAAGGTCGCGATACTTCAAACTGCACCGCAAGTTCACGCTCTGGAGGTAATTTCTGGCCAGGCTGCAAGCTGCCCTCGAGGATCATGCGCTCAAGTTGCTCCATGATCACATCAGAAATTTTTGGCTGGTTAATCTTACTGTAAGCCATAGTTATGCTCTAACTCCACAAAATCACTTATTGTAAATTGGTCTTACCAATTTGTGTGAGAGAGCGCACTTTAGCAAATCAAATTGTGATTGTCCAGCAGGTATGAGATTAACATACCTTACCTGCTCGACAAAAAAGCCGGCAAACGCTCGGAAAACAAGCATAGACTAATTTACCGATTAAGGGGTCAGACCATTTAACAATGGGTTAATTAACCACTCCAAAAATGGTTAATACAGAAACGACGGTTAATAATAAAATAAAATTACGTTTACTTAATGCCAGCAACGCTAAAGTAGGTTGCACACTCACAGGGGCTGGCCCCGCCTCAGGAAGCGACTCAGCTTGCAATGCGGTTTCTGTGACCACCAGTTTGGCACTACTATGCACATTAAACGCATGTTTTCGCCAAGCCGATAAACCATTTGAAAACTGGCCGCTTAATACATAACCAAAACTAAACACTCGGCTGGGCAACCAATCAAACAAACGTTGTAAATGGTCAATTAACGGCAGCGATAAATCGCGCTTTATATTGATGTCATAATAAAAACGAATACTGCAATACAACACCGCCCCAACCGGGCCAAAACACACTAAAAACAAAGCCACCGCGCCGTAATAACGATAGTTAATCCATGCTACGCTTTGGCCCACTTTAATGCCTAAGTCTTGTTCATCAACCGCATCAATACATTCACTGCAGTCTAGCTCGCTAGCGTATCGATAACAGGCTTGCACATCGCCTCGACAAGCAGCCTGAACATATTTTTTAAACACTAACCGTAAGTCTTGATGACTAAAACACACTAAAGCCACCACAACCCACAACAGTAAACTGAATAAATCGAAAAACACCCCGCTAATCAGAATATCCACCGCAAACACCACAAAAGACGGTAAAATTACCGCTATAGCCACTGCAACTTCAGAAGACAAAGATTTGCTATCCCAAAATTGCTTATGGTACCGCAGCATTAATTTATCAAACTGCCAACCCACTGGCAGTAATTTCAACCGTTCAACTAAAATGGCAATTAACAATGAAAATAAAGCCATAATCATTCCTTATGAGACATTAACCTCGTCGATTTTATACCGACGATTAATTAACGCCATTATGTGTGTTTTCAAGCAGATTTTAACTTAACCTGAACTTTGGATAAGAAGTTAGTTAACCTTTGAATTATCGAAATTTTAAGTTTAAGTTTTATTCTAGAGCTCAGGTTAAATCAACCTAATGCCGCAAAATACCTTTGCCAATCAAAGCTTTCACCAGGGTCTGTTTTTCTCCCTGGAGCAATATCACAATGGCCAACAATTCGATTAACATTAATCATAGGGTATTGTGCCATTATCTCCAATGTAAGTTTGGTCAATGCCTTATATTGTTCATTGGTATACTCAACGGTGTCGGTGCCTTCAAGCTCAATACCAATGGCAAAGTCATTGCACCCTGTTCGTCCTTCAAAACAAGACACGCCCGCATGCCAGGCTCTGTCGTCACAGCTCACATACTGCACCACTTCACCATCGCGACGAATTAAAAAGTGCGCCGACACTTCAAGCCCTGCTAATTCTTTAAAACTGTCATCCGCATTTATATCCAAACACCCTTGAAACAAGCCATCAATATGCGGCAAGCCAAAGCATCCAGCGGGCAAACTGATGTTATGAATCACTAACAGGCTTACCTCCCCGTTAGGTCGAGCATTAAAATGCGGAGATACACAACGCCGAGCATCAGATAACCACCCAGCAGAAAAACTAGCATGCGCTTTCATTCGTTATAGCCTCGTTGTTTTCGATTGAGCGAGTGTTAAGCCATAAAAATATTGATAAAAAATTAACCCAACTCACCGGAAAAATAGTTGCACTATATCAATTTATGTTAATCTATTGCGATTAAAAAGCATAAAAACTCAACCGTCTCAAGGATTTTGCTTATGTTAGAAAATGATATCCGCCATGCTGTTAAAACAGCATTAAATGAAGATTTAGGCCACACCGAGCACCAAAGTGTTGAACAACTCCTTCAAGCTGATATTACCGCCCAACTTATCCCGGCAGATAAGCATGTAGAAGGCAGTTTGATCACCCGTGAAGACGGGGTATTTTGTGGTAAAGCATGGGCTGAACAAGTATTCAACCAACTGGGTGGTGAAGTGGCACTTCACTGGCATGTTGATGACGGTGATTTAGTGGTAGCCAACCAAGTTTTGTGTGATTTATCTGGCCCAGCTCGTGCCATTTTAACGGGCGAGCGCACAGCAATGAACTTTATTCAAACCTTGTCAGGCGTTGCCAGCTTAACCAAATTATACGTCGACAAATTAGCTGGCACCCACACCCGACTGCTTGATACGCGCAAAACCATACCGGGTTTACGTACTGCACAAAAATATGCGGTGACGTGTGGCGGAGGCAAAAACCATCGCATAGGGTTATTTGATGCCTTTTTAATTAAAGAAAACCACATTATGGCCTGTGGCGGTATAGCCAATGCCATCACCGAAGCCCGCAAACTGCATAATGACAAACCGGTTGAAGTAGAAGTTGAATCTATTGCCGAGCTGACCCAAGCGTTAGAGGGCGGGAGTGACATCATTATGTTAGATAATTTTGACGTCACCATGATGGTAGAAGCCGTGGCGCTAAATCAGCAATACAAAAACCAAGGTAAAGGCGCAAAATTAGAAGTGTCAGGCAATGTCACCATAGACACCCTCGCTGACTTCGCTAAAACCGGAGTAGATTATATTTCAGTGGGCGCATTAACCAAGCATGTTAAAGCGTTAGATCTATCACTACGCTTAAAAGCTTAAAAACAGCCTACTTTAAATAAGCTTGCTTTAAATAATAAGCTCCGGCTTTTAATGGTTCAGTATTTGCGTATTAATATGTGCAAAAATAAGTCTGCATATAAGACGCTGAACCATTGAAAGCCGATTAACCCACCATTCGATGAAAATCAATTCAATTCAAGCCAGTCAACAGCACTGACATCCCTCAGCTCAAAACCAAGAAAACAAAATCACCCTCACCACTGCCACTGAAACAAATGACACAGTTGTAACCACAATGTTTCACGCCAATTTTCAGTGTCATTTTTATGACATCTAGCCAAAAACTGTCAATAAAATAAGCTTTAAATCCCACTAACCACGCCTTTCATATGGTGTTTTCAACTACAAAATTACATAAGCAGAACATTTATTAACTTATTTTCACTTTTGCTGGCCAAAACTATTCCATTTCATTCGGCTTTGTAATAACGTTTAACACAGGCAAGTGACCTTTCGGTCAAAACTTGTCAGAAATTGAGAGACTTAGACAACTTAACCCTCAAAAAATGAAATAACACTTTTACAACAAGTTTATTACAAGGCGAGAGTTAAGTAGAATATAGGCTCTAGGGATTTGGCAAATCAGCCGAAAAGTCATAGTAGGTGAGGTTAACTTAATTTATACCTTGTTATTTCCCCCCTAAATTTTAGGTGGTGAAAAAAACAGCAAAGTATATTTAAATCAACTAAACTCATTAGACGATAACAAACTGAACTCATCGACTGTTCGATTAGGTCAACAATAGCAAATTCATGTGCCGTATGGCTTAGGCAATAATGGATGCCTCTGCTACGTACCAAGTACTAATTGCCCCCGCACCCGCAAAGCATTTAGTACACCACGTAACAGCCTTTAGGATGAATAAGCCCAAGCACATTTACGGAGAGAGAAAAATGAAAGGTATCAATCAAATTAAAACCGCTAAGGGTTTCACCCTTATTGAATTAATGATCGTAGTAGCGATCATCGGTATTCTAGCTGCAATCGCACTGCCTGCTTATCGCGATTATGTTGGTGCCGCTCATGGTGGTGCTGCAATGAAAGGGGTATCTGCTATAACATCTAAGGCTGTAGCTTGTGTACAGTCAGGCGTTGGCTGCCCATCACTTGTTACAGACGCATCAACGTATACTGAAGTAACTATTTTGCCAGCAACTGCCGGTACAGGTGGTTGGGATGAAGCTTCTGGTGGAACAGTTGCTTTCAATGAGGGTGCTTGTACTGTTACCGCAACAGTTGACAATAATGGTGTTGTAACTTACGCAGCAACTCAAACTGCAGGCGCTACTGGTGCTACAGAAGCACAATGCATTGATGGTGCAAATATTCCAACATCAATGGTAACTCCTTAATATTTAGATATAATAAACTTTTAAAATTTATTAAAATAGTATGCATCGCACTCTTTTTATGAGTCGATGCATATTAATTGGTTAATAAAATGACAAATTCAGGTCTTAATTTAGGATTATCAACTCTATTTCTGCGAAAGCAGTTGTTAAGCGAAGAACAGATTTCGTCTGTTATTGCTAAATCACGTCAAACTAAACAATCCTTAGTGTCCACAATTGTCTCTAATAGTTTAATTTCAGCAAGGGAAATTGCTGAATTATGTTATGAAGAGTATGGCACACCGCTTTTAGACCTTAATGAATTTGATGTTTCTAATATTATTGAAGAAATTCTTAATAAAAAGTTAATCGAAAAACATAAATGTCTCCCTCTATACAAACGGGGAAACCGCTTATATATAGCCACTTCTGACCCTACTAATATATCGGCTTTAGAAGATTTCCAATTTAGTTTAGGCCTGCACGCTGAAGCCATATTAGTTGAAGATGATAAGCTGCAAGCTGTTTTAGAAAAAGTCATTGAAGATGATATTTCAGGGCTTGATCTAGCTGGTGCGGATGAAGAAGCGCTTGCCGGTATGGAAATTGCCGATACCGAGCGGCGCGATGAGCCTGAAGGCGATAGCAGTGATGATGCGCCCATTGTTATCTATATCAATAAAATTTTAACCGATGCGATTCGTAAAGGCGCTTCGGATTTACACTTCGAGCCTTATGAAAAACGTTATCGTATTCGTTTCCGCATCGACGGCATATTACACGAAGTCTCTGAGCCGCCTGTAAACCTTTCTGGACGTATTTCTGCCCGTTTAAAGGTTATGTCTAAGCTTGATATTGCCGAGCGCCGCGTGCCGCAAGATGGTCGCATTAAAATGAAACTGTCTCGCACTAAATCGATTGATTTTCGTGTTAGTACCTTGCCGACAATTTGGGGTGAAAAAATTGTAATGCGTATTCTAGACTCTTCTAGTGCGCAATTAGGCATTGAAAAACTGGGTTACGAAGACGACCAACGCCAACTTTATGAAGAAATGCTGGCTAAACCTCAAGGGATGATTCTAGTAACAGGGCCGACCGGTTCAGGTAAAACCGTATCACTATATACTGGCCTGAATATCCTTAATACTGAAGAGCGTAATATTTCTACCGCTGAAGACCCCGTAGAAATTAACTTAGAAGGCGTTAATCAGGTTCATATTAACCTAAAAGCCGGTTTAACCTTCGCTTCAGCGCTACGCTCGTTTTTACGACAAGACCCTGATGTGGTGATGGTGGGTGAGATACGTGATTTAGAAACCGCTGAAATTGCCATAAAAGCGGCACAAACTGGTCACTTGGTGTTGTCAACGCTGCATACCAATTCAGCAGCAGAAACTTTAACCCGTTTAATTAATATGGGCGTGCCTGGCTATAACATTGCCAGCTCCGTTAACCTGATTATTGCTCAGCGTTTGGCAAGACGCTTATGCCCTGAATGTAAACAACCTGAAGACATTCCATCTGCTGAGTTACAGCGTTTAGGCTTTACTCAACAAGATATTGAAACTGGCTTTACCGTCTATAAACCTATAGGCTGTGATGCTTGCTCTGGGGGTTATAAAGGCCGAGTCGGTATTTATGAAGTAATGAAAATGACCGATGAAATTGCCCGCACCATTATGGAGGGCGGTAACTCATTACAAATTGCCACCCAAGCCAAAAATACCGGTATGCGTGATTTGCGCCAATCAGGGTTAATGAAAGTCGTTAAAGGTGTCACCAGCATTGCTGAAATTAACCGCGTCACCAGTTTTAATTAGCTACACTTTTATCATCAGCTGTGTTTAATCTTAGCAATAGGTTATAGATATTTACTAACATTTCGCTTTCAATGACTATCTACACAATAATAACTCACATTATAGATAATCAAAATTTCAAGGAATCGCTTTATGGCTACCGCAGCAGCGAAAAGAAAATCACGTACTAAAAAGGATGTAAAACATCAACCGAAGGTATTTATCTTCGAATGGAAAGGTACAAATAAAGACGGAAAAAAAACCTCAGGTGAACTTCGAGGAACTTCTGTTGCTGAGATTCGTAGTACTCTTAAAGCTCAGGGAGTTAATCCCAAAAGTGTCCGAAAGAAAGCCGCCCCACTGTTTAAAAGTGAGAAAAAAGTCTCTGCGATGGACATTGCGATGTTCACTCGTCAAGTTGCCACAATGTTATCAGCAGGTGTACCGTTAGTGACTACTCTTGAGCTGTTGGGAAAAGGTCACGAAAAAGCCAAATTTCGAGAGCTATTAGGCGGTATTTTATCTGATGTACAGTCGGGTATACCTTTATCGGATGCCTTGCGCCCTCATCGCCAATACTTTGATGACTTATATGTCGATTTAGTTGCTGCGGGTGAACATTCTGGGGCACTCGATATTGTATTTGATAGGATTGCTACTTACCGAGAGAAGTCAGAAGCTTTAAAATCCAAAATCAAAAAAGCTATGTTTTATCCTATTGCTGTTGTAGTTGTCGCTATATTGGTAACAACATTACTCCTATTATTCGTTGTACCTCAGTTTGAAGAGATTTTTAAAGGTTTTGGGGCCGAACTACCAGCGTTTACTCAGCTTATATTAGCTATTTCAAGAGCTCTACAAACTTCTTGGTATATCATATTGGGTGTTATTGTCGGCACAATATTCTTATTTATAAAAACTCACAGAAACTCCCAGGCCTTTCGTGACAAAATAGACAGCTTAATTCTTAAGATTCCAGCTATCGGTGATATTCTTCATAAAGGAGCAATGGCACGTTTTGCTCGTACTTTAGCAACCACTTTTACCGCAGGCGTCCCATTAATTGATGGTTTAGAGTCTGCCGCAGGGGCTTCAGGCAATGCAGTTTACCGTGATGCTTTATTAAAAGTTCGTCAAGAAGTGATGGCTGGTATGCAAATGAACGTGGCCATGCGCACAACCGGGTTATTCCCAGATATGCTGATTCAAATGGTGATGATTGGCGAAGAGTCCGGTGGACTTGATGATATGCTTAATAAAGTTGCCAATATTTACGAAATGCAAGTCGATGATGCCGTAGATGCTTTGTCTAGTTTAATAGAACCAATCATGATGGTGGTAATCGGTACATTAGTAGGAGGATTGATAGTCGCGATGTACTTACCAATATTCCAGATGGGTAAAATCGTCGGCTAAAAATGTAAAAATAACTATTTGAAGAATAATAATGACTGAATATTTACAAACATTTGCTGCAACAATGCAGTCGTACCCTAGCGTATTTGTTGCCCTTTGCTTTATTTTTGCGGCCACCATTGGTAGCTTTTTAAATGTGGTTATTCATCGCTTACCGGTGATGATGAAACGTGAATGGCAAAGTGAATGTAATTTTTACCTTTCTGAGTATCATCCTGATATTGTTAAAGATATCGGAGAAAAGCGCTTAAATAAACCTATTGATCGTTTTCCTGAAAAGTACAATATCATTGTACCTACATCAGCTTGTCCCAAATGTCACAGTAAAATAAAGCCTTGGCATAACTTACCCATATTAGGCTGGCTGATGCTTAAAGGCCAATGTGCCAGTTGTAGTGAGAAAATTTCTGCCCGCTACCCTGTAATGGAGTTTATTACAGGTGCATTAGTGGCAACCTTAGCCGTTTACTTAGGACCTACAACTCAGTTCATTTTTGCCGCAATATTAACCTGTTTTTTAGTCGCCTTAACCGGTATTGATTTAGATGAAATGCTACTGCCAGATCAACTCACCTTACCGTTATTATGGCTTGGCTTGCTCATAAATTTAAATGGGGTATTTGCCAGTACCACTGATGCACTCATTGGCGCAGCAGCAGGTTATTTAAGCTTATGGTCTGTATTTTGGTTATTTAAAATAATCACAGGCAAAGAAGGCATGGGGTATGGTGACTTCAAATTAATGGCGGTATTTGGTGCTTGGTTAGGCTGGCAAATGCTACCGTTGATAATATTACTATCATCATTAGTGGGGGCCGTGGTGGGCATCACTATGATAATCACTAAAAAATTACACAGTGGCAAACCCATTCCTTTTGGCCCTTATATAGCTGCAGCAGGCTGGATAGCACTCATTTGGGGACATGACATTATCAACTGGTATTTAGGAACCTTATAACCCATGGCCAAATTTATTGTCGGCCTAACAGGGGGAATAGGAAGTGGCAAAACGACTGTTGCCAATCTTTTTGCGGATAAAGGCATAACCTTAGTTGATGCAGACATTGTTGCCAGACAAGTCGTTGAGCCTCAATCACCTGGCTTACAGCAAATTAAACAGCATTTTGGCGAACACATTTGCAACACTGACGGTAGCTTAAATAGAGCCGTATTAAGAAACATCATTTTTGCCGATGACAAAGAGCTGCAATGGCTTAACAATTTACTTCACCCGCTTATTCGTCAAACCATGTTACAACAAGTGGCTCAGGCAACCTCAGCCTATGTAATCATGGTTGTGCCCTTGCTATTTGAGAATGGGTTAGATAGGTTAGTCAATAAGACTTTAGTTGTTGATGTAGCACCAGAGATACAAATATCAAGAACAAGCCAACGTGACAACGTACCTGACAGCCAAGTTGAGCAAATTATTACTAGCCAAATAAGCCGTAAAGACCGCTTAGCCAAGGCAGATGATGTTATTGATAATCAAGGTGACTTAGCCGACTTAACCGTTAGTGTTGACGCTTTACATAATCAATACTTAAAACTAGCCCAACAGACCCTTTAACATGACCGAATTAATATACGAACAGCCATTAAACGAAAAAATTCGTAGTTATTTACGGTTAGAATACTTGGCGAGTCAATTACATAAAAGTTTAACTCAAGATACCCAGCAGCACTCTTTTTACCCCTTATTTTCATTATGTGAATTAACAGATCGTTGTGATTATCGTTCCGATGTCTTAAAAGATATTGATAGATACATTATTACTCTCTCAAAATGGCTTGAGCTTCCGCACGTAGATCAGCAACAAATTAATGAGTTTATAAGCCGCTTATCAGCAGCTAAAACCCCATTACAATCCCCTGACCGAATTGGTATTCATCTTAAAAAAGACAAATTTTTATCTGCATTAAGGCAACGTTTTGGTATGCCTGGAGCCTGTTGTAATTTTGACTTACCACAGCTGCACCATTGGCTTGCAAAGCCATGGAAAGAACGCCAACTTGATTTACAATGTTGGGTTGACCAATTTCAGCCATTACTGACACCAATAGGATTAATTTTAGAATTAATCCGCAGCACATCTGACTTTACCCTTACCGATGCTAAAGCCGGATTTTATCAAGGCAACAGCAGCCAAACGCTTTCTTTGATAAGAGTCAAAATAGATACAACGCAAGAGTGCTATCCCACCATTAGCGGCCACAGAAATCGATACGCCATTCACTTTGTCGACTTTGATCATCAGCGTCATACAGATAAAACAATTCAATTCAAGCTAGCTACTTGTAGTTAAACCTTTTAAGATCCCCTCTATTAATTTGTTAGCGAGAAAGTAACAGCACTATGTCATTAACCGTAAACTGCCCAATATGCCAGACCCAAGTTAACTGGTCTGCAGAAGAAAAATTCAAACCATTTTGTAGTGAACGATGCAAGCTCATCGATCTAGGTGACTGGGCAGATGAAAAGCACGCCATTCCAGTTAAAACCACTATAGACCCCAATTTATTTAGTGAACTGGATGATATTGGCTATGAAGAAGAATCATTTTTTAAAGAAGACTGATAAACATGACTAAGCTAACTAAACGTGTTCACGTCGCTGTAGGCGTTATTTTGAATAATAACAAGCAAATTTTACTCGCTAAGCGCCATGGACACCTCCATCAGGGCGGTAAGTGGGAGTTTCCAGGCGGTAAGGTGGAATCAGATGAAACCGTTACACAGGCTTTAATTAGAGAGCTTAAAGAAGAAGTAAACATAACCGTTAACAGTTCAGCCCCATTTATGGATATCAGCCATAATTACCCAGATAAACATGTCAGGCTAGATATTCATTTAGTCACAGATTTTTCAGGTGAAGCAAAAGGCATGGAACAGCAACAAATTGAATGGGTTTCGTTGCAGCAGTTAGCAGATTACGATTTCCCTGAAGCGAATAAACCTATATTAAACAGAATACTAGCTGAGTTTGAGATTTAGCAATAGCTAACGGCAGATCCTCGATAACAGATCTCGAGGATGACGGATTAGGAGGATAAAGTCCCGCCGTATGATCACCGCAATACACAATTCAAGTCATTCTGACGCACTCAAGCCTCACCATTATGACAGCGCTCAAGCCACGTCAAAACCTAACGCGCGTCATTCCGGCAATGCTTTTGAGCCGGAATCTGCATTAAGCAACTGCAGATCCTCGATAACAGATCTCGAGGATGACGGATTAGGAGCATAAAGCCCGCAACGCACAATCTAGGTCATTCTGACGCACTCAACCTACGTCATTGCGAGAACACCATTATGACAGCGCTCAAACCCCGTCATTACGGCACACTCAACCTACGTCATTACGACAACACTTAATGCGCGTCATTCCGGTAATGCTTTTGAGCCGGAATCTGCATTAAGCAACTGCAGATCCTCGATAGCAGATCTCGAGGATGACGGATTAGGAGCATCAAGTCCCGCCGTATGATCACCGCAACGCACAAACCAAGTCATTCTGACGCTCTCAACTCACGTCATTGCGAGAACACTCAAGCCTCACCATTATGACAGCGCTCAAACCTCGTCATTACGGCGCACTCAACCAACGTCATTCCGGCAATGCTTTTGAGCCGGAATCTGCATTCAAAAACAATAACTGCAGAGCCTCGACAACAGATCTCGAAGATGACAAACTAAAAGCATTAAACCCACAAACGCAAAAAAGCCCACAGCGTTAGCTGTGGGCTTTTTATCTTATTTGGCGTCTGGAAATGACCTACTCTCACATGGGGAGACCCCACACTACCATCGGCGATACTGTGTTTCACTTCTGAGTTCGGAATGGGATCAGGTGGTACCACAGCTCT
>NZ_JAKIKP010000002.1 GCF_023284065.1 Shewanella gaetbuli | reverse complement strand
TACGTTGATAGGCAAGGTGTGTAAGCGTTGTGAGGCGTTGAGCTAACTTGTACTAATGACCCGTGAGGCTTAACCATACAACCCAGATGGGTTTTACGATTAGGTAATGAAGAAATAGCTTAGTCTTAGAATAAGCGCTTAAATAGTATGGTCATAAATTGCTCCTGCATTTATGACATCAAGTACTTCCATGTACTTGATAACTCAAATCAGTTTTCCGAATTATATTTAACTGCGATAGTGGTTAGATAACAAATTTGTCTGGAGACCATAGAGCTGTGGTACCACCTGATCCCATTCCGAACTCAGAAGTGAAACACAGTATCGCCGATGGTAGTGTGGGGTCTCCCCATGTGAGAGTAGGTCATTTCCAGACGCCAAATTTCTCGAAAGAGATAGTCTCCTGATAGTGACATATCAGCGACTTAAAAAGAATTTAGACTTCGGTCTAAAGGAGCGGTAGTTCAGTTGGTTAGAATACCGGCCTGTCACGCCGGGGGTCGCGGGTTCGAGTCCCGTCCGCTCCGCCAACATTAAGATGAAAGCCCACAGCTAACGCTGTGGGCTTTTTTCGTTTGGGTCATTTCACCATTTCGTCATCCTCGAGATCTGTTATCGAGGATCTGCTGTTGCTTAATGCAGATTCCGGCCCAAAGGCGTCGCAGGAATGACGTTGGTTGAGTGCGCCGTAATGACGTGGCTTGAGTGTTGTCAGAATGATGGGGTTGAATGTAGCCGAATGATGATAAGCTGCTTTAAGAGTTAACGGTTGATATGAGCGTTGCTGTGGTCATACGGCGGGGCTTAACGGCCGTAGTTCGTCATCCTCGAGATCAGTTATCGAGGATCTGCAGTTGCTTAATGCAGATTCCGGCCCAAAGGCGTCGCCAGAATGACGTTGGTTGAGTGCGCCGTAATGACGTGGCTTGAGTGTTGTCACAATGGTGAGGCTTGAGTGTTTTCGTAATGATGTTGGCTTTGTGCTCTCAGAATGATGGGGTTGAATGTAGCCGAATCATGATAAGCTGCTTTAAGAGTTAACGGTTGATATGAGCGTTGCTGTGATCATACAGCGGGGCTTAACGGCCGTAGTTCGTCATCCTCGAGATCTGTTATCGAGGATCTGCTGTTATCTTTATCTAATTCAGTTTCTACCGCAATTTAAACCAAATAACTCTTTACACCTATTTACTAACGTTATGAACTACTTCATATAATATTGATTCGTCAAAGGTAGCACGTATAACTTAAAGGGTTTTGGTTGTAGTATTTTTGTACTGCGGTGTTTTAACTTTTTCTTAAAAGTTATACAGTTTCAGAGTCTGAATTCACTGAATTGATCAAATTTATGCAAATCCATCACACTTCTAAATGGTCTCAACATCACAACTTTCATCAACACAATCATGATGGAGAAAAGAACACTCGGTACGTTTTAATTCTTACATTAGTAACTATGGTATTAGAGATCGTCGCAGGGACGGTTTATGGTTCTATGGCATTACTTGCTGATGGCTGGCATATGGGAACCCATGCTGCTGCTTTCATGATTACACTGTATGCGTATAACTATGCTCGAAAACATGCAGATTCGCCTCAATTTACGTATGGAACAGGAAAAGTGGGCGTGCTGGGCGGTTACACCAGTGCAATTGCTTTAGGTTTAGTTGCGCTTATTATGCTTGGAGAATCATTCTCGAGATTGTTTAATCCGCATGAAATTCAATTTGAGCAGGCTATTCTAGTTGCCGTAATCGGGCTGACTGTAAATATTGCTAGCGCTTTCTTATTAAAAGATCATCATGCTCACGATCATCACGATCATCACGATCATCACGACCATCATGACCATCACGACCATCACGACCATCATGTGCAAGATCACAACTTAAAAGCTGCTTATATGCATGTTTTGGCTGATGCATTAACGTCTTTATTAGCTATTTTTGCACTGATATTGGGTAAATACTTAGGCTGGTATTGGTTAGACCCTATTATGGGGATTATAGGGGCGGTAATTATTACTAAATGGGCTTTGAGCTTGCTAAAGCATACTGGGCCAATTTTGTTAGGTGACCATCAGGCACAGCAATTACAAATAGATATATTCAATGAATTGCAAAGCCAAGGCCTTCATATTGTCGATCTTCGTATGAACAGAGTTAACTCAAGTGATTTAGTATTAGTTGCTATTGTTTTAGCGCATGAAGAATTAGATAGTTTAAATTTAAAACAACACCTCAAACAAAAGTTCACCCAAGTTAAGCATATAACATTAGAAGTGCACCAATGTGATTTGTCAGGCTGCAAATAAATTACCAAGAACTTCTATAAAATAGCTGAAGCTGTCTGAAAATGCTTCAGTTAGAGGTTTTTGTTGAAAAAGTGCTTTACCTTTTACATTGGTTTTAGCATAATGCCCCACGTCAACAGGGGTGTAGTTCCAATTGGTAGAACAGCGGTCTCCAAAACCGATGGTTGCGGGTTCGAGTCCTGCCACCCCTGCCAAATTTAGAAGGCCTAGCAGAAATGCTAGGCCTTTGTCTTTTCAAGCACTTTCTACGCTAAGCTCAACTTATTGCCTCATTAATACCAGTACTTTTTATACAATTTCACTCGGGCTATAAAAACAATCACTACAACTATTTGATTATATATTCCTTTACGACTCCCAGTCTGTTTGAATATATGACAGACTAATATCAAATTAAAATTGTAAAGATAGAAATGGTTGATTTTTATACTGAAAATGTGTCTGAGTTAAGTGTTCAGTACAATTCACAGCAGTTTGAGGATGTACACCAATCCTGGCAGAACTATTGGCCTACTGACAATAAGCTAGTACTTGATGTTGGTGCAGGTACAGGACGTGATGCTAAATGGTTTGCGCAGCAAGGTTGTGAGGTGTATGCCTTAGAGCCCAATACTGAAATGCGTAAAGCCGGTGCATTATATACACAGGCTGATAAGGTTATCTGGTTAAAAGATACCTTGCCGGAATTAACGAATATATTAGCTTTAGGATTGCGTTTTGACGTTATTCTGGTCAGTGCGGTTTGGATGCATTTAGCCCCCTCTTATCGGGAGCGCGCTTTTCGCAAATTAAGTAATTTACTTGCAGCCAATGGTAAATTAGTTATTACATTAAGACATGGTAAGTTTACCGATAGCCGTGTTAGTTATCCTGTGAGTATTACTGAATTAGAGGGCTATTCGCATTGTTACGGTTTACAGGTTATTCATACAAAGCAAGCTGATGATAACTTAAATCGTCAGCAAGTCTCTTGGGAGACTGTGGTAATGAACTTACCTGATGACGGTTCAGGTGAATTACTTAAAATTCGCCACATATTAGTCAATGATAGTAAAGTAGCCACTTACAAACTGGCGTTATTACGATCCTTAGTTCGAATAGCGGAAGGACATCCGGGCTGCATTATTGATAAAAGTGATGGTAAAGTTGCTATCCCGCTAGGTCTAGTCTCTTTATATTGGCTTAAGCAGTATCGCCGCCTGCTTTCATTTCCCTTATCTAGCGTTGCTCCTCAGAATGATTTTGACAGCACTATTCATCACACAGGTATACAGCAATCTAGTAACAGCCAGAAAGGGTTAGGATTCGTTAAAGCTAATTGGCATGCGCTTGATGAAGTCAGTGCTGATGATGTCCGTATAGGCGCTATTTTTACTGGGGATCTTGCTAAAGCAGTAACAGGCTCTTTGGCTGACTGTGCAACGACCATTCGTGATATGCCTGTGAAACATTTATGGCATAAACATCAATCCGATAAACATTTTCAAGTAATAAAAAAGCCAGTGGCAAAACAGCCAAGTGTATTTATTGATAAAGAATACTTAGCTTCATTTGGGGAGTTTATTTTAGATGAAAGCTTCTGGCAGAGTTTAAAAGTGTTTGGCGGTTGGATCGAGCCACTGATTGTTAATCAGTGGATAACTCAAATGCAAAGTTATTCTTTAAATCAGTCGCGTAAGGTTACCCTTGAGCAATATCACCATGCATTAAAATGGTTTGACCCTAAACGGGATACCCAGTTTGTGCGTGCAAGAGTCGACGAATTAATATCTTCTAAGCATGAAGTTAACTCTGTATGGAGTGGGAAATCCGTAAATAAAGGGTATCACATCGATCACTGTATTCCTTTTTCACATTGGCCTAATAATGATTTATGGAATTTATTTCCGACAACCATCAGTGAAAACCTTAATAAAAAAGATCGTGTGCCCAGTGCTTTTTTATTAAAGAAGTCGCAAGACAGAGTACTACGTTGGTGGCAGAACGCTTGGATTAACGAGCAAGATAAATCAATTTTCATGGTACAGAGTATTATGGCGCTACCGGGCTTATCTTCAAATACTTCAAGTTTTGAAGAGGTGTTTGAGGCAATGTTTTTGCAGGTTAATGGGGTGAAAGACAAGTTGTTAGTATCTGAGTGGCAGTAAATCACCTTATCCAATAAAAGATGATTAAGTCGGAATTACTTCTAGCCAATTAACTGAAATTGTAATTGGGTAAATCTAGCTTATTGGCCTGAATGTGTTGCTTATGTTGTAAAGGCATCTAGCGCGAAGTTTTGTCGACGATTTACTACACTGAATTTAATTCTCCCTCCCATATTCCAGACGTTGGAAGAAGGATATTGACTATCTTACTTCCAACGCGTCTTTTTTTGCTCTTCGTCTATACTAACTCAATAAATAAGCAACTTAATCTAAATAGTCGTTGTATAAGACATCATGACAGGGAACACTTATGAAGTGCTGGAAATATTTTTTGATTGGATTATTCATTTTAATCAGTAATGTCAGTATGGCGGCACAATTACTTCGCCAACCTACTTTAAACAACGACTTGCTTGTTTTTACCTATGCCAATGATATTTGGAAAGTCCCATTAGCGGGGGGGAATGCGGTTAGAGTAACCAGTTTTCAGGGGCAAGAAACATTTCCTAAAATATCTCCTGATGGAAAGTGGATTGCCTTCACTGGGGAATACGCTGGAAACAAAGACGTATATTTGGTGAGTACAGCAGGATCAGAGATGAAAAGGTTAACCTATCATCCATCATTAGACCAAGCTGTAGGGTGGTCTAATGATAGTCAAACTATTCTATTCCGCTCGCAAAGGAGTAGTGCTCCACGTCCTTGGGAGCGACTTTATAAAATAGATATTAATGGTGGTAATCCCATAATGCTGCCGATGAATAGAGCGTTTGATGGTTCATTTTCACCAGATTCAACACAGTTAGTATATAGACGCTCAGGGCTTTGGGATAAAGGCTGGCGCAATTATCGAGGTGGACAGAATCAAGCATTAAGAGTGATCAGCCTTACTGACAACGAAGAGTATGATCTGCCTTTTAATAATGATCTTGAAATTGCACCTGTGTGGCAAAATGATGAAATATACTTTTTATCAAATAGATCAAAAAATACCAATGTCTACAAGTACTCGCTAAATGCTAAAGATGTAACCCAAGTCACTCAGACAGATAAATTCGATGTTATGGGGTTTACTGTAAACGGCGATAACCTTGTATATGAGTATCACGGTGATCTTTATCATAAACAAGGCAGTGCAGCAGCCAAAAAGATTAATATCAATGTACAAGGCGATTTTTATTGGGCCAGAGATAAATATGTTGATGCCACTAAACAAATTTTCGGATTTGATATATCGCCTAACGCTAAAAGAGTTGCTTTTGAAGCCCGTGGAGATATTTTTACTGTCCCGGTTGAATTTGGCAGCATGCGCAATTTAACGAATAGTGCAGGCAGCCGCGAAGTGTCTCCTTCTTGGTCCCATGATGGTCAATCGATTGCTTGGTTTAGTGATGATTCAGGTGAATATAAACTGGTGGTTGCAGATCAACTAGGCAAAATAAAGCAGGAAATTACCTTAGCGGGAAAAGGTTATTATAGCCATTTAGTATGGTCTCCCGATAATAAGAGACTCATTTTTTCTGATAATTTTCAACAACTCTGGGTTGCTAACGTTACCAATAGCACTACAAAAATTGTAGATCAAAATATAGAGGTTAATCCTGAACCGGAATTTATGGCTTCTTGGTCGCCTGACAGCAAATGGGTGGCGTATGCTAAGCAAAAGAGTAACTTTAATCGCCAGTTATTTATTTACTCTATAGATAGTCAGGTAACTCAAGCTGTTACCGATGGTATTGCAGAGATTCGATCGCCCGTATGGGACAAAAATGGTCAACGTATTTACTTTTTAGCGAGCACAAATTACGGCCCTAAATCGGCTTGGTTAGATATGTCGACAATTGCATTTAACCCCACTTTTCAACTGTATTATGCTCTGTTAAATAGTCAGCATGATTCCCCAATATTGCCAAAATCTGATGAAGAAAAACCTCAAAAAAGTGAAGTAAGTAACGGTAAATCTGATAAGAAAAAACAAGCTGAAACAACAGTGAAAGTCAGTGTGGGGCTTGCTGAATTTAATCAAAGAATATTACCGTTATCATCAGAGTCGGGTCATTTTAGTCACTTAAAGGCTGGTAAGTCAGGCGAGCTATTCTTTCTATCTAATTACTCTGACAGCTCAGGTAGTCCTAAAGTCGACTTAATACGTTATAACCTAGAGGAGCGAAAAATTCAGGTTATAGCCAGTGATGTAAAAGAGTATCGCCTATCTGCTAGTGGAGAATTTGTTTTAGTAAAATCAAACGAAACCTGGAAAGTGTTTGATAGTGCCACTGGCTCGAGTGAAGAAGATAAAGTATTGAACGTTAAGCTGGCAAAACAGGTTAATTATCAACAAGAATGGCAGCAAATATTTAGAGAAGCATGGCGTTATCAGCGTGATTATTTATATGTTGATAATTTTCATGGCGCTGACTGGCAGGATGTTTATAACACTTATAGTCCACTTGTTAAGTGGGTGAAGCATCCAGCTGATTTAACATACTTATTAGACAACATTGGTGCAGAGGTTTCGGTTGGCCACTCATTTACTATGTCTGGTGAGATGCCAGAAGTCGCCAATAATCAAATTGGCTTATTAGGCGTCGATTTTGAGTTAGATATCAAAGGGGTTCGACTCGCAAAAGTTTATACTGGTGAGCGTTATTTTCATCAGGAAAACAACAGCGCACCGTTAGCTAAAATTGCCCACAAAATTAATCAAGGTGATTACTTATTAGAAGTTAATGGTCAGAAAGTAGACCCTAAAGAAAATATTTATCAATACTTTGAAGGTACATTAGGCCAACAAACTCAGATAGTGATAGGGCAATCACCCAATAAAACGCAATCTTTTAATGTGATACCGATTGCCGATGATACCGCGTTAAGAAGAAATCATTGGGTTGAGCAGAACCGAAAGTATGTAGATGAAAAGTCCAACGGAAAACTGGCCTATGTATGGGTGCCTGATACCGCTGAAGAAGGTTACCATAGTTTTAATCGTTACTTTTACTCTCAATCAGATAAACAAGGGGTGATCATTGACGAGCGTTTTAATCATGGTGGTTATATCGCTAATTATATAATTGATGTATTAAGACGTGATTTAAATGGCTTCTTTAACAACCCATTTAATCATAACTCTCCCCTAACCAGCCCTGGCTCAGGTATCTGGGGATCACAAGTTATGTTAATCAATGAAGTGTCTGGCTCGGGGGGAGATATGCTTCCTTATCTGTTTAGACACTATAAATTAGGCAAACTTATTGGTAAAAGAACCTGGGGCGGATTAGTGGGAATTTGGGGCGTACCTCCACTCATGGACGGTGGGTATATCACCGCGCCCAGATCGGGTTTTTATGATTTGAAAGCCAATTGGAAAGTTGAAAATGAAGGGGTTGAGCCAGACATTAATGTTGAACAATGGACAAAGCTAACTGCTAAAGGTCAAGACCCACAGTTAGACGAAGCTATAACAGAAGCACTGAAGGGGCTGAAAAATTATCAATCTCCCATATTGGCTCAGCCTGAACCGCCGATTAGAGTGCCTAATCCGCAATAGTGTTAAAACTGTCAGCATCCCTTATATCGACCATATTGTAAGGGAGGACTGCAGTTTGAGTCCTTCATCCTGCCAAATGTAGAAGGCCTAGCAGCAATGTTAAGCCTTTAACTATTTTCTTTAGTTATTTTCAAAACTACGATGCTGAATTTGTATAGCAACTTTAAATAACACACCTAAGATACTATGCCTAATGGTTTGCCCGTTTTCCAAGCATCTCTTGTTAAATCGGGTATGACTTTACTTTTACTTCTAGAAAGGTTTGGGACACAAGTAGTTTTAGGTGTTAGAGCAACTCTTTAACATCGCCTCTAATATCTTCTTGTTTAAATAAAGGTCAGTCCTTCTTGGTACTGACTTTTTTTGATAAAGACGACATCCGAGACATATCTATTAACCATTGTCACAGCATAGTTTCTGTGTGTCCTATAACACAAGGCAATATGTGGGCGGTCTTGTGGACTAAGTTGAAGTTCTGCCTGTATTACTGACCTTTGATATTGAGAAAATAAAAAATTCTAGACATACCAATAATTGGACAAAGGTTAACTTGATGTTAACTGTTTCTCGGTGGGAATTTGAATCTAATTAATCAGTTATCTAGTAGTTATCCTATATTCTTTAATATTTCTATTTACTTATCATGTTGTTTTTTAAAAGCTAAATTCAGGTGCCGCTTTGGGGTTTATTGCTTCAAAAAATCAAACGCTAGTTTGTACAATTTAGCTGACAGTCAATAAAACTGAAGTTAATTAACAAATTGTTAACACCGATACATTGTGATACATTTTTAATTGTTACACCGACGACCTTGTAAAAAATGCTGCCAAAGCTTGCAAAGACAGGCGAATGTAGCTGGCGGTAAAACAACAACTAAAAAGAGACAAATCATGAAATTATCTATTCTTTCAAGTGCAATGTTAGCTCTTTCGCTAGGCGTAAGTGCCTCATCACAAGCAGCAAATGATCGTTATGTTATTCAAGTAGACCCACAAAAAAAAGGCGTAGTTAAAGCGCTAGCAAAACAATTAGGTGCCCAAATTCATGTTGATGGTGACGGATTTATTGCCGCAACATTTAGTGGAAAAGACTTAGCGCAGGTAAAAGGGCTGCTAAATAACCCTCACGTTAAACTGGTTGAGTTAGACCAACCACGTCATTTAATGTCGGTTTATGCTGATGATAATGGCGACCCAATGACCCAACAAGTGACACCATATGCAGTATATCAATCACAAGCTGATCAAGTGACTTTTAATCCAAATGCAGGCATTAAAGTGTGTGTGATTGATTCTGGTTTAGACCGTAGTAATACTGATTTCGAGTGGAATAATATCACGGGTGACAATGATTCAGGTACCGGTAGTTGGGATGTTAACGGTGGCCCACACGGTACACACGTAGCAGGAACCATTGCCGCAGCGGATAACGGATTCGGTGTCGTCGGTATGGCACCAGGTGTTGATTTACACATTATTAAAGTATTTAACGATGATGGCTGGGGTTATTCATCTGATTTAGCCCATGCTGCAAATTTATGTAGTGCTGCTGGCGCGAATATTATCAGTATGAGTTTAGGGGGCGGTGGCTCTAACTCAACAGAGTCTAATGCCTTTGAAGCCTTCACTGATGCGGGTGGCTTAGTGCTTGCTGCTGCGGGTAATGATGGCAACAATGTTCGCTCTTACCCTGCAGGTTACTCGTCTGTGATGATGATTGGTGCAAATGATGCCAATAATAACATTGCTGATTTCTCTCAATTCCCTTCTTGTACTTCAGGTAAAGGCCGTCGTGCCACTACTGATGAAACCATTTGTGTTGAAGTCACTGCAGGTGGTGTAGATACTTTATCAACTTACCCAGCGGGTATGGCTACCGCATCTTCGTTAACGGCAGATGGTGGATTTATCACCTCTTCTTCTATGGAGAATGCAGGTAGCGTTACAGGTTCAACCTACTTTATGGGCACTGCTGAAGCTGTTGATAGCGCGGCTAATGGTAATATTTGTGTTATTGACCGTGGTGCAATCTCTTTCCACGATAAAGTGGCAAATTGTGAAGCTTCGGGCGGTGTGGGAGCGGTTATCATTAATAATGAGCCCGGTATGCTTTATGCCACTTTAGGTGAGGCAAACACGACATCGATTCCGGCAGTTGGAGTTGCATTGGAAGACCGAGCAATATTGCTTGCGGCGTCTACAATGGCGATTAATATTGGTACATCTGACTTTGGCTTTATGAGTGGTACATCAATGGCTACACCAGCTGTTTCAGGTGTTGCAGCCTTAGTGTGGTCTCAGCACAATGAATGTACCGGTACTGAAATTCGTGAAGCACTTAAAGCGACAGCTGAAGATGCCGGCGCTGCAGGCAAAGACGTTTACTTTGGCTATGGTATTGTTAAAGCGGCTGCAGCGCATGCGTATTTAACTGCTAATGGTTGTGAAGGCGGCGTCACCCCACCTCCTACTGGTGGCGATATTACTTTGAGCCTAAATGGCGTGAAGAGTAGAGGCGCTAAGTTCATCAATTTAAGCTTTGCAGGGTTATCAGGTAGTGATGTTGATGTGTATCGCAACGGCAATAATGTTGCGACTACAGCAAATGATGGTGCTTACACTGACTCATTAAACACTAAGTCTACTCTTAGCTACACCTATAAAGTATGTGAAGCAGGCACAACAACTTGTAGTGCTGAAGAGTCTATTACTTTCTAAGTGCATTATTAAGGTGTAAACCCAGTAATATATGCCACTGAATGTTAAAAAAAGCCAGTAGACTGGCTTTTTTTTTGCTCAAAATTTATTTAATCACGCTCACAAAAGGCGATGTTAATGCGTCCAGTTTATAAGCTGGGCTCCTCAAATTATCAAAGTTGATAACCGGTTCTAATATTTGTTTTATGATAATACAAATAACTCTATTCATGTGCTATAAACACACTTCAACTATCGAGTTAAACGAGGTGTGTGACGGTGAAAAAATCGCTTTTATTTAGTGCTTGTAGTATCGCTTTATATTCAACTGCTACGTTGGCATCAACAGCGGATAATGTTCAACAATCTTTGTCTCTTTTTGATAACGTTCAGCAACAAACGTTATTGCACAGTGATCGTCATACTGTGGTTAATGCCAGTGACATTAACCCCGTTTCAAATGAAGAGATTGTCGCGTTACGTCAACAGTTAACTACGGCTCCAGATGGTGCTGAAATTATTATTGCAGACGGTGAATATTCGCATTTAGGGGAGGTCATTATTACGGCTAATAATTTGAAAATTCAAGCAAGACAGCCTGGTAAGGTGGTTTTTTCTGGTCTAGTTCAGTTAGTTGTAAAAGGTGATGATGTTAGCCTTGATGGCTTAGTATTTACCAATGGTGGCCCAGCAGAGCGCTTTGGCGGCATAAAACTGATGGGAGATAATAACCGCCTTGTTAATTCGACTTTTAAAGACTTCAATCATGATTATCCTTATGAGCCAGATGAAGCGCGTGAAGAGTATCCGCGCTATTTATGGCTGTCAATTTGGGGTAAAAATGCCACCGTTACCCATAATCGTTTTGAAGGTAAACTCAAGCGAGGCACGTTAATAGGGGTACAAAAAGACGATACCCCTGACAACCATGTTATTGAGCATAATATTTTTTATAATATGCAGCCGAATCAATTCAATGAGTTTGCCATTGAACATGCTATTCGATACAACGCCAATAGTTGGGAAGCCATTCGCATTGGCGACTCTAAAGCTTCACAATTCCCTTCAAATACCTCTTTTAGCCATAATTTAATGGTGGGAATGGACGGTGAGCGTGAGCTGATTTCAGTTAAGTCGGGTCACAATAAAATCAACGGTAACACTATTTTTGAATCTAGCTCGATGATTTCATTACGTCACGGTAAAGCGAATGAGGTGTCTAATAATATTATTTTAGGTAATGGTAAAAACCTCACTGGCGGTATTCGGGTTTATGATGAAGACCATGTGATCAGTAATAACTTTATTCGTGGTTTAAGCGGTAAAGATGGCGGCATTAAAGGTAATGCTGATTTACGCGGGGCGATAGTGATCAACACTGGCATTATTGATGTTGAAAATAATGAGCAACTGTCTGAAAAGGTCAAAGGAAAAGAGCTTAACAAGCAGTGGACGCCTAAGAATATTACCGTCAGCCATAATAGCTTGATTGATAATCAGTGGGGTATTATTCATGGTGATCAAGTTCATCGTGTGAGCCTATTTAATAACGCAGAAGTGGAAAACATTTTTGCGGGTGACAACATTCACTTTAAAGCCAATTTTGTTTATGCGCCAAAGCCTGATGCGGTAGCGTTAAAAACCAATCAAAAATACCCATTAACTCGTTCGACCTACGAGCAAGAGTTTTATGTAGGTCAAGTTGATAATCAAGCTAAGGTCAGTGGTTTTAATACCGAAATACCTAAACAAGATAATGTAGGTGCAGATTTAACTAAGTTATCTTTGGTTACGGCTGACGAAGCGGGTCCTAGTTACGTATTTAAATAACTGACAAGGTAAATCTAACGGCAGAAAACCACTTTGTTATGCTGACATTGCTAGCACGATGAAGTGGTTTTTATCACGCGTCATTCCGGTAAGGTTTATAGCTCACGTCAATCCGGTAAGGTTTTTTTACGCGTCATTCCGGTAATGCTTTTGAGCCGGAATCTACATTCAACAACTAAAAAAGCAGATCCTCGATAACAGATCTCGAGGATGACGCATTGTTGTTATATCACTGGTTATTCCGGCAAGGTTTATAGCTCACGTCATTCCGGAACGGTACATCTTACGTCATTCCGGCAATGCTTTTGAGCCGGAATCTGCATTCAACAACGAAACAGCAGATCCTCGATAACCGATCTCGAGGATGACGAATTGTTGTTATATCACGCGTCATTCCGACAAGGTTTATAGCTCACGTCATTCCGGAACGGTACATCTTTCGTCATTCCGGTAAGGTTCTTGAGCCGGAATCTGCATTCAACAACGAAACAGCAGATCCTCGATAACAGATCTCGAGGATGACGCATTGTTGTTTTATTACTGGTCATTCCGACAAGGTTTATAGCTCACGTCATTCCGGAACGGTACATCTTTCGTCATTCCGGTAATGGTTTTGAGCCGGAATCTGCATTCAACAACGAAACAGCAGATCCTCGATAACAGATCTCGAGGATGACGAATTGTTGTTTTATCACGCGTCATTCCGACAAGGTTTATACCTCACGTCATTCCGGTAATGCTTTTGGGCCGGAATCTGCATTCAGTAGCCAAAAAAGCAGATCCTCGATAACAGATCTCGAGGATGACGCACTGTTGTTTTATCTCACGTCATTCCGGCAATGTTTTTGGGCCGTAATCTGTATTCAACAACGAACTGTTGTTTACTTAGTTACCATGCTAAGCGCATAAAAAAAGCTAATCAAATGATTAGCTTTTTGGGTTTAATATTGTGTACTTAGAAGCGGTACTTGTAACCAAATTCAATGGCATTGTCACGCTTGCCATACCAGTCGTAATCGCTGTTTAAATGGCTATTTTTTAATAGTTCAGCCTTGTATTTAAACTTACCGTAGAATGCGTGTGCACGGGCATCAGCTAGGCGGTATTCAGCGCTTAACTCATGCTCCCATACATTTTCTTTGTTGTTGTCAAAGACGTTGTCGTCAAGTTTGTCTTTGTAAATGGCATCCCATACGAAGGTAAAGTTATTCCAACGGTAGGTTAACCAAAGGTCATAACGCATTTCTTTACCCACTGCGTCATCGTAAGTACCGCTACCCACACTAACTCTTTCTAGGTCGCCAGAATAACGAGCACGGACTTTCATGCTGAAGTCTTTCGTTAAGCGGTAGCCATAAAATGCACCAAAACGAATTTTCTTAGCGTTTTCTTTTACTTGGTAGTCAAGTAATGGGCCAACTTCATGCTCGTTACGATCACCCCATCTATGTCTGTAACCGGTTTTTAAAGTGAACTCATATTGCTCTGGTGCAAAGCCGACTTCAGTTTCTTGTTTACTGCGGTCAAACTGCCAAACTTGTTCAAAACCAAAAGCAAAACCGTTGTCCATTCTATGGCTTAGTTCAAATTTAGGACGATCAGTTCGGCCATCTAATAATTTATGTTCCCACTTAAAGGTCATCGTGGTGCTTGCTTCTGCTGAGGTGCTAACTAACGCACTGCCACCAACAACACTTAATACGCTTAAAGCTAATATTGATTTTTTCATGTTTAAAGTTCTTCTTTTAAGGTAGTCAATACCCGGCATGTGCTAAGCACATGCCTTTTAAATACTGAATTAATGATGCTTATGGGTTAGTAACGTAGTTGTTATCGGTAAATACGTTGGTACTTTCAGCAGGTAAGCGGCCAAAAATAGCTGCGTCACGAAGACCTTCTGTACCAACATTATTGACTTCTTGTTGGCTGTAATCATTGAAGGTATTGTTGCTTACCGTAACCGCACAGGTATTTTCATTGTCTGCATCTTTAATAGCGCCACCGCTAGAATCACCAATCTTAACGGCAGCGGTTTCTTTAGTGCCGTCGCCTGTAATTGAGAAGGTGTTGCCATCAATTAACGTGCCCATTCTGCCTTTGCTAGAGCTACAAGTTAGCTTCACTAAGTCATTTTGGAGGTTGCGGCTTTGACCAATAAACTCACTACCTGTTAGGTTGATGAAGCCGTATGAACGGATCCATGCACCTTTGTTTTCAATTTGATCTTGTGAAGTGATACCGGTTGCATCGAAGCTTAAATCTTTCAGTAAGATTGGCTGGTCAGTCTCACCAACTTTCTGAACATTAATCACCGCTTCTCTAGCGTCACCGGTTGTGCCACATTTAACAATTTGGTCGTTGGTGAAGCTAAGGTTAGAAATTTCAGCCCCAGCAGCACCGTCTAGCACGTCAATACATGCACTGCCTGAAATTTTTGCGCCTTCAGCACCGACAAGCTTGATAGCGCGATCAATAGTGATAACGCCTGCAGAGTAGTCATACGCTGCACCTAAAGTGATGGTTTCGCCTGCAGTTGCTGCTTGAATAGCGGCATTAACCGCTTCAACGTTTTCTGGGTAAGTTGGGTCTGGGTCTGTACCGCCATCGTCATCAAGGATGTTGTCTTTAGCTTCAGTGTCACCAAATACATCATAAAGTGCGGTAGAAATGTCATCAGTTTCGCTGGTTAACTCAGCAAAGTTTTTCACTGTATTGGCATTGAATGTTGCTTCACAGTTTTTGTTATCTTGACCTAAATTGCTTGGTACACCAATAGTGGCAACTTTTGTGGTACCCGCAGTGTTGTCAGCAGCAAGACCAAATGTGTTACCGGTTAGCATTGAGCCGCGTGGGTCTTCATTGTTACCGCCACGAGATGCAGAGCTACCACAGTTTAGGTAAACAATATTTTTAGCATCTGCAGACTTGCCTTCAAACACACTGTCAGAAATGTCGACTAAACCACGAGAGTATACCCATGCGTCGCTATCACCAGTGGTTTCTTGGAAGCCTTCACCATTAAAGGTTAAGTACTCTAGTTCAACTGGTGTTTTGTCTTTACCCACTTTACCAATGTTGATAATGGCATTTTGGGTATCAGCAGTACCACACTCATCAATAGTGATATCGCTGAATGCTAGGTTAGAAATAATAACTTGATTGCTGCCTTTTAAGTCTTCTACTGAATCTGAAGGCACATAAACACAAACCGCGCCAGATAATGTGGCTTGAGTTGTCATTGGATCAGTAATATTGCCTTCTGCGTCAACAGACAATAATTTGACCGCTTTGCTTAGTGTTAGCAAACCCACATCAGCAAAAGTACCATCAGTGGTTAAACCGATAACATCACCGGCAGCTGCGTTAGCAACGGCATCTTGAAGTTCAGTCACGTTAGTTACTGTGTGGTCAACATCACCAGGTTGCCCTGGGTCAGTACCGCCGTCTTCTAAGGTGTTATCAGCTTCAGTGGTGTCACCAAACACATCGTATAATGCTGTTGATGGATCCGCGTTTTCACTGATTAAAGCGGCAAAGTTTGTGAAGGTATTTTCAGTAAAAGTTGCGGCACAGTTTTTGTTATCTTGTCCAAAGTTACTTGGAACGCCAATGGTAGCGGCTTTAGTTGAACTACTGCCATTAGCTGCTGCCATAGCAAATACGTTACCAGTCATAATAGAGCCGCGTGGGTCGCTGTTACTACCACCACGAGAAGCTGAGCTACCACAGTTTAGGTATAACATGCTTTGAGCGCTTTCAGACTTGTTGGTAAAGCTGCTGTTTGAAATATCCACTAAACCACGTGAATAAATCCACGCATCACTGTCACCCGTTGACTCATTAAAACTATTACCGTCAAAAGTTAAGTGGTCTAGAATAACAGAAGTTTTATCTTTACCGACTTTACCAATGTTGATGATAGAGTTTGAGCTATCGTCACTACCGCAACTGTCCATGGTAATGTTTTCAAAACGGATATTTGAAATACGTGCTTGCTCACCACCGCGAAGTGTTTCAGCCGCTGCAGTCGGAATATCAATACACACTGCGCCAGAGAATACTGCTTGTGCAAGTTCTGTTGTTCCAGCGTCAGCTGGGTCGTCAATGTCGCCATCTGCATTGGTTGAGATTAACGTAATGGCTTTATCAATAATAATATGACCCACGTTAGCAAAGTCACCTTCAGTGTTTAAACCAATATATTGGCCTGCTTCAGCATCGTTAATTGCAGCAATTAACTCAGCTTCTGAAGATGCAACAAAGTCAGCTTGATCTGGTGGTGTTATTACAGGTGGCTTTCCTGGATCTGTACCTGGGTTTCCTGGAGGCTCATCATAAAAATCACAGCCGGTTAACACGGTGGTTGATAATGCCATAGCAACTAGTGCTGATAATTTATTCACTCTCATCTTTACTACCTATTTTAAAGTTAATTATTTTATTTTTTAATTTGGTATGAAGCGCCGGTATCTTGCGTGGTTAATACTTTTAACCCTCGTGCGCCGCCGTCAAAGTTGGTGGGTTCTAATAAACCATTTTCAGAACGCTTTAACTTAGGATCACGATAAATTACCCCATCCCAAGGCAGTTCAACGCCAGCCACAGGGCCAAAGTACAAGTCGTTCTCGTAAGTTGGGTTGACTAATGGAGCGGTACTTTCATTGCCTGTTAACGCTAATGTGCGACTGGCTTTAGCGTAAGAAAGGTTGTTTTTAAAGGTTAAATCTGTACCCGCAAATACGGTGGTCACTTTAGCGTTGTCGTAAAGACTTACGCGGTGAGTTTTGTCTGAATAAAGAATGTTTTGGCGTGAATCAATAATTGAGTTGTTTTCAATAGTGACTTTATAAGGTGTAGCCTGTTTGTTTAACTCTTTGCCTTTAACGTCATTTGATAATGCTTCGCCGTTAACAACATCAGTAATACCAGTATTTACAGCTAAACCACCACGAACATTACCGGTTCCCATCACGCGTTCAATGTAGTTATTGCGAATAATGTGGCCTTCATCGTAAAAACGAATGCCACCAGACATTCTTTTGCCATTACCTAAAATAACGTTATCTTCAACAATGTTATTTTTGCCATGACGCATTGAAATCATTGAAGCATTTTCAATAAAGGTGTTGCCTCTAAGAGTGTTACCACCTGACTTTAACGATACAAGTTCTGTTTCACCGTCACATTTAAGGAATAGGTTTCCTTCAATTAATGTTTTAGAGTCATAAATAGAACTTTTTGAATCACCTAAACGAATGGCTTCCCAGCTGTTGCCGTTGTAACGAACAGCATCTTGGTTATCAAATTCATTAAATTGATTGTGTTGCTGATTATAGAAAAGGTTACCTTTGATGGTATGGAAGTCAGCAGTCGTGTCGCCTTTGGCTTTTTGAACGCCAATTAATGTTCCACGTTTGTGCTTACCTTCAAAGGTGTTATTAATCAGGTTGTTGTGCTTACCGTATAACGAAATCCACAAGTATTTAGGGTATTCAGCACGTTTGGCGTCAGGAAGGTATTCGTAGTCGTCGTTGAAGAAGTAGAAAGTAGAATTGGTTAGAGTATTGTTGTCACCTCTAAAAACAACACCGCCCATTCTTTCTGCCGGGCCACCTTCGGTGAATACTAATCCATCTAAGGTGATGTTGTTGCCACGTAGATTAAGTTGAACAAGACCGGTAAACCAGACATTACCAGGGGTTGCAGCCTTAATTGTGACGTTGTTTGCTTTAATATCAAACTTACCTAAGTTTTCATATTTACCTGGTTCAATAACTAAGGTTTCCCCATCCTTTAGTTGCTGAATTTTGGCTTTTAATGCTGCAGCGTCTTGGTTTTGTAATAATGCAGAATCAATAATCGTTTTATCGTTCTTTTCTGCCATGGCAACATTGATTGTTGCTGTTTCAGCTACCTTAGTTGAAGGCTCTGTTGCGGCACAACCTCCTAGCAAAGCTAATGAAATTGCCGTAACAATAATGCTCTTCTTCATACTGTCTACCCCGTTATTTGTATTACTAGAAACTAGTTTATTTGTATTATTAATATTTTTGCACTTAAAACTGTGAGGATCTTCATAATTCGTCTATTTAGTGGATTATTTTTAACTAAACCTTATAGCTTGTTCACTATCAATTAACACGTCGTTAGCGGATTTGAACATGTTTTTATCACAGTGAGTGTCGATTTGTTGAAAATATTGATATTAGTCACACTCGATTGTGGTTAAGTATGATTAAGCACTAATATCCACCTATTTTAATGTGGTATTGTATTATTAAATTAAGTGGAGGGTGTCATGTTTTTAAGATTTTTTGTTATATATGTCATATTAATGGTGATTTCTGGCTGTGGGGGTTCTTCTTCTCCAGGAGAAGGGCCTGGAGTCGACCCAGAGTTACCGCCGTGTGATGATTGTGGGTGGAATATAGAACAATGGAAATTAACCATTCCTGAAAGCCGTGATAGCTTTTATGGTTCTGGTGGTAGTAGTGCTGCTGAATTAATACCTGCAACCTGTAGTAATAATCAAACCTTGTCGAATGATACTGATATTGCTTACTTTTGGACTGAGTCTAATCCATCGCAAATGGTATTTAAGGTGGATTTAGGCATTGATGGTGCAACAACACCCAATACTAGTTATGTTCGTTCAGAGCTACGTGAATTATATCGTTTTGATAGCCAAAACCGTTGTTCATCATCGAATCAAAACTGGTCTATAACGGGTTCACATCAGTTAGACTCAACGTTGAATATTATTAACTACCCGCAAATTAGTGGCATCGACCCGAAGGTGATTGTTGGCCAAGTACATGGTAAAGATATTAAGCAAGCTTTAGTTAAAGTGTTGTGGGAAGGCGATGACAAACCCGTTAGAGTCATTTTAAATGACACCTTTGTGCCGAATAATGGAACTTGCGATCACTGTCAGCCCTTTAGTATTGAACTCGGTAAGGCTAAAGCCTATCAAAGCTGGCAATATCAAATTTATGTCGATAAAACTGGCATCACCTTACAGACCATTGTTGAAGGTGATAAAACAGAGCGCACCTTAGAATGGGGCAAGCCAGTTGAAGCGAATAATGGAAAAATGTACACACTTGATACTGCATGGCTAAATGAAGACTATTATTTTAAGGCGGGTATTTACCCACAAATTAAAACGTCTAGTGAATATAGCGGGCAGATATTTGAAGTGGGCTTTACTGATGTCACAGTGACACATAAGCCGTAATACACTTAACCTGAGGGGGAATGGATAACTCCGCTTCAGGACATCTTATATAGACATTGATAAAGGTTAACCCTAATGGATGAATCTCTACTTCCTAATGTGACTCAGTTTTTAGTGCAAATTGATCCATTCGACAAATTGCCTAAAGCTGTCGTGCGTGAACTGGCTCAACAGATAAAGATTATTTATGTTGGACAAGGGGAAGTGGTTGACCTTTCTTCTGATAAACAAGAAAAGCACTTGTATATTATCCGCAGCGGTGAGATGGAGCAGCGTAAGAAAAACGGGGTGTTGCGGGCTCGGTTAGAGTCTGAAGATTTATTTGGTTTTACTTTTTTAGATTCTGAGGTTAACGATGAACAAGGGTATCAAGCCATTGCCATTGAAAACTGTCTGCTGTATTTAATTCCTCACTCTGCTTTGCAAACCTTATTTAAACAAACCCCAGAATATGCTGAACACTTTGCCTCGCAAGCACAGGTGAGGCTGAATTCTGCGTTAGATGTGGTGTGGTCTAATCGCGAAAAAGGCTTGTTTATTCGTAAAGTAAAAGATGTGGCCAGTGGCCGAATTGCGGTGGTCACTGCCGATATGAGCATTCAAGCTGTGGCACACGAAATGCGCATGATAAAACGTACCTCTTGCGCGGTCATTTATGAGAACGATCAAATTGTAGGTTTAATTACTGATCGCGACATGACTAAACGGGTTATTGCTGAGGGTTATCCCATTGATTTACCTATTAAAGGGGTAATGACATCAACGCCACTCATTGTTAGCCCAGACGACTTAGTGCTTCATGCTGCATCACTTATGATGCAATACAACGTGCGCAATTTACCGGTTGTTGAAGACAACAAGGTCGTTGGCTTGTTAACCACCTCGCATTTGGTCCAAAACCACCGTATGCAGGCTATCTTCTTAATTGAAAAAATTAAATATGCGGTCAGTGTTAATGAACTTGCAGAATTAACCGCTGAACGCCAAGCCATCTTTGAAGCCTTAGTGGAAGGTAAGGTGGTGCCTGAAACTATTGGCAAAGTGATGGCGATGATTTTTGATGCTTATACCCGCCGGTTAATCAATATTATGATTGATAAGTTGGGTGAGCCACCTTGTGAGTTTTCATGGATTGTAGCGGGCTCTCATGCCCGCAATGAGGTGCATTGTTTAACTGACCAAGATAGTGCCATAGTGCTTTCTGATGAGGCTACGGCAAATGACCGCATTTACTTTAAGCATTTAGCTGAGTTTGTTACCCAAGGGCTTGACCGTTGTGACTACCCTTTGTGTACAGGCAATTATATGGCTTCTACTGACAAATGGTGTCAGCCGTTGAATATGTGGCAGCACTATTATAAAAAGTGGGTTGCCAATCCAGAATATGAGCGTCTGCTTAATATTAGTGTGTTTTTAGAAATTAGAACCGTATTTGGAAATCCGCAATTTGAAAAACAACTACATGAATGTATGCATACCCATATACGCAATAACAAAGAGTTTTTAGGCATACTGGTTAAAGATGCCACCAATACTAACCCGCCGTTAGGAATTTTTAACTCGTTGGTATTGGAAAAAAGTGGCGAGAACAAGCAAACCTTAAATATTAAAAAATACGCCATTAATTTAATTATCGACCTTGCCCGTATTTATGCGTTAGCGGTGGGCAGCGATGCGTTGCATACCGAAGCCCGTTTTGAAGCAGCTAAAAAAGCGGGGGTATTAAGTGATGATGCCTTTAAGAATATTATGGGGGCGTATCGATTTATTTTATCATTCCGTTTTGGCCATCAACTTGCTGCATTAAAAGAAGGTAAGCTACCTGATAACCATATCAACCCTGATTCATTTGGGAGTTTTGAGCGCAAACATTTAAAAGATGCCTTTAGAATTATTGCTGACCAGCAAGACGCGGCGAAATTGCGCTTTGGAAACCACTAATGGCCATATTTGATTATTTTCATCCGCTATCAAGTTTACAGCGTCAACGCGAAGCTTACCTTAAAACGCATCAACTCCCTGATCTGCTAAAACAGTCATTATCTTGTGAGTTACCCAGTTTAGAGGCTAAATGTGCTGAATTAAGCTTTATTGTGCTGGATATTGAAACAACAGGCTTTGACCCCAAACAAGATGAAATATTAAGTTTTGGTTGGGTAGAGGTCAGTAATCTGCAAATCGATTTGACCAGCAGTCGCCATGTATATATTCAAAATAGCGATAAAGTGAAACCAGAGTCTGCCGTGATCAATCATATTACGCCACAGATGTTAGCGAATGGTGCTTCGCTTCATGATGTTATGAATTATGGTATCAGTCAGCTAGGGAATAAAATTCTGGTGGCACATGGCACTATGATTGAGGCTAGCTTTATTAATGAATACGCCAGAAAGTATTGGAAGGTTCCGCCATTACCCTTGTTATGGTTAGACACGTTATGCTTAGAAAAGCATTTTGCCACGGCAATTGACCACTATTCAGAAGTGGATTTGACCTTAGGTGGTACGCGTAAACGTTATGGTTTACCTGAATATAATAGTCACAATGCGCTGGTGGATGCATTGTCTGCTGCAGAACTGCTGCTAGCACAGCAAAAGCGTTTATCCCGAGGGAGTAAGGACAGTTTTGGTCGCTTGTATCGGTTAAGTCAAAGAAAGTAAAACCAGTAAAATACCTTAATTCAGCCCATTATCGGCAAACATCATTTTGGTTACATATAAAACTCAATTCACTTCCTTGTGAATTGAGCCTGAGATTCTCAGTAAGTCGCTACTCTAATTAAGAGACATCTTTTTGTTAGGCTAGCCCTTACTAAGGGTGTGGCCGTATTACTTCACTCGATAAAGCAGTTCAATATCACGTTGCGCCCACACTTCGGCTAAATTCTTCTCAACCGTGAATTTGTTGAAGTCGAATGCTTGCGCCATTGATACCCATTCAGCTTTATCTAATGCCGAACCCGCTTTTAAATAAAGTGGCGACATACGTTCAATACGACGGGTGTCTTTTTCAGGGAATGGCCATTTAGCAGCAGGATCATTGTAATCAACCATAAATGCGATTGCTGATGTTAACGAAGCGCCTTCTTTATTGGTGTAATTCCACAAGTCGATATCTAGCTTATCACCCAACTGTGCAATGGAGACTAATGGATCAAGGCTAAAGTAATGATAATGATAAGAACGGGTTCTTTGAGCTTCATGTGGCTGCGAGCCGTCTTTAGCAAACTGAGTATCTACACGCACTTTACCTTTTTGAATCATTTGCTTAGTCAGATGAGTATTACCTAAAAAGTAAGCAATACCTGCCACTTGATAGTCGTACCAAGTGCCGTGGTTGTTGGGTGCATAAGCTTCACCTTTTGGTCCGCCACTTAAATCATCAACAATTAACCAGTCTAAATACTCGCTATACCATTGATTAATTGCAGCTTCATCATTGTCTGTCCATGTTGGAGACTGAGACAAAATAGCAATGGCGTCTAGGTTACGCTCTACTAAGGTGCGAGTGTCGATAATTCCGCTTCTACGTCCGTCTGCTACGCCTGGCACACCTTGGCCAAAGTTAACATTAGGGTTCATGCGGGTTTCTTCATTAATATACCAAGTGCGAACCAGCTCGATGGCTTTGTCAGCATAGGCTTGATCTTCGCTGAAGTAATAAGCTAAAGCTAATGCCCGAACAGTACGAGTAAAGGTACCTATTCGCACTGAATCGGTTTCATCAGATTTAGAGGCTGGATTTGTTTTCCCATCAAAACGGATCCAAGGTAAGCCATCAGTTTTGCTCTCATCTGGCCACCAGTACGGACTAATACTCATGTAGTCGTTTTTGTCACCACTGGGAGGAGTGAAGCCTTTGTGGGCAACACTAAATACGTCACTTTTTAGCCCTTGATTGGCTTCCTCAAGTAAGCGTTGATAGCTTTGCTTCATTGAGGTAGTGGCGTTTTCTGAGTTTAATTGAGCACGACTTGCGGCCAAAGTATCTTCATCCAGAAAAACAAAGTTAGCGGCAAAAGCTGAACTGCTTGCCATGACACTTAATAATGCCGCGGTACATAGGTTTTTTGTAATTTTCATTTACTCCCCCTTTTAATAAGTAATACAAATATAGCATAATACGACATCAATTCAGTGAGTTTGATCATGGATTTTGATATGTTCTTTCTTGTTGGGTAGGGCTTAAAGCCCCGCGCAGCAGGGGTTTGGCATGTTGTTGTGCGCAAAATCGTTTTTTGTGTGATGAAATTTGATATGTGTCGCACAATTCATATTGTATTATGTTAATATCATTCCTGTGAAATTTGATGGTTGATTGCTTCAATGTTAAAAAAGCAATTGGTTTAACCTTTAAGTTTGCACATTTTATATGTCGTCCCAGTGAGATTTGTCGTTGGGGTTTACTCTGGTTCCCATAAATCTACTTTAGATAAGGTTATAAAAATGGAGCTAAATACACTTATTGTTGGTATCTATTTTCTATTCTTAATTGCGATAGGCTGGATGTTCCGAACGTTTACCAGTAATACCAGTGACTATTTCCGTGGGGGCGGAAGTATGTTGTGGTGGATGGTAGGCGCAACTGCCTTTATGACACAGTTTAGTGCATGGACCTTTACAGGTGCCGCGGGTAAAGCTTACTCAGACGGTTTTGCAGTGGCGATTTTATTTTTAGCCAATGCATTTGGCTACTTAATGAATTACGTTTACTTCGCTCCTAAGTTCCGCCAGTTGCGTGTAGTGACCGTGATTGAAGCCATTAGAATGCGCTTTGGTAATGCAAACGAGCAAGTGTTCACGTGGACAGGCATGCCTAACAGTGTGATTTCAGCCGGTATTTGGTTGAATGGTTTGGCTATTATTGCATCAGGTATCTTCGGTTTTGACATGACCACAACCATTATTCTTACTGGTTTAGTGGTACTTATTATGTCGGTAACCGGTGGCTCATGGGCGGTTATTGCATCTGACTTTATGCAAATGGTCATCATTATGGCAGTTACCATTACCTGTGCGGTAGCCGCATATGTACATGGTGGCGGCATCACCAACATTATTGATAACTTCCCAACAGACTCGTTTATGACCGGTGGCGACCTGAACTACATGAGCATTTTTGCTGTGTGGGCGGTATTTATCTTCTTAAAGCAGTTCAGTATTACCAACAACATGTTGAACTCTTACCGTTACCTTGCGGCTAAAGATTCTAACAATGCACGTAAAGCCGCATTATTAGCTTGTGTATTAATGAGTATTGGTCCGGTTATTTGGTTCTTACCTAGCTGGTATTTAGCGGGTGCAGGTGTTGATTTAGCAGCAGTTTACCCAGAAGCAGGTAGCAAAGCAGGTGACTTCGCTTACCTATACTTTGTTCAAGAATACATGCCAGTAGGTATGGTGGGCTTATTAATTGCCGCTATGTTTGCCGCAACAATGTCATCTATGGACTCAGGCTTAAACCGTAACTCTGGTATCTTTGTTAAAAACTTCTACGAGCCAGTATTACGTCCTACAGCGAGCGAAAAAGAGTTAATGTTCGCGTCTAAGTTAGCCTCTACCTTCTTTGGTGTGGCAATTATCTTAGTGGCATTATTTATCAACTCGCTAAAAGGCTTAAGCTTATTTGACACCATGATGTATGTTGGTGCGCTTATTGGCTTCCCAATGACTATTCCAGCATTCTGTGGCTTCTTTATTAAGAAAACGCCTGACTGGGCAGCATGGGGTACGTTAGTTGTAGGTGGCTTTGTTTCTTACATTGTTGGTTTTGTGATTACTGCCGATATGGTGCAAAACGTATTAGGTTTAGACCAAGCGTTAACCGGTCGTGAGTGGTCTGAAATTAAAGTAGCTATTGGTCTGATTGGTCATATGATCTTCACCGCTGGCTTCTTCTTAGCATCGACTTTCTTCTACAAGCCATTAAGTGATGAGCGTCAGAAGAATGTTGATAAGTTCTTCGAAAACTTAGCGACACCACTCGTTTCAGAAGGCAATGCTCAGAAGCAATTAGATAACAAACAACGTCGTATGTTAGGAACGCTTATTGCGGTAGCCGGTATCTTTGTGATGGCGATGTTCATCTTACCTAATCCGTTATGGGGACGTGGCATCTTTGTTCTGTGTGGTGCAATTGTATTGTCAGTGGGCTTATTACTGATTAATGCAGTAGATAGCAGTGTTGAAAAAGACGCCGCAGAAGCAAACTCAGAAACAGCGTAATCTATCGATAAGATATTGAAACAATAAAAAACGCAGACTCCGGTCTGCGTTTTTTTATTTTCGGCTCTAACGGAGTGGTGCTTCATTCGTACTAAATATAGAGTACAAGTTTTCCAAACTCCGTTTGGATTAACATCGCAGGATTCCATCCTGCACCGGCCAAAAGGGTATCAACAGCAATACCCTCTATACTCTTTATTAAAGAAATTGGCCCTGCCGCCCCAGACGAAAAATGCTGAAGAGCGCATAATTTTCGATGGGGATTGATCCAGCTTTTAACTTCATTGGTATCTGCCTTCGGTCATTGTCGGCTAATACAAAATCTCTCTAACGCTTCCGATAGGTATCTGAAGTAAATGGATTTACAAATGTCACGGTGGCAGGGATGCCAAGGAGTGACCGTGGCCTAACGTAAGCTAGCTTGGCATCCATGCCAAGCTCACGAGCTTTTCTCGATGCCCTCAATTCAAATTGAGTCTAAAAGTGCTCAGTTGTGTTTTATTGTTTTTTATTTTTTTCTTTTCGTGACAAAAGAGGCTAATTCGAAGAGGCGAAAATTTCAAGTGTAAGCGCGGCGGTGACCGTCCATGACATGGCGAAGTTTCACGGTGTGAAACGCTTTGAGCGAGAGGCATGGATGCCGAACTGGCTGTTTAACATGGATGTTATTCGTCATGGCCGAGCTTTCAGGGACGAACTTGCAGCGTGTCACGGTCGTGCTTGCACGATAGCCTGCGGCAGGCAATTGATTAGATTGAAGCTATGAACTACAGAAAAAACCAATATAAATGAAGTATAAATTCGTGGTCCAAAACGTTTTTGTTCAGAAATGAGTTGGTTGAACTTCCAATTATTAGTTTTATTAAGTTACACAGTTGCTGAACGGCCGAGATTGGCATATATGAGACTGTCAGCTTTGATCAAGCTCTATTTAGTCAAACCTAACAGCTCAAGCTAAGACGTATTCACGTTACAGTAGACAGCGCCCCTTTTATGGGGCTAAATTAAAACCACCTTCTTCAGAAGGTGGATTCTTTACTTTCATTTCAATGTGGTTGTAATAGATATAGCTGATTTTGCTTTAGTTTAAGCCACTTGTTCGTCTGCTAATCGATGGTTGATAGACTGCAAATGTTGCAATGAAATTTGACGCGCTTTGTCAGCGTTACCCGACATGATTGCCTCATAAATTTGCTTGTGTTCATTAAAGCAGGTACCGCCTTCTTCTGAAGAGTGAGCAATAAAGTTTTCAAACATTGTGGTTAAGATATTGCCAAACGGAAGATAGAAGTCATTACCGGTAGAGAAGAAGATCACGCGGTGAAAATCAATATCTACTTGAATCCAAGCATCAGTATCAAGTTCAGGGGCAGCATCTAGTTCACTCATTTTTTGAAAAATTAGCGAAAGCTCTTTGCGTTGTTCAACGGTGGCGTTTAGTGCTGCAAGCGCACAAGCTTCAGGCTCAATGGCGCGACGGAAACCCAAAAATTGCGCACAAAAATGATTGGTGTCTGTTAGGCCTTCCATCCACTCGATAAGTTGTGGGTCTAAAAAATTCCAATGCTTTTTCTCTACAACCCGGGTGCCAATTTTAGGGCGTGATTGCAGCAAGCCTTTAGAAGTCAGCAGTTTTACGGCTTCCCTAAGTGCTGTTCGGCTAATACCAAACTGTTCACATAAGGCCATTTCACCAGGAATAATACTATTTTGTGGCAGCTCACCAGACAGAATAGCTCTAGCGATTTCACGGGCAACATGCAAATGTAAGCTGCGTTTTGAACCTGAGATAGAATTAAATGAGTTTGCCATGGTATGAGTATCATTTGTTATGGAGTTATAACCATAATATAACATGATAAATAGGCCGGGAAAATTAGCCGTGAGCCAGTTGAATGCTGGTGAGGCATAGGGCGCATGCTTTTTCAGCTGTTTATTGTCATACAAGTAGTGTTACCTGTAAGTGTGTAAATTGAGTTTAGTGATCGAAGCAACGTGGCAAATTAACACTACAAAATCTAATCAGTTTAGACTTTGTAAATCATCAAAATTCAGCCTAGTCATAGTATTAAATGGATACGATGATGTATCTCGCCGACAGAGTTAAGGTCAGGCTGTGGCGTGATATTCATCCATATTTTTTAGCATTAAAGTTTGCAAACATGACTTATGACACAATATTGTATGACTAATGGCGTTAAGATTTATCAATGGTTAAACTTTTAATTTAATTTAATTTAAATGTTAATCATGCGATTTAGATCCCATTTAAAATTAACGCCATTCAATTTCCTTTTGCTATTTAGGTATTTTATTCAAAGTATTTACTTGTTTTGTATTATAATATGACTGAATTGTTTGGGCGCTAAAGTTTAGTGAAGGCTAATGTATTTGTTGGTGCAAGGTGAACCTTTTTAGTGGCGGCCATTAGCCTAATAGAACATCACTTTTTACATAAGTTAAGTGTGATTATGCATTGCTGATAAGCACATTATTTATGTCTTTATTATGGGATTTTCCATATTTGCTAATTAAAGGCACTATTTCGGATATGACTCTTTTGGGTGTATCTAACTAATAAATAATAAAAATAATTGCCAGCTCTAGCTGACATTTATGATTAAGGGTTTGTGAAATCATGTTTATACAGGTAGAAGATTCGACAAGACGGATTCACGTTCAAGTTGCTCGGCAAATTGCCAGAAAAATCTTGTCTGGTGAAATACCAGAACAGCAAAAGCTGCCAAGTGAAATGGAGCTTTGTGATATGTTTGGTGTCAGTCGAACGGCATTAAGAGAGTCTACCAAATTACTGTCAGCTAAAGGCTTGATTGAGTCGCGACCTAAAGTCGGCACCCGCGTTTTATCTCGATCAAATTGGCACTTTTTAGATCCTCAATTACTTGATTGGATCCAAGACCTTGAAAATACTAAATCTTTCTTAAGTAAGTTTTTAGGTTTACGTAAAGCGATTGAGCCTGAAGCTTGTGCTTTGGCAGCGACTTACGCGACAATTGAGCAACGTAAGCAGCTGTCTGTTTTGTTTCAAAATATGTTAAGTGCTGCTGAAAATTTTGATTATGAAAAATGGACGGTGAATGATCATCAGTTCCATCAAATTATTTATTTATCTACTGATAACCAGTTTTATATCCCTTTTGGCAATATTCTAACCACTATCTTTAAGTTGTTTATTGATGAGTCGGCAGAAGGTGGCCGTTTTTGCATTAATGAACATAAAGGAATATATGACTCGATAATGTCAGGTGATGCTGAAAAAGCACGCAGTTTCTGTCAACAGTTATTAAAAGATGAAAACCAGCGGTTATCTAAAATTGAAGAATAAGGTTTGAGTCGCTGCTTAATTTACTTGCCATCTAAGTCACTGAATATTGTTAATGATAAAGCACGGTTTCGTGCTTTGTTCCATAGTAAGGTGCTAATATTTAACTTAATTTTATGAAGGTGATAACTTTGTCCCCATACGTTCGCCGTAATATCTCCTTAGCTTGGCCTTTGGCGTTAAATGCATTGTTAATGCAGTCGATGTTGATGATCGATACCCTATTAGTGTCTCCGCTTGGGGAGATCCCTCTGGCCGCTATGGGGATCGCGACTACCATTGTTGCCTTTATTATGGGGATTCAAATGGCACTCGCGAATGGGTCTCAGTTGGTGATGAGTAGGGCCGTTGGTTCGCAAAATTCGCTATCTTTAGCAAAAGCCTGTTGGTCAGGCATGAGTATTAATTTTGCCGTTGCTTTTATATTTTGGATACTACTGGTGGTGTTTGAGCAGCCATTAGTGAATTTGATCACTGATAATCCTCAGCTTCAAGTTGAAGTTATTCGTTATCTGAGCGTTGCTAAATATGTGGTATTACTGAATGCCATAACCCAAGTCTGTATTGCATTATTCAATGGGTTAGGCAAAACCAAAATTCCCTTTAAAGGCTATTTAATCGAGCTACCCATAAATGCTTGTTTATCCTACGTGTTTATTTACGGTACTGCGGTAACGCCCGAATTGGGTGTCGTGGGGGCTGCTGTGGGCAGTTTAGCTGCCATTTTTGTGCGCTTTGTGTATTTAGCATTATGCGTAAAAACCTTACCAGACTTAGATTTAAAGCTAAAAGTAGATGTGCCTGAAGGGCTCAATAACATCAGAAAACACTTTGTCGAGATTTTTCCTGTTGCCGCTAATGTCACCATGTTGTCTATTGGAGTTAGCGTGTATCAATTACTTTATTCACAGTTATCAATTAATGCTTATGTGGCAATTACCTTAGTACTGCCTTGGATGAGAGCTGGCGGACAATTTATAACCGCTTGGGCACATTCTTCTGCCATAACCATTAGTCAGGCCATTGGCTCAAAGCAATTAGCAGACTTAGAAGAAAACGTAAATGTGAGTATTAAACTGGCAGTGTTAATTTCTATCGTCACCATGATTTTCTTTTTTATATTAAGCTTTTTTATCGCCGATATTTATCCTGATATGAAAGCAGAAACCTATCAAGCTTTAGCTATTATTGCGCCTATTTATATCTTTCTTCCTCTTGTAAGAGGCTATAACACGGTTCATGGTCACGTATTACGGGCAATGGGACATACCACCGCAGTGTTCAAAATTAATTTCACTGGCCAGTGGGTGATCTCAATTCCGCTGTGCGCGTTGTTGATTTTGTATTTTGACGCATCCATCTTTTGGGCATTTGCTATTCAACCATTTGAAGAAATTATTAAAGCATACCCGTTCAGATACCTAGCGCGCAAAGCGGTTAAAGAGTTTTCAAACGAACATGCTGAAAGGCTGAGTTATTAAGGTTGGCCTAACGTTTCAGGTAATAACCTTTAGCTAAATTATGGGGATTATATTTTTGGTATTACCATTACTCTGTGGTAAATGATTTTATGTATTACCAATTCTCATATATTGGTTGACAGGCTGAGTACTACAAACTAATATCGTTGTTAACGCGCTGTTAATGTAGTTTTGCTGAAAATGGCATGCTTTATTCACATTGTTGAAAGAGGGTTTTGCATAAACTAGTACACTTATGTCAAACGAGCGTTCAGGTGTGTGGATGTTTTGCAAAAATTAGCAAGGCGTTAATGTTCAGGGTTTATTAGTACTTTTTGTTGTTTATCATAGAGTCGCATAGCACATGTTCCCCCATGACTAGCTTTGCATTGATTTTTGATTTTGATGATATTTTACATTGAAACTGAGCTAATAAATGAGTTGAACAAGGGTATAACACGGACGTAATACTGATTTACCCTTTTGGTCATTTTTGAAGTCGTTCCTTCATAAGCTTCTTATTTTAAGAAGCTTTTTTTATGCCTGTAATGTAATACCAATCGTGATAAATAATTGCTCACCCTAGCTTGTTAAAACACTCGATAACAGCGTTAGACTTTTTGATTGTAGAATAACTACTTATCGAAAAAATCTGCCTTGTTCTCAAGTATTTTTCCTACGCTAATTATGATCACTTACATATCGTGATTGGTATAAATGCAGGGTATCGGTTTTAGTGGGTGAGCAAAAAATTACTGATATTTAGCCATAAAAAACAGTGCTAAGTCGAACTTAACACTGCTTTTAAATCTGTAGCCGAGTTAGCGCTTACTAACTAGGCTTTCAATGGAGTATAAATTGCGATTAGCGTTATTTTTTCGACGTACAGCATCTAAAGCTTGCGCCTCTAGTTTTTCAAATAAAACATTAATTAATCTATTAAAATGCTTGTGCATTGCACTGCGTGCGATGGCGGGGTCATGGCTTGCTAAAGCATGAACAATTTCAGTATGCTCGGCTAAGGTTTTAGTATTGTCGGTACTACACACAATATCATAGTCTTTAATGATTTCTTCGCTTGATGAGCGCAATGTCCACATTTTCTCGAATAGGGTGATAAGCGCACTGTTGCGGGTAGAATACGCAATTATTTGATGAAAAAGCGCATCGGCCTCTTCAACATTTTGCATATCTTTCATTAAGGTGAGCGTTTCTTCTAGCTGAGTGATCTCTTCAGCTGTAATCGTTTTAGCGGCTAATGCAGCTATTTCACCTTCTACCAAAGCTCTTGCTTGGGTGAGTTCAAATGCATTCACTTGTGGGGCGTTATTGGGTTGGTCTCCGGCAATAACATAAACCCCAGAGCCGGTTTTCACTTCAACTTTTTCACGCACCTCTAAAGCAATGATAGCTTCACGCACTGTTGGTCGACTTACATCAAATCGTTCTGCTAACTCTCTCTCAGGAGGTAATCGACTGCCTACAGTAAATTCCCCTGCATCAATGGCAGATTCAATTTTATCTACAATACGCCAAAATAATCGACGGTTTTTCATTTTGATTCCTCTGAAGTCTCTTAACCATTTGGTAAGAACGAAAGTGCCTGAACGCAGATTTTAACATTTCGGTGAAAGACAAATTAACGCGTTTTACGCTTTAGTACAGGCAGTTTAGCCATTTAAACTTAGCACAAGTTAGGATGCATTTGTCAACCTTTGTTAATAATTGGTAAAACAATTTGGTTGACATGGTTAAATTGATTGGTTAGTTTCTATTCCGCACATAGCAGTATTTTGAAGGTGATATTTTAAAAATTTGGGTTTCCGTATTGTATTAGAGTACAAAAAAGTATCTGGGGAGATAAACGTGAAACTAAACAAAAAAGTGGTGATTTATAAATCACAACAAGCTGATTTAGTTGAAGGTGGTACTTCAGGTTCTATCGATGTTAGCTCACTAAATGCGGTTGACTTTGGTAAAGACCAAACCACCTTTGAAGCCACAGGCATTCACAACGAATACAATGAAGATGTTGAAGGTTCAAGCCCTTGGGTAAGCAGCTTTGTATTTTCAACGGTACAAAATTTTGAAACTGAAAAAGCGGGAGCATTTGGCTTCACTTTAGGTTTAAGCCGTACCGATTCTTCTAACCCTGAAGAAAATTTTGGTGGCAGTTCGTAAATGGGTGTTTGTGCTTTGCATGACTCTGCTGGAAACGCAATATCAGATGGCGGTGGTGACTGTACTGGCGGTAGTTCAGATCAAGCTGTTAGTGCCTGTCGAAGCCCAACGCTAACATGGCTAGTTGTTAAAGCACTTAACTTGTTGGACGAGCCGCAAATAATGACTCGTGGTAACGACACCACTGTGGCTGATTATTCTCGCTCAGGATCTAGGTACTTTGTGAGTGCAAAAGTGAAGTTCTAAAGTAAGGTAAAAGTACTCACTCCGACTTCAACAATGAGGTAGGAGTTTATTGGTCCAATAACTTGGATAGCACTTTTACTCGTGAAATAACAATAATAACCACGTGAGTGAATATGAGTGTCAAAATTCAAATATTAACAGCCTGCCTTGTTTGTCTACTAAGTCTTTCTACTTCTGCTGTAGCAAAAGTCTATCCAGTGAGTAATCAACAACAATATCAACAAGTGTTACCAAAATTAATCGCTGGCGATACCGTTCAGTTGGCTAATGGTGTGTGGCAGGACTTCGAAATCATTTTCAGTGGCCAAGGTCGTGAAGATGCGCCCATATCACTTAGGGCAGAAACTAAAGGTAAAGTAATTTTATCGGGCCAATCTAATTTAAGTTTAGCGGGGCAATACCTGCATGTTTCAGGTCTAGTATTTAAAAACGGTTATACCCCAAGTAGTGCGGTTATCGCTTACAGAGTGAATGAAAACCAACTGGCCAATCATTCCCGCGTAACTGAAGTAGTAATAGATAATTACAATAACCCCGACCGACATGACTCAGACCATTGGGTTGCCCTATATGGCCAGCATAATCGTTTTGATCACAATCATTTAGTGGGCAAACGCAATAAGGGCGTTACGGTAACTGTGAGGTTAGGTGGCGAGGCTAATCAGCAAAACCATCATCGCATAGACGGTAACTATTTTGGCCCTCGTCCCACTTTAGGTTCAAACGGTGGTGAGACTATTCGCATTGGCACGAGTCACCATTCAATGAGTGAGTCATTTACTGTAGTTGAAAACAACTTTTTTGACCGTTGTGACGGTGAAGTGGAAATCATTTCCGTAAAAGCGGGTGCCAACCGTATCGTTAACAATACCTTTTTTGAATCCCGAGGTACGCTGACCTTACGCCATGGCAACGGCAATGTTGTCGAGAACAATGTATTTTTAGGCAACGGTGTTGATCATACCGGCGGTATTAGGGTGATTAATCGCAGTCAGTTAATCACTAATAATTACCTAGAGGGCTTAACGGGTTACCGTTTTGGTAGTGGCTTTACCATGATGAATGGTGTGCCTAATTCAGCTATAAATCGTTATCACCAAGTGGTTAATGCCAATGTTCATCACAATAGTTTTATTAATGTTGAACATATTGATTTAGCTGCCGGCAGTGACAAAGAGCGTTCTGCAGTACCTATAGATTCACGTATCAGCGACAACCTGTTTTTCAATCAAAATAACCAAGCGCCTTTTAGTGTTTTTGATGATATTTCAGGAATTCGTTTTAGCAACAATATTGCTAACTCACTTGAAAACAATGTTATTAGTCAGGGAATTAATACTGCCAATATTAAGCTGGAACGTGCTGCCAATGGTTTGTTATACCCGCTTGATGAACAACAAGCTAAATTTGGCGTGAGTAAAAATTTAACTCCGGTACCAAAGGCTGATACAGGAGTCAGTTGGTATCCTAAAACTGAGCCAGAAGTGGCTTTTGACTCAGGTATAAACCACACCTTAGCCAGTGTTGATAGCTTATATCACGCTATAAAACTTGCCCAAAATGGTGATGTAATTGTGTTGGCAGATGGTGACTACGCCATCGATAAAACCCTCATGATTAATAAAACCCTCACCATAAAAGCGCTCAATGAAAAGGCGGCTAAATTAACCTTTAGTAAGTCTGCCTTGTTTGAAATACAAAATGGCGGCAACTTAAAATTAGATGGTTTACATATTAGCGGTGAGCAAAGCCCTGATTCAGTGGGCAATAGCGTAGTCCGAACCAGCAAATGGGGCATGCTAACCAATTACCGCTTTAGGTTAACTAATAGTGACATTAGCCAACTCAATATTAATCATTCATTTCACTTTTTTGATTCAAGCAATCATGCCTTTGCAAACCAAATTCATATTAGCCATAACCGATTTAGCAACATTAGCGGTGATATTTTCAGACTGGATAAAGAAACTGAAGACTTAGGCATTTATAACGCGGAATACCTAACAATTAATCACAACCAGTTTGAGCAAATTGATGGCGCAGTGGTGAAGTTATATCGCGGTGGCACAGACGAAAGCACATTTGGGCCTCATTTAGCGTTCAATCACAACCAGTTAAAAAATGTGGGCATAGGCCAACGCAATAAGGCCTCGGCCAGTGTGTATTTACACGGTGTGCAAGTGGCTGAGCTAAGCCATAACCACATGATAGATAGTGCCAAAGTGGTGATTGAACATACCACGGGTGAGCCTATTTCTAACATTACCCATAACCAGTTTATTAACAGTGGTGAGCCCACAGTGACAGAGCTTTATGCCAAAGGGAAACCTACGGCTTATATGGCCGACAACCATATTTCAACTGGGGTAGATAACCATTAAATAGAAAATGCGCAGGTTTTAGTAATACACACAACAGTTAATTAAAATGTAGTAGGAGTTGAACCATGAAACAAAGTGAACATTTTACTTTTGCAAGCGAAGCTGAAGTTGAAGATATTGGTGGTGGTTTAAAGCGTCAAATGCTGGGCTACAACCATGAATTGATGGCGGTAAAAATTTATTTCGACAAAGGGGCAATTGGTTATAACCATGCCCATCGACATTCGCAAGTTTCATATGTAGTGGAAGGCGAGTTTCACTTCAATATTGACGGTGTGACTAAAATTTTAAAGCCAGGTGATAGCTGCTTTATTCCTCCACATACCGACCATGGTGCAACTTGTCCAACGGGCGGGGTATTAATTGATACCTTTAGTCCTGCTAGAGAAGACTTTATTGAGGACGACAAATGAAAATAGCCAATCTTCGCTGGTGGGTTATTTTTTTAATCGCCCTAGCCACGGTGATTAATTACATTGACCGTTCGGCTTTAAGTGTTTTATGGCCCGATATTGTTGAAGATATTTTCCCCGACGAAACGGCATTAGAGCGTAAGCAAATTTATGCCAATATCTCTATTGTATTTATTTTATCTTATGCTTTTGGCCAAGCCATATTTGGCAAAATATTTGATTGGATAGGGACTCGCTTAGGGTTTGTATTGTCTATCGGTGTCTGGTCATTAGCGACTGCTGCGCACGCTTTTGCTCAAGGTATGTTGAGCTTTAGTATCTTTCGCGCCATTTTAGGTGTGGCTGAAGCGGGTAACTGGCCTGGAGCGGCTAAAAGTAACGCTGATTGGTTTCCTACTAAAGAACGTGCGTTAGCCCAAGGAATATTTAATTCTGGCGCGGCTATTGGTGGCATTATTGCGATTCCGCTCATTGCGTATATGACAGTTTTCTTTAGCTGGCAAATGGTGTTTGTAGTTATAGGCTTAATTGGTCTTTTATGGTTAATTCCTTGGGTTATTTTAGTGAAAGCGCCGCCTAAGTATCACCCTTGGATCACCGACGAAGAACGGGAATATATTTTAACGGGACAAAAAACATCTGAATCAACAACCGATAGCGATGAAGATGAATACAACCCAACAACGGGGCAGTTATTGTCGCACAAGCAAAGTTGGGGCGTGATTATTGCTTCTGCTGCCATTGACCCTATTTGGTGGTTATTTGTCTTTTGGATCCCTATTTATCTAAACGAAGTGTATGGCATGGATGTGAAGTCTATTGGTATATACGGCTGGGTGCCATATGTGGGCGCTATGTTAGGAGCATGGTTTGGTGGCTTGCTAGCGCAAAACCGAATTAAAGCCGGTTGGGATACCAATAAAACCCGTAAGCTAACCATTACCTTAGGTTGCTTAATTATGTTACCAGCGTTACTGGCTATGGCAAACCCAGGTGCACCAACAGTTGCGGTGCTGATTATGGCTGTCATTTTATTTGGCTTTCAAACCGCAATTGGTAATGTGCAAACGTTGCCAAGCGACTTATTTGGTAAAAAAGCAGTCGGAACCTTGGCTGGAATATCTGGCATGGCGGCAAAATTAGGCGCGCTGGGCTTAACAGCTTTAGTGCCTTATTTAACGGCAAATGGTAATTATACTCCGGCGTTTGTTATTGGCGCATCGTTAGCAGTGATTGCCATTATTGCTGTATGGGTGTTAATTCCAAAAATTGAACCAGTGAAAAAACCTTAACTACAGTGATTAATGTTGACTCAAAAATGGGAGGCTTTTGCTTCCCATTTTTTATTTTCAGCCCCTAAACCACCTACTTCAGTAGGTGGTTATCATCAATAAGGCTTTGTCTGAATATCTACTCATGTTATTTGAACTCTGACTTTCCAAACTCCGTTTGGATTAACATCGCAGGATTCCATCCTGCACCGGCCAAAAGGGTATCAACAGCAATACCCTCTTGGAACACCCTGCCGCCCCAGACGAAAAATGCTGAAAAGCGCATAATTTTCGATGGGGATTGATCCAGCTTTTAACTTCGTCGGTATCTGTCTTCGGTCATTGTCGAAAAGCTCTAACGCTTCCGATAGGCCATCCCTGGCCTAACGTAAGCTAGCTTGGCATCCATGCCAAGCTCACGAACTTTTCTCGATGCCCTCAATTCACATTGAATTTGAAAGTTTTTACGTCTAATTAGATGTAAACAAGGTCAAATCGAAGAGGCGAAAATTTCAGATGTAAGTGCGGCGGTGACTACTGACCGCCATGGATGGTGGGAATGTCAAAATTTGTCTGGAACATCACTGACCATGTGATCGCGACATTCCGTTCATCCTGAACATCCCTGCGGCAGGCAATTGATTAGATTGAAGCTATGAACTTTTAGTCAAACTTGACTGTTCAAGCTAAGACTTATTCACGTTACAGTCGACAACGCCCCCTTTTAGGGGACTAAATTAAAGCCACCTTCTTCAGAAGGTGGATTTTTTACTTACTTGAGATTTGAGTTGAAATGTACTTATTTCCCCCGAGCTAGGGTGCCATTTATCGATAGTAAATTTTGATTGTTTTTAATCTTAATTTTGGACAAAGGGGGTTTGGATTATTGAACAGATTATCTGTAACTTAGACGAAAAGTCACTCAACGGGTTAAATTAACTCTGACCCCATTATCTGACCCCATTATTCCTAATAAGCTAACTTTATTTTTGTTTCTGTTTATAACCAGCAGTTCAGGCTTTGGGTACTTGTTTAAGTTCATAGCTGTTTTGGTGCATCATCATCTTCTTGATCTCTGCATGAGGGTATTTGGATTGCATAATATCTTTAAGAAGGTTTACTTGTTCAGTTGGCATCTTGCCGCCGATAACAATCTTTTTTAAAGCATTAGACGGGTACTTCACCAAGGTTTTATCAGAAAGAGAAATGAAACGAACCTCTTGTTCATGTTTCCAATGCTCTGACTTAGTCGATGCTGCTTTAGCCACAATCTGATAACCTTTGAGAGACTCATTTTGAATCAAGTCAAGCTCATTCTTGACAGAAAAAATATCCGACACTTTCAACTCATCTGGCTCATTCTGATAACGAACTTTGAATCCAACCGCTTTTTTTTCTGTTGATTGAAATATTGCTTTTTCTAGCAAATCTTTGTCAAAAACTAAGCAAAATCCCCGAAGCCCATTAGCGTAATGCCCCCACATCCGATTGTCAGTTAAAGCGTCATTTTTCGAGCTTGAATCATAATAGGAAAAGCTACAAATGCGACTAGTAGAGTTCAAGTTTACAATCATTTTGTTTGCCATTTGTAAGCAGCCTTGCTCTAACAGTTCAAGCCTTGACAACTTATGTGGATAATGAAAGCCAGTTAACTGAAAGTAAGCACTATATGATTTAGGATCTTCTGGTATGATTCTTTGGGTCGCAAACCTCTTTAGCTCTTCCGATAACCTCTTATCGATTTTACATTGCCCTTCGAAAGGGTCATTTTGTGTATCTAGTTTTCCAAACCAAAGCTCATTGTTAGAAAGGGCTGTTAAAGCGTTCGTATCAAATGTCCTAAACTTATAGAAATACACGGAAAATCCTTTTTGTTCGATGGGGTATTTACTGTACTTCTATACTTATAACAGGGTCAATTCGATGACTAAAATATCTTACTAATCAGTAGACAAACCTTTATAAAGGTTTGTGGACTTTATTGTTCTTTTTTACTATTGATTGAGTAAACTAAAAAATGAAGGGTAATAACGCGTGAGTTCTTTATAGCCTCTCACGCAAAAAACAAAAATGATCAAACACTATTAAGCATTATCAAACTTAACTACCAACGCACAATAGCTTAAATTGCTCAAAAAAAATGGTAAGCCTAGGCTTACCATTTTTATGTAACTTATTTCATTTGAACAAGCTTGGTGCTTTTAAAGCGCCGATTACCGGTCGTTTGTTATTTAGACGCTGGGTCAACTTCCGACTGCTCAACTTGAGCGAATGCACCTGTCCACGTGTAGTAATGAGAATCAAACTTCACGGTACGGGTTTGTGCATGCTTGCTTTCTGCTTCGTTAGAAATCGCGAAGAAGTAGTCGTTGCCTTTAACGGTTTCGATACGAATAACCGTACCTACTTCATCATGGCCCATTACGTTAACTGACTTCACTTCACCACGAGCGCTTAATGATGCTTCGGTAGATTCATTGAAGTAACCGTGAGTTTCTAATACAGATGCAAACACATGGTTTTTACCTGACTGACGTAAAATCAGTGCTGGTTCGCTACGTAGGTTGAATTCTGGGTCATTTGCGCCAGTGCGGGCAAAAATGACTTCGCTGTCTTCTACTGCACTAGTGATTAAGCTGTAGTAGCTGTTGCCTTGTAACCAAGTGACTAATGCACTTGATTCAACTTTACCTGAACCCACATTCCATAAATGCTGGTAACCATTGTCTTGGCCTAGTGGGCGCAGTTTTGATTCAACTTGGTAATCAAAGTCTGTGCGAATAATTTGTCCATTGTAGTGTACTGGCAAGTCGTATTGATGCTCGGCATCCGCTTGAATTAGGTACACGTCAATCACTAATGGTTTTTCAAATTCAGCTAGCTCAGCAATAATCACACTACGTTGCATGTCGATGCCGTTGTAGTAGTTGCTGATGCTACCGCTCATACCTTGTAATGCTGGGTTATCGGCAACAAAGAAGTGCTTTTGACCAAACTTAGACTCAGCGGTTGCGGTGTCAAAGTCATTTTGGGTCTTTTGGTCAACGGTTACCGTGTTATGAGCAACAGTTTGCTTACAGTATGACTTGTTTTCAGGAATATAACGTCCGCCAAACTTAGGCTCTACGTTAACCCAACGACCAAAGCCATAATCGTTTAGTACTTCTTGGCCACGGTTGAACACACTTAGGTGTAAGCCGTCGTAATGGCCGTGATCTAGTGCTGAGTGATATTGATGATCACTACCATGCTGACCAAACCAGATTAACGCCATTGTGTCGTCATCTTGTGCGTCACGGTGACGTAAAATGCCTACGCCGCCTTTTTCACCTTCAGGGCCGTCGGTAACAAATAAGCTACCCCAGTTAAATGCTGGAATCGTGGTGGCGTCAGCAACTGCATTTGACAAGGTTTGGCCTGATGAATGTACCCACACATCTTGCTGGTGGTTTGCCATACCCAGTAATACTTCACTTTGCTCGTAGCGGTGGAAGCACACAGAGGTTGCCATAATCACACCTTCATCGTTGATAGAAATCGTTTTCGATGAATCATTTAACGCAGGTAAAGTGCCATCAGGGAAGGCTGTTTTAAATACTGCGTAAGAGGTGGTTTTAATCACAGAGTCATTGAACTGGTAAATACCCAGTTCTGGTTGACGACGTTCAATAGCTTCGGCAAATAAGTAAATTGGGCGAAGTGAGAAGCGGTGGTAGTAAGGACCTTCCATGTAGTAGCCGTCTGGCGAGAATAGTTGGTCTAACTGGGCTAAGAAACCGCCGCTGACTTTGTCTAATTTAAGGCCGTATAAGGCTTTGTCTACAGATTCTTGGTCGTTGATGGCATAGCCACAAATACCCACTGCAGCAACAGCCCATAAACCGTGGTTATGAACAATGTCGAAGTCGTGTGCGTAAGTAACCACAAACATTTCAATCATTTGCTTTAGCAAATCATCTTCAATTAGGCGTTTCTGCTCATCAGATAATGTGTGGTAAATACAGCTATAAGCACATGAAGCATATAGCATCCACATGTTTTCATTTAACGTTTGGTGGAACAACTTACCCGGTGGGTTAGAGTCTTTACTAACGTTGCTTTCAAGCGTGGGGTACACGGTTGCGTATGCGGTTAGCATATCAACAATGTAGTCACGGTATTTGGTTTCTTCGGTGATTAAAAATAAACGACCAGCAAGATCCATATGAATATAGTTTTGCTTATGGCGGTTATGTTCATAACCACCCCCTTCGCCATGACCAGGCACTTCAATGCCTACTTCAGTCATGTAAGCGTCTGTTTGCTTAATGTCACGGCTTAATGCGTTGCCTAGCAGGGTATTTTTACCAAGCTCATTGCGCAGTTGAGCAGCTTCGTCGAAGCTAATTAATAATGGTTGATAGCTCATGTCTATTTCTCCTAGGCTACAGGGCGGCTTGATAATGCGTAAAATCCGCTCCAACTGTATTGTTGGCCGTTGAATTCTAATTCGTGCTCAGTGGTGTCTGTGGCTGATTGCTGGTTGCTAATCATCACGGTAACAACTTGGCTTGCAGTGGTGATTTCTACTACTGAACCTAGGTTGTTGTGACCAATCACTTCAATGTTTTTAACTTGACCACGTGCAGTTACCGATTGCTCAAACTCTTCATTGAAGTAGCCGTGAGTTTCTAATACTGACGCAAACAAGGTGTTACCGCCGTTGCTGCGTAGTGTGAATGCTGGCTCGCTACGTAGGTTAAAGCTTGGGTCGTTAGCGCCTGTACGAGTGAAAATAACTTCACCGTTGTCGTTTGAGCTAGTGCCTAACCATGTGTAGTAAGTGTTGTTTTGTAACCAACTGACTAAAGCTGTACCGTCTACTTTGCCGTCGGCTACACGCCATAAGTGTTGATAACCATCTTTGTCGCCGAAGGTGTCTAATTCTGTATGGGTGGTGTAGTCAAAGTTAGTACGAATAATTTGTCCTTCGTACTGGTGCGAGTAGTCATATTGATGCTCGCCTTCACCGTTTAAGCGGTATAGGTCTAGTAATAATGGCGCTTCTAGGCCATCAATGTTAACCATGAATACGCTGCGCTGCATTTCAAAACCATCGTAATGGTCGTTGGCAAATGCGCTCATGCCTTTAATTGAATCACTGTCCACTTTAAAAAAGTGTGGAATACCATGTACGCTGTCTGCACGTTCTACGTCAAAGTAGTTTTGGCACGTTTGGTCAATTGTTACCATGTTATGAGCAATGGTTTGGCGTGCATAGGTTTTGTTTTCGTCTAAGTAACGGCCACCAAATTTTGGCTCAACGTTAACCCAACGACCAAAACCGTACTCACGTAATACTTCTTGGCCTCGGTTAAAGTAAGTAATGCCTAAGGTGTCAAAGTTACCATGACCCATACCGTGTTGACCGTAGTTCATCACAAGTTGGAATACGTCTTGGTTTTTATCCTGCATACGGATAAAGCCTTGAGCACCACTTTCGCCAGTTGGGCCTTCGTTTAGCTCAACACTTGGCCAGAATGGCATGCCAATTTCACGGTCAGCAGTGGCTTGTTCAAATGCTTGTGATAATGCTAAACCACAAGGGTGCATCCATACCGCGTCTTGAATTTTAGCCATGCCTAATAGGTTGTCGTCTAAACCGTAGTGCTTGCTGTAAACACTTACTGCAACTTGAACACCCATATCGGTAATGCCCATAGTGCGAGATGCATCGTTTAATGCTGGGAATTCACCATTAGGGTAAGCGGTTGAAAGCAGTGCTTGAACCGTGTTGCCAATAACGCCATTTTTGTAGTTGTAAATATCCACTTCAGGCATATGGCGGTGTAATACTTCTGCAAATACACACGTTGGACGAATGGCATAACGGTGGTAGTAAGGGCCTTCCATGTAGTAGCCCGATGGCGCAAATAATTGTGAAATTTGTGCTAAGAAACCACCCGTGTCATTGCGGTCTAAACCGTATACCGACATTTCTAAGTATTCACGTTTGCCTACGGCTAAACCACAAATACCCACTGCTGCAACGGCCCAAATTCCGTGGTTGTGAATACGGTCAAAGTCGTGAGCATATTTTACGGTGAACATTTCAAGCATTGGCTCAAAAATACGTTCTTGAATGCGTTGTTGTTGTGCTTCGCTCATTTGTGAGGCAACACAAGAATAAGCAAGACTGGTATAAAATAACCAGCAGTGTTCGTTCAAAATTTGATGGAATAAACGGCCTGTTGGGTTGGTGTTCTTTTGAACATGAAAGTCAAAAGTTAAATATTTATCCGCATATTGCTCTAATACTTCAATCACCCAGTCAGCATATTTTTGTTCTTTGGTGATAAGGAATAAGCGACCCGCTAAATTCATGTAGGTGTAGTTTTGCTTGTGACGGTTATGTTCATATCCGCCTGCTTCACCGTGACCAGGAATATCGATGGGCAGTTGCATGAAAGCATCAACGTCTTTCTGATTAGTCGCGATGGTTTTTCCCATCAAACTTGAGCGACCGACTTCTTTACTTAGTAGTGCTATTTCAGCTTCAGTAAGCAATATGGGTTGCGTTGCCATAGGTTTTTTCACCTTTTTACAGTCATGAATTTAATGTATTGCGTATAAAGTAATACAATATGGTTAATATTTGTATATAATCCTACCAGAAAAATGACCCTGATCACATTCATTGTCACAATCAATATTTAGCTTTCACTGTAACGAATGCACTTGTTTTACTGGTTTTTGTTTGCAAAAAGATTACTTGATATGGTTCACACAAATAAAAACATATTGTATTACAAATCGAAAGTAAGCATTATGATAAAGCAATCTTGACGATACGCAATGATTTAAAGACACCTTGGAGACAAACGATGCAGTTGTTTTTTAATGCAGACGACCATCCTTGGGAGCAAATAAGTGATGGCATTAAGCGGAAAATTGTAGGATTTACCGATGATTTAATGGTTGTTCACCTTAACTTTGATAAAGGTGCTGTCGGTAAACCTCATAGCCATGAAATTCATGACCAAATTGGTTATGTGGTGAAAGGTCGCTTTGAAGCTTGCATAAATGGTCAGAAAAAAATTTTAAAATCAGGTGATGCCTATATTGCTCGAAAACATTTTGAGCATGGTGCGGTAGCACTTGAAGATGACAGCGTTTTACTGGATGTGTTTTCTCCTTCAAGAGAAGACATCCTAAAGTAACTAGACTCTAAATAGGCAGTGGAATATGAATAATCAAAAAATTGCGATAATTGGCGAATGCATGGTTGAGCTTAGATCAACAGGCGAAATGCTAGCGCAAAACTTTGGTGGAGATACATTAAATACCGCATTGTATTTAGCGCGTCTTACCCAAAATGCCAATTTAGCAACCCACTATGTTACTGCGTTAGGACATGATCCATTTAGCAGTAACATGAAAGCCAAATGGCAGTCTGAAGGTGTGCATACTGAAAATGTACTGCACATTGAGGGTAAGCAACCAGGCTTATATTACATTGAAACCGATGATACCGGTGAGCGCTCTTTTTATTACTGGCGTAACGATGCAGCGGCTAAATATTTATTTGAGCAAGCTGACAGCAATGGGTTAATTCAGTCATTACTGACATTTGATGCAATTTACCTTAGCGGAATCTCTTTAGCTATTTTGACCGATGAAAGTCGTGTTGTGTTATTTGATGTGCTAACTCAATTTAAGCAAGCCGGTGGCAAGGTTATTTTTGACAACAACTACCGTCCAACGTTATGGCAAAGCAAGGCCAAAGCACTAGAAAGCTACCAAGCCATGCTAAAGCTGACCGATATTGCTTGTTTAACCTTTGAAGACGAGCAAGCGCTTTTTGGTGATGACGAGGTTGAGCAATGTATTACACGTACTCAAGCGGCTGGTGTCACTGAAATTGTTATCAAGCTTGGTTGTGAACCTTGCCTTGTTATTACTCCTGAAGAACGTATCAGTGTTGCGGCAACTCGTGTTGAAAAAGTGGTTGATACTACTGCCGCGGGTGACTCATTCAGTGCAGGCTATTTAGCCAAACGTTTAACGGGCGGAACCCCTCAAGAATCAGCACAGGCTGGCCATATTCTTGCTGGTACTGTCATTCAATATGCTGGCGCGATTATTCCAACAGCAGCCATGCCTAATTTAAGCATCTAAATAAGTGAGAAGTATTGTGACCACATTAAATGAAAAATTAACTCAATTAAAAGTCATTCCAGTTATTGCAATTGACAATGCAGACGATGCCATTCCGTTAGGAAAGGCTTTAGTTGAAAATGGTATGAATTGTGCTGAAGTCACCTTCAGAACGCCATGTGCGGCTCAAGCTATTCGTAACATGCGTGAAGCTTTTCCTGACATGCTTATTGGCGCGGGCACTATTTTAACCCCAGCTCAAGTTGATGAAGCCATTGAGGCAGGCGTAGACTTTATTGTTAGCCCAGGCTTTAATCCAAAAATTGTGCAATATTGTTTAGATAAAGACTTCCCAATTATTCCTGGTATCAACAGCCCTAGCTTAGTTGAACAAGCGATGGAAATGGGTCTTAAAACAGTGAAGTTTTTCCCAGCTGAGCCATCAGGCGGGATTCAAATGCTAAAAGCATTAGCGGCAGTTTACCCTGTCACATTTATGCCAACCGGTGGTGTTAGCTTAAAAAATGTTGATGAGTACTTAGCGATTCCTGCGGTATTAGCTTGTGGTGGTACGTGGATGTTACCTCCAAAAATGATTGCTGATGGTCAATGGGACGAAATTGGTCGTTTAGTTAAAGAAGCGGTTGCTCACGTAGCGTAATCTTTAAGGCCATTAAACGGTTTAAAAATCATAACGATAGCTGATTATTCAGCGCCAGCCTAACACGATAGTGTAGCATTGAGTTAGGCCATTACGCACCGATAATTCTAGATGCTTGCTGGGGTTGTCGGTGTTTTTTTATGAAGTGGTATTATTAAGATTACCCTGACAGTTTCAACCATTCAGCTAACCTGATACCCTTATTGCACTGCAAAACAAATGACACTTAAATATGGATAAAAACGCTTTTTTAGATGCAATGAACATCACCCGCTGGCGCAGTGCCGACAAGCCGGGTAAGCCTTATCTAATATTGCATGATGTCGATGCTGACTTGTCGCAAATGGCCTTTATTGAACAAGTGCTGCTACTGTTAAATATTGCCCTAGAACAGTGTGATTTTGATTGTGAATTACATAAAGGTCCGCAAGTGGTATGGGATATGCGCAAAGTTAAACGCCGTCCTCGAGTCGCCTGGTTGGTCAGCGCACCTTTGGCAGAGGTTATTAATAGCGTTGAAGAAAAGCGCCTCTTGTGGCAACAAATTTGCCAGCAACTTGATAAAGCAGCTTAGCCCTTTATGTCATCTCCGTTATACCAAATTCACCGTTTATCCGTTGATGATTGCCAAGATATGTTGGCAATAGAATCTGCCGCTCACACGCACCCATGGTCGTTAGCCAGTTTACAAGATTGTTTTGGCCGCTTTTATCGTGTTGAAGGGTTGTTTGAAAACCATCAGTTACTTGGCTTTAGTATTGTGCAGCAAATTATTGATGAAGTGACCTTAATGGACATTTGTGTCAGCCCTACAGTGCAAGGCAGAGGAATAGGGCGCTTACTGCTTGATTCTGTTATTACTCAGGCCAAAGCCCATGCTGGGGTTAAAATTATGCTTGAGGTGCGCCAGTCAAATTTAGCGGCTATATCCCTTTATCAAAAAAGCGGCTTTGTTGAAATAGGCCGCAGACAAGGTTACTACCCTAGTGAGTCGGGGGCAGAAGATGCCATATTAATGGACTTAAGTTGGTGATTGACTAGTTAAGCTTATTTTTTATTGAGTCAGCTTAGCGGTAAGGTTTATATTAAATCACATAAAAAAGAGGTCAGTGCTATGGGCACTGACCTCTTTTTTCAGTCCCTAAACTACCTATTTCAGTAGGTGGTTATCATCAATAAGGCTTTGCCTGAATATCCACTCATGTTAATTGAACTCTGACTCTCCAAACTCCGTTTGGATTAACATCGCAGGATTCCATCCTGCACCGGCCAAAAGGGTATCAACAGCAATACCCTCTTGGATCACCCTGCCGCCCCAGACGAAAAATGCTGAAAAGCGCATAATTTTCGATGGGGATTGATCCAGCTTTTAACTTCGTTGGTATCTGCCTTCGGTCATTGTCGAAAAGCTCTAGCGCTTCCGATAGGCCATCCTTGGCCTAACGTAAGCTAACTTGGCATCCATGCCAAGCTCACGAACTTTTCTCGATGCCCTCAATTCACATTGAATCTGAAAGTTTTTACGTCTAATTAGATGCAAACAAGGTCAAATCGAAGAGGCGAAAATTTCAGGTGTAAGCGCAGCGGTGACCGTCCATGACATGGCGAAGTTTCACGGTGTGAAACGCTTTGAGCGAGAGGCATGGATGCCGAACTGGCTGTTTAACATGGATGTTATTCGTCATGGCCGAGCTTTCAGGGACGAACTTGCAGCGTGTCACGGTCGTGCTTGCACGAAGGCCTGCGGCAGGCAATTGATTAGATTGAAGCTATGAACTTTTAGTCAAACTTGACTGTTCAAGCTAAGGCTTATTTACGTTACAGTAAACAACGCCCCTTTTAGGAGGCTAAATTAAAGCCACCTTCTTCAGAAGGTGGATTCTTTACTGTCTCTGAGCTTGTAACAGTTAGAAGGTGTAGTTTAACTTAACGTTAAAGTAGCGACCTGGCTGAGAGTAAGTTTCTTCAGTAACTCCCATTGAGCCCATTAAGAACTTAGATTGACCCGCCACATCAGCATATTCAATATATTCTTTATCAAATAAGTTATATACCCCAGCGCGTACCGTCCAGTTATCAGTAATACGCACATTGGCAGTTAAGTCCACAACCGCATAACCTGAAGTGTTAAATACTTCGTTGAAATCCATGCCCGGCATAACAACAGGGAAAATATCTAAGTCAGTGGTGCGATCCATTTTATCGGCAAAACGTACTGTCGCGCCGAAGTCTAGTTCAGTATTGCCAACATAAGTGTAGTAATTAGCACCTATGTTACCTTTTAGTGGGCTAACGGTATTAAGGTAATTACCGTCTTGGTCTTCACCATGGGTGTAAGCAATGTTACCCCAAATTTCCACACTGTCACCAATCCACTGGCTTACAGAGGCTTCTGCACCGTACAAGGTCACTTTATCGTAGTTAATGTAGCGGTACTCTAAAGAGCGTGGCATAACACAGCCAAGTGGACCACCGCAGCCGACAAATTCCCAGTCGATGTAGTTATCGGCTTGAGTATAGAAGGTGGTTAATTCGTACTGAGTATCACCATGGTGACCCCGTACCCCTAACTCCATAGTGTGGCTAGACTCTGACTCTAAGTCATAGTTTGCTTGGATCAGTACAGGGAACGGCATTGCTCCATCTTTAACTTCTAGCTCACCCCATTTTTGGTCTGGCGTCGGCATTTTATAGCCATAAGCATACTGGGCATACACGTTGACATCATTGGTAATGTGATAAACAAGGCCCGCTTTGGGCGACCAAAAACCATCACTCATCGCTTCAAAGTCTGCCGGATCACGGCCAGCATCTTCAGCTTGCTGTTGATCAGGGGTGTTTTTAAAGTAGTCGTAACGTAAGCCTAAAATGGCATTTAATTTACCGTCTAAAAAGCTGATGTCGTCTTGAACAAAAGCCCCTACACGTAAACTTTTGGTGTCAGCAAATGAGAAGGTATCAGTGTCTGAAGGAATCCAGTTGCCATTATCATCCATTTTTTGATAATCACGCGGGCGGCTCATTTCAGACTGCTCAACGTCGACACCATAAATAATATTGTGGTCATGGCCGGTTAGCGATAAAGCTTTACTGAAAGTACTGGCAAAACCAACGCGGTATTCATTGAATTCATAATCACGTTTTTCGGTGATTTCGCGGTCAGGGCCTGAAATACCATTAAAGTAATTACGTTTTTCACTTTGATCTGTTTGACCATAATAAAGCACGAAATCGACATTATCGTGAACCACACGTTCTTTGGTTGAACGTAAACGCAATGAGGCATTTAAGGCTTCGGTTTTACGGTCATAGTCAATAGAATCATTATCTTCTGGGGTTTGTTCCCAGCGGTCCAATTGTTGTGTTAGGTAATCAACGGTTAGCTGTAAATTGGTATCGTCGTTAAAGTGATACTTACTTTTCAGCAACAAGCTGTCGGTCACTAAGTCACTGTCTGGCAGGGTGTTGCTGTAGTTTTGCTGTTCTTCACCGTGGCGACGTTGGTAGCTAACGAGGTTATCAAAGTTACCTTGGTTAAATGCACTGGTAAATCCACCGCTGAATTCATCATTCATGCCAGTATAGCCACCATTCGCTGAGAAGTAATAATCTTGGCCAGCTAAGTAATCGTCAGCGTCTTTAGAGGTCATCACCATTACGCCGCCAAGTGCGTCAGAACCATACATGGTTGAGGCTGCAGCTTTTAATACTTCAACTTGCTTTAAGCCTTCAACTTCCGTTAAGCCACGGCCAGTGCCTTCTGCACCTGGGCCAAGAGGCGAGGCATATTGGTTATTTACCCTAACGCCATCTTTCACCATCATTACGCGGTTGCCACCAATACCACGAATGGTGACCGAGCTAGGCTTACCTGCACCACCTTTAACGTCTACGGCGGCTTCGGTTCTAAATAAGGTTGAGAAGTCGGTCGTCATGTTGCGGGCAATAGACTCTTCATCAATGACCACTACGCTGCCAGCAACTTGGTCTAAAGTTTGTTCCATGCGTGAGCCAGAAATAACAATCACATCATGGAAGTTATTAACGATATATAAGTCTTCTTTAGCAAGAATTGGCTCTGGGCTGGTGGATTCTTGTTGGCTTGGTTGTTCAACCACAGGCTCTTTGGTCGTGGTTTCTTGGGCAATAGCGCTTGGAGCTAAAATAGCTGCAATGGCCGCACTGATCACGTTTAACGGAAGCTGTCTCATTATCGCTAACCTTAATTAAAACTGAATAGGAATTACTCTCATCTTTATGGCGGCGGAGTTTACCATGAACATTTATTTACAAAGCGATCATGATCTCAATATTAGTATTGGCTGATTTTTTAATGAGTTATTTAAAATTACTGCTAAAAATATGTTGGGAGATTGTTGTGGTGATACGGTGTGTTTGGAGGGGAATGTTAAAATATTAGTTAATAAATCAAAAATAAAAACGGCGCTAAATGAGCGCCGTTTTTGATGTTAGTGAGCCGTCAATTCAGCGGTTATTTCACTTCTTTACCTTGGGCTTGCAAATCGGCATGGTAGCTTGAGCGCACCAATGGACCACATGCTGCGTGAGTAAAACCAATTTCTTCAGCTAAGGCTTTTAATTCGTCAAACTCCGCTGGTGGTACGTAACGTTCAACTGGTAAATGGAATTTACTCGGCTGTAAGTATTGGCCTAAGGTTAGCATTTCTACGTCATGGGCACGTAAGTCATGTAGCACTTGGGCTATTTCTTCGTTGGTTTCACCTAAGCCCATCATTAAGCCAGACTTTGTTGGCACATCAGGGTGACGCTGTTTGAATTTTTTCAATAAATCTAACGACCACTGATAATTAGCACCAGGACGCGCTTTACGGTAATGCTTTGGCGCTGTTTCTAGGTTGTGGTTAAACACATCGGGTGGCTCAGTGGCTAAGATATCTAATGCCGCATCAATTCGTCCACGAAAATCTGGCACTAAAATTTCAATTTGAATTTCAGGATTTAATAAGCGGATTTCACGTATACAATCAGCAAAATGTTGTGCACCACCGTCACGTAAATCATCACGGTCTACTGAAGTGATAACAACGTACTTAAGCTTCATATCAGCAATGGTTTGTGCCAGTTTTTTAGGTTCTTCAGCATCTGGCTTAAGTGGGCGACCATGGGCAACATCACAGAACGGGCAGCGTCGAGTACAAATGGCACCTAAAATCATAAAGGTTGCGGTGCCGTGGTTAAAACATTCTGCTAAGTTAGGGCATGAAGCTTCTTCACATACCGAGTGCAGTCCGTTTTTACGTAGTGCTGATTTTATATCAAGAATACGTTGGTTTGATGCTGGTAATTTTACCCGTAACCAATCAGGCTTGCGCAGCATGGTTTCGCGCTCAGAGGGAACAATTTTTACCGGAATACGTGATACTTTATCCGCATCACGCAGTTTAACACCTGGTTGTAATCTTTCAGGCCTATTCATTATTCTGCTAATCCTTGATGATGTACAAGTTGTTGGTAGCCCATAACTTGGGTAAATGTTTCAATGAGTTTATCGCCAGCTTCTAGCACAGTTTGCGGGCCGCCTAATGCTTTGCATTGTACCATTTCTAAGCCAGCATACCCACAAGGGTTTATGCGTTGAAATGGGGCTAAGTCCATATCAACATTTAATGCTAAGCCATGAAATGAGCATCCTTTACGAATGCGTAACCCCAAAGAGGCCACTTTACGTTCTTGCACATAAACACCGGGAGCGTCAGCTTTGGGATAGGCTTCAATATCATACTGGGTCAGCATATCAACAATGCTTTGCTCAATATTGGTCACTAACTGTCTGACGCCCATTTTATTGCGTTTGATGTCAATTAGCGGGTAAGCCACTAATTGGCCTGGGCCGTGATAAGTCACTTGTCCACCACGATCCACCTGAATGACGGGAATGTCTCCAGGGTTAAGAATATGTTCACTTTTACCCGCTTGGCCTTGAGTAAATACAGGTGGATGTTCAACAATCCATAACTCGTCTTGGCTGTTGGCATCGCGGTTGTCGGTATATTCCTGCATAGCGTGCCATACAGATTCATAGTCTTGCATGCCAAGGTGGCGAATGTGCAATATTGATGCTGACAAGGGTAATAACTCCAATGGTTATACACGTTCTAGGCGCGTGTTTATTAATTCTTGAGTATTATACTCAAGTTTATGTCAATTGAAGATGAAATTAATGATTAAAGAACGCGTTTTACGCCTTCAATAGCGGCAAGATCTTCGTACGCTTTTTCAATATGCTCTTTACTGGTTACGGTAATGCGGATGGTAATTGAGTAGTAATTACCTTTGCTTGATGCTTTTACCGTTGGAACGTAATCACCAGGAGCAAGTTGCTGGGCAACAGCTACAACACGATCGGCTAGGGTGTCATCAGCATCGCCAATAACTTTAAAAGGGCAAGAATTAGGGAATTCCATGACTTCGTCAAAGGTAGTGTTTAACATCTATTTACTCATTTGTGATTGTTGATACAGATATGGAGGCAATTATACCCGATTCAAGGCTATTTTTTGTCAAAAAAATAAAGCCGCATAATCAGCGGCTTTACCATATTGAAAATTAGTCAGTTATCAGACAAATATTCGGTTTTACTCAAACCAACTTGCAAAAAGCTGTTTAAAGTAATCCATTAGTTTGCTGACCCAACTACCTTCTTGAACTGTGTTTAAGGTAACAAGAGGGAACTGAGCAATGTCTTTGCCGTCTAGTTGGAAATAAACTCGACCGACGGTTTCACCTTTTGCTAATGGCGCGGTTAGTGGCTTAGTGAGTTCAAAGTTAGCTTGTAGCTGTTTTGCTTGGCCACGAGGAATGGTTAGTGGTGTATCGGTCATAACGCCTAAATCGACATTTTCAACATCACCGTACCAAATTTTTTGGCTAACAAAAGTGTCGCCTGCGCGGTAAGGGGTAATGGTTTCAAAAAAGCGGAAACCGTAATTAAGCAGTTTTTTACTTTCGGCTTTACGGGCTGACTCACTGTTGGTGCCCATTACTACGGTAACGAGTCGCATTCCTTCGTCATTTGTTGCTGACGTTACAAGGTTATAGCCTGCACCCGAAGTGTGACCGGTTTTAATGCCATCAACGTTTAAGCTTTTATCCCACAATAAACCATTACGGTTGTATTGTTTGATGCCGTTAAAGGTAAACGACTTTTCTGAATATACTCGATATTCTTCTGGTACATCGCGAATTAAAGCTGCACCAAGAATGGCCATATCGTAAGCGGTTGTTTTGTGGTTGTCTGAATCTAAGCCATGTGAGTTTTCAAAATAGCTGTCGTTCATGCCAAGTTGTTTGGCCCATGAATTCATTAAATCAACAAAAGCATCTTCGGTTCCGGCAATGTGTTCAGCCATTGCAACACAAGCGTCGTTACCTGATTGAATAATAATGCCGCGATTTAAGTCTGCAACTTTAACGGTTTTTCCCACTTCGATGAACATTTTTGACGAGTCAGGGAAGTTTTTAGACCAAGCATTTTTAGTAATTAATACATCATCATCTAATGAAATATTACCCACTTTCACTTCGTGACCAATAACATAGCTAGTGAGCATTTTTGTTAAACTGGCAGGGTTTAAACTTTCATAAGCATTTTCTTCAGCAATGACTCTACCTGAATAGTAGTCCATTAATACATATGCTTTTGCTGCTACATTGGGCGCATCTGGCATCACCATTGGGGCGCGATTTGGCACTGGGCGAGGATCGGGTTGCGGGGTATTTGCCGCTGAGGAAAATGATACTAAAGAAAGTAGCAGTGCTGACGCAATTGGGGCTTTGACAAGATTCATCATGAAATTAGCAAGTCTCTGGTTAATTCAAAAAAAGACAATAAAAACGATTATAACATTAGTCGTACCATTAATAGGCAATGAAATCACATTAAGGTTCATTCATGGACTAAAAAAGTTTAAAACTGGCGCTAGGGCACAATAAAACTTTGTGGGTAGCCGTTCATATGTAAGTTATCGAGTAATTTATTGGTTAAATATATTTTGTCTATTGGCCCAAGTTGAATGCGGTGTAAGCCATTTCTAGAGACAATGCGCGATTTTACGCCGTATTTTCTTTCGAGTTCTTTGGCTAATGTGTTCACTCTTAACTTATCTTTTGATGCGACCACTTGAATATAATGCTGTTCATTGTCGGTGGCTTCATTAACCGCTTTTTGTGCATCCGACTCAATATGAATCACATCTAATCTTACTTTTGCCGTGCCTTTGGCTAACATACCTAAGTGATAAGCTCCTGCGTAGGATAAATCAATCACTCGACCTTGATGGAATGGGCCTCTGTCATTAACTCTGACGATAATTTGCTTATTGTTTTCGAGGTTTGTGACCTTGACATAACTGGGTAATGGCAGGTTTTTATGTGCTGCCGACATGGCATACATGTCATAGGTTTCACCGTTTGAGGTTAGGTGACCGTGAAACTTAGAACCATACCAAGATGCATGTCCGACTTCAGTAAAACCTTTACCTGTTGGCAATACCTTATAGCTTTTGCCTAATACGGTATATTTATTCGGGTTTCCTTGGCGTGAATAAGGCTCGTATTTAGGTACCGCATTTTTGACTTTACTTACATCAGGGGCATTATCAGGGTAACGGTCATCTTTCATCTGATAACGGCCTGACTGGCTGTTGTTATTATCGCTTTTTTTAGCTGATTTAGGCGCAGAGGAACAGGCCGTTAACAGCAGCGTCAAGCCCAAACAAATGAGGGGTATTATCGTTTTAGTTTGCATCATATTCGGCTTTTAATTGCTCGCTAAATTGGTATACCGCCATGGCATACAGTGGGCTTCGGTTATAACGTGTAATCACGTAAAAGTTTTTTAGGCCTAACCAATATTCATCAACTTCAGGCTGCTCAAGTTTGACTAGCATGGCGGGCTGAGACACATCTAAATCTTGGCTTTTAGCTAGACCTAAAGTAGGTGAAAGAATATCTGATACTTTATAATGCAGTCTTTCGCTGGTCCACACTTTGGCTTTTGGAGTGTCATTGCCTTTGTTATATAACCGCAAGGCTACTGGCTCACCCCGCTGCCAACCATGTTGATGAAAATAATTGGCGACACTGCCGATAGCATCAGCTTTGCTATTGAGTAAATCTCTGCGGCCATCACCACTGAAGTCTACTGAATAATGACGGTAACTAGATGGAATAAATTGACCATACCCCATAGCGCCAGCATAAGAGCCTTTAAGGTTGTCGTTGTCGAGTTGTTCTTCTTTAATCAGTGACATTAGGTTGCCATATTCACTGCGGAAGAATTTAGCGCGTGGGGCATAATAAAAACCCAGTGTATAAAGTGCATCTTGCACTTTATAGTTGCCCATGTAGCCACCGTAAAAGGTTTCAATGCCTATAATTGCCACAATAATTTGTGGGTCGACATTAAATTTGTCAGCGGCTTTAGCGATGGTGTCGGCATTTTCTTGCCAAAAGGCGAGGCCTTTTTCTAAGCGTTTTTCGGTTAGAAATATCGGATAATATTGGTGCCAAGGTTTGGCTTCCCAGGGTTTAGTGATGGCATCAATAACCGCTTGGTTGTAGGTTGATTGCTGCATAAAAGCGTCGACTTCTTGCTGGGTAAAGCCCTTTGCAACTTGGTCGGCTATAAACTGTTTTTTTAGTGCATCCACATCAACGTCAGTGGCGGCTTGAGTGCTTATTATTGAGGAAAAAAAGAGCGTAAAAGAACCTAATAAGCGCGTTGTAAATTTCATTAAATCGTCCTATCTATCTATAAACCGTCTATGGGTTTGAATGCTCATTAATATGCCGAATCCTGTCATCAGTGTCAGCATTGATGTGCCACCATAACTTATCAGGGGTAGCGGTACACCTACAACCGGTAATATGCCGGAAACCATACCGATATTGACGAAGATATACACAAAGAAGGTTAAGGTAATACTGCCAGCCAATAAGCGGGCAAAACTGGTTTGTGCTCTAGCGGCGATAACCAACCCTCGGCCAATAACATATAAATAAAGCGCTAAGAGTAAGAAACATCCCACTAAACCAAACTCTTCACCAATAACGGCAAAAATAAAATCTGTGTGTCGTTCGGGTAAAAACTCCAGTTGTGATTGGGTACCTTGTAGCCAACCTTTACCCCACACACCACCTGAACCGATAGCAATTTTAGATTGAATAATATGGTAGCCTGCACCTAGAGGATCTTTCTCGGGGTCAAATAAGGTCAGCACGCGCGTTCGCTGGTAATCATGCATTAGAAAGAACCATAATATCGGTAAAAATATCAGCCCTGCGGCAATGATTCCGCCAACAATTAACCAACTCATGCCCGATAAGAACAACACAAACACCCCAGAGGCCGCCACCAGAATAGAGGTGCCTAAATCAGGTTGTTTGGCAATCAGTAGTGTTGGAATTAATAAAATAATGGCGCCACCAGCTAAATAGCGCTTTTTAGGCGGTAAGGGAAATTTACTGATGTACCATGCCATAGTAATAGGGAAGGCGAGCTTAATTAATTCTGACGGCTGAAACTCCATAAAACCTAAGTTTAACCAGCGTTGTGCGCCTTTATTGATGGTGCCAAAAAAATGCACTCCAAGCAGTAAAATAATACCGGCGACGTAAATAGGCAGTGCCCAACGGCGAAGCACCTCAGGGTTAATTTGCGCCACGCCTAGCATGATGACTAACGATAGTCCCATTCGGGTGAGTTGGCGCTCCATCATGGCGGCACTTTCACCACTGGCAGAATAAATAACAAATAGGCCAAATACCATTAATGCCAACAAGCCACACAACAGTGGCAAGTCAATGTGCATTCGCTGCCATATATTTTTTTTGTGATGATGGGTGTGATTATTCATCTGCTGACTCATTAGGCACGACGGCATCGTCCCTTAACATATATTCATCCAATAATGCTCTGGCGAGTGGCCCAGCATTAGCGCCACCCCAACCGGCATTTTCTAAGACCACAGCCAGTACAATTTGAGGGTTTTCATAAGGGGCATAGGCCACAATTAAGGCGTTGTCCCTTAAATGTTCTGGAATATTGTCAGCATCGTATTTTTCATTTTGCCCAACAGAGAAAACCTGTGCGGTACCGGTTTTCATTGCGGCAGTGTAGGTGGCGTCAGTGAATCGAGACTTATCAGCGGTTTGGCGCATAGCATCATTGATAATATCCCAGTTTCTAGGGTTTTTAAGCTCAATAGGTGGTAGCTCTTCAATGGGCGATTCAAGCGTTTCGTTTTCATTACGAGTGGACTTGAGTAAATGAGGAGAGAAGCGTTGACCTTTGTTGGCCAGCGTTGCAGTTGCGTTGGCTAACTGTAATGGTGTGCTGGTCCAGTACCCTTGACCAATGCCAACTGAAATGGTGTCACCAATATACCAAGGTTGGTTATATCTAAGGCGCTTCCAGTCTCTAGAGGGCATGATACCTGCAGCTTCTTCATGTATATCGACATTGGTTTGTTCGCCAAAACCAAATTGAGCCATAAATGATGACATTTTATCGATGCCAATCTTGTATACTAGGTCGTAGAAAAAGATATCGCATGAATCAATAATAGCGTGGTAAACATCTACCCAGCCGTGCCCCCATCTTTTCCAGTCTCGCCATTTTCTTTCTACGCCCGGTATTTGCCAAAAACCGGGGTCCCATACACGGGTTTTATCGTTAATAATCCGCTCTTCAAGACCCAATAATGCCACTAATGGTTTTATGGTTGATGCAGGAGAGTACTGTCCTTGGGTGGCACGGTTAATTAGCGGTCTGGACTTATCATTTAGCAGCTCACTATAGGCTTTGCTGCTGATTCCATGCACAAATTGGTTAGGGTCATAACTTGGGCTCGATACCATGGCTAAAATACCGCCATCTTGTGGGTCAATGGCAACCACTGAGCCTCGTCGACCATCTAATAACTCCATCGCTTTAAGCTGTAAGTTTAAATCGAGGGTAAGATAAATATCTTGTCCTGGCGTGGGGGGGGTTACTTTTAGGGTGCGAATAACTCGTCCTCGGTTATTCACTTCTTCTTCTAGATGGCCCGGTGCGCCATGCAATAAATCTTCATAATATTTTTCAATACCCTGCTTACCAATGTCTTTGGTTGCCGCATATTTTTTCCACTTGTCACTTTTTTCTAAGGCGGCTTTATCTCGGGTATTAATTTTACCTACATAACCTAATACGTGGGTCATAAGGTCTTCATAAGGGTAATGACGTTTTAAACCGGCTTCAATATAAATCCCAGGAAATTGATGTTGGTTAACCGAAAAGCTGGCGACTTGCTGTTCAGTTAATTTACTTTTGATTGTGAGCGGTTTAAAACGGCGATGAAACTTAAGTGTGTCTTTAAGTTGCTGACGTTCTTCGTCGCTTATTTCGATAATACTATTGAGCTTATCGAAGGTTTCATCTAAATCGGTCACCCGTTCAGGGATAATTTCTAATGAATAGTAAGGTTGGTTTTCAGCCAGTAAATTGCCGTGACGGTCAAAAATTAACCCGCGACTTGGTGCGGTAGGAACCACTCTAATACGGTTGTCATTTGAGCGGGTTTCGTAATCTTTGTGTGACACTACCTGTAGTTGATACATATTCGAAAACAACACAGATAATAATACGAAGACGCAAAAAAAAGTGAACAATGCACGACGTTTGAATAACGACGCCTCTGCGGCATGGTCATGCATGGTAATGCGCTTCTTTGGCGGCACTTAAGTCTCCAAGATTTATTATATTAAAATCGTTAGCGTTGCTTTTTGCTGTTGAATTGTCAACAACCTTAAAACTTGTTTAATGGGTTTCACCAAGGTTATTCACGGTGATAAGGGTGGTTGTTATTCACGCTCCAAGCTCTGTATAAGCTTTCTCCAACCAATATGCGAACCATAGGATGAGGCAAGGTAAGTGCGGATAAACACCAACTTTGGTTAGCTGCGGCTTTACAGGCGGGGGCAAGTCCTTCTGGCCCACCAATTAACAAGCTAACATCTCGGCCATCAAGCTGCCATTTTGTCATTTGTTCTGCTAAGTCTGGAGTTGTCCAGTTTTTGCCGGGTAGGTCTAAGCTCACAATGTGATTGCCTTTGGGAACTGCTGCAAGCATTAATTCGCCTTCTTTTTGCAAGATGCGAACAATATCTGCATTTTTGCCACGTTTTCCCGCGGGGATCTCAATGAGCTCTAACGGCATATCTCGAGGAAAGCGTCGCTGATACTCTTCAAAACCACGGGTGACCCAGTCGGGCATTTTAGTGCCTACGGCAATCAGTTGTAACTTCATTATGCGTTTTGATCAGACCAAAGTTTTTCAAGTTGATAGTATTCGCGAGTTTGTTCTTGCATCACATGAACAATCACTTCACCTAAATCAACTAATACCCATTCACTGTTGTCACGGCCTTCAACGCCTAATGGTTGAATGCCCGCTTTTTTAGCTTCCAAAACCATATGCTCACCAATGGCGCGGACATGTGTTTTAGATGTACCAGTACAAATTACCATGGTATCGGTAATGGTAGATTGGTTTTTAACGTCTAATACAACAATATTTTTTGCTTTTAAATCATCGATTTTATCGACAACAAAATCTTTTAGCTCGGTGCTTTGCACGCGATTTACCTCATTAGTCAAAATTAACGGAGCATTATACTCAATTAACCCCGCTAGACGCAATTAACCGCTGATAAAGTGATAGGTTTACTGAGTAAATGTTAATCTAGGTATAAATGGTGTTGCTGAATATATTTAGCCGTACAAGGGGCTAATAAGTGTGAGGTATCTTGTTGTTGAAGGAGTCGTTGGCGAATGTCAGTTGAGGAGATATCTTGTAAATTGATATCAACAGTGATCACTCGTCCGCATTGTGGTTGGGTCGATAAGGTATTTAAAAATTCTTTGGCGTTAATGCCATATTGATTAAGCAGTGCATGCATTGGGCTTGAATTAGCTAGGGTCCACCCAGGACGCTGACATAAAATGATATGACACTGAGTAAAAATTTCTTGGTACTGATACCAGCTTTGCAACTGAATAAATGAATCCATCCCCATAATGAAATAAAACTGATGCTGGGGGTAACGTTGACTTAACAAGGCTAATGTTTTGGCCGTGTAGGACGGGGTATCACAGGTTAGCTCTATGTCGCAAAGTTGTAATTGCGAGTATTGCTGGCAAACTTGTTCAACCATGGTTAAACGGTGCTGAGTGTCGACATTGGTGCGCTGTTTGTGTGGTGGAATATTATTAGGCATTAACCACACTTGGTCTAATTCTAGCTGATGCTTAACCTCTAATGCAGGTTTAATATGTCCTAAGTGTATTGGGTCAAAGGTGCCACCCAGAATTGCAATTCTCATACTAGATACTCGTCTAATTGAGCTCAATATGCGCGAGACGATTATGGGCTCTGGGATCAAATAATATGCATAAATGGCTCATGCCTATCCAGTCTTCAGCACCATATTGTTTTAAATTTAGCTCTAAGCTTGAGGCTAAAGCCAGCATATGTTCAAGGTGGTGAAGCTCTAATCGACTTAACGCAGCTTGATATAGCGGCTTGCGTTTATCCCATATTCGATATTGTCCCCACAATTTATTTAATTGCTCGCCTTGAGATTGAGCCAGTTTTAGGTTTAGCAGTAGGGTGATTTCTTTAAATACGGCCCACATAAGAATTGGCATTGCTGTGCCTTCACTTTGCAGTTGTGCCAGCATATGTTGAGCTTGTTTTTGATGATTTAGCAAAATAGCATCGGTAAGCTGAAAGACACTAAAACGTGACTGATCTTCAAAGTAGTGGGTGAGTTGTTCTGGAGTAATATTACTGTTAGGGCTAACCAGTTGTAGCATTTGCATGGCTTGTTCAGCCGCCAATAGATTACCTTCAAATAAGTTGAACATCATGGCTTTAGCATCGTGATGAACCGTGAGTTTATAATGCATGATGCGGCCATCTAACCAGCGCTCAAATTGTTTACCCTCTGGGGTGGCGCAAGGAATGTATAAGCCTTTACTGTCCAGAGACTTAAACCATTTGCTATTGGTTTGTTCTAACCCCGCTTTTGGCCCTTGAACAATTAATATAATGTCTGGGTTTGCTTGGCTTAAAATGGTTTGAAACGCTTTAGCGCCTTCAGTGCCCGGTTTGCCATTAGGCAATGTCAGCTCAATAATACGTCGACTGGCGAATAAACTCATTGATTGCCATTCTTGAATTAAGTCTTGCCAATTAAAGCTGGTTTCTTGGGTTAACTGTACTCGCTCATCAAAGCCTTGTTTTTTAGCCGCTGTAATTAACTGTTGCTTACTATTTTCAACCAGCCACAAGTCATCACCAAATAATAGGCAGATTTGCGGCAATGGCTGCAGATGTTTTTTTAATTGATCAGGATAAACCCGCATTTATTCGGTACCGATTGACGCTAATGTTTGAATAATTTGATCGGCAGCTTGAACTCGCATTTCTCGCGTTAATAATTCCATTTCACGACTTTTAGCTAATGCTGTTCGGGGGTCGTCTTGATAATCTCGGCGAATTTCGGCTTGATATTCAATCGGTTCGTTATCTGGGAGAGTGACAGTGTAATTTACAATATATATTAACTCATATTCTGCCACGTTACCCGTTGGGTAAAGGGATAATGTCGCTCGCTCTAATGAATCACTGATTAATCTTAGAGTGGGTGTATTTGGGTTAGCGGCAACAACATCAACACTGTTAATGCGTAAACGGTCGTTAACTAAACGGGTCAGTTCACTGTATTGGTCACTGCTGCTTAAATGTAATTGCTGTAATTCAGCGGGGATCGAGTAACTTCGTTGTAATTTAAATCCGCACCCTGATGTAGCCAGTAATACGACAGAAATGAGCGCCATTGCGATACGTTTCATCAACATAATTGTTATCGAATTCCTTTACTACCATGTCACCATGGTCAAACTTAATATGCCCATCTTAGGAGGAACTCCTAAGATGGGCAATCATTTACCTCACAAGCGTGAGGCTATTGGTTTACTGAGCAATGCTCTGCTCTTATTGATCAACAATGTTATTTAGCAACAATGTTTAGCAGCTTGCCAGGAATATAAATCACTTTACGAATGGTGAGTCCGTCAGAATGTTTCTGTACATGCTCGTCTTCCATTGCCAAGGCTTGCACTTGCTCTTGCGTTGCGTCAGCGGCAACCGTGATTTTAGCGCGTAATTTACCGTTGATTTGTACAATAATTAATTTACTGTCTTCAACTAGTGCGCTTTCGTCCACTTCAGGCCAACGGCTATCTTCAATGTTGTTTTCGTTACCTAACTCTTTCCATAAGCTAAAGCAAATGTGCGGCACAATTGGGTAAAGTAAACGAGTAATAGCAGATAATGCTTCAGCCATCAATGCACGGTCTTGAGCTGACTCTTGAGGTGCTTTTAATAGATGGTTCATCAATTCCATTACCGCAGCAATAGCGGTGTTGAACATTTGACGACGGCCTATATCATCACTCACTTTAGCAATGGTTTTGTGTAGCTCACGACGAAGAGCTTTTTGGTCGGCCGTTAACGATTTAACGTCAAGGGCTTCAGTTGCCCCAGCACTAATGTGATCGTTAGCCAATTTCCATAAACGTTTAATAAAGCGATGTGCGCCTTCAACGCCAGACTCTTGCCACTCAAGCGTTAACTCTGGTGGTGAAGCAAACATCATAAATAAACGTACTGTGTCTGCGCCGTATTTCTCAACCATGACCTGTGGGTCAATACCGTTGTTTTTAGACTTCGACATTTTGCTCATGCCTGTGTAAACCAGCTCATTTCCGTTTTTATCAACTGCTTTGGTAACACGGCCTTTGTCGTCTTTTTCTAACTCAGCAACATCTAATGGCGATACCCACACGCGAGCACCTTTTTCATTGATGTAGTAGTAAGCGTCGGCTAATACCATACCTTGAGTCAGCAATTGTTTCGCAGGCTCATTAGAGTTAACTAAGTCCATATCGCGTAACAATTTGTGGAAGAAACGGAAGTACAATAAATGCATACAAGCGTGTTCGATACCACCAATGTATTGGTCTACAGGTAGCCAATAGTTAGCTTTAGCTGAGTCAAGCATTTGGTCTGCATGCGGGCTACAGTAGCGAGCGTAATACCAAGATGACTCCATAAAGGTGTCAAAGGTGTCGGTTTCACGTAATGCCGCTTGGCCGTTTACCGTGGTTTTAGCCCACTCTTTGTCAGCCTTAATAGGGCTTTGGATACCGTCCATAACCACATCTTCTGGCAGAATGACAGGAAGTTGGTCTTCAGGAGTAGGCATTACCGTGCCATCTTCTAAGGTGACCATTGGGATTGGTGCGCCCCAGTAACGTTGACGAGAAACACCCCAGTCGCGTAAGCGGAAGTTAACTTGGCGTTTGCCTTTACCTTCTGCTGATAATTTTGCGTCAATGGCATCAAATGCCGCTTGGAAGTCTAGACCGTCAAACTCGCCTGAGTTAAATAACACGCCTTTTTCAGTATATGCTTCTTTGCTGATATCCAGCTCTGCATCAGCAGGCTTGATAACGGCTTCAATAGCAAGACCGAATTTTTGGGCAAACTCATAGTCACGTTGATCGTGAGCGGGTACTGACATTACCGCGCCAGTGCCGTAATTCATCAATACAAAGTTAGCTACCCAAATAGGGACTAATTTACCACTAATAGGATGAACAGCATTTAAGCCTGTCGCAACGCCTTTTTTCTCCATTGAAGCCATCGCTGCTTCAGTGGTATCGGCATTTTTACATTCTTCTAAAAATGCCGTTAATTCTGGGTTGTTTTCAGCGGCTTGAATCGCTAAAGGGTGACCCGCTGCGATAGCAACATAAGTCACACCCATTACTGTGTCTGGACGGGTGGTGTAGATATCGAAGCTTTGCTCACTGTTTTCCACTTGGAAGGTCATTTCAATACCTTCGCTACGGCCAATCCAGTTACGCTGCATGGCTTTAACCTGTTCAGGCCAGCCGTCTAGTGTATCGATATCGTTAAGTAATTCTTCAGCATAGTCAGTGATTTTAATGAACCACTGTGGAATTTCTTTTTGCACGACCTCAGTGTCACAGCGCCAGCAACAGCCGTCTTGTACTTGCTCGTTCGCCAGTACGGTTTCGTCATTTGGACACCAGTTTACTGAAGCGGTTTTTTTGTAGACTAGGCCTTTTTCATAAAGCTTGCTGAAAAACCATTGCTCCCAACGGTAGTACTCAGGAGTACACGTGGCAATTTCACGGCTCCAATCATAACCAAAGCCTAGTAATTTAAGCTGGTTTTTCATGTACTCAATATTTTCATAAGTCCAAGGTGCTGGAGAGGTCTTGTTATTGATCGCCGCATTTTCAGCCGGTAAGCCGAATGAATCCCAACCAATGGGTTGTAGAACATTTTTTCCTTGTAAACGTTGGTAACGAGCAACAACATCACCTATGGTGTAGTTACGCACGTGGCCCATATGAAGTCGACCTGATGGGTACGGGAACATTGAGAGACAGTAATACTTCTCTTTGCTCTCGTCTTCAGTGACTTCGAAAGTTTTTTGGTCTTGCCAGTGCTTTTGCACTAAAGCTTCAATCTCTAAGGGATTATATTGTTCTTGCATCAATCTATTTCCGGCCAAGCCGCCCGTTGTTGGATTTGCGCATAATGTTTGATCTAACGCGCATTCGTGTGATGAATAACTGCATAGAATAAACTAGAAGTGATGCTTTAAAAAGGTTCGTCTTAAGGAGTATTCAATATGAGTGGAAGAAGTTCAGCATTATTAGACTTATATCAATCATTATTTGAACAAGTAAAGTTGCAGTTTGAGGGTGATAACTCATTGACTGCTAAAAGTTTGTTTAAATCGGTCACCGAAGGAAAAAACTATTTACAGCTGAAGAAAAAGGCTGATGAACAAGAGTTAGCTTTAGTAGAAGAATTTTTAAAGCGTGACATTGCTAACTTTTTAAAAGCACAAACTGAAGATGATATCAGTTATAGCCCGACGGCAATCGCCATAGAAAATACTTTGTGGAATTGGTTAAGCGGTATCACTGATCGCAGCCAAGTTGAGTGGCATGAGTTACAACAAGATTTTAAACATCATGGCACTTATAAAGCGGGCGAGATTATTAATCAAGGTACGCTGATTTGTGATAATTGTGGTCATAGCATGCAAATTAACTTTCCGGGAGTGATTCCTGAGTGCCCAAGTTGTGACTCAGATGCATTTAGCCGAGAAGCGTTAGCACCTTAATCGATCTTTATGTCAATCGGTTACCGCGGTTTTTGTCATCATTCTTGTGGATTTTTAAAGTCTAGTTGTTTTCAACGATAGCTTTAGCACTAAAGTTTCACAGGAGTGATGCTCATCTTACCCCAAAATATTTTCACCATTAGTTTGGTTGAATAATGACCTAACTCGCTAATTTATTTGGAGTTGTTTAAAGTATTCATTTAAAATTCGGTTATGCTTGAATGGGCTCATGCAATAGCTTATTTATCAATTTAACAAAATTATTAACCGATACTTATGAACCAAAAAGATTATTTAAAAATAGCGTTACTTGTTTCAGTTCCTTTGCTTATTTTGGTACTGATAATATGGGATTTAGGCTCATTTGATGCTGTGGTTAAAACCTATTTAGGTGTGGCGATATTGCTGCTGTTTTACAACTTTATCATTGGGGTCATTTTTTTTGTGGGCGAGCGGTTGTTTAAGCTATTTAAATGGTGCAAAGCCGCTTGGGAGCGAATGTCTGTAAAAAGCGCAGATTAACAGCCTGAAGATTCAATGCTCAACTGTGGCGGTGTTGTCTCATTAGCGGCTTGTACATAATGAAAGTAGCAGTTGTTATTAAGTACTTGACCACTTTCATCTATATCATAGCCAATGTAAGTATTAGCTATTCCTTGGTACTGTATGGTTAGCGCATCATCTAGTTCTATCCATTTTTCAATGTCGGTATTATCTAAGTATCCCCACTTTAAACGGGTTTCAAAAATACCGTCACCATCTAAATCGATATCAATTAAATCGTCTCTGTTGGGGACTTGTCTAACTTGTAGGCTAGTCATTTGTGACTTTGCATACACAAGAGTATTGGCGGTTTTAACCGATGATGAGATATTGTTTAGGGTTGATGCTCTGGCCTCGGAACTTAACCCAATAAACTTTGGTGCCGCAATAATAGCCAAAATGGCTAAAATAATAATCACCACTATCAGCTCAATTAAGGTAAACCCTTGCTGATTTTTAACGAACTTTAAAGTTTGAGGTTGGCTATTTAGCATGCTGACGTCGATGATGTATGGTTATTGATAATAATAGCAAAAATGCTGCTAAAAGCAGTAATGGTGTTTGGCCTATACGTTTAAACCAAGTGTCTCCTTGGTAAAGTTGAACCTCGCTGACTAGTACAGCGGTTTCAAATTGAGGCAGTACTTGTTCGATTTTACCATAAGGATTAACAATGGCCGTTACTCCGTTGTTGGTGGCCCTGAGTAAAGGCTTACCCATTTCAATTGCGCGCATTTGGGCTATTTCCATGTGCTGTAAAGGGCCGTTTGAGGAACCAAACCAAGCATCGTTAGATACGGTGAGTAATAAGTCTGTATCAGTGTGGGTGTTGGCGCGAACCTGTTCAGGAAAGACTATTTCATAACAAATGGCGGCAGATATTTTATAGCCAAGAGCAGATAAATTGGGCTGTACAAAGTCGCCCCGTTGAAACGAGCTCATTGGTAGATTAAAAAAGGGAGCGATAGGGCGAAGCAGTTGCTCGAATGGCACAAATTCACCTATCGGCAGTAGGTGATGCTTTCTAAATTCGTTTTGTCCACCAATTTGATAATCAGCACTATCTTGCTGCTTACTATGATGATTACCCAAGACAATTAATGAATTGTAAAAGTCGTGCTGGTGGCGACTGATAATGCCAGTAATAATGGCGGTATTATTTAGGTTAGCTACTTGGTTAGCGTTATATAAAAACTCTTCGACCATTGACTCAGGTGCCGGAATGGCAGCCTCCGGCCATACCACAAGATCAACACTATTTTGATCGTCAAAATGATCGCGTGTTAAATCCATAAACTTGAGCATAGTTGGCCATAGCGCATCGGGCTCCCATTTCATACTTTGGGCTATGTTACCTTGGACTAATGCTACCTTTATTGTCTTACCTGTAGGGCTGATTGGGTTCATATAGGGTGCAGCAAAGGTGAATGCAGTGAGTATGCTGAGGGTCATAATTAATGGGATGACCTTTTTCAAACTGGCTAACATTAATGCGCCAGCTACTGCAGCAATAACAAAGCTTAATCCCATTGCGCCAACAATACTTGCAAGCTCGCTTAATGGTCCATTAGTTTGGGTATATCCTGCCCAAAGCCAAGGAAAGCCTGTCATCACCCAACCTCGCAACCACTCGGTTAAAATCCACAACGAGGGGAATAGTGCAAGGTATTTAAATAAATAGATTTTGGCTGGTATTGGGTTTGTGGCTGTTAAGGGTAACAACTTATTCAGTAAATAACCGGCTAATGCGGGGTAAATGGCTAAATATAGAGCCAACAGTGCCATGAGCCCGATGGATACTGGTAAAGGCATACCTCCAAAGGTGTCCATGCTGACATGTACCCAGCTTATGCCTATAGCAAAGGTACCAAAACCAAAGCTTAACCAATATTTAAAGGCATATTTAGGGGCTAAAAATTGACTTTGCCAAAGTGCAAATGCCAATGCTATGGGCATGATGGGCCAAATGCCATAAGGCGCAAATGATAAAGCGGTGCTAGCACCTAAGGCAAATGCACTTAATAGACTAAAAAAATTTAGCTGAGAATGGGGATGTAATTTTGCTAGCACATCAAGCCTTTATTAGTGATATCAATGACAAGAGATAAGTGTGATGCTGATTATGCCACGTAGGCGGGTGATAAAAAAATATTAGCCATTAAAAAGCAGCAAAAATTAACTTTATCGCGTTAGCTCAGGTTAATTAATGCTGCTTAATCATGCTAGAAGACTATTCTTCTGTAGCGTCTACTTGGTCTGGGTCAGGCAGTTTTACGCGTAACTGAATGAGTCGGCGAGTATCGGCATTAGTGACTTTAAATTCGATATTATCAATCATAATGGTTTCGTTTCGCTCTGGTAGATGACCAAATGCATGGGAAACCAGTCCACCAACAGTATCAAACTCTTCATCGCTGAATTGAGTACCACAGGCTTCGTTAAAGTCGTCAATTTCGGTGAGGGCTTTAACAATAAATACCGTATTGCTGATTTTTTTGACTTCAGTATCTTCAACTGAACTGTGGTCAAATTCATCTTCAATTTCACCGACAATTTCTTCAAGAATATCTTCAATGGTCACCAGACCAGAAACACCGCCGTATTCATCAACTACAATAGCCATATGATAGCGTTGAGAACGGAATTCTTTGAGTAATACATCAACGCGTTTACTTTCAGGCACTACAACTGCTGGGCGAATAACTTGTGCCAATGAGAAAGGTTCTTCTGAATTTTTAAAGCCATATTTCAACAGGTCTTTAGCCAGTAAAATACCTTCAATATGGTCTTTGTCTTCATTTACAACAGGAAAACGAGAGTGGGCTGACTCAATAACAGTTTCAAGTAATTCATCAACTGAAGAGTCTATTTGCAGAGTAACAATTTGTGAACGTGGGATCATAATGTCACGTACACGAAGATCAGAGACTTCTAACACACCTTTGATCATTTCTCGTGTGTCTTCTGTAATCAGGTCGCGCTCTTCAGCACCAGAGATTACATCAACTAAATCTTCGCGGTTTTGAGGTTCGCCCTGGAATAATTGGTTAATTTTATCAAACCAGCTTTTCTTAGGGGCGCTTGTACTCGGGGGGATATCGTCACTCATAATATTTACCTAAATAAGTTTTAAGGTGTCAGTTAATTTTTTGGCCTTAAAGCTATTTATTTATGTTTCCTTATAGGGGTCTGAAAAACCTAAATGTTGAAGAAGTTGGGTCTCTAAAGATTCCATCTCTTCTGCTTCGTCTTCGATAATATGGTCATAACCTAGCAAATGCAAGCAACCATGTATCACCATATGAGCCCAATGGGCTTCTATGGGTTTATGTTGATCTTGAGCTTCTTTTTCAACAACCTCAACACAGATGATTAAATCACCAATTAAAGGTAGCTCAATTTCAGCGGGTGCTTCAAAAGGAAAAGACAACACGTTAGTGGGCTTATCTTTTCCTCGATATGTATGGTTTAGTTGCTGGCTTTCAAGGGCTTCAACTAAACGAATGGTCAGTTCTACCTCAGGCATAGACTTGCCAATGGCGGTACTGACCCATGTTTCAAATTGCGACTGACTCGGCAGAGACTGTGATTCAACGGCAATTTGTAAGTCTAAATTAACCTTGGGTGATGACATCATTAAGCGCTCTGGTCGTTTTGTGCTGGCAATAGTTTCTTTTGCTCGCGGTCTTGGTAGGCTTTTTCTTTAGCGGCCTTTTCAAGTTGTTCTTTTTGTTCAAACGACTCGTAGGCTTCAACAATGCGTGCCACAACAGGGTGGCGCACAACATCTTGGGCAACAAAGAAGTTAAAGCTAATTTCAGGCACTTCACTTAACACTTCAATAGCGTGTCTTAGACCAGATTTTTGGTGTCTGGGTAAGTCAATTTGGGTGATGTCGCCAGTGATCACTGCGCGAGAGTTAAACCCTATACGGGTCAGAAACATTTTCATTTGCTCGACAGTGGTATTCTGGCTTTCATCTAGAATGATAAAGGCATCATTTAAGGTTCTACCGCGCATATAAGCAAGTGGTGCGACTTCGATGACACTGCGTTCAATCAGTTTTTCAACCTTTTCAAAACCCATCATTTCAAATAATGCGTCATATAAAGGTCGTAAATAAGGGTCAACTTTTTGGCTTAAATCACCCGGTAAAAAACCCAGTTTTTCACCCGCTTCAACCGCGGGACGTGTAAGCAATATACGGCGAACTTCTTGACGTTCATAGGCATCAACTGCCGCTGCAACTGCTAGATAGGTTTTACCAGTTCCTGCCGGGCCAATACCAAAGCTGATATCGTGGCGAGCCACATTATGCATGTAGGTGCTTTGATTAGGTGTGCGAGGTTTAATGATTCCACGTTTCGTTTTTATGCTGATACCTGAATCATCAACACCAGAGTCGGCTTCTAAAGCAATGGCTTCTTGAATGGCTAAATGAACGACTTCTGGAGCTAAATCTGGCGTACTGCCTTTTACCGTTTGGGTTTCAATATATAACTGTTTCAACAGATTATTGGCGTTAAGGGCATTACGCGGTAAACCCACAATGGTAAATTGATTATTCTTGTGAATAATTTCTACCCCTAAACGGCGCTCTAGTTGTTTAATGTTGTCGTCAAATGGGCCGCATAGTGAAGCTAAACGGCGAGTATCTGAAGGTTCCAGATACACATTCATAGTGGTCACTTTAGTGGACAAATAAGGCTCCAATGGCAATGTTGTTTATTGAGTTCAGTGTACGATTCATACTAAACAAAATAAAGGTGGCAATGCCACCTTTATTGTTATTGATATTATACCCACCAATGTTGCAATAAGATCAACCCAATTGCAGGGTTGATATAGGGTGCAAATTGTTGAGGGGCATAAGCGATTAAGGCTTAAATTGTGTCACACCTAGGTCATCGTCTTGCTTATGTTTTGCCAGAATATCTGATGGACGTAAGCTACGACGTAAGTCCATTTCATCTTCACCGCGAACAAATTTTCCGCGTAAAGAGTTGGTGTAAACGTCAACAATTTCTACATCAACAAAACCACCAATAAACTTGTGCGGGGCTTCAAAGTTAACCACACGGTTGTTTTCGGTTCTGCCACGCAGTTCCATAGGGTTTTTAACCGATGGGCCTTCAACCAAAATACGTTGCACAGTGCCTAACATTTGACGACTGTAACGCATAGCCTGTTGAGTAATGCGGTCTTGTAAAATGGCCAGACGTTGCTTTTTCTCTTCGTCTGACACGTCATCAGGTAAGTCTGCTGCTGGCGTACCTGGACGAGCGCTGTAAATAAAGCTGAAGCTGTGGTCAAAGTTAACGTCTTCAATTAACTTCATGGTGTCAGCAAAATCTTGTTGAGTTTCACCAGGGAAGCCAATAATAAAGTCTGAACTGATTTGAATATCAGGACGTGCTTTACGTAAACGACGAATGATTGATTTGAACTCAATCGCCATGTGACCACGTTTCATTTGCGTTAAAATACGGTCTGAACCCGATTGAACGGGTAAGTGTAAGAAACTCACCAATTCAGGGGTGTCTTCGTATACGTCAATAATATCTTGAGTAAACTCAATTGGGTGGCTGGTGGTAAAGCGAATGCGGTCAATACCATCAATGCTGGCTACTAAACGTAATAACTCTGCAAAGGTGCAAATTTGGTCATCATGGGTTGCACCACGATAAGCATTAACGTTTTGCCCTAATAAGTTAACTTCACGTACACCTTGCTCAGCTAATTGTGCGACTTCTAAAATTACATCATCAACTGGGCGGCTGACCTCTTCACCACGGGTATAAGGTACAACACAGAAAGAGCAATACTTGCTGCAACCTTCCATAATGGATACAAACGCCGTTGGTCCTTCTGCACGTGGCTCAGGTAGACGGTCAAATTTTTCAATTTCTGGAAAGCTGACATCGATAACGGCTTTTTCGCCGCGATTAATTTGGTCAATCATTTCCGGAAGACGGTGTAGCGTCTGCGGGCCAAAAATAATGTCTACACATTGGGCACGATCTTTAATCGCCTTGCCCTCTTGAGAAGCCACGCAGCCGCCAACACCAATAATTAGATCGGGGTTTTTATCTTTTAAGGTTTTCCATCTGCCTAATTGATGGAAAACTTTCTCCTGTGCTTTTTCACGAATAGAGCAGGTATTAAGCAGTAATACATCTGCCTCACTTGCTTCTTCTGTCAAGGTATAGCCTTGATATTCGTCTAGTAAATCTGCCATTTTTGAAGAGTCATACTCATTCATTTGACAGCCCCAGGTTTTTATATGAAGTTTTTTACTCATCACTGCTCGCCGGTAAACCTATAGTAAAAATAGCGCGATATTTTACCTGTTGTCATGCCCTGTGGCTAGCATTTGTGCGAGTTTTACTTATATTACTTTGGTTGAGACAATACCCCTTCAAAAGGTAATGAATTAGCTTCATATTGATTTTGAGGCGTTTGTTGGCTGTTTAGAGCCATTTGAACTCCCCAACTATTGGCCATATCTTTAGATTGACTGCGAGCTTCAAAGACAATTTTCTGCTCAAGTTCGCGATTAAAGCCTGCCAACATTTCCGTGGTTCGTTGATATAGGGCATAATCAAACGCATTGCGGTAGGTTATGGTTATTGTTTCCATACTGGTCGTGTTTAGCTGTTGATTATCCCCCGTTTCAGCTTGGGTGTTGACAGAGAATAGGCCAGCGGTCAACAACATAGCCACAAGCCCTGGTTTATTGAATAAATTGCGGTTAACTTGATAACGTTTCATAACTTCCTCACTTTACGCAACAACAAAGTCGCGTAGTAACGTAGCCAACATTGGCTGGTGGAACAGGTGCGGTGTAGGCACCTTTTTTGATACGAACTTAAGTTAGACAATTCCAGTTTAGTCAAGGGTTGCGTGTAAATTATGTTGCCTTTGTAAGCAAGTGTGACAATAACCCCTTATAGCAATATTTGTTCATAATTTGGCCATGAATGACATGTTTGTACACACTTGGCTGAAGTGTTTTTTATCCAAGGAAGTCCCATGACTCAAAATCAACCCAATCTGCAAAACGTGGCATCAACATCTGATGCACAACATCAAGCTAAACATTTTGATGTGATCATTAATGGGGGGGGCATGGTGGGCGCTGCCGTTGCTGTCGGGTTAGGTGAATTAGGATTATCTGTGGCGGTTATTGATACTCGACCACCGCAACAATTTGAACCCAGCCAGCCACTGGATGTTAGAGTTTCTGCTATTAGTGTTGCTTCTGCGCAATTACTTGCAAGACTCGGGGTGATGGATAAGTTACTGGAATTACGTCATGTGCCTTATACCGGGCTGGAAACATGGGAATTAGAAGGCTGTATTACTCAGTTTCATGCTGAGCAAATAAATGAACCCTTATTAGGCTATTTTTTTGAAAATCGCTTAATTCAACTGTGTTTGTGGGACAAAATTGCCACCCTCGATAATGTGACACTGTTTTGCCCAACCAAGGTCAGCGAGTTTCAGCGCATTGCTGCTGATAGTCAAAACACCGCTAGAGTATTAGTTAAACTGGATAACGGTCAGCAGTTAACTGCACATTTATTAGTCGGTGCTGACGGGGCAAATTCACACGTTAGACAGTGGGCCGGAATAGGGGTTACAGGCTGGGACTATGCTCAGTCGGCTATGCTGATTAATATCGAAACTCAAACGCCACAGCAGACAGTCACTTGGCAGCAATTTACCCCCCAAGGCCCTAGAAGTTTACTGCCATTACCCGGTAATCATGCTTCATTGGTGTGGTATGACTCGCCCAGTCGAATTAAACAGTTAATGCAACTTAACTCGCTTCAATTAGCGGAACAAATAAGGCAGCACTTTCCTGCAAGACTTGATAGCAACTTTACCGTACTGGCTAAGGGGAGCTTCGGCTTAACCCGCCGCCATGCACAGCAATATTACCAAGATAATGTGGTGATTGTTGGTGATGCCGCCCACACAATTAATCCGTTAGCAGGGCAGGGCGTTAACATAGGCTTTAAAGATGTTGATCAACTGGTGAGCCAAATTGCCAAAGCGATGGGGAGTGGTGAAGTATGGTGGGATACCACTGTGCTCAAAAAATACCAACAAGCACGATATGGCGATAACTTATTAATGATGACGGCGATGGATGCTTTTTATAGTGGCTTTAGTAATAATCTTTTACCGCTTAAATTATTGCGTAATGGTGCATTAAAGCTGGCCAATATTGACAGCCCTATTAAGCAAAAAGTGCTTAAATATGCTCTTGGGTTAGGGTAAATGGTCAGTGGATGTTTAATGGGTGTTTGTTGACAGCGAGTTTGAGTGTTAAAATGCCGCGTTTTACGGCTGTGTGAAGATAATTTAGCCAGTCCAGTTGATTAAGATTTAGGTCATCATGAGTCAGATTAAGTTAATAGTGGGGTTAGCTAACCCTGGTGCTGAATACGCTCAAACCCGTCATAATGCTGGGGCTTGGTATGTAGAAGAGCTTGCGCGCATTTGTAATACGCCGTTGACACCAGACAGCAAATACTTCGGTTTAACGGCTCGAGTGACGTTACATCACCGCGATGTACGATTATTGATCCCGACGACATTTATGAACTTAAGTGGAAAGTCTGTCGCGGCTTTAGCGAGTTTCTTCCGTATTCTGCCTGAAGAGATTCTGGTTGCTCATGATGAGTTAGACATGCCACCAGGTGTTGCTAAGTTTAAATTAGGCGGCGGCCATGGTGGGCATAATGGCTTAAAAGATATTATTTCACGCCTAGGTAACGACAAAGGTTTTCATCGCCTACGCATCGGTATCGGTCACCCTGGTGATAAAAACCGTGTTAGTGGTTATGTTTTAGGTAGAGCGCCTGCCACCGAGCAACAACAAATTAATGCTGCGGTAGACGAAGCTGTACGCGCGACAGAAATTCTATTTAAAGAAGATATGGTGAAAGCCATGAACAGATTACATTCGTTTAAAGCTGAATAGCTTTGCGATACTCAATTTCAAAAGACATTATCAATTAGATAATTTACATATAAAGGTAAGCATATGGGTTTTAAATGCGGCATTGTTGGATTGCCAAACGTAGGTAAGTCAACGCTGTTTAATGCACTAACACAAGCAGGTATTGAAGCGGCTAACTTTCCGTTTTGTACAATTGAGCCAAACACCGGTGTTGTGCCAGTGCCGGATCCACGCCTAGATGCGTTAGCCGCCATTGTTAATCCACAACGTGTTTTACCAACCACAATGGAGTTTGTTGACATTGCAGGTTTGGTTGCGGGTGCGTCTAAAGGTGAAGGTTTAGGTAATAAATTTTTAGCTAACATTCGTGAAACCGATGCTATTGGCCATGTAGTGCGTTGTTTTGAAGACCCAAACATTGTCCATGTTGCTAATAAAGTTGACCCAGCACGTGATATTGAAGTGATCAACACTGAGCTAGCGTTATCTGATTTAGATACCTTAGAGCGCGCTATTTTACGTCAACAAAAGAAAGCTAAAGGCGGCGATAAAGACGCTAAGTTTGAAGTTGAAGTATTAGAAAAAATGCGTCCAGTATTAGATGAAGGCAAAATGCTGCGTTCGCTATCATTAGAGAAAGAAGAGTTAGCCGCTGTTGCTTACCTAAACTTCCTAACGTTAAAGCCAACAATGTATATTGCTAACGTATCAGAAGATGGTTTCGAAAATAATCCACATCTTGATGCGGTAAGAGAAATCGCCTCGACTGAAAATGCAGTTGTTGTTGCGGTATGTGCTGCAATTGAATCAGAATTAGCTGAAATGGACGCTGAAGAGCGTGACGAATTTATGGCTGATTTAGGTTTAGAAGAACCAGGCCTTGATAGAGTGATTCGTGCAGGCTACAGTTTACTTAACTTGCAAACATACTTTACCGCAGGTGTGAAAGAAGTACGCGCATGGACGGTTGCCATTGGGGCGTCAGCGCCACAAGCAGCGGGTGTTATTCACACTGATTTTGAACGCGGCTTTATTCGTGCTCAAGTGATGTCATATGACGACTTTATCACCCACAAGGGTGAAGCTGGTGCTAAAGAAGCGGGCAAATTACGTGTTGAAGGTAAAACTTATACCGTTAAAGACGGTGATGTGATGCACTTCTTATTCAACGTATAACTTTTTTGAGTTTGAATTTTACTCATCTGTAAGTGGTGACATCATCATTTGTCACCACTACAAATAAAAAATTCACCAATATGATGCAAAAATACGAGTTTTAGGGGCAAAATTCGTTGGAACATTATTCAGTTTGGTGAAGTTATAGCCGAATAAGCAAGAATGATGAAATAAGCAGAAAAAAGCTGTTGACCTAGACAACGTGAATCAGCATAATACGCCCCGTTCCTCGCTAAGAGGGATGAAGAAATACAAAGTGGCAATGTAGCTCAGCTGGTTAGAGCACAGCACTCATAATGCTGGGGTCGCAGGTTCAAGTCCCGCCATTGCTACCATCTTCACTTAATGTGAGTTCAAGATGTAAAACATGAACATGTTGTGCGGGAGTGGTGAAATTGGTAGACACGCCAGATTTAGGTTCTGGTGCCGCAAGGTGTGAGAGTTCAAGTCTCTCCTCCCGTACCATTATTCGAAAGATTGGCTTATAGCGGATTTTTCAAAAAGTTTTAGTTGGGGTATCGCCAAGTGGTAAGGCACCGGGTTTTGATCTCGGCATTCCCAGGTTCGAATCCTGGTACCCCAGCCATTATTTAGTAAGACGTAATCATCTTATGATCGATTATTGGGGTATCGCCAAGTGGTAAGGCACCGGGTTTTGATCTCGGCATTCCCAGGTTCGAATCCTGGTACCCCAGCCATCTTTTTTATTAAGGCAAAAAGATGTGGCAATGTAGCTCAGCTGGTTAGAGCACAGCACTCATAATGCTGGGGTCGCAGGTTCAAGTCCCGCCATTGCTACCATATTTCTAGGTGCAATGGTAAAGTTGCCAGCTAGTAAATATCACGGTTTACTCTATAAATAATTAGGGTATACTCGTAAAAAGTTTGATGCGGGAGTGGTGAAATTGGTAGACACGCCAGATTTAGGTTCTGGTGCCGCAAGGTGTGAGAGTTCAAGTCTCTCCTCCCGTACCATCAAACACATCTAAAGTAATTCCTTTCGATATAAAAAATTTTTTGGGGTATCGCCAAGTGGTAAGGCACCGGGTTTTGATCTCGGCATTCCCAGGTTCGAATCCTGGTACCCCAGCCATATTAAAAAAGCCTGTCATTACGACAGGCTTTTTGCGTTATAAGGCTTCAATAGGCGTTGAAATTGCGGCTATAGATTTCTAGTTAACTATATATTCTAATAGTATTTTTATTGCTTAATGAGCTCAATAACGTCTAGGTTAGTGAGATAGGTCATTGTCATTAAGTGATAAAATCTTAAGACTTAATTTGATTGTATTTCAATTATAATGAGTCGTTTATTTTAAATACCATGTAGCCTAATGTTAGATTTCAAAATGTGAGCCAGCTAAAGCGTATTGAATAGTCAATTGGTATATCCCTTCTACACAAAAATGTGGTTAGCTTTCGCTAACCACATCGAGAATTAATTAAACTATTTCGATTAATTGCGCTAAGGAATAATCGTTAAGGGCATTTTGCCGGACCGATATTTTTCCATACGGTACTTCCCATTCGTGGCTCATGGTTGATAATCCACCAGTTTGCTTGCCATCTCGAGCCATTATGGTCGACCTGCGCCTTACCTTGATAGGCAACATCAGGGTTCCAAGGCAATTCAACCTCAGACATTAACTTCCAAGCTTGCGATGAAGGGGTTGGTTCATCATTTTGATTCCAGTATTTGGCCTTATATACTAAGCCTAAGTGACTAACCGTTTCTTGAGTATATACTGCTGTGTTTATCCATTTATCAAACTGTGAAGCTTTTGGATCAACGGCAGAGCATTTTGAGTTTAGATCAGGTTGTTGAGCAGTCAATGGTATATCTTTCACATGTATTTCCATCGATGCGGAGTTACTCTTGTCACCGTTAGAGGCATTTACAGAGATAATATAGATTTGATCAGCATCAACTTTAGGTGCTTTAATCTTAACGATATTACTCGTTTCACCTGAAATAATAGTAAAACTCTCAGGCACGCTCCAAGAGGTATACGCGACAGGATTAACGTTATCAGTGGATACATGGGCAATGACGTCAAATTCAACGCCCTCATTAACTTGTAATCTATCTGTAGCAAGTTTTACTGGGGGAGCATATCTTTCTGTAGGTGATATATTCGTTAGCTCAATTTCAGCACTGTCGACTTCTCCAAATGAATCACTAACAGTTAATTTAAACTTGTAATGTGTTTTGGAAGAAACTTGTGGAAAATCAATAGTAGCTTGGTCTTTATCAGCATCAATAATCACCACAGCTGGCCCTGAAATTTGTTCCCATAGATAAGATAGTGTTTCATATTCAGGATCATATGATTGCTTAGCATCTAATACTCCTGACATCGGGCCAATAAACTCTTTACGCTGATAACTGTCTTTTTCATAAACATCAATAATCGCTTTTGGTGCCTTATTTTTCTGTTCTGTAACGACAGTAGGAATGTTGGGCGTTGGCGAAGGTTGCCCCGGTAAATTAGTGACAACCGAGTGACCTAAACCATCATGCATTGCATTTATTAGATCTCCATTGTCTCCGTCGATTTCCCAATGAAAAATTCCGCCTAAGTTTTGATTAAGCACATAGTTTGCTTTGGCTTTAACGGAGCGAGGATTGTCATATGTAATTAATCCGCCAGTAGTAGAGTTAAACAAATAAGGGGCTTCAGCTTGTTCATCATAACTATATTTCCAATCCCCTCCCATGTGGTTATCAACGATATCTCGATAATCAAGAGTGCCATCTTCCCACGTACCTTTAATAGGGCCAGTGGCTTCTCCAGTAAATGGGTTACCAGATTGATAGTTATTAACGCCTGTCCAACCTCTACCATATGCTGCAGCACCCAACACTAACTTTTCTGCTGCAACACCTTGTGCTAATAACAGCTCAACACCTTTAGATGCATAGTATTTATTATTAATGGTATTTACTGAAGAGGAATGAAGTGCTGTTTGGTGGTTTAACTCATTATTACTCCATGCGCCATAAAAGTCATAACTCATCATGTAAATGTTATCTAAATACTTAGAGGCTTCGGCATAATCCACTACGGCTATTTTATCTGACCCGACACCAATTGCGGATGTTAACTCATAATAACGCCCTTTCTCAGCGCCTAACTCATCAAGCATGAGCCTTAGGTCTTTTAATATCGAAACATAAGTATCACTATCTTTTGTTTTATCGCCAAGATTCGGGTTGGCTCCGCCTCCACCAGGAAACTCAAAGTCAATATCTACTCCATCAAAAAATTTCCAAGTTTCTAAAAACTCTTTAACAGATGCAACGAAAGTTGCGCGTTTAACAGGGTCATCCATAAAAAAGAAAGGATCTGATAAAGTCCAGCCACCGATAGAAGGTAAAATTTTAAGGGCGGGATTGGCTTTTTTCATCGCCATCATTTGCCCGTAGTTTCCTTTATAAGGTGATGTCCAATCATCAACCCCTTTTTGTGACTTTTGAAGCGCGGCGTATGGATCGTGTATGGCAACTTTAAAATCATCTCGTCCTGTACAGGCACGTTGAAGTGAGTTAAATGAACCCGGAATGGTTTTTAAACTGTCATTTAATCCATCTCCGCCACAGATAGGAATAAAGCCATACAAAAGCCTTGTTAAATTGGCTGCGGGTATTTTGTCAAATGGGTAGTCTCTACCATACACTGCCCATTCTACTGCATATGTGCCGACTATTTTTCCCGAGGAGTTAGTATAAGCGGTATTGTTTTCTACCCATGTATTTGACAGTGGCGATAGGTGACTACCATCGGTATCAGCTATTGTAAGCGACTTTTTATCAGACATTGTACAGCCGTCATTATTACAAGCATTAACATACATATCATATAAGCCACCTTTATTCATTGTAAAGCTGGCTGAGCTTAAAGAACCATCGCCTGTCCATACTTGGGTAAAAGATTGATCTTTACCCTGAACTAACACCGAAATCTGGTTAGCAGGGTCTCCAGACCAAATATTCCAAGATACATCAACTTGTACTTCATCTTTAACTGATTTAATCAGTTGTTCATATGGAACAGCTGATTTATGAACATCAACTAAAGCGTAAGTATAGTCTCCCCAAGAGATTGAGGGTTTTCCTGGTGCTGCCGCATAAGCAGATGGCGTTAATGCAATGGCACTGAGGGGGATTAAGGGTAACCAAGATTTATGGCTAAATACATTGCAATATTTCATGTTAAATCACTCCAAGATAAGTCAGTATTGTGAAGCAAGCTAGGCTTGAATGAGCACTAGCCAATCTTCCCAATTAAAAAATGCATCCCTACTTCCTGAAGCTTTCCAAAAATATTGATTTTTTGGGAGCCCCTCAAATTAAGCTCAATCTGTAAAAATAGGATAACCAGCATTAAAAATACTTCATTAAGTCCAATCTAAAACAATGAATAATCCGCTGCTATTGATTTAAAGTGATTAAATTTTAATTCAATGGTTAATAGCATTTAAACTAACAGTAATGAGCTCAGTAATATGACAACACCGTCGCCAAAGACAGGTGCCCTCATTATTTTGGCGTAAGCAAATGCCATTGGTTTTTTATCACGTGAGGGGGAAGCGAGTTAAATGTCATTAGGCCTTCAGCGTTAGGTGGAGTCGCTAAAAACAAAAGGCAACCCGAAGGTTGCCTTTTAGCAATTTAACAGTGGTGTAATTTATGCTTAAGCTTCTAATTTAGCCAGTTCAGTTTTTTGCTCGTTCATCTTGTCCATGTCACGAGATAAATCTGCTAACTTAGCACGCTCTTTTTCAATCACTGCAGCAGGGGCTTTAGCAACGAAACCTTGATTAGATAGCTTACCTTCAATACGGTTAATTTCTTGGGTTAACTTTTCTAATTGCTTGTCGATACGTGCCATTTCAGCTGCAACATCAATTAAGCCTGCCATTGGAATTAATAACTCCATTTCGCCGACTAATTGCGTGGTAGACATTGGCGCGGTATCGCCTTCAGCAAGAATCGTCATAGATTCTAATTTAGCTAAGGTTTTGAAGAATGCTTGGTTAGCTTCAATACGGGCTTTATCTTGGGCGCTTACACCACGTAATAGGGCATTAAGCGGTTTAGATGGCGCGATATTCAGTTCAGCACGAATATTACGTACAGCCACAATGACTTGTTTAACCCACTCTAAATCTGCCATGGCCACTTCATCGACCTTGTTAGCATTAAATGTTGGGAACTCAGCCAACATTAGGGTATCACCTTCTACACCAGCTAGCGGTTTAACACGCTGCCAAATGGTTTCAGTAATGTATGGCATGATTGGGTGCATTAAGCGCTGCATTTGCTCAAGTACAGTGACCAATGTATGGCGAGTACCACGTTGCTCTGCTTCGCTACCATTTTGTAAAACAGGCTTGGTTAGTTCTAAATACCAATCACAGAATTGGTTCCAAGTGAATTCGTATAAAGTGTTAGCGGCTAAGTCAAAACGGTAAGCGGCCATGTGATCGTCGAAGGTTTTAACGGTTTGGTTAAATAACCCGATAATCCAGCGGTCAGCAAGTGAAAGTTGCATTTCACCTTGTTTACCATCATGGAGTATTTGGCCACAATCTAATGGTTCGCCAGCTTCATTGCTTTCTGGATCAGCTTGAACTTCAGTGTTCATTAACACATAACGAGAAGCATTCCATAACTTGTTACAGAAGCTACGGTAACCGTCTAAACGCTTCATGTCCCAGTTAATGTCACGACCCGTTGATGCCATTGCCGCTAAGGTAAAGCGCAGGGCGTCAGTACCATGAGCTTCAATACCCTCTGCAAATTCTTTGCGGGTACTTTTTTCAATTTTAGCGGCCAGTTTTGGCTGCATCATGTTTCTGGTACGTTTTTCGACCAGCGATTCCAGCTCGATGCCGTCAATCATATCTAGTGGATCAAGTACGTTGCCTTTTGACTTAGACATTTTGTTACCCGCTTCATCGCGAATAAGGCCAGTAACATAAACAGTTTTAAAAGGCACTTGTGGTTTGCCATCTTCATCTTTAATGAAGTGCATGGTCATCATGATCATACGGGCAACCCAGAAGAAGATGATGTCAAAACCGGTAACCAACACATCGGTTGGATGGAAGGTTTTTAGATCTTCTAAATTGTCAGGCCAACCTAAGGTTGAGAATGTCCATAGTGCAGAACTAAACCAAGTATCCAGTACGTCATCATCTTGGCGAAGCACAACTGAGTCAGCTAGCTTATGCTTTTGACGCACTTCAGCTTCGTTACGCCCGACATAAACTTTACCGTTTTCATCGTACCAAGCAGGAATACGGTGTCCCCACCAAAGCTGACGTGAAATACACCAGTCTTGAATGTCACGCATCCAAGAGAAGTACATGTTTTCGTACTGTTGAGGTACAAACTTAATGTCGCCATTTTCAACCGCTTCAATGGCTGTTTTAGCCATCGGCGCAACCGCGACATACCATTGGTCGGTAAGTAATGGTTCAATAACCACGCCACTACGGTCACCGTAAGGCACTTTTAAACCGTGTGGAGCAATTTTTTCGAGTAAACCTAAGGTTTCAAACTCTTCAACAATTGCAGTACGTGCTTTAAAACGATCTAAACCTACATAACGCTCAGGTAGGGCGATTTCAATGTCTTTATTCGGTGTGCCGTCAGTGTTAATCACTTCCACAAATGCACGAACAGCCGCATCTAAGGTGAAAATGTTATACATTGGTAGTTGGTGACGCTTACCGACTTCATAGTCGTTAAAGTCATGTGCAGGGGTGATTTTTACACAGCCAGTTCCAAATTCCATATCAACATAGTCGTCAGCTACAATCGGAATACGACGGTTAACAATAGGAAGTAAAATAAACTTGCCCACTAATGATTGATAACGTTCATCATCTGGATGAACGGCTACCGCGCTATCACCTAACATGGTTTCAGGTCGAGTTGTTGCTACTTCTAAATAGTCTTTACCGTCAGCGGTGAGTTCACCATCGGCTAACGGGTAACGGAAGTGCCACATGTGGCCTTGTTTTTCTTTGTTTTCGACTTCTAGATCAGAGATAGCAGTATGCAGTTTAGGGTCCCAGTTTACTAAACGCTTACCACGGTAAATTAACTCGTCATCATATAAGCGTACAAACACTTCTTGTACTGCTTTTGATAAGCCTTCGTCCATAGTGAAACGCTCACGATCCCAATCGACCGATGCACCCATACGGCGTAGCTGTTTAGTGATAGTGCCGCCTGATTGCGCTTTCCAATCCCACACTTTGTCGATGAAGGTGTCACGACCAAGATCATGACGAGTTTTACCTTCTTCCGCTTCAAGTTTGCGCTCAACTAACATTTGAGTAGCAATACCTGCGTGGTCGGTACCCACTTGCCATAAGGTATTTTTACCTTTCATGCGTTGGTAGCGGGTTAACGTATCCATGATGGTATCTTGGAACGCATGCCCCATGTGTAGGCTACCAGTAACATTTGGTGGTGGGATCATAATGCAGTAGTTGCCTTTTGATTCATCACCATGTGGCTTAAAGTAACCTTGCTCTTCCCAGTTTTGGTATAGAGCCTGTTCGATGGACTTGGGATTGTATGTTTTTTCCATGGGAGCGTTTTATCTCAATCTAAATTTAGTGTTATTTGGCTAATGCTTGGGTTGTCACTTGGCACCCAAGTGTTTGATATTCACGGTAGCGTTTTCTTGCTATCCCTTTTAAAGCATCATCATTAGCCACAAAATCGATAATTTGCGCTAAGTTTACCGCAAAATGAGGGGCTTGGTCTGCAAGATTAATCAGAACTTGACGACTTTTATTTGGCCCAAGCTTGTCAAATCCAATCTCAACAGGTGAGCCTTGTGCAGGCCCTTCTCCTTTGAGGTTGTGAGGCACAAAAGCGCTGGGCTCAAATTGCCATAATAATTCATCAATGGCATAGGCTTGCTGTTTATCATTACAGTGAATATAGACCAGTTTTTGCTGTCTGTAATGTTGCTCAGCAATTTGGCAGGCGGCTAAATAAACGCTGTCGATTGCGTTTGATGCTTGATGATTTTCTGGCATTAATAAGAATAATGCTTGAGTCATAAGTAAGGGCCATTTGCCAAGGTAAAAGATGGGGGCAAGTTTACACTAAAATATCGATGAGGTTAATGATTGAGATGATACAAAAAAGGTGAAGAATGGCTTCTTCACCTTTATGTTAATTGCGATTAACAAATTGCTCAGAATACACTGAGCTTATTCGTCAATTTCAATACCAGAACGATTAATCAAGAACTGAGATAAAATCGGTACTGGACGACCCGTTGAGCCCTTATTGGCGCCGCTATTCCAAGCAGTACCAGCCACATCTAAATGTGCCCAGTTATACTTTTTCGCGAAGCGAGATAAGAAACACGCTGCCGTAATTGACCCTGCTGGACGACCGCCTAAGTTAGTCATATCTGCAAATGGGCTGTCCAATAAGTCTTGGTATTCATCCCATAGTGGCATGCGCCAAGCGCGGTCACCACTTTGTTCACCGGCATTTAAAATCTCATGAGCCAGTGGATTATGAGAGCTAAATAAACCTGAAGCATGTTTACCTAAAGCAACTACACATGCACCGGTTAAGGTTGCGGTGTCGATAACTAGCTCTGGGTCAAAACGTTCAACATAGGTTAAAACATCACACAATACTAAACGGCCTTCAGCATCAGTATTTAACACTTCAACAGTTTGGCCTGACATGGTTGTTAAAATGTCGCCTGGACGATAAGCACTGCCTGACACCATGTTTTCACAACCGGCCAGCACACCAATAACATTAATTGGCAGCTTCATTTCACATAAGGCTTTCATGGCACCAATAACACCCGCAGCGCCACCCATGTCGTATTTCATTTCGTCCATGGCTTCGCCTGGTTTTAATGAAATACCGCCCGAGTCGAAGGTTAACCCTTTACCTACCAGTACAATTGGCTTTTGAGTGCTATCAACTGCGCCTTGATATTCCATAATTGTCATAATGGATTCATTGGCGCTGGCACGACCTACCGCTAAATATGAATTCATACCTAGTTTGGCCATTTGCTCTTCACCGACTGTGCTGACTTTTAGGCTTTCATAGTTTTCGGCCATTTGACGAGCTTGAGAAGCAAGGTAAGCAGGATTACAGATATTTGGTGGCATGTTGGCAACATCACGGCATAACGACATACCTTCAGAAACTGCAGCACCATGCTCAATCGCTTTTTCACCAATGGTGAGTTCACGACGAGTCGGGACATTAAAGACAATTTTACGCAATGGGCGACGGGTTTCACCTTTACGTGTTTTCAATGCATCAAAGCTATAAAGGCTTTGGTGCGTTGTTTCAACAGCTTGACGAACCTTCCAATAAGTGTCGCGAGTTTTAACGTGTAACTCAGTTAAAAAACACACGGCTTCCATTGAGCCAGTTTCGTTTAAAGTATTAATAGTTTTAGTGATAATTTGTTTGTATTGGCGCTCGTCTAACTCACGCTCTTTGCCACAACCCACTAATAATACTCGCTCACTTAGTACATTAGGTACATGGTGAAGCAATAACATTTGCCCAGGCTTTCCTTCAAGATCACCACGGCGAAGAAGGTTACTGATGTAGCCTTCACTGATTTTATCCAACTGCTCTGCGATGCCTGATAAACGGCGCGGTTCGTAAACACCTACAACAATACAAGCTGAACGTTGTTTTTCGGGGCTGCCGCTCTTTACGCTAAACTCCATGAGCACTCCTAGATTCTTAAAGACAAATTTTTATATTTATAAGATAATGTTCTAAATTCTGGCGGTTAGGCCAGAGATAAACGTTAAGGTGATAAGCTATTGGCTTATAGATAAAATGGGCGTTTTAAAATACCCAGCCATTCTGCTGTCAACCATAGTAGTTTAGCACCTTCCGAGCTGGTCAGAAAACTATCAAAACTGCTAAAAGTAGACAGTTTACATGAATGAAACTCTGATACCAGTAAAAAGATAAGTTTAGCCCTTGGATCCTATTTGTGATTGTATTTAGATACTTGATTGGTGAAGTGTTAAAAGCCCAGTTAGCGGTACTCACTGTGCTGTTAACTATTTTTATTAGCCAACAGTTTGTGCGTGTGTTAGGTGATGCTTCAGATGGTGAGTTTCCGGCGTCTTTAGTCGTGACCTTGCTGGGGCTAAATATGCCTCAATTAACCGTGTTAATTTTACCGCTGAGTTTCTTCCTGGGTATTTTACTCGCACACGGGCGAATGTATGCCGAAAACGAGATGGTGGTATTACACGGTGTCGGTGTGAGTGAGTGGTACGTGACTCGGGTGACACTTATTTTAGCGCTGATTAACATGGTGTTTACCGCTTATCTGGCGATCTATGTTTCTCCTTGGGCTGAAGAGAGGCAAAACCAAGTATTAGAGCAAGCGCAATCGGAAGCCGGATTAGCTGCGCTGACTCAAGGGCGCTTTCAGGCCAGCCCTAATGGCAGGGCGGTATTGTTTGTTGAAAAAATAGGCAAAAATAACGACCTTGATAAAGTGTTTGTGGCTCAATTACCCGAAAAAGATGATGAGCAAGGCGTAGCTAATATTATTGTCGCTAAGCAAGGTAAAGTGATTGAAGATGAGTTTGGTAGTCAATTACTGCAACTTGAAGATGGCTTACGTTATCAAGGCAGCCCGAATAAAATGAATTACCAAATTGTTGAATTTGGTGGTTATAAAATGGAAATTAAAGAGCAAGAAGTTGACCAACGTAACCGTAAACTTTCTGCTATGCCGATTGACACATTATTGGATACTCCAGGTCCTGAAGCCGTTGCTGAGTTTCAGTGGCGTTTAGCAATTCCAATTTCTATCCCTTTACTGACCTTGATTGCGGTTCCGTTAGCGAGAGTGAATGTTCGCCAAGGTAAGTTTGCCAAAATGTTCCCAGCCATTTTATTGTACCTAGGTTACTTTGGTTTAATGGTTGCAGGGCGAAAAGCCTTACAAGATGAGGTGATTCCTGCCTATTTAGGTATGTGGTGGATTCATGTTTGTGCGCTAGTCATGGGAGTATTGTTGTTGGGTAAAGAAAGGCCGAAAACCGCCAAGTTGATGAATATGTTCAAGCGAAATAAGCAGGTGAGCGCATGAATATTATCGATTTTTATATTTCAAGGGTCATTATCGGCACCTCTGCAATGTGCTTACTTATTTTAACGGGTCTATCGGGTATTATTAAATGGGTTGACCAATTAAGGGTTGTGGGGCGCGGCAGCTATACTATGATGGATGCGGGTGTATATGTGCTTTATCTTGTGCCACGTGACATTGAAATGTTTTTCCCTATGGCGGTATTGTTAGGTGCGTTAATCGGCATGGGCATGTTGGCGTCTAATTCTGAATTAGTGGTGATGCAGGCCTCGGGAATGTCGCGTTTGCAAATTACCCAATCAGCAATGAAAACGGCCATTCCGCTGATGATAATGGTGATGGCATTAGGAGAGTGGGGCGCACCAGTTGCAGAAAAGTCAGCTAAAGAGCTACAAGCCGTTAAAACCTCTGGTGGTAGTTTAATTGCTTCACATCGAGGAATTTGGGCTAAAGATGGCGACTTATTTGTCAATATTGGCGAGGTTAGAACGGTAAATGATCTGGCAAATGTGTCTTTGTATCAATTTGATGAAAACCTAAAACTGATCAAAATTATTCGAGCAGAAAATGCAAAATTTGAGCAAGATGCTTGGGCATTAACCGATGTGACTACGACTCACTTAACCGATGAGAAAATTGAGTTAGAGCATGAGGCTAGTGAAACATGGCGTTCTAGTTTAACCCCAGACAAACTTGAAGTGGTTTCCGTGAAACCAGAAGGATTATCTATTCAAGGGTTATTAGGGTATTTAGACTATCTTGAAAATAACCAGCAAGATGCCAGCCGATATGAGTTAGCGTTATGGCGTAAAATCATGCAGCCTATAACCGTTGCAGTGATGATTTTGGTGGCGTTGTCTTTTGTGTTTGGCCCATTACGTACAGTAACAATGGGGGCTAGAGTATTGTTAGGTGTGGTGGCAGGTTTTAGTTTTTATATCTGTAATCAGATTTTCGGCCCCATGAGTATTGTATATGAGCTACCCGCAGTGATAGGTGCCGTAGCGCCTAGTTTGTTATTTACCGCAGGTGCATTTTATTATATTCGTAAGTAGTGTTTACTGCTTAATTAATCAAAAAGGCCGCGTTAAGCGGCCTTTTTGATGGATTAAATATATTATTTAATCTTTTTATACTTTACGCCATCTTTTGATTTTCCAACGGTTACGCGGCGGCCTTGCATGCTTTTCTCGGCAATCATTTGTGCACTAGCACCGTCGCTACGTTGTTTGTTTTTAGCGAAACTGCGGCGCTTTTGAATTTGCTTTAGTAATAACTCACGGTTGCTAACTTCATAGCCTGGTACGGTGATACGGCGAATTTTTTGGCCAATTAATTTTTCAATATCAGCCAAGGTGCGTTCTTCTTCACGGCTCACAAATGAAATGGCTACCCCGCTTTTACCCGCACGACCAGTGCGGCCAATACGGTGAACGTAATCTTCTGCTAAAAACGGTAGGTCATAATTAACCACATATTCTAAGTCTGGAATATCTAAGCCGCGGGCTGCAACTTCGGTTGACACTAGTACTCGAACTTTACCTTCCATAAACTCACGGAGTGCTCGGCGACGGCTACCTTGGCCTTTTTCACCGTGAACTACGGCAGAGGTAATTCCGTCTAAGTTGAGTTCTTTTACTAAGTGGTCACAGTCTTCACGTGTGGCACTGAACACTAACACTTTATGCCAGTTTTTAGTGCCAATCAGCTCAGATAATAATTCACGCTTACGGCGTTGCTCTACGGGGTAAATAACTTGGCTGATGGTGTCTGCGGTGCTGTTTTGGTCATTGGCTGCAATCACTTTTGGTTTTTCAAGCATCTCGTTAGCGAGCTTTTTAACCGCATTTGAGAAGGTGGCTGAAAACAACAAGTTTTGACGATTCTTATTTACCGCTTGCAAAATTTTAGCAATATCGGCGCTAAAGCCCATATCTAACATGCGGTCCGCTTCATCTAATACTAAAAAGTCCACATGCGATAAGCTTAAATTGCACGATAAAATATGCTCGAGTAAGCGCCCTGGGGTTGCCACAATAACATCGGCACCGCGCTTTAATTTAACGGCTTGGGTATCCATTTTTACCCCACCATAAATAGTTAGCACGTTAAGGTTCATGTGTTTACCGTAGGCGCTAATATTGTCGGCAACCTGCGCAGCCAGTTCTCTGGTTGGGGTTAAAATTAAGGCGCGGGTATTGGATGCGATAACCTCTTTAGGCTTTTCCATCATTTTTTGCAAAATGGGTAAAGCAAACGCAGCTGTTTTACCTGTACCGGTTTGGGCGCTGGCTAACACATCTGAACCACGACGAATGGCTGGAATAGCTTGACGCTGAATTGGTGTCATTGCCTGATAACCGCATTCAGCGATCGCGCGTAGTATTTCAGGTGCGAAGCTAAAAGATTCGAATTTCATGGTTTCAGTTTCCTAATTAAGCATCAAGTTAAAATGGGTTGAGTTTCATTGTAGCCAACTGATGGCGTGAGCTGGCTATTTTTTCTCGGGCGCGGAGTATAGCAAATTTTTTGCTTAAGTTTGTATACTTGTTGCACTTTATCAAATAATTGCAGTAACAAAAAACGGCGCTCATATAGTGAACGCCGTTTTTAGTGAAGTGTAATTATACTTTAAATGGCTTGTGTTACCTTGTTTAACCAAGCTAAATCATCACCTTGCATATAAGGTGCTAACGTTTGTTGAACTTTGGCGTGGTATTGATTAAACCAGTTTATCTCAGCGGTGGTTAATAACGACTTGTCAATTAACCTTGCATCCATAGGAATGAGTGTTAACGCATCAAACTGGTACATTTCTCGCTCGCTGCCAGCTAATGCTTGGCAAGGTTTAATGACCACAAGGTTTTCAAGGCGAATACCAAACTCGTTGGCGCGGTAGTAGCCTGGCTCATTTGATAACACCATGCCGGGCAGTAGCGGCACGTTATTGACGTTTTTACCGATACGCTGTGGACCTTCATGAACACTTAAAAAGTGGCCAACACCATGACCTGTGCCATGGTCATAATCAAAACCATGTTGCCATAAATATTGACGGGCCAATGCATCAAGTTGTTGACCTGACGTGCCTTTAGGGAAGCGGGCTAAATCAAGGGCGATATGACCTTTTAGCACTAAAGTGACCATCTTTTTCTGCTCATCGGTGACTTCACCAATAGCGATGGTGCGGGTGACATCGGTGGTGCCGTCAATATATTGCGCACCTGAATCGACCAAGTAAATGCTGTTCATGGTCATTGTACTTGGGGTGCCATTATTGTGGTTGTAATGACACATGGCCGCATTGCCACCGGTGGCTGAAATAGTGTCAAAGCTAGGTTCACGGTACTTAGGATCTTGTAAACGATAGCTTTCTAGTTTGTCGGCAAGCTGTGCTTCATCGTGCATTATCCCTTGTTCGACTTGATGGTCTAACCATGCTAAAAATTTTGATACTGCAACGCCGTCGCGAATATGACATGCGGTCATGCCTTCAAGTTCAGCGGCATTTTTTTGTGCTTTAGGCAGTGCGACAGGGTCTAAACCTGCAATCAACTTAGCCCCGCCAGTTTTTGCTTGTAACTGACAAAAAGCATTCGCTGAATGCGGATCGGCTAATAACTTCACACCTTGTAAATTTGTTAATGCTTCACCTAGCTCAGACTCATCTTTTACTGTTACACCTGTACCTACGTGTTCAGCAAATCCTGCTGGTACTTTGGTCAAGTCGGTAAATAAGGTCATGTCACCATTTTTATACAACAAGGCGTTACCCAAAATAACGGGTAAGCGTGGAACGTCATTACCACGAATATTTAATAACCAGCAAAATGAATCTAGCGCCGCAATTAACGCGACATCGGCACCTTGCTTGCTAATTAACTCACCAATTTGCTGGCGCTTTTCAAGGCTATTACGTCCGGCACTTTGATGGCTAAATAAGGTAAAGGGCTGTTGGGGTAATTGTGGGCGGTCTTGCCAATTTGCATCGATGGGGTTTTGTGGAACATCAACCAATTCAATTTGCGCTTTGTCTAATTCAGCTTTAGCTTGTAAATACCATGCGTAGGTATGAAGTCGACTGTCTATGCCCACTTTGCTGCCAGTAGGCAATGTGTTGCAAAGCCACTCAATTTGCGGATCATCGGTTAAACTCAAGTATTGAAATAGTTCACCGTCGACTTGTTGGCGAACTTGTACGGTATAGCGTCCATCAGTGAAAATAGCCGCCGAGTCTTGAAGTACAATAGCCATCCCCGCAGAACCAGTAAACCCAGTTGCCCAATGTAGGCGTTCATTTCTAAGCGGAACGTATTCACCTAAATACTCATCTGCACGAGGAATAATAAATGCGTCGATATTATGTTGGCTGAGCTGCTGGCGAATAGCGTTTAAACGCTGGGAAATAACCGATGATTGTGGCATATAAATAAGGCTCCAAAATGTTGGGCAAAGAAACTGGCTTGATTATCTCAAGCTCGAATAGGTTTACAAGCTGACAAGTTATCATGTTTTAACTTGACCTGAGAAATTGTAACTTTATATTGTATGCAATTTCAAACTCTGGACTTAAACTGCCAAGGCCATTTACGGCGTTGTTTTTGGGTTGCCTTTGAGTTTATCACTTCACAATAACAATAATTTAGGAGCCTTCATGAGTAACGGCATCGGCGGATTAACGCAGCAACAAGCATTAGATAAACTGTCCAATATGACCCAAGGCATTGCACCGATTTCATTGGATGAATATCAAGCTCGCATTGCCAAAGCACAGCAATTGATGCAAGCAGAAAATATTGATGCCATTTATTTAAATGCCGGCACTAATTTAAGTTATTTTACTGGCACTAAATGGTATGCCAGTGAGCGTATGGTGGGCGCTATTTTACCTGCAAAAGGCGAGTTACAATATATTGCCCCGGCATTTGAATTAGATACTTTACAAGGTTTTATGGTGATAAAAGGCCATGTTAACACTTGGCATGAAGATGAAAGCCCGTATGAATTGGTTAACACTTGCCTGGTTAATTTAGGCATTAATCCTGCTAATGCCACATTAGGTATTGATGAGTCTGCAGCATTTTTTATTGCAAACGGTATTGCCAAAGCCCAGCCGACATTAACCCTTGTGGATGCAAAAGCGGTTACTGCGGGTTGCCGGATGATTAAGTCAGCCACTGAAATTGCATTAATTCAGCAAGCAATGAACATGACTTTAGCGGTACACAAAGCGGCTGCAAGCATTCTTTATGAAGGGATTACCACAGATGAGGTGACGCAATTCATTAATGCCGCTCATAAGAAAGTCGGCGCCAGCGGCTCTTATTTTTGTATCGTGCTATTTGGTGAAGACAGTGCTTATCCTCATGGAGTTGTGTCACCTAAAGCCTTATCAAAAAATGATACGGTGTTAATTGATACTGGCTGCCAATTACACGGTTACAACTCAGATATTACTCGCACTTATGTGTTTGGTGAGCCAAGTGAGCGCCAGCGTGAACTATGGAATGTTGAGCAAGCGGCTCAGCTAGCGGGGTTCAATGCTGCGCAAATTGGTGTGGCTTGTGGCGATGTTGATGTGGCCGCCAGAAGTGTTATTGAGCAAGCTGGTTTTGGCCCAGGTTATGCTGTACCGGGGTTACCGCATCGCACAGGTCATGGTATTGGATTAGATATTCATGAATGGCCATATTTAGTGAAAAGTGACCGCACGCCTTTAGCTGCAGGAATGTGCTTTAGTAATGAGCCTATGTTATGTGTGCCAGGTGAGTTTGGTGTGCGTCATGAAGACCATTTTTATATGACTGAACAAGGGGCTAAGTGGTTTACTCAGCCTGCTAAGTCTATAGATGATCCTTTTGATTTCATGGCTTAGTTTTCACTATTTTTTGTGTAATAGCCTGCCTCTAAGCAATAACTTAACTCACTGAAGTATTACGGTATATCTTGCGGTATTTCAGTGAAGTTAAATTTTTGTGTTGTTTTTAAAGCAATGTCCTTAATCCAGTTTATTTTGTTATTTTGGTTTTACGGTTGTTTTATTAACACTGTGGTTTAGGTCAAAAAAGCGCAAATTTCAACCACTTCATCAATGAAACACGTTACCCTTTACTATCAAGCTTGTTGAGCTTGTTTGTCGGTCGACATTGATATTGTGGAGAGTGTTATGCGTTTTTGTTTGTTGCTACTTGGTGTGTTTTCGTCGTTGTGTATCGCCAAAGAGCCCGCGAGCTCATTACCCGTTTTACCGTCTCAAACGGGTCAATCTTTTATGGTGAGTGCGACTAACCCTTATGTGACCCAAACTGGCTATCAGGTATTAAACAAGCAAGGTAATGCCGTTGATGCAATGGTTGCTATGCAAATGGTGATGACCGTTGTCGAGCCTGATATGACCGGATTAGGCGGAGGAACCTTTGCATTATATTTTGATAATAAAAGCAAAAACTTTAGTGCTATAGACGGTCGAGATGCTGCCCCTGCCAGTGCCACACCAGATATGTTTTTAGCAGATGCCACAGCAGGTAATGAGGTATTAGGGCCTCGTACTGTTGCCATACCGGGTACGTTAAAACTGCTTTATCAAATGCATCAGCAATATGGCAATTTACCTTGGTCAGAGTTAGTTCAACCCGCCATTGATTATGCTCAAAATGGCTATGTCATGAACAGTTATACCTACGATATTGTGGTACGTGAACAACACCGGCTTACCCGTGACCCCGCTATAAAAGCCCTGTATTGGCAAGGGGATGAAGTTAAGCCTGCTGGCACTTTGATGACGAACCCCGCCTTAGCTAAAACATTAACGATGATCGCTAAGCAGGGGGAGGCATATATGTATCAAGGCGCGCTAGGTGAGCGTATTGTCAGCAGTATTAATGCGCGTTTAACCGCTGAACAACCTAAATTGTCTATGGCTGATTTTAATCAGTATCACCTTAAACAACGTCAAGTGGTGAAATCTCAGTATGGCGATAATCAAATTTTTTCTTTTGGCTATCCCGCTTCTGGTGGGCTAATGGTATCGCAAACGCTGACGTTGCTAGAGCCATTCAAACTATCAACAATGTCTATGACAAGTGCAGAACCTTGGCGTTTAATGACCGAAGCTATGAGAATTACCCAAGCCGATCGGGTTGCCTATGCTGGCGATCCTGATTACGTGGCAGCACCAATGAAAGCGTTGTTAAACAAAGATTATATAGATGCCCGTAGAAAACTTATTCCGCAATCTGGGGTACAAAATAAGCAGCCACAAGCCGGAGAATTAAGCACATTTTCACCTGTGTTAGATAACACTCCTGAAGGGCAAGATACCGGGCATATTTCCATTGTCGATAAGCAAGGCAATGCCATTGCAATGACCAGTACAGTAGGCACTGGCATGGGCTCTGGAGTGATGGTTGATGGATTAATTATGAATGCACAAATGGGTAATTTTACTCATACACCGCTGGTGGAGGGCAAGCCTGCACAAAATGCCATAGCCCCAGGGAAACGCCCTCGTTCAGCAATGACGCCGTTAATGGTATTAGACAAGCATAATCAATTGCGCTTGGTTGTTGGTTCACCGGGTAGTGCCCAAATTCCGGGGTACGTATTAAAAACCTTAGTTGGGGTATTAGATTGGAATTTATCCGCTCAAGAAGCCATTGATTTACCAAATATTCAATACGGCACTAAAATTGACCGAACTAAAGCAGAAAACATTACTGGTTTACTGGTAGAGAAAAAGACCTTTGCAGAAATGCTGGCACCAGAATTGATGGCGCAAGGGTATCCGGTACATATATTGCCAATGGTGAGCGGGTTAAATGCCATTGAGCTTAAAGATGGCAAGATTATAGGAGCAAGTGACCGTCGTCGAGCGTCTACCTCTATGGGGAAATAAATATCAACGATGCTTTATATCGCCAAGAGATGATATTGCCAATCATATTGCCAAGAAATGGAACTTGGCAAGATGATTGGCAAACAGTTAACACTGAGTTGGATCAGTTGTTAAATCATAACTTGGTAGTTCAGTCGTACTTTTAGCTTCGTGGTAGGTGAGTCGGCAAGTTGCTGGCGCATCTCTTTGCCAAATATACGCATCGCCAGTCCCGTCAGTGTAAATTGTCCATTGCGCATTGTTATCAACACTTATGGTTGGGTCTGTGCTTGAGGTGGCGTGATTAAACTCAGTGCTTAATACGTTTTCTAAATCTGTGTTGGTTGCATGAACATAGCCGTAAACTGTGTAAACCGGTTGCCCGGTTCCAATATCTAAGTCAGTATTCAGTTTGGCTTTTTCGACTCCAGCCAAGCTGGCCTTAGAGTAAACTAGTGAGTTGGCACTTTGAATTGCCCCTTTCATTCCTGCTAATGTGCTGAGTCGGGCATCACCTTGTAAATTGATAAACTTTGGCGCTGCAACTACGGCAAGTATGCCGAGAATAACAATCACCACGACCAATTCAATTAACGTAAAACCTCGTTGTTTTTTCATTGCTGACACCTTAGCTACCTTAGGTAGCTGATTTCAATTGTTGATATAAAATGCTCCTAGCGTCGCTTTATTCAAATTAAAAAATAAACAATTAAGATGAGTAAAATCCTTATTTAGAGTTAATGCTCTAAATCGAAGTTGCGCCTTTTTTAACCAAACCGCAAATTAAAAAATGTTTATATTTAAACCTTGATGCCACAGTAATGAGTATTAACCTGAGTGATACTGCAAGGCTATAGAGTGTGGAGATTTGGAGGCTGGCACTTATTGATTGAGCTTATTGAGTTGATTGAGTTGATTGAGTTGATTGAATTAGGTCTTTACCTCAGCCATAGACTCAACTATACACGCCGCTGAGATGCTTCAGCATTTGCTGATTCACTAACAATTTTTCTAGCAATTTATCTAACAAAAAGGGCAATACGCTGTTTGAGTGTACTGCCCCTTTTGGTTAGGTGTTAACGGTTACTCTGGATCGTAATCCAACACCGGCGCTAACCACTTTTCCGCTTCAGCAACAGTCATGCCTTTACGCTGGGCGTAATCTTCAACTTGATCTTTACCCACATTGGTCACGCCAAAGTAACGTGATTTAGGATGAGCGAAATACCAACCTGATACCGCAGCCGTGGGGAACATGGCATAGCTTTCGGTAATGTTAAGGCCAATGGTTTCATCGGGTTTTAATAAATCCCACAGTAAGCCTTTTTCAGTATGATCTGGGCAAGCTGGATAACCTGGAGCAGGGCGAATACCTTTATAGCGTTCACGAATTAATGCTTCGTTGTCTAGCTGCTCGTCTGCGGCATAGCCCCAAAACTCTTTACGAACGCGTTCGTGCATACGCTCTGCAAAGGCTTCAGCTAGTCGGTCAGCTAAACATTTCAACATAATGGCATTGTAGTCATCGTGGTTAGCTTCAAAACGGGCGACATGCTCGTCAATTCCATGACCGGCGGTAACGGCAAAGCCACCCATGTAATCTGCAACACCAGACTCTTTAGGAGCAACAAAATCTGCGAGGCAGAAATTGTCATTACCCACACGTTCGATTTGCATTCTTAAATGATGAGTGGTCATCTCAACGGTGCTACGGCTCTCGTCGGTATATAACTCAATATCATCATGATTAACGGTATTGGCCGGGAATAAACCGATCACGCCTTTGGCGGTTAACCATTTTTCTTTGATGATGGTTGCTAACATGGCTTTCCCGTCGGCATACAGTTTACGGGCTTCTTCGCCGACAACTTTATCCTCTAAAATTTCAGGGAAATGACCGTGTAATTCCCAACTGCGGAAAAACGGTGTCCAGTCGATTCGTTCCACTAAATCTGTTAATGGGTAGTCTTCAAATACTTGGCGCCCTAGTACATTTGGCGTGTATGGCGTATAGTTTTGCCAGTCATGTTGACAACGGTTTTCACGGGCGGCGGCAATCGAAACAATGGTTTTACGCTTAGTTTGCGACAAGCGTTTTTCACGCATGTTGTCGTATTCAGCATAAGTTGCATCAATGGTTGCTTGGCGTGTTTCATTGCTAACTAGCTTGCTTACCATAGGCACTGCACGCGAGGCATCGGCAATGTATATAGCACCATGTGGGTAATGGGGCGCTATTTTTACCGCGGTATGAATTTTTGAGCAGGTTGCGCCGCCAATAATAGCGGGAATGGTCAATCCTTCGCGTTGGAAGGTTTTCACGTTATGCACCATTTCATCAAGACTTGGGGTAATTAACCCTGACATACCAATAATATCAATATTGTGCTCTTTAACGGCTTCAAGAATTTTCTCAACCGACACCATTACACCTAGGTCGAACACTTCAAAACCATTACACGCGAGTACCACGCCTACAATGTTTTTACCAATGTCGTGTACATCGCCTTTCACGGTTACCATCAAAATTTTACCGTTAGACTGGCCTTCTACTTTTTCGGCTTCAATGTACGGGTTTAAGTAAGCTACGGCTTTTTTCATGACTCGAGCCGATTTAACCACCTGCGGCAAGAACATTTTACCTGCGCCAAATAAATCACCCACCACATTCATGCCATCCATTAATGGCCCTTCAATGACATCTAATGGGCGAGTGGCATTTTGGCGCGCTTCTTCAGTGTCTAGGTCAATAAACTCAGTAATCCCTTTTACCAGCGCATGAGATAAACGCTCATTAACAGGAAGGCTACGCCATGCTAAATCTTCTTTTTTCGCCACTTGGCTGCCGTCGCCACGGTATTTTTCGGCAATATCTAGCAGTTGTTCAGTGTTCGATGAATCCGCTACTGGGCAAGGGCGGTTTAACACTACGTTTTCAACTTTTTCTTTTAGATCTGGGTCAATATCGTCATAAATGGCGAGCTGACCAGCGTTAACAATACCCATGTCCATACCCGCTTGAATGGCATGGTATAAAAATACCGCGTGAATGGCTTCACGAACGGGGTTATTACCTCTAAAAGAGAAAGAAACATTAGAAACCCCGCCAGAAATCATGGCGTAGGGTAAGGTTGCTTTAATGTCTTTAATTGACTCAATAAAGTCGACCGCATAATTGTCGTGCTCGTCAATACCGGTGGCGATGGCGAAAATATTTGGGTCGAAAATAATATCTTCAGGCGGAAAGCCCACTACATCAACTAATAGTCGATAGGCTCGGGTACAAATTTCAGTTTTACGGGCGCGGGTATCAGCCTGACCGTCTTCATCAAATGCCATCACAATGGCTGCAGCGCCGTAACGTTTAACTAAGGTGGCTTGTTCAATAAAAGCTTGTTCGCCTTCTTTCATTGAAATGGAGTTAACCACCGATTTACCCTGAACGCATTTAAGTCCAGCTTCAATGACTTCCCATTTAGAAGAGTCAATCATGATAGGCACACGGGAGATATCAGGCTCAGAGGCAATTAAGTTTAAGAACTTCTTCATCGACTCAACGCCGTCGAGCATGCCCTCATCCATGTTGACATCAATAATTTGAGCGCCGTTTTCGACTTGCTCACGCACAACGTCTAATGCTTCTTCAAATTTTTCTTCTTTAATTAAGCGTAAAAATTTAGCCGAGCCAGTTACGTTAGCCCGCTCACCCACGTTGACAAATAAAGAGTCGCCATCAATGGTTAGAGGTTCAAGCCCAGATAATCGACAAGCAACCGGAATGTCAGGGATTTGTCTTGGCGAGTGATTAATTACCGCCTCGCGAATGGTGCTAATATGGCTAGGGGCGCTACCACAACAACCACCGACAATATTCAACATACCTTGTTGTGCCCACTCTTGAATGACTTCAGCCATTTCTTCAGGGGTTTCGTCATAGCCACCAAATTCATTTGGTAAACCCGCGTTAGGGTGAGCTGACACATAACATTCAGCAATACGCGATAACTCTTCAACATAGGGGCGCAGTTCTTTTGGCCCCAAAGCACAGTTAAGACCAATAGATAACGGTTTAATGTGGCGTAATGAATTATAAAAACCTTCAGTTGTTTGGCCGGTTAAGGTACGCCCTGACGCGTCAGTAATAGTGCCTGAAATCATTACCGGTAAACGAGCACCAATATTGTCGAATACTGTCTCGATGGCGAATAACGCGGCTTTAGCGTTAAGGGTATCAAATATGGTTTCTACCATAATGATGTCTGCCCCGCCTTCAATAAGGGCGGTGGCTGACTCAACATAGGCGTCAACTAATTCGTCAAAACTGATGTTACGAAAGCTAGGGTCGTTAACGTCAGGACTGATAGAGCAGGTTCTGTTGGTGGGGCCTAATACACCTGCTACATAGCGCGGAATACCGGTTTGAGCTGCCACTTCATCAGCGGCTTCACGGGCAACTCGTGCACCTTCTAAGTTCATTTCGGCAGACAATGACTGCATGTCATAATCGGCCATTGCAATGGTGGTGGCATTAAAGGTGTTGGTTTCAATGATATCGCTACCGGCTAACAAATATTTAGTGTGGATATCTTTAATAATTTGACGTTGGCTCAGCACTAACATGTCGTTATTGCCTTTTACATCACAATGCCAGTCTTTGAAACGTTCGCCACGGTAATCGGCTTCTTCCAATTTATAGTCTTGGATCATGGTGCCCATTGCACCGTCTAAAATCATAATGCGCTGTTTTAGCGTTGCTGTAAGTTGTTCAAGAACCTGACTATAAGTAGTCGACTTCGCCATAACCTATTACCTTTTATTGCAGAGCTGTTAGTCATTAACAGCAAGGGTTTTTGCTTTTTTGTCTTTATTTCAATAATAAATAACTTTTCACTTTAGTTTGTGAAAATACTCGATAACGGCGTTAGATTTTTGGGTTGTAGAATAACTACTTATCGAAAAAATCTGCCTTGCTCTCAAGCATTTTTCCTACGCTATTTCTGTAAGCTTATTTATCGTGATTGATATTATTATCTAGTGTTTATTGATAAAAGATAGAAGACGACACTAGAAATTTTTTAGACATTTATACGTATAGACGTCCATAATACGCGAGTTGTTATCTTAAGGGCAAGGTTGAAATAGATGAAACATGTTCAATTACTATTTCTGCGTCATGGTCACTGCCAAGGCGGTGAAATATTACGGGGTAGAACCGATGTTGACCTGTCTGAACTCGGTGTTCAGCAAATGCATCATAGTTTTACAGAACTCAATGAACTGCCAAGCATTATTTTTAGCTCGCCCTTAAAACGTTGCGCGTTATTTAGTGACCTTATCGCAAAACAGCATCGTTTGCCCATAAGGATATTAGACGGTTTACAAGAAATTGATTTTGGTGATTGGGATGGTCAATCTTGGCAATCTTTATATGACACCTATGCAGATAAAATAGACCTGTACTGGGCAACTCCTTGGGATAAAGCACTCACCCCTCAAAATGGTGAGCACTTTATTGATTTTGATAATAGAGTCAGTGCCTGTGTCGCCGCGATAATAAAACAGCTGTTATTACTACCAGCCCCTAAAGCGGCTAATCTCAATAAGCCAGATGCAATTAATAAAGCATTAGTTGTTACCCATGGCGGAGTTATTCGCTCAGTACTAGGGCATATTCTAGGTGATGGTTTTAGTGAGTGCGATGCTAAGTCACCGCAAAACCAGCTTGCCCGTGGCGTATTTAAGCAATTTAATTTACCCTATGGGGCCTTGATTGAAATCGACGTGTTTATTGATGCTAATGATGTGGTGACTGAGCCATTAAAAGCACAACAAATTAGCTGTAGATTAAACTGGCCTATGCCAAGTTTTAAATGATAAACATCAATTATTAAATTATTCTGTTAAGTGACTAGTATTGGGAATCGGGAAAGCCCGAACTGTGCCCGCAACTGTATAGAATACATTGTGTATTTTTAAGTCAGATACCAGCTAGTGACTTTTTACCTAACGCCTGAGCGGGTTACTCAGTGGAGCGTATATGTGCCGTGATAATGTGCCATATTGTTTTTGCCTTAATAAGGCCAACAATGGCGTAAAAGTTATTCCAAAACTGGCGGGTGGGGTTGCTCAATGACCGATACAACCACGCAGCCTCTTGCATTATCCGTGAGCCAACTGAGTTGGACCCATGACGATTGTGCTATTTTAAAAAATATTCAGTTTGATTTACCTGCAAAACAAATGCTGGGTGTGATTGGCCCAAATGGTGCGGGTAAGTCGAGTCTATTACGCTGTTTATATCGGTTTATTTTACCCAGTTCAGGCCATATTAGTTTGTTTGGGCAAAACATTGCTCAGTACAGTGCCAGACAATTAGCCACTAAAATAGCCGTGGTACAGCAAGATACCCCACAGTTTTTTGAAATGAATACGCGCCAATTAGTGGCAATGGGGTTAACTCCCCATAAAGGCTTATTAGATAGCACCACTTCAAAAGATAACCAGCTAATTGATGATGCTATTTTGCAAGTGGGGTTAGCCACTAAAGCTGAATTACAGTACAGCCAGTTGTCGGGCGGTGAAAAACAGCGTGCGTTAATTGCTCGTGCCATAGTACAGCAGCCTCAATTACTGATATTAGATGAACCAACAAACCATTTAGATATTCATTATCAAATTCAAATTTTACAACTGGTGAAAAGTTTGGGTATCACTGTTATTGCATCCATTCATGACTTAAACCTCGCTAGCGCCATGTGCGATAACCTCGTGTTATTAAATCAAGGTGAGTTGATTGCTAATGGTTCGCCAAGCGAAGTCTTAACTGAAGATCAAATTTCAACAGTATTTAAAGTCTGTTGTGAAATTGAGCCTCACAGACAACATGGTAATCCGTTAATTAGTTACTTTTATCATGATGCAAATCAAATCATAGTGGGGCACTAATGATTGTGGCTAAACAACACAAATATTCAATGTTTGTTGCTATTTTAGCGCTGCTTACAGTGGTGTCTCCTTTTTTAGCTGCCAGCTTTGGTGCGGCCAATATTAGTGCCAGTGATATATATCATGCTATGGCTGAAAAACTGCTAATAAGCTCGGCTTCAGACCATACTAGTAATATCACCCAACGTATTGTATTTGAACTACGTTTACCGCGAATAGTATTGGCTTTTGTGGCGGGCGCAGGCTTAGCGCTGGCGGGGAGTGTATTGCAAACCGTGACCCGCAATCCATTGGCTGATCCTTACTTATTTGGCATCAGTTCAGGGGCATCATTTGGTGCGGTGATGGTATTTACCATTTTAGTGGAAGGCATGTTTTCGCCAAGTGATGTTATCGCGCTATCCAATGGGCAAGTTTCTTGGTGGTCTTGGCAAAATTTACTTTTACCCATAGGGGCATTTGTGGGCGCCAGTTTGTCGGTTTTATTGGTGTTGTGTTTGTCTGGCCTTGGCCGAGCGGCTCAAATAGAGCGTATGTTGCTTTCTGGGGTGGCAACCTCATTTTTGTTTGGTGCATTAACCAGTTTGGTTTTATATTTTTCCAGTCCACAAGCGACGGCATCAGTGCTTTTTTGGTCATTAGGCAGCTTTGCTAAAGCAAATTGGGCTGGAGTGATTTTACCCACGATTGTGGTCAGCTTAAGCCTGATGATTATTTTATTATTTAAACGACAAATATCAGCCTTACAAGCGGGTGATGAAACCGCGCACACCTTAGGCGTGAGTGTCGCCAAGCTAAGAATGAGTATGTTGTTATTATGCTCGCTGATCACAGCTGTGTTGGTCGCAACATGTGGCGGAATAGGCTTTGTGGGGCTAATGATCCCCCATTGTATCCGGCTGTTATTACCAGGGCGTCAGCCTATTATTATTACTGCCATTGTGGGCGGGTTATTTATGGTGTGGATTGATGTGATTGCCCGCTGTATTTTAAGTCATCAAGAATTGCCTGTAGGCATTATTACTGCGGCTATTGGCAGTGTATTTTTTTTATTTATTTTACGACATAGGCGTTAAACGTCATTTTAAGTAGTTATGGAGTTGCTATGTTTGCAGTTGATGCGGTTTCTAAGAGCGTTGATCAGATTATTCAACATAAAATAGATCAAAAAACAAAACCTGTAGGAGCCTTAGGTGAGCTTGAGTCTTTAGCCAAAACTATTGCTCGAGTTCAGTTCAGCGCTAACGCTGAGACAAAAAAACTGACTATTAAAGAGCCAGGATTATTGGTTTTTGCTGCGGATCATGGCATTGCACAATACGGTGTGTCTATTGCGCCAAGTGAAGTCACTTCTCAAATGGTGGCAAACTTTGCCAATGGCGGAGCTGCAATTAATGTCTTTTGTCGTCAAATGGGACTTAACCTTGAAATTATTGATGCGGGAGTGTTAAAGCCACTAGGGTTAGAAAATGTTACCGAACATCGCTTAGGTAATGGTACTTCGGCAATTCATTTAGCACCTGCAATGACGTTAGAGCATGTTAAGCAAGGCTTTGAAGCTGCTGATGAAGTGGTTGAACGCCATGCATTATCTGGTTGCAATGTACTTGCGTTAGGTGAAATGGGCATTGGCAATACTTCTGCCGCAGCGGCAATTATGGCAGCCTTATTAGAGTTAGATGTGCATAAATGTGTCGGCCGAGGAACCGGTGTAAACGACAAAAGCTTTGAGTTAAAAAAGGCGTTAGTGAATGAAGCTTTAAAGCGCCATGGTTCAAAGATTGTCTCGCCTGTTCATGCTTTAGCATACGTAGGCGGCTATGAAATTGTACAAATGACCGGTGCAATTTTAGCTGCAACGCAACGAAAAATGCTGGTTCTAGTGGATGGGTTTATCTCAAGTGTAGCGGCATTAGTGGCAGTGAAACTGCACCCTGCAGCACGTGATTATCTAATTTTCACCCATGTTTCGGAAGAGCAAGGCCATCAACTTTTACTTGAATATCTTCAAGCAAAGCCTTTGTTGTCTTTAGGCTTACGTTTAGGTGAAGGCACGGGGGCGGCATTGGCATTTCCATTGGTGCAGGCTGCCGTTAATTTTTATAACGACATGGCTAGCTTTGATGGTGCTGGCATTAATAATCTTGCGTAATTGAGCAGGGAACAAAAGTTTTTATGACCAAAATGGATTACTGGCTTAAGCAACTTAATTTATTCTTTGTGGCGTTAAGCTTCTTCACTCGCTTACCCATACCCAAGTGGGTAGAGTTTGACAATGATAAGCTAAATCACTCAAGCCGTTATTTTGGCCTAGTCGGTGCAGTGGTTGGTAGCATTAGTGCCGTGTCATTTTGGCTGGCGCAACTAATACTCCCCGCAAGTATAGCGGTAATTATTGCCATAGTGGTTGGGGTCATGGTTACAGGAGGCTTCCATGAAGATGGCCTTGGTGATACTGCAGACGGCTTTGGTGGTGGTTGGACGGTAGCAGATAAGCTGCGCATTATGAAAGACTCTCGTCTTGGCAGTTATGGGGCGTTAGCACTTGGGTTAGGGTTATTATTAAAGTGGCAATTGTTAGTCGAGCTCGCATTATATAGTCCTTTAGCGGCAATGAGCGGCTTGCTGGTGGCGCATACTTTAAGCCGAGTATTGGCTGCCAGTATTATATTTACTGAGCAATATGTTCGAGACGAGGACGGTAAATCTAAGCCATTAGCTCAGCAGCAGTCGTTAGATGATTTGTTTATTTTATTCGCCTCTGGCTTAGCGATTTTATTATGGCTAAATGGCGTTGTCGCCTTTGTTTTATTAATGATTCTTTGGGGGCTTAGGTTATTACTGGTCAGTTTTTTTAAGCGTCAGATTGGCGGTTATACCGGTGATACATTAGGTGCAGCTCAACAAATAAGCGAGCTGGTGTGTTACATGGTGATTTTAGCGGTAGGATTAAGTTAATGCTGCACTTAGTCATTGGCGGCGCAAGAAGTGGCAAAAGCCGTTTTGCTGAGCGGCAAGTAGCGGAGTTAGTTGATGCGCAAGCATCCGCTATACAACCTTACTATATTGCCACCGCTACAGCGGGAGAAGATATTGAAATGCAGCAGCGTATTATGCGACATCAACAAGATAGGCTACAGCGTCAGCTTAGCTGGCAAGTTGTTGAGTCACCCTTGGCATTAGCGCAAACCCTTACTGCAATCGATAATCCTAAGCAGGTTATTTTGGTCGACTGTTTAACTTTATATCTAACTAACCATTTATTAATTGATGCAGCCGATACGGAATCTGGTGAGCCATGTTCATCGTGGCACAACGAAAAACAGCAACTCTTAAATGTATTACCTAAACTGCAATCACATATTGTTTTAGTGAGTAACGAGGTAGGCTCAGGCATTGTGCCTATGGGCGAATTAAGCCGTGAGTTTGTTGATCAAGCTGGCTGGTTAAATCAAGCCATTGCAGAATTAGCAGATCAAGTAACCTTAGTGGTTGCAGGCCTGCCATTAGCATTAAAACCCTCTAATTCATGAGCATCATCTTCAATGACTAAAGCCTATTCAGCAGCAGAGTTAAGTGCACTATTTAAAGGTGTCTCAGGCAGCCTTATGGTGCAGGGTACCACTTCCGATGCAGGTAAAAGTACCTTAGTAGCAGGGCTAGGGCGCTTAATGGCGCGTTATGGCGTTAATGTTGCGCCATTTAAACCGCAAAACATGGCATTAAATAGTGCTGTTACCGTTGACGGTGGTGAAATTGGCCGAGCACAAGCACTGCAAGCCGTTGCCTGTAACCTCGCGCCACATACTGATTTTAACCCCGTATTATTAAAGCCCAGTTCTGATACCGGGGCGCAGGTTATTATTCAAGGTAAAGCTTTAACTACTTTAGAGGCAAAATCATTTTTTGGCCCTGACAGTGTAGGTTACAAACAAATGGCACTGAATGTGGTACTGGATAGTTTTACACGATTAAAACAGCAATATAGCGTGGTGGTAATAGAAGGAGCGGGTAGCCCGGCTGAAATTAATTTGCGTCAAGGTGATATTGCCAACATGGGCTTTGCCGAAGCCGCAGACTGCCCTGTGATCATTATTGCTGATATTGATAAAGGCGGGGTATTTGCTCATCTGGTTGGCACATTAGCCTTGTTAAGCCCGTCGGAGCAAGCGCGGGTTAAAGGGTTTGTCATTAATCGTTTTCGTGGCGACATTAGCTTATTACAGTCAGGTATTGATTGGCTTGAGGACTATACCCAAAAGCCGGTTTTAGGGGTGTTACCCTATTTACATGATTTACACCTAGATGCTGAAGATGCATTAATTGATTCGCCAAATTTGCCTGTTAGTCACACTCAAAAATTACACGTATTGGTGCTGGTGTTTCCGCGCATTAGTAACCATACCGACTTTGACCCTTTGAGGTTACATCCTCAAATTGATTTTAAATATGTCAGTATGGCGGATTCACATAAGGCATTCCCCAAAGCTGATTTAATTATATTGCCGGGCAGTAAAAACGTGCGAGCAGACTTAGCCTTTATGCGTGAACAAGGCTGGGATGAGGCATTGAAGTCTCATTTACGTTACGGCGGTAAAGTCATTGGAATTTGTGGTGGTTATCAGATGTTGGGGCAAGTGATTGCTGACCCAGATGGCATTGAAGATGAAGCCGGTGAATCGACTGGCTTAGGTTTGTTAGATATTAGCACCACGTTAACCGCGAATAAAACCTTAACTCAAGTAACTGGGACATTATCGCTGAATCAACAGCAAGCGGATTTTAGTGGTTATGAGATTCACTGTGGGGTGACTGAATTTAGCCCCCTTATACCTCAGTCTAATAAGCAGCCGATTCAAATTCAGTCAAGCCAGCAATACGATGGCCAAGTCAGCGACGATAACCAAATACTAGGCAGCTATATTCATGGGCTGTTTGATCAGCCACAAGCGTGTCAATTATTGCTGCAGTGGGCAGGATTAGCTGATGCCAGTGAAATAGATATTGATCAAATACGCCAACAACAATTAGACAGATTAGCGGATACGCTAGAAACCCATATGGATTTAGCCAAACTAACAGGAATTATTTCATCATGAGCCAGCAAGACCATAATAATGACGAAAATCAGCAAGCCAGCAGTATTGACCAGCAAAAGGCCCAACGTCATAAAGCCCGTCAGCAAAAAGTGAAGCAAGGTGTTGATGCTAAAATTGCCGCAGCTCAAGATGAAAAGGGTATTTTATTAGTCCTTACTGGTAATGGAAAAGGTAAATCAACCTCTGGTTTTGGCTCGGTTGCTCGCGCTGTCGGTCATGGCCACAAGGCCGCTGTAGTGCAGTTTATTAAAGGAACTTGGGCATGTGGTGAACGTAACTTGCTTGAAGGTGCCGGGGTTGAGTTTCATGTGATGGGAACCGGTTTTACTTGGGAAACTCAAGACAAAGAAAAAGACACTAAAGCTGCAATGGAAGCTTGGGAAAGTGCCGAAAAACTGTTACAGGACAAGTCGGTAAACTTGGTGTTATTAGATGAACTGACTTATATGGTGAGTTACCATTATATTGATTTGGAAAGGGTACTTAATGCCCTTAAAAACCGCCCTGCGATGCAACATGTCATCATTACTGGCCGCGCTTGTCATCGTGACATTATTGAATTAGCCGATACCGTGTCAGAAGTTCAGCCCATAAAACATGCGTTTAATAATGGCATCAAAGCCCAGCTAGGCTTTGATTACTAATAAAAAAGTAATAGAAAAATATGGGGTCAGAGTTAATTTTCTCAGTTTGATCTAGTAAATCTAATTGTAGAGTTAGCAGAAAAAGGCTTGTTAGTGTTTAGCTAATAAGCCTTTTTACTTGAATCAGTAGGTTTTTAAGTCGTATTTTAAAGTGTTCAATCTAGAGTATTCTATTGAGGTTTTTGCTAGTGAACACTTATCATCGCAGCTGAGTTAACTCCTGACACGCTTCTATAAGCATTTTTGCTTTTTCAGGGCTAATACCAGTTGTACAGAAGGCTTTCTCTGTTGCTGCGTGACTTTGGGCTGCAAGCTCTTTGCCTTCTTTAGTGACCGATACCACTTTTTGTCGGTCATTATCTAAGGTTCGTTCTAATTTGATTAAGTTTTTTTCGACTAATTTTTTCAATAAAGGGGTCATCGTCGGTTTACTTAGATGAGTACGTTTGGCCAGTTCTGTAATTGAAATCCCATTGGTTTCCCATAGTGCCATCATTACTACAAACTGAGTATAGGTTAGCCCAAGCGGGGCTAAAATAGGGCGATAAATTGCCGTTAAACTGTGTGATGCCGAGTACAGGGCGAAGCAAAGTTGATCTTTTAATCGTGCCGCAGCAATTGTCACGCTATTTTCTCCATTCCTTATTATCAATATTCATTATGCAAATATCCTCAATTATTATCAATTTTATTCGCCTATTTACTATTTGTGTATTTTTATTTTGTGTGCATATAGTACGTATACGAACATATAAAAAGGAGATACAGTATGAAGCGAGTAATGACATTTATGGCAGCGGTTGCCATAACCACTTCTGCAGTGACGATTGCTGATGAACAGCGTGTTGTTTATCCGAAAGGTTATCAGGAAAATTTTGTTGAATACCTCTCGCTAGACCGAGTGCAAAACCCCGACCAATTTATTCGATTATTGGCTAATGATGTTGCAATGCAAGGTCGTGATGAAAATGGCAATTTTGCAGATGGCTCTGTACTGGTAGGTGAAGTTTATTCTGTTAAAAAGAATTCAGATGGCACGGTTAAAATGAGTACTTTAAATCGCAGAATTAAAGATAAGCTATTGCTGGTGGCCGTAATAGAAAAGCAGGCTGAATTTGGAAAAATGCCTGCATCTGTTATTAAAACAGGCAATTGGGATTTTGGTGCATTTAAGCCTGATGGAAAAGTGGCTGCTAAAAACTTAGATGAATGCCGAGCCTGCCATGCTCCGCTAACCAATAGTGACTTCTTGTTTTCGGGTGAGCATATACCCATGAAGTAATACCAATCGTGATAAATAATTGCTCACCCTATCTTGTTAAAATGCTCGATAACGGCGTTAGATTTTTTGATTGTAGAATAACTACTTATCGAAAAAATCTGCCTTGTTATCAAGCATTTTTCCTACGCTAATTTTGATCATTTACTTATCGTGATTGGTATAATAATAAAGCTTAAGCCTTTAAGCATTTTAATACCAATATTGTATTAGTGTTATAGCGTTTATATGGTGTTGTAAATATTAAGTCTGCAGAAGTGTCTGTGGGCTTTTTTATTGCCATTTAAGTGTCTTGGTCAGTTCTTTTTTCGCTAATTTGTTATCATTAACGGTAGTAAACGTTCGCCCTCATTTGAGACTTACAGCACTGTGGAGAATTATCGTGAAAATGTTTAAGCGACTGCTTGGGTGGTCAATTGTGGCTATTGTTATTTTGGTCAGTGGCTATCGTTACCTTAAGCCCAGTATTATCGTCGAAAACCGCTCAGATTTAGATATTGTTTCTAGCCGTGTTGAGTTACCGAGTAGTGGATTAGATTTTGGGAAAATTTTGCCGGGTGAGCAAAACGAAATTTATTACGATTTAGATCAAAATGACGGCAGTATTTCGTTTAGGTTCGTATTGTCTGATGACACTGAAATTATGGGTAAATGTGGTTATGTGACCAAAAATCAGGTGAACCATCGAACAATTATTTATATAGAAGTTTCTAAGCAGGCAACTTGTTTGCTTGAAGAGTAACTTGTTTTCAAGGTTAATTTACAACATTGATTAGCGGATTAAGATAATGATTTATTCCAGTTTTACGGCTGAAAACAGCCAAGAGGTGATTGGGTTATTTAAACAAGTCTTCTCGGCTGCAGAAGGTGATGACGAAGGCCGTGTAATAGCTCAGCTTGTCACTGATATTATAACGACTACAGCAGCTGAAGACTTACTCGGATTTATCGCCACTCAAGATAAAAGTATTGTTGGGGCCATCTTTTTTAGTCGGTTTATTTTACCTAATAATGCGTTAGCTTTTTTACTTTCACCCGTGGCCGTAGCCACTGAAACTCAAGGACAAGGCGTAGGGCAACAGTTGATTAATTTTGGGCTAGAGCAGCTTAAATTATTAGCCGTGAATACCGTTGTCACTTATGGTGATCCGGCTTTTTATACTAAAGTAGGCTTTGAGCAAATTGATGAGTCTATTATAAAAGCGCCTTTTCCATTGAGTCAGCCGATTGGTTGGTTAGGGCAGTCACTCAACCATCAGCCGTTGCAAGCTGTTGTGGGTGATACTCAGTGTGTCGCGGCGTTAAGTCGGGCAGAGTATTGGTAATGACTCTGGCCTCATCATTGTTTGCCGCTCAGGTCAGATGATTTCAAGCGATGAGACTGATAGCATCTTGAAGATAGAATTGATAAAAAAGCCCATTAACAGTTATGTTAATGGGCTTTATTTATAGTAGAAACGTGTTGTTTATCGGCTCGTTATTACTGAACGATTTCAACAAAGTCTATTTCTAAGTTTTCACCTTCAGCTAACGTGATGCTTTCTTTCACTTGCTCGGCAGGATCTGCAATGGTGATTTCGTCATAGGTTTCTGGGTCATCATTGACAGCGCTACAACTAAAGGCCATTAGGTATTCGCCAGCAGGTATGAAGTTGAAGCTATAAGTATAAATACCTGATTCTTCACCCACTTCAATCATTTTTGAAGCGAGTGGAGCAACAACATTGTCAGGTGCGTTAGCTAATTCTGGATCAAACTCATCACCTAACACTTCGCCTTCAGCTAAGGTTGCTTGTGGGTATAAGTAAACAACATTGCCTGTATCTGCTTCACAGTTTTCGCCAGCGGCAAATAAGTTTTCATCGACTGAACCAAAAATTGAGCCAATAGCTTCACTATCGACAATAGTGACACCATGAGGCTTAAGGTTATAGCCATTGCCAGTTTCAACCAGTGACTTACGTAAATTAAAATCGATGGTGTAAGCTTGGGTCGCTTCAGTGGTTACTGTAAAGCTGCCTAGTTTTAGTTTATTGCTTGGGGTTTTTAATGGGTGGGTACCCTCATCATCTACTACGTTACACGCATCCGTAGGTTGGTTTGGGCCGTTGTTTTCAGCACAACCATCAGTATTAATGATTAATTCTTTATATTCACCAATCGGTAACTCAGCTTCTGATAATACTAATAAGCTGTCACCGTTTTGGTAGTCTAATAAATTGATTTGAACAGGGGTTTCTTCGCCTTCTTCATTGGTAAGAAGTAGTTCAATATCTTCTTCATCCTCACGAGTTAATGTAATTGATTTATAAGTCACATTAACTTCTTGTGCATTTTCAACGGGCGCATCAGCAATTGAGAAAGAAACTTTGGCAGTGTTGATAACATCGTCTTTATCATCGCTTCCACAACCATATAAGGTTGCTGCAATACAACAGCCCAAAGCTGTTTTTAGGAAAGTTTTGGTATTCATGCTATTTATTCCATTTTATCTTTCATTGATTTTTGAACGGTATATTATAGCGCTTTTGGACCAAATAGTCATCTGGTCTAGCCGAATTAGTGCTAATTGAGCTAGTTGATAACATGGCTTATTCTTGCAAGTAACAACTTAAAACATTGGCTAATAAAAAAGCCAACATCTATATTTGTTGGCTTTTTGAGCATTGACTATATACAAAGATATTTAGCGTCTTCTTCTACTTCGGCGACGCATTCGGCCTTCTTTATCTGAAGCGGGGGCGCCGTCTGTACCCGTTTTATCTTGTATTTCTAATGAGTCTTCGTCATCAATAGCATCGTTGCTATGCGCTAATGTTACCGGTGAATCTAGGTTAACCTCTTTTTTAGGCTCGACTTTTTTGTCGCCCCTAAAGACCGATTTTAAAATGCTAGTGACCCCTTGAAGTTTAGCTGGAGACTCCGTAATAGCAGGCTTTTTGGCAGCCGTTTCAGTTTTTTCAGTGTTAGCCTGGGTCGTACTTTTGTTATCTGCTGCGGGTGCTTCATCAAGCACTTTTTCTAGCTTTTGCTCAATGGCATTTTTTACTTCATCAGAAAGCTGATTGTTATCAGCTTTCTCTTGCGACTTTTTTAGACTTATATCGTCAACAGACTCCCCCGGCTTCAAGCGTACGGCCACGTTGTCCATACTTGCACCAGGGCGAATAGGTTGAGGGTCTAAAGATGCGATTTTGGGTCTAATTTCGGCAACATTATCCATAGGCGTCGCAACCGGGTCTAATGACAATGATGGACTGGCGATCGGATCTAATGGTGCAGATTTAGTGGCAATAGGGTCTAAAGAAGCTGATGTTGTTGCAACAGCATCTAAGGTTGTTGACTTAGTCGCTACAGGATCTAATGGCGTGGTTATTGTAGCAACTGGATCTGAAGAAAGCTCTGCTACAATGGCTGCATCAATGGCGGGAGAGTCAGCTGATTCAGCCACTTCTGTTTCTATGTTTTTTGCAGGCGTTGGCACTGCGGCTAAGTCTTGTGCTCTTGCTTCTAAACGAGCATCAAACTCAGTGGTTACCTCTAGCATTTCTGTTTTAGCAATCTCTACCGCTTCAAGCAATTCAGCAAATAATTTTTGATAGCTTTCATATTTGGCTTCAATGCCATTGATATTATTTTTAACTTCGTCACTTAATTTATTGGTTAAGCGCTTATAAATATTAATTTCTTGCTCAAGCTCATATAAGTACGTTTTAGAGTACTTAATTGACTCGTCCATTTCTGTTAACTTGTGGCGAATCGATTGCTTAGTATTACTAAACTCTTTAATAAGCGTTGGCGGAATTTGAGCCGGAGATTCTGGAATAGCCACCTTGCCGGCAAACTCACTAATATGGCTTACCGGTAACCATTGTGAAAATGACGGATGCCAACCGTAGCAATTGGGTTGATGTTGCAGAAATTCTAACGCTTCGCTTTCGTTTAATGGCCCTGTTACGTCGCCATCATGTGAAAAAAACCATTTTTTCATAGTCATCATTCTTATTAAATTGTTATCAACAGTGGTTAAATTATTTTCGCCAACCAGTCAGGTTATTTGGTTGCTACGCCAGCAAGTGTTCTTTGTAATGCTTCATATTGCTCATTAACACTGCGGATGGTTGTTTTAACTTCTTGATTTAAGTTTTGAGTAATTGTTTTGGTTTTATTGGTGTCTTTGTCAAAATCAGCAAGAGAGCCACTAATCGTATTCAATGTTGTTTGAATGCGAGTTAATGCACTATTTAACTCTTGTTCTTTTGCAATAAAACGCTCAACCAACTTCTGTGGAATGGCTTGAGGCGGAGTTGGAGGTGTGATGACAATATCAAATTCATCAACATGGCTAACCGGTATCCATTGTGCGTAAGAGGGGTGCCATGCATAGCTATTGGGATTTTTTTCGATAAATTTATTGGATTCAGCGAGTCCTAATGGACCACTAACTTCACCATTATTTGAGAAATACCACTCTTTCATAGTTCCACTCTTATCCTTAATAGTGTTTGTTGTGATTTTGTTATTAAAGCCTGTGCGATTCAATGTACAGGGAAATTGACAGATTCAAACTCTAACCAGTTAATTAACATGCTTATTCTTTGGGTTTTGATTTAATTCTTGCACAAGGAGTATTAATGCTGGTCGTTACATTAACTCATATTTTTTAACATGACTAGTGCTTGTGATTAATCTAATGCTGAATTTGCTTTCCAATAACTTTGCTACCTCTTTCTGTATCGACGTCGCAACATTTTAGCGCTAGATTAATTTTTATTATTGGTCGTTATTCGAAGTCAGCAGCAACCTCAAACTCTACCCATTGCTGTGTTTGAGGGTGCATAAATCCTATAAAACCAGCATGTAAATGCAGCCGATTGGCTTGCTTGCCATAAAGGTCATCGCCCCAAATTGGCATTGCTAATCCCTGTTGATGTGCGCAATGCATTCTGAGTTGATGGGTTCTGCCGGTTTTAGGATATAGATGCAGTAAGGTTTGGTGATTGACTTGTCGATAACGCTGCCATTCAGTCAAGGCAGGTTTACCATGTTCGAAACAGACCAATTGTTTCGGGCGGTCATTAAGATCCACTCGAAGAGGTAAGTCGATTACCCCCGATGGTTGGCGAACAATACCATCCACTAAGGCGATATAGCGTTTTTTCACGGTTCGATTAATAAATTGTTGCTGTAAGGCTTTATTAGCTTCTTTTGTTAGTGCAATAACCATTAAACCAGATGTCGACATATCAAGGCGATGAACAATTAAAGGCCCTGTTGCATTTGGAAATTTTTGCTTCATACGAGTTTGCACAGAGTCAGTGACATTTTTCCCCATGACAGACAACATTTCAGCTGGCTTATTAATAATGGCCAGGTGAGCATCTTGGTAAATAATATCGATGGTTTTATTTGCTGCCGTGTTAACTAATAATGGATCAGGATCGACATCTAACCCTGCTAACATATGAGCCAGAATAGGGCGGCATTTACTATGGCAAGCAGGATAATAATTCTTATGTTGTTTTACTTCTGATTTTGGTGATGCTCCCCACCAAAACTCAGCCATTGCAATAGGTTGATAGTGCTGCTCAAACGCATATTGTAATAATTTAGGCGCCGCACATTCTCCTGCCCCGGCAGGTGGAAGAGCGCTAGGACTGTTGTTAAAAATGTCGTTTAAATCTTTTGATTCACCTTTAATATTTAGAAACTTGTATTGACTGAACAGTTTCTTCTGTAGTTGACTTGACAGTTGTTTACGTTGCTTTTTTAATGCGTTTATTGAGTGAGTTAACTTATGCAATTGCATTGAAATAGCTTGTGTTTTATCTGACCATTGTTGTTTTAATAGCGTTTGTTGGTTTTTTTGTTGCACGCTTTGACGACTCAATTCAATGGATAGGCTTTTATATTCACTTGCAGACATTTGACCGTTATTGAGCGCCGCTTCAGCTTGCTGCCTTTGCTGTTTACGTTGTTTACGGCTATCAACAATATGTTGCCGGTATTGTGCTAGCTCAAGCTCAGCTTGCTGTTGTTGCTCAGCTAACATTGTGGTGAGTTGCTGTAGTTCAGGATCTTGTTCTTGCTTAGTGATTAACTGATTTATCTCATTAATTTGCTTATTTTCGATACTGAAAAAACTATCTTTAGTTAACATATCAAAAACAGGCGGTACAAAGGGGCTATGATGATTTTGATCGGCTAATTTACCTGAAAAGCTGGCAAGAAAACCGATAGTTCCCTCAGTGTTCTTTACGACTAAAACACCAAACATTTTACCAATAATCATCGATTTATCATGATTATCATCAAGACCGAAATTATGCTGCCATGGGTTATTTTGTAATAGCTCTTGTTGTAATTGTAAAGCGGCCTGCTGACAAATGGGAGCAGGCTGATAGTAAAATGGAAAGGTGAAGCGGGTTGGCAATTGATGATGAGCAATTGAGTCATAAAACGGGATGAAACAAGGGTCAAAACTACGCATTAATTGCACTCACTATTGGATTCTTAAACAGGTTCGTTGAACGGCTAACCCCATATAGGGCCATTATTCTGAAAGAGTTTATTTTACCCTGTTGTTATTATTGATGCACCATTGATAGTCGGTTTGACTGTTTGACAGCAACAGTCACCTCTTTATTCCAGCAATGTTAAGTTCGTTATTCCAGCAATTGCTATATCGTCATTCCAGCAATGCTTGTGGGCTGGAATCTTATGTGTTTTTAGGGAATGCAGACCCTCGATAAAAGATCTCGAGGGTGACGGTGTGGGTGCATCGTCCGTCATTCCGTTGATGTTAAGTTCGTCATTCCGGTGATGTTAGGTTCGTCTTTCCAGCAATGCTTGTGGGCTGGAATCTTATGTGTTTTGAGGGAATGCAGACCCTCGATAAAAGATCTCGAGGGTGACGGTGTGGGCGCTTCGCCCGTCATTCCGGTGATGCTAGGTTCGTCTTCCGGTGATGCTAGGTTCGTCATTCCAGAAATGCTAGGTTCGTCATTCCAGCAATGCTTGTGGGCTGGAATCTTATGTGTTTTGAGGGAATGCAGACCCTCGATAAAAGATCTCGAGGGTGACGGTGTGGGTGCATCGTCCGTCATTCCGGTGATGTTAGGTTCGTCATTCCGGTGATGCCAGGTTCGTCTTCCGGTGATGTTAGGTTCGTCATTCTAATTATTGCTATATCGTCATTCCAGCAATGCTTGTGGGCTGGAATCTTATGTGTTTCGAGGGAATGCAGACCCTCGATAAAAGATCTCGAGGGTGACGGTGTGGGTGCATCGTCCGTCATTCCGGTGATGTTAGGTTCGTCTTCCGGTGATGTTAGGTTCGTCTTTCCAGTAATGCTATATCGTCCTTCCAGCAATGCTAGGTTCGTCATTCCAGCAATGCTTGTGGGCTGGAATCTTATGTGTTTTGAAGGAATGCAGACCCTCGATAAAAGATCTCGAGGGTGACAGTGTGGGGGCATCGTCCGTCATTCCGGTGATGTTAGGTTCGTCATTCCAGCAATGCTTGTGGGCTGGAATCTTATGAGTTTTGAGGGAGAGCAGACCCTCGATAAAAGATCTCGAGGGTGACGGTGTGGGTGCTTCGCCCGTCATTCCGGTGATGTTAAGTTCGTCATTCCAGCAATGCTAGGTCCGTCTTCCGGTGATGCTAGGTTCGTCATTCCAGCAATGCTTGTGGGCTGGAATCTTATGTGTTTTGAGGGAGAGCTGACCCTCGATAAAAGATCTCGAGGGTGACGGTATGGGTGCATCGTCCGTCATTCCAGTGATGTTAGGTTCGTCTTTCCAGTAATGCTAGGTTCGCCATTCTAATTATTGCTATATCGTCATTCCAGCAATGCTTGTGGGCTGGAATCTTATGTGTTTTGAGGGAGAGTAGACCCTCGATAAAAGATCTCGAGGGTGACGGTGTGGGCGCATCGCCCGTCATTCCGTTGATGTTAAGTTCGTCTTTCCTGTAATGTTAAGTTCGTCTTCCAGCAATGCTATATCGTCATTCCAGCAATGCTTGTGGGCTGGAATCTTATGTGTTTTGAGGGAGAGCAGACCCTCGATAAAAGATCTCGAGGGTGACGGTGTGGGTGCATCGTCCGTCATTCCGGTGATGTTAGGTTCGTCATTCTAATTATTGCTATATCGTCATTCCAGCAATGCTTGTGGGCTGGAATCTTATGTGTTTTGAAGGAATGCAGACCCTCGATAAAAGATCTCGAGGGTGACGGTGTGGGCGCATCGCCCGTCATTCCGTTGATGTTAAGTTCGTCTTTCCTGTAATGTTAAGTTCGTCTTCCAGCAATGCTATATCGTCATTCCAGCAATGCTTGTGGGCTGGAATCTTATGTGTTTTGAGGGAGAGCAGACCCTCGATAAAAGATCTCGAGGGTGACGGTGTGGGCGCTTCGCCCGTCATTCCGGTGATGTTATATCGTCTTCCAGCAATGCTAGGTTCGTCATTCCTGTAATGTTAAGTTCGTCATTCCAGCAATGCTTGTGGGCTGGAATCTTTCTAGTGTGTTTACCCTTTACAGCAGGTCTTTCAAACGGTGGTAAAGCATGCCTGCGGCTAGCATAGGAGAGCGGAGGTGTGGGCCTCCGGGAAAGGTCATGTGGCCAATTTTGGCAAAGATATCAAATCTTTCTGCCTGTTGGGTAATCGCATCACTGATGAGCTTTGCTGCCATATGTGTAGCGTTAACTCCGTGTCCTGCATAGGCTTGGGCGTAAAAGATATTATTCGCGTCAGGTAAGCGACCAATTTGTGGCATTCTATTGGCACCAATACCCATCATGCCTCCCCATTGATAGTCTATTTTGACTCCTTTGAGTTGCGGGAATACTTTCTCTAAATTAGGCCTTAATGCGGCTTCTATATTTTTAGGGTCTTTACCTGAGTACGTGCATAAACCACCAAATAACAGGCGATTATCAGCAGAAAAATGGAAGTAATCTAATGCGACTCGCATGTCTGCAAAGGCCATATTTTGCGGAATTAAAGATTGGCATACACTATCACTTAATGGCTCAGTTGCTAAAAGATAAGTACCAACAGGTAGCACTTTTCCCCCGACATAATTATTGAGTTTATGGCCAATATATCCGTTACCGGCTAATACTAGATATTGGCAATTTACCTGACCTTCAGCTGTTTTTACTACTGGCTTGTTACCTTTTTGAATGTCAGTGGCTTCACTATATTCATAAATTTGTACGCCTAATTCCCGTGCGACCCTTGCTTCGCCTAACACTAAGTTTAACGGGTGTAAGTGGCCGCTGCCCATGTCGACTAAAGCCCCCTGATAAAAATCTGAATTTATTACCTCACTCAGTTCAGACTTATTTAATAGTTTGATTTCATGCTGATAGTTGGCTTGTTTAAGTGCATTGTATTCATCTTCAAGATCTGTAATGTGACGTTTCTTAACCCCTAAATCGCAATATCCCATGCGTAAATCACAGTCAATATTATGAGTGGATATACGATTTTTAACGATTTCAACAGCTTCAAAACCCATTTGGGTGATTGCTTCAACCCCTTCAGCTCCAATCACATTTTTAAACTGATTGGCGTCGTGACCAATACCTCTAATTAATTCACCACCATTCCTACCTGAAGCGCCCCAACCAACGCGTTTCGACTCTAATACCGCAACACTAAAGCCTTTTTGAGCTAACTCAATAGCAGTATTGATGCCGGTATAACCCGCTCCAACAATACAAACATCCACATTAATGGATTCAGTTAACTTGGGATGCTGATGTAATTCTTTAGCGTGGTGGAAGTAAAATGAGTCAGGGTATTTATCGCTATGAATGGGTGATTGCGCTGGCATAGCGTCTCCAAAGTTTGGGGTTAAAAATAAATCACCAATAATTGTTATTTATTAGTGGCTTTTAATCGACATTGTGTGCATTTTATTTAACACTGAATTAAGTTAGAATACAATTGCTTTATACAGGTGCTTTTAGACAGGATGTACAGAAGTACGATTATGGCGCATGGAATAATGATTTAATTATATTGCAGCGCTGTTAGTGAATGAATTTTCAGGAGATATGAATTGGATATCGGAGCAAGTTTAAAATCTGTCCGTAAAATGCGTGGCCTTTCGCAACGCGAATTAGCTAAACGAGCAGGTGTAACAAATAGCACTATTTCTATGATTGAAAAAAACAGTGTTAGCCCGTCCGTGAGCTCATTGAAAAAAGTGCTAGCAGGTATTCCAATGTCATTAGTCGAGTTCTTTTCTATTGAAGAGGGGACGGTTGGTGAGCAAAAAGTGGTTTATCGTTCTGAAGAGTTACTTGATATCGGCACCGGAGATTTAGTGTATAAATTAATTGGCCGAGATTTTCCGAATAGAGCAATGTCAATTATGCACGAGACTTACCCACCGGGTACAAGTACTGGTGACGAAATGCTCCAACATCATGGTGAAGAGGGCGCTTACGTGATTTCAGGAAAAATCGAGCTGACAGTAGCCGATGAAACTTTTTTATTAGAGCAGGGAGATAGTTACTATTTTAGTAGCGAATTGCCTCATCGCTTCAATAATCCTTTTACTGAACCTTGCAGTATTGTCAGTGCCACTACCCCAGGCGACTTTTAAGCTCATTTAAAGTGGTTTAATTATCTATTTCATTACGTTAATGGGTTAATTCAGGTTAGAACCTTCTAACCTGAATTGTCACATTTTGTAAATAATATTGGTCAATGCATGGATGTGTTTATTGGGCTGATAACGTCACTCTTCATGCTGGTGAACAATTTAAATTGTCCGTTCGTGCAAAATTTTTTTCCTTTAATAGAGTTGTTTAGGCCTATAAAATCAGTATGGCCTGGTAAAACTTCCTGCCAAAAAATAAAAGTTAATTCAGTTGTGTTTTTGCTATTGCCTAGTTTCAAAATTACGTGTAGTGTGTGAAAAAATGAACACGAATTATTAATTTATTAAACAAATATACCCGGTATTAACATCTCTAGATGAACAAAAGAGATATAGCGTTTAATACACAGTAATCACGGTTTGATATTTCGTACGGTTTGAAAGGAATACTGCATTTAGCAGTTCAAGTAGGTGTGATATGTCTTTGTCTAATGTCCCAATGATTGGGGTGGTGGCATGTAATCAACAAATTGGGTTACACCCGTTTAATATAGTGGGTGAAAAATATTTACTCAGTATTGTTAATGGAGCAGGCGGGTTTCCGCTAGTGATCCCATCTTTAGGGCTAGACTTGCCCACAGCAGCATTATTCTCTCGTCTAGATGGCATTCTGTTTACAGGTTCGCCTTCCAATGTTGAGCCTCATCATTATCAAGGTCAGCCCAGCGAAGCAGGAACTTCTCACGATCCCAAGCGAGATGCCACGACATTACCATTAATTAAGGCGGCTATTGACGCCGGTGTGCCTGTGCTGGGTATTTGTCGTGGTTTTCAAGAAATGAATGTCGTTTTTGGCGGTAGCTTGTATCAAAAACTTCATGAAGTTGGCAAATATATTGAACACCGTGAAGATAAAACCGCTTCGGTTGATGTGCAGTATGGTTTATCTCATCAAGTGAATATCACTCCAAATGGGCTACTGCATGACATTTGTGGGCTAGATGTTGCTGATGTTAACTCTGTTCATACCCAAGGCGTTGACCGTCTTGGCAATGGCTTAACCGTGGAAGCGACCGCGCCTGACGGCTTAGTTGAGGCATTTTCGGTCAAAGACGCTAATAGTTTTGCCCTTGCAGTTCAGTGGCACCCAGAGTGGAAAGTACAACAAACCCCTTTTTACCAATCAATTTTTGATGCATTCGGCAAAGCGTGCCGTTTACATGCGGCTAAGCGAGAGAAATAAATACTATGGACAAGTTAATTAAGTTTTTAAAAGACAAAAAGATTACCGAAGTTGAATGTGTTATCAGTGATATGACCGGTATTGCTAGAGGTAAGATTGCCCCAGTTGATAAATTTATTGACGAAAAAGGCATGCGTTTACCTGAAAGCGTTTTATTGCAAACGGTTACTGGTGATTATATTGATGATGGTGTCTTTTACTCATTATTAGATGATGCGGATATTGATTTTGTTTGTGTTCCTGATGAAAACGCAGTGTTCTTATTACCTTGGACTGTAGAAGCAACCGCGCAAGTTATTCATGATTGTTATGATCGCATGGGGAACCCAATTGAACTTTCTCCACGTAACGTACTGAAAAAAGTATTAAAACTTTATGAAGATAAAGGTTGGGAGCCCGTCATTGCGCCAGAAATGGAATTCTATTTGACTCAACGCAGTGATGATCATGACTTACCACTAAAACCTCCAGTCGGTCGCTCTGGTCGCCCAGAGGCAGGACGTCAGTCTTTTTCTATTGATGCTGCCAACGAATATGATCCGCTGTTTGAAGATATGTATGACTGGTGTGAATCACAAGGGCTTGATATTGATACCTTGATTCATGAAGATGGCCCTGCGCAAATGGAAATTAACTTCAGTCACGGTAACCCTTTAGCGCTTGCTGACCAAGTGTTTGTCTTTAAACGCACTTTGAAAGAAGCCGCCTTAAAGCATAATGTGTGTGCCACATTTATGGCTAAGCCTGTAACGGATGAACCCGGCAGCGCAATGCATATTCACCAAAGTGTGATTGACAAAAAGACCGGTAAAAACATTTTTACTAAAGAAGACGGCACTCAAAGCCAACTGTTTTTAAATTATATTGCCGGCCTACAAACTTATATTCCTGAATTATTACCGTTAATGGCGCCAAGTGCGAACTCTTTCCGTCGTTTTTTACCGGGCACTTCAGCACCGGTGAATTTAGAATGGGGTGTTGAAAACCGTACCTGTGGATTACGTATTCCTGAATCTTCTCCACAAAACCGTCGCATTGAAAACCGTATTCCTGGAGCTGATGCGAACTGTTATCTCACGATTGCCGCGAGCTTATTGTGTGGTTATATCGGAATGGACAAAGATTTACGTCCATCAACTCCGGTCACTGGCCGTTCAAATGAAAGCCGCACCAATAATGAACATTGTTTACCACTGACATTAGAAGAAGCCCTAATGGCAATGCAAGATAGCGAAGCGTGTATTGAATATCTTGGTCAGTCATTTACCACAGGTTTTGTAGCGGTTAAACAAGCTGAGCTAGAGAACTTCCGTCGTGTAGTCAGTTCATGGGAACGTGAGTTTTTATTACTGACGGTTTAATCATTCGCTAAGTGGATTTGGCTATAGCTCAACTTAACTCAGTTGAGCTAATTTAAGGGTGTGTTATGACAGATTTAAAAACATTACAACGTGATGATGCAGCGCATTTTATTCATCCATTTACTGACTCTAAAACGTTGGCAGAAAAAGGCACTCGTGTTATTGAACGTGCTGACGGTATTTACCTTTGGGATATTCAAGGTAATAAATTGTTAGACGGCATGGCAGGCTTATGGTGTGTTAATGTGGGCTACGGCAGACAATCAATTGTTGATGCTGTAAGTAAGCAAATGCAGCAACTGCCTTATTACAATAGTTTTTTTCAGTGTACTCACCCACCCGCCATTACTTTAGCTAAAACCATTGCCGACCTTGCGCCAGCACATATGAATACGGTGTTTTTTACTGGCTCGGGTTCAGAATCCAATGACACCAATTTACGTATGGTTCGTCGTTACTGGGACTTAAAAGGCCAGCCAAATAAAAAGACCATTATAAGCCGCGAAAATGCTTATCACGGTTCAACAGTGGCAGGTGCAAGCTTAGGCGGTATGTCGGGTATGCATGAGCAAGGGGATTTGCCTATCCCCAAAATAGTGCACATTGCCCAACCATATTGGTATCAAGAAGGTGCAGATTTATCTCCAGAAGAATTTGGCTTAAAAGCTGCTCGGTCACTGGAGGAAAAAATTCTTGAGTTAGGCGAGGATAATGTTGCCGCATTCATTGCTGAACCTTTTCAAGGTGCGGGTGGCGTTATTATCCCTCCATCAACCTATTGGCCTGAAATTAAACGTATTTTAGCTAAATACGATGTGCTATTAATTCTTGATGAAGTGATCAGCGGCTTTGGTCGAACAGGCTGCTGGTTTGCTGCAGAATACTTTGATTTACAACCTGATTTAATTTCCATTGCTAAAGGCATGACATCAGGCTACATCCCAATGGGTGGCGTAATAATTGCAGATAGAGTTGCAGACGTGATTAAACAGCAGTGCGGCGAATTCACCCATGGGTATACTTATTCAGGTCACCCAGCTGCTGCTGCGGCGGCATTAGAAAATATAAACATTCTCAAGCAAGAAAAAATTGTTGAACAAGTAGCGAATGAAATCGCCCCTTATTTTCAACAGCGTTTACGTACTTTAGCTGAGCACCCATTAGTAGGTGAAGTACGAGGCATAGGGTTAGTCGCTGCCATTGAACTAGTACAAGACAAAGCAACCCGTGCTCGATATAACAGTGACTTAGGCGTAGGGACTTGGTGTAGAGACTTTTGTATTCAGCATGGTTTAGTGATGCGTTCGGTAGGCGATACCATGATTATTTCGCCGCCTTTAGTGATTACAAAAACGCAAGTTGATGAGTTAATCGACAAAGCACTTTTGGCTTTAAATGATACTTATCAGCAATGTTTGTCAGCTTAATAACGGCCTGTTTTAGTTATTTTTATTGCGCTCTTATGAATATTTATTGCCAAACAGTGATTTTTTAACCAGTTAGGTAACTTAATAGCTAGTATTCGAAAAGGTTTTTGATAGAATCCAAAAATTATAGCATTAGCACTTTTGCTGTGATGTAACCGATGCAGAAATACGATGTAGCATTGGATAATTTCCTCGTTAAAAGGAAATGATAATAACGCTTAAAAAGCGAGACACTGTCAGTCATAAACTGGCCATTATCCAAGTAAGGGAGAACTCATGAAGCTACTTAATAAACTGTCTACCATCGCGCTTATTTCAGCGTCGGTATTTGCAAGCACCTCTTTGCACGCGCAAGAGGTCGTAAAAATGTATAACTGGTCTGATTATATTGCCGAAGATACCTTAGCTAATTTCGAGAAAGAAACCGGTATCCGAGTAATTTATGACGTTTTCGACAGTAATGAAGTGCTAGAAGCCAAGTTACTATCTGGCCGCAGTGGTTACGATATTGTTGTGCCATCAAATCACTTTTTGGCAAAACAAATTAAAGCGGGCGCGTTTCAAAAGCTTGACCGTAGTAAGCTAACTAATTACGCCAACTTAAAGCATGATTTAATGAAGCAGTTACAAAATGCCGATCCTGGAAATGAGCACTCTGTACCTTATTTATGGGGTACCAATGGTATCGGTTACAACATTGATAAAGTAAAAGAAGTGATTGGTGAAGATGCGCCATTTGATTCTTTAGAGCTTATTTTTAACCCTAAATATGCTGAAAAAATCGCTTCATGTGGTTTTTCACTGTTAGATTCTGCTGACGATATGCTGCCTCAAGCATTAATCTATTTAGGGTTAGACCCTAACAGTAAGAATCCTGCTGACTATGAAAAAGCGGCAGAAGTATTAACCAAGATTCGTCCTTATGTGACTTACTTCCACTCTTCTCGTTATATTTCTGACCTAGCCAACGGTGATATTTGTGTGGCGTTTGGTTTCTCTGGTGACGTATTCCAAGCCGCAGCACGTGCTGATGAAGCGGGCAATGGTCAAAAAATTGGTTACTCTATTCCTAAAGAAGGTGCCAACCTTTGGTTCGATATGTTAGCCATTCCACAAGATGCCACTAACGTTGAAAATGCGCATAAGTTTATTAACTACTTACTGCGTCCAGATGTTATTGCTCCTATCACTAACTATGTGGCATACGCTAATCCAAACGTACCTGCACAAGAGTTAGTTGAAGAGTCAATTAAAAACGACCCTGCGATTTACCCAACTCAAGACGTTATCGATAATTTATATATTGGTGATATTCGTCCAATGAAGATTCAACGTGTGGTAACACGCGCTTGGACCAAGGTTAAGTCTGGTCAGTAATCATACCCACAAAAAATAGGGCGGATTTTCTCGCCCTATTTTTGACCTCTTTTTACATTATTTTTTGTTGTAATGTGCCCTGTTTGTCAGGTTGCGCACTCCTACTAGGCGGAGCAGTATTATGGTAAACACCTCGAGCGTCACTAATAAACCAACCACAAAGACGCAAGCTGAAGTTCTCGTCAAAATTGATCGCGTAAGTAAGATTTTTGACGATGTTCGTGCTGTCGATGATGTTTCACTGACGATTAATAAAGGTGAAATTTTTGCCCTTTTAGGAGGGTCAGGTTCTGGAAAGTCAACACTGCTACGTATGTTAGCGGGTTTTGAAAAGCCAACCGAAGGACGTATTTTTCTTGATGGCGTTGATATTACCGATATGCCTCCTTATGAACGTCCAATTAATATGATGTTCCAATCCTACGCGTTATTCCCTCATATGAGTGTGGAACAAAATATTGCCTTTGGTTTAAAGCAAGACAAAATGCCTAAAGACCAAATTGCCCAACGAGTAGAAGAAATGCTCAAGCTGGTACATATGGAAAAATATGCTAAGCGTAAGCCGCATCAGCTTTCGGGTGGTCAACGTCAACGTGTGGCATTAGCTCGTTCTTTGGCCAAACGTCCTAAATTATTATTACTTGATGAGCCAATGGGCGCACTGGATAAAAAGTTAAGAACCCGCATGCAATTAGAAGTGGTGGATATTCTTGAAGCGGTAGGTGTAACTTGCGTGATGGTAACCCATGACCAAGAAGAAGCCATGACTATGGCTGAACGAATTTCTATTATGAATGAAGGCTGGATAGCACAAACCGGTTCACCAATAGATATTTATGAAGCACCAAACAGCCGTATGGTGGCTGAGTTTATCGGTTCCGTAAACTTATTTGAAGGCGAGATTGTTGCCGACGAAACCGACCACGCGATTATTCAATCTCCTACCTTAACGCAGCCATTTTATATTGGTCACGGTATCTCAACAGGGGTGGACAATAAGCAAGTATTCTTAGCTGTTCGTCCAGAAAAAACCATTATTACCCGTGAAAAACCTGAAGGTGAATATAACTGGGAAAAAGGCGTGGTGCATGACATCGCTTACCTAGGGGGGATTTCGGTTTTTTACATTAAATTGAGCAATAACCAGATTGTACAATGCTCAATGACTAACCGTGAGCGCCGTGCAGATAACCCAACATGGGAAGACGAAGTTTATATTAGCTGGGAAGACAGCAGCGGGGTGGTATTACACTCATGAAGACTCTATTCAAACGCCTTAAAGGCCGCTATTTAACAATAGGCATGCCCTATTTGTGGCTGCTGATGTTTTTCGCATTGCCATTTGCCATTGTGTTGAAACTGAGTTTTTCGACCGCGGCAATAGCAATTCCGCCATATGAAGCCACTTTTAGTTATGTGGATGAAACTTTATCGATTTTTCTAAATCTCGGTAATTACTTATTATTACTGCAAGACTCCATGTATTACATGGCATATTTAACCTCGTTGAAAATGGCATTAATTGCCACTTTGGGGTGCCTATTGTTGGGCTTTCCAATGGCCTATGCTATTGCCCGTGCACCGGCCAGGTTTCAACCAGTCTTGTTGCTATTAGTGATGCTGCCTTCTTGGACCTCGTTTTTAATTCGAGTTTATGCTTGGATGGGAATTTTAAGTAACACGGGGCTAATCAATAATTTCTTACTGTGGATAGGGGTGATCTCTGAGCCCATTCAAATGCTCAATACTAATTTTGCGGTATACATTGGTATTATTTATGCCTACTTACCCTTTATGATCCTGCCTTTGTACGCCACCTTAGTTAAATTAGATATGAGCTTAATTGAAGCGGCGTCTGATTTAGGCTCTCGCAGTATTAATACTTTCTGGAAAATTACCTTACCTTTGTCAATGGGCGGCGTTGTTGCTGGCTCTATGTTGGTGTTTATTCCTGCAGTGGGTGAATTTGTTATTCCTGAGCTATTAGGTGGTCCTGATTCATTGATGATCGGTAAAGTCTTGTGGCAAGAGTTCTTTAATAATCGTGATTGGCCTGTTGCTTCGTCACTTGCCATTGTGATGTTGGCGTTATTAATTGTGCCGATTACCTTATTCCATCGTTATCAGTCACGTGAAATGGAGAAAGAAGCATGAAGAAATTAAGTTTCTCCAAAGTGATGTTATGGTTTGGTTTGCTATTTTTATATGCACCCATGTTCATTTTGGTTATCTATTCATTTAATGAATCAAAATTAGTTACCGTCTGGGGTGGTTTTTCACCTAAATGGTATGCCGAACTGTTTAAAGATGAGCAGATTTTAGATGCGGTTTGGGTGAGTTTACGGATTGCCTTTTACAGTGCCACTATGGCGGTAATTATTGGCACCATGGCGGCTTTTGTTATGACGCGTTTTCGTCGTTCATGGGCTAAGTTAACCTTATCAAATATGATTACCGCACCTTTGGTTATGCCAGAAGTGATTACCGGTTTGTCATTATTGCTATTGTTTGTGCAAATGGCCGATACCTTTGGTTGGCCAGCAGAACGTGGCATGTTAACGGTATGGATTGCCCATTCAACCTTTTGTGCGGCTTATGTGGCTGTGGTGGTTTCATCAAGGCTTAGAGAGCTTGACCAATCGATTGAAGAAGCAGCAATGGACTTAGGCGCGACCCCATTAAAAACTTTCTTTTTAATTACAGTTCCTATGATTTCACCTGCGTTGATAGCCGGTTGGTTATTGTCATTTAGCTTGTCTTTAGATGACTTAGTGATTGCCAGTTTTGCTTCCGGCCCTGGCTCAACAACCTTACCTATGGTGGTGTTTTCATCGGTACGTTTAGGGGTATCACCTAAAATTAACGCCTTGGCTACCATCATTATTTTAGCGGTATCGCTAGTGGCGTTCTTATCTTGGTACTTTACTCGCCGTGCTGAGCGTAAAATGAAACAAGCCATGGAATAAAAGTGATTTTTAGTGGCACTTAGGTGATTTTGTCACGCCTGTTAAACAGTGTGGGAAACCTGTTATCCCACACTGTTAATTTCTAAATACTTTACTGTCATTTCCCATCGTTCAATTATTCATAATAGTCATTATTTTATACTGATAATGTTTTTTATTGGGTGTTTAATATTTTCAACATTATGTAAATAATTGTGCCTTTTTTGCTAGTTTTTATTTTGGCCTAGGTGTAGGATGAGACAGTTGTATTTTACAATATGCATATAAAGGAAATGTTATGTCCGCAACACCTCATGCTAGTTCATATTATGCCGCGTCAGCTAACGATAAAGTTGAACGCCCTCGTCTTGAATCTGTAATTGAAACAGATGTTTGTATTGTTGGTGCTGGTTATACTGGCCTATCTTCTGCGTTACATTTATTAGAGTCTGGCATGAAGGTTGTCGTACTTGAAGCTGCCCGAATTGGCTGGGGAGCATCGGGGCGAAATGGTGGCCAAATAGTTAACTCTTTTAGCCGCGATATCGATACCATCGAAAAAGTGGTTGGCAAAGAAAAAGCCAAACTTTTCGGTGAAATGGCCTTTGAAGGCGGGCGTATCATTCGAGAGCGAATTGCGAAATATAACATTGACTGTGATTTAAAAGATGGTGGTGTTTTTGCCGCCATGAATAAAAAACAAATGGGTCACCTACAAGCTCAAAAAAGTTTGTGGGAAAAACACGGTTATACCGACCAGTTAGAGCTATTGGACCATGATGGTATTCGCAATGTTGTCGATACTGATCTTTATGTGGGCGGGATGCTAGATAAAAGCGGGGGACATATCCATCCGTTGAATTTAGCCTTAGGTGAAGCCCGCGCCGTTGAGTCATTAGGTGGACTGATTTTTGAAGACTCTGCCGTGACCAATATTGACGATGGACAATCGCCTATTGTTCACACAGCAATGGGGCAAGTTAAGTGTAAGTTTGTGGTGGTGGCGGGTAATGCCTATTTAGGAAAATTACTGCCAGAACTTCAAGCTAAGTCAATGCCATGTGGCACGCAAGTGATCACCACCGAACCGTTATCTGATGATATTGCCGCCAGTATTTTACCACAAGACTATTGTGTTGAAGATTGTAACTACCTTTTAGATTACTACCGACTTACGGGTGATAAACGACTGATATTTGGTGGCGGTGTGGTTTATGGCGCACGTGACCCTGCAAATGTTAAAGCGTTAATCGAACCTAAATTATTAAAAACATTCCCTCAGTTGAAGGGCATTAAAATCGATTATGCATGGACGGGTAACTTCTTAATGACTTTATCAAGACTGCCGCAGGTCGGCCGTATAGGGCATAACATATATTATTCTCAAGGTTGTAGTGGACATGGCGTCACTTACACTCATTTAGCGGGTAAATTAATTGCCGAAATGCTTAACGGTCAAGCAACACGATTTGATGCGTTTGCCGCATTACCTCATTACCCATTCCCAGGCGGTCATGCTTTACGGGTGCCTTTTAGTGCATTAGGCGCTTGGTATTACACCATGCGCGATAAGTTTGGCATTTAGTCCAGCCTATTTTTAGATAAGGAGTGTGTGATGTTGTTAAATGATAAAAGTCTATTAATTGAGCAATGTTATATCAATGGTCAATGGACGAGTGCGCAAAGTGGTGAAACAGTGGCAATTTATAATCCCGCCACGGCTGAGTTAGTTGGCCATGTGCCGGTGATGGGCGCACAAGAAACTCAACATGCCATTGATGCGGCGAATAAAGCCTTGCCTCAATGGCGTGCGTTAACGGCAAAAGAGCGCAGTGAAAAATTACGCCGTTGGTTCGAGCTATTACTTGAGAATACCGATGACTTAGCCATGTTAATGACTTGCGAACAAGGTAAGCCATTAGCGGAAGCCAAAGGTGAGGTGGCTTATGCTGCGTCATTTATTGAGTGGTTTGCTGAAGAAGGCAAGCGCATTTACGGTGAGACAATTCCTGGGCATCAGGCAGATAAACGCCTAACAGTAATAAAGCAACCTGTTGGGGTAACGGCGGCTATTACTCCGTGGAATTTCCCTGCAGCGATGATCACGCGTAAAGCTGCTCCAGCATTAGCCGCGGGTTGTACTATGATAGTAAAGCCTGCACCACAAACCCCTTTTACCGCACTAGCCTTAGCTGAACTTGCCCAACGTGCAGGAATTCCTGCGGGAGTATTTAGCGTGATAACAGGCGATGCGGTGGCCATTGGTAACACCTTATGTGAAAGCCCAATAGTACGTAAGTTATCCTTTACTGGCTCAACTCCCATCGGGATCAAACTCATGGCGCAGTGTGCGCCAACGTTAAAGAAAATGTCGCTTGAATTAGGCGGTAACGCACCCTTCATCGTGTTTAACGATGCCGATATCGATGCCGCAGTTGAAGGCGCGATGATCGCTAAATACCGTAATGCAGGACAAACCTGTGTTTGTGCTAACCGTATTTATGTGCAGTCTGGCGTGTATGAAGCATTTACTGAAAAGTTTGCTAAGGCCGTTAGCCGCTTAAAGGTGGGTAACGGATTAGATGAAGGGGTAACAACAGGGCCATTAATAAATAGCGCAGCGGTTGATAAAGTCACTAAACATTTACAAGACGCCTTAACTAAGGGGGCATCTGTGGTTGTGGGTGGAAAAACCAGTGAACTAGGCGAGTTGTTTTTTGAACCCACTATTTTACGTGATGTGAATAAAACCATGTTAGTGGCGAAAGAAGAAACCTTTGGACCATTAGCTCCCTTGTTTAAATTTGATGATGTTGAAGATGTTATTCAGCAGGCAAATGATACCGAGTTTGGCTTAGCCGCTTATTTTTATGGCCGTGACATCAGTTTGATTTATCAAGTTTCAGAAGCATTAGAGTACGGCATGGTTGGGGTTAATACCGGATTAATATCAACAGAAGTTGCCCCGTTTGGCGGCATTAAATCTTCAGGATTAGGCCGTGAAGGTTCAAAATTTGGCATCGAGGAATACCTCGAAATGAAATACATTTGCATGGCGATATAAGGCGCATAAAGGAGCTGAGAATGAGTAAAACCAATGAAGGATTAATGACCCGTCGTCAGGCCGCTGTTGCCCAAGGTGTAGGACAAATTCATCCTATTTTTACCCAACGTGCTGAAAATGCCACAGTGTGGGATGTTGAGGGGCGTGAATATATTGATTTTGCTGGTGGCATTGCCGTATTAAATACTGGGCATTTACACCCTAAAGTGAAAGCGGCTGTGCAAGCGCAATTAAATGATTTTTCGCACACCTGCTTTATGGTTTTAGGTTATGAAAACTACATCGAAGTTTGTGAGAAAGTTAACCAGCTAGTACCAGGTGACTTTGCTAAAAAAACCGCTTTATTTACCAGTGGTTCAGAAGCGGTAGAAAATGCGGTTAAAGTGGCTAGAGCGTATACCAAACGTGCAGGCGTTATTGCATTTACCTCGGGTTACCACGGACGCACAATGGCAGCTTTAGCGTTAACAGGTAAAGTTGCGCCATATAGTAAAGGCATGGGCTTAATGTCGGCTAATGTATTTAGAGCTGAGTTCCCTTGTGAAATACATGGGGTATCTGAAGATGATGCCATTGCTTCAATTGAGCGCATTTTTAAAAATGATGCTGAGCCAGAAGATATTGCCGCCATTATTATTGAGCCGGTACAAGGGGAAGGCGGATTTTATGCCGCATCGCCTAGCTTTATGCAGCGTTTACGTTTGTTATGTGATGCCCACGGCATTATGTTAATTGCTGATGAGGTGCAAACGGGTGCAGGCCGTACTGGTACCTTTTTTGCCATGGAGCAAATGGGCGTAGCAGCTGATATTACTACCTTTGCTAAATCTATTGCTGGAGGGTTTCCGTTATCAGGTATTACCGGTAAAGCAGAGGTGATGGATGCTATTGGCCCAGGCGGTTTAGGTGGCACTTATGGTGGTAGCCCGCTAGCGTGTGCCGCAGCCTTAGCCGTTATTGAAGTGTTTGAACAAGAAAACTTGCTAGAACGTGCTAATCAGGTTGGCGACAGAATTAAATCAGCCATTAGTGAAATGCAACAGCAGCATCATCAAATTGCCGAAGTACGGGGCTTAGGCGCTATGATCGCCATCGAGCTGATGGAAGAAGGAAAACCTGCACCACAGTATTGCCCACAAGTGTTAAAAGAAGCACGTGATCGCGGTTTAATCCTGTTGTCTTGCGGCACTTACGGTAACGTTTTACGAGTGTTAGTGCCTTTAACTGCACCGGATGAGCAAATTGATGCGGGCTTGCAAATTATGGCTGAAGTATTCGACTTGGTGCTTAATTAAGCCTACGGGTAAATGCTTGTAGTGCCTCGATAAGTTCGCTCATATGTTGAACTCAACAAACCCTATTCATTAATAGGGTTTTTTATTATCAATAAAATGATTTTTATGGATTTTTAACTAAACTTAGTCTGACAAAAATAAATAATAACTACGGAGCAAGGTGTTTATGAAACAACTGCCGGTTAAAACCAAACTGTTATGGATAACCTCTACACTATTTTTGCTAATCGTGTTGACGCTATCTCTTAGTCTTTGGTTTTCACTTTCTGATAAAAATAAGCAGTTATCAACTCAAGTGGATGACACGTTATCAGTAGAGATTATGCAAAAGCTTTCAGCTAAAGCCGGTGAGTATGGTGAGCAAATTGCAGGTTTTATTGAAGAGGCTTATCGAATCCCTTTTTCGTTTGCGGGAATGGTTGAACACACGGCGAAAAACACCCCATTATCACGTGAGCAGCTCGAATCTTTAGTGATTGCGACTATTCAAAAGAATGAGCAAATATCGTCCATGTATGCGCAATTTGAAGCCAATGGTTATGACGGCTTAGATAGTCAATATTATCAAGGAGCGAGCCACAGTATTTTAAACCATGGTGGGTTAGAAATTTATTACACCCGCAATGACGATGGCAGTGCAGAACATCAACAAGTAGATGATGCCCAAGAAAAATACGTCGACACTTTAAATGAGTTCGGTATCCGTGAGGCTGAATGGTATTTGTGCGTTATGGATACTAAAAAGCCGTGTTTGATGGAACCCTATCTTTATGAAGTGACCCCAGGCTATAACGAGTTAATGACCTCGTTAACCGTGCCGGTGGTAGTGAATCAACAGTTCAAAGGTATGGTGGGCGTTGATGTTAACTTGCCAGTTTTTCAAGAGCTTATTAGTCAGTTGTCTAAAAGCTTGTATCAAGGTGAGACAAAGGTAACGCTATTAAGTGAACAAGGATTAGTGGTGGCTGCCAGTCATTATAATAAGTTAGCCAGACCATTATCTGAGTCGATGCCAGCAGCAAGAGCAAAGCAACTCCACAAATTACATGCTAGCCAGCAAACTTTTGCAGATGATGAATACATTGCGGTGGCTTACCCCATTACTATTGAAATGGCGAATGCGACTTGGTCATTAGTGATTGAAGTGCCTAAACAACAAGCGTTTATCGCCATTGAAAAAATGGATGATGCCATGGAAGAAATGGCGGCCTCTTTAGGTAGCCTATTGTTGATTTTGGGCGTGATTGTGTCAGTCATCGCCATTGTGCTAATTAGTTTTATGATCCGCAGTATTATTTCACCGCTAAACATGATCCAACAAAGGGTTGAAAACCTAGGCAGTGCCGAAGGCGATTTAACTCAGACCCTTCATGTAGAAGCCCATGCTGAATTAATTGCATTAGCCAAAGGCTTTAATCAATTTATCAATAAGCTTAGAGGATTGATTATTGGCTTAAAAGATTTAGCTGATAAATCACAAACCGAAAGCCAAAAGTCGGCTCAAATTGCCCAATTAACTCGTGAAAGTGTTAATCGTCAATATGCTGAAATTGACAGCGTTGTGACCGCAGTAAACGAGATGAGCGCTGCAGCACTGGAGGTGGCAAAAGCGTCTGAGCAAACCGCGCACGAAACCGAATCAATGACCACTAATGTTAAAGATGGTGAAGCAAGGCTTACTCAAGCTATGGGCTTTGTAAAAGACATGTCTGTTGAATCTGAGCAGGCACAAAAAGCGGTCAGTTTAGTGGCGCAAAGCAGTAGCAATATTAGCGGTATTTTAGAGGTGATCAGTTCTATTGCTGAACAAACGAACTTGTTGGCATTAAATGCCGCCATTGAAGCAGCTAGGGCGGGTGAGCAAGGCCGTGGTTTTGCGGTGGTGGCAGATGAAGTGAGAGCATTAGCTTCTAAAACACAAAACTCTACCGATCAAATTAGCCAGCTAATTGAATCATTACAGTCTGAGGTGAATAACGCGTCACGTATTATCGACAAAGGCGCTAAAGGCGCACAGCTAGCGGTTGAACAAACTGAAATGGCCTTGAGCTCGCTAAATGCTATTGTGGTTCAAATTAATGAAGTGTCATCGCAAGTCACCCATATTGCCACCGCAGCGGAAGAGCAAAGTATGGTAACGGAAGAGGTCAGCCGTAATATTACCGGTATTTCTGACTCAGCAGCTGAATTATCAAAACTGGCTGATGATGCTCAGCAAAGTAGCCATAGCTTAGCCGACCTAGTGCAGCATCAACACACTGAATTAGGACGATTAAAAACCTAATCCACTGTCTTTAAATATCACGACAGCTCTTGGTTGCCGCCATTGACGTGTCGTGATATTTCACGGTGTTATGGCGTTATGCCAATTACGATTGGTATTGAATAACCCTATGGATTATGCTGAGCTCTGACACACTTCAATTTGCTTATTATGTCTGAATTTATTGCTCCACCTTGCGCTGAACAAATCAGTATTTTGTATCAAGATGAACATCTATTATTGATCAATAAACCTTCTGGCTTATTGAGTTTATCGGGTAAAAATCCACAAAACTTTGATTCAGTACATTATCGATTAGTGCAGCAATTCCCGAATTGCACTTTAGTGCATCGGCTTGATTTTGGAACATCAGGCATTATGCTGGTGGCACTCAATAAACATATCAATGGCTTACTTACTAAACAGTTTCAGTCTGGCTTAGTTGAAAAAACCTATACCGCGATATTGCAACATGAGTTAGTTGAATCAACGGGAGATATCACTCTTCCCATTGCTAAAGCAGAATTTCCATTAATGCAGGTGTGCCATCACACTGGCAAACCATCCCATAGTCGATATCAGCTTGTTGAGGTTGTTAAAGATGCAGATGGAAATCTAAGTTCTAGAGTTATATTTACACCAATAACAGGAAGAACACATCAACTCAGATTACATAGCCAACAAATAGGCCATCCTATTTTGGGTTGCGATTTATACTCAATGGGTGAGTCAGCCAAATTAGCTCCGAGGTTGCTGTTGCATGCCACCACGCTAACCTTTACTCATCCAATATCCGCTGAAAAAATACATTGGCAATGTGAGTGTCCATTTTAAAAAAACATGCAGATGTGATGAAAATTGATATAGTATATTTGTTGTTGGAATTCATAAGGCTGTGAAATGATTGGAACTGCATTGGACTATTTAGCATTAATCACTTTTATTACGTGTTGGCTAGGTTATACCCAGTTTTCAAAACGAAAAGCTAAAACCGCAAACTGCATTGCCCGAGTCATGCATCAACAACGTATTCATTGGATGAGCCAAGTTATCGCTAAAGATGTTCGTGTTGCAGAAGCCGCACTTTTAGCGAATTTAGAACGGAATATCGCGTTTTTTGCTTCTACTACACTACTTATTCTTGCGGGTGTTTTAACCTTATTTTCTCAAGTTGAAAAGCTTGAAACCGTTATCGCTTCTATCCCATTTTCAGTGTCCCCAAATCACGCATTAGTACAAGTTAAGCTGGCGCTTTTAGCAGGAATTTTTGTACTAGCCTTTTTTCAATTTACCTGGTCAATGCGTCAATATGGTTTTGTTAATGTAATGATAGGCGCGGCGCCTTTAGATAAGTCGGGTCGTGATCAAAATCTATTAGCTTATGCAAGGCAGATGGCGGTAGTACAAGATCAAGCGGCTCACTCTTATAACTATGGCTTGCGGTCGTATTATTTTGCTATGGCTGCTTTGTGTTGGTTTTTTCATCCAACTGCATTTATTTTTGCGAGTTTGGTGGTTGTTTATACTCTTTATCAACGGGAGTTTAATTCAAGAGCCGTGCAAGCGATAACGTTAGCACAACAACACTTAGAAAAAGATCCTGCTTATAAAGTGAATGAGTAATGCTATTGGGTTGATTAAAAACGATATTATTACCTGCAAACTGGATTAATATTGATGCTAAATGACTCTTTTGAACTATATTTATAGTTAACGTTAGATTCTAACCTTCATATAAAGAGATCTAGAATGAAGCATATTCTCACGCCGGGAATATATTGTTTACTTAGTATCATTAGTTTGCCACTGAATGCCGCAACGTCGGTACGTATAATGACGTCAGATTATGCCCCTTATACTTCATCAAATGCACATGATTCAGGCGTGGTGTTAGCCATAATTGAGACGGCTTTTGCTACCCAAGGTGTCAGTGTTGAGTATGAATTTGCCCCATGGAAAAGAGGCGAGATGATGGTGGCATCGGGAAAAGCATTTGGTGCGGTGCCATATTTTAAAAATGAACAGCGTCAACAAAACTATGATTTTTCCGATCCGGTTATTTATTCGGTGAATAAGTTTTTCTATAACACAGAGAAATTCCCAGACGGCTTCACTTGGCATACCTTAGAAGATTTTCAAGGTTATCAAATGGGCGGAATACTCGGCTATTGGTACTTACCTGCATTTAAAAAGGCGGGTTTAACCGTGAGTAAAGTCAGTACCGATCAACAAAACTTAGGCATGTTATTACTCAAGCGTAATGATTTTACAGTGATTGATGAATTAACAGGCAAACTTTTGTTAACGCAATACTTCCCTGAAGAAAGCCACAAAATTGCAGTATTGGAAAAGCCTGAAAGTATTGCCGCATTTCATGTGATGATTTCTCGAAAATACCCTGATGCCAAAAAGATGGCTCAACTGCTCAATACAGGGTTACAGCAAATAAAGGCCTCGGGTAAATACCAACAAATTTTACAACGCTATCAAATATCCTCAGAGTTTGCTGCTGAGTAGATTTATACTTGCTTTGGTCGTTCTATCATGAATGAATGTTTTAAATATTTGAAAAGTCTAAGCAGTAATCTGCTGTAAATGTTCTATTAAATAGTCATTTTGACTGAGAAATATCAATAAAATAATCATTTATTAAAAAGGTGCATAAAATTCGATCTATAATGAGCTATGCTTAGTGTCTGTTAATGGATTATCTGATATGAGCAAACGACTATGCAAAAGAATGTGTTAATTAAGCTGATTTATTTTACCTTAGTTGTTTTTTTCCTGACAGCTTGTGATAGTGGCCCTTCTAGAATTAATACTGATGTAGCACCTGAACCCGTACCTGCTCCAGAACCCACGCCTGAACCGGCTCCTGAACCAGATGAAGAACTCACTATCGAACCGGTTATTTTATTACCATTTACTGCCAAAATTAATAAAACTCAAACCATTACTTTAGATGTCTCTAATTATGTTAATCCTAGTGAAGCATGGGAGCTATCTTCAGTTACAGACAATAGCGGATTAACCAGTAATATCTCATTTGACAACAGCACAATTACTTTTACTGGTGCATATACTGGACTTGCTACAATTAATTGGCAGGTAACCCATGGAAGTGACACATTAACCTCGACATTATTAGTGGCGATTCAAGACCCAAATAACCCTGCGCCTGTGACCACTAAGTTAGCGACAATTAAGCTATTAGCCTCCGAAACCCGCACTGTCGATTTAACAGATTATATCGATAACCCAGACAATAAAAATTTAGAATTAATTTCATTTAATCAAAATGATGACCGCTTTGACCAACAAGGCATGAAAGTCACTTATAGCCCTATTGGTTACCAAGGATATGAAACTGCAATCTATGGCATTAAAGATCAAGATGGTAATATTGCTATTGGGCAAATATCAGTAGTATCGAACACCACCACTCAAGCTGGCACGTCAATTAATGCAATAGAACACAGTACATCTTTACACCAAGGTGAAACGGTGACGTATCAATTAAGTGATTTAGTCAGTAGTGTTAACGGCGTTTCACTTAATAGACTTGTGGGAGCGTCAAACCGCGCAAAAATTACTGATAACAGCATTATTTATCAGCCTGGTAATTTTATTGGTAGCGATGAGTTTGTTTATGTAGTGTCAAATGAATCTGGCGGCGTAGATCAAGCTAAAATTCATATTAATGTTACCGAAAATCTCACTAGTGTAGAAAGTAGTTTAAGTGTGAGTCCACTGATCTTTAATGTCTTAGTGGGTGATACCGCTTCTTTTGATATTTCTTCTGCTATTACAGCTGATGATGACTGGGCATTAACTCAAGCGGCATCACAAGGCTCAAATGTCGCGGTTGATTCCATTGTTTCTCCAACCATTAATATTACTGCGCTAACCCCAGGTATTGAGCAAATAGATTATACCGTCACATCAAACGAAAAAGCCTATCAAGGGGCAATAACCGTTATTATTAATGACACTAATAATATTGCGCCAGAAGCCAAAACGGTGACGTTAACAACCGATAATCAAACGGCTATTTCTGTCGATTTATCTGGGCAAATATCAGATGCCGATGGCGATACGGTTGCCGTCAATAAACTTGTGCAAGATGGCGACAAGTTTACATTAGCCAATAATACGGTCACTTATACGCCGGCGGGTTACATAGGCGCCAGCAGTGCAGTTTATGTTGTTGAAGATAGCCGTGGCGCTTTTAATGCAGGGTTAATTATTGTTGATTCAATTGATCCAACAAGCCCCAATAATGCGCCAACTGCAAAAGATTATGTGCAAGCAACTGATGACCAAACTAAGGTTTCTGTTGATCTAAGCGCATTAAACTTGATTACAGACGCCGACAGTGACCCACTTTCAGTGAGTTTATTTGGTCATTCCCGCGCAACACTTTCAGGTAAAGTGATTCAGTATGTGCCTAACGGTTTTTATGGTGTGGATGATGTGGTTTATCGAGTGACTGACGGGCAGGGTGGCAGTGCCATTGGTAAAATTACCTTTATTGTTTCCAGCACAGCGGTGCAAAATAATCATCCGGTAGCAAACGCTTTAACCGTTGATCTTTCGATGAAAACCGTTACAGCTCAGCCTGAGCAAATGATTGATGTCAGTTCGTTAGTCAGTGATATTGACGGTGACAGTTTACAATTAACTCAAGTCTACAGCAGCCAAAACCCTTCGGTTATCTATTCAGCAATGACGATCAAATACACCATGTCTCAACTATTAGATCAAGATAAAATAGTTTATGTGGTTGAAGATGGTAAAGGGGGAGTTGCTCATAATGAAATTATTATTAATTTAGTTAATGCTGCTCCGACGGCAATGGCGATTTCGCAAACTATTGATCCATTTGATACAACAACTCCAAGCCTTACCATCGACTTGACCTCAGCTATAGCTGATGCTGATGGCGATGCATTGAGCTTAACCTCCTTAGGCACAGTTGCTGTGCCTGCCACGCTAAGTCAAAATGGTTTTATATTGACTTATACTCCTAACGGAGAAGAGCGCACAGAAGCCATAAACTATACGGTGAGTGATGGGCATAAATCAGCCAGTAATGTCATCAGTATTGTGTCAGCGTCTCAAGGCATGTTGACCGCCAATGATGTGATGACGACGGCAATGGATATGGATGCTGCGCCATTAACAATTGATTTAAGCTCCTATGTTGCGAATAGCAGTGGACGAGATATTTTCATTAGTAAAGTCTACGGCTCAACATTGGGGACAACCGTAGCCAGCACGACCGACTTAACTTTGGTATACACCTCAAATAATACCAGTTTTGGCACTGATACTTTCTTTTACGAAATTACCGATAATGAGGGGCACTTTGCTCAAGCCCAAATTACGATCACGTTGAATGAACCAGCAGCCCCAGTGATTACTGACCTTAAACTGAGTTACTTTTCAGGAACGGCAACGGCAACAGTGACGTGTAGTGACTGTGATAACAACCGCACTGACTATCAATTTGAAGTGTCCAGTGTGCCTGTTGGTACGAATAGCAATACATACCAGTTAACCGGTAATGATAAATCCAATGAAATTGGTGTGTTAGTGACGGTTAAAAACCAATATTGTACAGCGCAAAACACTGGTATTTCGAATGGGAATGCCTGTAAATTTGTGCAGGCTAAATCCGTCATTCAACCTGTGTATATCACCAATATTACCGGTAATACCAAAGCCTTTGCCGCACTAAAATCAGATGGTACAACCGTGACTTGGGGTGACAGTGCATATGGTGGAGATAGCTCTGCAGTTGCACATGCGCTGGTTAATGTTAAAGAAATCACCAATACTGATAGCGCTTTTGCCGCACGTAGAGTCGACGGTAGCGTGGTTACTTGGGGTGATAACACTGCCGGTGCTGACAGCGCTTATGTGCAGGCCCAATTAGTTAATGTGGTTAAAGTGGTGGGTTCGGCTGCGGCATTCTCGGCACTAAAAACCGATGGTTCGGTAGTGACTTGGGGAAATACACTGAACGGTGCTGACTCATCTGCAGTAGCTGCGCAATTAACCAATATTACGGCTATTACTGCAACAGATTCTGCTTTTGCCGCGCTCAAATCAGATGGCACAGTGGTTACTTGGGGCGATACGGCTAACGGAGGAGAGAGCACTTCGGTACAGGCGCAATTAGTTAATGTTAAATCAGTGGCCTCAACTAGCACCGCATTTGCCGCATTAAAAGGTGATGGTACGGTGGTGACTTGGGGTGACACGGCACGAGGTGGTGATAGTAGTGCGGTACAGGCTCAGTTAACTAATGTGAAATCAATTACGGGTAATGATTATGCTTTTGCCGCATTAAAATCTGACGGTAACACTGTCGTTTGGGGCGATACCACTCAAGGCGGCACGGTTACGGTAAATAATAGTGCTCCGGTTGTTCGTTCGCTTAATAGGGTGACGACCTCAAATACTATTAGTAGCAATAATATCAACACTGCTGACATTATTAGTATTGCAGCGACCCAAAGTGCCTTTGCAGCGCTTAAATCTGATGGCACTGTCATCACTTGGGGGGATGCTCGCTACGGTGGTGATAGCAGTTCAGTGCAATCATTACTGACAGACATTGTCACTATTATCGGAAATGCCTACGCGTTTGCAGCAATCAAAGCGGATGGCACCGTGATTACTTGGGGGCAATTAGTGTCCGGTGGTGATAGTAGCGCCATTTCAAATGAATTGATTGATGTTGAAGGCGTTTTTGCCGGTAGTACAGCTTTTGCGGCAATTTTAGATAACGGCGAAATTATTACTTGGGGCAACCCAGCAGATGGGGGTGACAGCAGTGGGCTTGATGATGAGTTTTATGAAAGCACACCAGTGTTCAGCGATTGCTGCGCCGCACCGACTCCTCCTCCCGCTAACAACGCCCCAGTATTTGATGCAGTAGTTGATTTCACATCATTCAGCGGCAGTAATTTTAGTTATCAAATTTTGGCCAGTGATGTAGACGGCGATAGCCTTAGCTATGAGCTAGTCAATGCGCCTTTATGGATGAATGTTGATGCCACAACAGGCGAGATATCAGGCTACTTAGTTAAAGCTGACGTTGGATCCTATGCCTTTAAAGTGTTGATTTCAGATGGTACAGACATCGTTGAAAGTGTGGGCCGTTATGTTGGAGTTAACCCTAACTCTGCACCTACTATTGACGCTGTTATTGAAATGATTGTTGAAGTAGGGCAGCCGTTTAGTCATCAAGTTATGGCATCAGATGTCGACAACGACACACTCACTTACGCATTAGTCGGTGCGCCACAGTGGATGACCATCGACAGCGCAACAGGTGAAATAACCGGCACAATGACAACGGGGGACTTTGGTGACTATAGCTTTACTGTTACGGTAAGTGATGATGATGTGACCACCCAGGATATGGGGGAATTATCAAGCTTAATAAGGACTAATTATCAGGGTAATAAGTTTATTGAACTTCAAGCAGAATATACTACCCCTGTATTGAGTGAGGTTACCGCTAACGTTCAATCAACTCAAACCATGCCCTTTACAGAGTATGTTGCTTACAACGACTATACCCTTGAGTTGCAAAATGGTGTGATTACATTAGCCAATGGTACATTCACTCCAATAGAGTCATTAATCGTGTATATCAATGGTGAGGATACGCCGACAAAGCTTATCTTCTCACCGGTCATTGATCCGTATACTTCTGCAAACCTTACGATACCTGGACTGATAAGTATTGAAAAGGTCGTAGATTATAACCAAAAACTACTTTATCTACCTGTAGTAAGGCTAGAGAACTGGTCATACAGCTGTGATGGGGTAGACGCATGTTATACATCACCTAATATAGGTGCTGAAAGAACGACATTTGAAAGAACACTAAGCTACATACATGATTTTTCAAATCAAGTTGATTATATGGAAGAAATGAAATCCTTATTTGCAACTGAGTGTTTAATTAATAATAGCTATACAGAATGTGCCACATACGAAAATGACTTGATTACACAAGGGACTACTAATCTTGAAATACCATATTGGTATCGTCAGTTACTTACAATAGGTCTTGAAGGGCACGCTTTGCGAACTGCAGTTATGCGTGATTTTTATGCAGCTGAAGGCGTAGGCGGTGGAGCTAGAGCTAGATTAACTGACTATTATGCTAGCAGTGGTGGTTGGGGCAGTATTTATCATGAGTACGTTAATGATAGCCTATCTAAATATCGCCCAGTGCCAATTAAAACGCTCTATCATGAGTTCGCACATGGTAATGGATACGGTCACTCCAGCGGTATGACATATGGGTGGTCAGACTATTTAAGTGATATATATATGCCTTCTAGAGGGGTTGATTATTATCAATCTCCGCATTTTAGAGTGCCTGAAATTGTAATTGATGCCGAGTTTGAAAAAGCAGAAAAAACAGTGCATTTATCTTTTGTCAAAGAGGGAGACTATAATGCAGATTTGAATGTACAAATTGTGCATGATAATGACTTAACCAACGACCCATTAGACTTTGATGTCATTAAAGGCTCTAATAAGTTAAATCAATTGTCGATTAAATTTAATACTCTACCTTACTCACCGATTTATATACGGGCATGGGATAATTCTGGAGAATATGTCTCAACGGTAAAATATGATGTTCTTGATATCATTCCTAATCTGGTTGAATTAACGTATGAAACTGGTGGATATCGTTACTCGGTAATGCATTCTGATACCGTCAGTGAAAATAGCGATTTATATTCATTAGAGGCAAAATGCCTGCGCATGGGTGCCACGCTAGCACTTAGAGCTGACTATATTGTATTACGGGACTATTTGGTGGCTAATAACTTACTGAATGAGTTACCTCATGATAAATACATCACTAACGACAGACCTGGTGGCTATGCAGATCAAAGGCTTATAATTACATTCATTCCTAATTATGCTTCTGCGTGGATTGGAGCCTCGGAGCTGATGGGAACAGATAAAGGTTATATGTGTATTGAGCCAATTAACCCATAAACAATAGCTAATCAGTTGAAGATAATAAAATCCCCACACAAGTGGGGATTTTTTTGTGTAGTGGTACGGTGATTTTGGCCACCTAATTAGAGGATGTTATGATTAATGCATAGAGGATATTTAATTGAGTAATAATCTGCTACTTATTCGCTACACAGAACGACAGACATGAAAAAGCCGCTTAAATTTCTTTAAGCGGCTTATCAAAATTGGTGGCCCCTCCCAGACTCGAACTGGGGACCTGACGATTATGAGTCGTATGCTCTAACCAACTGAGCTAAGGGGCCGACTTAAGATAGTCGTCACTATCGAAAGCGGGGAGAATTATACGAAGTTTATTCTGGCTTGTCACCCGTGTTTTTCAATGATTTAGCGGATATTTATTTATTTGGTTATCTGTTAATCAAATTAGTAATTTAAAGCCATAAAAAAACCTGCATCAGCAGGTTTTTTGTGTTGTGGTCAGCAAGAATATTACTAACTACCAATCAATCTTATTCGTCTAAGAACGATTTTAAGATCTCTGAACGAGAAGGGTGGCGAAGCTTGCGTAATGCTTTTGCTTCAATCTGACGAATACGCTCACGGGTTACGTCAAACTGTTTACCTACTTCTTCTAACGTGTGGTCGGTATTCATATCAATACCAAAACGCATACGAAGTACTTTTGCTTCACGGGCGGTTAAGCCTGCTAATACTTCATGAGTTGCGTTTTTAAGACTTTCGCTAGTGGCAGAGTCTAAAGGCAGTTCGAGGGTGGTATCCTCGATAAAATCACCTAAATGCGAATCTTCATCGTCACCGATTGGGGTTTCCATTGAGATTGGCTCTTTGGCAATTTTCAGTACCTTACGAATTTTATCTTCAGGCATCATCATACGTTCTGCCAATTCTTCAGGAGAAGGCTCACGGCCCATTTCTTGAAGCATTTGACGAGAAATACGATTCAACTTGTTGATAGTTTCAATCATATGTACTGGAATACGAATCGTACGGGCTTGGTCAGCAATTGAACGAGTAATTGCCTGACGGATCCACCAGGTTGCATAAGTTGAGAACTTATAACCACGACGGTATTCGAATTTATCTACTGCTTTCATCAAGCCGATGTTACCTTCTTGAATGAGATCCAAGAATTGTAAGCCACGGTTGGTGTATTTTTTAGCAATCGAAATAACTAGACGTAAGTTAGCTTCAACCATTTCTTTTTTCGCACGGCGAGCTTTCGCTTCACCGATAGACATACGACGGTTGATGTCTTTAATGCCTGCAATGGTCAAGTCTGTTTCTTCTTCAATAGAGGCCAATTTGCCAATACAACGAAGCACATCTTCTTCAACCATGCGTAAGCCTTCAGCGTATGGCTTGCTGCTGCTGACTTCTGTGTTAAACCATTCTAGGCTAGTTTCGTTGCCTGTGAATGCCTTAACAAAGTTTCTTTTTGGCATTTTAGCTTGTTCTACAACAAGCTTAAGAATAAGTCTTTCTTGAACACGAACACGATCCATCATGTTGCGCATGCTTTTGACTAAGCGATCAAATTGCTTAGGAACTAAGCGGAATTCTTTAAAGAGTTCACCAATGACAAATAAAGAGCCAATAGCTTCAGGATGATCACGACCTTTGTCAGCAATAACCGCTAAGCTTTTTTCATAAGCTTCACGTAGTTGAGTAAACTTCTCTTTTGCTTCTTCAGGATCAGGACCTTTGTTACCTTCCTCTTCTTCGTCATCAGCGTCATCATCTTCGTCGTCTTCATCATCTAAATCTTCATCAGATAATTCAGAACCAACGTGAGTCGCTGTTGGTGCTACATCGTCTTCGTCAGGGTTTACAAATCCAGAGATAATATCAGACAAGCGAATTTCGTCAGCTTCATACTGGTCGAATTGCTCTAAGATCATTGCGATTGCTTGTGGGTATTCACTCACTGAAGATTGAACGGTGTTAATCCCTTCTTCAATGCGTTTTGCAATTACAATTTCGCCTTCACGAGTCAGTAGTTCTACTGTACCCATTTCGCGCATATACATACGAACTGGGTCAGTTGTGCGACCTAATTCGCTTTCTACTGTTGCTAAGGCTGCCGCTGCTTCTTCTGCAGCATCTTCGTCTGTGTTGTCTTCCGACATCATCATGTCATCGGCATCGGGTGCTTCTTCAAACACTCGGATACCCATGTCATTTATCATCTGGATAATATCTTCAATCTGGTCTGAGTCGACCATGTCTGCAGGTAAGTGGTCGTTCACTTCTGCATAGGTTAAGTAACCTTGCTCTTTACCTTTAGCGAGCAACAATTTAAGTTGCGACTGCGGAGTGTGATCCATAGATATCATCCAAGTTTGGGTAACTGAAATAACGACGGGACACTAAGTTTTACTTGGTGTCGCGCAAATCGTCAATTATAGCTGTGTGGACTAAGCTTAGCTAGTCCATGGCGTTGTTTTAACCATAAAAATTTGGTTATTTAGGTTGCTTACCTACGCCTTTCATTATTGAAATCAGCTTAATAAGCTGCAATTTTTCAGCTTTTGTTAAAGTCTGTTTAAGACTGAGTTCCTGATAGCGCTGCTCGATATATTGGTTAGTCAGCCATATCAGGGTTTGTTTAAACTCGGTCAACACATTTTCATCCGCCACTTGATGGTCCCATTGGGCTAGCTTCATTAGAGTGCTCTTTTGTTCGTGCTCTCTATGCATTTCAAGTAGTTGTGCGCTATTCAATTGTTGATGTCGAGTTACTTCAAGCAAATGGTTAAGCAATTCAATGCCTGCCATTTGAATTTTGTTTAATGCTGGTTGCTGTTCCAAGCCATAACCTAAACTAGGTTGTTGTATTAATAAGGCTATCGCTAGTCTTAGAGGCGTTCCTCTGCCTTGTAAACCTTTGGCATTTAATGGCTGCGGTTTCTTTTCCGCGAAGCCTAATTTTTTCTTTAAATCTTCACTGCTATTCATGCCCAGTTTGTGCGACAAGTTTTCAAGCAGTATATTTTGTAAAACAGTGTCTTGTACTTTTTCTATTAATGCCATGGCTTGTTTGGCGAGTGCACCTTTATCAGCGCCATGGGTCGAGCTTAATGTGTCAAACAGAAACTCTGGCAGCTGCATTGCTTGTTGCATTAATGCTTCAAATGCATCTTTACCGATTTTTCTGACCATGGTGTCAGGGTCTTCCCCCTGAGGTAAAAACATAAACTTTACCTGATCACCTGGCTTTAATAAGGGTAGTGCGGTTTCTAAAGAACGCCAAGCTGCTTCTCTACCTGCGTTATCTCCGTCATAACAACATATGACTTCTTTTGCACTACGAACCAAAAGCTGAAACTGTTCAGCCGTGGTTGATGTTCCTAATGAGGCTACAGCATAGTCCACGCCAAATTGAGCAAGTGCGACAACGTCCATGTAACCTTCAACAATTAATACATGTTGCGGGTCTCGGTGACGTTGCTTTAGCTCATATAGGCCATAAAGCTCATTGCCTTTATGAAATATGGGCGTTTCTGGAGAATTCAAGTATTTAGGGGTGCCATCACCTAAAACTCTTCCACCAAAGCCTATTACGCGTCCTCTTCGATCACGAATAGGGAACATTAACCTATCGCGAAAGCGGTCATAACGTTTACCACTGTCATTTTGAATTAACATGCCAGCAGTTAATAATTTGTCTTGTGCGGTTTGGTTTTGACGATAGCGGCCTAATAGTCCGTCCCATCCGTCGGGTGCAAACCCAATCCCGAAGTGCTTAATAACGTCTTCTGATAAACCTCTAAACTCAAGGTAATCAAGCACTTTTTGTTTGTCTTTATGTTGTCTAAGCTGGCTTTGAAAATATAAGCTAGCTTCGTCCATTAATTCATATAAATCACGGCTTAAACCATGATCTTGGCGTTTTGCATTCCCTTGTTCACGGGGGACATCCAAGCCTAACTGTCCAGCAAGTTCTTCAATGGCATCAACAAATTCTAAGCGGTCGTACTCCATGACAAAGTCGATAGCATTGCCGTGTGCGCCACAACCGAAGCAGTGGTAAAACTGTTTGTCTCTGCTGACAGTAAAAGAGGGCGATTTCTCGCTATGAAAAGGACAACAAGCCGAATGATTCTTACCGGCTTTCTTTAACGGCACTTTGCGATCGATTAGATCGACTATGTCAGTACGAGCTATAAGCTCATTGATAAAATCACGAGGGATCGCCATTGATTGCTGTTTTTCTCGAAGTTACTTTATCAATTAATTTAAACAAACAAGCCGTGCAGGTGCACGGCTTATTCAACATTAAAAACGAATTATTTCAATTTAGCGCGGATTAAAGCACCAATAGCGCCCATATCTGCACGGCCTTGAACTTCAGATTTTAATGCTCCCATTACTTTGCCCATGTCCGCCATGGATGCCGCGCCAACTTTAGCGATTGTTGCATCAATAATAGCTGCAACTTCATCTTCAGTTAGTGGCTTAGGAAGAAAAGTTTCAATAACTTCAACTTCAGCAGCCTCAGCGGCGGCAAGCTCTGGACGATTCGCTGCTTCATATTGAGCAATTGAATCGCGACGTTGCTTGACCATTTTGGTTAAGATAGCTATCGCTTGTTCATCATTAACAGTTTCGCGGGTATCCACTTCAACTTGTTTGATGGCGGAAAGTGCCAAACGAATAGTGCCTAAACGTACTTTATCTTTAGCACGCATAGCGACTTTCATTTGGTCTTTTAGCTGATCGACTAGGCTCATAATAAGATTAGTATAAACGTACGCGACGTGCGTTTTCGCGAGAAAGCTTCTTAGCTAGACGTTTAACTGCAGCAGCTTTAGCGCGCTTACGAGCAGTAGTTGGCTTCTCGTAGAATTCACGAGCACGTACATCGGCTAAGATACCAGCTTTTTCACAAGAGCGCTTGAAACGACGAAGTGCTACGTCGAATGGTTCGTTTTCACGTACTTTAATAATTGGCATACGCCATCACCCCTTAGGTGTAGTTGAGTTGGTTATTTAATGTTTTAAGTTAAAAACTTAGACTCAATCTAAATGATTAACTTAGCCCCATAAATAGCCAAAGGCTAATTAAAATGGTGCGGAATTTTACACCGACACATAGGCTCTTGTAAACCCCTTGTTCACTTTGTCTAAATTAGTTTGCTTGTTGTTTGCTAAGACGGGCTTTAAGTAATTGTTTTTATAGCGTTGAGTGCGATCAAAATTGATCGTTTTATTCTAGGGCGATTTTTGGTGGAGAAAATATGTTGCAACGGCTAGAATTAGCCGCTGAATTTTATAGGAACAAAAAACATTATGCGCATTATTGGTATTGAAACCTCTTGTGATGAAACGGGCATTGCTGTTTATGATGATCAGCAAGGGTTATTGTCCCATGTGTTATATAGCCAAGTGAAGCTTCATGCTGACTATGGTGGGGTGGTGCCGGAGTTAGCGTCGCGCGATCATGTGCGTAAAATTGTTCCTTTAATCAAGCAGGCATTAACGCAAGCTGATTCGTCTATTGATGATATTGACGGTATTGCTTTTACTAAAGGCCCTGGCTTAATTGGTGCTTTATTAGTGGGTGCGTGTGTTGGGCGATCTCTGGCCTATGCTTGGAATAAACCTGCTGTAGGTGTGCATCATATGGAAGGACACTTACTAGCGCCTATGCTAGAGGATGATGCACCGGAATTTCCCTTTGTGGCTTTGCTAGTTTCTGGCGGACATTCAATGTTGGTGCAAGTTGATGGTATTGGCCAATATGTTGTATTGGGAGAATCTGTTGATGATGCTGCAGGTGAAGCCTTTGATAAAACGGCTAAGTTAATGGGGTTAGATTACCCAGGAGGCCCTAGGCTGGCCAAACTTGCTGCTAAAGGTGTTGATGCTGGCTATAAGTTTCCACGTCCTATGACGGATAGACCAGGACTAAACTTCAGTTTTTCTGGTTTAAAAACCTTTGCTGCAAATACTATTGCTGCTGAGCCTGATGATGAGCAAACGCGCGCCAATATTGCACGTGCGTTTGAAGAGGCTGTTGTTGATACTTTAGCGATTAAATGTAAGCGTGCGCTAAAACAAACAGGCTATAAGCGTTTAGTGATTGCCGGTGGTGTAAGTGCTAATACTCGTTTACGAGAGTCTCTTGCGCAAATGATGCAAGATTTAGGCGGCAAGGTTTATTATCCACGTGGTGAGTTTTGTACCGACAACGGGGCAATGATCGCTTACGCAGGCTTACAAAGATTAAAAGCAGGTCAAGTTGAAGACTTGGCTGTTAAAGGTGTACCTCGTTGGCCTTTAGATACTTTACCTGCGGTATAATTTAGTACCAACCGTAATAAATAACTGAACATTTACTTAGCGTGATTGGTATAAACTCTTAAAACAAAGCTTAGTCGCAATGGCTAAGCTTGTTTGTTACTGCGCTTTCTTGATACCTTACTTTCTTCACCAATACGTAACCGCTCAATATTATCTTTGTGGCGAATTAAGATAATAGTGGAAAGCATGGCTACCGGCAGCACAAATCGTTCATCTAGCCACCAAGTATAAACCGGTGCTAACACCGCTGTTGCCATTGCTGCAACGGATGAATAACGGGTAAATAATACAAAGACTATCCATGTTGCAATTAAGCAAAGCGCTAAGTCGTGGCCGATTGGTGCCATTGCCCCAAAAGCGGTTGCGACCCCTTTGCCACCTTTAAACTGGAAAAATACCGGATAGATATGGCCAATACAGGCAGCTACGGCAATCAACCCTAAAGAAACTGCATCTAGCCCCATTAAATAACTCAGATATGATGGCAAAGCCCCTTTGAGCATATCAAAAAACAGCACTAACACTGCAGAGCTTACTCCGCCAATGCGTAAAACATTGGTGGCACCAGGATTACCTGAACCATGTTGGCGAGGGTCGGGTAAGCCTCTCATTTTACAAACCAATATCGCACTTGAGATAGAACCTGCCAAATAGGCAAGAATTATCATCAAAATGGTGATGGTTATGGTGTTCAAATTGGTTTCCTTACTCTTCTTAGGGTATTATCGCGCAAAGAATTTAATTGAGCGCTGCTGCAAATCATTTTGCAATAATTCAAAAACGCATTTTGAGTGAATTTAATTCGCTAGCATCGTTTTTACATTGGCTTATCCTACTGCTTTACGTTGCTAGGAAAAAGAGCTAAAGGGCAGATTATCACGGTTTATATGTAATTAATTTTACATTTAGTTAGCTAAAAGGCTTTTAGGGAGGCTTATATGGATAAAGTGCTTATTAGGCAGTTAAAAATAGAAACTGTAATCGGCATCTACGAATGGGAAAAGAAAATCCATCAAACCCTATTAATTGACTTAGATATGGCTTGGGATAATAGATTAGCGGCCAGCAGTGACGATTATCAACACGCATTATGTTATGAAACAGTATCAAACAAATTAACTGCGCTGATTACTGAAAAGCCTATCGAACTAATTGAAACCGTTGCTGAAATGATTGCTCAATGCTTGCTCACTGAATTTAACGTGCCATGGGTTAAAGTGGTGGTTATGAAGCCCGGTGCGGTGCCACATGCTTCATCTGTTGGCGTTGAAATAGAACGCGGCTCAATTTAATGGCACTTACCCAATCTTAATGGCGTGGAATAGAAGATTTAATGGCAACTATTTATATTAGCTTAGGCACTAACATTGAACCTGAGCAACACCTTAAAGCCGGCTTATTAGATTTACAGCAACATTTTGGCAAGCTCACCCTATCACGCGTGTTTGAAAGTGAATCTGTTGGCTTTAAAGGGACAAACTTTTTAAATATGGTGGCAAGTGCTCAAACTGAATTATCAATAGCAGAGGTTGTCGCCACGTTTAAAATGATTGAACAAGATAATGGCCGAATTAAAGGGGAGAAAAAATTTAGCCCTCGTAGTTTAGACATTGACCTATTACTTTATGATGATGTGGTGACACAGCAACCGGTTGAGTTGCCTAGAGGTGAAATTCTGTTTAATGCGTTTGTATTGTGGCCTTTATCAGAGCTAGTGCCAGAGTTAATTCATCCTATTGTGAAGCAAAGTTATCATTCCTTGTGGAATGAATTTGATAAAACCAGCCAAAAAATTTGGCCAATAACGTTTAGTTTACCCCACCAATTACGTTAAATTTCGGAGTGATTTAATTAACCATGGATACCTTACAGGTTATTTTACTGGCCATTATTCAAGGCTTAACAGAGTTTTTACCTATTTCGAGTTCTGCTCACCTTATTTTACCTTCGCAAATTTTAGGCTGGGAAGATCAAGGTTTATCCTTTGACGTTGCAGTGCACCTGGGTTCGTTATTGGCGGTGATTATTTATTTTCGCAAAGAAATTGGCGTGATGATATCCGCGTGGGTTAACAGTATTTTTAAAGGCCAACATAACGACGATAGTAAATTAGCGTGGTGGATATTATTGGCTACCATTCCTGCGGTGGTATTTGGTTTTGCCTTTAAAGGGATGATTGAAACCTATCTTCGTGGCCCTGGGGTTATTGCCATCTCTACCGTGGTATTTGGCTTATTATTATGGGTTGGTGATAAAATGTCTCGTAACGAATTGACCGAGTATCAAACCGGTTGGCGTAAGGCATTGATGATTGGTTTTGCTCAAGCCATTGCATTAATTCCTGGAACTTCGCGTTCAGGAATCACCATTACAGCAGCATTAATGCTGGGATTAACCAAAGAAGCTGCGGCACGATTTTCATTTTTAATGTCTATTCCTGTTATTTCAGGGGCGGCATTATTGATGTCAAAAGATATTATTTCTGGCCAAGAAGCCGTTGATTATCATGCGATGGGCTTAGGTGTCGTAATGTCGTTTATTGCGGCCTATACTTGTATTTTCTTATTTTTAAAATTAATTAGCCGTATCGGTATGACACCATTTGTACTTTATCGTCTTACACTAGGTGCAGTGTTATGTGGCTTTATATTTTTATAATCATTTAGCCGCATATTTAACTGAGAAAGTCGGGCAATAACCCGACTTTTTTCGCATTTGCGATATTCACTTTCATCTTAAAATTGTTCGGCCTTTGGAACCTCGTTATGTCATTGCCTTTAATTTGTCCAACTTGTAAACAATCTCTTCATCAGCACCCTGCATCAAAAGGGTTGTATTGTGATGCAAAACATCATTTTGATGTCAACGCGCAAGGTTATTACCCCATCGTAAAAGTGAAGGCTAAATCGCCGCAATCATCAATGACTCGACAGCAAATGCGCGCTCGGCAGTTTTTATTACAAAGCGGTCTATTTCAGCCATTGGTCGCGTGTCTTCAGCAAACGGTTTCAGAGGTATTAAATAGCGCATCAGCACAGGTTAACTGGCTAGACTATCAATGTATGGATGGTTTTTATTTGACTAAAGTGGAACAGTTTATTACCCAGAACTCCCCTGAACTTAATATAACAGCCTATGGCGTTTCAGATGCTGAAAATGCCTTATTTGCAGCATCGAAGGCGAGTGTTCCTGCAACATTAATATTCAGTACCATGAAAATGTTGCCATTTGCCGATGAGTCGATGGATGTTGTGACGATATTTGATGCGCCATTAAAAGGGCAAGAATGTATTAGAGTGTTAAAGCCTGATGGTCGAATTGTGTTGATTCAGCCTACTCATCAACATTTGTGGCAAATCAAACAGCAAGTCTATGGCGAATTGGCTGAAAAGTCTGCCCAGTTAAATATCCCTAAACGGTTAGTGGTCGAGTCTGAGCAAACGGTATCATTTACAACTGATGTAACAGGTGATCAAGCGTTAAGCTTATTAGACAGTGCTATTTTTGCTTGGCGTGCCAATGATGAAGTTAGACACAATGTAAGATCCAACGCGATATCAGCATTGAAGTGTGAATTTACCGTATTGGTGTTGAAGCAGGCGTGATGTTGGGTCTGTAACGGTTAAGTGCAATGCGGAGTATAAAAACAATTAAGGCTTGATTTAAATTATGCTGTATTACAGCTAATTTATCATCAAGCCCTAATAATCAACCTATTAAAATAAGCTAATTTTTTTCGTTTTTCTTACTTTTTGTAAGAAGAAGCCATGTTGTCTAAACGGTCGTTAGCACGTTTAGCTTCAGCTTGAGCGTCCATAGATGCTGCTTTAGCGCCTTTAACGTCAGCAGATAATTTGCTTTGCTCAGACTTTAATGAACCAACTTCTGCAGATAATTGGTCAACTTTGTTACCTAAATTAGCAACACTTTCTTCTAAAGCAGTAGTGTTTGCACAGCCACCTAGTAAAGCAGTCATGGCAACACCAGCAATCATCAGTACTTTTTTGTTCATGGGTAAATCCCTTAAATATAGGTTGGAGTTTTATAGCAAAAGCCTCTGCTTTTGCAACGGCATAATTATGTCACACATTTCTGTATTTGCTAGAGGCAAATATGAAATTCTTTACTTAAACTAGTTAAATAAATTAAAAATGCAAGTGTTTAGCAAGCTATTAGGCGATTTTAGCGGCAAATTTGCTGATATTAGTGATTTTTCCTCTAAATACCTTAAAAATAGCAGTATAAGCCATAGTGTCGAGGGTATTATTTAAGATTGTTTTTTAAGATTTTAACTTGCTCTATTCGAGTCAAATACAGTTGTTGCTTTATATCTGCTCCTTTAAAACCTTGGCCAATAATATCCTGCACATCAACCTTTTTAGCTACATCAAAACAGGCAGTTAAATATTCACGCTGAGGGTAGCTAGCTTGTTCAAACCCCGTTCGTCCTTGCATATCAGCATGGCAACAAATTAGTAGCTGCTCAAGTCGGTGAGGCTTACGCCACAAGTCAGTTTTGTCGAATATTTTGATGATTGTTTCGGGCTTTAATTCAAACGCATTGTGTATATTCTGATGCTGATCGCTGACAAGTACCGCCAAGTCTCTGTATTCGTTTTGCACCCTAAGTCTTTTGCATAAGGCTTTAATAATGCTAATGCCTTTTTGGCCGTGACCATGATGTTTAGGTAACGTTGCTTTTGGGCTGAGGGCTTTACCCACATCATGAGTTAATGCCGCAAACCTTACTGCTTTGTCCGTTGATAATTTACTCGCGGCGGCAAGCACTAATAGGGTATGGATACCGGTATCAATTTCAGGGTGCCATTTTTCTGGTTGAGGTATACCGAACAAATTGTCAATTTCAGGCAGAATGACCGCCAATGCGTCAGTATCGCGTAAAACTTGAAAAAAGATCTCTGGATGCTGTCCATCTAACACTTTATCGATCTCTTGCCAAACTCGCTCAGGGGTTAAGTGTGATAACTCACCTGATACCGCTATTTGCTTCATCAATTCGACTGTTTCAGGGGCGATGGTAAACCCTAGTTGATGGAATCTGGCGGCAAATCGCGCCACGCGTAACACCCTTAGTGGATCTTCTACAAATGCATCTGACACATGGCGTAATACTTTATTGTTGATATCGTTTACCCCATTGTATGGGTCGACTAAGTCACCATTATTGCTTTGTGCAATAGCATTAATGGTTAAATCCCTTCGCAATAAATCTTGCTCTAAAGTGACACTCTTTGAGGCATCGCAGCTGAACCCTTGGTAACCCGTGCCAGTTTTACGTTCAGTGCGAGCTAACGCATATTCTTGTTGAGTTTTGGGGTGTAAAAAAACCGGGAAGTCTTTACCCACCTGTTGGTAACCCAAAGCCAGCATTTCATCAACGCTACTACCAACTACAACATAGTCTTTATCTTTGATAGGAAGGCCCAGTAATTTGTCGCGTACTGCGCCGCCAACTAAATAGGTATTCATGTTCATTCGCACTGTAAAGGAATAGACTGTAAATCTTACCAGAGTTCGATTTTTGCGGCTAACTTTTGACAAGCTGTGCAGCAAGCATTAACTTGAGCCGTCTGTTTTTGTTTTAGGTGCTTAATCATATGTATAAAGCTTTTTATGGATTAAATGATAATCCATTTTCTATTGCTCCAAACCCCCATTATATGTTCTTGAGTGAACGTCATCGTGAGGCGTTAGTGCATTTAACATATGGGTTAGGTGAAACCGGCGGTTTTGTTCTATTAACGGGAGAAGTGGGGACTGGAAAAACCACCGTTTCACGTTGTTTACTGCAACAGTTGCCCGAAAACACCGATACGGCTTTTATTCTTAATCCGTCGCTGACAGAGCAAGAGTTATTGGCGACGTTATGTGATGAGTTAAAAATTACTTATGGTGATAACCCGAGCATTAAGCAGTTAACTGACTTATTGAGCCAATATTTGTTAGCCAATCATCAAAATGGCCGTAATACCGTGTTGATTATTGATGAGGCACAGCATTTACGTTCAGAAGTACTTGAGCAATTACGGCTGTTAACCAATTTAGAAACAGACACTAAAAAGTTACTGCAAGTTATTTTAATCGGCCAACCCGAATTACAGCAATTATTAAAGCGCCAAGATTTACGTCAATTAGCCCAGAGAATTACCGCGCGTTATCATTTATTACCGTTAAATCAACAAGAACTGGCCTTGTATGTTCAGCATCGCTTACAAGTTGCCGGACGGCATGAACCATTATTTACAGCTAAATCTATTAAACGGCTACATCATTACAGTGGCGGTATTCCACGCTTAACCAATTTATTATGCGAACGAGCCTTAATGGCCGGATTTGGTCTGTCGAAAGTACCAATCGACCACAAAATGGTCGACCAAGCCGCTAAAGAAGTGCTTGGTGATGTTGAACCTGTATCAGATAAACATTGGTATGCCATTGCCGCTGGCATTGCTCTAGTGACTTTTGCTGGGGCATTTTATGGATTTACCCAAGCAACACCAGAGGCAAGTCATCAAACGGAGGGGGCTAACTTACAATCCGCTACAGCCCAACCACAAACAGTCAATCAAAAGAATCTGCAGAGTAACCTCACTTTACCAGCAAAAAATAACACCGCACAAAGGGTGATGCAGCAAGCTATGGCTAGCAGCCAGAATATAGATGTGGCATTTGCAGGTTTATTTGGCTTATGGCAAGTTCAACCCATTAAAGGGTTAACTCCATGCCAAGCTGCTCAAGAGCACGGATTAAGTTGCTATCAACAACAAGGTAATTGGAATAGCATCATGCGGTTAAATTACCCTGCAGTGGTGTATTTACAAGACAGTAAAATTGATCCGTTTTATGGGGTGATTGTTGAGCGTCAATATGAACAAATTTTATTGCAACTTGGCGAGCAACAGTTTTGGGTTAGCAAAGACTGGTTTGATCGTCATTTCAGTGGAACATTTGAAATATTATGGCAACTTGATCAACCACTTCCTCGGGAAATTAGTGTTAGCTCGCCTGCGTCTCAGGTGCAATGGTTAGAAAATAGTTTAGCGATTATTGATGAACGTCCTGCGCGATTAGTTAATCAATTTGATACGCAACTTGAGCAAAGCTTAATGATGTTTCAACGTTTACATGGCTTAAAAGCTGATGGTATTGCGGGCAGCCAAACCTTAGTTCAAATAAACCTGTATTTGAGTCAAAAAGGGCCTAGGCTGACTCGAACGGAGCGTCAATAATGTCAATATTATTAGATGCCGTAACCAAGCAAAAGCAACAATCGTCGCATATTCAAGATGCGGTGTTAACGCCAATACCAAGTCATTCCAAGCCGCAAAAAAATCATCTTGCTGGCAAAATAGCCTTGTTATTCAGCGTGGTTATTTTAGCTATTGCTGCTGCATGGGCCTTAGATAGTTATGTAGAATCCCGATATCTGCAGCATGAAACAGCAATGCCACCTGAAGCACAGCCAGTGACATTGGCCGCGACTTCCGCTGAGGTAAGCAAAGTTGACACAAAGCCAGTATCAAATACTCACTCTACAACAGATCAAACGCAAGAGTTTACATTAGCTGGAAAAGTAGCTTTACCTCGAGCCACGTCATTACCTGATGAGCCAATCTTAAAACGTGCTGCCCCACAAACTACTGAAACAAGTTCCACAAATAGTGCTAACCGCAACAAAATCGTTAATAGCGGCCCAGCAGTCTCAGCTAATCAACAAAATGCAGCAAATAGCGCATTAAGCTTGGCTCAATTGCAAATGCTGAGTGATGAATACGATCAACAAAATGGTTTTGTGTCACAGCCAAGTCAATCAAAGGCGAGTCAGCCTGAAGTTTCTGAAGCTAATGCTGAGGTGCAAGAGCCAATTATTTTAGGCGCTAATGCTAATAAACGAGGCCTGCAGGAGTTAGAGGCATTAAAACTACAAGTTAATATGGCTGCTAATGAGGTTGACTTTAAATCAGTGCAACAGCAACCTGATAATAGTAATAATTTAGCTGATGCATTTGCCGCTGCATTAAAAGAAGTAGAATATGAGCAATCTGCCAATAAAGATGTTAGCGCACCAGAGTTGGACCCTATCCCTAAAGCTAAGCCGCAAGGCATTCCTAAGTATGGCGATTTACCGGCCAGTGTGCAGTTAAGTGTGCCAGAGTTTAATATTGTGGCTCATGTGTATTCATCAGAGCCTAGCCAACGCTGGTTAAATGTGGACGGTGAAGAATTACAGCAAGGGGATATGATTCAAAATAAGTTAACGATTGTTGAAATTCGTCCTCGAGATGTGGTGCTAGAAATTGACGGCCAAGAGTTTAAAGTTCCGGCAATTTAATCTCTCAAATCGGCATAAAAAAGGCGCTTAACGCGCCTTTTTTATTGGGTTAACCATGCATATGTTGGGCTAACACTAGGGTTAATCCGTAACCCACTGAGTAACAAAATAACAGTGCAGGAACATATTTAAGGTAACTAACGAAAGTCAGCTCCTGTACTTTACTCATGGCGATGATCCCCGCCGCTGAACCTATCACTAATAATGAACCGCCCACACCAACAGAGTAGGTGAGCCCCAACCATTGCACCGTGGTTAAGGTCGGATCAGCTTTTAGTAAGGCGGCAGTGAGCGGCACGTTATCTAATAAAGCTGAACCCACTCCGGCAAAAAAGTTTGAAATACTGGGGTCAAACTGACTATAAACCTGAGTCAACATATTCAGGGTGCCGATTTCTTTTAACATGCCAACTAATAGCAAAATACCTAAAAAGAACAACAATGTATCGTATTCTACTTGGCGTATATATTCTAATACCTGTACTTCTTCATCTTTTGTTTTTTCACTTCGGCCAACTAAAAACATAATCGATAAACCAGCTAGAAAAGTGAGCACGGGTGGGATGCCATAAAGTACGTTTAACAGCATGGTCATTACAATGGTAATTAAGAAGATTAAGCCAATAATAATATCCACGGTACTATAACTTTGAGCCATAGGTGTGGTACTGACAGCGCCTTCTGCTTTAAGTGAAAATAATATTGCCAGTAATAAAACACTCACAGCTGCGGGTATCATTAATATCAGCAATTCTGAAATGGCGACTTTACCTGCTAAGAAAATCATTAAGGTGGTGACATCACCGGTGATCAGTGCCACGCCACCAGAGTTAACCGCAAAAATAATCAATACTGCCATTCTACGACGCATTTTACTGTCTAGATTGAAGGTGGTAAGTAACCCTAAAGACACTAGTGTTGCTGTGACGTTGTCGCAAAAGGTTGACAGTATCAGCGCAAACACGCCAACTTGTAACATCAACATTCGAACCGAGACATGCTGCGGAAAGATTTTTTGCACCATCACTTGAATCATACCTTTAGCATTAAGGTAGGCGACAAAGGTCATAGTAGACATGAGAAATAACCATAACGTGGCAATTTCTAATAAGTTCTCGTTGAGCTCTTCAGTGATTAATTGGGTTTGCTCAGTCGTCTGTGCAGCAATGAATAAACTTATCCATGAGATACAACCTAAAAACAGTGTGGTTTTAGCTTTGTTGATATGGGTGACTTCTTCGAAAACAATACTTAGCAGTGCTAATACAGCAAGGGTGATCAGAAAGGTTTCTAACATAGCGGTATCCAATGGAGTGTTAATGGCAACTATAAAGTGCCATGTTTTAGACAGTCTGCTTTTAAGTTTAAATTAAGCTTTAAGCGAGTGGATCACATCACACTATGGTGAATTCTGCAACAAGCTCATTATTTTTTCGAATGGTTTTGGTTGAGGGTTGCTTAACGGTTGGAAGTGGATCTTTTGAAATGACTGTTTTGAAGTGAGTCGGGCAATAAAGCAAAAAGGCCAATCTGTTGAGATTGGCCTTTAAAAAGAGTTAGCGACTTAATGTTACTTGCTCATTGCTGCAAAAACGCGATCAACTGCTGCTAACGTATACTCAAGCTCTTCTTCGCCATGAGCCATTGATAAGAAACCCGCTTCATAAGCAGAAGGCGCAAGGTATACACCTTCATCTAACATTGCATGATAGAAGTGACGGAAGTGCTCCATGTTACACTTAGTGACCTGTTCGAAAGAGGTCATTGGTGCAGTATCTTCAGTGAAGAAGAAGCCAAACATACCACCTACATAAGTAATGCTTAATGGGATACCGTGTTTATCAGCAGCGGCTTTAAAGCCTTCTGCAATACGTTTTGTTTTAGCGGCTAATTCATCATATAGGCCTGGTGCATGTAACGCTTCCATTTGCGCAAGACCAGCGGTCATCGCAATAGGGTTACCAGACAAAGTACCAGCTTGGTAAACTGGGCCAGTTGGGGCAATAAACTGCATCACGTCTTTACGACCACCAAATGCACCTACCGGCATCCCACCACCAATCACTTTACCTAATGTGGTTAAGTCAGGCTTAACGCCGTAATGACCTTGTGCACCGCTCATTGAAACGCGGAAACCTGTCATCACTTCGTCGATAATAAGCAGCGCGCCAAATTCATCACAAATTGCACGTAAACCTTGTAAGAAGCCTTCAACCGGAGGAATACAGTTCATGTTACCGGCAACAGGTTCTAAGATGATGCATGAGATATCTTCAGGGTGTTGCTCGAATAATGCGCGCACTGACTCTAGGTCATTGTAGGTTGCAGTTAACGTATGCTTAGCAAAATCTTCAGGGATACCTGGAGAGCTTGGTTGGCCTAAGGTTAATGCACCAGATCCAGCTTTAACTAATAAGCAGTCAGCATGGCCATGATAGCAACCTTCAAATTTTAAAATTTTGTCACGGCTAGTGAAACCACGTGCTAAACGAATGGCACTCATGGTGGCTTCCGTACCAGAACTGACCATGCGTACCTGTTCCATTGATGGCACCATTGAAATAACTTTTTCAGCCATTTTAACTTCAAGTTCAGTCGGTGCACCAAAAGACAAACCGTTTTCAACAGCCTCTAATACGGCTTGGCGGATTTTAGGGTGGTTATGACCTAAGATCATCGGGCCCCATGAGCCAACATAATCAATGTATTTTTTACCGTCAGCGTCATAAATGTACGCGCCGTCAGCTTTTTCGATAAATAATGGGTAGCCACCAACGCCATTAAATGCGCGTACAGGTGAATTAACGCCACCTGGAATTGTTTGTTTAGCCTGTTCAAATAGCGTTTCGGAACGGGTCATTGCTTATCCTTAAATTTTGCTTGTCGATTAACGGTCTGCTTTACGAGAATACCAATTAACTGGACACTCATACTTCTCTAGTTGATTTTCAACACCAAGTGTTAATGCAAACAGTGCCATGCGTATTAGTAGTCCATTATCGGCTTGACGGAAAATAGCCAAGCTTGGGTGGCTATTTAAATCATTATCAAGCTCATTAGCTTGTTCACGTGAGTCACGTGGTAATGGATGCATGATCACTGTATTAGATTTACAGTGTTGTGTATAAATATTGTGATTTAAACGGAATTTGCCCCGATATTTGTTGGCTTCTTCTTGTGAAGGGAAGCGCTCTTCTTGGATTCGGGTTAAATACAATATATCTGCCTGATGCAGATTGCCTTCTAATTGCTCAGTTATTGTGATCTTATGGCCAGCATTTTCAATGTCAGCGATCACATAGTCAGGCATTGCTAGTTCAGCAGGTGAAATTAATGTGAACTGGATGTCTTTATACATACACAATAGGCGTGATAAAGAGTGCACTGTTCGGCCAAATTTTAAATCACCTACCATCGCTATGTGCATACCATTGATGCTTTGTCCCGAATGGCTTAATTCTTTTTGAATGGTAAATAAATCAAGCAAGGCTTGAGTCGGGTGTTCATTTGAACCATCGCCACCGTTGATAACAGGTACACGACTGCCTTCGGCAAATTCTTTAACAGAAAAGGCATCGGGATGACGCATGGCAATGACGTCTGAGTATGTTGATAACACTCTGGCTGTGTCGTATAGCGATTCACCTTTTGATAACGATGAAGATGCCATTCCTGTGGTTTCACGTACGTGACCACCTAATAAGTTGAATGCACAACCAAAGCTGACCCGAGTACGTGTACTTGGCTCAAAAAATAAATTTCCTAAAATTGCACCATCTAGCACGTTAGTGCGTTTTTCTCGCAGTGCATATGGGGTCATTTTGTTAGCAACATCAAAAATGGTTGCGATAGAATCCAAATTTAATTGGTTTACTGAAAGGATGTGTGAACCTTCGAACTGAGTCATCAGCCTGATTTCCAATTTTTAGGGGGTAAAAGTCACCGGCTTGCACCGTGTTTATTTTACCCAAGTTACGTAGGGTGGCTGAGGCGAAATTGTAGCAGACTATCTAGCTCAATAAAATATCGCAGAGGATAAGATTATCAGATAGTGTTTTTGACGATATCAACAGCGCCAATTGATATCGTCAAATAGATTTCTAGAGATTAAGGTGCGGTCATTAAATGGATTGGATCTTTGTCAGATAAATAGGCCTCGTCGACATCATTTAATTTGTTGTAGTTAATTAACGAGCGGATACCGTCAATGTACTCTTGGCCTCGTTCTGAATATTTATCCAAGGTTCCAGCGAGTTCAAGCCCAGTAATCGGGGCGTTGTTGTGCCTTAATTGAGCACGTAGATCCCGTAGTTTTTGATAAGCATTATGAGTATTTATATTGGTTAGGTAACCAATGACCGACGCTAGCGGAGAGTCGAATCTCGCGATGCCGTAATTACCAAGCTCTGTGCGTTGCTGCTTTGGTACCATGCCGTTACCACTAAAATCCCATTGGCCGAAAAAGGCGTTACCTTCCACGGTAAAGCGTGATGTTGCCCAGCCACTTTCTTCAGCCGCCTGAGCTAACACCAATGACGGTGGAATAATATCGACTCGTGCTAACAAAGCCGCTTTTTGCTCGTCGGTTATTGGGGCTGGCTCATCAATAATTTTATATTTTTGAGCCAGTTTAATGACTTTGTCATCATCGTTGTCGTGGACTTCAATGTAGCGTCTTTCAAGTAGAACCTTTTCATTACTCAATAACACTAATGGCGCCATTAAGCGGAAAAAAATCATTTTTTTCTCATCTACCGGTATTTCGTTTGAGTGCTGTTGCCACTCTTCGGTGACGGTTTCAAAGGTCAACCTTGGTACTTCACGATTACCCTGCTGCCAACTTTCTGTAGTGTAATCTAACGAATCGAACAGGGCTTTAATGGTTTCAAGTGAGTCTACATGAACTAATTTAGGTTTTTTAGTTGGGCGGTCATCTAATATTAACGAGAAGCTTTTTTGTATTTCGTTAGGTTCATTATTGGCAAATTCACTGAGCGGTGCAATTTTGATATCGGCTTTATCATTATCCTCAGCGGTTTCTTGGCGTTGAGTTGTCTTTTTTTCAGGCGGAGTCGGTTCGATGGTGTCAACTGGCTTATTGTTCAGCGAGGTGGCGGTGGCGTGTTTATCATCTTCTGCTGGTGAGCAACTTGTTAGACACAAAGTTAATAGGGCACTAATGACCCCCTTAATTGAATATTTACTATTAATCAATTGCATATATCTCTCTAAATTTTTGATGTTTATTTTTATAGCTGCCCAGAGCGAATTTCTTGTGCCAAGTTGGCCCAACTGATTACGCCGACAATATGGCTTGGTTTGTTACGATAAATATAGACCTCTCCAGCGCGTTTTGCTGCTAAAGCGTCATATACCTCATCAAGAGTGGCTGAATCAGGCAGCCCTTGCATTAAGTGGCGTGATAACGTGGTTGAATCTTCAAAAGATTGAATTTCTAGGCTTAACATTTCTATTTGGCCGTCAGTGTTTCGCACTAATACTGGGCGTCCAGCTGCACGTTTTAACACTTCAAGCAGTAATTCATCGTCATCATTAACCACAACAAAGCGGCGATTCATTAATACCCGCACGCCTTTTTTTTGTAGGCCTTGATTCATGGGCGGAATTTTATAATCTAAACCCATAATTTCTAATTGTTTCAAGAAAATAGACTTAGTATCGAACCCCTGGTAAGCCACTAGGAATGCCGGAATGGTGACAAACATTGCTGGTAAAATAATGCTGGCATCATTGGTTAATTCCAATAAAGCCACTAATGCGGCTAGCGGGGCACTGAGGCACACGCCCATCATGGCGGTCATGCCGATAACAGTATATAAGCCAACATAAGGGGCAATGGATGGGAAAATAGCACTGCTTATTAATGCCAATATAGCCCCCACTAATGCGCCTATTCCATACAAGGGGCCTATTAAGCCACCTGGTACACCTAGCCCGATAGCCGCAATAGTAGCAATCATTTTACCTATTAATAATGCCATTAAAAACCATAAACTGGGGGACTCACTAATGGCCTCATGTATGGCTAAATCACCTGAACCTAATGATTGGGGAAGAAAAATACCCACAATAGTGGTCGCTGTTCCGGCAATCATTAACCGATAAATGAGTCGCCAGTTTTGTCCTGTGGCGGTAACTTTTAATAATGAATAATTAAATAACGCCGCAGTACACCCTAGCCCCAATCCACCCAGTAACAGAATGGGATAATGATCTAGCGGAATATGAATCACGTTAATTAAGTCATACTCATGAATATTACCAAAGACTAGCTGGCTGGATACTGCGCCACATATCGCAGACAACATAATAGGGAAGAAGTAGTGAATTTTGTATTCACGTACAATCACTTCAAAAACAAATAAAACCGCTGCAAGTGGTGCATTAAAGGTGGCCGCAATACCAGCAGCAATACCACTGGCACACATTATTCTAACGCTGTTATCTGGCAGCTTAAACTTTTCGGCCATCACACTAGCGCTCACCGCGCCTAAATGAATGGCGGGGCCTTCGCGACCCACTGAAAAGTTAGTGATTAACGCGATTAGCGCCTGAAAAAATTGTCCTGGGGCAGATTGTAATGGCACCTTACCGTAATGAATTTTAAAACGGTGTAATACATATGCTATGCCCATGCGGCGGTAGCGCTTTGAGCCGACTAATGACACCAACCAAATAAGTAAGGCGCCTATCATTGGTAGGTAAGTGCGCCAGTCTGTCAGTATGTCAGATATATTTAGCGCATGAGTATGGCTATATTGATCTGCCCACACTAAAAGCAATCTAAATAAAATAATGACACTGGATGCGATAACGGCAAACAATAAGGCTAATGCACATAACTGAACACTAATTCTCGCTTGAGATAATTTATCGCGAAATTCATTGTTAAGATATTTGCGTGTCGCCCGTTTGGCGTGAATAATAGCAGCCTTATTTATTCTAAGTTGCACTATTGACTCTTTTTCCTGTGAATCTAAACGGCTCATTAATCGCTAGAGTAACCCTAGCGTAAAAATTAATGAAGTAATTATACTTTTTTAATGAAGTAATTATATTTTAATAAGGCCTTGTTACCTAATGCGAAACTATCATCGTTGGTTAGATAAAATACTTGCATTTGAACGTAAAAAACGTTCATCAGCCATGTACCTAAGAGCGCTCATACTGATATCTTTTTTTGTGGGCATATTAACCCATCAAATTTGGTTGTCTTTTGCCCCAGAGCAAACACCTAACAGCAGTAGTGGTAAGCGTAAGTTAATGCAGGAGCTTGAATTGCAGGCTAAAACCCTCGCGAGTCGCAATCTAGCGTTAACTATAGAACAAGAAGCCAATAAAAACTTACAACAAATGTTCAGTGAGCAGCTTGTTCGTCAAAAAGCTTTAGAAAAAGAGTTAGCCTTTTATCGTGATTTAATGGCGCCAGAAAAAGAAGTTGATGGGGTGACTATTTACAATGCTGAGCTGAAACCGGGAATGTTACCGCAACAAAAGCAATTACAATTGGTGTTGACCCAGCAAAAAAAACGTCAATCAAATATAAAAGTCTCTGTTGATGCCGATTTAATTGGTGTGCTTGATGGACAAGTAAAGCAATACACCTTAACTGAACTGACCCAGAATAAGTACAATATCGATTTTAAGTACTTTTATATTCTAGAGGCTGAATTAGATTTTCCCGATAACTTTGAACTGCAACGTGTGACCTTTAATATCAATGTTAGAGCTAACCGTGGCACCAAAGGGGGCCGCTTAGAACAGTCATATTCTGTAGACGAATTAGCCCCTGAAGATGCTCATCTCACAGACATTGAAAAAGAGTCACGGGTAATACTTGAACAAAACAGTCAGGTATCGGATAATCCATCGCAGAAAACTGAAGTAAGAGGTAGTAATGACTGAACAAACTGATGCAGCAATGCCGATACAATTTACCGATGCCGCGGCAACCAAGGTAAAAGGGCTGTTAGAAGAAGAACAGAACCCTGAATTAAAACTGCGAGTTTATGTTACCGGCGGTGGTTGTTCAGGATTTCAGTACGGATTCACTTTCGATGAAAAAGTTAATGATGGTGATTTCACTATTGAAAAACAAGGCGTGCAGTTAGTTGTTGACCCAATGAGCTTACAGTATCTTGTGGGCGGAGAAGTTGATTATACTTCTGGTCTAGAGGGCTCACGTTTCTTTGTTAAAAATCCTAACGCCACCACGACCTGTGGTTGCGGAGCAAGCTTCTCAGTATAAGTTTGCCAGAAGGCTATATAAACAATGCCGTGCAAATAGCACGGCATTTTTATGGTTATTTTTAATACAGGTTATTTAACCTCTTTGGTAAACGTCAGTTTACTAAACTCAGCATGGCTTTCACCATGTGAAAATTGGTTGTAAACCCCGGCTTTGTAATAGCTTAGGAAGGGTTGCCAGTAGCTGATGTCATGGTTTACAGCTTGTTTATCATCAACCCAGATAGCAAGCTTGCTATTACCGGTGACAATATCAATATTGAGTGGCTTTCCTGCTACATATTGGCCTAAGTCGTAATGCTTATAAGCATTTTCTGCTTTGCACTCTGGGTTGTTGATATTGGCTTTACCGCGTTCCCCTTTACAAATAAGCGCATTGGCTTTGATGATAGCCCAGTAATGCCCCTTAACCCCGTTAGCCTCTTGTTTCCAAACGACCCTTAATAATGGGTGAGGGATATTATTATCACCGGCGTCGTTGGTGCCTTTATTGTGCACCTGCAAATAAGTGATTTCATTTTGGCTGATATCTGAATGGGCCATTGAAGCTTCTGGCTCAATAGGCATAAACTCAGTGCTGAGTCGATAAAAGGTGTTAGGTAAATCTGTTCTGAAGTTTTTATGCACTCGTATTTCATTGCGGCGATGGTCACCGGACATTTTGAATACTAGCGCTTGGTTGTCTTTATTGATATGAAAGTAACGATTAACGACTTGGCTAAAGTCACTGTCTTCTGCCACTTGTATTTGATTGCCTTTTCCTGCTTGTGGATCAGATATTTGCAACTTTGATTGAGACAGAATAGCACTAAATTGTGGCGACTCGTTTGGCACACCATAGTCTGGGTTTGGTTCGTAAATAGTGATATCGGCTATGGCCGAGGTTGATAACATTGCAGCGAAGAGTAGTGGCAGCTTAACAATCATGGTGTTGTTCCTCATTTTTTATATCACTGTATAATATTTGTATTATTATAAGTCAAATATAAATATTGAGAATGATAGTTACAGCCGCACTGGTTAAGCTTGAATAACAGCCATAAAAAATGAGAGCAAATAGCTCTCATTTATCAGGTTCAAACTTGAACTTATTAGCTCATAATATTCATATTGATACGGGGCTTAAACCACGCTTTAACGTGTTTATCAAAGCTAATCCACACCTGAGCAATACCTATTGCAATCAGCACACTGAAAATAACCCAATCAGACACGACCGCTTGAAACAGACCAAAATTAACCGTTGTTGGCCCAGCGACTAAGTTGTCTGGGTCATACATAATAACGGGTAAAAAGCTGTAAAAGGCCAGTTGTAGCACGCTATACCCACGTAACATGTACAGAGCGGCTTTTTGGCGACCAAATACAGCAATAACCATTAATAAAGTTAACCAACATAACATTGCGCCTAAGTCAGACATTGACGGAGCTGACATTAGCCCGCTAATTGCCGCAAGGGTGTAAATGATCATGAGTGCAATTAAGCGCTTGGGTAAAATGGCTTTAGTGGTTAATTGGGTATTTTCTGCCGCTGTGCTTACTGGTGCCGCAGCTTCAGTGGCAACTTTAGGCTTAGGGTCCATTGGGTTAATCATGTGTATTAGTGCTTCTTATTACTTTTGGGAGTAAGGCGTTGGTCTACTTCATATGGCGCAACAACCACACCTAAGTCGTCTTGAACAGGGAACACCGCAATGAATAAATCATCTTCTTCCATGCCGCTAACCCAACGTTGCTGAAACTCATCTAAGTCGATAGCTAAAGGTTCACAATCTTTCCAATCATCCACGGCCCATAGCGCAGCAGTTTCCTCAGATGGCCACATTGGAATGCAATCTTCATCTTCAGTTGTTAGCATGACGCAACCATCATTGTCTTGCAAAGACCAAATAACCTTATTGGCTTTAACTTGTTCAATCATATAGTCGTAACGGCCTTCTGGCGTTAAGTTTAATAACTCTGCAACGGTTTTTTGTTTTGTGCTCATGGAATTCTCATATGGCTATTATCGGCATAAAATACGCCGAAAAAAATCTTCAGTTATGATAACACTGACCCCAGCTTCAAAAAACAAAAGTTTCAAAAAACAAAAAGTCCGAAATATATCGGACTGTTTGATAAAAGCGGCAATAGTTTATTGGGCTTTAGGCGTAAAGCTGCGATAAATAATACCCGCTGCAATAGCGCCAACAATAGGAGCAACCCAGAATAACCATAGCTGTGATACCGCCCAATCACCGACAAATATCGCCGGGCCTGTACTTCTAGCAGGGTTTACTGAGGTGTTTGAAACGGGAATACTAATTAAGTGGATTAGGGTTAAGCCTAAACCAATAGCGATAGGGGCAAAACCTTGAGGAGCTCGTTCATCGGTTGCGCCTAAAATAATTAATAAGAAAAACATCGTCATGACGATTTCACAAATGATGACCGCGGTAATGTCATAGCCACCTGGAGAGTGCTCGCCAAAACCATTTGAAGCAAAGCCTGATGCTAACGAAAACCCTTCTTGGCCAGAGGCAATAAGAAATAAAATCCCTGCACCAACAATGGCCCCAGAAACTTGAGCAATAATATAAGGCAGTAATTCTTTGGCCTCAAAACGCCCGCCAGCCCACAAGCCAAAAGATACTGCAGGGTTTAAATGACAGCCAGAAACATGGCCAATCGCATAAGCCATGGTTAATACGGTTAAGCCAAACGCAAATGAAACGCCTACAAGGCCAATACCGACTTCAGGAAAAGCGGCAGCCAATACTGCGCTACCACAACCGCCGAGTACCAACCACAGGGTTCCTATAAACTCTGCAAGCATTTTTTGTTTCAAATCCATGATGTTATTCCTTGTTTTAGTGTTAATTAAACAAGTAAAGTCCAAATCATGGTAGCTTGCCAGCATTTTTCAATGATAAAAGATAATTATTTTGCTTTAAATTTAGCACCTAAGATAGTTTCTCTGCTGGCACCGGTTACTGCAGGAAGATTGGCTGGTAGGTTATGTTCATGACGCATGGCTAGCCAAGCAAATGCGATTCCTTCTACCCATTGTGGGTCGATGCCTAGTGCTGAAGTCGTGCTAAGTTGATAACCAGGGAGAAGTTTCGCCAATCTACGCATTAATGCTTTATTTAAGGCTCCGCCACCGCACACATAGATTTCACCTGTTTTACTGAGGCTGTTCACATCGTTAGCGATGGTATGACAGGTTAAATCTAGCAAAGTAGATTGAATATCAGCATCTTTTATATGATTAAATTCCGCTAATTGTCGTTCTAGCCATGTCAGATTAAACAATTCTCGGCCGGTGCTTTTGGGGTAAGGTTGGCTGAAGTATGAATGGGATAACATATGCGCTAATAGTGCAGGGTGGCTGGTGCCTGAATCAGCCCATTCGCCATCTTTGTCATATGGCTTTTGTTGCACTTGTTGTATAAAGGCATCAATTAAATTGTTACCTGGGCCGGTGTCAAAACCTAATACTTCATTTGCATTAGCGGGTAGATAAGTAATATTTGCAATCCCGCCAATATTTAAAATCACTCTATTTGTTTCTGCTTGAGTAAATATTTGCTGGTGGAAAGCGGGCACTAAAGGCGCTCCTTGACCACCCAGAGCGATATCTTTGCGGCGAAAATCAGCAATGACATCAATGCCAGTTTCTACAGCGATGGTATTAGCATCACCAATTTGTAAGGTAAAGCCCATGTCTAAATTAGGCATATGCCTCACGGTTTGGCCGTGGGAGCCAATGGCGATAACGTCATTGGGGCTAATATTCTCTTGAGTTAATAATTGGTTCACTGCTTGAGCAAAGAGTAAGCCGACACTTCGGTCGAGTTGACCCATGCGATTTATTTCATCTCTATCGGGTTGGCAAAGTTGTTGTAAGCCTTTTAATAAATGCGTTGGAATGCTTTGAGTATATGCACCAATAAATTTGGGGTAGCCAGAGGCGAAATCAACCAGTACGGCGTCAACGCCATCCATACTGGTTCCTGACATAAGGCCAATATAATATTCAGGCTTTGACATAAAAAGCATTCCTTATTGGGTGAAATCACACAAAGTATGGTTCAACAGGCCAGCGATATGCTGATATGAAAGGTGCTGACCTATTGAAACGTGATGATAGAATTAGTTGCTTGCTAGCCTTTGATCTTGGTTCGCACGTAACTGCGCCATTAATTGTTGACTAATTTTTTCGAAGTTAGCTTTTTCACTGCGTTTGATAGGATCAGACTTAGGCAGATTGACGGTTCTAGGGTTACGATGAACGCCGTTAACAATAAATTCGTAATGTAAGTGAGCCCCTGTGACACGACCGGTACGGCCTAAAGTACCAATAACTTCACCTTGCTTAACCGTTTGGCCGCGTTTAACTTTGCGTTTATTGAGGTGCAAATATTTAGTGGTATAGGTGTCGTTGTGTTTAATAAACACATAATTACCATTGTATTGATTATATCCCGCCTGAACCACTTTACCTCGACCTGCCGCTTTAATTGGCGTGCCAATAGCCGCGACATAATCAACGCCCCGGTGTGCTTTAACTTGCCCTGTTACTGGGTGAAGGCGGCGTGGGTTAAAGTTGGAGCTGACATATTTAAAATCAACCGGCGAACGTAAAAAGGCTTTACGCATACTATTACCTGATTCGGAATAATATTGGCCATCGGTGTATCTTACCGCCGTATAGCGCTCACCTTGGTTGACAAACTCAGCGGCTAAAATACTGCCGCTACGGATAAACTCTCCGTCAGCATATTCTTGCTCAAAAATAAGCGAGAAACTGTCGTTTTTGCGAATATCTAAAGCAAAGTCGATATCCCAACCGAATATGTTCGCCAATTGCATAATATGATTAGCTGACAAACCAGCATCGGTTGCAGCATTCCAAAAATTGCTTTTTATGCTGGCATTAATAAATGACTGCCTAGTTTCTAACTGTTTTTTGTTGATTTTTTCTTGGTATTTATCATCTGTTTTAGAGATGACTAAGGTTGATATTTTATCCATGCGGTAGCTTAGTTCTGCCAGCTCACCTTGTTCGGTTTTGCTGATGGCAATTTCTTCACCGGGGATAATTTTAAGTAAATTTTTCTTTGCTAGAGGCAGTTTAGTGATGTCATAAACATCTTTGGCAGTTAATCCGGCGCGTTTGAATAAGCCGCCTAGGGTGTCTCCTTTCGCAACTTCATAATATTCAACATGTCGCTCACTTTCTAGCGGTTGTTTTTGTTTTACCAGAGCTTGCTTTTCAGCTGAAATATCAGCCTGTAATGCAGCAATTTTTTTATCGATTTCGGAGTCAGACGATAAGGTAGATGTGCGTGCTCCAGACTGCTTTGCGGGAGAACCACTGTGTGACTCTGTTGATGTTTGATTATTTGGCGGTGTAGGGCTTCTAAAGGCGAGAGGCACATCATAGCGTGTATTGGTTTTTAACGTTGATGCACTGAGCTCTGCTGTTTGTGGCTGTTTAGAGGCTTGAACGTCATCAGCCGGCAATAGCATAATCAATACGGTAAAAACAGCCAAGGTTGTCAAGGCTATTTGATGTGCTTTAGGCAGCAACTTAAATAATGTAATCAGCTTTGCCATTGACTTATGTACCAATTTCTCACTCTAGTTGTTATCCCTTAAGTGTACACTCTTTCATTTGCTGTGGCTAACAAGTAACATAGCTGTCTTATTTTTATTTTTAAACGATATATGCGCTAGGAGTTGCAGCAGAAATGGCTGATTTAGATCAAGTGTTGGCAGAGATCAAACGCGGTACTGATGAAATATTACTTGAGGCTGATCTTATTGAAAAGCTTAAAGAAGGTCGCCCACTTAAGATTAAATTAGGGGCAGATCCTACCGCACCTGATATTCACTTAGGTCATACGGTTATTTTAAATAAGCTACGCACTTTCCAAGAGCTAGGCCATGAAGTGATCTTCTTAATTGGTGACTTTACCGGCATGGTGGGTGATCCAAGTGGTAAAAATAGTACTCGTCCCCCTCTGACGCGCGAAGATGTTTTAGCGAATGCTGAAACGTATAAAGAACAAGTTTATAAAATTTTAGACCCAGCAAAGACTCGCATTGAATTTAACTCAAGCTGGCTTGAGCCGCTAGGTGCTGCTGGCATGATCCGTTTAGCCTCAAAACAAACTGTGGCGCGTATGATGGAGCGTGATGACTTTAAAAAGCGTTATGGTTCTGGTCAGTCAATTGCTATTCATGAGTTCATGTATCCTTTACTTCAAGGTTACGACTCTGTTGCGTTAGAAGCTGATGTTGAGTTAGGCGGAACCGACCAAAAGTTCAATTTGTTAATGGGTCGAGAGCTTCAAAAAGCAGAAGGGCAAAAACCACAAACTGTCATTATGATGCCGTTGCTGGTGGGTTTAGATGGCGTGAAGAAAATGTCTAAATCAGCGCACAACTATATTGGTGTGAGTGAGCCTGCTAATGAGATGTTTGGTAAAATCATGTCAATTTCTGATGATCTGATGTGGAGCTACTTCGAGCTACTATCTTTCCGTCCTCTGGCTGAAATTTCACAGTTCAAACAAGATGTTGATAATGGCACGAACCCGCGCGATATTAAAATTCTGTTAGCTAAAGAAATCATTGCTCGTTTCCATGACGAAGCCGCTGCTGAGGGTGCACATCAAGAGTTTATTAATCGTTTCCAAAAAGGTGCAATTCCTGATGATATTGAAACAGTCACTTTACCTGCTGGCGAAGGGTTAGCAATTGCTAACTTACTAAAAGAAGCTGGTTTAGTTAACTCAACCTCTGACGGAATGAGAATGATCAAGCAGGGTGCTGTCAAGATTGACGGAGAAAAACAACAAGATACTCGCCAAGTGTTTAACGCGGGTTTTGAAGCGGTTGTTCAAGTAGGTAAACGTAAGTTTGCTAAAGTGGTATTAAGTTAATCGTCTAAGCTAGCTGTTAACTTTACGACATTAAAAAAGGCTCATTCGAGCCTTTTTTAATGGCTGTATTTTAGGAGGATTTTATTCATCACTGTGACTCTAATTGGTCAGCCATGGTTTGATAATCCATTAAATCCATGTGTTCAATTATTCTGCGGGTGCCCATATCAAATTTTAAGGTGGTGACCCCAGGAACTGCAATATCAATAATTCTACCTGGCTTACCGTATTGATCCCCAGGGCCTCTAAGACGGTAACTGCCAATTATGACTACAATTGACCCATTATTAAACATATGTTCAATGTTTAATCGGTATTCTAAAACCCCTTCATGTGCACGGGTTAAAAATTCAATAATGTGTCGCGTGCCGGTATATTTCACATTAGCTGTTTTATCAAAAAATACGCTATCACGATTATAGAAATGCCTCAGAGAGCGAAAGTCATGATCGGTATAAGCCTTAATATATTGCATCGCTAATTGCTGCTCTTCTGGCATATCGCCAATATTAGCATGGGCAGAGAAGCTCATGAAAATGATAAGGAGTAGGCTAATTAAACGCATTAATGTCTCTTTGTTTTTAAATCGAATGCAGGTAAAGACAGGTGCCATCGAATGGCACTTAATCGGATAATCAAGGTACTAAACATTGCTAAAAACATTGAGGTCATGCTATTGACCCCTGAAGCTAAACATAATGTGTAGCAGATACCGCCAACGATAGACGCGGTCGCGTAAATTTCAGTACGAAGTACCATGGGTACTTGACGACATAATACATCTCGAATAATGCCTCCTCCTACGCCAGTGATCAGTCCCATTACTACGGCAATCATTCCTGAGTGTCCTAATAACAGAGCTTTTTGTGCGCCAATAATAGTAAATAAGGCTAACCCAAGCGCATCGGCAACCGGCAAGGTAATACTAGGAAGTTTATGGGGTTTTCGGACTAATATTAAACAGGCAATAACGGTGGCTAAAATCACAATAAGATAGGTGTGATTGGTGATCCAGAAAACCGGCGTCGTCCCCAACAGTACATCTCGTATACTTCCCCCACCAATGGCGGTTACAGAGGCAAGCACAATAACACCAAACGGATCCATACGATGTTTGCCTGCGGCTAATGCGCCTGATAACGCAAATACCGCGGTGCCACATAAGTCAAAAAAGTATATCCACTGGCTCATTTAGTTAACTCTTTTAAATGAATGTTGAGTGCATCAACAGATATTCTGATTTCAATAACAGATAAGATCAGTGAATAAAGTAATAATAGTAGGCTGATACCAAAAATAATCGAGCCAGTTTGATTAAAGCCGGTATATAAAAAGATCATGCATAACACACAGAATGCAAAGCTACTGACTCCCGCTTCTTGCATTCTTCGGATGATATTAATCCGTTGTTTGAGGTTTTTAATTTGCTGATCATTTACAGGTTTACCCGCTTCACTTAATTGTCTGATCAGTGCAGCTAAGGCAAAAAAACGGTTGGTATAAGCAAGCAAAAGCAACGAAATTGCCGGAAACAATAAAGCTGGCGTGGTTAATGAGACATGTAAATTATTAAACAAAGTTGCTTTCCTAAAAGATGAAAATTTTTACCCCGCAGATGATACCGTTTTTGCGAGAGAATTTACACACTTTGTAAGGTTAGCTAAGGATTTGTAAACACACCCATAGCACAGGCAATAATAAGGTTAAGCTGAGGATAAAAAAGTGGCCATTTTTAACGATGGTAAGGGCGTGTTGAATATCTTGGGCGTTTGGCGGTGAGCCAGCAAATACCTTACTAAGACGGACTTTTTCAAATTGAGTTGCAGCTTGTGGCTGAGCATCAAATGCTAAAGTGGTGGGGGCATTAAATGTGTGTGGGTTGCGGGTAAACTGTTGCGGCCCGCCTAACTCTATACGCAGTAAATTAGCGCCTAGAGAAACGGTCGGATAATCATTGTTAAGCCCTTTTGCAATAATATCTTTTGCTAACATGTGGCGAGCACCAAATTGGCCAAATTGAACTGCTAATGCAAAATGCCATATTAGGCGGGGTAACCAAAATAATACTCGGTTAAATTGAGCAACAAAGCTGGCAAATATACTGAATTTAACGCGATATGGTGACCAACTAGACTCTAGCTTTTTTAATAGTTGAGCTGTTAATACCATTGCTATGCCGCCGAAAGCAAAAAATAATATGCTGGCTACAAGGCCATAAATTGGCGTTGTTAAGGTTTTTTCTATGCAGGTTTTAGTTAAGCCTAGAGAAGAGAGTTGGCTGGTATCTTCTTCAACCGCAACTGCAAGAATATCTTTGGCAGTTTGATTTTCATGTTGTTTGAGTGCGTGTAATACTTGTTGGGCACTTTTAGCAAACTGGTATTCACTAAAACAGCAATAAAGAACAATGATATTGAAAAACCAAGGATAAGCAGCCATTTCCATTAGAAAAATACAGATAACTGCAAAAGGAATGACTAACAACAAGCTAGCAAGTATGCCAGCGGTCATTTGTTGTGATGGAGGCCGATCGGGGTGATTAACCTTTTGCGCTAAAATTTTAGCTAACTCACCAAACCAATACAAAGGCTGCCAATGTTGAGAGAGTGGCGCAAAGTACGCCACTATAAACGCTAAAAGTATTTGCAGGCATCCTTGAATAAGCTCATTTTGCAGCAGTAAATGTTCCATATTTGATTGCATCTTGTTGTTAGCTTATTGGTTTTGCCATGTTATTAAGACTTTATATTTTGCAATAGTGCGATAACCATTAATGCAGAGTGATGGCCAGCCTTGACTAAGTACGTATCAAAATCCACTGACGAGTCATCATTAGCATTATCAGAAATTGAGCGAATAACCACAAAAGGCGTTTCAAACTGATGACAAACCTGGGCAATTGCTGCCGCTTCCATTTCACATGCTGCCATTGTAGGGAAGTTAGCTAGCATCACTTTAGTGCGCTCTGAGTCGCAAATAAAACTATCACCGGTACAAATTAACCCTTCAACCGCAGTCACTTCACCTAATGATGAAATGGCTTGTTTGGCAGCTTCGACTAATGAAGGCTCAGGGATAAAAGCGGCTGGTTGTTGCGCCATTTGGCCTATTTCGTAACCGAATGCGGTAACGTCAACATCATGGTGGCGAACTTCAGACGAAATAACAATATCGCCAATTTTTAACTCTTTTAAAAAGCCGCCTGCAGAACCGGTATTGATAATAGAAGTGGCACCAAAATGCTGAATGACCAAAGTTGTGGCGATGCTTGCAGCGACTTTTCCTATGCCTGAACGAGTGACAATAACGTCTTTATCGGCAATTTTGCCGCTGATAAATTCAATGCCCGCAATCGTGGTGTGAATAGGGGCGTCGATAGCTTGGATAAGATGTACAACTTCGGGCTCCATAGCGCCGATGATACCGATTTTCATGGGGTAACCTTAATCGAAATAAACAAAATTGGTGAGCCGATAATAATAGCATGTCACAAAGGATTTTGTGAAAAGCCAAATGCAATTTAGCGGTTGTTATCGCTGATGTAATGTACCGTGCTGGGGGGAGTTTAGTTGTTATATTCTCGGGGGAGAATATTAACGCGGTGAATATAAACTACAGTGTCGCTTTCCCGTATTGAATTTAGGATACCTTAGATCAAGTTCTATCGCCTAAGGCGTTACCATTCAATACGGGAGTGAGGTTTAGTTTTTGCGATTAACCGAAATATTAGCGAGGGCGGTTAAGGCTGTTTTGTAGTCAGATGCAGGCAAAATAGCAATAGCATCGATGGCTTTTTGTGCTTCTTGCTCGGCTTTCTGTTGGGTGTAGTTCAATGCACCGCATTGATGTAGTGCCGCAACAATTTCTTCAATGGCTTGTGTGCCGTCGCCTTTTTCTATCGCCTGCTTGATTAAGCTTCTGGCACGCTCATCACCATGCTCCATTGCATAAATCAACGGTAGAGTAGGTTTGCCTTCAGCAAGATCATCACCGATATTTTTACCTAGCTCATCGGTTTGCGCGGTGTAATCCAATAAATCGTCAGTTAACTGGAATGCAGTGCCTAAGTACTTACCGTAATCACCTAAAGCGTTCTGCCACTCTTTTGGTGCATCGGCTAACACACCGGCTAATAAAGTGGCCGCTTCAAACAGTTTTGCTGTTTTGCAGTAAATAACCCGCATGTAGGTGTCTTCTGTGGTGTCCGGGTCATTACAATTCATTAATTGCAGTACTTCACCTTCAGCCAATATATTGGTGGTGTCAGCCAATACTTTCAGAACATGTAGACTATCTAACTCGGTCATCATTTGGAATGAGCGAGTGTATAAGAAGTCACCGACTAATACGCTGGCACTGTTGCCAAATAAAGCATTAGCTGTTTCTCGGCCTCTGCGAAGTGTCGACTCGTCGACAACATCATCATGCAGTAAAGATGCTGTGTGAATAAATTCGATAATTGCGGCTAACTTGGTATGTTGCTGACCTTTATAGTCAATTGCGCCTGCTGCCAGGATTGATAACAATGGGCGTAGTCGCTTTCCTCCACCATTTATGATGTAGAAGCCAAGTTGATTAATCAGGGCAACATCAGACTCCAGTTGTTTATAAATAAGCTGGTTGACGGCTTGCATGTCGGAGTCAGCCAACTGACGAATGGCGGTTAAATCCATAGTATTCTCTGGTTAAATTTGGTTGAAGACATTAATAGTCTTACTTTTACAGTCGCAATAAGCTTCATATCTTACAGGAGAAAGTAGGCCTTTTTCAAAGTTGTTATCACTAAAAGTGTGATTTAACGCCACCTTTAACAATCCTGTAGCAGTTTAGTCTTCATTTTGTTGTATTACAGGTAAATTAATTGGCCAATTTTACAATCCGGCAGTGCTTTTAAAGTCGAGCTTTGATAAAATCCCTTCATTAAATTAAGTAAGGGAACGGCTAGTCTGTGTGGTTGGAATTTAGTCAATAAATACCATTCATACGGCTTTTTTAAATGAAGGTGAATTAACACTTGCCAGCATTAAAATCTTCGCGTAGAATCCGCGCCCATTGTCATTAAAAGTTTTTTAGCACCTAATCTCATTAAGAAGAGTTAGCGTGTTAGTCATTTGGAGTAAAATAGCTATGTACGCTGTTTTTCAAAGTGGCGGAAAGCAACACCGTGTTGCTGAAGGTCATACAGTTCGTTTAGAGAAAATTGAAGTTGCTACCGGTGAAACTATTGAGTTTGACCAAGTTCTATTGGTTGCTGACGGTGAAAATGTTCACGTTGGTGCTCCATTAGTAGCAGGTGGTAAAGTTGTTGCTGAAGTGGTTAGCCACGGTCGCGGCGAGAAAGTAACTATTCAAAAGTTCAATCGTCGTAAGCATCACGAAAAGAAAATGGGCCACCGTCAGTGGTTCACTGAAGTTAAAATCACTGCGATTAGCGCATAATTTAGGAGTCTAACTCATGGCACATAAAAAAGCTGGCGGTTCTACTCGTAACGGCCGCGATTCAGAAAGTAAACGTCTTGGTGTTAAGCGCTTTGGCGGTGAATCAGTTCTAGCTGGTAACATTATTGTTCGTCAACGTGGTACTAAATTCCACGCTGGTGTAAACGTAGGTATTGGTCGTGACCATACTTTATTTGCACTAACTGACGGCAAAGTTAAGTTTGAAGTTAAAGGTCCTAATAACCGTAAGTTTATTAGCATCGAAGCTTAATTCTTTAACTAAGCTAGAATCGAAAGCCCTGCCTACCGGTAGGGCTTTTGTGTTTTTTGATATTAGCCCTCGCTGATATTACATAAGTTTTTTGCAGCAAGCGTGAATTGTATTGACTATACACAGCGCTTTTCTGCTCCCTGATCTTTATTGATTTTAGGGTTATAATTAGCGCCATGCTCACAACATAATATGTCTATTATGCTTGATGGTTAGAGTGTTAGGAGTCAGTATGAAGTTTGTTGATGAAGCCAATATCCGTGTAGAAGCCGGTGATGGTGGTAGTGGTTGTGTTAGTTTCCGTCGTGAAAAGTATGTGCCAGATGGTGGACCTGATGGTGGTGATGGTGGCGACGGTGGAAGTGTTTATCTTCAAGCTAACGAAAACTTAAACACCCTTATTGATTACCGTTTCACTCGTTTTCATATGGCTGAACGTGGCTCAAATGGACGTGGGCGTGATTGTACTGGACACGCAGGTAAAGACTTAGTGTTACAAGTGCCTGTAGGGACTCGCGCAATTGATATTGAAACAGAAGAAGCGCTAGGGGATTTAACTACCCATGGCCAAAAGCTTCTGGTTGCCAAAGGCGGTTTCCACGGTTTAGGTAATACGCGCTTTAAAAGCAGTACTAACCGAGCCCCACGCCAGAAAACCTTGGGTACTCCTGGTGAAGTTCGCGCTCTAAAACTAGAGCTAATGCTATTAGCTGACGTCGGTTTACTTGGTTTACCTAATGCGGGTAAGTCTACCTTTATCCGCGCGGTTTCTCGTGCAACACCTAAAGTGGCCGATTACCCATTTACCACCTTAGTGCCTAACTTAGGTGTGGTTAACCCTCGTCCGGGACAAAGCTTTGTTATTGCTGATATTCCTGGGTTAATTGAAGGTGCGGCAGACGGTGCTGGTTTAGGTATTCGATTCTTAAAGCATTTAGAACGTTGTCGTGCATTGTTGCATATTATCGATATTGATCCTATTGATGGTAGTTGCCCTGTTGAATCGGCTAGAGCAATTGTGGCTGAACTTGAAAAGTATTCTCCAAAACTGGCTGAAAAACCACGCTGGATGGTGTTCAATAAAGTCGACTTATTACTTGAAGAAGAAGTTGAAGAGAAAGTGGCTCATATTGTCAGCGAATTAGGCTGGGAAGGTGAAGTGTTCACCATGTCTGCTTATAACCGCCAAGGTACTCAAGAATTAAGTGTCAAACTACTTGATTTCATTGATGCTATGCCTACAGCTGATGCTGAACAAGATGCGAATAAAGAAGTCGAGTTTAAGTGGGATAATTATCATCAAGGTAAAGACGATAATCTTAATGAAGATTATGATGATAGTGACGATTTAGATGATGATGATTTTGACGACGATGATTACGACGTAGAAGTTATCTATCAGCGTTAGTTTATAAAGGATTACTGTGTACGCAGACAACCAAAATGATATTACCCGTTTAGTTGTTCGTAGTGCCCAATTATTGCTTGCCTATGGCGCAGACTCTGACTTAGTTGAAGAGCTCAGTCAGCGCCTAGGCAAGGCTTTAGGGCTTGCTAGTGTAGAACTATCTATCTCTTCCAATGCATTAGTGTTAACTAGTTTAGTGCATGGTCGATGCATTACCACAACCCGTCGTATTCGTGCTCATGGTATTAATATGATGGTGGTTTGTGAGTTACAGCGTTTATGTGTGTTAACGGAAAAGGGCTTGTATGGCCCCAACGAAGTTAGACGTCGCTTGGCTCGTATTGAACCGAGAACTTATCCTGCCAAAGTTGTTGTTCCCGTAGTTGCCTTATCTTGCGCCAGCTTTTGCCACTTATTTGGTGGTGACATCATGGCCTGTTTAATCACTTTTATAGCTTCATCTATTGGTATGACGGTGAGATTATTTTTTGCCAAACGCCATTACAACTTATTGATTAACTTTGCCATTACCGCCTTTGTGACAAACGCGGTGGCGCAGATAGGTTATGTCTACCCTATCAGTGAAACTCCTCAAGTTGCATTAGCAGCCAGTGTATTGATGCTTGTGCCAGGTTTTCCGTTGATCAATGCGATTTCAGATATGGTGAAAGGGCACATTAATGTCGGCATATCCCGCTGGGGAAATGCAAGCCTGTTAACCTTAGCATCTGTTATTGGTATCACTATTGCCATGCAATTAGGGGGCATCTTCTAATGCTAGCGTTAATAGTCAATTTGCTGCATGACGCCTTTTTTTCTGCCATTCCTGCTTTTGGTTTCGCTATTTTATTTAATGTACCTCGTCGTTACCTTGGTTATTGCGCCTTAGCCGGAGCATTAGGGCACAGTGCAAGAACCTTGTTAATGCATTTTGATATGCCAATAGAATGGGCCACCTTTGCGGCAGCAGCATTAGTGGGCATTATCACCATTCAGTTTGCTAAACGTCATTTAGCCCCACCATTGATGTATGCCGTTGCTGCAATTATTCCTATGGTTCCAGGCACTTATGCATTTAATACTGTTATTGCGCTTATTCAATTAACTGCCCATAGTGAGGTTAGCCCAGAGTTAACGGCGCAAGTGATTATCAATGGTTTGAAAACAGTATTTATTTTGGGAGCACTAGCTGTCGGGTTAGCGTTACCGAGTTTATTGTATTATCGAAATCGCCCTATTATTTAAATAAGGATATGTATGCGTATCGCAATGATTGCCGCTATGGCAAATAATCGAGTTATCGGTAAAGACAACCAAATGCCTTGGCATTTACCTGAAGATTTAAAACACTTTAAGGCGATGACATTATCTAAGCCTGTGGTAATGGGGCGTAAAACTTTTGAGTCAATTGGTCGTCCTTTACCTGGGCGTCATAATATTGTCATTACTCGCCAAACTGATTACAGTCCAGAAGGTGTGACTTGTGTTGCTAATTTTGAACTAGCCGTTGAAGCTGCAGGAGAGTGCGAGGAGCTCGTTGTCATAGGTGGCGGGCAACTTTATGCGCAACTGCTACCCAAAGCAGACGTATTATACCTGACTCATATTGATTTGGATGTTGACGGTGATACCTATTTTCCTGAGTGGAATGACGGATCTTGGATATTAAAAGATACCATTTCTGCAACAAATGAAGATGGTTTGCAATATAGCTTTAACACTTTTGCTAAAAACGGTAAACTGACACTTGAGTTACCCTAAATCAATATTTTCACAATGTATGAAAATATTTAGATAAAAACAATTAGTTAAAGGAGTGTCAGATGCGTTTAATTCCGGTGGCCTTAGCCGCCCTGATTGCAGCATCTTTTGTATCTGCCCCTGCAGTAGCGAACACAGATCAATTAGTTGCAAATATTTGTGATTATGTAAAATCTGATGATAAAAACCGTTTGCGTAAAAAGCTTAAAGAATCTCGTGTAAAGCTACGTAATATTTATACGGGTGTGAGTTGTGATGGCAGCAGTTTATTGCGTACTGCCTACAACTCAAATGCAAACGATGTTGGCGAATATATTGCTAAACGTTTAGGCGCAGATGATTTACAAGTACCAGAAGCTGATGGTCAAACGATATTAGATTGGGCTAATGAAAATGGTCATGGTTCAAGTGCTATAACTGCTGCAATCAAAGATCGTATTGGTGGTTAATGTTCTTTAGAGCATTGAGTATCTTAAAATACCGACTTATTAGTCGGTATTTTTTTGTGTTAAATTCATATCAATCGTAATAAATAACTGTTCAGCCTAGCTTGTTATAATATTTGATAACAGGCGTTAGATTTTTGATTGTAGAATCACGGTTTACGGAAAACACTTGCCTTGTTTTCAAGCATTTTTGGACAAAAATGTTTTAGAACATTGATCCGATAATAAGTAACTTAGAAGAAAAGTATCTCTACTGATTAAATTAACTCTGACCCCATTATCCCCACTCGACTGAAGATATACATAAACTCTCATCAAAATAGCTTACTAACAATGTTAATGATCTCCTACTCAAAGGTGTTTGAGACAGAGAATAGTCAGCATCAAATTCACGGTCTGTTCTAGTACATATAAAAGCTGTCCAAACTGATATTTACAGATAATGATATGGCTGAGTAAATTCGGTGTAGTGATGTTTTTGTGGATGGGCGACCTTGGTATTAGCACTGCTTATATTGCAACCTCAATGTCATGCTATTCACATTGATGGCAAACATGTTTTGGCCGAATAGTCTACGGGGGACAGTGTTTCACTCTAACTGTGCCCCATTGGATATAGTGGATGTTGGTAACAGCCGCAGTACTTGTCGGCTTCATCAGTATAGACGGTTACATCCACTTGAGGAAATTCAGCAGGAAATGGCTTCTGGCTAAGCCAAGGCTAGAAAAGATCGTGTTGAAAAATTCAAGGTAATAAAAAAGGCCTTAACGGCCTTTTTATTAACAATAAACATTTGGGGATGAGGATTACACTTTAAACTCACCCACAGACGCTTGCAGCTCTTCAGCAAGTATTGCCACTTGATGACTCGATTCTGCTGTTTGATCAGCGCCTGAGGCTGTCTCTTCAGAAATCTGTGCAATATGCTCGAGCTTTTCTGAAACCTGTTGACTCACTAAGTTCTGCTCTTGTGCTGCATGCGCAATATGAGTACCTGAATCATAAGCCTCATGAACAGACTTAATAATGGTTTCAAGCGCTAAGTTGGCTTGCTCATTCTTATCAACACAGCTATTGGCTTGTGAACGGCCTAGTTCCATAACCGCTACCGCTTCTTGGGCACCTTGCTGTAACACCTCAATCATTTGTTGGATCTCTTGTGTCGAATCTTGGGTGCGTGAGGCTAAGCTTCTTACCTCATCTGCCACTACCGCAAAGCCACGGCCTTGTTCGCCCGCCCTTGCAGCTTCAATTGCAGCATTTAACGCCAGTAAGTTTGTTTGCTCGGCAATACCACGAATTACGTCAAGAATCGAACCAATTGAGGCACTGTCTGTGTGTAGCTTGTTGATCACAATACCTGCTTTAGAGACTTCTTCAGCTAAGGCTTGAATAGTGAGTTTGCTTTCATCGGCTAAGGTACGCATATGTTGAGTTTCAGCATCGGCTTGCTTGATTTGGTCAAGGGCTTGATCTGCACTCATAGATACTTGTTGTGCACTTGAGCTAAGTTCTGTGGTTGCTGTTGCAACTTGGTCTACTTGGCTTTTTTGTTCTTGAATACCAATCGTGGTTTGCGATGTAATGGCTGAAGTTTGCTCTGCCGCAGCAGCTAATTGGTTCGAACGGTCTAAAATGCCGGTGATTAAGTTTCTTAAACTATCCACTAGGCGGTTACAGTTCTTTGAAAGTTGAGCAAACTCGTCGTGTCCTGAGTCATCAAGTTTATGGGTTAAATCACCTGATGCTAAAACGTTTAGAGCTTGGTTTACTTGATTTAAAGAACGCTTTAACGGGTTAACCACTGCAATACTGACGACTATGGCGACCAAAATGGCTATAACTACCACTATCATGGTTTTAATGGCTGCTGAGTCAATAACTTCAATTGCTTGCGAGCTAATGTCGTCAGTAAACCTGTCAATGGCAGAAGCTAGGCTACTCATGGTGGCGTTAGCTGTTTTGGCTTTGTTTTTGGTTACAAGTAATTGTTTAGCGGCTTTTTCTGCGTGATCTAACTGGCGGCCTTTTAAAGCAATAATCGAGTTCGGACCACTTAATAGTTCAAATACTTTTTCTGTTTCATCTGCCAGATCAGTCAAAATATCACTGTCTAAAACCCCTTGGCCTTGTAGGCTTATGTGGCTCAGTTTTCCCTTAGACTCACTTACCATGTAATCCAATTCTTTGGTAATGATTGAGTATTTAGATTTGTCAGTGGTAGCAATTAAATCAAAAATAGTGGTGATAAGATTAATAAAGGTATTGTCGACGGTACTGGCTGAAGCCGCTAAGCTTTTTTCTGTGTCGTCATCACTCATTTCTAGGTCAATAACGTCGAGTAAGATTGATGAAGCATCATCTGCAGCATTCTCGAAATCGTCACGTAATCCCAATAGCTTCTCTTGAGTAGATAATGCTTGGGATTTTTCGGCTAACATGAGGTTAGCGCTGTCTTGATAGCCTTTATAGGCAGACTTTAACTCTGATAATGGTTGAGTCAGTTCACCTTGGTTAGAAATAATGCTTGAAAGAAGGTCTAACTCAGTTTGAAACTTGCTATTTTCCTTGAGCAGTTGTTTTTCTATAACAGGAATTTTTGAAGAGTGGTCGCTGTAAAAAGCTTGTAATGATTCAATTTGTTGGCTGCTTAAGTTTTCACTTAATCGGTTAGTTGATTCCAGAGCTGGCAAGCTGATTTGTTGTAGGGTTTGGGTGCCATCTTTGATGCTGCTATTACCGATTAAGGTCACAATACCAAGTATGATGAGCAATAAGGTAACCGCTGTGAAACCACCGATTACCCTAGTAGCTACGTTTATTTTCATATGTTACTCCAACCTTTTATTATTTTATCCCATTAAGCAGGGTAGGGTATTCAGGTAATGCTAAATGCAATAGTTAAGTATCGGCTAATTGTCTGTAAAGTTTAACCTTAATTTAACTTTTTTTGGATAATTTTCTGATTATTTTCCAAATGCCATAACGTTAAATGTTCTCCCCAGCAGCAGCCGGTATCAAGTGCATGTATGCGTGGTTGGCCCGTTTGTCCCATCAATGCCGCCCAATGGCCAAACACAATCTGATAGGGGCTAGCCAGCTGTAATTTGAAATTAAACCACGGTGAAATATGCTGGTGTGGGTTATCTTTTGGTGGGAGTTTACAGGCAAATTCTAAACGAGTATCGGATGTCAAATAGCGCATACGGGTTAAGGCATTAATACAAAATATTGCCCGCGCTATACCCTGTCGTTCTGGCTGCCATTCATCGGGGGTATTTTGGTACATTTGCGCAATTAACGTATTTAAGTAATCTGCTTGTTGTAGCTGTTCACTGACGTAGTTTGATTCAGTTTGTAATGTAGCTAAATCCCACTTTGGATGCACTCCCGCATGAGTCATAATCAGCTTATGTTCAGGCAAGTAGCGAGCTAATGGTTGCAGCCTTAGCCAATCAATTAACTTACCGCAGTCGGGGGCTGCAAGCAGTGCGGATAAGTTATCACTAGGGTTCGCTTTTTTGAGCTTACCACTAACGGCCATCAGATGAAGATCATGATTTCCTAAAACAACCTTAGCACTGTCACCTAACGACTCAAAATAACGTAAGGTTTCTAATGACTTTGTTCCACGAGCGACTAAGTCTCCCACTGCCCATAGATTATCTTTAGAAGGGTTAAAGTCTACTTTTTCAAGTAGCCGTTCAAGTTCATCAAAACAGCCTTGGATATCACCGACAAAATAATTGGCCATAGAGTTATTGTAAAATTCCTGGAACGGCTAATCGGAATGGTTCAATAGGGGCGGCAAATGACTTGCCATTGCTGTATTCCATTCCATACGAGCCTTGCATAAACCCTAGTGGCGTTTCTAATACTGTGCCACTGGAATACTGGTAGGCAGTATTCGGGGCAATAGTGGGCGTTTCTCCAACAACACCAGGCCCTTTTACTTCACTTTTTTCACCGTTAGAGTTGGTAATTATCCAGTGACGATCTTTAAGGGTAACAGCTTGGTCGCCAACATTTATGATGGTAATGGTGTAGGTAAACAAATATTTGTTATCAGAGGCATCTGATTGTTGTTCTAAATACTCTGTTTCAACTTTTATTTTTACAGGGGAAGGTGTGGTACTCATATTTGGGGTTTCTCGTCCATAAGCAAAAGGGCACATTCAATGAATATGCCCTTTATGGGTAGTAAGGTTAACTATTTGCTGTTTTATCAATATATAGGTTTGCCATTGCAACGTATTGCTCAACAGAGATTTGCTCTGGTCTGAGGGTTGAGTCAATGTTTAATGATTCAAAGTCACTGTCATCTAACATCCCTTTTAAGTTATTGCGTAGTGTTTTTCGACGCATATTAAAAGCGGTGGTACATAAGTGACGCAGCACATTAACATCTTTACACGGCCAAGGTTTGTCATCATAGGGCAGTAATCTCACTACGGCTGAGTCAACCTTTGGCGGCGGAGTAAAGCATTGTGGTGGCACTTCTAAAACTGGCACGACTTGGCAAAAATATTGTGCCATAACCGTTAAACGTCCATAGGCTTTGCTGCCTGGGCTTGCTGATAAGCGTAATACCACTTCTTTTTGCAACATAAAGTGCATGGTTTCAATATGTTGAGCAAACTCAAATAAATGAAACATCAGTGGAGTTGAAATGTTGTAAGGTAAGTTACCAAACACTTTCATTTTTTTGCCATCTTGCTGCAGTTTCGAAAAGTCGAACTGCAACGCATCACCTTGATGAATGGTGAGCTTGTCTTTTAATACTGGGTGGACTTGTAAACGTTCAACCAAGTCTCGGTCAAGTTCAACAACGGTTAAATTGTCAATTGAATCAGCAACCGGTTCGGTTAGCGCGCCTAGTCCTGGGCCAATTTCAACCATAACATGGTCGTTGTCTGGTGAAATAGCACCGACAATGCTGCTGATCACTCCTTCATCCGTTAAGAAGTTTTGTCCAAATCTTTTTCTGGCCGTGTGACCTAAATGTACTTTATTACTCATGAGATAATTTATTTACTCTTGTCGATCATTTCTATGGCTTTATTCAGTGCGCAGAATAAACTGCCACTGTCTGCTTCACCGGTGCCTGCAAGTTCGAGTGCGGTGCCGTGGTCAACAGAAGTTCGGATGTAAGGTAAGCCTAAGGTGATATTCACTGACCGACCAAAGCCAATGGATTTTAACACAGGTAAGCCTTGATCATGGTACATGGCCAAAACGACATCTGCTTGTTCTAAATATTTTGGTTGGAATAAGGTATCTGCCGGTAAGGGGCCGACGATGTCCATTCCTTGTTCACGAAGTTCATTAAGGGCAGGAATCATTACGTCAATTTCTTCACGCCCTAAATGGCCATCTTCACCTGCATGTGGGTTTAGACCACACACATATATTTTAGGTGTGCCAAGGCCAAATTTATTGACTAACTCTTTATGCAATATGCCAATAATATGGTGCAGCCTGTCACGGGTGATGGCTTTTGAAACATACGCCAATGGGATATGAGTTGTCATCAGTGCAACTTGAAGTCCCGGGGTGGCAAGCATCATTACCACGTCTTGACAATTAGCCTGCAAAGCAAAGTATTCTGTATGACCACTGAATGGAATACCCGCTTGATTGATAATGCCTTTATGCACTGGGCCAGTGACTACCGCATCAAATTCTTTTGACATGTTTTTTTCGCCAGCACAGCGAAGTGTTTCAACCACATAAGCACTATTTGCTTCATTTAACACACCACATTCAACAGGCTCTGCTAAGTCAAATGGCATAATTGTTAACGTGCCTGCTTGTTGCGGTTGGGCAGGCTGGTCCGATTGATAGGTTTTTAATGTTAGCGGCAGGTTTAATTTTTTTGCTCGGTCTAGCATTAATTGAGGATCGGCACAAACAACTAACTCAGCAGGCCAATCCTGCTGAGCTAGTTTTATAACGATGTCTGGTCCGATACTTGCCGGTTCACCCGGCGTAATCGCGATTCGTTTGGTCATTGCTATTAATTAGCCTCGTAGATTTTCAGGCTCGAATATTTCGATGTAGGCATCACTGCGCATTTCATCTAACCAGTTTTGTAACTCTTCGTTAAATTTTCGACGAAAAATTAATTGGTGAGCTCGATTGCTGTTAAATTTGTCTGTTGCATCGGTTTTACGACGCTCTTCTAACTGAACAATATGCCATCCATGAGTCGTACGGAATGGCTCGCTTATTTCTCCAGGAGATAAGCTTTCAAGAGTCTGGGAAAACTCGGGGACATATAAACTGGGTTCAGCCCAACCAAGCTCTCCACCTTTAGCGGCAGAACCTGGGTCTTCAGAATATTGACGTGCTAGTTTAGCAAAATCAGCATCACCATTTCTAATATCTTTTAAGAAGTTTGATAGCATCGCTTGGGCACGATCTTCTGACAAAATTGGCGAAGGTTTTAGTAAGATATGACGTGACTTAACCTCATCAATTTCTTGAGTTTGTAAGCCTCGAGTATCCATTACTTTGATAATATGGAAACCTGAACCAGATTTAATTGGACCAAAAATATCACCCTTTTTGGCATTGGTAATCACTTCTGCAAATAGCGTTGGCATTTCATTGATGTTCATAAAGTCCCAAACACCTCCTTCTAGCGCTTTGGGGCCAGATGAAGAGGCAATTGCGGTGCTTTTAAAGTCTGCGCCATCATTTAATCTTTTAAGTACCGCTTCTGCTCGACGACTTGATGATTCTAGTTGAGCGCTAGTCGGATCGCTGGGTAATTCAATTAGAATATGTCCTACTTGGAACTCAACATTTTTTAAGCCTTGTTCTTCAATTAGCTTAACTAAGCTACTAATTTCTTGAGGCGATACTTGAATACGGCGTTGAACTTGAATTCGTTGAATTTCACCAATGGTGATTTCTTCGCGTAATTGTTCACGGTATTGACTATAACTCATACCTTCAGACTCTAACTGCTGCTGCATTTGGCTGACAGTCATATTTTGTTCTTTGGCAATGTTGGCGATGGTTTGATCTAATTGTAAATCACCAATTGATAAGCCTATGCGGTCAGCGGTTTGCAATTGTAGTCGTGTTAAAATTAGACGTTCAATGACCTGAGTACGTAATGCTTCAGCTGAAGGCAACGTTTGGTTTGCTGCTTTTGCGTTAGCCGATACAGTATCGACCATATTGTTAATTTCGCTTTCTAAAATAATGCCATCATTTAATTGGACCGCAACACGGTCTAGTTCTTGTGGCGCAGACATCACGGTTTGGCTCATCGCCAATGCACATAATGCAAAAAAAAGTTTCTTACTGTGTTTCATCCAAAAAATCCTTGGCACTATCATTGGTATATCGGGTTTTGAGCCCAAATCTATTGTTGTCATTTATACGTGTATTTTTAATTTAACACGACATTGGACTGCAGTTTTTAATCTTGGTTCAGCAATTTATCATAAGCTAGCATAAAAGCCGCTTAATTCCTTAAGTAAAGTGGTTTTCTGTAGTTAAATAAACCTTCGTCTAGCATGTCTTCAACGCCTAATGGACCTGAGCCTCCTAATCCTTTTATAACAAAGTTGAGGTAGACGCCTTTTTCAAACTCTTCACGACCATCAATTGACTCAGATAGATCATCGTCATAATTGGTTTTAATGCGGTAATGGTAACTTAGACGAACTGCCCAGCAGCAAGATTCATATTGAAAACCTGTGTAGGTCTCAATGCTACGATCTTCATTTAAGTCATAATACCAATTACCAACAAAATATAAGTCATCCCTTATTGGCCAAGATGTTCTGACACCCGCTTGAGAAATATTAACTCGGTCGTTGGTATTGGTATTGAGTAAATCAGGGACATAACGGTAACTGAATTGAAGCAGTTTGTCGTTACTAGGTCGGAAATCTAAAGTCACTTCCGATTTTTTGTTTTCGTTATTCTCGGTGTCATGTTGCACCGAACCACTAATGAACCAGTCATCATATACGTGAGCATCTATTTCAGCGGCTAATACTGAGGTACTTTGGGGTTCTTGCAAGTATTGATTTTCAAGTAATACTTTAGATTCTTCAAAGTAAATGGTTTGGCCAAGGCTAAATTTAAATTTCTCAAGATTTTGTTCATCTAAAAAACGTGTGGTAAAACCTACGGTTAACTGGTTCGCATCTGCAATTCTGTCGAGCCCCGAAAAGCGTCTGTCTCTAAATAAACCAAAGTAATCTTCTTGTAATTGAGCGGTATCATAAATTCCAATTGCAGATTGGTCTTCGTAGCCGACGTACAAATACTGAAATTGAGGCTCTAAGGTCTGCTTATAATTATTACCCCAAAAACGGGCATCTCGGTCAAAGTTAATTTGCCCTGCAAGCCTAACTTGAGGGATGGTTCGGCTTACTGAGTCATCTAATTGAGTGTCTGACTCAACAGTTTGTTGCCAATACTGAGTTTGCATTAACTTTAGTTCACTGGTGAAGCTTCCCGCAGGACCTTGAATAGGCAAAGATAAGCTTGGTGCCATATGTAAACGTGTTGCTGTTGAATAGTCGTTTTCTTGATGACTAAAGTTAGTTAATTCAGAGTTGAACCTAAAATCAACCATGTCCCATATTCGGTTTTGACGGTAGTTAAAGTTCAGCTGTGGCATAACTTGATAAGGCATTTCATCTTCACCGAGTACTTTAATGTCTTGTACTCGCATGTTGAGATCCCAGTTTTGTTCAAAGTAACTGGCTTCTCCAATTCGTGATAATTGGTTGTCTGTTGAGCGGTTAACGTCTGAGTTCAGGTCATTAAAATAATTATTATCAGAAACATCGGTGTAGTTTGCTCTAACCCGCCAGTTTTCTGTTAATGCTCCTTGGTGGCTCCAATGTAACAAATAGCGGTCTGGACGGTTGGTTAACTTTTTGTCGCTACCTAAATATTCGACATTTAACTGGCCATTTTGCTCTTCACCGGCTAAATATCTGAACTCCGTTTTTGCAAATAAGCCCCTTGAAGACATAAAGTCAGGGGTGATGGTTAGGTCATATTCAGGGGCGATATTCCAATAATAAGGCACGCTTAGTTGCACACCGTTAGTTGTACTAGTGCTGAAACTGGGGAATAAAAAACCCGATTTTCGTTTTTCGGAAACCGGAATGGTCATATAGGGAATATACATTATTGGAATGTCAGCGACCCTAAGTTTAGCATTCCAAATTTCCCCCCATTCTTCTTCACTGTCGATTTTGATCATATCGGCTTCTAACAACCACGACTCATCCCCCGGAGGGCAAGTGGTGAAGTTAGTACCTGAAAGAATAAGGTTATTGTCAGAAGTGATTTGGAGTTTATTGGCATCCCCGTGCGCTTGTTGGCCATTAAACCAATATTCTGCGCCGGTTAACGTGGCACTGTTGCTGGTCATCTGTGCTTGCAAGCTTTCAGCGGTAACGGTGAATTGCTCTTCTTTAAATATCAGATTGCCATTGGCTGATAATTGCTGCTTTTTTTGATCTAATGTTGCTTCATCAGCGGCTATGTGTCTAGCGCCCTGGCTGAAGCTTACGTCACCACTAAAGTGAGCTTGATTCTCAAAAGATGCGCTTGAGTTATCTGAAATAATGACAATATCAGATTCTTTAATACCACTGAGTTTCTCGCGATCATTGAAAGAACGTGAAACAGGAGGCTCAATCAAACACACTGATGGCAGCGGTGTTTCTGCATCAGGCGTTTGTGCAAATACACATTGGGGCAAAAGGCTTAAGGCCAGAAAATATCGGATCTGCATTATAGTCAAATAATTATTGAATTCTGTTCTGGAAAGTTTGGAGAGGTAAAGAAATCCAGCTAGCTGTAAAACAATCCATTCTTTAGCTGTTTCCAAATGTTATGCTGGCTATAATAAAGCAATTTTTGCATAAGAGCCATTGAGATGAGCGAATCAGATTTAAGATTTTCTTTACTAACCACTTGGTTAAGGCAATTTTTTGCCGAAGAAATTACTCCCACACTAATTTGTGGTGATGCCAGTTTTCGTAGATACTTCAAATTTTCCTATAATAATGAAAGTTTTATCGTTTCTGACTCCCCCGTTGAGCTAGTCCCCATAATGCCTTTTATTACCATGGCAAAAGCTTATAAAAAAGTCGGATTATTGGTGCCCGAAATTATCGGATTCTGTGATAAACACGGATTTGTTTTGCAAACCGATGTGGGTGACACGCAATTACTGTCAGTATTAACTCTTGATAATGTAAGCCAATATTATCAACAGGCTTTAGCATTATTAATGCCTATTAGTCAGGTTAAACTGATTGGTGAAGAACACGCTCAGTCACATTATTTAGCTGATTTTGATGATGAATTTGTTAAACGAGAGCTAGGTATTTTCACCGAGTGGCTGTTAGGAAAACATTTAAATTATTCGTTGTCGGAAACAGAGCAGCAGTTACTCGCACACAGCTTTAACATATTAACAGCTAATGTCGCTGAGCAACCCAAAGTTGGCATGCACCGAGACTTTCATAGCCGAAACCTACTGTTAAGCAGTAAAGGTGAGTCGTCAGCGCCACTTGCAGTGATTGACTTCCAAGATGCAGTAATTGGGCCTGTTACTTATGATGCGGTGTCTTTATTACGCGATTGTTATATTCGGTGGCCTGATTCAGTCATAAATCCTCTGATAAGGTTTCATTTTGATTTAGCCAAACAACATGGCTTAATTCAACACGATGTGACTTTTGAGCGATATCAACAATGGTTTGATTTAATGGGCATACAACGTCACATTAAAGCCGCGGGAATCTTTGCGAGATTAAACCTGCGTGATGGCAAACCCGGTTATATGGCTGATATCCCTTTAACGTTAGAGTACATTATTGATATTGCAGCACAGTATTCAGAGTTAGCACCGCTGAGTCAGTGGTTAGCAGAATACATTTTGCCACGAGTACTAACCAATACGCCGATGAAGGAAACGTTGTTATGAAAGCGATGATCCTTGCCGCAGGACGAGGCGAACGATTACGTCCATTGACCGACACTTTACCTAAACCTTTGGTGCATGCTAATGGAAAACCGCTGATTGAATATCACCTAGAAAAGCTGGCTAAGATTGGTATTACTGAAGTGGTAATCAACCAAGCTTGGCTAGGACATATGTTACCTGAACAGTTAGGCAATGGTGAACGTTGGGGGATTGAGATTCACTACAGTCAAGAAAACGAGGCCTTAGAAACGGCAGGTGGAATAAAAAAAGCACTTCCATTGTTAGGTGATGAACCATTTTTATTATTGAACGGCGATATTTATATCGATCAATTGCCAGATGTGTTTTCCGCTTTAACCACCGTAGAAACTGAAAATCTGGATGGTTTTATTTGGTTAGTGGATAACCCAGAACACAACCTAAAGGGGGATTTCGCATTTGCCTCTAAAGGGAGTACTAAACACGCGGGTGATTTGTCACTGAATGGTCAGCCTTGTTTTACTTATAGCGGCATGGGTATATTTAGTCCGAAGATGTTTGCTGATTTACCGCAAGGCTCACAACCTTTAGGGCCTTTATTGCGTCAATCTATTGTACAAGCGCAAACTTTTGGTTGTCACTTTACCCATTTTTGGTGTGATGTTGGTACTATTGAACGTTTAAAAATGCTTAATCATCGACTGTTAAGTCAAACATCAAAGTCATAACGACATATTTTATAGAGAACACAGCCAATGCGAATTTGGGGTAAGGTTTTTGGTTTTATTATCGGATTTATGTTCGGTAAAATTTTTGGTGGCTTATTTGGCCTTTATTTAGGTCATTTATACGATAAGAAACAACGATTCTCTAGCTTAATTCAGCAGGCAGGAAAGCGTCAGGCAATATTTTTAAATACCACATTTGCTGTGATGGGACATGTTGCTAAAGCTTCTGGACGTGTGACCGAAGCCGATATTCATATCGCCACCTTGTTAATGGATAAAATGCAACTCAGTGGTCAAATTCGACAAGATGCCCAAGCTGCATTTCGTTCTGGCCGTCAAGCTGACTTTAACTTACAGCAACAACTCGCTGACTTTAAAAATGTCACCCACAGTCGGCATGAACTGTTGCAAATGTTTTTAGAGATTCAAATTCAAACGGCTTTATCAGACGGCGAATTACACGTTAAAGAGCAACAAGTTTTAACCGTGATAGCCAAAGAACTGGGGTTATCTGCGGTACTAAAAGATTTATTGGCACGTTGGCAGGCGGAGTTTGCTCATCATCAATCTGCTCAAGGCAGTAAAATGTCGATTGATGATGCCTACATGTTATTAGGGGTTAGCGTTGAAGCGACTGACCAACAAGTCAAACGGGCTTATCGAAAATTGATGAATGAGCACCATCCCGATAAATTAGTCGCTAAAGGATTACCTGAAGAGATGATGTCTCTAGCGAAGACAAAAGCGCAAGATATCCAAGCGGCTTATGAAAGTATAAAAAACCAAAGAAACATGCGTTAGCACTGAATTACTGTATTGATGGAACAATAATAATCGTTAGAGGAATTTATAAAATGACAGTTACTCATATTTCAACTTTACTGACTTGCTCAATACTGGCCACGTCAATTTTTTCAGCATCAATAGCGAAAGCTGAAATCTATATTGCGCCTTTTGCGGGCTATAGTTTTGGTGGCAACGGTTTAGAGATTTCAAATGATGAAAGTGAAGACAGTTATAGTCGTCTTAATATCAGTGAAAGTGAAAATTTTGGCTTGATGCTAGGTATGAAAACTAACGACCCCGGCAATGTTCATTTACTTTATAGCCGTCAAACGACTGATTTGCGTAACAAAGCTCTATCGACCGATGTTATCGCTGAGCTGGACGTTAATTATTTGCATCTTGGTGGAACATTGTATTTTCCTAGTGGTCAGTTAAAGCCTTACATCACGGCCAGTGCAGGGGTGACGCATATCCGTCCCAACGGTTTATATTCTAATGAAACCCATTTTTCAATGGGCGTTGGTGCTGGCGTGGCCTATGAGTTAATGTCCAACTTGAGTGTTTTTGCGGATGTGAGAGGCTATGCGACGTTTATGGATTCAAATGGTGGGCTTTTTTGTAATGAGGCCAGTTGCGTGTTTAAAATTCAAGGTGATTTAATGTGGCAAGGCCAAGCGAATATTGGCTTTGAAGTTTCTTTTTAACCAGAGTAATGCCGTTATCCATAATTGAAAGTGGCGGCAAGGAAAACAATGAATATAGTGGTATTAGATGGCTTTACCTTAAACCCTGGTGATTTATCTTGGCAAGGTTTTGAGCAATTAGCTCAGTGTGTGGTTTATGATCATACTGAACAACACGATGTAGTTGCACGTGCTAATAAGGCCGATATTGTGCTAACCAATAAAACCGTGCTTTCGGCGCACACATTAAAGCAGTTGCCTAATGTTAAATATATTGGCGTGTTAGCGACAGGCACTAATGTGGTTGATGTTGAATATGCTAAGCAACACGGCATAGTTGTCACTAATATTCCAGCTTATGGCCCTGATGCGGTTGCTCAAATGGTATTTGCGCATATTTTATCTCACACTCAGCAAGTAGCATTACATGACTCAGCGGTAAAGCAAGGTCATTGGAGTGAACAACGTGATTTTTGCTTTACGCTGGCGCCGTTAATGTCATTGAAGGGTAAAACCATAGGCTTAATTGGTTATGGCGATATTGCCCAGCATGTAGCTAAAATTGCGCTGTCTTTTGGGATGAATGTGCTTGTTCACACACCAACGCCTAAAACTGAGCTAGCACAGGGGGTCTCATGGTGTACATTGACTGACTTGTTACCGCAGTCTCATTTTGTTTCATTGCACTGCCCACTCACCCCTGCAACAGAACAGCTAATAGACCAACCGCTATTGGCACAACTGCCTAAAAATACCTTGATAATAAATACTGCTAGAGGCGGGCTGGTTAATGAGCAAGCACTTGCTGATTGGCTTAACGCCGGTAAAGGCTTTGCCGCGGTTGATGTGTTATCGACTGAGCCACCGAGCCCAAACAATCCATTATTAAGCGCTAAAAATATTACCATTACTCCGCATATTGCTTGGGCGACCAAAGAGGCTAGGCAAAACTTAATGAATATTGCGGTAGATAATTGTCAGCAATTTATAGTGGGTAAACCTGTCAACAGGGTCTAATTATCATCGATAATCGGCACTATCAGATGGGGTTGTTATACGATACCAAACTAAGCAAAAAACTAAGCAAAAAACTAAGCTAAAAAAACGGCCATATAGATTTACTCTATATGGCCGTTTTTAATAAGTGGTAGCTTTAAAAGATAACTTTTATTTCAGCCGCGCATTGTTTCGCTTTTTCAACAGATTGCTCAATGGTGCTGTCTTTGGCGAGCGCCACCCCCAAGCGGCGGCGACCATTAATGTCACCTTTGCCGAAAATTCTTAGTTGAGTATCTTCAAAGCTTAATGCTTTGCCTAAGCCTTGGTAACGAATATTTTCAGATTTTCCTTCGGCTAGAATCACTGCTGAAGCCGATGGGCCATATTGTTCAATTTTGCCGATAGGTAGCCCAAGAATAGCGCGAACATGTAGGGCAAACTCAGACAGATTTTGGCTGATCAAGGTCACTAAGCCGGTATCATGTGGGCGTGGCGAAACTTCCGAAAAGTACACTTCATCGCCTTTAATAAATAACTCAACGCCAAATAATCCGTAGCCACCAAGCGCTTTAACCGCTTTCATAGCCACTATTTGTGCTTTTTCTAACACATGGTCTGGCATGGCTTGAGGCTGCCAAGATTCACGGTAGTCGCCATCTTCTTGTCGATGTCCAATAGGATCACAAAAGTGAATACCATCAACTGCATGAATGGTTAGCAAGGTAATTTCATAATCAAAATTTACAAAGCCTTCAATGATTACGCGTCCATTACCTGCGCGTCCACCTTCTTGGGCATATTCCCAAGCAGGTTGAAGATCCTCTGCGTTTCTTAAAACACTTTGCCCTTTACCAGAAGAGCTCATTACCGGTTTGACTACACAAGGGTATTGAATTTGTTCAACGGCAAGTTTGAGCTCATCAAAGGTATCGCAAAAAAAGTAAGGTGACGTTGGTAGGGCTAAGGTTTCAGCGGCTAACCGACGAATCCCTTCTCGGTCCATGGTCAATTTAGTGGCCATAGCACAAGGCACGACATTTAAGCCTTTATCTTCTAGAGTGACTAATACGTCTGTAGCAATGGCTTCTAACTCCGGAATGACAATATCTGGTTTCTCAGATTCAATTAACTGAGTTAATTGAGCTGAATCAAGCATATTGATGACATGGCTACGATGGGCTATTTGCATGGCTGGCGCATTCGGGTATCTATCCACCCCAATGACTTCAATGCCAAATCGTTGTAGTTCAATTGCGACTTCTTTACCTAACTCTCCGCAACCAAGCAGCATCGCTTTTACGGCATCAGGGCAATTCGGGGTACCGAGTGTTTCTAGTGAAGATGTGCTCATTACAAACCTTATGAGTGTTTTATTTTCAGAACAGTTTACCTCTAGTGAATATGCTCTGGCTATTAGTGGCAAATAAAATGTGATCTAGCACGAGAAAATTATAGCTGTTAGATCACTGCTTTAACGTCAAGTGATTGGAATGTCAGTTTTAAATCATAAACCCTATGTTGCATTGTTGTTAATGGTGTACGCTTTGCCATAGTATTTATTATGTGCTGGAGAGTGCCTATGTTTTTAGATTATTTTGCGTTAGGGATAATATTTTTTGTGGTGATATTTCTGTTTTACGGCATTATCGCCATACATGATATTCCTTATGAAATCGCTAAGCATCGTAACCACCCCCAACAAGACGCGTTACATATTGCCGGTTGGGTGAGCTTGTTTACTTTACACGTGCTTTGGCCATTTTTGTGGATTTGGGCAACCTTGTATCGTGAAGATAGAGGGTGGGGTTCTCAGATAGCCGTAAGCGAGAATTGATTCTTGAAGGAGAAGTGAAGGAGCTTATACAGCAGGTTACTGAATTAAACCAACGGGTCAATGAGCTAGATGCTAAACAATCGACTGACGCAGGAGCTTCAACGATTGTCGAGTCATTGCCTGCCAATACTGATGAGAAGAAGGAGAGTAACTAATGGATTTATTGCTTATCCTGACCTATTCAGCTTTATGTATTGCCATTTTTAAAATATTTAAAATACCTTTAAACAAGTGGACCGTACCTACAGCCATACTTGGTGGTATTGCCTTGATTAGCACATTACTGCTGCTGATGAATTATAACCATCCTTATACCAAATTTGCGCGTGAATATTTTGTCACAATACCGATAACTCCAGCGGTTAAAGGGTTAGTAACAGAGGTTAATGTTAAAGCCAATATGCCGGTTAAAAAAGGGGATGTATTATTTAAGATTGATCCTGTCCCTTATGAGGCTGTGGTTCAGCAAAAACTGGCAGCATTAAAAGAGGCTGAGCAACAAGTCCCCCAATTACAAGCTGCTTATGAAACCGCTCATGCAAATTATAAGCAAGCAGAAGCGAATGTAATACGGACTGAATCGGCATATAAAAGATATCAAAAAGGGCACCGAGATGGCGGTCAGAACTCACCCTTCACTGAGCTTGAGCTGGATAATCGTCGTCAACTTTATTTTGCCTCAGTTGCTCAACTGGATGCCGCTAAAGCTGAAGAGCTAAGAAATCGGTTAGCTTATGAGTCAAATATTGATGGCGTGAATACTAAAGTTGCTGGCTTGCAAGCTGAGCTTGCAAAGCGCAATACGATTTAGATCAAACAATTGTGCGAGCTCCTACCGATGGCGTGGTAACGCAGTTGGCGCTTAGATAAGGGGTGATGGCGGTGCCACTACCTTTACGCCCTGCACTGACTTTTATTCCTGACGAAGAACGATTTGTGGCGGGGGCATTTTGGCAAAATTCATTGTTGAGGTTAAAAGAAGGCGATGAAGCTGAAGTGATTGTTGATGCCATACCTGGGGTCGTATTTAAAGGTAAAGTGGCTAAAAATTTGCCGGCTATGGCTGAGGGTGAGATTCAGTTTAGCGGCAACTTACAGTCATCTAACAAGTTGTTTCAACGTGGGCGAGTACTCGTGCTAATTGATGTGGAAGACCATGAGTTACTCGCTCAACTACCTGCTGGTGTTGCGGGGCAAGCAGCGATTTATACTGAGCACTTCAGCCATGTTGCGATTATGCGTAAAGTCTTATTACGCATGCAAGGTTGGTTGAATTACTTGTTTGGTGAAGGCCACTAACTTGTGGCGACTGAGTTTTAATATCCACCATACAAGCTGTTTGTATGGTGGATTCATTATTTATCATGTAGGTCTTGTAGTTAATTGCTCTTGTAGTTAATTGCTCTTTTGGGGCGGGAATTGCGCTAAAATTTTAATGACCGTTTCAGTGGTTTTAGTCGCTTTTTTCTCGCCACCTTGTTGAAATTCATATTGGTCCGTTCCACGCCAAATGAGTCTATTCTCAGTTGGGTCGATAATATCAATTTGAATCGTTTGCAGTTTTTCATCGTTGCTACCGACAGGAACCCCTACACTGGTACCAACACCAACTCCTCCATGCTTACCCCATGAACCTGTGCCTAAACCGATTGAAAGGCCTGAATCTTGAGGTTTGTCTTCTGTTTTTAAGGCAAAGTTAACTGAAAAATCTCCTTCATTGGCTTTTTGTTCGAACCCTTGAGCCTGCAAAGCATTGCTAATATCTAATTTTACTCGGTCTGATGTGAAAGGGTCTTCAGCATCATGAGTATCTACAATGGTGAAGCTTTTAAGCTGGCTAAAATCATAGCCTACGTCATAGTCTTGTTTCGGGGTACTTTGACACCCCAGTAAGACCAACATGAACGGAATATAGATATTTTTTAAAAGCTTAGGAATAGTGCCTTTTTGGTGGTAGTGACTAGCGAACATAAGCAGATGCTCCAAAAGTGTACAATTTTGCTGCAATTAGTATAACCTTAACTATATCGTCATTTTTTATAATGTGCCTTAACAATGGAACAATTAAGCTTTTTTTCAGTACCAAGCCCTTGTATTGGTGTGTGTCAATCAGACGCCAAAGGATATTGCTTGGGCTGCTTTCGTAGTCGCGATGAACGGTTTAATTGGATGAGTTATACCGATTTGCAGAAGCAAGATATTAACCGCTTATGTAAACAGCGCCGTAAACGTAAGCAGTATGCTTTATATAAAGCGAGTATGCAGCAGCGCCAAGCTTTGCAATCAAGTGTTAATATTCAATTAGATTTTGCGGATGATGGAGAAACCCCTCAAGCCTCTTCAACGCCCAAAGCAGATGACTAAGTTGATTGCCTAGAAGGGAGCTTTGCTTATTTAGGCGTTGGCCAGGTTAAGATAAATTGGGTTTTTTTAGGGGTACTTTCAAGTTTCACACTGCCTTTATGCCGGTGCATAATTCGTTTAATAATGGCCAAGCCCAAACCGTGTCCTTTATTGCCCTGCTTTTTAGACTGACTTCGATAAAACGCTTCAAATAAATGTGGTTGATCTTCTAATGCCACCATGGGACCGTCATTACTGACAATTAGTTGAATATTATCCTGTCCATAATCGATGTCGATTGTAATGGCATGTTTGGCAAATCGTTGGGCGTTAATAATAAGGTTCTGAATGGCTCGCTCAACAAAAGAATTCTCGCCTTTAATAAATATTTGCTCAAACCCTTGAGTATAATTTAAGGTTATCGGATGTTGACTTAACCCTTCTAGCCGGAGTATGAGCTGCTGGCTGATGCCGATGAGATCGCATTTTTCTAATACCGGCTCCACTTGAGTAGTTTCTAAGCTGGCATAGGTTAATAGCTCTTTGAGTAACGTTTCCATTTCCTGAATATCAGTATTCATTTCTTGTAAAAAATCATTACGCTTATCAACATCACTTTGAGGCTGGCAATATTGCGGAAGTAGTGCAAGGGCAAACTTTAGTCTGGCCAGCGGAGTTCTTATCTCATGAGATACAGCATTAGTCAGGTGCTTCTGATTATCAATTAAGCTACTGATATGGTGCGCCATATCATTGAAGGTTTCTGCTAAAGGGTAAACTTGAGAACTGGCGGGAAGGTCAATACGTGTATTCCAATTGGCTTGACCAAACTTTTTAGTGGCAATTTTTAAAATATTTAAATCTTTCGAAAGTGGCCAAACCCAAACAAGTGCGACCAATGCTAATGAGAAATAGAAGATAATAGTAAAGATTCCTCTAATTTTCCCTCTAGGATCAATATCAAATGGGCCAGCTATAAGTACTTGATTACCTACAGCAATGAATTGTGATTGATGTTCATCATCGGTTACTGTGGTCAGTACATTATTGTGCTCAAGTGCGACATTACCTTGTAATGCAATTTGATTTTTTTGTAATAACTTAATGGGGAAATCATGATCTTTGCTGATCTTATCCAGAATAGCTTGACGCTCATCTTCGGGATGTTCAGCTAAGATAAGTGCCAACGCAATGAGCGGTGCATTTACGTCGACATTATCTTCAATGTGAGTTTGCCATAAACTATCTAATGTCCAGCCTATACCTAAAAAGCTTAGGCTAAGTAACAGGTATAGACTGATGAATAGACGTTTCATATGGCTAGAAGGCTTAGTTATTCCACGCTTCAGGCGCGAATAAGTAACCTTGTCCCCAAACGGTTTTGATTCTGAACGGGGTTTCTATACTGTCTCCAAGCTTTTTGCGCAGTCTAGATATACGAACGTCGATTTTTCTATCTTTGCCATCAAAATCAATATTCAGTAAATATTGATAAATATACTGACGACTCAATACTTGACCTGCTTGTGATGCCAGCAACCATAATAACTCAAATTCATGGCTCGTCAGGTCGACTTCGGTATTGCCTAAACGAATGGCTTGAGTATGTGGGTCAATACTCAGTTTACCGAAAGTTAAGCAATGAGATTCAGTTTGATGCGGTTGAGCTTGGCGACGTAACAGATTGTTAATTCGAGCTACTAGCAAGGCTGGGTCGACGGGTTTTACAACGTAATCGTCAGCACCTAACTCTAAGCCTTTAATTTGGTCTTCATTGGTACCTAAAGCACTCATTAGTAGAATAGGGCCTGAGAAGTAATCAGGTAATTTTTCGCAGAGGCTTAAACCATCTAATCCAGGTAACATAATATCGAGCAGAATAATGTCTGGCTTATAGCTGATTAAGCGAGTTAATACAGTATCTCCTCTACGTTCAACTTCAACATGCATGTCATGCGACTTTAAATAATCAACCACTAAATTGGCTAATCTAATATCATCTTCAACTAATAATACTCTATGTGTCGTTTGTGGCGCGGTCATTAAAATAAACTCCAAGGGTTCCGATAACGCCTTCTTACTTGTTGTTTTGAGGCTTTATTTATTTTCAATTTGACACCTGCTAGGGTGAGGTTTGTAGTTTTACTGACAAGTACAAATTGAATATCTTTATCGGTTTTTATTGTTAAGTTGACAGATTTAACGCTTGGATCATCCGAGCACCAACGCGGTATCGTTTGATAATCAGAAATAATACACACGAGCTCTTCGTTAACTAAACTCCATGTCAACAAAAGGTCAATTTCACAGTAATTAAATTGATCATCTGTTAAACAAAAATTAGGCGCAGCATTTAGCTGAGCCTCTTGTTCTAGAGTATCAGCTTTTAAATTAAATGGGCTGCTAAGTAATACAAAAATACCAACAACTAGGTATTTGTATATCCGGCTGTTAACGGCAGGTAAATATCTCAAACCTAAAACCTGTAAGCCATACCAATAAAGTAACCTTTACTGTTGTTTTCATTAACTAATGGGCTGTTTTTAATTGCATCTGAAAACATAGTGTAACGCAGTGCTAACAATGCGTCCCAGTGTTGATTGATGATATATCGTGTGGTTAATTCAACTCCAGAGTCCCAGCCACTGCTTGCTTTATATTGTTGGCTCCAATACTCATTTTCGCTTTGCCGTACACCATAATAGTATTGAATGACTTTGGCGCTTTTCCAATCTGTTTTAAGGGTAAAATCAAATACCCATTGATTTATTGCGTAGCCATAATTCCAGCTAAAATGAGCGATATCGCCATTATGCACGTTGAACATATCGTGCCCGTAGGCCGCTTTTAGAAAGCCCCAAGGCAAGTAATAAAACCCTTCTACACCACCAAAAAGCGTAAATCTTCGACTTTCTAATTCATTAAAGACTTTAGGTTGATCTATAACGCCTTTAGATTTCATCGGCATTTGCAAAATGGAGTCGTTATTGGCACTGGTATTACCTAAAAATAAGTTACTTGGGTCCCAATCATAAAAATAGGCGCGGTCTTCACTATAGCTCGTGGAGATGTTGATGGAAAAGGTTTCAGCTTCTTTTAGGCTGTATCCAATATTACCATTATCGAAAAACCATTTTTCACCATAGTAGGCTATAGAAGGCAAGATATATAAGGGGATGTCGTCATAGTCTTGAAGGGGATTTGATTTTTGGCCATATCCTAAAGCAACAGATATATCCCATTGTTCGACGTATGCGCACTCTGAAGAAGATTCACAAGACTTATTATCTGCAATAACTTCATTATGTTGCATTGCAAACATTAACAGCAAAGCTATTAAGATGGATTTGAGCATAGACATCGCCTTATCTGTTTAAACTGTCGCTTGAAATGCTTATTATTTTGAAACAATAACGTTAAAAGCAACTAACAATTGGCGACATATTATCACTATCTACTTCATGTCTTAATACTAAACTGTAGCAAGATACAAAATGATGCAGGTGTAACGATAATTGGGTGGTGAAAGGCGGGCGGTTATAAACTCGGGTTGAGGCTAATTTGCCCTAATAGCTTGCCACACCAGTTTAAAACTGGCTTGACGATAGAGGCTGTTTTGGCCTAGTTCGGGGTTGTCGGTAAAGAATCGGATTGCCGCGAGGTATTGGCCATGGAAGTTTTCAAGTAGTAAATCTAAGGGGGTGTCCACGATAAACCCTTGCTGTTGGCCTTGTTTAATCAGATCTACCACGAAATGGAGGATATCATTCATGGCTTGTTGGCGAGTGTGTTGGTCTATTTCTGCAGATAACGAAAATTGTAAAAAGAACTTTTGCTTGTAAGGGTTTTCAATTGCCCAGTCAATCGCCTTTTGCCATAAGTCATTGGCGCTATGTTCTATATTATTAGTCATGAGGCGATTTTGGCTAATAGCATAAGCAAACTCTTGCTTTATGTTTAAGAAGAGCTGATTAATGAGATGCTGTTTACTTGGGAAGTGATGAAACAAGGTGCCTGTCGCCACTGCTGATTTTTTAGCAATAGAGGCAGTGGAGGTTGCGTGAAACCCTTGGTCGACAAATAAATGCAGTGCACAGTCTAAAATAGCTTGTTTCTTGTCTTTTGGAGTAGAGTTCACACCTTGTTTCATCAATATTTACCTAGGTCTATTCAAGTGGGATTATCTTAAAAAAAACGTCATTAATGCTTTTTGAATAGCCGTACCATAAGGCGGGTGAACAAACACACCAGTATTGATTTTGCCACTTTTCAGCACGGTTTTCGCATGACTAAAAGTCAAAAAGCCTTCTTTGCCATGGTAATGTCCCATACCTGATGGACCTATGCCCCCAAAAGGCGCATCATCTGCGGCCACGTGAAATACCGTATCATTAATACACACGCCACCAGAATGGGTTTGTTGTAAAATCTGTTGTTGGGTTTGATTGTCAAAACTTAAAACATATAAGGCTAGTGGGCGATCATGGTTATTGACATAACTAATGGCATCGTTAACCGATTTATAGCTAATGATGGGTAAAATAGGCCCAAAAATTTCATCTTGTAATACCAACATATCAGGGCTGACATTGGTTAATAGTTGTGTTGCCAGCTTTCTATTGGTACTAGCGGCGATTTCACTCATGGAATGAGCTTTGCCCGTAGCACAAATAATATTAGCTCCTTTGGCTTGAGCATCCTCAAGGACATTGACTAAGCGTGAGTATTGACGGTCATTAATCACATTGCCATAGTCTGTATTTGTTTCAAAGTCGGGATACATCTGAGTAAACTTTTGTTGGTACGCTGCCACAAACTGTTCGACTTTATCTTCAGGACAAAGAATATAATCTGGTGCAACACAAATTTGGCCAGCATTTAAACATTTGCCAAAAATCACTCTTTCAACGGCAGTATCAATATCAATATCAGGCGCAATAATGGCTGGAGACTTCCCTCCTAACTCTAAGGTGACTGGCGTTAAGTTTTCAGCCGCAGCTCGCATAACGTGTTTACCCACAACGGTTGAGCCGGTAAATAAAATATGATCAAAAGGCAAAGCTGAAAATTGAGCCGCAATATCCGCTTCACCTTCTACCACGGCAACTTCATCTTCTGGGAAGATTTCAGCCAATGCCGTTTTTAGGACTTGATTAGTATTTGGGGTAAATTCAGACATTTTTAACATCGCACGATTACCCGCAGCAATGGCGGTGATCAGTGGCCCAACAGACAGCATTATAGGGAAGTTCCATGGCACAATGATGCCGATAACGCCTAAAGGTTGATATTGCACCGATAACTTAGACGGAGACAAGAGTAACCCCGCGTGACGCTTACTGGGTTTCATCCAAGACTTTAAGTGCTTGATGGTGTAGTTAATATTATTGATGCAGGGGAGAATATCGGAGATGACCGTATCGTTTTCAGAACGGTGGCCATAATCGGCAATAAGGGCTTCAACAAACTTATTTTGGTTTTTAAGAAGCAAGTTTTTTATTTTTTTTAGCTTGTTGATTCTTGCTTGATAATTAGGGGCAGGTGCCAACAAGTATTGTTGCTTTTGTGTTTCTAGTAATTGTTGCAAAGCCGAAGTAGATTGATTTTCAATCGCCATATTCATGTTGGTGTTCTCCTGCAGGTAAAACGGTAGCTGAACAAATAACAGCCGACTGATTAGTCGGTTTAAGCTTATTCGCTTACCAAAGTTAATGCAATGTTTTTGTTTTTTGACTTTTATCATCAATTTTTTTGGCTAAATCGGCTAAAACAAATTATGTTTTGATGAGGAACGAGTGTTAAGGAGTAACTTATGCGAACAAAAAACATATTATGGCCAACGGATTTTTCAGAAACCGCCTCACATGCACTTAAGTATGCGATTGAAATGGCTAATTTATACCAAGTGGGTATTCGAATAGTGCATGTGGTAGATCAACCTTTTGGTGATGAAAATTATATGATTTTAGCGGTTACCCCCGAGGAACTGGCTAAAAACATGGAGCAAGTAGCCGCAGATAAAATGTGTACTTTATTAGCTGAATTACAAACCCAAGCACCTGTTGAGACGGTAATTAGACGTGGAGATGCCGTAACCGAAATTGTTGCTGAAGCTAATTCTGGCGATATTGGTATGGTGGTTATTGCAAGCCATGGCCGTACTGGGCTAGCCCACTTTTTACATGAAAATGTAGCCGAAGCAGTGGCTAATCAAGCTAAATGCCCTGTGCTTGTGGTTAAATAACCTGAGCTGCGGATAACAACTTGCTTTCTAGAGGCTATTTTTACTGATAACTGCGTTAAATTTGTTTGCAATAGGCTAGCTATTGACGCACAAATTTGCCTTGTTCTAAGCAAAAATATCTCTCTAGAAATCTACTCAAAGGTAAACTTTAAATAAGTTTAGTGTGTAAGCTAATCTCTTATCCGCAGTTCAGGTTAAATAACCCATCCCATTTGGGCTTGTTTATATCCATTGTTTGTATTGCTTAGCTACCGCATTTAATGAACGAGCTGTAATTTTATTAGCAACAGACAGCTCGATATAAGGAATATTTATCAGTCCACTTGCTAGGCCTAATTGCACGTAAGCGAGTTGCTGTTTTTTCTGTGACGCTGTTTGGGTAAGGGTGACGTGCTGAATTTTATCAAAGGGAATGCGTTTCCAGTCAGCACCTAGCAAGCCCGTACGCTGCCAAATAGCATGCTTTTCTATGACATATCCCCACTGTTTAAACCTTAAAAATAATAAACCTGCTCCGAGCATCGCTGCTACAAAACTCACTACTAGCAACTCTTTGTCTACTGCGGTCGTAAGCCAGCCAATTAGTAACAATACAAAGGGCATAAAAGGAAGCCAAACCCGTTTATAAAACCAGTCGATATGAATGGGATGATATTCATTGGGCAATGTAATTTCATCTTGGTTTAAACTGGGAAGCTTTTGAAATAGTGAACTAATTTCAGCAGGTCTTACCGAAGGGATTAACATATGCTTTTGAGTTTTTTGTTCAATTTCGCTGCCTTTAACTTGCTTTAAATAAATCGTCCATATTTTTAAAATACGGGCTAATAAAGGCTGATGAAAGTGAATTAACTGAATACGTTTAATGGCTAAAGCATCTTGTTGATGTGCAATGACTCCGCCACTGCGTTGTAATGTTTGTTGACGCTTGTCTAATGAGTAAGGGTGATATTTCAGGACAGACGCTAATATCGATATCATTGAAAATACAATGTAACCAATAACAATTAATGACATAAACAGCGAGGTTTGTAAGATGATATTGTTATGGGTGACTTGAATTGCCCAGTCAAAAATACTCTGTATAACTGCTGACTCTGCCACTTTCTCCCACTCAATTTGCCCCATTACCGGCCCAGCAATAATGGCGAACCAGATAAAATTATTTTGATATAAGCCGAATAAGATTAGATCGCCTAGACTACGCTTAATAATCGGTTGATGGTTATCAATAGTGGATCTTTGGGGAATATTGTCTGCGGTCGTTTGCTCTTTAGCTGATGATAGCTGCAATAACTGTAATTTCAGAGTTTGGGCCTGCTTAGCATCTAAGGCCGCAAGTTTTGCTTCATCTTTACTTGAGCCTGCGGTTTCTATCACTAACGTGGCAAGATCTAGTGGTCTAAAGTAGAAAGGTTGTTCATATCTAATATTTTGAATTCGACTTAATGGAATTTCATCTGTTTTAGTGAATAGTATTCCTTGTTTAACATCTAATTGACTGGCTGAAATTCGAAAGCGAAATTTGGTCCACTGTAAAAACGCAAATAAGCTCAGCAATACCAAAAGTAACAAACCTCCCTCTATTACCCAAAGTAGTGGAATGTCGTTACTCCAGCCAGCGTAAAAGATAGGAATTAACGCATAGGCATTACTTAACATTGCTTTAAATACGCTGGCGACAAAGCTGATAATTGACCATGGCGATAAAGCTTGCCAAGTCGCTTCAAGTTCGAGCTCTGGTGACGGTGATTGCTCTGTCATAGGATTAATCTTCAGGGTCTAAATCAGCTTGTTGAGTTTCAGCTGCTTGATGTAATAAATGCTGGCGAAGGTGTTCAGCCGTTTGGGTGGACAGGCCAGGTAAATGAATTTCCGCTTCACCAGAGCCTGCACTGAAACATTTTAAAGTGGACAAGCTAAAGCGACGCTCTACAGGCCCTTGAGACAAATTCACATGTTGTAATCGGGTGTATGGAAGCGCGGTTGTCGATACCCAAAAAAGCCCTTTACGCATGATAAATTCATGGTCGAAAACCCCGTAGCAAACGGCCCGTGATTGCAAATAAATAAGGCGTACTATGGCTAAGCCTAAAATGAAAAAAGCCCCTATAATGCTAATGTTTATGACTAAAGGTGTTTGGCTAGCCATCACTAAAAAGCTGGTTAACAATATGGTTATAGTTGCTAGCATTGCTGACGAGACAATAAGTTGCATCCTGGGATAGTTTTTATCAACCGCCGTTAAAGAAAGCTTAGATAATGTCGTGAATTGGTCTTGAGCTATATTTGAACCATGATCGTATTGTTCAATTGGACACTGATGCTCGACTTGTTCGCTGCTCTTTGATGATGTTGGCTGCATGTAAGATAAGTTTCCTTAGCATCTGGGGGTATTGTGTATGGCTTTAGTGACATTTTATGTCTGGATGACCGATTTTAACTATATGTTAACTCATGCATCATTTCAATGAAGGTAAAGTATGACGGGCAATTTGTTTGATGATGGTACTAATAACAGTATTACCCCTCCGGTAAGCCATTTTTCTGGGTTTTTATCAGCCCAACAGCAATCATTGTTATTAGCTGAAGTGACGTTATACCCCTTAACGCAGCTCGAAATAACGGTATATGGTAAAAAGCACCTTATTCCGAGAACACAAGCTTGGTTTGGCGATGAAGGCTGCGACTATCGTTATTCAAAGACCTTAATTAGCCCTGAACCTTGGCCACCAATATTATCAAGGTTACGTGAAAAACTGTTTCAAGATTGCCAACTGGATTTCAATGCTGTGTTAGTTAACCAGTATGCCAATGGTTCAGATTGTATGGGCTGGCACAGTGATGATGAACCAGAGATACAGCCCAATAGTGCAATCGCTTCGGTGACATTAGGGGCTTGTCGTGATTTTGTTATTAAGCATAAAACCTTGAAACATAAATTCATCTATCCGCTGCAATCGGGTGACTTATTTATTATGCATCCAGGCATGCAACAAGAATGGCTGCATTCGCTTCCGAAAAGGCTTAAAGTGACCACTCCAAGAATTAATTTCACCTTTAGAAGAATCATAGCTAACTTTTATCGCTGATCTATTGATTGCGATAATTTGAATCTACAAACCTATAATTAACAATTTTCTGCCAAGGTTTGACCTTTTAGTACTTAGCCAGTAATCTTCGGGTTTTATCATTGCAAGAGCAGGTTATTATGTCGGTTGAGCAAACTATCACTGATAAACTTAATCAGTCTTTTACACCGTCACATCTTGAAGTTATTAACGAAAGTAATCGTCATCATGTTCCACCTAACTCAGAAACGCATTTTAAAGTGGTGGTTGTAAGTGAGCATTTTGATGGTAAACGCCCTTTAGCAAGACACCGAGCCATTAACGAAGTACTTGCAGAAGAGCTATCCGGACCGGTACATGCTTTGTCTATTAATACATATACTCAAGTAGAGTGGCAAAATATTACCGAAGTACCTAAGACACCTAACTGCAAAGGTTAGTTGTTATTGTTTAAACCACTATTGTGATAAAACCTCATTTTTATGAGGTTTTTTTTGGCGTAAAATAGGTCGATTTATGCCTATTTGCGCTATGGTTAATTGAATAGGTATAACCGTAAGCTAGTGAGTTATAGAGTGTTGATGTTATCATGCTAAGATTAAGTGGATTTTCCGCTATCGCATTCATTTTTGTTGGAGTTAACAATGCCTTTATTAGATAGTTTTACTGTAGATCATACTCGTATGCACGCCCCTGCTGTAAGAGTTGCCAAACATATGAGCACTCCAAAAGGCGATACGATTACCGTTTTTGATCTGCGCTTTTGTGCACCCAATAAAGATATTTTAAGTGAACGTGGTATTCATACTTTAGAGCATTTATTTGCAGGCTTTATGCGTGATCACTTAAACGGTGACAGTGTCGAAATTATTGATATTTCACCTATGGGATGTCGCACAGGTTTTTACATGAGCTTAATTGGCCAACCATCTGAGCAAACCGTCGCTGATGCGTGGTTAGCTGCAATGAAAGATGTGCTAAACGTTGAACAGCAAAAAGATATTCCAGAATTAAATGAATATCAGTGTGGCACTTATGAAATGCACTCATTAGAACAAGCTAAAGATATTGCTAAAGCCATTATTGCTGCAGGTGTTAGTGTTAATAAGAATGATGACTTAGCATTAAGCAATGACATTTTAGGCACCTTATAACGGTGTTGTAAGACAGATGAATAAAAAGGCCTAAGGGCCTTTTTTAGTGTCTACAATTCAGTATTAGTGAATCTGTTACAACTTACAGGATAGATGTTATATGGCTCAAAAAATTGTCATTGTTGGTGGTGGCGCAGCAGGACTTGCTTTAGCTTCTCGATTAGGGCGTAAATTTGGTCACCAAGGTGACATTGAAGTTTGTTTGATTGACAAAAACACCATTCATATTTGGAAGCCAAAATTACATGAAGTTGCTGTGGGAGTAATTGATCAATCCATAGAAGGCTTGCAGTATCGCGATCATGGTTTAAAAAATGGCTACCAATATATCTGTGGTGCAATAACAGGCTGTGATCCACAACAGAAAGTGATTACGTTAGCGCCAGTGTTAAATGACGAAGGAGACGTCATTATTGGTGAAAGATCTATTGGTTATGATCATTTAGTACTTGCTGTGGGCGGTGTTTCAAATAGTTTTAATACTAAAGGTGCTGAAGATAACTGCATCTTCTTAGACAGCTTAAATAGTGCAAATCGCTTTCACGATAAATTACTTGATGCCTTATTACAGCTTAACGAAACGCAAGATTCTGTGAGTATCGGTATCGTGGGGGCTGGAGCGACAGGAGTAGAGCTTGCGGCTGAACTGCATCATGTTATTGAGTCTGTTAGTCAATATGGTTATCGCAGTATCTCAAAGCAACATCTGCATATTCATCTCATTGAAGCTGCTGATAAAGTGCTGCCTCAACTACCTGAACAAGTCAGTTTTCGTGCTCAATCAGTGTTGTCAAAATTGGGCATCAAACTTCATTTATCGGTTCAGGTAAAAGAGGTTACTAAACAAGGTTTTATCACTAAAGATGATGAGCTTATTGAAGCGAGTATTAAGGTGTGGGCTGCTGGTGTTAAAGGCCCTAAAGTGATGGAGCAGTTTACTGCTTTACCCATTACTGGACGTAATCAGGTTCAAGTTGATGACTGTATGAGAGTAAAAGGCTTTGATAACATTTATGCCTTAGGTGATTGTGCTGAACTGATTCAAGAAAGTGGTAAGCCGGTGCCACCAAGAGCACAAGCTGCCGCACAAATGGCTGAAACCTTGTACAACAATATTTGTTTGAAATTAAAGGGACAAGCCGAAAAACCTTTCATTTATAAAGATTACGGCTCTTTAGTGTCTTTAAGCCGTTTTTCTGCTGTTGGAAACCTGATGGGGAATTTGCGTTCAGGCACATTCTTTGTGGAAGGGCATTTAGCCAGAATTATGTATATCTCTTTGTATCAGAAACACTTAATTAGCTTGTATGGTTGGTTTTCTGCCTTGGTCTATCGCTTTGCCCAAAAGCTGTTACGTTGGAAGCGACCCAAACTTAAATTACATTAACTATTGCAGTTAATGTCATAAAAAAGCCTCATATTGAGGCTTTTTTGTTATCTATGTTGTGGTGCAGATGACGAGTCTCTAAACACTGGAGTTGGGGTAAATATTTTTACCGTTTCAGTTTGCTGTGATTTGTGTTTATCAATCAGTAATTGAGTAGCAATTTGCGCAATTTGTACGTTAGGCTGGTGGACTGTCGTCAGTTTAGGCCAGGTTTGACGTGAAAAGGGACTGTCCTCGAACCCAACAATGGATAAGTCTTTGGGGATATCTAACCCGGCTAATCTTGCAGCAAATAATGCTCCCGCCGCGATTTCATCGTTACAGGCAACAATGGCAGAAGGTCGGTTTTTCATGGCAATCAATTTGTTTGCGCCTTCAACACCAGATTCGAAAGAATATTTGCCATCCAGTATCCAGTTATCATTCACTTTCAGATCATGGTTTTCTATGGCTTGTTTGAATCCTTGTAAACGCTCTTTTGTTGACTCATGCTGGTGATCACCGCTTAAAAAACCAATATCTTTATGGCCTAAATTGATTAAATGTTGAGTAATTTCTACTGCACCATGTTTATCGTCAATTAACACTGATAATCCGTTATCATTTTCCACCATTTCGCCTGCAATAATGCGTACATAATTAGCATTAATATCATCTAACGCTTTAAGAATGTTTGGGTCTTCAGACATCGGTGGAGTCAGTACTAATCCTGCTAATCGAGAATGTTTTACCATTGCGGTTAACTCTTCACAAATGGCGTCAGATTTGGCATTGCAAGGGTGAATTAATAGCTCAAAACCTCTGTCTTTACAGGCGGATAAAATACCATTTTGCATATCAATTACGTAATAGGCATTAGGGTTATCATAGATGAAACCAATAACGTATGAACTTGTACTGGCTAAGTTTCTTGCAGCTACATTGGGTTGATAATTTAGTGCTTTAATCGCTTGATTAACTTTATCGATGGTTGCCTGTTTTACAGAGGGTTCTTTATTGGTCACCCTCGACACCGTTTTTATAGAGACACCGGCATATTTTGCAACGTCATTAATGGTTACTTTCATTTAAAAAAGGCTCTTTAAGTAAGGCGAAAAGTATATTGTTCACCCTAAATTAAATAAAGATTTAAGGATAAATTAAGGGTTTATAGTGCGAGTTTTTTATTAAGTTAGCAATCACCAATTTTAATGTAGTGTTAAAAATTTGAAATCAGTTGCAGACGAGGGGTGTTTTTTACATTTTATTTACAATTATGTATTTTGCTGTTTTATATGGATTTTAGTTGTTTTTGTCTTGTTTTATTTGCGGTGGTTATTAAAAAAAATAGCTCTACTGGTTATTTTGTTGTGGCGCGACTGTTAATTTTTGTGTAATGTTTGTTTCAGACATGACAGCGTTGTCATTCTTTCGGGAATGGTTATGGACTTTAAAACGATAATAAAGTTATGGAAGGGGAACAAAGATGCGACCATCTACCTTTAAAAAAAATGTACTAGCGACTAACATCGCAATCCTACTTGGCAGTGTGGTATCTGTTGGCGCTTATGCTGCAGATGAAGCCGCTGTTGATGAAAATATCGAAAAAATTGAAGTACGTGGTATGCGTGCATCAAACAAAGCTGCAATGAATGAGAAACGCTTCTCAAATGCAGTTGTTGATGCAATTACTGCAGAAGATATTGGTAAATTTCCAGATAAAAATATTGCAGAATCTTTACAACGTATCGCCGGTGTTTCAATTAACCGTGGATTTGTTGGTGAAGGTGCTGAGGTATCGATTCGTGGCGTTGATCCCAATCTAACACAAGTTCAAATGAACGGTCAGTTTGTTGCTTCAACAGCTTGGTTCTCTCAAGGATCAAACGACCGTGGTTTTAACATGGACTTAATGCCATCAGAAATGATTGCAGGTTTGGAAGTCTATAAATCACCAGTCGCTTCTTTAGATGAGGGCGGAGTAGGTGGTACTGTTATTCTTAAAACTCGTAAGCCACTAGATTTAGATAAAAACACGGTATATTTTTCAGCAGAAGGCAACACCAACACACTTGCTGATAGTGAATATGGTGTAGGTGGAAGCGCGTTATACAGCTGGAAGAATGACGAAGAAACTTTTGGTATTCTTGCAATGGTTTCTTCTCTAGAACAAATTGGTCGTGGTCGTAAGGCTGAAAACTATTGGGAAGAAGGTTGGTCTGCATCAGGTATCGCTGGTTTTGACCAAGATAGAACTCGTGACGCTTTTGATATTACCGCCCAGTTCCAAGCGACAGACGATTTAGGTTTTGTATTACATGCTTTCCGTACTAACGTAGATGCAACTAATACTAACCAAAACTTCCTTGTTATCGGTGCTGATGCAGATAGCATGACTAACACTGATGGTTCTCGTATTGCACCAAATGGTTTGCCATTAACGGGTACCGTTAATAAAGCAAATTGGTTAGCACAAGACACCAACACTCGTCGTGCTGAAATGACAAGTAGTGTTGTTGATTTAACATTTGACTACCAAGGTGACGGCTACGAAGTTAGCGGTACTATTGGTAAAACATTTGCAGACGGCGGAAATGGCGGTAATGCGAATGGCTTATGGGGTCAAAAAATCGATGGTATTAACGGTATCACCGTTGATATTGATATGGACCTACAAGATTCTATGAAGTTAGTGCCTAACGGCGTTGATTTAGCGGATGCAAGCTGGCAGGACTTCCAAGGTGGCTCTTTAGCGCGCACTGAATTAGAAGATGAAGAAGTTTATGCCCAACTTGATAGCAAAATATTAGTCGATTGGGGCGCTGTTTCAAGCATTGAAACCGGTGTTAAGTATCGTTCACACGATAATACTTATAGAGGTTTTGGTGCTACGTTAGGTGATACTTCTCATATCACTAATATTAACCAGTTTGCTGATGGCACGTTATCTGATTTTGATGAAGTTGTAACCGGCGGAACACCAACTTCATATGTGAAAATTAATGGTGAATCTTACTGGAATGCATTAAATAGTGCAGTAACCAGTTGGGATGAGCAATTAGGTAACTACAGTAAAATTGAAGAAGATATCTTTGCAGCTTATGTTCAAGGTAACTTCGATGGTGAGTATTACCGTGGTAACGTTGGTTTACGTTATGTAAATACCAAAACGACGGGTAGTGCATATAACGGTAACCTAACTGCAATTGATTCATCTGATGGTGAATACAGCGACTTTTTACCAAGCTTCAACTTAGCGGTTGATTTAGCAGATGATGTTATTTTACGTATGTCTGCAGCTAAAGTAATGACTCGTGCGGGTTACAGCCAGTTAGCTCCAGGATATAGCGGTTTACCATCTGAGCCACCAGAAAGTGGTCGTTATCAAACTCGCCGTGGTGACCCAGGGTTAGACCCATTCCGTGCAACTCAAATGGATATCGGTCTAGAGTGGTACTATAACGAATCTTCTATGCTAACAGGTGCAATTTTCAGCAAAGATATTGCTTCATTTATTAGCACTAAAACAATTTACGAAGATTTAGTTGATGTACCGGTTCCAGGTCGTTACGAAGTGGTTGTTCCTGACCAAGGTCGAGGCGGTAAAATTGAAGGTTTAGAACTTCAATGGCAAACTAGCTTTGATAACGGTTTAGGTGCATTAGTTAACTACACTTACGTAGATGCTAAAGGCCAAACTGATAATGGTGATTCAATTGTATTACCTGGCTCATCACGTAATTCATTCAACCTAACTGGTTTTTATGAAAGTGATATCTTCACTGCTCGTTTAGCTTACACTAACCGTAGTGAGTTCTTTGCCGAAGGTACTGCAATCGGAGCTGGAGCAGATAGCTTTGATGCACAAGACTTCTTAGATGCATCGGTTACATTCCATGCGACTGACTTCTTAGATATCTCATTAGAAGGTGTGAACTTATTGAATGAAATTACCTATCAACGTCATAGCACAGGTGCTGAGACTGTACGTGTAATTACTGACAATGGTTCTCGATACACGTTAAAAGCGGCTTTCCGTTTCTAAAATTAACGTTTATAAAAGGAAGGCATATGCCTTCCTTTTTTATATCATTTTTATTTGCTCGGTGTTATACCCATTGTAATAAATAACTGATCACCCTAGCTTGTTAAAATACTCGATAACGGCGTTAGATTTTTGAATGTAGAATAACTACTTATCGAAAAAATCTGCCTTGATCTCAAACATTTTTACGACGCTATTTCTGATCACTTACTTATCGTGATTGGTATTAGAACGAAGGCGGTAACTGTTCAAAGAGGTGATACTAATGAGTTCAGATGAAATTAACACTATAGTCATTGTTGGGGGCGGCACCGCAGGTTGGTTAACAGCAGCTAACCTAGCAAAATCATTTAACAGCAAAGTCCCAGGTAATATTAAGGTCAAATTGATTGAGTCTCCTGACATACCTACAATTGGTGTAGGTGAGGGTACTTGGCCAACAATGAGAGCAACATTAGCTCGGTTAGGCATAAAAGAGTCGCATTTTTTAGCGACGTGTAATGCGACCTTTAAACAAGGAACAAAGTTTATTGGTTGGCAAAATGACCAGCATCATAATCAATATTATCATTTATTTACCTCCATATTTGATCCAACCCAATTCAATTTAGCTCCTTACTGGTTAAAAGGAGTTGCGGGACAATCCGTTCCTTATGCTAGCGCGGTGAGTGCTCAATCTGCACTGGTCGAATTAGGGTTAGCACCTAAAAAAATTACCACTAAAGAATACGAAGGCATTCAAAACTATGCTTATCATTTGGATGCAGGTAAATTTTCTGAATTATTAAAAGAGCACTCTATTCATTCATTAGGCGTTGAATTTATATCTGCGAATGTGACAGATGTGAATCTGTCATCAGATGGCAGCATTGCTAATGTTCAAACAGACACTCATAACAAAATTGAAGGCGACTTTTTTATAGACTGCACCGGCTTCAAGAGTCTGTTGTTAGGTGAAGCGCTAGGCGTTGGGTTTACTTCAATTAAAGATACGCTACTGACAGACCATGCTGTGACAATACAAGTACCCTACGAGCATGAAGATAGTCCAATCAATGCCTGTACTCATTCTACGGCTCAAGATGCCGGTTGGATTTGGGATATTGGCTTAACTAATCGCAGAGGTGTTGGTTACGTATATTCCAGCCAACATGTGTCACATGAAGATGCAGAAGCCACTTTAAGGCAATATATTGGTGACAGTGCACAAAGGTTAACCGCCAGAAAAATTAAAATTGATCTAGGTTATCGTAATAAATTCTGGCATAAAAACTGTGTCGCGGTTGGATTGTCAGCGGCGTTTGTGGAACCGTTAGAAGCTTCTGCCATTTTTTTAATTGAAGCGGCCAGTAACATGATTGCCGATCAGCTACCGAGTAGCCGACAAGCGCTTCAATTTGCAGAAAGAAAGTTTAATGAATCTTTTATGTTTCGCTGGAGCAAAACCATTGATTTTATTAAGATGCATTATGTTCTTTCAGATAGAAAATCTCCATTTTGGCAAGATAATAAGTTATCTTCAACGATACCCGCTAGCCTCAAAAATGCATTAGCGAGTTGGCAAGAGCAGAGTGTCAGCGCATATGACTTTGCTCATGTTTATGAACCTTTCCCGATGGAAAGTTATCAATATGTTTTATATGGCATGGGCAATAAACCTAAAAACATTGCCGCTAATAGATATACTGATATCGATAAAGCAAAAGCTCAATTTGCACAAGTACAAAAAATTACTGAGCATTTGATCAAGGACTTACCAGAACAAAGAGCACTGTTAAATAAGGTGGCTCAATATGGATTTAATACTATTTAAAATAGCCTAAAAACGAGAATAATTATGACAACAATAGTTCCTTTAGATAGTCAAAAACACCAATCTTTAAGCTTAATTAGTAATGCCGGTTACGCTCATATTCAGCAGAGTCATTTATTGCCGCTTACCGTTCATGAGTTTGCTATGGCGGCTACGAATTTCCCAATTGTTTTTGTTAAAGATGCCCAGACAGGTCAATTTAAGGCATGTGCGTTAGTGGGCTTAAAGCCTGAGCAGAATTTGTTTAGTAAAAACTCACAATGGTTGGGTTCTTACATTCCTGAATTTGCAAAACTTCACCCTTTTGTTGCGGTTAAAACTGAAGCTAACAGTGATAAATATGTGATTTGTATTGATGAGTCAAGTGAGTCTTTATCGCAAAAAGGTGAGGGAGATAAGTTATTTAATGACTCCGTCGCCTCTGAAGTATTAACTCAACGAGGTAATGCCGCTGTCGCTTGGGCGCAAAAAAGTGATTTAACAGATGCATTCATTCGTCATCTTTTAGAGGTTGAAATCATTCAATCTCAGAGCCTATCTATTTCAAAAGAAGATCAGTCATATAATTTGACGGGTTGCTATGTGGTTAATGAAGCCGCGCTAAACAACTTAGACCCTCAAGTATTTATGTCTTTAAAAGATAAAGGTTATTTAGCGCCTATTTATGCAGCATTATTATCTCTTAATCAAGTCGGTAATTTGCTTAAATTAGCAGATTAAGGAGTACGGCATGAGCTCGAAAACAATAAATCAGGTTGTTATCGTAGGAGGGGGAACAGCGGGTTGGTTAACCGCTGCGATTTTGGCAACTAAATTAAATTGTCGAGATTCAAAAAGTGTCCAAATTACCTTAGTTGAATCACCTACAATTCCCATTTTAGGGGTAGGCGAAGGTACATGGCCTACTATCAGAAATACTTTGCAAATGATCGGCATTGATGAAAGTGAGTTCATGAGGGAGTGTGATGCTACTTTCAAGCAAGGTGCTGAATTTGTAAATTGGCGGGACACGCCAAAAGATGGTGAAACACATAGTTATTTTCATCCATTAAGCGCAGTTTTTCACTCAGCATATGATTTTAATTTAGCGCCATATTGGTTGCTAGGGTCTTCTCCTTTACCTTATGACCATGCAACCACGAGTCAAAGTAGAATTAGTCAATTAGGTTTAGCTCCCAAAAAAATCACGACACCAAGCTATGCGGCCATTCAGAATTATTCTTATCACCTTAATGCCAATAAATTTGCAGAGTTTCTTAAAAAGCATGTGACAAATAAATTGGGTGTTAAGTTTATTTCTGCCAACGTTACGCAGGTGCATCTTGATGAAGAACAGCATATTAATAGGCTATCAACCGATATTGAACAAGACATTATCGGTGATTTTTTTGTCGATTGCTCAGGCTCAAAAGCACTGTTAATAGGTGATGCCCTTAATGTCGGCTGGCACAGTATTGATGATGTTATTTTCAATGATACGGCCTTAGCGATGCAAGTGCCTTATCCAGACGAAAATACCCCAATAGCATCACATACCATTGCCACTGCGCAGGAAGCGGGTTGGACATGGGACATTGGTTTACATAATCGCCGTGGTGTTGGTTATGTTTACTCTAGTCGTCACACCAGTGATGAACGTGCCGAAGAAGTTTTACGAGCATACATTGGAGAAGAAGCAGAAGGTATAGAAGCGAGAAAAATCCCGCTTAATTTAGGTTACCGAAAACAATTTTGGAAAGGCAATTGCGTTGCCATAGGCATGTCAGCAGCATTTGTAGAGCCGTTAGAGGCTTCGGCAATATTTTTAGTTGAAGCGGCGGCTAATATGTTAGCTGATACTTTTCCTCGGCATAAAAGTTCTTTAGGCTTTGTTGAGTCTTCATTTAATAAAACGTTTAAATTACGCTGGGATAAAAGCATCGATTTTATCAAGCTTCATTATTGTATTTCTAATCGAGCAGACACTGCATACTGGCGGGATAATGTTGATCCTAGCTCCATTCCTGAATCACTCAAGTTAAAGCTCGAACAATGGAAATATCAACCGCCAACAAAATATGACTTTGATTATGCATTTGAACCTTTCGTGTTAGATAGCTACTTGTTTGTACTTTACGGCTTAGGATATTCAACCAATTTAGCCGCTGATGAAAGTCGCTATAATGATAATAAAATTGCCCAAGCAAAATTTTCAGAGATTAACCTATTAACCCAGCGGTTAGTCGATGAGTTACCTACACATCGACAGCTTATTGATAAAGTCTACCAATTTGGGTTTCAGTCGATTTAGCACTCCCTGATTAAAAATAACCAGCATAGATTTGTGCTGGTTATTTTTTACATCATATCTAACACACTCAAATTGTCGTTTATTTGAGCGCTTGACGCATATTCTGCCTAATAACGGCAGTTCTCGCTTGAAAAAGTTCTGCAACTTGGTAGTTTCAAGTACCAAAATTATTTCAAACAGGTTATAACAAGTCTGAAAAATGATTATCAACCTGAACATACTTAAATGAGAAGCGCCTCAAGGAGCCAAGATGTCAAACCAAATTACCTTACTCGAACAAGCTAAGCATGGTGAACTTAAAGTCACTGCTAGCGATTTTGCTCACGTTGCTGAACAACATATTGTGCCTGTTACGTTACATGAAATTAGCCGTGCAGCGACTGAGTATCCAATCGTATTTGTTAAAAATAGCGATACGGGTGAGTTTCAAGCGGTGGCAATGCTAGGGCTTAAACCAGGTCAGAATTTAAGCGTTAAAGACGGCAAATGGTTAGGTCTTTACGTGCCAGCAGTGATTCGTGATTATCCACTAGGGTTAGTTCTCAATCCAGACGTTAAAGATAAAGTATGGATAGGCATTCGCGAAGAAGCGAAAGAAGTCAGCAAAACTGAAGGTCAGGCTTTATTTGATGGTGAAAAAGAGACGCCATTCTTAGAAGCGCGTAAAAAAGCGCTAATTGAGCACTTTGAACAAGATCAAGCGACTCGCGGTATTTTAGGCTTTTTAGCTGAAAAAGAATTGTTAATTAGTCAAACGCTGACAGTTGATGTAGCGGGTGAGAAACGTAACATTAACGGTTTGTACCTAATTGATGAGCAAAAGCTTAATGGCTTATCTGATGAAGACTACTTAGATCTTAAAAACCGTGGTTTGTTAGGCCCTATCTTCGGTCACTTAGGTTCACTTAACCAAGTAAACCGCCTTGCACGTATGGAAGTATTAGGTCGATAGTCAGCCAATGACACGTTTTGAAAATGGCGCATTAAGCGCCATTTTTTATGCCACAAATAACATCACAAAACCGGTTAACATTATCCATGCTGCGAAAAAAAGTTTCAGTTTTACCACTGAGAAAAATAACGCAATTCGCTTAGCGATCAACCCGCCAATAGCTGCCCCAGGCCCTGCAAATAATAATACCTCAAAATTGGCCATTGAACCCTCACCAAGTGTTAGTGGGGTTGCAGCCCAAACAGTAATCGCACTTACCACCACGCCTGTAGCAATAGAAAGTTTGGCGCAATAGCCTCGTAACATTAAATAAATCACAATAATCTCGCCCACACCGACAGACAACCATGCGGTGATAATGCCGCCAACAAACCCAAGAAAACACAACACCATACAGTCGACTACGCCATGTTGTTGAAAGGGCTCCTTTTGAGTCAGCAAGGCTGATTTTCTTGTATTGTAAATAATAATAGCGCCAAGGGTTATAGAGAATATGCTGAAGCTTAAATGAAGAGAAATTGGCGCAGCCAAGGCGAAGAATTCACTGGCCCATAAACCTAAAATTGAAGTGATTGAAGCAACAATACTAAATGGCGCAAATCCTTGCCAAGAATGGCCCTTGTGATGAGTAAAATAATGATACGCCCATGTTAATGCCCCAGCGGTCATGCCAAAACACTGAATTAAAAAAGAGGTATGAATGGCTTCCCCTTCACTAAATGACAACGCAGTAAAGGCAGGGATAAAGATAACGCCGCCTCCTGCTCCCGTGGCATTGGCAAAAATAGCGCCTGTAATCCCTAATAAAGTGAAACCACTATGGCTTAAAAGAAGTTGCTGTAAATTATCAGCTTGCCAAGCCCAGGCTCCCCATAATAATAGCAAAAGACACAAGGTCATTGTGAACAATGGGTTAGATAGAAAAAATCGTTTTAGAAGCATAAATAAACTAGCTGCATTTTATTATTATATGGGCTAATCGTAACAGTGGTTGGCCTTGTTGTCATGAGCTGTTGTTAATATTTTGTGGGGCGATTGCTGAGGGTGTTTTGTTGTTAACTCCTTGTTTATTATCATTTAAATCATTTGTTAATCTTGAATTAATAAAAAAGTGTAAAAAAGATGTAGATATTCTTAGGTTTTTTAGGTAACTTAGCAAATGACAGCGTTGTCATTTGCTTGTGGTGTACGTTGTTATTTAAGGTCACATGATGAGGAAGAGGTCTCCAATTCATGTTTGATTATGATTTCTCGGTCGGGCGAAGAATCATAATCCTTTTAATATACTTTTAGTCTCTCCCCAGAAACGAGTATAGGCTGGGTACATGTCTTAACAGATTTATGTCCCAGCTTTTTTTTTGCTTCAAAATAGGTGTACACGCTGGGAAGGCTAGCCAAATTCAGATTAACTTAATGTAACCACGTTAGGTTAACCATTAATAAATAATCGATTTTTCAGTGTGATATGCGAACAGATTAATGACGCTAAGGTGTTATTGTTAAAGCATAAATAACTGAACCATCGAAAAATAATAACAACGAGATATATCGAGGATACTATGAAAACGACTTGGGCTCTCAGTGCCATCATGATGTCACTCAGTTTGGCAGCATGTTCTCAATCTAATACTCAATCACCAGACCCTGTTGAAGCAGCGGTGGCATGGCAACAAAGCCAGCTGAATGATTTTGCAAGTCAGCTTGATGTTAAATATCGCATAGTAACAAATATACCTGAGGAAGCTTGTGCTGAGGATGCAAAAGCGGACGAACGTTGTTTTATTGTTGAAATAGATCTAACCAGTTCAACAGATTTGGCTTTAGCTGATTGGGAAATTTACTTCAGTCAAATGCGACCAGTTAAAGCGGTTTTAAATGACCAATTTAATATCGAGAGAGTTAAAGGTGATTTACACCGACTCACGCCAAATAATAACTTTACCGGTTTTAAAGCCGGTGAAACAAAAACGGTTCGCTTTAGAGGTGAGTCATGGTTGTTGTCTGAAGTTGACGGCATGCCAAATTATTATATCGTCGCTAAAGATGCACAAGGCCAAGAGCTTCAACCACAAATTATTGCCAGTACAATGGTGCAGGTTGACCCTGAAACCGGCATGGAAGTTCGCCCTTATGTTGAAGAGTTTGTTGATGCCAAAAGGCAGTATCAACGCACAGAACAAGACAAACTTGTTTGGGCCAAACCAGAGGTATTGTTTAAGCAGAACTCTGCAGTTGCTGTAGATGAAACGGTTGTTTCTTACAGTTTATTACCTACACCTAAAACCCAAACTTTAGCTGATAATCCTAAAAAGGTGTCTTTAGCCAATGGGGTGTCACTAGACAAACAAAGCTTACTAGATGCCGGTATTGAATACCAAGCCATTGAAGCAGCCGTGGCACGTTTAGCGCGTTTAGGAGTGACTGAAAATGAGGCAGGGGTTAAGGTTCGTTTTAGTAAGGCTGATAAAACAACAGACTCTGAAGCGGGGAGTTATCAGCTAACCATTGCCAATGATGCAATTAGCATTACTGCACATGAGGCTAGTGGATTTAGTTATGGTATTGCATCGTTAACGTCTTTACTTAGCTTAAATGATTTAACCGTGTCGACCATGCAAATTGAAGACAGCCCAAGATACCAATACCGTGGTATGCACGTTGATGTTTCTCGTAATTTCCACAGTAAGCAATTTATGCTCGATTTAATTGATCAAATGGCGGCTTATAAACTCAATAAGTTGCATTTGCATATGGGCGATGACGAAGGTTGGCGTTTAGAAATTGATGGCTTACCTGAGTTAACGGATGTGGGCAGTAAGCGTTGTCATGATTTTAGTGAAACGCGTTGTATTTTACCGCAATTAGGCAGTGGCCCGAATAGCGATACTCCTGTCAACGGTTTTTATAGTATGGCGGACTATGTTGAGCTGGTTCAATATGCAGATGCTCGTCAAATTCAAGTCATACCGTCAATGGATATGCCAGGGCATTCAAGAGCTGCTATTAAGGCTATGGATGTGCGTTATAAGAACTTAATGGCGCAAGGTAATGAAACCGCCGCTAAAGAGTTTTTGTTAACCGATGCGCAAGACACCACGGTTTACTCTTCGGTGCAATATTACGATGACAACACCCTAAACGTGTGTATGGAGTCTACCTACCATTTTGTTGATAAAGTGGTTTCAGAAATAGCAAAACTGCATGAGAAAGCGGGGCAGCCTTTAACGACTTATCATATTGGAGCAGATGAAACTGCAGGCGCTTGGTTAGAGTCGCCAATTTGTGAAGCGTTTATTGCTGACAATGAATATGGCATTACCGATATAAAACAAGTGGGCGCTTACTTTATTGAGCGGGTGGCAAACATGTTAGCCGACAAAGGAATTCAGCCAGGTGGTTGGAGTGACGGTATGAGCCATACCAATGTGGCTAAAATGCCGGGTAATTCACAGAGTAATATTTGGGATGTTATCGCCCATAAAGGTCATCAACGTGCTCATCAGCAAGTCAATCATGGTTGGGCTACGGTGTTATCAAATCCTGAAGTGCTTTACTTTGACTTCCCTTATGAAGCCGATCCTAAAGAACATGGTTACTACTGGGCTTCTCGAGCGACGAATAGTCAAAAAGTGTTTAGCTTTATGACCGATAACTTACCGGCTAATGCTGAACAGTGGCAAGATATTGAAGGAAACCCTTTTGAAGCTGACGACCGTAAAGTAGTTGATGAAAATGGCAAACTGATTTCAGGCCCGATTCAACAAGGTAAAGCGGTTGCGGGTATTCAAGGCCAATTATGGAGTGAAACGGTAAGAAGCGATCAAACCGCTGAATATATGATTTACCCCCGTTTATTAATGCTTGCAGAACGAGCATGGCATAAGCCCTCTTGGGAAGTGCCTTATCAATATGAAGGGCAGGTTTACAATCAGCACAGTGGCTTCTTTACTGAGTCAATGCGAGCACAACAAGCTAAAGATTGGCAAAAAATGGCCAATCACTTAGGCCAAAAAGAGTTAGCTAAACTTGAGAAAGCGGGTATTGAATACCGTATTCCAACAGTCGGAGCGGTTATCAATAATGGCTTACTAGAAATGAATGTGGCTTTTCCTGGTCTTGCGTTGGAGTATAAAGAACAGGGGAAACAGTGGCAGGCGTATGCTGAACCGGTAAAAGTATCTGCACCTGTTGAAGTTAGAGCTATTTCGCCAGACGGAAAACGTAAAGGTCGCACTCAGATTGTGAATTAAATGTGACTCTTTTGTGAGTCAATAAAGTCGTCAATATGGTTATATTGGCGACTTTTTTGTTTCAAATGCAATTGAAAATAGACAGGCTTTTACTGTAACCAATTGTTTTTTAAGGCGCGCGGTGTTGGCGCGGAAAAATGTCATTTTTTACTTAAAAAAATAAATGACAACGCTGTCATTTTAGGTGTAACATGGTCTTAACTTATTCAAGGCTGGCAGTAAAATCAGAAAAATAGCAGCCTTAATCAGAATACTAAGGAAAAGTAATGGGTGAGAATCAGCTTAGTAACACACAGCTTTATATTGGCATCGACGGTGGCGGCAGCAAATGTCGTGCAACTATATACAATCAAGCTTTAAAACCGTTAGGTACTGGTGTGGCTGGGCGTGCAAATCCGTTACATGGATTAGAGCAGACTTTTCAATCTATACAGCAATCGACTGAACTGGCTCTTAAAGATGCTGGTTTACCTATAGAAACCTGTAATGAACTGGTAGCCGGTTTAGGGCTAGCGGGTGTTAATGTTGGCCATTTTTATCAACAAATTGCTCAGTGGCAACACCCATTTAAAGCTATGTATCTTACTACTGACCTGCACACAGCTTGTATTGGTGCGCACAATGGTGAGGATGGCGCGGTTATCATTACTGGTACCGGTTCTTGTGGTTATTCTCATGTGGGCGAGCACTCTATCAGTTTAGGCGGCCATGGTTTCGCACTAGGTGATAAAGGTAGCGGAGCATGGTTAGGCTTGAAAGCCGCTGAGCATGTGTTGCTATCTTTAGATGGTTTTGCCAGCTCAACAAGCCTTACAGACAAATTACTCAGCCATTTCAATGTTGATAATGCCATGGGTATTGTCGACAACCTAGCCGGAAAATCTTCCAGTATTTATGCTCAACTTGCCCGTTATGTGTTAGCGAGTGCTAACGAAGGCGATGCCGTAGCCATCGCAATCGTGACTGAAGGCGCTGAATACATCAGTGCATTAGCAAGAAAGTTATTCGAAATTAATCCAAGCCGATTCTCAATGATTGGCGGCTTGGCTGAACCGCTACTTCCTTGGTTAGACGAGGATGTAGCAAGCAAAGTATCACCATCACTTTCACCACCAGAGTTTGGTGCGTGTTTGTATGCCCAAAAGCAATTTAATGCTGCAATTGCCGGTTAACTTCAATAGGCGCTCCCCCCCATTGAGGCGCCAAATGATATTAAGCGACAGCAAATTACAGCATCCCAATTTTTATAAAGGTTTACTATGACTACCAATACCATCATGGAACAAGAAGCACGCACAGCACCTCAAAAAATTGCACAGCAGCTGGCGGATAATGAACAAATCACCACTCAACTGGGTGAGAAACTTCGTGAATTTAAACCTAAGTTTGTGATGATTGTGGGCCGTGGCTCGTCGGATCATGCAGGTGTATTTGCTAAATACTTATTTGAAATTGAAGCGGGTATTCCTACCTTTGCAGCCGCACCATCTGTTGCCAGCATATACGGTAAAACCCTGCAATTAGAAGGCGGTTTAGTGATTGTGATTTCACAATCTGGCCGTAGCCCTGACATTCTTGCACAAGCCAGAATGGCTAAAAATGCTGGCGCTTTTTGTGTGGCATTAGTCAATGATGAAACCGCACCTATTAAAGATATCGTTGATGTGGTTGTGCCATTACGCGCTGGCGAAGAAAAAGCGGTTGCAGCGACTAAAAGCTATTTGGCAACCTTATCAGCAATATTACAAGTGGCTGCTAAATGGACTCAAAACCCTGAATTAGCAACGGCTATCGACACTTTACCGCAAGCATTACAAACCGCGGTTGATGCTGAGCCACAGCTTACTGCTGAGTCATTAAATGATGTGAAAAACCTGGTAGTTTTGGGACGTGGCTTAGGTTATGCCGTGTCTAAAGAAATTGCGCTTAAAATGAAAGAAGTTTGCTCAATTCACGCTGAAGCGTTTAGTAGCGCAGAGTTTTTACACGGCCCTGTGACATTAGTTGAAAAGAAACTGTCTATTGTTGATGTATGTGTCAATGATGAGTCTTATGCAAGCCATGTAGAGCAAATCGAAAATGTGACTCAGCGTGGTGCTGATTTAGTTCACTTGAATCAAACCAGTGACAGTATTCACCCTAGAGTGGCTCCGTTAGCTTTATTACAACGTTTTTATATTGACGTTGCTGCAGTGGCCATTGCTCGAGGTATTAACCCTGATCAACCTGCGGGTCTGAAAAAAGTGACTCAAACACTGTAATATTGACTATTCGTCATAGTGTTAATAAAACAAAAATAACGAGAATAATATGAAACAAATCCTGATTGTTGACCAACTATTTGATGGTGAAGCTTTTCATCAAAATATGGCCGTAACAGTAGAGTCTGGTTGTGTTACCTCTGTGGATAGTGCCGAGGCATTAACCGATGTCGAACCCAATCAAATCACTCGACTCACCGGCACGTTAACGCCAGGATTTGTTGATGTTCAAGTTAATGGCGGCGGTGGAGCATTATTTAATGCTGACCCAAGTGTTGAATGTATTGAAACCATTGGCCGCGCACATGCTCGTTACGGTACTACAGGCTTTTTACCTACGCTTATTACTGATGATGTCAGTGTGATGGCTCAGGCAGCAGATGCGGTTGCACAGGCTATTAGTCAAAATAAAGCCGGCGTATTAGGGGTTCACTTTGAAGGCCCGCATTTAAGCGTTCCTAAAAAAGGGGTGCATCCAAAACAGTTTATTCGTCAAATTTCTGAGGAAGAACTTGCCATTTTTAGTCGCCAAGATCTAGGGATTAAAGTGGTCACACTCGCGCCTGAAAACGTGTCAACTGAGGTAATTAAAACCCTCGTTAATGCCGGAGTTCATGTCTGCTTAGGTCATTCAAATGCTGATTACGAAACCGTGGTCGCGGCACTTGATGCCGGGGCAACCGGCTTTACTCATTTATTTAATGCTATGTCAGCTTTAGGTTCGCGAGAGCCGGGTATGGTTGGCGCAGCACTAGAAAACCAGCAAGCTTGGTGTGGCCTAATTGTTGACGGCCACCATGTGCATAGTGCCGCAGCTAAAATAGCCATTAATGCTAAGCCTCGTGGCAAAGTGATGTTGGTCACCGATGCCATGCCACCCGTTGGTATGAGCGAAAATGCTAGCTTTGAATTGTTTGGTACCCAAGTGGTTAGGCAAGGTGACCGACTGAATGCTCCGTCAGGGGAGTTGGCAGGTTGTGTGCTTGATATGGTGGGGGCGGTGAATAATACCGTAAGTATGCTTGGTATGGGACATGATGAAGCGATTCGCATGGGCTCGTTATACCCTGCGCAATTTTTAGGTATAGACCAGAAAAATAGCCATATCGCTCCAATAGGCTACATTCAAGCGGGTTACAAAGCTGATTTTGTATTACTTGATCAAAATAACCAAGTCAGTCAGACCTTTATTAATGGCAGAGTTGTTTTTGCTAATTAATCAGCCCATGCAATATTGATGGGGCAATTCAGTATTGCCCCTTATTGGAATCGACCATGACCACGACAAGCAATCCAAAACCTGCTGAGCAAACTAAAGCCGCTAAACCTAGACTAATGTCCCTTGATGCGCTCAGAGGATTTGATATGTTTTGGATTATTGGTGGCGAAGGCTTATTCGCCGCGCTGTTTTTACTGACGGGTTGGACCGGTTGGCAAGTGGCTGAACAACAGATGCTACATAGTCAGTGGCATGGCTTTACTTTTTATGATTTGATTTTCCCGCTGTTTATTTTCTTATCTGGTGTGGCGTTAGGCTTATCTCCTAAGCGGCTTGATAAGTTGCCTTTTGAGTCTCGTAAGCCACTTTATAACCATGCCGTTAAACGTTTATTCCTACTCATCGTATTAGGGGTGTTATATAACCATGGCTGGGGGACTGGTGTTCCCTTAGAACCTGAGCAAATTCGCTTTTCTAGTGTGTTAGCACGAATTGGTTTTGCGTGGTTTTTTGCTGCGTTACTAGTATGGCATACCTCTTTAACAACCCAAGTTTTCACTGCTGTAGCCATATTGATTGGCTATGGACTCATACTCTGTTTCATGCCGTTTCCCGGTGGGCAAGCTGGAATATTTACCATGGAAGGCGGGATTAATGCTTATATTGATGGCTTACTTCGCCCAGGTATTGCTTATCAACATAGACCACTAGACCCTGAAGGGGTGTTGTCGACAGTGCCTGCAGTGCTAAACGCATTAATAGGTGTTTTTGTGGGCCAGTTTATTGTCCGTCCTCACTCCAAAGGCGATTGGGCGAAAGTGGCTATTATGTTGTGTTCAGGAATATTTCTTTTGGCGTTGGGCTGGTTAGTCAATCTCGTCATACCGGTTAATAAAGATCTTTGGACCCCCAGCTTTGTATTAGTGACCTCTGGGTGGAGTTTACTTTTTCTGGCTTTATTTTATGCCATCATTGATGTACTGAAATGGCAGAAGTGGTCCTTTGTGTTTGTGGTGATTGGTACCAATGCCATTATCGTTTATCTTGGAAGTAGTGTAATTAACTGGCAATACATTACTCAAAGTCTTTTTGGTGGGGTGATTAATGTGTTTCCTGCTGAAAGCCAGCCGTTAATGACGGTGATCGGCTTTATTACTGTGCAATGGCTTGTGTTGTGGTGGATGTTTAAGCGTAATATTTTTATTCGTATTTAATAAGCGACAAGATTTTTACTCGAGTTTAACTAGCGACAAGTTGTAACCTTTAATTATAAATGACAGCGTTGTCTTAACATTGATAATGTTTTACTATCAAACTAGCTTGGTTTATTGCACTCAATGGCTTTAAGGCTAAGTAAAACCGCTAAGACAATAATGATAAATGACTAAAATAACGAGCAGGTTTATGGAAATGACAGCAACGAAAGATCAACCTAAAAGCAGTTTTGTGCCGATGGCTATTGTCGCCATACTGTTTTTCATACTCGGTTTTGCGACATGGTTGAATGGCTCTTTAATGCCATACCTTAAGCAAATTCTACAACTTAGCCCATTTCAGGCTTCACTGATTCTATTTTCTTTTTATATTGCGGTTACCTTTACCGCGTTGCCATCAGCTTGGGTTATTCGCAAAGTCGGCTATAAAAATGGTATGGCATTAGGTATGGGAACCATGATGCTTGCTGGACTGTTATTTATTCCTGCGGCGCAAACACAAATCTTTGTATTGTTTTTATTGGCGCAACTTGTCATGGGTACAGGGCAAACCTTACTGCAAACCGCTGTTAACCCTTATGTTGTTCGCTTAGGCCCTGAAGAGTCAGCCGCCGCTCGAGTGAGTGTTATGGGGATTCTAAATAAAGGCGCTGGTGTGATCGCTCCAATGGTATTTACGGCACTTATTTTAGACAGCTTTAAAGACCGAGTCGGCACCGAGTTAACCCAAATTCAAATTGATGAAATGGCCAATAGCCTCATTTATCCTTATTTAGGCATGGCAATATTTATTGGTATTTTGGCGATTGCGGTTAAAAAGTCACCTTTACCTGAACTTGAAAAAGAACAAAGTGAAGATGACTCTGAAAAAGGACAAATTAAACAAGCTTTGGCTCATCCAAACTTAGCTTTAGGCGTGGTAGCGTTGTTTGTATATGTTGCGGTAGAAGTAATTGCCGGTGATACAATAGGTACGTTTGCATTAACGTTAGGCGTTGAAAATTATGGGGTTATGACTTCATATACCATGCTATGTATGGTGTTAGGTTACACTTTAGGTATCATTTGTATTCCGCGCTTTATTTCTCAACCAAATGCATTAATGCTCAGTGCTATTCTTGGTTTATTGCTTACGGCAGGCATTGTATTTGGTAATACTGATTCTTATGTTATTGCTAATTTATTGTTGGTGCCATTTGGTGGCGCGCAATTGCCAGATACATTACTAATGATTGCTATTTTAGGATTGGCCAATGCAATTGTTTGGCCTGCTGTGTGGCCGTTGGCTTTATCTGGAATGGGTAAATTAACCAGTACGGGTTCTGCATTATTAATTATGGGTATTGCAGGGGGCGCATTTGGTCCATTATTCTGGGGTTTAACCAGCTCTGCAACATCATTAGGTATGCAAGGTGGTTATATGGTGATGTTCCCTTGTTACTTGTTTATCTTATTCTACGCTGTCAAAGGCTATAAGATGAAAAGTTGGAAGTAATATTTGGTAGTGTTGATATTAACGCTATAACGATTAAGAGAGCCTAATGGCTCTCTTTTTTTGCCTGTTGTTCATTTCTATAGCTTAAATGAAAGTTGGTTTAATGCTTGTAGATTAAATGCTTGTGGCGTCAATATGAATGAAGTCTATCAGCGTTTAGGTGTAGCTGGGCTATTGAAACAAAAGATACAAAAAAGCCACTCATTGAGTGGCTTTTTTGTTTTATTGGTGCCGGCACCAAGAGTCGAACTCGGGACCTACTGATTACAAGTCAGTTGCTCTACCAACTGAGCTATGCCGGCGAATTGTGGTGCCCGAACCCGGAATCGAACCAGGGACACGAGGATTTTCAATCCTCTGCTCTACCGACTGAGCTATTCGGGCAATTAAACTAAGCGTTTAATCATCTACTTCAGACTCAATAACCTTATGCTTTAAGGCCTGTCTCGTCTGGAGTGCGCACATAATATAGGGATGGTTTTTATCGTGCAAGTAGTTTTTTAAACTTTTTTATTGTTCGCTCATATTGTGGTCAAGGTGATGGCTTTTTGAGTCAATAGGAGGCATTTACTCCATTGAAGGCCGTTTAAATAGTGATGATTGAAGTTTCATGAGGCCGTAAACATTCTTATATTTGGGAGAAATACTTATTATTCTAAAAAATAGAAAGGTTTTGCCGAATTTTGCTAATTTAATTTCATAAAATAGTAAGTAAACTGGTTTTCATTAAATAACGTAAGGAAAAGCCGAGCTATGTTAAAAAACACCAACACGGGTTATGGATTGATTGCAATCGCAATGCACTGGGTGTCAGCCATTGCGGTCATAGGAATGTTTGCTTTGGGCTTTTGGATGGTGGACTTAACGTATTACAGCAGTTGGTATAAAACAGCGCCAGATATTCATAAAAGTGTTGGCTTACTGTTATTCGTGCTTATCTTGTGTCGATTATTGTGGCGTTCGATTTCAATTAAGCCACAGACGTTAGCTTCTCATCGCTTGTGGGAAACCCAATTAGCGCACGTTGCACACCGTTTATTGTATTTATTGTTGGTGTTGATCATGATTTCTGGATACCTAATATCCACAGCCGACGGGCGAGGTATTGCGTTTTTCGATTGGTTTATGGTGCCTAGCTTAGGTGAATTATTTGATAACCAAGCTGACCTTGCAGGGAGCTTCCATCAATATGCGGCTTACGTTCTTATTGCTTTGGTGGTTTTACATGCTTTAGGGGCACTTAAACACCATTTTATTGATAAAGATAACACCTTAACGCGTATGTTAAGTCTTAACAAAAGCAGCCCTAGTGCTGCAAATAAGCATGACTCAACCATTAATTAAAAGGATAGATTAATATGAAAAAGTTATTGTTAGCTTCAGCTTTGAGCGCAGCAATGTTGGCTCCTGCGTTTTATAGCGCTGATACTCATGCCGCTGATTATGTGATTGATACTCAAGGCGCACATGCCTTTATACAATTTAAGGTCAGCCACCTGGGTTACAGCTTTGTCATGGGGCGCTTTAATGACTTTTCTGGTGAATTTAGTTTTGATGCTGACAAACTAGAGCAGGGTAAGGTTAATGTGACTATTCAAACCGCCAGTGTTGATTCAAATCATGCTGAACGTGATAAACACTTACGTGGGGAAGATTTTTTAAATGTGGCTAAATTTCCTCAAGCTAGTTTTAAATCTACCTCTATAAACGATTTAGGCAATGGTAAGTTTGTGTTGAATGGTGATTTTACTTTTAATGGTGTGACTAAGCCGTTAGCTATTGATGCCGAAATAGTCGGAGAGGGAGAGGACCCTTGGGGAGGGTACCGTGCAGGCTTTACCGGCACGACTGAATTTAAAATGAAAGATTATGGCGTAAACATGGACTTAGGTCCGGCTTCAGCTAATGTTGAGCTTGAATTAGTGGTTGAAGGCATAAAACAATAACTGAACCATGCTGATAAGGTTAGCCTGACATTGGAATACCGATGTCAGGTAGCCACTTTAACAAGAGTGTGAATATTATTTAAATTGCTGAAATTATTTCTCATTACCAAGGGTCTTGTATCTGTATCGTCAATTTATTTCAGGAACCCTTATGTTTAAAAGTATTGTTATTGCCGCCAGTTTAAGCTTTTTGAGTGTTATCAGTGTTGCTAAACCTATTGCTATAGATGAAAACAACATTAGCCCGTTATTAAATGGTCATCAAATCCCCGATGTAACCTTAAAAACTGTCAAAGGTGATGCGGTTAATTTGCAAGAATTAGTCGCTAAGCAAAAAACAATCCTGTTCTTTTATCGTGGAGGCTGGTGTCCGTTTTGTAATGTACAAATGGGCCAACTTCAGGCTATTGAACCTAAGCTGATTGAAATGGGCTACCAGTTAGTGGGTATTTCACCTGATTCGCCAGAAAAACTAGCAGCTTCAATGACCAAAAATGAACTGAATTATCTATTACTGTCAGATGAACACATGCAAGCTGGGCAAGCGTTTGGATTAGCGTTTTATACCAGTGAAAAAGTCACCTCTATGTATCAAGCAAAGCTAGGGGTGTCGAATACCTTATTTAAAATGTCTTCTGGCGAAGAAAGATTAGTATTACCCGTACCAGCAATTTATATCAGTGATACTGATGGGTTAATTCAATTTATGTACGCTAACCCTAACTACAAAGTTCGTCCTGCTCCAGAGTTGATTATTTCTGCTGCACAGTTAGTTAAATAAACGCTTTTCACTTCCACTCCAGTTTGGCACAAAGCTATTTTGTGCCATTTTTTTGCGGTTTTTTTACTCAATTTACGCTGTTTTATGTTGAATCAATCAAATGTAACAGTGCTTACGACAAATATGCCATAAGGCAGCAAAAATCTACAATTATCATCGATAAACTTTATAAATGACTATTACAGCATCAAGATACCCCCCCCGAAAATGGCATTGGGTAAAGCCATTGTTTTTACGCTGAATCAATTTGAAAAGTTCAGACGTTACTTAAATGATGGCCGATTAAATAACGACAACAACTGAACTGAACGGGCGATAAAGCCCTTTGTGATAGGTCGTAAGGCTTGGCTATTTTCAAATATGCCACGAGGCGCTCGTGCCAGCGCAATCCTTTACAGTCTCATCGAAACCGCAAAGGCCAGCGACCTAGTCGTGCATGAGTGTCTCGCTAATTGCCTGCAAGGCTTGACGGATAACCCAAGTGACGTTGAGTCTTTACTGCCGTGGAATATCAAGCAAAGGTAAATGGCTAGGTGCCGTTAGCTGGACGCTTATTCTATATTCACAGGATAGTACTTTTTATCTTTTTTAATCCACACTTTAAATAAATTTTTTTTGACATAGCAGAAAGATTTTTGCATTTTTAAAAAGTTTTTAAAACTTCTTACGTTGAAAGAGTTAAATCCGTTGGAGAACAATACTTCTAAAATAAGTTTGTTATGACCTTCTTGCCACTCATAGGGATAACACGGGAATTTTCGTTCCCTCTGAACTTGTTTCATTGTTTCTTTATTAATATTGGCCCAGATAATATATCCATTTGGTCTACCAAAGGGATCATTAAATACCTGAACACATTTAGATTTTGAGGAGTTGCTTATCCACTGCAAAAGATATGCAGGAGTATTAATACCTGTATTGCATCTGATTTCTAGAACTTGTTCAAATATACTCTTTGATGAATCGTTCATTGCTCATTACCTGTGATTTACAGCATTACATAGACGTATTATCTTAAGTAAACTTGGGAAAAAGTTGTAATCGTGAATAATAAAATTTTTTTTCGGAAGGTTAGAGATTATTTCCTCAACTTTTTCTTCATTAAAATTTTTACCTGTTATAATGGAGTTACCTCTTGATACTATTGAAAAGGAGTCTCTTTCATGTTCATATTTTATTATCAGGCTATTAGAACTAAAAGCAATGGTATTGGAAATGTCACTTTTTTGAAAAATCCACTTTGCAACTTCTCTGAAACTATCAATGAAATCTTGGACACTATTCAAGTCTTGTGAGATTTTTTTATCCACTTGTTCTCTGATTTGCCCGTTGTAAAAAAATGACGAAAAATATGCTATTTTAAAACATTTTAGAATGGATGTTTTAATTATTACCTGCTTCTTATAGGACTTATTTGTATTGTCAGTCAAATGATTATATACAGTTAAAAGAGCCTCGGCTGTGTAATTTTTAGAATCTTTATTATTTAAAAAATCGTTAAACAACTCTTCAATGGCAAAAGTGCATCTATCAGTAGCTTCCTTAATCTTAGGGAAACCTACGGAAATTTCCCCGTTGTTATGATTAAAAATGTGAAAGTAATCTTTCAGTATTTTTAAAGGTTTTTTTAGTTTTCCAAACTCGATTGATTCACTTTCAATACCAATTAGTTGTGGGAAAAAGTAATTGGTATATGCGTCGAGCTGCTCATAAAAATATTTAATAAGTGGGTCTGAGTTTAAAGATACTCTGTTGTATTTGCTATAAGTGTATATCCATTCAACAGCTGTATCTGCAATACTTTGAACTTCGGAATAAAAAGGTACAGTATCATTACTCGCCGCGTAATTTTTCCCATCAAATACAAAAGTGGTATTTGTAAGGTCGAGCCAACGACCGTCAACTCCTATATTTGATGGGGTTACAGAACCGTGACTTATTCTAAATAAACGTGAAAATGCGAATTGTTTTGCACAGTTGCTTAAGAATTTACTTATTAAAAATATAAATTCTTTGTGACTTTTATACGAATTGCCGAGGTTTAGGCAAGCTTGCCTTGTGCGCTCAACATCGCCATCTATAAACGGTTCAAAGTCTTTTCTAGGCTTAAAAAAAGGTGACCTCAAAAAGTGAGCTGGCCTAGTCGTTACCTCTCTGACTCCTATACATAACTTATGAGTCCATTCTTTTTTAGAATCAAAATTATGTGAACTTTCACCAATAAAAGCCAATGCGTACATGTTCACTACACCTAAAGGCAGTATTTCTGCATATACTAAGTGATTGATTGATTCTGTAATTGCTTCATCAATGCAGTACATACCAGTACTGTGAGCAAAATTATCATGATCCCCAAGATATGGGGTTACCCCAATACCTTTAAGTTGTATATTGCCAACGTTTGCGACTCTCGCACCCCCTCCGTTAAAACCAACACCTAGGCCACCATAGCCTTCAGCGAAAGCTGTAATTTTGCGATTTGTCAATTTAACGTCTTTAAAAAGGGGACTTGGCTTGACTACAAGTGGAATCGAGTTTAAGTCAATAATATCCGTAGTTTGTACGTTATTATTTTTCCATATAAACCTTTTAACAGCGCACTCATACGTTTCTAGTGGTACCTTTCGAACAACGTCCATACTTTGTAACATCCTTTGGGTTGAATTGTTCGTACTGTATAGCGGTTTAATAATTTAAATAAATTATAAAGAAAAATGAGAATAGAATTGCAGGGTGTGTAATCAATTTTATCCCACTGTAAGCAGTGGAGTTTTGATGAAATGCTTTCATATTAGTTTTACCGTATATTAGATTAATTGGTAGTACTGAAAGAAGTATAACAAAACCAAAATTCACACGCCCGACATAACCTGCGGCGATAAAGGTACCGATAACCACAATTAGACTTAGTTGATAAAGTTTCATAGTTATTTTTACCGAGAATTATTAAAGAGGGCGAAAGTAGAGCGCCCTATATAGACAATGTGTTAGCTAAATAAGCCACCAGCAGCGCCAAATCCAAAAGAAGCTCGAGGTGCTATATAACTTCTAAATCCAGATGCTATAGGTCCTCCAATTGCTCCAAGTACTGCTCCACTGCCTACTGCAGTCGCAAAGCCGCCCCATGAAAAACTACCTGATGTCGCCGCACCGCCGAGATAGCCGGCAGCTCCGATAACTGCCCCAGCAGCGGCTCCGGGAGGACCAAAACTTCCGTTAACCATTTCTAGTTCTTCTAAACTTAGCTCACGAATTTCCGAATTTTCTGAAATATTTTCCATTTTAATTTCCTTATTAAGTAAACAACTGCCTGTTTAAACACATTACTAGATGAAAATAATTCTTCAATAATAAACTTTATGCTTTTATAATTTTAATTTAAGTGTTATTTTTTAAGGTTTATCATAATTTGTTGGCAGAAAGATCTGAACGAAATTTAGGGTTCCAAGCTTCCTTCACGTCGGCGCCTAGCTGGAGAGGCTGTTTTTTCTCTTTGTGTTTCTTTAATATACTCAGGGCTGCTCGGTTGAAGAAAACAAGCTGTTTTGTGCCATCTGGAGCGGATACTTTCATTGCACTCTCACGAAAAACAACATCCAATACCCAGTGCAGCCGTTCTCAACTGCCAACTGGTCGCGGATAGCATGAGCGGCTTCCTCGGCAAGAAGCTAACATAGCATAGGGACGAATTGGAAATTGTGCCATTAACAGAGCGCTCGTTAGCGACCTCTATCAGTGGCTTGATACAGGGCTATTTCTTTTTCAGCTATGGTGATAACTCTGCTTTTGTTCGTATTACGGGCCTTTTTTCCTTTCGTTCATGACCGCTGTTAGATGGTTCATATATTTCCAGCTTTTCAATGTCATAAAAAGTCTGTAAATAATGTCTTTACTTTATGCAAGTACACTTATTGATTGCCTTTCACCTAGATCATAAAGTTGCCTTTGCGTAGTGTGATGGTTTTCATACAAGAGACTTGGCAGTACAATGCATCTAGCGTGATATTGTTACTGACATCGTATGCGCTTATGACATGAAGTGCACTTTTAACGTCGCCGCTCCACGCACTGCGCATGGTTTTGCTGTCAATAGCGATAACTAATTTCTCTTCACTTTGACTTTATCATTGAGCCAGTTAAACAGAACCTGCAGTAATAATTCACTGTCCAATGCTTTAATAATGCTTTGCGATACAGTGTCGTCTTGGGAGCTCATGCTAAAATCACGGTACAGACGTAACCAGTCGAGTTGTTCTTTTCAGAATACTTATATCTACTTCCACTCACTTGCACTATTAAGGTACAGTTGAGAGTGTAAGAAAGACGACAGCAACTAAATTGTGTTGAGGATTAATATCTTTGCAAGGATCGGGTAGTATTGTAAGATGTTTCAAAAGGCTTTGTTTGTCAGTAAGTTATGATTGATACTAATCTGTTCATGAAATGGGGTACAAGTTTAACTTAAAGTTCGATTCTGCTCTGCTTTCAATACGTTTTTAAAATAGCTCAACAATTTACGGAATATTGATATTAACTCCATGACTCAAACATACAACGCAGCCGTTTTACAACTGGCTCAAGCTGGTATTCAAGCACTAGTTGATTCAAATACTCAGCATAAAGGCATCCAAACCCCAGCTCAAGAGAGCCACTTTTTATGTAGCTGGATGGTAGATTCATTAAAAACTAAGCGTTTTTCAAAGCTAGTGGCAGATGATTTGACTCAGTGGATTCGTTTAGGTAGAAGTAAAGGGGCAGGGGCTGAACTAAAACGCTTATTAGAGCGTATAGTGTTTCATTATCAAACGGCGAAAACAGAGCAATTAGCTGATGCTGTGCAAAACTTATTAGCTGAATTTGAAGCTTTAGACTGGTTGGTTATTAGTGATACCCCATTAACAGAAAAGTTAAAATTAGAAGGGGATGGCCGCTCAAGTATTGTGGTCTGTGCTAGTCAATTAGCTCAACATATTCAGCAAGGTGAACTCATTAAACCGATATCACTTTATGTTAGAGGTGACGAGCAGCAGCTGGCTACTTTAGCGTTAAAACATGGGTTGTTACTTAGCCAAGCAAATAAAAAAAATAGCTTAATTAAACACCATAAAACCTATGTGGTCAGCCCTAAAAATAACCATGTAAGTTTGTGTTTGTTAGCTCAAACTATTTGATGATAAATACAAAACAGTTGAATTAATAATCTAAGATGATATACCTATAAACACAGACAGTTAGCCGTTATAAAGTGGGTCGAACATTGATAAACAAGGGTGGCAATTGAAACCGTTAATCAATATCATGTTATTCGTGATCATGTTGGCCTTGCCAGGGGCCTCATGGGCTGAAGTTGTTTTAAAATATAATATGAACGCATCCAGTAGTTGGGTGCCGTATTACATTCCCAATAATCCTGATGAACCGGGAATTTTGGGTGAAATAATGCCGCAAATTATCGCCTTAGCTAATATTAAAACTGAAAAACACAATTTTCCGCCCAAACGTACTAATCAAGCTTTAGAAACCGGATTACTGGATTTTGATATTGTTAGCCCAAGTTGGTTTCCTCATGGTGATATGGGTGAGTTATTTGTGCAGTCAAAAGCCATTATTGATATTCAAGAAAACATTATTGTTTTGCCACAAAACGCGCAGAATTGGACAGATATCAACCAAATAAAAGGGCAGAAAATTGGTACAGTTAGAGGTTACTTGTATCACGATGACGATGTGTTCACTCGGGTAGATTTTTTATCAGAGCGAGAACTTGTAAAGGCTTTGCATAAGCAAAGAATTGAAGTGGCTATTTCAGGTGATTTACCGGCATTATATTGGGCTAAGCAACTTAATTTAGACATTAGTTTAGCGGCTATACACTCAAAAGGAGTGTTAGTGATGCGATTAAGAAAAGAGCACCAACACCTGATGCCTAAAATAGATGCGGCTATTGATACTTTAACTGCTGATGGCACTGTGCAACGAATTATCGATAAATATACCAATCAGGAGGTATTTAAGCTTAACGCACAATAGCCATATTTTATGACTGCTGGTGACAGCCCGATAACTGCTTAATTAGGCTTTTGTTTCACTATTCAATTACTGCTTAACCCACTCTGCACAACCCTGTTTAGCTCAATTCAATTTTAACCAACTCAATATAATCAAGTTAGTAGTAACTGCAAACTGCACAAAATCCTCCATAAGATTATGAGCAAAATTAATCTGTCAGTTATAATGCCCATTCGTCCTCAATCAACCAGAATAGAATATGAGCATTAGAAGAGTAATTGAAAGTGATTGGCCGAGCATTATGTCCATTCAAGCAGATTGTTACCATGAAATCACGCCCGAAAGCCTTGAAGTCATGCAAAGTAAATGGCAAGTTTCGCCTGATACCTGTTGGGTTTATGAACATCAAGGGCAAGTGTCTGGCTATATTCTTACTCATGCATGGAAAAAAGGTGACGCACCTAAGTTAGATTCCGTGTTAACTCACCAAAATAATGGCGCATCTATTAACGCTACATCCCACTATATTCACGATATGGCGGTATCCCCTCAAGCTCAAGGACTAGGTATTGCTAAAAAGTTGGTTCAGCAACTTATTAATTTTTGTCAAAACCATGATGGTCGAGGCATTGGCTTGGTTGCTATTCAAGGGGCTGATGATTTTTGGCAACGTTTTGGTTTTGATTATCATACCGATACGAGTGTTGGGTTAACTCGTGCTCTTGAAAGCTATGGTAATGATGCATGCTACATGTATTTAAACCAATAAATCGTTAAATAGCATTGTTTATCCCCGTGAGAACATGGGACAATTAAGGCTTATTTTAAATCGTAAGGATTGTTAATGGCTCGCCAAGTAATTTATACCTTTAAAGGAAAAACAAAAACAATCGCTTTTAGTTATGACAAACATCATGACCTTTATGAAGCTGCCGCTGAGGCTGAAGGAATAGATTTATCTCGCTTTTTGGCAATGGAGCAGCAAATTGCAATGACGTCTAAAAAAGGTGCCAAAGCAGAAAAAGATTTTCGTAAAACGGAATTTGCTCGGTTTGGATTTTCCAGCATTAAATTTGTACGTGAAGAAGACGAGTCAAAATAGGACTGATTAAGATGTTAAATCCTGAGCATGCTAATTTCCCTCGAGCCAGCTTTTTTAGACGTTTAGGGGCAATGATTTATGATTTATTACTGGCGGTTGCTGTGTATATGATTGCCGGTGGAATAGGTTTTGGTGTCTTTTATGGCCTGTATTCTGTTGGTATTGTATCGTTAGGTGGTTTTGAACATATCTCAGATACCTTAAATAATAATCCTTTGTATAAAGGCATATATCAGCTTTGGCTGGCGTTATGTGTGGCAGGCTTTTATGCGTTATTTTGGAGTAAAGGTGGCCAAACGTTAGGAATGCGAGCTTGGCGCTTAAAAGTACAACATCCTAACGGGCAGAATTTAAGTTTTATTACCGCGAGTGCGCGGGTCATTTGGTCATTACTTGGTGTTGGCAATTTATATATTTTGTTAAATAGCGATAAGCTGGCTTTGCAAGATAAAATGACGCGTTCTGAAGTGGTGGTGTTATCGGTTGAGGCGAATCAAATGCGCAATTGGCATGGTGCTTAAACGCGACTTGTATGTGCAATTTAACTATTCGTCGAAGATAGACAATACCATATTACTTAATAGAAAAACTCAGCCGCCTAAGTAATAGGCCGCTGAGTTTTTATTATTTAGTAACCAAGTCGATAAAGTCATTAATTCACTAATTTTATTTTGCCAAATACATCAGCATTTTTATAGCCGAGGTTCTTATCACCATTTATTGGTGTTATTTCGTGAGAGCCAATAAAGCTTTCTCTTTCGGCAGATCCGTCGTTGTCACAATAAGCCAGCATAAAACCGATAATATCACCTGAATTAAGCGCTAAAGGCAGGGCTTGATCTTTATGATTTGCTGCTAGTAGGTCATTATAGCTTTGCGGATATAAGGTGATAGCGGCTTCCCAATAGATAATGTTGGGCTGCTGTTGATCGCGCATCCAACGGCTTTTAACATGATCATTTAACAAAATAGCTTCATTTTGTAAGCCATAGTCAGCAACTTGATTGTCTAACGCTACGTGATAAGCAAAAGCATTGTGATTTGCTTGATGCTCGCCGCCTGAAGCATCTGGGTCAATAAAGATTTCTAAACAATCATCATCCCAATAGGCCACTTTCGGATCAGCGGTTTTATCTAATAAAACATCGTCAATAATCTCGGCTAATAGGAATAATTGGTTATCTCGCCACAGCAACTTATAACGCCCGCTAAAGTCTTGGGCGCTAGGTTGTTCACCCAGTATGAGCTTATCAAGCGGTTGCCAAGTAGCGCGTTGCCAAACAGCGTCGACTTTACCGTCAATATTAATGGCTGATTTGGCCAAGCCTACTTCTAAAGGTAATGTTGGTTGCGGCTTAATATCAGCATTGATGCCAGCGCAGAATAGTAAACTGCAGAATAATAGACTGCTACAAAAACTGAGCTTAATAAGAGTGTGCTTCATGTTGGTCCTTAACATGTCATCGATACAGGGGGGATTGTGTTTTGTGGCTAGATTATAGCCATAATTGCAGAGGTTATTGGGTTTATTGTCGATGAGGTAAAAAAATGCCCCTGAAAAGGTTCAGAGGCATTGTGGATATAAGGTTATTTCAGCATATCGTTAACTCGTATAACTTGCGCACGGTAACCCGTTGCAAACATGTCATGGCTATTAATGTTTATTCGCACTGCAGGTTAAGTTTCGCCATAGCGGTGTTCAACTAAAATTGATTTCACTACGCCAGTGGTTTCGTCCATTTTTACGTTGCCATAACCACCACCAAGACCAAATAAACCAGCTGAGGCAAAGTAGCTCATCATGCTGTTTTTATCAGCTTGATATTTTACAATAGAGGTTACAGGCGAGTAGCCTTCATAGCCTAATTCTTGTTTACCGTATTGCCATACCTGCTCAACTGTCATGTTGGTTTCGTCAATTTTATATTCAACTGACCGAGAATATTTTTCGGTAGCAAACATGGGTTGACCTAAGTGACGACCATCACCATTATCAAACACCGTTAAGGTGCCTTTTTCTGGGACTAAATAAGCCGTATGTGAGGTGTATGAAAAATCAAATTCACTATTAGAACATAGGCCTTTTTCATTGCAGTTTAGCGGCTTGCCTTTGGCGTTCACAGGGGTTAATAGTTTGTCTGCAAAAGCTTCTGACCAACCTTTTTTAGGGCTTAATATCCACTTCACTTGCTTGTCACGGCCAATTTTTATCACAGACGACTGATGACGCGAGCTGATAATAATGCTGTCATCTTTGGGGTCGTAGTCAATTGAATTGACGTGAATCCAATTTCGACCAGTTTCTACACCATGTATATCCCCGTAGGGAGCATTTTTTAAATCTTCAAGTGTAGTTTGATGTCCAATATGTGAGGCATTGATGTTTAAACACACCGCCCCAGCATCTAATGATAATAATGCCGCGTCACGTAGGGGATCTAATATGGTATTTAAGTCCCAGTAATCAACCAATTTACCAGTATTATCCACTTCAATAATTTGGTCGCGGATGGTATTAACTAACATGCCGTCGGGGCGACGATAATCTTTAGCGGCAGCGCGAATAAAAATATTGCCATTAGCCGCTTCCATTCCCTCATGGGAGGCATCAATAAAGTTTCCTGGTAAGCTGTGTTCTGAAATCATTCTCCCCATTAATGACATCTTTTTCCAACCTTGGCCTTGTACCCAAACCATGTTGCCATCTTTAGTGACGTTCATGCCCATGGCATAACCTGCGGTATCAAAACTTTTTGAGTTGTGAGTGGTATAAGGATTTAAATACCAGCGAATATCGCCCGCAGTATCAATAATGAAAAAACCGGGTTTGCCGTCCCACGAGAATGCTCCTGGTGCTTCAAGGTTATTATGCATTAACTGAGATGTTTTACCGTCAGGGTTGGTCCAGTTAACAAAGTACAATCTATCTTTAAAGTCGGTATCAACATGTTCTACTTCGACTAAAGGCGCTTTAGCCCATTGGCTTTCAGAAAATCCCATATCGATATCGGGTGTTAGCATTTGATAGTCATGACTATGTTGTTGGCTATTTTCAGTCCACTTAACGGTGAAGTTGTTTAAATGTGCTGGGTATAAACCAAAAATAGGTACGCCGCCTTCATCCATAATGCGCATGTCATCAACTAGATAAGTAATACTCACACCAGAATCGTCTTTGGGATGTACTGTAACTTCAACATCAGAAATCACGTGACCATTGAGGGTGACTAAAGCGGTAAGTGGCGCATTTTCATATGGATTATGTATCAGATAGCCTAAAGGGGCATCTTCAACAGGCTGAGGTTTCATCCCCATGGGATTTGCTTGAGCCGAGGGTACAGTGGATAAAATAGATAGAGCTAACACAGAATAGATAAGCGGCTTGATCATAATTAAACTCAATTGTTGGTCATCATTATAGTTATATTAAGTTTTTAAACCATAGACATAATGATATGAATGGTTAATAGGCGAGGCTAGATTAACCACTTAATCATAAAGAAGAAAATTGGAGTTTTTAAAGTGATTTGATGATCACAAAGGCATAAATTAGCGCATATGATGGGGAACTTTTTATCACGGCTTTTTGCGAAAAGTAAAGGCTGGTTTTGTGTTTGAAATTGATAAGTTAGGGCTTTAGACCAATGGGTAAAGCGGTCATAAAAATCAGGTGTAAAGCAGGATCGTTCCCTATCGAAAATGATGCGTTTTTCAACATTTGTCGTTTTGGGCTGCTGGGGGACCCAAGAGATTAATATTGCTTATGCCATTTTAGCCGCTGCAGGATGGAATTTTACTATGTTAATTCAAAAGAAGTCTTGGAAACTTGCGTTCTAAACCTAGGATAAACGAAGCACCACGACGTTTGTGTCCTTAGTACATATTCCAAATTCATTTAGGGGTAAAACGATTTACCTGTGAAGGACAATTGCCGAAAAAAGCGATTGATAGGCTTCAGAAATAAAAATTAACACTGACCCCATTACTTAATCGCGTTGCTCAATAAGCTAATCAGGTTTTCGGGCATGGGGCATAATTGGCGCAGGGTGTTCATGCACACCATTTCTATGGTGGCGGTTACAGCAGGTTTATTGGCGTTGGGACGCCATATTTCTTGCTTCCAAATAGTGCGATATTTACTTTCAAAACAGAATTGGGTTCTAACATCAATAATGTCAGCAAATTCAACACCATCATGGCAAATCATATCGGTTTTATATACTGCAAAGCCTAGCCCTTGTTGCTGCCAAAGTTGTTGTAATAGCGGGGCGCCTATTACGTGCTCTCTTGCGCGTTCAAAATACTTTAAAAAGTTAGGGTGATAAACAACACCTGAAAAGTCGGTATCTTCATAGTAAATCTGTACATCAAAGTGAGCGACTTGGCTCCAGGTTAGTGCTGTTTTACTGGCAGGGGGATTCATTAGCTACCTACTTTTTCTAACGCGAATATTGGCTGGTGGCAGTGTAGAAGATTTTAATATTTTTTTCAGAGTTTTTTGTTAATTAAGTTGTGATGTTCAATGTTTGCAAATGCAAGTCATAAACCGTTATAATTTCCATTAGATTTTTCTAATAGATTGTTTGGAGTCAATATGGCTAATAAAATTGTACAAGTGAATACCACGATGGGTGAGGGCTGGAAAGTTACCGCACAGGTAAGAGAGCATACTTTGATTATTGATCAACCGAGTGCGACAAACGAAGGGGCTAATCCACTTGAAACATTCTTATTTTCATTAGCTGGGTGTATTTCTGCCATTGCTAAAATGGTGGCTAAAGATCAAAAAATTCACTTAAGACAGTTTGATGTCTCGGTTAAAGGTGAGTTGAACCCAGCGGGTTTGAATGGTAAACAAAGCGATGATCCGGTGGGTTTCAAGACTATCGATATTATGGCTTCAGTTGATGCAGATTTAGATGAACAACAAAAAAAAGCCTTTTTAGATGCGGTTTGTCATCGTTGCCCTGTTCATGACAATTTACTTAATCCCACTTTAGTGACTCACGCAGTAAATTAATTCAACTTAATCGAGCCATTATCTTAGTAAAGTATGGTCGATAGGGGTGTGCTGCTGGCATTGGTCTAGTAGTGACTTAGCGGTTAAAGGCGGCACACTAATAACATGAGTTAATACCTCATACTTTCGATTTATGGCTTTAATCAATAAATCAAAATCGCCATCACCAGACAGCAGAATCACTTCATTGACGTCTGCGGATAGTTCTAGCATGTCGATGGTGATGCCCACATCCCAATCCCCTTTGGCGGTTCCATCACTACGTTGAATGTAGGGCTTCGTTTTAACCTCAAATCCGATGTATTTTAATGCATCTTGAAACTTAACTTGGCCGTCATCATTTGGGGCAATAGCATACGCAATGGCATGGGTGATCTCGCCTCTTTGTGCCAATTGGCGGTAGAGTTCGCGGTAATTAAAGCTGCGCTCAAAGGCCTGTTTGCAGGTGTAATAAATATTTTGTACGTCTACGAATACGGCAATTTTATACATCTTATTCCTTTAAGCATCAGCTTTATTAATGAGTACTAAGTGGTTGTAGCTTGTTGTTTTTGTGCTGCTATGGCTTTATCTAGTTCGGCGGCAACATAACCCGGTGACTTAGTGGATGCTGAGATCAACCTATACATTGCCGGAATAACGAATAAGGTCACCAATGACGCAAATGCCATACCGAAGAAAATAACCGTACCTACGGCTATACGGCTTTCGCTACCGGCTCCGGTGGATAATATTAACGGAATCGCTCCAATTAACGTGGTAAATGCGGTCATTAAAATCGGTCTTAATCGTCTTGCTGAAGCATCAATAATGGCTTGGTCTAAGCTTAAGCCTCTATCACGTAATTGATTGGCAAACTCAACAATTAAAATACCGTTTTTTGTCACCATACCGATCAACATTATCATACCTATTTGACTATAGATATTCAGACCTTGGTCAGTGAGTGCTAACCCCAAGAAACCGCCAAAAATTCCCATGGGGACGGTTAACATAACAACTAGTGGGTTAATAAAGCTTTCAAATTGTCCTGCTAATACTAAATATGCCACTAGTAAGGCGAGGGCAAATACAATTAATACACTGCTTTGGTTTTCTTTAAAGTCTTTAGATTCACCCGTGTATGAAATTGAGATATCAGCAGGCAGTAACTCTATGGCTTTTTGGTCTAAAAATGCTAATCCTTCTCCTAGGGTATAACCATCGCCTAAATTGGCTTTAAGGGTAATCGATTTTTGCTTATTGCTATGGCTTAACTTCTGCGGTGAGGCGACCTCCTCAATATGGGTGACACTGTCTAAGGTAATTAAATCTCCCTTATTTGAACGCAGGTAAATTTTGCTTAAATCGGCGACATTATTGAAACTGTTCTCTTCGCCTCGCAAATAAACGTCGTACTCTTCTCCGCGCTCAATAAAGGTGGTTTCACTTTTACCGCCTAACATGATTTCAAGTGTTTCAGACACTGATGCAACACTGATCCCTAAATCTGCAGCACGTTGTTTGTCGATAGTAACCACTAACTCAGGGGTCGTTTCGGCATAGTCTAAATCTGCCCCCTCTAGTATTGGGCTTTCGTCTGCCTCGTGTTGTAATACTTGAGCCCATTTAAATAATTCTTGGTAATCGGCACCGCCTAAAACAAATTGTACAGGTTCGCTAGATTGCCCCCTGAACCCAGGCATCATAGGTCTTACCATCACATCTGGAATATCTTTTAAAGTCTCAGCGATTAGGGCTAACGACTGTTGAACGTTCGCTTCTCTGTGTGCCCAATCTTCTAATTGAATAATCACAAAGCCAGTTTGGTCGCCTGCTCGACCACCAAATGCGGGTGCTTGTACACTAAACGATTTAATGGTTCCTTGGCCTAACAATGGCATTAATCTGTTTTCAACAATATCCATGTTGGCAATCATTCGGTTGTAGCTGGTCCCTTCAGCCCCTTTAATAAAGGCGAATAACACGCCTCTATCTTCCTGTGGCGCAAGCTGTGAAGGAATGTTTTGCATCAGTAAATAACTGCCCCCTAAACAGGCAGCAATAATGATTGGAGCAGCCATTTTCCAATTAATCGCTAGGGTGACGCCTTTACGATAAATTTGCTCTAACTGATTAAATTGACGGTCTATCCATTTATTGAATGCATTGGGTTTTACGTTTGCTTTAAGTAACTTACTACCTAGCACTGGGGTAAGTGTTAAGGCTATTAGGGACGAAAACATTACCGAAACAGCCAGCATAACGGAAAATTCGGTGAACAGAAGTCCTACCATGCCATCCATGAATGAGATAGGTAAAAACACCATAATCAACACTAATGTGGTTGATATGACCGCAAACCCAACCTCTTGAGTGCCTTTATAGGCAGCAAGTAAAGGAGGCTCACCTTTTTCAATGTGATGAAAAATATTTTCTACTACCACAATGGCATCATCGACTACTAAGCCAATAGATAAGATTAATGCCATTAAAGTTAATAGGTTAATGGAATAACCTAGGCTATAAGCAGCCATAAAGGCAGAAATTAATGATACCGGTACCGTAACGGCAGGAATAAGCGTTGCCCTGAATTGACCGATAAAAATATACAAGACCAATACTACCAGTAATCCGGTAATGATTAGCGTGTTGTAAACTTCGCTGATTGAACGCTCAATAAATACGTTAGCATCATAATCTACAACTAACCTTGCGCCCTCAGGTAAAAATTGCTGCATATCAGCAACTTCTCGGTGAACCGCTTTAGCTACATCTAGAGGGTTGGCGTCAGATTGCGGGATAATGCCTAAACTTAAATTGACAATACCATCACTTTTAAAGGTTGAGTTTTCATTTTCAGCACCGACAAACACTTTGGCTACATCTTTTAGGTAGATGGGGTTGCCATTGTTGGCGGTTCTGACCACTAAATAGTCGAAGTCTTCTGCGGTGTAATATAGGCGTTTAGTCCGAACTGACATTACTGTGGTGTCGTTACGTACTTCACCACCGGGTGTTTCAACGTTTTCAGCTTTTAATGCACTGACAATATCATTGGCGGTGACATTACGACCCGCCATCAGCTCAGGCTGCAATTGCACATACATTACCTTGTATAAGCCGCCAGAAAGGTTAACTGAGCTAACGCCGGTGATCAGGCTAAACTTATCTTCTAATACTCTTTGGGCGTAATCGGTTAGCTGAGTTCGGTCCATCAATTCAGAACTTAAATTGACGTAAATTGAGGGCTGGCCGGTGCCGTTATCTTTTGACACAATGGGATCGTCAGCTTCATCGGGTAAGCCACGTTGCGCTTTGGCTACTGCATCACGAACATCACTCACGCCTTCGGTTAAATTCCAACCCAGCAAAAATTTGATGGTAATTTGTGACATGCCATTGCGCGTCACAGAGGTCAGTTCATCAATACCACTAATGCCGGTTAGTTGGTCTTCAATGGTTTTAGTGACTTGGCTTTCCATAATAGAGGCTGAAGCACCATTATAAGTGGTCATAACGGTTACAACGGGGTTTTCTACATCTGGCATTTCTCGAACAGATAACTTAGAAAACGACACAAAGCCAAAAACACACAACAAAATACTGAGTACAATGGCAACAACAGGGCGTTTAACGGCGGTATCACTTAACCACATTAGCGAGCCTCCACTGTTGCAGCATCGGTTGGCATATTTTGAGCAACATGAGTTAAGTTATTCACTTTTATACCGTTACGCATATTCACTAAACCTTGTACCACAATGGTGTCGCCAATATTTAAGCCACTATTAATCAGTACCTCATCGTTAACCCTTGCTCCTAATTCCACTTCGGTTTTATGGGCGATATTGTTTTTATCAATTACATAAACAAAGCGTTTAGTCCCTGAATACTCTAGCGCTTGCACAGGAACGATTGGGGCTGAAATACTAGGGAATACTACTGTGGCCGACATCATCATGCCCGGTTTTAATTGGTTGTTCGTGTTTTCAAACTCGGCGCGCACGGTCAGGTTTAAGGTGTCTTCATTAACTCTTGGGTCAATGGCGACGACGGTTCCTGCAAACTGAGTATTTGCCCAAGCTTTACTTGTGGCGCTAATCGCCATGCCATGGCTGAGTTGAGATAAGTAATGCTCTGGAATATTTAAGTCTAAATAAAGATGACTTAAATCATCTAAAGACAATAAAGTTTCAGCGGCATTAGCCATTTTGCCACGGCTAAAGTTTATTAAGCCGACGTTACCTGAGAAGGGCGCCACCAGTGAATGATAATTCAAATCTGCTGTGGCGGCAGCTAGTCTTGCAGAGGCTATATCGACCTTGGCTTTTTGAGCTTCTATTTCAGTTTGGGTAATCGCGTTAACGTTAATCAGCCGACTAAACTCATCTTGTATACGTAATTCATCAACATAGTAGGCCTGCGCTTCTGTGACATTGGCTTTGGCTTTGGCGTCTTCTAATGAAATGAGTAGCTGGCCTTTTTCAACATATTGATTAGAAGTCACGTTAATATGTTTAATTTTGCCGCTAATTTGTGGTGCCAATAAAACAGAATGCTTGGCTTTTAATTTGCCAATGAGTGTTACTGATTGCGATAACGGATGAACATCTACCGTGGCTGTAATAACAGGAATGACTCTTGTGGGCCTATTATTGGGCTGTGGCTTGTCAGCTTTATCTTTACTCACGACATAACCAGCAAACATGCCGATAAAAAGGATAATTATTAAGATGATTTTTTTCATAAGGACTGAGCTCTCAAGCAAGCGGTGCAAGTATCTAGAACAAACGTGCGCTATTGTAATGACCTTTTTGTGTTTGCGGCGTAAAGCAATGTAAATCTGAGCAAGTATTGTGTAACAGGCATAATTTCATTATGGACATAACATCGTTGCTGAGGGGTTATCTTGTGGTTATTAGCGATAAATACAAAAAAGCCATGCACTATGGCATGGCTTAATTAACCATAACTGAAAAGCGGCTTAATTTTACCGTTTGGGCTTATCAGCTAATTCAAGGCTGTGTCATTGTTTTATTCAATATGTTACTTAGCGATTCGTTTGTATTTTAAACGATGTGGCTCAACCACGTCTGCACCATAAGTATTTTTCAACCATGTTGAATATTCAGTGTAGTTACCTTCATAGAAGTTCACTTTACCTTCATCTCGATAATCTAAAATATGGGTAGCAATACGGTCTAAGAACCAACGGTCATGCGAAATCACCATAGCACAACCAGGGAACTCAAGAAGGGCTTCTTCAAGTGCACGTAATGTTTCTACGTCTAAGTCGTTGGTGGGTTCGTCAAGTAATAGTACGTTACCACCGGCTTGTAATAATTTAGCTAAATGAACACGATTGCGCTCACCACCCGATAGCGAACCAATAATATTTTGTTGGTCACCGCCACGGAAGTTAAAGCGGCCAACATAAGCGCGGCTAGGAATTTCCATATTGCCCACTTTCATGATGTCTTGGCCACCTGAAATTTCTTGCCATACGGTGTTTTTGTCGTTCATGGAGTCGCGGAACTGATCAACAGAAGCAATGTGAACAGATTCGCCCACTTCAATGGTGCCGCTGTCAGGTTGTTCGGTGCCGCTAATCATTTTAAATAGGGTTGACTTACCCGCACCGTTAGCACCAATAATACCGACAATCGCCCCTTTAGGAACTGTAAATGATAGGTTATCAATTAATACTCGGTCACCGTATGATTTTGTTAAGCCGTTAACCTCAATCACCTTGTCACCTAGTCGCGGCCCAGGCGGAATAAACAGTTCATTGGTTTCATTTCGTTTTTGATAGTCATTGGTGTTTAACTCTTCAAAACGCGCCATACGGGCTTTGCCTTTTGACTGGCGGCCTTTTGAACCTTGGCGAACCCATTCAAGCTCTTTGGCGATGGTTTTTTGTTTAGCGTTTTCAGTGGCCGACTCTTGTTTTAGTCGAGCATCTTTTTGCTCTAACCATGAAGAGTAGTTGCCTTCCCATGGAATGCCTTCACCACGGTCAAGTTCTAAAATCCAACCCGCGGCATTATCTAAGAAATAACGGTCATGGGTAATCGCCACAACGGTGCCATTATATTCTTGTAAGAAGTGCTCAAGCCAAGCAACCGATTCTGCGTCTAAGTGGTTAGTTGGTTCATCTAGTAACAGCATTTCAGGCTTTTCAAGTAACAAGCGACAAATAGCCACTCGGCGACGCTCACCACCGGATAAAACGGCAATTTTCTCATCCCAATCAGGTAGACGTAATGCATTGGCGGCACGGTCTAAAATGGTGTCTAAATTGTGTGCGTCGGTTGCTTGAATAATCGCTTCAAGTTCGCCTTGTTCTTTTGCTAATGCATCGAAGTCAGCATCTGGCTCGGCGTATAATGCGTAAACTTCATCTAAACGTGTTAACGCATTTTTAGCTTCACTTACCGCTTCTTCAATGGACTCACGAACTGTTTTAGATTCATCTAGCTTAGGTTCCTGTGGTAGATAGCCAATTTTTAGGCCAGGCATAGGACGCGCTTCACCTTCAATTTCGGTATCTAAGCCAGCCATAATTTTGAGCAGGGTCGATTTACCTGAACCATTTAGACCTAATACACCAATTTTTGCTCCAGGGAAGAAGCTTAAAGAAATGTCTTTTAGAATTTGCTTTTTAGGCGGGACAATTTTACCCACTCTAAGCATGCTATATACAAACTGAGCCATGAGATACCATCTTTTTATCAACAAATAATAGCCCTGATTCTAATAGAATATAGCGAGAACTAAAATGGATTTTTACTCGACTGACTATTTTTAAGCTCATTTACTTGGTAACATTTCTGCAACCTCACTTTCAATAAAAATAAAAGGATTATTTTGTTGCAGACTCAAGGACTTTGCCTGCGAATAGGTGTTGGCATCTTGTTGTTATCTTTGCCGTTGGCCGGACAATGTCAAGCAGAACAGCCTAGCTCATCTACCCGAAATGAACATCAACATACTACGACTGAACTCACTTCCTTTTCGCCTGCAGAAAAAAATTGGCTTGGTGCTAGCCTTGAATTATCCACCTGGTTAATTCTTGGAACCGGGCTGTACTCTGCCAGTTCTGAAAGTATGAAAGATGACTTTGATTATGAAATTGAAGGTGATGCGGCAAAATACTTTTATCAACGACTGACCTCAAATGACAGCTGGAAATATGATGACAACGCTCTAGGTATGAACTGGGGACATGCTTATGCTGGGGCCATTTATCATCAGTCATTTCGTAATAATGGCTTTAATTATTATGAATCGGTTGCAGGTACGTTTGTGGCGTCCACTATTTGGGAGGTCTTTGCAGAATATAAAGAAGTGGTCAGTATTAATGATCAAATAGTCACAACATGGGGCGGGGCGGTATTGGGCGAAAGCTTTTATCAACTGGCAGATATGTTACATACTAAAGAGGGGTGGCTGCCAACCGCATTTGCTTGGGTGTTTAACCCAGCTGATACAGTAAAGCGTTGGGCTGGTTATGGTAAAGACTCACGATTTGACCGCAGTAAATCTGTCGATATATTTAATCTTTACACTGGTGTATTACATTCGCAAAAGACAGCGTCAGACTATTCAGTGACTTCAATGCTATTAGGAATGGAGGCCCGTATTGATAATCGTAAAGGCAAGACTGATGGGTTTGTTTCTACTCCCAGTTTAGTTGATATGAACATGGAAGCGGGCATTTCACAAAATGGTATTGAAGATTGGCAAATGCATACTCAAGTATGGCTAGGGGGATATAAAGGACACTCCGCGAGTAATCACTTAGCCACTGACTGGGCGCATAGTTTTTACTTTGGTCCATCTACAGCGATGGAATATACCAGCCTGGGTACTGATGCTGATGAAGATTTTTATGCTGTAGTTAATCTATTAGGCTTGTCAGCGGCAGCAAATTGGCACAATCAATATATTAATATTGAATTTAAAAGTGACATATTTGGTGACTTTTCGATGGTTAAACCTTTTGCCACCACGGACTATTTAGCTCAAGGGCGCAATTTTTGGGGAACTAAGTCAGTCATCTGGGAAGGTGATTATGGCTATGCTTGGGGCCATACATTTAATTTATCTTTTAATATCAACATTGATCATGTGACATTCGGAATGAAGCTCAAGTCACAACGATGGGATTCTTTAGATGATAAAGACATGGAACGAGTGGCGCTTTGGAACCCCAATGTGAACGATTTAAACTTTGAAGATGCTCGCGACAGATATCAAATTTATATTGATTACGCCTTTAATTCGGCGATTTCTATGAGTTTGCATCATGAACAACTTAATCAATATGGCATTATTGAAGGCATTGATAACCCACAAATATACAGTCGTTATGATGACCGGCAAAAACGCACTTGGTTAAGGCTGGCATACCGATATTGATGTACTGGCATAATTATCTTCATTAATTGCAAAGTTTGAAAAATAGAACAGTGTTTTTGATAACTGTTTTTGCGGCTTATTTGGTCATTGTTGTTAATGCTATTTTAATTAAAAATCAGTGAGTATCTGAAACATAGAGCATTTTTAATTTTTACTTGAGTAAATTTATTGTTTGAAGTCAGCTAATTTCATGTTGTAAAGGCTGGGATTGAATTGATTTGCAGAGTAGAATACCGCGCAACCCTACTACTATAGAACCTATCGTTGGAGTCACCATGCTTAAGAAAGCGATGAATATTGCGGATTACGATCCAGAATTATTTAAAGCCATTGAAGATGAAACTTGTCGCCAAGAAGAGCACATCGAGTTAATTGCATCTGAAAACTATACCAGCCCTCGTGTAATGGAAGCTCAAGGTTCTCAGTTAACCAATAAGTACGCAGAAGGTTACCCTGGCAAGCGTTACTATGGCGGTTGTGAGTATGTTGATGTGATTGAAACTCTAGCCATTGAACGTGCTAAAGAGCTATTCGGTGCAACTTACGCGAACGTACAACCTCACTCAGGTTCTCAGGCGAACAGCGCTGTATTTATGGCTCTTCTACAGCCAGGTGATACCGTATTAGGTATGAACCTAGCGCATGGTGGCCACTTAACTCACGGTTCTCCAGTTAACTTCTCTGGTAAGTTATACAACATCATTCCTTACGGTATTGATGAGTCAGGTAAAATTGACTATGACGAAATGGAGCGTTTAGCGTTAGAACACAAGCCTAAAATGATGATTGGCGGTTTCTCTGCTTATTCAGGTATTGTTGACTGGGCAAGAATGCGTGAAATTGCTGATAAAATTGGCGCGTATTTATTTGTTGATATGGCTCACGTTGCTGGCTTAATTGCTGCGGGTGTTTATCCATCTCCAGTGGCTCATGCTCATGTTGTGACTTCTACCACTCACAAAACCTTAGCGGGTCCTCGTGGCGGTATCATTATTTCTGCAGCTGACGATGAAGACTTATACAAAAAGTTAAACTCTGCAGTATTCCCTGGTGGCCAAGGTGGCCCACTAATGCATGTTATCGCGGGTAAAGCGGTGGCATTCAAAGAAGCATTAGAGCCAGAGTTTAAAGTTTACCAACAGCAGGTAGTTAATAATGCTAAAGCAATGGTTGAAGTGTTCTTACAACGTGGATACAAAATTGTATCTGGTGGAACAGAAAACCACTTAATGCTAGTTGACTTAATTGGTCGTGATTTAACGGGTAAAGAAGCCGATGCTGCACTTGGCAGTGCTAACATTACCGTTAACAAAAACTCAGTACCGAATGACCCACGTTCACCATTTGTGACGTCAGGTATTCGTATCGGTTCTCCAGCGATTACTCGTCGTGGCTTTAAAGAAGCTGAAGCGAAGGAATTGACTGGCTGGATTTGTGACATTTTAGATGATGCACAAAACCAAAGCGTTATTGATGACGTTAAAGCTAAAGTGTTAACGTTATGTGCTAAATTCCCTGTTTACGGGTAATTTGCTTTGACAATTATTCTGTTAGCTTAACCTTCACGAGCAAATAGGATAAACTTTAATGGCCGCTAATTTTAGCGGCCATTTTATTTTGTGGAGGCATCATGCATTGTCCATTTTGTAGTGCAACAGACACTAAAGTTATTGATTCTAGATTAGTTGCTGATGGTCATCAGGTTCGCCGTCGCCGTGAGTGTACCCAGTGCCACGAACGCTTTACCACCTTTGAAGGTGCTGAGCTTGTTATGCCTAGAATTATTAAACGAGATGGCAGTCGCCAGCCCTTTGATGAAGATAAACTGCGCGGAGGTATGTTGCGTGCAGTTGAAAAACGCCCCGTGTCTATGGACCAAATTGAACAGGCTATTTCTAAAATTAAATCGACCTTACGCGCAACAGGTGAACGTGAAGTTGATTCAGAAATGATTGGCAACTTAATGATGGAGCAACTCATGAGCCTAGATAAAGTCGCTTATATTCGTTTTGCCTCGGTATACCGTGCATTTGAAGATGTTTCTCAATTTGGCGAAGCCATTGCCAAATTACAAAAGTAGCACTTTACATACTCCAAATTGATATTGATAGAAGGTCGATAATAGGTCATGGCAACATTTAGCGTTTTTGATACTCAAATGATGAGCCGAGCAATTCAATTGGCACGCCTTGGTCAATATACCACTCGCCCGAACCCCTGTGTTGGCTGTGTATTGGTGTTAAACGGTAAAATTATTGGCGAAGGTTATCACCACAAAGCTGGGCAGGGCCATGCTGAGGTGAACGCCATTGCTGATGCTAAAGCTAAAAACCATTCCATTAAAGGCGCTACGGCCTATGTCACCCTTGAACCTTGTAGTCATTATGGTCGCACGCCTCCTTGTGCTGAAGGGTTAATCAAAGCTGAAGTGGCTAGAGTTGTAGTGGCAATCACTGATGCTAACCCACAAGTTGCCGGAAACGGAATTAACATGCTTAAACGGGCTGGCATTGAAGTTGAAGTTGGCTTATTAGAAGAAGAAGCTCTGACATTAAATTTAGGTTTTATGAAACGAATGCAAACCCAAATGCCTTGGGTGAGTGTAAAGGTGGCGGCCAGTTTAGATGGTAAAACGGCGCTGTCTAATGGCGTGTCAAAGTGGATAACCACAACCGCAGCCAGAAAAGACGTACAAAAAATGCGGGCTAAACATTGTGCGGTCATTACTGGTGTTGACACTGTTATTGCAGATAACCCGAGCTTAAATGTGCGGTTTGATGAACTTGGTAGTGTAAAGCACTCTCATGACGAGGCGGATATTTTCCAGCCCTTACGTGTTGTGCTCGACTCAAATTGTAGAGTGACGCCTGAATATCAATTATTTCAAATCAATAGCCCCATTTTGTTAGTGAGCACTAAAGATTATCCTGCGCAAATAAAACAGCAATTTCCTGCACACGTGAGTTTTTTGCAAACGACTACAGACGCTCAAGGCCGAGTATGTTTAAAAACCCTATTACTGCACCTTGGTCAAAGTTGTAACTCGGTTATGGTTGAAGCAGGGGCGACATTGTCGGGCAGTATTATTTCACAGCAATTGGCTGACGAATTAGTGTTATACCAAGCGCCGAAAATATTAGGCAGTGAAGGACGTAATATGCTTAACCTGCCTGATTACCAAACCATGGAAAACTTACCCAATTTAACCCTAAAAGATAAACGAAATGTCGGTCATGACACACGCTTTATGTTTCGTTTAGGCTAAAATATCTGATAATGAATGTTCAACAGAAATGAACAGCTAAAATAAGTGAGTGATTATGTTTACCGGCATTATTGAAGCCTTAGGCACCTTGCGAAAAATTGAGCGTAAAGGCAAAGACATTCGCTTGACTGTGGCTAGCGGCAAACTGGACTTAACGGATGTAAAACTGGGTGACAGTATTGCAACCAATGGCGTGTGCTTAACGGTTGTACAATGTTTAGCTGACGGATATGTTGCTGATGTCTCCGCTGAAACCGTTTCATTAACTGGTTTTGCTCATTACGCTGTCGGCCAAACCGTTAACTTAGAAAAAGCGGTAACACCGACTACTCGGCTGGGCGGTCATATGGTGAGTGGTCATGTTGATGGCATAGCAAAGGTTGAGCAAAGACATAACCGAGGCAACGCCATTGAGTTTTGGTTGAGCGCACCGCAAGATTTGGCAAAGTATATTGCTCATAAAGGTTCGATTACGATTGACGGTGTTAGCTTAACGGTGAATGAAGTTAATGGCAGTCAATTTAGGCTAACCATAGTGCCACACACCGCTAATGAAACCACGTTGATTAATTTAAAAGCAGGTGACAGTGTCAATATTGAGGTGGACTTAATTGCAAGATATCTTGAAAGATTAATGCAACCAGCGCAAGACGAACAACCGCAATCTGGCGTCACCCTGGCAATGTTAGCGAGTGCGGGGTTTATGCGCTAACTCAACTCTATTGCTTACAAACACAATAATAAAACAATAACGACTGAAAATAACAAAAGGTCCCCATATGGCTTTACACAGCATAGAAGAAATCATCGAAGATATTCGTCAAGGTAAAATGGTTATTTTGATGGATGATGAAGACAGAGAAAACGAAGGTGATTTAATTATGGCTGCTGAGTGTGTGACACCAGAAGCGATTAATTTTATGGCGACCTTTGGCCGTGGCCTTATTTGTCAAACAATGACTAAAGCGCGTTGTCAGCAGCTTAATTTACCATTAATGGTCACTAACAATAACGCCCAATTTACCACCAACTTTACCGTGTCAATTGAGGCCGCAGAGGGAGTTACTACCGGTATTTCAGCTCATGACCGTGCAGTAACGGTGCAAGCAGCGGTAGCAAAAGAGGCTAAACCTGCTGATTTAGTTCAGCCAGGGCATATTTTCCCTTTGATGGCGCAAGATGGCGGGGTACTTATTCGTGCTGGTCATACTGAAGCGGGTTGCGATTTAGCGCGTTTAGCAGGCTTTGAAGCTTCAGGGGTCATTGTTGAAATCTTAAATGACGATGGCACTATGGCGCGTCGACCTGATTTAGAAGTCTTCAGTGAAAAGCACGGCATTAAAATGGGGACTATCGCTGACTTAATTGAATATAGAAACAACAAAGAAACCACTGTCGTTCGTGAAGCTAGCTGTAAGCTGCCAACTCGCTTTGGCGAGTTCGACATGGTGACGTTTAGAGATACCATTGATAACCAACTGCACTTTGCTTTAGTAAAAGGTGAGGTTAGTGAAGATGTGTTGGTTCGAGTTCATTTACAAAACACCTTTAACGACTTGCTGCATTCTGAGCGAGATCAAAAACGCAGCTGGCCATTAGAAAAAGCTATGGAGCGTATCGCTAACGAAAATGGTATTTTAGTATTGCTAGGTAACCAAGAACACACCAATGATCTTTTAGCCAAAGTGAAGTTATTTGAAGCAGAAGATCAAGGCCAAGCGGTGGCTAGAGCCCCATGGAAAGGTACTTCACGCCGCGTAGGTGTAGGTTCGCAAATACTGGCTAGCCTTGGGGTGACGTCAATGAAGCTACTTAGCTCACCTAAGCAATACCATTCACTTTCAGGTTTCGGGCTTGAAGTGACAGAATATATTTCTGAATAAAAAATTAACGATTTCAGTTTAACATTTTCAATAATTGCATTGCGCTTAGAGCGGTTGGCTGTGTTATCATACGGCCACTTTCGCCCAAGCAGGGTGCTTTAGCTAAATTAGGTAAGATAAAAATGAACGTAGTTCAAGGTAATATCGAAGCGAAAAATGCCAAAGTTGCGATAGTTGTATCGCGTTTCAACAGTTTTGTAGTTGAGAGCTTACTTGATGGCGCAATTGATACTTTAAAACGTTTTGGTCAGGTTCAAGACGACAACATTACTGTTGTGCGTGTACCTGGCGCTGTTGAGTTACCGCTTGCTGCACGTCGTGTTGCTGCTAGTGGTAAATTTGACGGTATTATTTCACTTGGTGCTGTTATTCGTGGTGGTACACCGCATTTTGATATGGTTGCCGGTGAATGTAACAAGGGACTTGCTCAAGTAGCGTTAGAGTATGATATCCCCGTTTCTTTTGGTGTGTTAACTACAGATACCATCGAGCAAGCAATTGAGCGCTCTGGTACTAAAGCAGGTAATAAAGGCGGCGAAGCTGCACTAGGCTTGTTAGAAATGGTTAACGTACTACAAGAGTTAGAACAACAGTTGGTATAGTAGGAAATTTAATGAAGCCTTCAGAGCGCCGTAAGGCACGTCGTTTAGCCGTTCAAGCCATTTATTCATGGCAGTTAACAGGCAATAATATTGCTGATGTTGAGCATGAGTTTATCACTGAACAGAGCCTAGACGGTGTTGATGTTGCTTATTTTCGTGAACTTTTAGCCGGTGTTTCAGCTAAAACAACTCAAATTGATGAGTTACTAAAGCCGCACTTAGACCGTGACTTTAGTGAAGTTTCACCTGTCGAAAAAGCCATTGTGCGTTTAGCAACATTTGAGCTAACTTTCAAAAAAGATGTGCCTTTTAAAGTGGCCATCAATGAAGGTATTGAGCTAGCTAAGGCATTTGGTGCCGATGATAGTCATAAGTTTGTTAATGGTTTGCTAGATAAGATCGTTAAAAACAGATAAAAGCTAAACGGTATCTTCGGGTACCGTTTTTTATTTGCATAATAAGCAGGTGGGCGGATTTTCCGTACCAAATTCATTGTGAAAGAATTCCAACTTATTGAACAGTTCTTTACCAATCGTGGTCAAAAACGCCGTGATGTAACCTTAGGTATTGGCGACGATTGTGCCTTAGTGCAACCTTGCGAAGGTAAAGTGATTGCCATTTCTTGTGACACCTTAGTCGAAGGTGTTCACTTTTTTGCCGATATGCCAGCCAAAGCATTAGGCTATAAATCTTTAGCAGCAAACTTATCAGATTTAGCCGCAATGGGCGCCGAACCTGCATGGATGACACTTGCCTTATCTCTTCCTGACGTTGATGAAAAATGGCTTGAACAGTTCAGTTTAGGCTTATTTGAAGCCGCAGAATATTATGGCGTGGCATTAATAGGCGGTGATACCACTCGTGGCCCTAAGTGCATCAATATTACTATTCATGGTCAAGTTCCTGAAAAGAAAGCCTTAAAACGCAGTGGTGCTAATATAGGCGACTGGGTGTTTGTGACTGGAACCTTAGGTGACTCTGCTTTAGGTCTGGATATTTTAACTGGCGATAAACAGGTGGCAGAGGAAGATAAAGCGTATTTGATTAATCGTCATTACTACCCAACACCAAGAGTGCTTGCTGGTCATGCGCTGCGAGGATTAGCCTCTAGTGCCATTGATTTATCTGACGGACTCAGTTCTGATCTAGGTCATATTTTAAAAGCGTCTGATGTTGGCGCGGTCATTGAACTAGACTCATTACCGCTTTCTGAGCAATTAACTAATAATGTTGATCAGCAACAGGCATTAGCTTATGCATTAACGGGCGGTGAAGACTACGAGCTGCTGTTTACTGTACCTGAATCACAACGTGGCGCTATTGCTACTGCGTTGTTACACGCAGGGGTTAAGTTTGCTCGAATTGGTCAGATTTGTGCCGGTGATAAACTTAAATTCACTTTAAACGGCGAGCCTTTTAAATCTGAGTTTAAGGGGTTTAAACACTTCTAATGAAATTTTTATCCCAAGATCCCGCACTTAAAAAGTTATCGTTGTCGAATCCTATACACTTTTTGGCTTTAGGTTTTGGCAGTGGTCTTGCGGCTAAAGCACCCGGTACATTCGGCACTGTTGCGGCTATTCCATTATATTTATTAATCAGTACCTTAAGCTTACCTGTATATATTGCATTAACCGTGTTAAGTGTTATTGCGGGTATTTATATTTGTGATAAAGCCTCTAAAGATATGCAAGTGCATGACCACGGTGCGATCGTATGGGATGAAGTAGCGGGGTTACTGATTACCATGATTGCTGCGCCAGCAGGCTGGGCTTGGTTAGTTGTGGGTTTTGTACTGTTTAGAATTTTTGATATTTTAAAACCTTGGCCAATTAAGTGGCTTGATGCCAAAGTACATGGTGGTTTTGGTATTATGATTGATGATGTTTTAGCAGGTATTTTTGCACTGATTTGTTTGCAAGGTTTGTACTACTTAGTGTAGTTATTTGAACGCCATAGCAAATAAAAAGCCGTGAATTATCACGGCTTTTTAGTGTTAATCGATCGTCAATAAGCTTACTGAATTAACTCTCTTGCGTTGGCTAAGGTGTTTTCAGTAATAATATCCCCTGCTAATAACCTAGCCAGTTCATTGACTCGTTGTTCTTTATCTAACGGCTTCATGGTGGTTTCTGTTTGGCCGCCTTTATTAAACTTATTGACGAACATATGCTGGTGGCCATTACCTGCAACTTGGGGTAAATGGGTGACGCAAAATACTTGAGTTGACTCACCAAGACTACGTAACATTCTGCCGACAACCGCTGCCGTTGGCCCTGATATACCTACATCTACTTCATCAAAAATTAGTGTAGGTGTGGCAACTTTTTTAGCGGTAATAACCTGAATACCTAAACCGATACGTGATAACTCACCGCCAGATGCCACTTTAGCTATTGGCTGCAAAGGCTGGCCTGGGTTAGTGCTAACCAAAAACTCTACTTGGTCACAGCCCAAACTGTTGCTCATATCTGGGTTAAAGTTAACTGCGATAGTAAATTTACCTTTAGGCATATTTAGCTCATGAATAGAGCGAGTTACTAATTTATCGAGCTCTTTTGCATAACGTTGACGACTTTGACTAAGCTTTTGAGCATGGGTTAAATAAGCTTGCTGGCTTGTGGCTAGTTCTTGTCTAATTTCATCAAGTCTAGTTTCATCATCAGATAACATGGCTAACTCATTTTTTAGCGCCATATGATGCGAATATAGATCTTCAGGGGCGACATGATGTTTTCTAGCCAGTTGCATCACCTGAGATAAACGCGCCTCTAGGTGGGCAAAGTGTTCGGGATCGAGCTCAAGCCTGCTGAGGTAGTCTTCTATTTCTGAGCGGCTTTCTTGAATCTGAATTAACCCTTCATTCAGCATGCTGGCAACAGGGGCGAGTTTCTCATCCATAGTTTGCAGATTATCAGCTAACTGAATCACCTTGTTTAATAGTGATTCAACGTTATGGTCTTCGTGCTCACTTAATAATGCCAAGCTTGCCTGACATGAATCAATCAGTTCACTGCCGTTGGCGAGCTTTTTATGCTCTTGCTCTATATCCCTAAATTCGCCATCACCAAGATTAAACTCATTCAATTCTTCAACTTGATATTGGAGTAATTGTTTTCTGGCAATACGTTCTTGTTGAGCAAGTTCTAATTGCTTAAGCTCATTTTCAATGTGTTTGGTGCGTTGATAACTTGCTTGCACCGAATCTATTAGCAATTTGTGGTTAGCATAGCTATCTAACAATGTTAGCTGGTGCTCGCTTTTTAGCATGGCGTGATGGGCGTGTTGGCCATGAATACCTATCAACAATTGCCCGATAGCTTTGAGTTGGGTAACCGGCACTGGGTTACCATTAATATAAGCTCGTGAACGACCATCTGAGTTAATGGTACGTCTTAAAATGCAGTCTTCTTCGTTATCGAGATCATTGTCTTCAAGCCAACGTTTAGCTTGTGGAACATCGTGAAGTGTGAATCGGGCACTAATTTCGGTTTTGCTGGCACCGGGGCGAACGGTATTGGCGTCACTTCGGTTACCTAAACATAAACCGAGAGCATCAATAGCAATGGATTTACCAGCACCGGTTTCGCCGGTAATAGTTGTCATGCCGGCTTTAAAGTCCAGCTCTAAAAAACGTACAATTGCAAAATTATTAATACTAAGTTGGCAAAGCATATTGATGTCCTGTCGCTAAAACTAAACCACTGTGTTGATATACAGTATATACTGATTTTTTATACAGTAAAGTAGCCAATTAAAGCTTTTTTGCTTAAAAGCTAGACAATATGGTTTGCTGAGCGCTTAATTTTTTTCACAAAACCTTGGTAGCACTGAATTTACAATCATTTATCTAGTGGGTAAAAAGCCTGAGATTTTTGTGATAAACAGCGCGTTAAATTGATCTGTTAGCCACTTTTAATTTAAAGATAGCTAACAGGTCTAGGTTTGTGTAGAAATGCTTTGAGGGGGAGTGTTCTTGCAATGATTAGTCGATTGAAATGCCGATATTAGATACGCCTGCTTCAATGATATCTTTGCGTAAGCCTTTAACTAAATCAGCTTGGATAGTGGGATTAGCCTCAATGATATCTAATAACATGCCTTGTAATTCTTTCTCTTCAGCCATAACCGGATGAGAAAACACAAAATCATCTAATGCTTCATCCATTAAGCTTTCATCACTTAGGGCTTCAATATAATTAGCCACGGTGCTGGAAGACAATTTGCTGATATTAACAATATCTTCTTCTGCTTTAGCCTGTATTGCGCTCATTAAGGTTGAAATGGCAACCGCAGCATCCATTGCTGGATAAACGCCGTAAGCTTCAAAGTCAGCAGGATCTGGAGTGTTTTCATCTAAACGTTGTAGATGAACGTCGACATTGAATTTAACCTTTTTGTCATACTGACTTTGCCACAGTAGATCTAAAGCAGTCGATAAAACTGTAGGTTGACCAAATTCACAGACTTCTGAAAATAACTGATAATTAGGTAACATTCGCTGGCATAGCGCTACGGCAAAAAGTTGTTTTTGCGGTAAAGAAAGTGCTTTTAAACGTTTAAAAAATCCGGCTTTGTTACTCATGTGGCATATCCATCGATAACTGTTCTAATACTTGTGTTGCTGCTGATTCTACCTTAGTTAGCTCGTCAAGTAACTCTAGTATTTCAGGCTCTAGCTCACTAATTTGAATTTTTTGCTTCAATGATGATTCAATTTCTTGGCAAAGTTTTTGGGTGGTCGGCACTCCGCTATAACAACTGGCGCCATGGAGTTTATGCACTGCTTGCAACATGGATTCATTGTCTTCTTTTTCAAGCGCGAGTTGAATGTTATTAATGGTGTCGGGTATAGAGTCCACAAGAAGCTTGAGCATTTCAAGCGCTAAGGTGGGCTTTTGGTTTGCTTGGGTTAAGCAAAGTTCCCAGTTGAGCGTATGCAGGTCAAAATGGGTAAATTTAGGTTTACCTATCCAACGGTTGATGACTTTTTTTAATGAGGCTTCATCTATGGGTTTGGGTAAATAACCATCCATGCCTGAACTTAAAATGTTTTCTCTTTCTTCGGCAATAGCATGGGCAGTTACAGCAATGATAGGTGTATGACGGTTCATTGAGTCGCGACGAATTTTTTGTGCGGCTCGAATACCGTCAATGCCTGGCATTTGAATATCCATAAAAATTAGGTCAAAGTTTTTCTGTTGGCAGTTTTTAATCGCTTCTTCACCATTTGGGGCGGTGGTGACATTGATCACTAGTTCTTGTAATAAGGTATCAATAAGCTTCAAGTTAGCCACATTATCATCCACAGCCAGCACAGAAACATTGAGTCGTTCCACATTCGTTTGCGTGGCATAAGTTGGCAATTGCAATACTGTTTTAGGGGCTGGAGGATAAATTAAGTGTCTTGCTAATTCGTTATCACTAATCGGTACGGTCAGTAATAAGTCGGTGTGAAGCTTTAAGTGATTATTGATGATGTCTTGGTCGATACAATCATGCAATAAAATCAAACAAGGCGTATGGGCTTTGGCGACTTTTAATTGATGGGTAATTTCATCAGGGCTAGTAAAGCCATGGCAGCTCATCAAAATATAGTCATATTCTATATTGTCTTGTAGGAGTGCAGTATTAAGGTGCTCAATAGTGGCAACACTCGTTAACGTGAGCTGCCAAGACTCTAACCGTCTGTTCAGTGTATCGCGTGTTAGCTCTCGTGGTTCGTATAGCAATATTGACTTATTCCGTAATGTTTCCATTGGCAGTACTTCAGCCACATCAAACTGGCTGAGATTTAACGGTAAAACAAACCAGAAGTTTGAGCCTTTATCAGGGCTGGACGTAAAGCCAATTTGGCCACCCATTTGGTTAATTAGCCTCTTAGTAATGACCAGCCCTAAGCCGGTACCACCGAAACGTCTAGAAATAGAAGAATCTGCTTGCCCAAAAGCTTGGAATAAATATTCCTGCTGGCTTTCATCAATACCAATGCCTGTATCAATCACTTCGCAGCGAATAGTCACGTTGTCGTCTGTTTTCCCTACTAAAACTATTTTTATGACGACACTACCTTGGTCAGTAAACTTAATCGCATTACCCACTAAGTTTGTGATTATTTGGCTCACTCGCATAGCGTCACCACTGACACTTTCTGGGACTTGAGAGTCAATATCAACGACTAACTCTAATCCCTTTTCTTTAGCGCTACCGGCGATAATAGTTAACGTATCGGCAAGGGTTTCTCGTAAGGCAAATGGCATTTTTTCAAGCACCATTTTACCGGCTTCTAATTTTGAAAAGTCGAGAATATCGTTAATGATGCTCAGCAGGTTAGTGGCACTTCTTTCAATAGTTTTAATGTAATCTAACTGACTTGAGTGCAGCGGTGTTTTGATAAGCTGCCTAGAAAAACCGATCACCCCATTGAGCGGTGTACGTAATTCATGCGACATATTGGCCAAGAATTCAGATTTAATACGGCTTGCTTCTAACGCGCGTTTTTTGGCTAAATCTAATTCAACATTTTGAATCTCAATTTGTTCAAGTGTTTCACGTAAATCAGAAGTCGCTTGGTCAATATTTTGCTGCATTTCATCATGATATTCACTCAATGATCCCGCCATAGCGTTAATACCGCGTTTGAGTAAATCTAACTCACCAATTAAGTGACCATCGAGTCGGGTATCCAGTTTACCTTCACGAATTTTAGCGACTACTCTTACCATCTCGGTGATCGGATGGTTCACGTGTTTAACTAACCTGAAAGTGAAAAATAGATTAAATTGCACCCCAATAAGCACAATAATAAAGGCTGCAATTGCCGCACGGTGTTGCTCTAGTAAGGCGTTTTCTTTATTCACCAAAATAGCAATATAACCTAATACTTGCTCTTGTTTATTGTTATAGATAGGTTTTGCCACGCTGGTTGAGGCGGTATTGCTGGGCTGTATTAAATGTTGCAGTGGCAGGTTAGTGGTTCGATTTATAATGGAATTAGGGGCTAAATCGATATTTGAAATTATTGGGCTTCTAATGATTAAAATATCATCTACAGTATCAAACTGGGTTTTATTCAACTCTGAAAGCGGTTCTAAAGTTCGCATAATTTCAAAGTCTTTATGGTAATGCGAGGTGACAAAAAGTTGATTTTGACTATCAAAAATCGCGATAGATAAAATTAATGTTGAGTTGTTCATTTGCGCAGCAGACAAGAGTTTTTTTGTCGACTCACGGTCTTTAGTGACAATGCCATACTCACTTGCAAGTGCTAATGGTTCAATAATATTACTGCCTTTGACCATTAACGAGTCTTCTAATTCATAAAAGCGGTTTATGGTGAAGTAACTTCCAAGTAGAATACCCACTACAATGGTTGGTGCTAAGGCTAGTACAAGTACCCATGATCGAAGGCTATACTTGGTCATATTGTTGGTACTTTTCATGATCTTGGGGCTTATTCCCTTCAATATATTATTGATATGAGTCTAGACTGCCAGAAATGACGCGCTCTTGACTAGTGTTTTATTCAATTTTAGAGGCCGAAATGGCACAATTTTTTAAAGCGAAACCAAATAAATCTAAGCAGTTATCTTCTAAGCTTAGTCTGAAAGTCACCCAATTAGATCACTTAGGTGCAGGAATTGCGCAATATCAAGGGAAAGTCGTATTTGTACCAGGCGCATTACCTGATGAAGAAGTGACGGTGCAATTTACTGAACAAAAGAAAAGTTATGCTAAAGCGAAATTAACTAAAATTGAACAAGTAAGCAGCCAAAGAACCGAACCTGTTTGCCCGCATTATCAGCAATGCGGCGGTTGTAACTTGCAGCACATGGCTTTAGAAGCGCAGCGAGAGCATAAACAACAAGCCTTAATTGACCTTATGAATAAGTTGGGCGGGAATGCATTAGATGACAATAAAATTGCCCCTGCCATTAAAGGTGAAGGCTGGCATTATCGTCGACGTGCGCGGTTAGCCACAGTTTTTAATAAAAATACTCAGCACTTACAATTAGGGTTTCGACAATCAGCCTCCAGTAAAATTGCAACCATTACCCAGTGTGATGTTTTAGCTAAACCGTTATCTGACCTAATTAAGCCGTTTGCGGCAAACTTAAACCAGCTAAAATCTAAAGCGAGCTTAGGGCACTTAGAGTTAACTCAAGCCGAAAATGGCATTTTTGCCGTATTAAGAGTCACGAAAAGATTGCCTGCTTCAGATACACGCTGGTTAGCCGAGTTTGCAGCAAATCAAAAAATTACTTTGTTGATTCAAGATAATGATAATTCGTTAAGCCAAATTTATCCTGAGCCACTTGATGAAACATCAGTAACCCTACCTCACTATTTATTGGCCAGTGATGACAATAACAATCAAGGCGTGACCTGCGAGTTTACCCCTGGCAATTTTGTTCAAGTTAACGGTGCGATAAACCATGCCATGGTTCAGCAAGCATTAACTTGGTTAGCGCCCCAAAAAGACGAACGAATTTTAGATTTGTTTTGCGGTGTGGGTAATTTCTCATTACCACTGGCATCTAATGCACAACAAGTGATTGGTGTTGAAGGTGTACCTGAAATGGTGCAACAAGCTAAGGCTAATGCGCAATTAAATCACTTGACTAATTTATCCTTTCATCATGCTGATTTAAGTGCCGATTTAACCCATGAAAAGTGGTTAGGTAAAATTGATAAACTATTATTAGACCCAGCTAGAGCAGGGGCCTTTGAAAGTTTGCAGTGGTTACACAAAATGCGTCCTAAAAAGGTGGTTTATGTGTCGTGTAACCCCGCCAGTTTAGCGAGAGATACTAAAGTATTAAATGAGCAAGGCTATCAGTTAACTCGGCTAGGTATGGTGGATATGTTTCCTCAAACTCATCATATTGAAGCAATGGCGTTATTTGAGTTAACCGTATAGTGCTCAGTAAGGTTGTTAACTGCATGAAACATAGTCATTTACATTTTAATGAATTGATAAATGACTATGATAGCTTCAATATAGTCTAGTTATTTTATTCAGTGAAAACTGCGGATAATTCATTCAGTTGATCAGCTGTTCAGTTTAAAAAGTATAAAGCATTGCTGTTGGCCTAACAGACAATGGGTAAGGAATTAACTATGGTTTCAGTTCGCGAAGCGCATTTCAATACAGATGAGTTTAATCTTGATGAATGGGTGGCCAGATACATCGAAGATGAACACGATGCTAAATTGTTACTCGACATGCTTAAACAGCTTGAAGCCATGCCTATTGCTGACCCCGCCATACATACCGAGTTGCTTGAACGTGCACGAGAAATGGTCGAAATTCTTGCGCCGCTCAATATGGACTTAGAAACACTACAAGCCTCATTGTTGTTTGTTTTGTTAGAGGCTGAGTGCATTACTGAAGAACAAATTGAGCAGCAGTACTCTAAATCTTTAGCCAAATTAGTCAGCAGTGTTGTCACCATGAATGCCATTGGGGCGTTAAAAGTGTCTCATGGCCGTAGCGCTGAGCCGCAAATAGATAATATTCGTAAAATGTTATTGGCAATGGTTGAAGATGTGCGTGCCGTGGTGATTAAGCTAGCTGAGCGTGTATGTACTTTACGTGCCGTTAAAAATGCCGATGAAGAAACAAGAGTGCTAGTGGCCAGAGAAATTGCCGATATATATGCCCCGTTAGCCAATCGGCTGGGTATCGGCCAGCTTAAGTGGGAGCTGGAAGATATCTCTTTTCGTTACCTGCACCCAACAGTGTATGTTGATATTGCAAAACAATTAGACGGTAAGCGTGTTGACCGTGAAGTATATATCGACAAGTTTGTTAGCCAACTACAAAAAAGACTTGATGATGATCAAATACGTGCCAAAGTTTATGGCCGTCCAAAGCACATCTACAGTATTTGGCGAAAAATGAAAGGTAAAGACCTTAAATTTGACGAACTTTTTGATGTAAGAGCCGTACGCATTGTTACTGACCGCCTGCAAGATTGTTATGGCGCATTAGGCGTTGTGCATGATTTATGGCACCACATCCCCCGTGAGTTTGACGACTACGTGGCTAATCCTAAACCTAATGGTTACCAATCTATTCATACCGTAGTGGTTGGCCCTGAAGGTAAAACGGTTGAAATTCAAATACGCACAGAAGCAATGCATCAAGATGCTGAGTTAGGTGTTGCTGCGCACTGGAAATATAAAGAAGGTGCTAACACGGCCAAGCAAAGCGGTTATGAAGAAAAAATTAACTGGTTGCGTAAAATTTTACAGTGGCAAGAAGATGTTGCTGAAAGCGGCAACTTGGTTGATGAAGTGCGTAGCCAAGTATTTGAAGACCGAGTTTATGTGTTTACGCCAAGTGGCGAGGTTGTTGATTTACCACTGGGTTCAACGGTACTTGATTTTGCCTATTATATTCACTCACAAGTAGGTCACCGTTGTATTGGCGCAAAAGTGGATGGACGAATTGTGCCCTTTACTTATCAAGTGGAAACCGGTGAGCGTATTGAAATTATTACCTCAAAAACACCTAACCCTAAAAGAGACTGGTTAAACCCTAATTTAGGCTATATCAAGTCGTCGCGTTCTCGCGCCAAAATTCAGCATTGGTTTAAACAACAAGACCGCGATAAAAATATTGTTGCCGGTAAAGAAATGCTTGAAACCGAATTGAATCGAGTCGGACTTAAATTAAAAGATGCCGCCATTGCGGTAGAGCGTTTCAACCTTAATGGCATGGATGACATGTTAGCGGCTATTGGCGGGGGCGATTTAAGATTAAATCAGGTAGTTAATTACACTGAAAGCCAACTGCGAAACGAGCCTGATACCGAAGAAGAAATTGTTGAAGATATTCTTAAAAAAGCGGTGCATCGACCTAAAAAATCTAACAAAGGACAGGTTGAAGTTAACGGTGTAGGGAATTTATTAAGTCATATCGCCCGCTGTTGTCAGCCTGTTCCCGGTGATGAAATTTTTGGTTATATCACCATGGGACGAGGAATATCGGTTCATAGAAGTGATTGTGAGCAAGTTAAAGAGCTGATGAGAGCCCACCCTGAACGTGCCGTTGATGTGGTGTGGGGTGAAAACTACTCAGGCGGTTATCGTATTCGAGTACGGGTGGTTGCCCATGACAGAAGTGGCTTATTACGTGATATCACCACGGTGTTAGCGGCAGAAAAGTCTAATGTAATGGCCATGAGTTCTAACTCAGATGTCAAAACTCAAACCGCTTCAGTGGAATTAGAGTTAGAGCTATATAACATTGATGATCTATCAAGAGTATTGTCAAAGCTGACTCAAATTGAAGGGGTTATAGAGTCAAGAAGACTTTAAGCTATTGCTAGTTACAATATTGCTTTTTAACAGATAAGAGCCTTTGAGATGACCGTAAAGCCACACTCGAATATTCAGTCGTTGCTGGATATTATGCAAAAGTTACGCGACCCAGTTGACGGCTGTCCGTGGGATAAGCAACAAACCTTTCAGTCTATTCTGCCGTTTACATTGGAAGAGGCATACGAAGTGGCCGACACCATTGAGCGTCATGCTTGGCATGAGCTTCCGGATGAGTTAGGCGACTTACTTTTTCAAGTGGTGTTTTATAGCCAAATAGCCAGTGAACAAGGGATGTTCGACTTCTCAACGGTTGTCGAACGTATTTGTGCAAAGTTAACTCGCCGCCATCCGCATATCTTTGATACTCAATCATTACTCAATAGCAATGACACTTCGGTTGGCGTGCAACAAGCACTTCAAACCGCCACCGAAGTTAAACAAAACTGGGATGACATAAAAGCCCAAGAGCGCGTTCAAAAAAAGCAGCTTTCTCACCTTGATGATATTCCCCAAGCTTTACCCGCACTAAAACGTGCTGCAAAAATTCAAAAGCGGGTGGCTAAAGTAGGTTTTGACTGGCCTGAGCTTGAGCCTGTTGTGGGCAAAGTTCATGAAGAAATTGACGAAGTGCTAGCTGAAGCAAAATGCTTAGCAAGCGACCCAGAAACCTACCAACCTAAAGTGGTTGATGAAATAGGGGATTTATTATTTGCAGTGGTAAATTTAGCAAGACATTTAAATGTTGATCCTGAAACTGCATTAAGACAAGCCAATAATAAATTTGAACAGCGTTTCAGAGGCGTAGAAGCTTGTGTCAGTGAAAGTGGTAAATCCTTTGAACAACATTCACTTGAAGAGTTAGATAGCTATTGGGATCAAGTCAAACTGCAACAAAAAAATTAATATCGGCAGATTGTAAAAATTTAATCTAACCACTGAATCGAGGATAATTAATAAAATATCCTCGCTTTTGGTTTGTCGAATCGAAGTGGCTTTGGTATACTATCGCCCCGTCCTAGTGCTTTCTTACAAGCACGTATTTTCCAACTCATTTTCTCAGGTTCAGCATGACTACAAGGTATATCTTCGTTACTGGTGGCGTTGTTTCTTCACTAGGTAAAGGCATTGCAGCGGCATCGCTAGCAGCAATTTTAGAGGCTCGTGGCCTCAATGTAACCATTATGAAACTTGACCCATACATCAACGTTGACCCAGGCACAATGAGCCCGACTCAACATGGTGAAGTATTCGTAACAGAAGACGGTGCTGAAACTGACTTAGACTTAGGTCACTACGAGCGCTTTATTCGTACCAAAATGAACCGTCGTAACAACTTCACAACGGGACGTATTTATGAAGAGGTTCTTCGTAAAGAGCGTCGTGGAGATTATTTAGGGGCAACCATTCAGGTTATTCCTCACATTACCAATGCGATTAAAGAAAAAGTCATTGCTGGTGGTGAAGGTCATGATGTGGCGATTGTTGAAATTGGTGGAACCGTGGGTGATATTGAGTCACTACCGTTTTTAGAGTCAATTCGCCAATTAGGTGTTGAGCTAGGACGCGAACGTACCTTATTTATGCATTTAACCTTAGTGCCATTCTTAGGCGCAGCAGGTGAAGTTAAAACCAAACCCACTCAGCACTCAGTAAAAGAGTTACGCTCAATTGGTATTGCGCCTGATGTATTAGTATGTCGTGGCGATCGTGCTATTCCTGCAAATGAAAAAGCGAAAATCTCGCTTTTCTGTAACGTTGAAGAGCGTGCGGTTATTTCCCTAAAAGACGTCGACAGTATTTACAAAATCCCAGCTTTATTACGTTCACAAGGGTTAGACGAATTAGTGATTAAGCGTTTCCACCTAGAATGTGGTGAAGCGGATTTATCTGAGTGGGAAAATGTGATTTATCAAGAAGCTAATCCAAATGGTGAAATCACTATTGGTATGGTGGGTAAATACATCGAACTACCCGATGCTTACAAATCAGTGAATGAAGCACTTAAACATGCTGGCTTAAAAAATCGCGTTAATGTGAACATTAAATATATTGATTCACAAACTGTTGAGGCCAAAGGCGAAGAAGTGTTACAAGGCCTAGACGGTATTCTTGTTCCTGGTGGCTTTGGTGAACGTGGGGTTGAAGGTAAAATATTAGCGGCTAAATTTGCCCGTGAAAACAACTTGCCATATTTTGGTATTTGTTTAGGAATGCAAGTGGCGTTGATTGAGTTTGCACGTAACGTTGCCAATTTAGAAGATGCCCATTCTACTGAGTTCAACCAAGAAACTCCGCACCCTGTTGTTGGCTTAATTACCGAGTGGATTAATGAAGACGGTGATGTTGAAAAACGTCATGAAGAGTCTGACTTAGGCGGTACTATGCGTTTAGGTGCACAACTTTGTCACCTATTAGAGGGGACTAAAGCGGCTAATGCTTATCAAAACACCTCTTGTGTTGAGCGTCATCGTCACCGTTATGAAGTGAATAACAACTATGTTGAACGTCTTGAAAAAGCGGGCTTAGTGTTCAGTGGTTTATCTTCAGATCGTAAACTAGTTGAAATGATTGAGCTGCCAAATCACCCATGGTTTGTTGCGGGTCAATTCCACCCAGAATTCACTTCAACCCCTCGTGACGGTCATCCGTTATTTGAGGGCTTTGTTGCCGCATCGCTTGCTTATCAAAAGAAAGATTTGAGCTAATAAAAATGAAGCCGCTGACTAATAAATCAGCGGCTTTTTTGTTTTTAATGGCAATTTTTATTCACAATTTGCTCTAGATCGCTTTGTCGCAAAATTGGTAGTTGCTGCTAGACTAAATTAGTTTTATCCTAGGCGTTATGAATTTAAATTACCAAATTGAAAGTTAATACCAATAAAAATTGTTTCACATGCACGTTTTTGATTTTTTATCGGCATTAATTTTTTATTTTATTTTAAACTTTCAGTAATACTGACAATTTCTACGAGGAAATTATGGCTAACATTATTAAGGTAATCGGTCGCGAAATCATGGATTCACGCGGTAACCCAACAGTTGAAGCAGAAGTACACCTAGAAGGTGGCTTTATTGGTATGGCTGCAGCGCCATCAGGAGCATCAACAGGTAGTCGTGAAGCATTAGAATTACGTGACGGTGACAAAGCGCGTTACTTAGGTAAAGGCGTATTAAACGCAGTTGCAGCGGTTAATGGCCCTATCGCAGAAGCATTAACTGGCAAAGATGCATTGGCTCAAGCTGAACTTGACCAAATTATGATTGACTTAGATGGCACTGAAAACAAAGCTAAGTTTGGTGCTAACGCGATTCTTGCTGTGTCATTAGCCGCAGCTAAAGCCGCCGCAGCAGCAAAAGGCGTACCTTTATACGCGCATATCGCTGACTTAAACGGTACTCCAGGTGTTTACTCTATGCCGCTTCCAATGATGAACATCATTAACGGTGGTGAGCATGCTGATAACAGCGTAGATATTCAAGAATTCATGATCCAACCTGTTGGCGCGGCTAACTTCCGTGAAGGTTTACGTATGGGTGCTGAAGTATTCCATAGCCTTGCTAAAGTACTTAAAGCTGACGGTCACTCTACTGCTGTAGGTGATGAAGGCGGTTTTGCACCAAACCTTGCGTCAAATGAAGCTGCACTTGCTGCAATTAAAACTGCGGTAGCTAATGCAGGTTACGAGTTAGGTAAAGACATCACTTTAGCGATGGATTGTGCTGCATCTGAGTTCTATGACAAAGAAGCTAACATCTACGACCTTAAAGGCGAAGGTAAAAAGTTCACTTCTGAAGAATTTAACTTCTTCTTAAAAGAGTTAACTGAACAGTACCCAATCGTTTCAATTGAAGATGGTCTTGACGAGTCTGACTGGGAAGGTTTTGCACACCAAACTAAACTACTTGGTGACAAAATTCAGTTAGTCGGTGACGATTTATTTGTAACGAACACTAAGATTCTTAAGCGTGGTATCGACAACGGTATTGCTAACTCAATCTTAATCAAGTTCAACCAAATCGGTTCTTTAACTGAAACTTTAGCCGCAATCAAAATGGCTAAAGACGCTGGTTTCACAGCCGTTATCTCTCACCGCTCTGGCGAAACTGAAGATGCAACTATTGCTGATTTAGCCGTTGGTACTGCTGCAGGCCAAATCAAAACGGGTTCTTTAAGCCGTTCTGACCGTGTTGCTAAGTACAACCAACTTCTTCGTATTGAAGAAGCATTAGGTGCCGCTGCACCTTACAACGGTCTTAAAGAAGTAAAAGGTCAAGCTTAAATTTAGCTTGAGTTAAAAAAGGCCACCACTAGGTGGCCTTTTTTGTTGTATTATAACTATATTCATTATTTCGAGAGATATGGTTTAGTTACGGCTTATGAAGAAACTTATTTTTGCACTCACGGCTTTGCTGGCATTACTGCAATATCGGCTATGGATGGGCGAGAATAATTTATCTGAATATTTTACTTTGCAAACTCAAATAACCGCTCAACAAGAAAGTAACGCAAAACTGATTGCTCGAAATGAAATTCTTAAACAAGAGATTATTGATCTTAAAAGTGGTACAGAAGCCATAGAAGAACGCGCACGTAATGAGCTTGGTCTCGTTAAAGAAGGGGAAACTTTTTATCGTGTAGTGGGCTCAGAATTAATAGAACGTAATCAATTTGGTCAATAATTCATGACAAGTTCAAAATCAACGTTTATTGCTATTGTTCCCGCTGCGGGCATTGGCAGTAGAATGCAAGCGACTATTCCTAAGCAATACCTGCAGTTAGGTCAGCAAACTATTTTAGCTCATACCTTAGATTGCCTATTAACTCATCCTGCAATCAAGCAAGTGATTGTTGCACTGCATCCCCAAGACGAATACTTTGGCACATTAAGCCAAGCTTCCCACCCTAAAATTACTAAGGTAGTTGGCGGCGGAGAGCGTGCAGATTCGGTATTAGCCGCATTACAGCAAGCAGATGAAAATGCTTGGGCGTTAGTACACGATGCGGCAAGACCCTGTTTAACCCATGGTGATATTAATAAATTAATTACTGCTAGCGAACGTTTCCCCCAAGGCGCCATTTTAGCGGCGCCAGTGAGAGACACCATGAAACGCGGTAATAGCGATGGCACAATTGGACAAACAGTTGATAGAGAAAATCTTTGGCATGCGTTAACACCGCAATTATTTCCCGTAGCAACATTAAAAAATCATTTAACTGAAGCGTTAGCCGAAGGGGCGTTAATTACTGATGAAGCCAGTGCCATGGAATGGGCAGGTGAGCAACCGGGCTTAGTCGCTGGGCGAGTGGATAACATTAAAGTGACTCACCCAGATGATTTACAATTAGCGCAATTATTTTTAACTCAACAATCTTCACAATAATGTATAAGGCCTTTTTATGAAAATGCGTATTGGTCATGGTTTTGATGTTCATAAATTTGGTGCAGATAAGCCACTTATTTTAGGCGGTGTTACCATTCCCTATGAAACAGGCTTAATTGCTCATTCAGATGGTGATGTTGTGTTGCATGCGATTAGTGATGCCATATTAGGGGCAATGGCATTAGGAGACATTGGTAAGCATTTTCCAGACACTGACCCAGAGTTTTCTGGCGCAGATAGCCGCGAGTTATTGAAACACTGTTATAAACTGGCTAATGACAAAGGTTTCGTTATTGGTAACTTAGATGTCACTGTTATTGCTCAGGCACCTAAAATGTTACCGCATATCGAAGCGATAAGGCAATGTTTATCTGAAGATCTGACTACGCCTGTAGATGACATCAATGTCAAAGCAACCACCACTGAAAAACTAGGCTTTACTGGGCGTAAAGAAGGTATTGCAGTTGAGTCGGTCGTGTTAATGGTACAAAAATAAGGTTTTTTGATGATTTCTGAACTGCATTACCTTCATGGAAAGCCGAGCTGCAAAGCGGATTTGCGAACTCACAATAGTGACTTTATTGTTGAAGAGATTTTACCGTTTTCACCTACAGGTGAAGGCGAGCATCATATGTTGCATATTCGAAAGTCGGGGTTAAATACTGCGCATGTTGCCGAAATGCTGGCTAAATTTGCCAAAGTACATCCAAAAGAAGTGACCTATGCAGGGCAAAAAGATAAAAATGCTCAAACAGAGCAATGGTTTGGAGTCCGAATTCCTGGTAAAGAAACCCCTGATTGGCAACAACTGAACTCAGAGTCGCTTACGGTACTTTCGAGTAGCCGCCATAGCAAAAAACTTCGTATAGGGGCATTGTTGGGTAATCGATTTATTTTAACTTTACGCAATGTCACTGATTTTGCTGAGTTACAAGATAAGTTCCAGTTAATTGCCCAAACAGGCGTGCCTAATTATTTTGGTGAGCAACGTTTTGGCCATCAGGGTAAAAACCTTATTCAAGGTCGCCAAATGCTAGCAGGCAAGAAAAAAATTAAAGATCGCGGCAAAAAAAGCATGTTTTTGTCTGCTGTGCGCTCGAATATTTTTAATCAAGTGACGTCATATCGTTTAAGCCATCACCAATTAACACCAATAGTGGGTGATTGTGTCATGCTAGCAGGCACTAAAAGCTACTTTGTTGCTGAACAGTGGGATGAAGTATTACTGACTCGATTAGCTGAAAAAGATATTGGCTTTTCAGCACCGTTATGGGGCCGAGGAACACCATTGGCATTGGCTGATTCAGCCTTGATGGAGCAACAAGCATTAGCTGATTTCAGTGAAGACTTAATAGGCCTTGAAAATGCAGGGCTGTCACAAGAACGTCGCTTGCTTATATTACAACCTCAAGCGATGAAGTTGACTCAGCAAGAGCAACATTGTGTGATTGAATTTATGTTGCCTGCGGGCAGTTATGCCACCTCTGTATTACGTGAACTTGTCGATTATACCGATGTACAGCACGCACAATGGCAAGCAATGGTTGCTGAGCAACAAGCGCAACGTGAATTAATAAACAAAGGTGAAAAAGTTAATGATTAATATATTAATCAGTAATGATGATGGGGTTCATGCACCGGGCATTATTGCACTAACACAAGCGTTATCGGCAGTAGGCAGCGTGCTAACCGTTGCCCCGGATCGCAATTGTTCCGGGGCAAGTAACTCATTAACCTTGACGAACCCATTAAGAATTAATAACTTAGAAAATGGCTATATTTCTGTTAATGGAACACCAACAGACTGTGTGCATTTAGCCATAAGACAATTGTGTCAGGTTGAACCTGATATTGTCGTGTCAGGCATCAATGCAGGTGCCAATATGGGCGACGACACTTTGTACTCTGGAACGATTGCCGCTGCAATGGAAGGGCGCTTTTTAGGTTTACCAGCCATTGCGATTTCATTGGCCGGTAAAGAGTTACGCCATTATGAAACAGCCGCTTTTTATGCGGTAAAAATTGTTCAAAGCTTATTGAAAAATCCAATCGACTCGAATCAGATTTTAAATGTGAATGTACCCGATTTGCCAGTAGATGAAATTAAAGGCATTAAGGTCACCAGACTCGGGGCGAGGCATAAAGCAGAAGGAATGATAAAAACTACAGACCCAGCAGGAAAAGATATTTATTGGCTAGGGCCTGTAGGGGCAGAACAAGATGCTGGAGAAGGAACGGATTTTGGTGCAGTGGCATCAGGCTTTATTTCTATCACTCCGCTTACTGTCGACTTAACGGCATACAATCAATTAACTAATTTAGCAGACTGGGTTTCAAACATATGACAGGGGTTTCGTCTACTCTGGCGGTCAATTTAGCACGTAAATTGGCAGAAGCTGGGATCAGAGAACAAGTAGTATTACAAGCGGTTGCAAGCACACCTCGAGAGCTATTTCTTGATGCGGCATTAGCGCATAAAGCTTATGAAAATACTGCGTTGCCTATTGGGCAAGGCCAAACACTTTCTCAACCCTATATTGTTGCCAGAATGACGGAGTTGCTAATACAATCAAAACCGCAGAAAGTATTAGAAATTGGTACGGGCTCGGGTTATCAAGCTGCTATTTTGGCGCAACTTGTGCCAGAGTTATGTACTATTGAACGAATCAAGTCGTTACAAATCCAAGCAAGACAAAGGCTAAAAAAATTAGACCTTCATAATGTTTCATTCAAATATGGTGATGGTTGGAAAGGCTGGAGTAATCGCGGGCCTTATGACGGCATTATGGTCACCGCCGCAGCTAGCACCGTTCCTGAAGCTTTGCTTAATCAACTTGCTGAACAAGGCGTATTGATTATCCCTGTAGGGGATGATGCACAACAATTGCTTAAAATTACCCGCTTTGGAAATGAATATCATTCTGAAGTAATAGAAGCGGTAAAGTTTGTTCCGTTAATTAATGGCGAGCTTGCATAACTTGCCCGTTTAATGACTATCTTTGAAAGGAATTGATAACATGTATTCGGGCTGGTCACAATTATTGATTGTGTTGCTATTAACGGGCTGCAGTTTACAGTCTCAGCAACCTGCACCTGTTGAAAACGCTTCAGCGTCCCCTTATAAGCCGAAATACCAGCGTGGTTCAATTACCAATGGTGTCTACACCGTGAAGAAGGGGGATACGCTTTACTCTATTTCTTGGGGCGCAGGGCGCAATTTTACCGATGTTGCTAAGCAAAATAATCTAAAAAAACCTTATGTTATTTATCCAGGTCAAAAACTTAAATTAACTGATGCCAAAACTAAGTCACCCGTCAAAAAAATAACTCCTAGTCGTTCAGTAAAGACTACAAATTCGACTACTAAACCGAGTAAAATTGCCAAGAATTCACAGCAAGCCTCTGTAAATAAAGATAAAAGCCTAAACGACAACCGCTCAAAAAAAGTACTTGATCAGAAAGCAAACTCTGCGTACTCTGTAACAACTACCCAACAAACTATTAACCAAGGTAACAAGCCGCCAGTAGCTGAACTCCCTAATAAGGTGCGAAAGTGGTTATGGCCCGTTAATGGAAAAATTATTGGATATTTTTCTTCTAGCGAGCAAGGCAACCAAGGGATAAAGGTTGCCGGAAACCGTGGCGATATTATTAAAGCTGCGGCTGATGGGAGAGTCGTATATGCAGGGAATGCGTTACGTGGATATGGCAATTTGGTCATCATTAAACATAACGATGAATACCTCAGTGCTTATGCTCACACCGACAAAATATTGGTTAAAGAGAAGCAATTTGTTAGCGCAGGTCAAACAATTGCACAAATGGGGAGTACAGGGGCGAGTCAGGTAATGCTGCATTTTGAAATTCGTTACCACGGTAAGTCTGTTAACCCATTACGATATCTACCTAAACAGTAATTGTTTAGCAACATAAATATAGGAGGATAAGCAAGTGTAGATTTTAAATCACAATTTAGGTTTGGGAGAGCAAATATGAGCCAGAATTATAACGCTGCAATAGCAGAAGAATCTGTTGATCAAGCTAAACAACCACAAGATGTTGCAGTTGACTCATCGTTAGTACAGCAATTAGAAATTGAAGAAAAAGTCCAAGACGACTTACAAAAAAACTTAGATGCCACTCAATTATATTTAGGTGAAATTGGTTTTTCTCCGCTACTTACTGCGGAAGAAGAAGTCTTTTTTTCACGTAAAGCCCTTAAAGGTTGTGCAAAATCCCGCAACCGTATGATAGAAAGTAACCTCAGATTAGTTGTTAAAATTGCCCGAAGATACAATAACCGTGGTTTAGCACTTTTAGACTTAATCGAAGAAGGTAACCTTGGTTTAATCAGAGCCGTAGAAAAATTTGACCCAGAACGAGGCTTCCGTTTTTCAACTTACGCGACTTGGTGGATCCGTCAGACCATCGAGCGTGCCATTATGAATCAAACTCGTACGATCAGATTACCTATTCATGTGGTCAAAGAATTAAATGTATATTTGCGTACCGCCAGACAATTAGCTCAAAAGCTTGATCATGAACCCACAGCTGAAGAAATTGCAGAAAAGCTAGATGTCTCTACAGGTGATGTCAGCAGAATGCTTAAACTTAATGAACGAATTACCTCAGTTGATATGCCACTTGGCGGTGATAATGAGAAAGCATTGTTAGATGTTATTGCCGACGATGACTGTGTAGGCCCAGATTACAAAGTTCAAGATGAAGATTTATCTAACTCTATTGTGGGTTGGTTAAATGAATTAAACACTAAGCAACGTGAAGTACTGGCAAGACGATTTGGTTTATTAGGCTATGAACCGTCAACACTTGAAAATGTAGGTGCAGAAATCGGTTTAACCCGTGAACGTGTTCGCCAAATACAAGTTGAAGCCTTAAAACGCCTTAAAGATGTATTAGGACAACAAGGGTTATCTGTTGAAGCCCTGTTCAGAGAATAATTAATTAGGACTATATAAGCGGTTTAAAGCATCTTTTTAGATTAACAATAATTAAGCCTTTGCTGATCTAAATAAGAAGCTGCTCACAATTTGCTCTACAAGATAAGGACATGATTGAGTTAAATCAACATGTCTTTTTTATTAGGAGATTTTTATGCCTATTTCAATACGTCCTTTATTACTTGTTTTGGTCGCTTTAAGCGTTACTGCTTGTGTTAGTACCCGTGATACCATGATTGAACAAGGTTATCCTCTGGCCTATGCCGATGGTTTTCAAGATGGATGTGACAGTGGTAACAAAGCAGGTGGAAGCCTGTTTGATCAATTCAAAAAAGATATCACCCGATTTAATAGTGATACCGATTATGCACAAGGTTGGAGTGATGGCTTTCGACAATGTGAAACAGAGCAAGAGTCTATTCAACGCCAAACCAGAATGGCAATAGAACAACAAAAACTGCAAGAGCAACGCAAAGCCAATGATATTGCCAGTAAACATGCCTTAGAAACCAAGGTAATGAAAGGAATTGATACTTCAGGGCTTGAATCGTTAGGTAAATAGCTTAACGGTTTAGATTAATCGAAACGACAAGCCTGTGCCGATAAAATCGAGCACAGGCTTTTTTGTGCTTGTGTGAGAATCAGAGTGATTTAGCTAACTGTTTAAGCTGATATAACTGCTCCAATGCTTGCTTTGGTGTAAGGTCGTCTGGGTCGATTACGGCTAACTTTTCCACTAAAGATGAGTAATCGACTTGCGGTAATTCTAGTGCCATTTGAGTAATGTCATCTGCGCTGATATCTGCTTTGTTATCTCGGCTTTCTAATTGATGTAGTTTACGTTTGGCCGCTTTAATAACATGCTGTGGAACCCCCGCCAGTGCTGCAACCTGTAAGCCATAACTTTTACTTGCTGCGCCTTCTTGAACCGCGTGCATAAATGCAATAGTGTCTTGATGTTCTATGGCATCTAAATGCACATTTACAACACCAGCTAACAAATCCGGTAGCTGAGTTAATTCAAAATAGTGTGTGGCAAACAAGGTGAGAGCCGATACTTTTTTAGCGAGATATTCTGCTGCAGACCAAGCTAAAGATAAGCCGTCATAGGTTGATGTACCGCGACCAATTTCGTCCATTAACACTAAACTTTTGCGAGTAGCATTGTGTAAAATATTTGCTGTTTCTGTCATTTCTACCATAAATGTAGAGCGGCCAGAGGCAAGATCATCCGATGCCCCAATACGAGTAAATATACGATCAACATGACCAATTTTGGCTTGTTGAGCCGGTACAAAACTACCAATATGAGCCATTAAAGTAATTAACGCCACTTGACGCATATAGGTCGATTTACCGCCCATATTTGGCCCAGTTACAATTAACATTCTTCTAGCTGGTGATAGGTTAACAGGGTTTGCTATAAATGGGTCTTGGCTGACTTTTTCAACCACAGGGTGGCGACCAGCTTCAATATTAATCCCAATATCATTGGTCATTTCTGGGCAATGGTATCCTAAGTTCTCAGCGCGTTCGGCAAAGTTGCTGATCACATCTAACTGCGCTGCGGCATTGGCGAATTGTTGAAGTTCATGCAGTTTTGGCAGTAATAAATCAAATAACTCTTCCCACAGCTTTTTCTCTAATGCGAGCGCTTTTCCCTGGCTGGATAATACTTTTTCTTCGTACTCTTTTAATTCAGGCGTAATATATCGCTCGGTACTCTTGAGGGTTTGGCGGCGTTGATAAGATATAGGTACTCGGTCAGATTGAAGCCGACTGACTTCAATATAATATCCATGTACGCGGTTATAACCGACTTTAAGGGTATTAATACCCGTTTGTTGTTTTTCTCGGGCTTCTAACTCTACAAGGTAATCTGTTGCCCCTTCACTTAATCTGCGCCATTCATCTAACTCAGCATTATATCCTTCACGAATTACCCCACCATCACGAATTAGCACAGGTGGGTTATCAATAATGGCTCGCGATAATAATTCATGCTCTGCAGGAAAATCACCCAGTAATTGGATTAAATCTTTAAGTTGCTGCTGTTCACAACCCGCTAAAGTGTGTTTAATTTCAGGTAGTAAGCCCAGTGCCTGCTTAAGCCGTGAAAAGTCACGTGGTCTAGCGCTGCGTAATGCCAAGCGCGCCATAATACGCTCAATGTCGCCCAAGGCTTTTAGTTGCTCATGTAAATCAATATATAAGCCCTGGGTAATTAACTCATTAACGGCATTATGGCGTGCGGTAATTTGCTTTCTGTCGGTAAGAGGCTGATGGATCCAGCGTTGTAACATTCGGCTGCCCATAGGGGTGGCGGTATTATCCAATACCCAAGCAAGGGTATTTTCGCGACCACCAGATAGGTTTTGAGTTAACTCGAGGTTACGTCTTGTTGCAGCATCTAAAATGATTGAATCACTTTGATTAAACCTGACGATTGAATTGATATGAGGCAGGGCAGTTTTTTGAGTGTCTTTAACATATTGCATCAAGCAACCGGCGGCTTGTAATGCCAACCGAGCATCTGCAATACCAAAACCACGCAAATCTTTAGTGCCAAATTGAGTCAATAATAAGTGAACACATGTGTCGTAATCAAACTCCCATTCAGGACGTCGTCTAATCCCTTTTAAGTGATTGATTAACATCATGTCACTGAAGTCTTCGCTGTAAAGTAATTCAGCAGGTTTTGTGCGTTGAATTTCAGCCTCTAAAGCTTCGCGGGTATCTAATTCTGATATAACAAATCGACCCGATGAAATATCTAACGTCGCAAAGCCATAACCCACTTTACCTTGATATAACGCGGCTAATAAATTGTCTTGGCGCTCTTGCAATAGCGCTTCATCAGTTAATGTGCCTGGGGTAACAATACGGACAACTTGGCGCTCAACAGGGCCTTTTGAGGTGGCAGGATCACCAATTTGTTCGCAAATAGCCACAGATTGGCCAATTTGAACCAACTTTGCTAAATATCCTTCTACGGCATGATAAGGGATACCGGCCATAGGAATAGGGTCACCGCCACTTTTACCTCTTGCCGTTAATGAAATGCCCAACATTTCAGAGGCTTTTTTAGCATCATCAAAAAATAGCTCATAAAAATCACCCATCCTATAAAACAATAACATGTCGGCATGGGCCGCTTTCATGGTCAAATATTGACGCATCATAGGAGTATGTTTTTCTAAATCTACGCTATCAAGAGAGGTCATGGGGATCTATTTACTCTACATTTAAAATGGGTGTTTCTAGGAATGTGTATCTATTACAAGAAGTCACATAATTTATGGCGCTAATTCTATCAATTTTTACTTCATTTGAATCAATACAAATACAGATAATTTACCCTTTAATAGTAATTTATTGATTTTTATCGCGAATAAAAAAAATTCTCAACAGGGCTTGATACTGTATGACTATACAGTATACTGATCAGCATATTGACATAACGGGCAACAAGATTGTCGGTTATATACGGCTTTATGCACAACAAATTTTCCATTAATTGCAGCAGCAATTATTGCCTTAAGGGGTTATAAAATGAAGGTTGATCCAAATAAAGAGAAAGCACTTACCGCAGTGTTAGGTCAAATTGAAAAGCAATTCGGTAAAGGCTCAATCATGAAATTGGGTGAAGACCGTACCATGGATGTTGAAACCATTTCAACGGGCTCTCTATCGCTTGACGTTGCATTAGGTGCAGGCGGATTGCCAATGGGACGTATTGTTGAAATTTATGGCCCAGAGTCTTCAGGTAAAACCACTCTAACCTTAGAAGTGATTGCTGCCGCTCAGCGCGAAGGTAAAACGTGTGCCTTTATTGATGCCGAGCATGCACTTGACCCTATTTACGCTAAAAAACTAGGCGTAGATATTGATAACCTTTTATGTTCTCAGCCAGATACGGGTGAGCAAGCATTAGAAATTTGTGATGCGTTAACACGTAGTGGCGCAGTAGACGTTATTATTGTTGACTCTGTAGCAGCATTAACACCAAAAGCTGAAATTGAAGGCGAAATTGGTGATTCACACATGGGGCTAGCCGCTCGTATGATGAGCCAAGCCATGCGTAAGCTTGCTGGTAACTTAAAGCAGTCAAATACTCTACTTATTTTCATTAACCAAATTCGTATGAAAATTGGGGTCATGTTTGGTAACCCTGAAACCACCACTGGCGGTAATGCACTAAAATTCTACGCGTCAGTTCGCCTTGATATTCGTCGTACAGGTGCAATTAAAGACGGTGATGAAGTTGTGGGTAACGAAACCCGCGTTAAAGTAGTGAAAAACAAAGTTGCTGCACCGTTTAAACAAGCTGAATTCCAAATTCTTTATGGCCAAGGTATTAACCGTACTGGTGAGTTAGTTGACCTTGGTGTAGCCCATAAACTTGTTGATAAAGCGGGTGCTTGGTATAGCTACAAAGGTGACAAGATTGGTCAGGGTAGAGCCAATGCAGGTAAATATTTAATTGAAAACCCGGCAGTCGCTGCTGAAATTGAGCAAACATTGCGTGCAATGTTACTTAGCACTGGCGCACCAGCAACATCTGAGCCGGGTGAAAACATTGATATGGAAACTGGCGAAGTTTTTTAACTTCCGCTTAGTTCATGAGTCAATCAGCTAAATCAGTTGCGGTTGCGTATCTAGCGCGCCGCGATTATTCCCGCCAACAAATCCATAAAAAACTCCTCGAAAAAGACTTTGAAGAGCTTGCCATTCAACAAGCGTTAGATTACTGCGAGTCACAGGGTTATTTAGATGATATGCGCTATGCTCAAATGCTGATCCGCAGTCATATTTATAAATGCCATGGGGTAATGCGAATTCAACAAGCTTTAGTGCAAAAAGGTCTTAGTAAAGACGTCATTAAAACGGCTATTGATCAATGTGACTGCGACTGGTTTGAACTGGCAAAACAGAAGGCGGTTAAAAAATATGGCACTCCGCATACTAAAGATTTAAAAGAAAAGAATCGTAGAATAAGACACTTAGTAGGCCAAGGTTTTAGTTTTGATCAAGTGGCTTATGCACTTGATTATGATCCCTATGACGAGTAAGCCTGACGAGTAAATCAAACAAGCACATTATTTAACATTGTTTGATTTATTGACCCTAAAACTATCGTTATTCTTTATCGAAACTATCAACCACAATAGCGCCCATCGAAGCAGGCATACAAATCACGATAATTCGCTTAAATGAGGTTAACGGCTCATCCATTATCGGTAGTTTATCGAGGCAAAGTAATACTAATGCGACGACGCAGGCCGTGATTCCATAAGCCAGTGCAATTCTGGAAATAAACACCCACTTACGATCAGTAATGTTTTGTTGGAAGACACTTTGATAAGTGTACAAACCGAGAAATAATAACGATAAACTTACCAATAATAATAGGTTGATAGTGGGTAAGGTTTCTCCTAATCGCCAGGCTTCTTCAGAAAATGAAATCGGAACAGCAAGCGCAAAAGCGCCCACTAAGATTTGTACTGCATCCTCTGCATTAAAAGTGACTTTCATTTCCACTCCATTTTAGTGTTAATACTTTTTCGACCCGTCATAACATGAAGTCAGGTCATATTATAAAAAATTGCTTTTACAATAGTACACTTATTGATACTTTTCGCTAACTAAACAACGATAGAAAAACGGTGTTGGCATAATCGATTCTCCACCTCGCATATTGGGCTAAATTCAGTATATAATGCCCACATTTACAAGCTTGTTATTCAAGTTTGCAACATTAATATTTCATTTCAGGGCCATTCCATGTTTCAGACAACAGCAGAATTAAGAAGTGCTTTTTTAAAGTATTTTGAAGATAACGGACATCAAGTTGTAGATAGTAGTTCACTAGTTCCTCATAACGATCCAACGCTGCTATTTACCAATGCCGGAATGAACCAATTTAAAGATGTGTTTTTGGGATTGGATAAGCGTAATTATACCCGTGCAACATCTTCACAGCGCTGTGTTCGTGCTGGCGGTAAACATAATGACTTAGATAATGTAGGTTATACCGCTCGTCACCATACCTTCTTTGAAATGTTAGGTAACTTTAGCTTTGGTGATTACTTTAAAGAAGGCGCGATTGAGTTTGCCTGGAACTTTTTAACTAAAACGCTGAAACTGCCAACAGAGCGATTATGTGTCACGATTTACGAGACAGATGATGAAGCCTTTGAAATTTGGAACAAAAAGATTGGCGTAGCTGCAGAAAATATTATCCGTATTGGCGACAACAAAGGCGCGGCTTATGCGTCTGACAATTTTTGGCAAATGGGTGATACCGGCCCTTGTGGTCCATGTACCGAGATTTTCTATGATCACGGTGAGCACATTTGGGGTGGCCGCCCTGGTACACCTGAAGAAGATGGTGATCGCTTTATTGAAATTTGGAACATCGTTTTCATGCAATATAACCGTCAAGCAGATGGTGAAATGAAACCGTTACCAAAGCCATCAGTCGATACCGGCATGGGAATTGAGCGTATTGCAGCGATTATGCAGGGTGTTCATTCAAACTATGAAATTGATGTGTTTAAGACATTAATTGCCAAAACAGCTGAAATTATTGGCGTAACGGATTTAGAGAATAAATCATTACGTGTGATTGCCGATCATATTCGTTCTTGTTCTTTTTTAATTGCCGATGGTGTTATGCCGTCAAATGAAGGTAGAGGATATGTGCTACGTCGTATTATTCGTCGTGCAGTGCGCCACGGTAATAAGTTAGGTGCAGATAAAGCTTTCTTCTACAAATTAGTGCCTACATTAATCGAAGTGATGGGTGATGCTGCCAACGAATTAAAATCTCTTCAAGCCATTGTTGAAAAAGCTTTAAAAGCGGAAGAAGAACAGTTTGCTCGTACACTAGAGCGTGGTTTACAGATTTTAGATTCAGCCTTAAATGAGTTAACTACAGATACTCTTGATGGTGAAACTGTCTTCAAATTATACGATACCTATGGATTCCCCGTTGATTTAACTGCCGACGTTTGTCGTGAGCGTGATATTCAAGTAGACGAAGCGGGCTTTGATGCGGCCATGGCACAGCAAAGAAGTCGGGCTCAGGCAGCAGGTAACTTTGGTGCTGACTATAACAGTAACCTTGTTATTGATACCGATACTGAATTTTGTGGCTATACTGAATTAACAGGGCAGGCAACAGTGGCTGCTATTTATGTTGATGGTGAGTCTGTAGATACGCTAACTCAAGGTCAAACCGGTGTTGTGGTGTTAGACAATACGCCGTTTTATGCTGAATCTGGCGGTCAAGTCGGTGATAAAGGTATATTAACTGCCGACGGTATTGAGTTTAGCGTTACTGACACACAAAAGTTTGGCCCTGCAACTGGCCATCAAGGTGAGTTAACTTCAGGAAATATCAGTGTTGGACAACAACTAGCTGCTCAAGTTGATAAAAAACTACGTCATAGAACTGAATTAAATCACTCTGTTACTCACCTACTGCATGCAGCATTACGCCAAGTATTAGGTTCTCATGTCACTCAAAAAGGTTCATTGGTAAACCCTGAACGTTTACGTTTTGACTTCTCACACTTTGAAGCGGTTAAAGCATCTGAGCTTAAAGAAGTTGAAGAGTTAGTTAATACTCAGATTCGTCGTAATCATCAATTAAAAACTGCCCAAATGGGTATCGATGAAGCCAAAGAAAAAGGCGCAATGGCGTTATTTGGTGAAAAGTATGACGATGAAGTGCGTGTTGTCACAATGGGAGACTTCTCTATTGAGCTTTGTGGTGGTACACACGTTGGCCGCACGGGTGATATAGGCTTGTTTAAAATCACTTCAGAAGGCGGTATTGCTGCGGGTGTAAGACGTATTGAAGCGGTAACCGGCGCAGCGGCAATGGCATATGTTGCGCAGCAACAAGCGCAATTAGATGAAGCGGCTGCATTGTTAAAATCTGACAGCAACTCAGTTGTGGCTAAACTTAAAGCACAATTAGACAAAGTGAAGCAGTTAGAAAAAGACTTGTCACAAATGAAAGACAAGTTAGCTGCTGCAGCAAGTGCTGATTTAGCTGGTGATGCAGTGGAAGTTAATGGCATAAAAGTACTGGTTAAAAAGCTAGAAGGAGTCGATGCAGGTTCACTTCGTGGTTTGCAAGATGAGCTAAAGCAAAAGCTTAAATCAGCCATTATTGTGCTGGGTATTGCTAACCAAGGTAAAGTTAACTTAATTGCTGGTGTGAGCAATGACCTCACTAAACAAGTTAAAGCAGGTGAGTTAATAGCCATGGTAGCCAAAGAGGTTGGTGGTAAAGGTGGTGGACGACCAGATATGGCTCAAGCTGGTGGTACACAGCCTGAAAACTTGGACAAAGCGTTAGCTTTAGTTGAACCATGGTTAACTGAAAAACTAAGCTAAACTGTGCCATTTTACATTCAAAAATAGTAATAGTTAGCCTTAAGCTACTGATATTGTAGTTTAAGGCTTGAGTGCATTGCGCTCTTTTGGCATAGTGGCTATACGTTTATTGACGATATTTTGTAGCGGTATACTGAGTCAATAATCAATAAACACAGCATATTGTGCTATTAAAGATATTCTAATGGGATTTTTTACAGATTGCTCTGTTAAAAGAACGGGTGGAATGTCATATTGTAGTATTTATTGTCATTAGTTGTTTGTAAGAGTTGAGTAAATTGTTGGTTTTTTGATTTCCATATGCTTAATCGTCAAACTTTGTATTTGAAGTTACTATGACTTTTAATCAGCAAACCCTATAATAAACGCATATTACGGACAAAGCGTGTTATGCAGTGTGAACTAAAGGAGCAACCGAATGCTAATTTTGACTCGTCGTGTAGGCGAAACATTAATGATAGGTGATGAAGTCACTGTTACTGTTTTAGGTGTTAAAGGAAACCAAGTACGTATTGGTGTCAATGCACCAAAAGAAGTTTCAGTGCATCGCGAAGAAATTTATCAACGTATTCAATCTGAAAAGTCAGGTTCGTCAGAAGGCGGAAATTTCTAACAAATTTGTTAGTTATTTTGAAACACAAAAAGTCAGCCATGCTGGCTTTTTTTGTTGCTATCATTTTTACTTTTAATCAGCGTTATGACCTACTGGTTTATTTCGTCCATTAAATGTTCCATTTATATCGTGGAATGATTTAAACTTCTTTAGTCATTTTATAGTATTTTTAAACTTTATTGGTATTATGTAGCGCTGCATATTAGTCCGCTTTAGTACTGTTTTTGCATTTAATTGTTGTTTAACCCCTCAATGTGCTTAAAAACAGTTCAAATGGTCATTTGTTTGGGAAAAAGGGTTTGACTTATTTTCGCCAAACAGTAATATGTGCGCCAAGAAAACGGAGAGGTGGCCGAGTGGCCGAAGGCGCTCCCCTGCTAAGGGAGTATGGGCTTTATCTCCCATCGAGGGTTCGAATCCCTCCTTCTCCGCCATTTCTTACAGACATCAGGGCGCGTGTAGCTCAGCTGGATAGAGTACCTGGCTACGAACCAGGCGGTCAGAGGTTCGAATCCTCTCACGCGTACCATTCTGATGTTGTGATAATAGTGAAATATAAGATGCGCGTGTAGCTCAGCTGGATAGAGTACCTGGCTACGAACCAGGCGGTCAGAGGTTCGAATCCTCTCACGCGTACCATTTCATTGTTATTTGTTTTACCCGTTAATGCGCGTGTAGCTCAGCTGGATAGAGTACCTGGCTACGAACCAGGCGGTCAGAGGTTCGAATCCTCTCACGCGTACCATATTTGACGGAGAGGTGGCCGAGTGGCCGAAGGCGCTCCCCTGCTAAGGGAGTATGGGCTTTATCTCCCATCGAGGGTTCGAATCCCTCCTTCTCCGCCATTCATTCATTTTTTGCATATTTAGCAATGTGAACTATGATTGAGTGACATTCCAAGATTAAGCGCGTGTAGCTCAGCTGGATAGAGTACCTGGCTACGAACCAGGCGGTCAGAGGTTCGAATCCTCTCACGCGTACCATTTTAAAAAAACCTGCTTTTTAGCAGGTTTTTTTATGCCTCAAATATCTTATTCAAGCCATTCACTTTACCCGTTAAGTTGCCACCATTTGCCACAATAAGTTTTCAAAGTGATTCCCCATCTTACTGATTTACAGACAACTTATCATTCCATTATGTTTAAAGCCGGTGCGGGTCCTTTAATGATGCTATCTGTTATCGTTTTTTAAGGTTTATAGCTAACGGTTTGTGCGTTACTTATCGCTTAACAGTTATTTGTAAGCGATTTGGGTGGTAGTTTTAGCGGATGGCATAAGTAGACCCTATAAGCGTGGTAAGCTTGCCCTGTTATTGCACAAGCTCAGATCAAACTTACGTTAAACTGAAGTCAAAGCTGGCGTAGCGTTAAATTGTATTTTTATTCAACTTAGGGATATTAAGTGGTAGAGCCTTACAGTAGGCGGTTTTAATATATTTACACCAAATTTAACTTTTATGTTACAAGCGATCTTAATGTGTCGTTTATGCTTTGGTAAACGAATATTTGAGATATGTACAAAAAATACGCCTGATAAATGAATTTTGTATAGTTGTTTTCGATAAAGATAACTATTTTTGGTAAGACCATTTTACATTGGGGTGGTTTTCCTGATATAAAATGTTTATATTTTGTGACATGAAAAGCGTAGTTGCAGAAAATGGAGTGTTTCAGGTTAGTTTAATTAATATTGGTATATAGTCGGTTTTAATTGAATATTTATTCTGAACGCCGTCAAGTAATGAGATACGAGCCAACGGATAGCTACATTAGATACCGCATAAGGTATGTATAGCTTGGCAATTTTCCCAACGGAATTTTACTTATCGTTTATCACGTTTACCTTCAGTGAGGAATTATGACATCAATAAATCAACAATTGGTTGATGCACTTGGCATTATGGTCATGGGGATGGGCTTGGTGTTCATTTTTTTAAGCATATTGATTGTGGGCATCACCATTGTTGCTAAGTTTAACCCGATACCACAACCGGTTAAACCAGTACCAGGTGCAACAAATACAACTACAGCTCAGGGCTTAGACCCTAAATTAGTCGCTGCAATTACATCAGCTATTCACCAATACAGAGCGTAAAGATATTTTTTGGGAGTTTTTATGAGCAAGCCATTAGCATTAACCGATGTCGCACTTCGCGATGCACATCAGTCATTACTTGCAACACGTTTACGTATTGATGACATGTTACCTATTGCCCCTTTACTGGATAAAGTGGGTTATTGGTCACTAGAATCTTGGGGCGGAGCCACATTTGATTCTTGTATTCGCTATTTAGGTGAAGACCCTTGGGACCGTATTCGTGAATTAAAAAAGGTCATGCCTAATACCCCACAACAAATGTTATTACGTGGACAAAACCTATTAGGTTACCGTCATTATGCTGATGATGTTGTTACCCGTTTTGTTGAGCGTGCTCATACTAATGGTGTGGACGTTTTCAGAATATTTGATGCGATGAATGATGTTCGCAACTTAGAAACTGCCGTTAAAGCAGTGAAAAATGTTGGCGGTCATGCTCAAGGTACCATTTCTTACACCACAAGCCCGGTACATACTATTGATACTTGGGTTGATATGGCTAAGCGTCTAGAAGATATGGGCGCTGATTCATTATGTATTAAGGATATGGCTGGGTTATTAAAACCAATGGAAGCCTACGACTTAATAAGTCGTCTAAAATCTCAAACTGACTTATTAGTGTCTATGCATTGTCATGCTACAACAGGCCTGAGTACAGCAACGTACCAGAAAGCCATTGAAGCGGGGGTAGATGTATTAGATACCGCTATTTCTTCTATGAGCCAAACTTATGGTCACAGCGCGACGGAAACCTTAGTAGCAATGGTTGAAGGTACTGACCGTGAAACCAGTTATGACATGGTGCTTCTGGAAGAAATAGCAGCATACTTTAGAGAAGTACGTAAAAAGTATGTGCGTTTTGAAGGGGCATTAAAAGGTATAGATTCACGCATTTTACGCGCTCAAGTACCCGGTGGCATGTTAACTAACATGGAAAACCAACTTAAAGAGCAAGGTGCTGCTGACAAAATGGATGCAGTACTAGAAGAAATTCCTCGTGTTCGTGAAGACTTAGGTTTCTTACCATTGGTGACTCCAACCTCACAAATTGTTGGTTCACAATCAGTTATCAACGTACTGATGGGCGAACGTTATAAGTCGATGACTAAAGAAACCGAAGGTGTATTAAAAGGCGAGTATGGTGCAACTCCTGCACCCGTTAACGCTGAACTACAAGCTAAGGTATTAAATGGTGCACAGCCGATAACATGCCGCCCGGCAGATTTAATTGAACCTGAACTTGATAAGCTACGCGCAGAGTTAACTCAAAAAGCAGCTGATCAAGGTATTACCTTAGCGACTGAAACTGACGACGATGTGATGACCTACGCGTTATTTAATCAAATTGGCTTACAGTTTTTACAAAACCGTGGCAACCCTGACGCATTTGAACCTGTGCCAACAGCGGATGATTTAGTGGTTAAAGATGCCCCAGCTAAAGATTCAAAAAGCCCTGAAACTTATACTGTTAATGTAGAAGGTCAAAGCTTTGTAGTTGAAGTAAGCCAAGGTGGTGAAATCAGTCAAATTCAGCCAGTAGCCGCTAGTGCCGCTAGTGCCAGTAGTGCAGCACCTATTCCGGTAGCACCTGCACCATCTGGTGAGGTTAAGTGCGAAATGACTGCACCATTATCGGGAAATATCTTCAAAGTACTTGTCAACAATGGTCAGTCAGTTAAAGCGGGTGAAGTGTTGCTTATTCTTGAAGCCATGAAAATGGAAACCGAAGTGCGTGCAAATGAAGACGGTATCGTGACTAACCTTGCTGTAAAACAAGGTGACACGGTAACCGTTGGTACACCTTTATTAGGCCTAGCGTAAGAGGACATTATGGAAGGATTAATGGCCTTTTGGGGCGAGACAGGTATTGCACACTTTACCAGTGGGCAACTGTTGATGATGGGAGTAGGGTGTTTATTACTTTACCTCGCAATAAAACGTGGATTTGAACCGTTATTGTTATTGCCTATTGGTTTTGGTGCAATTTTGGCCAACATTCCCAATGCAGGTTTTACCGATGAAGGTGGATTGTTGTGGTATGCCTATCACGTAGGGATTGAAACGGGTATTTTCCCATTATTGATCTTTATGGGTGTAGGGGCGATGACCGATTTTGGTGCACTGATTGCCAACCCTAAAACCTTGTTATTAGGTGCTGCAGCACAGTTTGGTATTTTTGCGACTTTATTGGGCGCAATTGCATTAAACCTAGTACCTGGCTTTGAGTTTTCTATGCAAGATGCGGCAGCGATTGCCATTATTGGTGGCGCAGATGGTCCCACGGCTATCTTCCTCGCATCGAAATTAGCACCAGAGTTACTGGGAGCTATTGCGGTTGCTGCTTATTCGTACATGGCGTTAGTTCCCTTAATCCAGCCACCCATTATGAAACTGTTAACCACGCCTGCTGAACGTAGTATCAAAATGGAGCAGCTACGTGAAGTGAGCAAGCGCGAAAAGATTTTATTCCCGCTTATGGTTGTTGGCTTAACCGTACTGTTTTTACCTGCTGCAACGCCTTTAGTCGGTATGTTTTGTTTAGGTAATTTAATGAAAGAGTCTGGTGTGGTTGATAGATTATCAGGCACGGCTCAGAACGAACTCATTAATATTGTCACTATCTTCTTAGGTTTAGCCGTGGGCTCTAAGCTATCCGCTGAGCAGTTCTTACGTATCGAAACGTTAGGTATTTTAGTATTAGGTGCCGTAGCGTTCTCAATCGGTACCGCGGCAGGTGTTTTAATGGCTAAGTTAATGTCTAAACTGTCTGGCGGTAAAGTGAATCCATTGATTGGTGCGGCGGGGGTTTCTGCTGTTCCAATGGCTGCTAGGGTTGTTAACAGGGTTGGTTTAGAAGCTAATCATCAAAACTTTTTATTGATGCATGCTATGGGACCTAATGTTGCTGGTGTACTGGGTAGTGCCGTAGCAGCAGGTGTATTGTTAGCTGTATTAGGTTAATCAGCTTCAGCTAAAAATTGTTAATAATTAGGCCAACGCCATTCGCGTTGGCCTTTTTTGTTTTCAGCCCCTAAACCACCTACTTCAGTAGGTGGTTATCATCATTTAGGCTTTGCCTGAATATCCACTTATGTTATTTGAACTCTGACTTTCCAAACTCCGTTTGGATTAACATCGCAGGATTCCATCCTGCACCGGCCCAAAGGGTATCAACAGCAATACCCTCTATACTCTTTATTAAAGAAATTGGCCCTGCCGCCCCAGACGAAAAATGCTGAAAAGCGCATAATTTTCGATGGGGATTGATCCAGCTTTTAACTTCGTTGGCATCTGCCTTCGGTCATTGTCGGCAAATACAAAATCTCTCTAACGCTTCCGACAGGTATCTGAAGTAAATGGATTTACAAATGTCACGGTGGCAGGGATGCCAAGGAGTGACCGTGGCCTAACGTAAGCTAGCTTGGCATCCATGCCAAGCTCACGAACTTTTCTCGATGCCCTCAATTCACATTGAATCTGAAAGTTTTACGTCTAATTAGATACAAATAAGGTAAATCGAAGAGGCGAAAATTTCAGGTGTAAGCGCGGCTGTGACTACTGACCACCATGGATGGTGGGAATGTCAAAATTTGTCTGGAACAAATTTGACCATGACATGGCGAAGTTTCACGGTGTGAAACGCTTTGAGCGAGAGGCATGGATGCCGAACTGGCTGTTTAACATGGATGTTATTCGTCATGGCCGAGCTTTCAGGGACCTTTTGATTTATATAAAAAGTGCAGCGTGTCACGGTCGTGCTTGCACGATAGGTCGCTCTTTCACATCTGACCCATAGGGATATGGGAAATGTCAGTGTGATGTATGGAACATCACTGACCATATGATCGCGACATTCCGTTCATCCTGAATATCCCTGCGGCAGGCAATTGATTAGATTGAAGCTATGAACTTTTAGTCAAACTTGACTATTCAAGCTAAAACTTATTCACGTTACAGTAGACAACGCTCCCCTTTACGGGGCTAAATTATAAAGCCACCTTCTTAAGAAGGTGGATTCTTCACTGTTTACGCCTGTAGTCAGTATCATTCAGGTTTCCCCTTCGTTTAACGGTTTATTTTTCTGTCACGCTTGTCTGCCTTAATTGTTATTAACTATCCCTAATGTGGTACAAGATAGTGCATTTCAGTCGTAATGGTGCACTATTTTGGTATTACGTTGGCAGGCACTGCATAGTGGTAAAGTTATAAGTGACTGTTAATAAACAACTTTGAAAGTTGGCACGCTTTCTGGATATACCTATTTAGAAATATCAAACTGATTTTGAATGACTTGTAACGCGATGAGTCGACCATAAAAGAGTTTTTGTTCCACTCAATCGCGGCATTAAAGAACCGATTTATAGCAAAGGCGCTATTGGGTATCCCTAAGTGGGTATCCATAGTGCCTTTTTTATTGAGTATTTATTTTTAACACTGGGGAAATACCATGAAATTGAACATCGCGACGTTGTTTAAACAAACCACTTATCAGCAACTGATTAAACCTATCATTTTAGGGGTAGGCATAAGCGCCTCAATGTTGCCAAGTTTGGCGAATGCTGAGGTGGGGTACCCTGAAAAGGAAGAGCTTAAATTCGGTTTTATTAAATTGACTGATATGGCTCCTATTGCGGTGGCGTACGAAAAAGGTTACTTCGAAGAAGAAGGTCTTTACGTCACTATTGAAGCCCAAGCAAACTGGAAAGTATTACTTGATGGAGTCATTGATGGGCGTTTAGATGGCGCACATATGTTAGCAGGACAACCCATTGCTGCGACTATCGGTTACGGTACCGAGGCGCATATTATTACGCCATTCTCAATGGACTTGAATGGTAATGCCATTACCGTTTCAAATGATGTTTGGGCAAAAATGAAGCCAAACATTGCCAAACAAGCTGACGGCAAACCCGTTCACCCCATTAAAGCGGATTCTTTAAAGCCGGTGGTTGAAGAGTTTAATGCAGCGGGTAAGCCATTCAACATGGGTATGGTATTTCCTGTTTCAACTCATAACTACGAGTTACGTTATTGGTTAGCTGCCGGTGGTATTCACCCAGGTTTTTATGCACCACACAAAGGGGATACTTCTGGTCAAATTGATGCAGAAGCATTGTTATCTGTCACGCCTCCACCACAAATGCCATCAACTTTAGAAGCAGGAACTATCTATGGCTATTGTGTGGGTGAGCCTTGGAACCAGCAAGCAGTATTTAAAGGCATTGGTGTGCCCGTTGTAACCGATTATGAAATTTGGAAAGACAACCCAGAAAAAGTGTTCGGTATTACTGCTGAGTTTGCTGAAAAATATCCTAATACCACAATTCGTTTAACTAGAGCATTAATTCGTGCCGCTAAATGGTTGGACGATAATAACAATGCGAACCGTCCTGAAGCCGTTAAAATTCTGTCTCAGTCTAACTACGTTGGTGCTGATTATGATGTGATTGCGAACAGCATGACGGGAACTTTTGAATATGAAAAAGGCGACAAACGTGCCGTACCTGACTTCAATGTATTCTTCAGATATAACGCCACTTACCCGTATTACTCAGATGCTATCTGGTATCTAACGCAAATGCGTCGTTGGGGGCAAATTTCAGAAGACAAATCTGATGATTGGTACAAAGATATTGCCGCCAAAGTATATCGTCCTGATATCTATGCTAAAGCAGCTAAATCATTGATTGCAGATAAATTAATATCAGCAGCTGAGTTTCCTAACTTTGATACCGAAACCGGCTTTAAATCTCCTCAGAAGCACTTTATTGATGACATCGTTTATGACGGTAGTAAACCGAACGCTTACATTGACATGTTCCCGATTGGTTTAAAGCAAGGCGATAAGCTGTAAACAGCTTAGAGGAGTGAAAGATGACCAGTATTACCTCTATTGCACAACAGGCTTTAACAGATCGGAGCATGATGATGGCGGTATTAAATCAAGGTGCAAAAATAAGTAAATTATTGCTATTGCCCGCCGTTGGCATTGCGGTGTTCTTATTATTGTGGTCAATGACGGCAAACAGTATTCAAACATCTCTGGGGAAGTTTCCTGGCCCTGTGGCGGTGGTATCCCAGTTTGAAAACTTGTATCAAGAACATGTAGACGAGCGATTAAAAGCACAAGCTTTTTATGAGCGACAAGAAACACGTAATGCGGCAAGGGTGGCAAAAGACCCAACCTATGAACCTAAAATTCGTGCATATACCGGTAAAGAGACATTTTGGGATCAAATTGTCACCAGTCTAATTACCGTGATGAGTGGGTTTATATTGGCCGCGGTTATTGCAATACCACTGGGTATTTGGATGGGATTAAGTAAAGGGCTACAAGCAGCAATTAATCCCATTATTCAGATATTTAAACCGGTATCTCCTTTAGCATGGTTGCCTTTGGTGACAATGGTGGTGAGTGCGGTGTATGTATCGCCAGATCCCCTCGTGTCAAAGTCATTCATCAACTCTATGTTAACCGTCACCTTATGTAGTGTCTGGCCAATGATTATTAATACAGCCATTGGCGTTTCTAGCATTGATGATGACCTGTTGAACGTGAGTAAAGTGCTAAGACTGTCAGCCATTACTCATGTGAAAAAAATTGTCTTACCAGCTTCAATTCCCATGATTTTCACCGGTATGCGTTTGTCACTAGGTGTGGCTTGGATGGTGTTAATTGCTGCTGAAATGCTCGCTCAAAACCCCGGTTTAGGTAAGTTTGTTTGGGATGAATTTCAAAACGGCAGCTCTGAATCTTTAGCACGCATTATGGCCGCGGTGGTCACTATCGGCTTTATCGGCTTTTTATTAGACCGTGGCATTTTGACGCTACAAAAATGGGCATCTTGGGATCAATAAGGGAAGTAGACACATGAGCACATTTCTAGATATTAGTGGCGTTGACATGGTATTCCCAACGCCAAAAGGAAGTTTCACCGCCCTTAAAGATGTTAATTTGAAAATTAACAAAGGCGAGTTTGTTTCATTAATTGGCCATTCTGGTTGTGGTAAATCAACGGTGTTAAACATCGTTGCAGGTTTATACCAAGCTAGCAAAGGTGGGGTAATTCTTAAGAACACTGAGGTGAGCCAACCTGGGCCAGAAAGAGCGGTGGTATTTCAAAACCATTCTTTGTTGCCGTGGTTATCTTCATACCAAAATGTTGAGCTTGCCGTTAAGCAGGTATTTGCTGGCAAGATGAACAAAGTTGAGATGAAAGAATGGATTGAGCATAACCTCAAACTGGTTCACATGGATCACGCAATGCATAAGCGCCCAGGGGAAATTTCTGGTGGTATGAAGCAACGTGTGGGAATTGCTAGAGCGTTGGCGATGCAGCCAGAAGTACTATTAATGGATGAGCCTTTTGGTGCGCTTGATGCGTTAACTCGAGCGCATATGCAAGATTCGTTAATGGAAATTCAAAACCAATTAAATAACACCGTCATTATGATCACCCATGATGTGGATGAAGCAGTGTTGTTATCAGACAAAATTGTCATGATGACGAACGGGCCAGAAGCCACAGTGGGAGAGATTTTAGACGTCAACCTTCCAAGACCTCGCGATAGACTCGCGCTTGCTGAAGACAGTGAATATAACCGTTTGCGTTCCGCAGTCTTAAAATTCTTATATGAGAAGCAACGTAAGGTCGAACCGATCATAAATTCTAAACAAGCATCTAAAATGCAAGATATATCACAGAAAGATAACAAGATAGCGGATAAGGTTACCGCAAGTTAACTTTTTGGTTTCAGTTTTGTTACTCGTTACATTGGAAATTAGCTAGGGGATGCCACCTATTGGGGAATGGCTTCACTTGATTGTACTTAAAAATAAAAATTGATAGGGATTGATGATGAATAAAAAACATCTTATTAAGCAGACTGTTAGTAATAAAAAAGCCACAGCGCGTACGTTAGGGTTATCGGTACTAACGTGTTCAATGATGCTAGCAATGGGCACAGCCACAGCTGATGAAGCTAAAGCAACAACGGTAGCTGAAGCGTTTACCCAAGGTAGCGCAAAAGTTGATTTGAATTTACGTTACGAAAATGTCGCTCAAGATAATGCTTTAAAAGATGCTGATGCATTAACTTTACGTACACGTTTAACGTTTGCAACTGCTGATTATTATGGTTTATCTGCTTTAGTGGAGTTTGAAGATTCTCGCCAAGTGGCGGGTGTTAATGACTATAACGATGCTGTGGGTAACAACCCTGAGTATTCAGTGATTGCCGACCCAGAAACCACTGAACTCGACCAAGCATTTTTACAATATAAAAACAGTGGCTTTCAAGGCCGTTTAGGTCGTCAAGTGATTGCGTTAGATAATATGCGATTCATTGGTCATGTTGGCTGGCGTCAAGACCGTCAAACCTTCGATGCATTAGCGCTACAATATGCCATCGATGGTTTTACGATTGATTATGACTACATTTATAAACGTAATCGTATTTTTGCTGAAGCCAAAGATGTTGATTCTAAAGATCACATTGTCAATGCATCTTATAAATTCGGTGTAGGTAAGTTATCTGCTTATGGTTATATGCTTGAAGAAGATAAACCGGTAGAAAATGGTATTGACACCTATGGTGTGCGTTTTGCCGGTGCGACTGATTTAGACGCTGTTAAATTACTGTATGCAGCAGAGTATGCGACTCAAGACAGTGATTCAGCAGGGCAATCTTTCTCTGCTGACTATATGTTAGGTGAAATTGGTGTTGGTGTTAGCGGTATTACCGTAAAACTAGGATATGAAGTGCTTGGCTCTGATGATGGTGAGTATGGTTTCTCTACTCCACTGGCGACGCTGCATGGCTTCAATGGTTGGTCTGATCAATTCTTAAGTACTCCTAAAGAAGGTCTAGCAGATCTTTATGCCTCTATTGGTGGCGGTGTTATTGGTGGTAAGTGGGCATTAATTTACCATGATTTTAGTGCCGACAAGTCTTCAGCCACGGTTGATGATTTAGGTTCTGAAATTAATGCCGTGTTCAGTGTGCCAGTACAAAAGCACTACACATTAGGTGTTAAGTATGCAGCATATTCAGCAGGTGATGCAGGAGCTGCAAAAGTCGATACCGACAAAGTGTGGTTATGGGCGAACGCTAAGTTCTAATTGACCAGATGTTAAATTAACAAACGAGTATGAAAATACTCGTTTTTTTTTGTGATTTTTTTATTCAATGGAAACATTCATCGGCAGATAAGTATAACTGCCATGGGTAAAATCATCTTTACTCATCATTGCTATTACTGACATTGATTTACAAAACTCTGTGGTCTGACTTGATAGGTTAGAGTTTTGTTAGGGCTTTGTTTGATTTTTACTCGGTTATAACTGTCGGTTTTAGTATGAAATGACTTGACGCTTAAAGTCTCTCATTAATATTCCGATAGTCGATAAACTGAAGCATTAATTGAATTCTAAAGCATAACAGGCTCTGGTAACTGGTTAACTAATGGAGTTGTAATGTTTAATAAAAAAATCAGTCAATGGGCATTGATGTCACTGCTTGCTGGAACCTTGGTCGGCTGTGGATCTGACAGTGATGAAGCTTCATCTGATGATGTCGCTTATATTCAATACTATAATGCCTCACCTAATAGTACTTCTACGGTGCTTGCTTTAGATGACTATGGGTATAGTGCAGTGGATTTTGCAGATTCAATGCCCCGCTATAGTTACTCAACAGGTACCGCCGAGCTGGATATTTATGGTCAAGATGAAAACGGCGACACGGTGGTGATATTGAATAATAGCGTGTCGTTAGATAATGACTCTCGACATTTATTTATTTTATATGACGATTATCATCAACCGTCGTTATTAGATGTGATTTTCTCTAGAACCGAGATGGACTCTTTAAATGATGACGAAGACAATAGCTACAGCAAAATGTTGCTAACCGTAGCGAATGTGGCTTCTGTGCAACAAGAGTTTGATGCTTATATATCGTTAGACACCCAAACCATTGATGAAGCCACAATGTTAGGCAATGTGGCTTATGGTAGTTATACCGAGCAACAAATTCTGGATACAGATGAATATATTGTTTATCTCACCAATGCGGGTACCACAGAAGTTGTCTATACCACAGGAACTGTCAGTCTTGAGGTTGAAACCGCCTATAAACTGGTAATAAGGGACAGCTTTGGTGCAGGAGAGTTAAAGGTCACTATTGATGTTGTTGATTCGACAACTACGCCAGTGAACTATGCAGCACTAGAAGCAGCCGCAGATGTCAGGGTATTTAACGGCTTGGAAACCACCAATATTAATTTAGATATCAGTAGCCATCAAGAAGCGCAGTACTTATACGATATTGCCCCATACGGGGTAACCGAGTATCACTCCTTAAGTTTTAATGATTATGCGGTAACCATTAAAGATTCAAGTAGTTTAGCGATATTGTTCGACAATTTATTGGCCTCGTTTAACCAAGATGAAGTGAAAACTATTTTGGTTTATCAAGATGAAGATACCCAAGTTAAAGGCATGGTAATTGAAGAGGATTTACGCCCAAGAGCTTTCGAGTATCAATTCAGTCTGGTTAACTTATCCAGTGACTTTGATGGCTTAGCGGTTTACTTTGTTCGCGATTCTGAAACCATTGATAGTGTTGAATATAAGCTTAGTGATTTAGACTTTGAAGAGCAATTACAATTAACGCTTCCTCAAGATGATTATGAAATCAATATTGTTTATACCGCTGATAACGGTACGCAAACATTGATATATCAATCTGATGTGATCAGTTTACAAGGGGAGTCAAATTTCAGTTATATCTTGACCCCAGACTCATCAAGTCAATTTGGTCACCGACTAACTGCGTTATAATCTCGTTTGTTAATGTCGTTAAAGCACAAAAACAACAATGCCGATAATCACTTATCGGCATTGTTTTTAAGCATCAATAATAAGGTTAAACTGCTTGTTGTTGCTTAACAGGCTCATCAGAATTGAACTGCTCGATATCTAATTGCCCTTCGCTTTTACCTACAACAACCGCGGTCATCATATCGCCAGTAACATTGGTTGCGGTGCGCACCATGTCAATGACTCTATCAATTGCAGCAATAAAGGCGATACCTTCAAGAGGTAAACCAACAGCACCTAAGGTAACGGTTAACATAACCATAGCGCTACCTGGTACGCCAGCGGTACCAACAGATGCAACTGTTGCAGTAATAGCAATTAACATGTAATCGGTCATATCCAGTGGAATACCGTAAATTTGCGCAATAAAAATTGCCGCAATAGCAGGGTAAATACCACCACAACCATCCATATTCATTGTCGCACCTAAAGGTAGTACGAAAGCACTGTAACGCTTCGACACACCCATAGATTCAGTACAGCGCGTACTGGCGGGTAACGTACCAAAACTTGAAGCCGTACTAAAGGCAATCAATTGTGCCGGCATGGCTTTACGGAAAAATTGCAACGGGCTTAACTTAGCGGCAAATTTAATTAATCCACCATAAACAAAAATGATGTGAATTAATGCAGCCACATAAATAGCAATAATAAACTTACCTAAAGGCAATAGCGTGCTGAGGCCATATTCACCAACAACCCACGCCATTAAACCAAACACACCAATTGGGGTTAATTTTAGTACCATGCGAGTTAAGTGGAACATCACTTCTGCACCAGCTTCTAGTACTTTTTTCAGCGGCTCTGCTTTCTGTCCTACTGCATTAATGGCAATACCCACCAGTGCGGCAAATACAATAATTTGCAGTACTTTGCCTTCAGCAAGTGAAGCAAAAGGATTCACTGGGATCATGTTTAACAGGACTTGAGCAAAACCCGGAATATCACGCTCACGCACTTCGTTGGTGGCCAGCTCTAACGAGCCACCCATATCAAACAAGCTACCAATAGTCAGGCCAATAAAAGAAGCCGCAGTACCGGTTAGCATAAACATGCCTAGGGTTTTAAAGCTTAAGCGTTTTAAATTAGTTTGACTGCCTAAAGAGGTAATACTCACCACAATGGCACAAAATACTAATGGGGCAACCAGCATTTTAATGGCACTAATAAACAAGTCACCGAGCGGTTTTAACATCACTGCTGACTCGCCTAATAAAACACCGGCTAAAGTACCTAAAGCAAAACCGGCAAGCACTTTTTGCCAAAAAGGGATGCGTCTAAAAAAGTCTAAAATCATGGGAATCTCATATTTTTATATTATGTTGTGTATATTTTTTGTTATTACATTAGCAGCATAAAAGTGAAATTAATGCAGATGAAACAAAATTAATTGCATTCTATTCATGCAAATACAGACAAACAAAGCCATTTTGATATAACTTATAATTATAAATATCAATGTTAATATATCATTAAGTTTTTACCTTTGGGTCACTTTATTTTGAAGTGAGCTAGGTCAAGCTAAAATCATTTGAAATCAAGAGGGTATAGAGTGGCTGATTTATGGTTAATGTTTTCTGGGGCGTTTTTAGCTGCAACTTTGTTACCTGGGGGATCAGAAATTTTACTTATTGGTTTACTGACCAATAATAGTGAGCCATGGTTAGCATTGTTAATTGTGGCCAGTGTGGGTAACACATTAGGGGCTATGACCAGTTATTACTTGGGGCGAGCAGGCCGTTTTGCTAAATCCCCCAAAGACTTTGAAAATAAGCATTATCAGCGCGCTTTAAATTGGTTCGAACGCTACGGGGTTTGGGCATTGTTACTGTCGTGGATGCCGTTAATTGGCGATATTTTGTGTTTAATTGCAGGATGGTTGAAATTGCCTGTGATGAGCTCAACTATTATGATTCTAATTGGTAAAACAGTTCGTTACAGTTTGATCGTTTTCCTTTTTATGACAGCAGTTTAAGGTACAGTCAACAGAGTAAATAAACTCAAGGAGTGTAATTTGAAAAAGTGGATTCTTGCCGTCGCTATTAGCGCCGCTATTACCGGTTGTGCCAGTGAGCAAACCAACCCAATCAATGAGAGCACATTAAACCAAGCAGCATTGCCTGCCGGTGTTAAGTTAATTGAACAAGTGTCAGTAGCAGACAGTGAAATAGGCATTCCCTATAACAAGTATCAATTAGCTAATGGATTAACGGTGATATTGCACCAAGACAATTCTGACCCTTTAGTACATGTTGATGTGACCTATCATGTTGGCTCTGCTAGGGAATTAGCAGGCCGTAGCGGATTTGCTCACTTATTTGAACATATGATGTTTCAAGGCTCACAAAATGTGGGTGACGAACAACATTTTAAAGTGGTAACAGAAGCGGGCGGAACCTTAAACGGCACCACTAATTCAGACAGAACCAATTATTTTGAAACCGTACCGAGTAACCAGCTAGAGAAAATGCTCTGGTTAGAATCAGACCGGATGGGGTTCTTTTTACCGGCATTAACCAGCGAAAAATTTGAAGTACAGCGCGAAACCGTTAAAAACGAACGAGCGCAGCGTGTTGATAACCGCCCTTATGGCCGTTTGGGTGAGCGATTTGCCCAAGCACTTTACCCCGTTGGACATCCTTATTCGTGGCCTGTTATCGGTTGGCCAGAAGATCTTGAGCGTGCCAGTCTTGATGATGTAAAACACTTCTTCCAACGTTGGTATGGTCCAAACAATGCCACCTTAACCATAGGTGGTGATATTAATCAGCAGCAAACGCTTGCTTGGGTGAATAAATACTTTGGTGAAATTCCTGCCGGCCCAGAAGTTGAGTCAGCCCCTAAAACACCAGTGACATTAGATAAAACCCGTTATATTTCAATGGAAGATAAAGTGCATCTGCCATTGCTATACATAGGTATGCCAACCGTTTATGCCGGTCATCCAGATGAAGCCGCGCTAGACTTATTAGCCAATATTATTGGTGGTGGACAAACCTCATTATTGTATAAAAATTTAGTCAAAGAAGGCTACGCAGTTCAGTCTTCAGTGAGCCACCCTTGCCAAGAACTCGCTTGTCAGTTCACCTTATATGCTTTAGCGAATCCAGCTCGTGGTGCTAAATTAGCTGACTTAGAAGCTAAAATTACCGCGTCTATTGCTGAGTTTGAGCAGCGTGGAGTAACCGATGAAGATTTGCAAAAAGTTAAAGTGCAGTTTGAAGCCAATACGGTGTTCAATTTACAAAGTGTTAAAGGCAAGGTGTCTACGCTAGCCGCTAACCAAACCTTTTATGGCAACCCTAATATGGTGGGTAAAGATCTAGAGCGCTATAGCAAGGTAACCAAAGAAGATGTAATGCGCGTCTTTAAGCAATACATTAAAGATAAACCAACAGTTGTTATGAGCATCGTACCTGAAGGGCAAAGCCAACTGATTGCTCATGCGGATAACTTTACACCTCAAACTCAACCCATCGCTGAAGATGCCGTAACAGGTTTAACTGAAGTCGAGCAGGTTAAATCAAGCTTTGACCGTTCTGTTATGCCTCAAGCTGGCGATGCGCCACAATTAATCGTGCCACAACTTTGGTCAAGTACCTTAAGTAATGGTATTGAAATTATGGGTACTAAAACTACTGAAACCCCCACGGCTGAGTTGGTGATTTATCTTGATGGTGGCCATCGAGCAGTGCCTGCTGAAAAAGCAGGTCTTGCAATGCTAACCGCCAACATGATGAATGAATCTAGCACTAAGCGAACCACTGAAGAGTTAGCCCATGCTTTAGAGCTACTTGGTTCTACAGTGAACTTTAATGCGGGTGAGTCACAGTCTTACATTAAAATCTCCAGTTTAACTAAAAACCTAGATGAGACTTTAGCAATTGTGACTGAGCGTTTATTTAGCCCGGGTTTTGTGGCCGCAGATTTTGAGCGCGTTAAACAGCAACAGTTGCAAATATTACAGCAATCGATGACTAACCCAAGCTACATCGCATCAAATGGTTTTTCTGCTTTGTTGTACGGCAAAAATACCGTTAAAGGTACTAGTAGTTTAGGGACTGTTGAGTCTATTTCGGCTTTAACATTAGATGATGTAAAAGCATTTTATCAGCAGCAATATACTGCCGGAAGTGCTCAAATGGTGATGGTATCTGATTTAAGTCAACAACAAGTATTGCCAAAACTAGCGGGTTTCACTGAGTGGCAGGGTGACAAAACGCCAATAGCACCAATCAATAAGCGCATTTATGCACAGCCCGCCACTATTTACTTAATTGATAAACCTGATGCGGCTCAGTCTGTGATTAATATTGGTAAACGTTCACTTACCTTTGATGCAACAGGAGAGTTCTTTAAAGCCAATTTAATGAACTATCCATTAGGTGGGGCATTTAACAGTCGTATTAATTTAAACCTACGTGAAGACAAAGGATATACTTACGGCGCAAGAAGTGGCTTTAGTGGCCAAGAAGATAGCGGTGAGTTTATTGCTTCAGCCAGTGTACGCAGTGATGTAACTGGCCCTGCTATTAGTGAGTTTATTACCGAAATTAAAGCCTATCAACAATCGGGAATGACCGAGGCTGAGCTTGAGTTTTTAAAGAGTTCAATTACCCAAAGTCAGGCACTGGATTTTGAAACACCTTATCAAAAGGCCGGTTTTATTCGTAAAATCCAGCGCTATCAATTAGATCATCACTATACAACCGAGCAAACCAAGATTATTAATTCTATTTCTCAGGCTGAATTAAATTCACTTGCGAAGCAGAAGTTAGATATTGATAGTATGGTCATATTAGTGGTGGGTGATAAAAATACCATCAAGCCACAGTTGGAAACCTTAGGCTATCCAATTGTTGAGCTATAACATTCATTTATAACAAGCTTGAATTGAGCTAACAAAGCCAATTTGGGTATAATGACGATAAGTAAAACGGTGACAGTTAAACTGTTACCGTTTTTGTTTACAGTTTTTGTGCCAATTTAATGATAATCTCGGTTATTATCGAGTTTAGCCATTAATCACGCGAATTCATCAATAGAGAATAGTATCTTGAAATCTTTCAATGAAATTGTCGACCAGTTAGGCGACAGCGAAGGGCGTGAAGCCTTACTTGGCATGTTACGTGGTATTGAGCGTGAAGCGCTGCGTGTTGATGACGCTGGTCGATTGGCACAAGATTTACACCCAACAAAATTAGGTTCTGCGTTAACCCATTCAAAAATCACTACCGATTACAGTGAAGCACTGCTTGAGTTCATCACACCAGTCAATAATAACATTGAAGCACTGTTAGAAGGATTGACGGAAACTCATGCCTACACAGTGCGCAATTTAAATGGCCAAAAGCTCTGGCCGGTTAGCATGCCTTGTTATGTTGGTGATGTTAAAAATATTCCTCTTGCGCAATATGGCTCGTCAAATACCGGGTTAATGAAAACGCTTTACCGCAAGGGGTTAACCCACCGCTATGGTGCGTTAATGCAAATTATCTCTGGGGTGCATTTTAATTTTTCAGTATCTGACTCTTTGTGGCAGCGATTATTTGATGAAAAGATATCGAATAGTCCTAATCTTCGTTCAGGTTCATTAAACCGTTGTGAATTTATCTCAGAATCTTACTTTGGCATGATCCGCAATTATCGCCGTTTAGTGTGGGTGCTGCCTTATTTGTTTGGCTCATCACCGGCGTTGTGTTCTTCATTTGTTAAAGATCAAACAGTGGGTTTTGATTTTAAAAAAACCGGTAAAGGCACCTTGTATTTACCTTATGCCACCTCTTTACGCATGAGCGACTTAGGCTACACCAATAAAGAACAAGATAAGCTTAATATTAGCTATAACTCTTTGCCTGAATATCTTGAAGGAGTACAAGCTGCGATTAAAATGCCATCAGCGCAGTTTGAAAAGATTGGCGTTAAGGTGGAAGGTGAATATCGCCAATTAAATAGCAATATTTTGCAGATTGAAAACGAGTTTTACTCACCTATTCGTGCTAAGCGTGTGACTTTGCCAGGTGAGAAACCCTCACAAGCATTAATGCGAGCAGGGGTAGAATATATTGAAGTTAGAGCATTAGACGTTAATCCATTTAGCCCTGTGGGCATTGATGCCACCCAAGTTCGCTTTTTAGATTTATTCTTACTTTATTGCTTATTATCACCGTCAGAATTAACGGATGAGCAAGGTGAAGCAGAGATAGCCGCGAATTTGAAATCTGTTGTGTTAGAAGGCAGAAAACCGGGGTTAATGTTAACCCAGAATGGTCAGCCAATAAGCTTACAAGACTGGTTATCTTCAATGTTTGCAGACTTGTCATCTTTAGCTAAATTATTAGATGGAGAGCAAAGTCGTCGTTATCAAAATGCTTTAAGCCATTGGGCAGAGGCTATTAATGACCCTAGCCAAACGCTATCTGGCAAAGTATTAAATGAAATCATTAACAAGGGTGTTGATCATGGTGTTTGGGTACATGCACTAGCCAATAATTACCATGAGTTTTTAAGCACGTACCCGCTAAGTCAGCAAACTGAGCAAGAATATCTGCAAGAAGCGGAGAAATCTTTGGATAAACAGCATCAAATAGAGGCGGAATCTATGCCTAATTTTGATTTATTTTTACAAGATTATTTTAAAGATGTCGCTTCACCTGAACTATACAGCGGTTGTAAATCATAACGGATTATCAGATATGCGCATGACTGCAAAAGCAAAGTTACCTTTTTTTCTACTATTGGTATCGTTAGGCTTGCTCACAGGCTGCGCATCTTCTGACTCAGAATTTCAATGTGGGGTTGTATCAACCTATTTAAAGCCTGACTCTGAACAATATCTTTACCGAACCGTGGTCACTCATTTAGACGGTAAACCCGTTATCTCAAGGCCGAATTACTTTTTGGATGTGGGTGAGCATGAGCTCACTTTGGTTGAGCTGGTTAATTCTCCTGAGTTAAAAGTATCTTTGTCTGCCAGAGGCCCAAAAACCTTAAAAGTAACGGTAGAGCCTAATCAGCGATACCATATTGCCGCACAAATGCAGACCGATAAAATTTATGTTGGCCGCAATAAAAATTTCTGGCAACCGATTGTGTTTCAACAAGAAGAGTATGAATGTCAGCTGGAAGAAAAACGCTAAATCTGTTCATTTTTATTAATTGATCGAAGCTAATATGATAACAAAAAAACCAATGAAACCGTATTTAGCCGTAGTCAGTCTTTGTGGTGTGATGCTGCTGTCAGGCTGTGCTACTCCACCTCCAGCAGAACCTGAAAACCTCTGTTCTATCTTCAAAGAAAACCGCTCTTGGTATAAAGCGGCTGTTAACACTCGGGAAAAGTGGGGTGTACCTGTACATGTGCCATTGGCCATGATGTATCAAGAAAGCTCTTTTAAACATAATGCCGCTCCGCCAATGGAGTATTTTTTAGGGTTTATTCCTATTGGTCGCGCCAGTGATGCTTATGGTTATGCACAGGCAAAAACCATGACATGGGACGACTACGTTAGAGAAACAGGCAATTCTTGGTCAAGCAGAAGTAACTTTGATGACGCAATGGACTTTATGGGCTGGTTTATTTACAAAACGCATAAAGTTAATGGTGTATCTAAGTGGGATGCTAAAAACCAATATTTGAATTATCACGAAGGCTGGGGCGGCTATAAACGTGGCACCTATAAAGCCAAAAAATGGTTAGGACCGGTTGCACAACGGGTTGATGACCGCGCTAAACGTTATGCTCAGCAATACCATACTTGTAAAGAAGATTTGGACTCGTCGTGGCTGTGGCGGTTATTTTTTGGTTAACATTGGCTGAACTGAACTGGAATTCAGATACAAAAAAGGAGCGTAAGCTCCTTTTTAGTGTGAATGAATAATAGTGAGTTTACTTGAACTCAGCGTTAATCCAGTCTAATGGCGCTTGGTACTGCTCTGGCATCCATTGTTTCAATTGTGCAATAGTGTCATTTAAGGCATCAACATTATGTACCGATAAATTCAAATGACCTACTTTTCTGCCCGGGCGAACTTCTTTGTTATACCAGAATAGTTCGGCATTAGGGAGGCTTAACCAACGGTCATCTTTATCAATTCCAATCAAGTTAACCATCACACATTGAAAGTTAACTTGTGGCTGATGGATCGGCAAATCGCACAATGCACGTAAATGCAATTCAAACTGGCTTATATGGCAACCGGCTTGAGTCCAGTGCCCAGAGTTATGTACCCGTGGAGCAAGCTCGTTCACAAGTAAGTGTTCGCCTACGCGGAAACACTCCATCGCCATTACACCAACATAATCAAGGCCATTCATAATGGTTGACAGCATTGCCTCGGCTTCAGCTTGAAGATGACTTAAGCGAGAAAGTGGGGCAATAGAGGCCATTAAAATGCCATCTTGATGTAAGTTTAACGTCAGCGGGTAAAACAGGCAGCGACCATCTTGGGTACGTACACCCACTAATGAAACTTCTTCATCAAAGTTAATGGCTTGCTCTGCAATTGCTTCATTGCGCCAGCTAGCTGGAATTTCAATATTGTCAGCTTGCTTCAACCAATGTTGGCCTTTACCGTCATAGCCACCAGTGCGACGCTTTAATAATACGCGTTCGCCATAAGCTTGGTGTAGTTCAGCTTCAGTGACATTGTCGTCAACTAATTGCCAAGGTGATGTGGCAACCTTTAACTCATCTAATAAGCTTTTTTGGGTAAAACGGTCAGCAAGACGACCAAATACAGGGCCATTAATAAAATGCGCATGTTCGCTTAATTGTAAGCTGGTACTGGATTCTGGCCATTGTTCGCGCTCAGCAGTGATAACATGTGAGGCTTCAATTGGTAAAGTTTTACCTGTTGGAGACATAATATCCACAGGGCGAACATCAATGGCTAAAGGTTGGCCTGCATGGCTTAGCATGGCACCTAATTGGCCATTACCTAATACCCATACGGTGTGTTGTTGGGTCATTACGCTTCTCTCGGATCTGGATTATCTAAAATCGAGCGAGTTTGCTCTTCACGAAATGCCTCTAAGCGCTGTGCTAGAGCGGTATCGGTTGTGGCTAAAATTTGGCTGGCTAATAGGCCCGCATTAAATGCACCTGCGGTGCCAATGGCTAATGTGCCAACCGCAATACCTTTTGGCATTTGGACAATAGAAAGTAAGCTGTCCATGCCCGATAATGCTTTACTTTGAACCGGAACACCTAACACTGGTAAACGAGTTTTTGAGGCAATCATGCCGGGTAGGTGAGCGGCTCCACCGGCTCCACCAATAATTACTTTGTAGCCTTTATCTGCAGCAGTGCTGGCAAAGTCCATTAATTTATCGGGAGTTCTGTGAGCTGATACGACTTCAACATGGTAAGGCACTTGAAGTTTATCCATAATCTCAGCAGCGGCTTCCATTGTAGGCCAATCACTTTTTGAACCCATAACAACAGCAACAAGGGCTTGCATGTTTACTCCTTAATGTACTTATTCATTTTGTATATTTGGCCGATTAGTGTTGACCACTAAATTAGCGTCAATATTAAGGCGATAAAAAAGGTTTCAGATAATATCATGCCGACATACATTTCGCTGCAGTTTAGTGTTTTGTGCTCCTAACACTCAGTTTGGAAAATCGAATATTCCTATTGAAAGCCAGTAATCATCATTTTGGGTGTATCAATTTGTATAAAATCCGCAAAAAATGGGCTTTTTTTGCAAACTAACGTTCAGTTATTCATAAATTGGTATATTGTTAAGGTAATGTTGTGTTGTTTGAGTGTGCCTTTTACTGATTGAGATTTAAGGCTTTTAGAATCATTAGAGAATAAATAGTCACATGGTTGTTAAGTATAAAGTCCCTTTTTTGGCATTTTTAGGCGCTATGATTGTCATGCCTTGCGCCAATACAGCTAACATTGAGGCTGTATTGCTGGGTGAGTTTTCTCCTAATAGAATTGATTTAACTCAAATGAAGCCGATGGCAGTGCTAGATTTACTCAAAAATAACAGCAATCCGCGCTTAACCTTTACCCATAGGCAAATGAGCTTGCCAAGAGGTTGGGTTGAAATAACCAAGTTAGACAATGCCTGTATGTATAACAAAGTTAAAACACCTGATCGCGAGAAACTGGCCATTTTTAGCCGATATCCTATCACTCTTTATCCTCCATTACGCCTTATTGTTAGAGCCAGTGATGGGCAAAAATATGCTAATGAATTTGATTTTTCAACGTTGCAACCCAGTGATTATAAGCGCTATGGCGTTACGGTAAATCGCTCATACGGACGCCATTTAGATGAACAAATATCTCAGCAAAAAGATGCATTATTCTTTCGAGATGGTGAAAACTCCGTAGGGGTAATGGTAGAGATGTTAGCGTTAAATCGCATTGATGGTTTTGTTGAATATGCTGATACCGTCAACGCACATCTTCAAGAGGGACTCATTGAGTTTGACTTTAAAGCCATTCCTATTAAAGGTGTCGATAAACCGTTACCAGGGTATTTTGCCTGTTCAAAATCCGCTAATGGGCAGGCACTTATCAACACCATTAATGAGGCCATGAGCCAGAAGGCCTTTCAACAATCTTTAATCCAAATTCACGATGAATTTTCTTCAATAGATGATAAATCATTATTAACCAGCGAATTGATTGCTTTGTTTGGTGCAGAATCTGAATAATTGCCAGCATGCGTGACATAAAAATAACGGAATATGATATCGATAATGGATAAACAATAACGACTGTATTTTCAGGAGTGGTATTTTGAGTTATTCCAAAATAAAAACAATAATTAGGACTAATATTAACTTTATCTATCAATGTATTGCTAAGCTTATTGTATGCGTAGCAGTAGTATCAACGCTATCAATTCATGCGCTGCAAGCAACGTCTAAGCAAGATAGTCTTATACAAGAAGAACCGATGCAAGGGATACTCCTTGCAGAAACCGATAGTACTCAAAGTGATTTAACCCAATATCAGCCTCTAGGTATGTTCGCTATTTTATTGCAACTGAGCGATAACCAATTTCATTTCGAGCAAAAACAAGCAAGTTATAGTCGATCGTGGAGTGACTTAAATAAACTGGGTAATGCTTGTATGTACAATAAATTTAAGTCACCAGAGCGCGAAGCGGTTGCTTACTTTAGTCAAAAACCTATTACGGTATACCCTCCACTTAGGTTAATAGTATTGAAAAAGAATACCGGAATTGTTGCTGAACCTGTTGATTTAGAAAACCTCCCCGCTTTAATGGCAGGTCATATTGGCGTCGTTAGCTCTCGCTCTTATGGTGAAAAATTGGATCATATTCTCGCTCAGCAGCCGCAAAACTTTTATGTGAGAAGTGGGATGAACTCTACCAATAAACTCATTGAAATGCTGATAAAAGAACGTGTGTTAGGCGTGATAGAATATTCTGCCGAAGCCAGTTTAGTGACTGACAAAATAGGTATTTCAGCAGAGTTTCATGCTATTCCCATCAAAGGGGTGTTAACTCCTGATTTAGGCTATATGGCTTGTTCAAAAACACCACAAGGTAAAGCGTTAGTGGGCATCATTGATCAAGTGATGGCTACAGATGAGTTTAAGAAGGCTTTTATTAATGAACATAATAGCCATTTTAATCAAGAAGAACAGGACTTGTTGAAGCCTGAAATTGATAGGCTTATGCAGTGGTAATATTACTGTAGAGAAATAAATTATTTTAACCCTTTTGGCTTTTAAGTGCGTTTATACCCCTACGCAGATTAATTAAGGGCTGAACCATGTTTGTTTCTCCAGCGTTACATTTTACCACTTTAACTAAAAGAACGAGTTTAATCAGGCGCATTTATATCTTATTTGCGGGGCTGTTAAGTGTTGTTAATGCCCATGCAGAAAGCCCTGTTGATATCGCCCCAATTATCCATCTAAGGAATCTAGTTCAAAGTGGCAACATGGTGGCAGGGGAAACCCCTTTTAGTGGATTCCCTTTTGCCGTTGAAAATAACAGTGTTAACAAGTTAACTCTCTATATACAGCAAGGTCAGTTGCCACCAAAGTATGTGATAGCGACTGAGCAGTTAGTCAATTATTTTCCAATTGATAAGCAGGCATTACTTGACGACAAACGCACACAGACTTCAGAATTATTTAGCTTAAATGCCACTCATGCACCGTCGCCCTATAATCACGATACTCACCTATTACGTATTGTCATTATTGCTTCGCCTACCACGACGTCATCAATAAATTGGACAGAGAAAGTACAGGTTTCGCTCGATTTCAACCCTGAATTAGTACTAGAGTATCGGCTTATTGGATATGAAACCCAACAAGCTCGTCAGCATGAACACCAGCATGACGATAAACTAACTGATACCCATAAAAACACGATAACGGCTTTATATGAGCTGAGATATAATCCGCATTATGATGTTGAAAGACAACAGCTTAAACAAAGTGTTGTTAAGCAAGTAAGGCTTAAAAAAACACACGGACATCAGCGGTTTAGTGATTTTACGCCTTATCAAATGGCTGTGGTTAGGTTGCATTATCAGCCTGATAATATTGATGGATGGCCACAGGCTGCCACCAGCACCACATTTGCAGTGTCAAATGTAGACGGTGAATCTCGATTCGAACATGCTTCAGATGATTTTAGATTTGCTGCAGCCGTCGCAGGTTTTGGTCAATTACTCAATCATAATGCTTATCTACATGATGTTGACTATGCTAAATTAATTGAAATCGCAGCTAGCGCATTAGGCAATGATGAGTTGGGCCAGCGACAAGAATTTCTACATTTAATGCGTGCGACTCAATTACTGACAGAGCCATGACGAGAGAATCAATGACAACAAATTCTAGCCAATTGTTTGCAGGTAATGACAAGTTATCATTAGCAGAAAGTGACTTATCTACCGATGAGCAACTCATGTTGGCTTACCAATCGGGAGATATTAAGGCTTTTGAATGCCTATATAAAAAGCATAAAGGCCCGCTATATCGCTATTTTATTCGGCAGCTAAAAGATGAAGCGCTGGCACAAGATTTATATCAAGATGTGTGGAGTCGAGTGATTAAAGCAGCGGCGAATTACCAAGTGAACGCTAAATTTACCACTTGGTTATATAAAATTGCTCATAACCTCATAATTGATCATGTGAGAGCCGTAAAACCTTTAGACGATACTCAAGCATTAGGTGAAGATCAAACTATGGATGACTTCATGGCCACTGAAGCAACCGAACCTGAGGTGCAGTTTCAGCAAAGCCAGCAAGCTAAAACGCTGCAGCACTGTATTGACTCATTACCCAGCGTGCAAAAGGAAGCTTTTTTGCTTAATGTCGAATTAGGGTTAACTGCCAGTGTGATTAGTGAAATAGCTCAAGCCACTCTTGAGGCCACTAAAAGTCGCATTAGATACGCTTACCAAAACATTAAGACTTGTGTGAGTCAACAGTATCGCGAGGCATAATATGACAACACAATCCGATGAAGAGTTTTTAGCCATTCAAGATGAAATCGTCAACTTGTATCATAAAGGGCCACAACCTGAGCCTAGCGAGTCATTAGATAGCGCCATTATGGCTCAAGCTAAACAGCAGTTGATGACCCAAAGCGATACCGAGGCAAACTTATCGGCACAACAACAGTTAGATGCAGAGTTAACCCATAAAACCAATGTGGTTCAGCTTAAAACTTGGCGAAAGTATACTTGGCAGATATCTACTGCCGCCTCAGTTATTTTGATAGTTGGGCTATTGTTGGTCAACCCAATGATGCAGCAACAGCCAACCTCTACAGACGCAGATGAAATCATGCCAATGCAAATGGATATTGCTGAGCCTATGCAAGCAGAAATGGCACCAGCATCCGTGGCTGCACAAAGGTTGAAGTCTGCCAAGTCAGCGCCACAAGCTCATACAAAAGATGACATTTCCATTGTTAGCCCACAGCAAGGCGTTGAAGTATTAAACGAGCTTGCCGCGCAGCAACAATGGCAGCAAGCCGTTGAATATTTGCAGGTGTTAGAACAGCAGTTCCCTCAAATAAAACAACAGCAACATCCGTTGTATCAACAATATATTGAAATCAAACAGATAATCTTAACCCGTTAATTTATATCAAAAACTCCCTCAGGACGGTAAAGTAATAGTGCTTTACCGTCCTTGTTGTTTTTCATAACGTAATCATTCTGTTACAAGTGTTGGCAATATTCTAGTTAACCTGAACTGCGTATAAGAGATTAGCTAATATACTGATTCATATGATTTTTACTTTCAAATACATTTCTAGAGAGGTATTTTTGCTTAGAACAAGGCAAATTTGTGCGTCAATAGCTGGTCTATTGCAAACAAATTTAACGCAGTTATCAGTAAAAATAGGCTCTAGAAAGCAAGTTGTTATGCGCAGCTCAGGTTAATTAATCGTTACATTTTGACGCTTTAAAAAAAAACACATTCTGGTAACGTGACCATGGATAAAAGATCAATAAAAATAATAGGGAAATAAACACATATGAAATTTCGTCGTTCTATTTTGAGCTGTATGTTAACGCTCAGCTGTGTCAGTGCATTTTCATCAACGGCTTTAGCCAGCAATGGTTACTATCGCGCCCCCGCTTTACATGAAAATACCTTAGTGTTTACTGCTGAGGGTGACTTATGGACTACCCAAGTGAATGCGCAACAAGCTAAACGGTTAACGACCCATGCCGCAGAAGAACTTGATGCGACTATTTCACACGACGGCCAGTGGGTCGCCTACAGTGCCAATTATGAAGGTTCGACTGAAATTTATGTAATGCCCATTGCAGGTGGCGTGCCTAAGCGGGTGAGTTTTGAAAATTCACGAGTAAGATTACAAGGTTGGACCGCAACCGGTGAAATTTTATATTCAACAGACAACGCATTTGGCCCGGCAAATTACTGGGTGCTTAAAACCGTTAACCCGCAAACGCTAAGCGTGAATAACATTCCACTGGCGGACGCTATTGAAGGGGTAATTGACGCTAAAGGTGAGTATGTTTACTTTACCCAATTTGGTTTGCAGGCCAGTGGCGATAACGCCAAGGTGTATCGTGGTGGCGCCAAAGGTGAAATATGGCGCTATAAGCTTGGGGATGACCAAGAAGCACAACAATTAACGACCAGTCATGAAGGCTCAGTACGCCAACCTATGTTATGGCAAGACCGAGTTTATTTTATTAGTGATGCCTCAGGTAACGACAATATTTGGTCAATGTCAGTGACAGGGCAAGATATTAAACAGCATAGTGAATATAAAGATTGGCAAGTAAGAGATGCTAATATTTATCAAGGCAAAGTCGTGTTCCAACAGGGGGCAGATATCAAACTATTTGATCTTGCCACTAACACCGACAGCATTGTTGATATTCAACTCACCAGTGATTTTCCACATCGACAAGAACAATGGATTAATGATCCGCTAGAGTATGCCACGTCAACGCGTTTAAGCCCAAAGGGCGATCAAGTTGTAATCACCGCACGAAGCCATGTGGCTATTGCTAATAAAGGTGAACGTCGTTTAGTGCAAATTGCCACAGACCCTAAAAGTCGAGTCAGAGACGCCATATTAAGCCATGACGGTAAATGGGTTTATGGCATTAGCGATGCGTCTGGTGAACAAGAAATTTGGCAATATCCGGCAGATGGTAGCCAAGGCGCTAAACAATTAACTAAAGACGGTAAAGCACTGCGTACCAGCATGCACTTATCTCCTGATGGCAGATATATTGCGCATGACGATTATATGGGCAATGTATGGTTGTTAGATTTAAACAAAGGCAGCAATAAAAAAATTGCGACTAATGGTGAAGGACTAGGGCCATATCCCGATATTGTATGGTCAAAAAGCAGTGAATATATTGCGTTAACTAAAGCTGAAATAGGCAAGCAACGTCCTCAAATTGTGCTTTATTCCGTTAAAGAATCTAAAGCAAAAGTGATGACATCAGATAAGTATGAATCATTTTCCCCTAGCTTTAGTGATGACGGTAATTGGTTATATTTCTTATCAAATCGTGATTTTAATGCCACGCCATCATCACCTTGGGGTGACAGAAACATGGGGCCAGTATTTGATAAACGCACCCAAATATTTGCACTAGCCCTTAACGAGAAAGCGTTATTCCCTTTCGCAAAACAAACCGAGTTAACGCCAAAGACTAAGGATAACAAGGCTAAAAAGTCTACGGTAAAAGTGGATTGGAAAAATATTGAAACTCGCTTATGGCAAGTCCCCGTTGAATCCGGTAATTATAGCCAGTTACAATCGTCAGATAAGGGCTTATATCTATTAGATACCCATAATGACAAAAGTGCCTTAAAGTGGATTAAGTTTGCTAACAACTCACCTAAAGTAGACGTTTTTGCTGAAGATATTGGCCGCTTTACTCTATCCAATGACAACAGCTCAATTTGGTTACAAAAGCAGTCAAACCCCAAGGATATGTTAATTGTTGATGCAGGGCCTAAGTTACCCAGTGATGTCAGTCAGGCAAAAGTGAATGCACAGTCGTGGCAATTAAACGTATCGCCAATGCAAGAGTGGCAACAAATATTTGAAGATGCTTGGTTAATGCATCGAGATCAGTTTTTTGACACCAATATGCGCGGTTTAGATTGGCAAGCAACTAAGCAAAAATATCAACCGTTATTAGCCAGACTCACCGACAGACATGAACTTAATGATGTGTTTGAGCAAATGATGGGAGAGCTAGACTCATTACATTCACAAGTACGCGGTGGTGATGTTGCTAAAGATCCCAATGCACCAAAATCAGCTTCATTAGGCGCAAGACTACACCTAACTGACAAAGGCGTAGAAATTGCCCATATCTATCAAAATGATCCTGAATTCCCACAGCAAGCATCACCATTAGCAAGAATTGAGGTCGATGCTCAAGTTGGAGATATTATTAATGCAATTAATGGCCAACCGGTTAATAATTTAGGTGATGTGACTCAGTTGCTGCGCAATCAAGAGAATAAACAAGTATTGCTAACACTGACCCGCGGCAAAAAACAGCATAAAACCGTAGTGTTGCCAGTGAATACGAGCACTGATGCAAAATTAAGGTATTTAGATTGGGTACATACTAATCAAACTAAAGTGGCAAAAGCGTCCAAAGATGACTTTGGCTATTTGCATTTATATGCCATGGGTGCGGGAGATATTGCCAGTTTTGCCCGTGAGTTTTATACCAATTATGATAAACCTGGGCTGATTATTGATGTGCGCAGAAATCGTGGTGGCAACATTGATAGCTGGGTAATTGAAAAACTGCTCAGAAAAGCGTGGGCATTCTGGCAGCCTACACACGGAAGTGCCAGTACCAACATGCAGCAAACCTTTAGGGGGGAGCTGGTGGTGTTAGCCGACCAAATGACATATTCAGACGGTGAAACCTTTACAGCGGGCATTAAGGCTCTAGGTTTAGCACCAGTGATAGGTAAGCAAACGGCAGGCGCGGGCGTATGGTTGTCTGGCCGAAATCGTGTAACTGATAACGGCATGGCACGAGTAGCTGAATACCCACAATATGCTATGGATGGACGCTGGATAGTTGAGGGCCACGGTGTAGAGCCTGATGTAGAGGTAAGCAATCTACCTTACGCAACTTACCAAGGTCATGATGCTCAACTTGAGGCGGCAATTGAGTATTTAAAAGGTCAATTAGCTCAACAGCCTATGCCACCATTACAAGCATTGCCTTTGCCAAAAGGTGGTAAAGCTGTAGATATTAAGTAAATTTGGTTTTACAAATGTAACCATAAACCCAAAAGCCTGTAGCAATACAGGCTTTTTAGTCTATATTTACTTTCAGCTGTAGATAAATCCCACTATATTTACGGCATTATCTACAAGGAGATCCACACCGTATGCAATTAAAATCATTGATAACAATCGCAGCACTTTTGGGCTTAACAGCGTGTGCAACAGGAAGTACCCCTGAAGCTAAAAAAGCCAACGCTGTAAAAGAAACCCAAGCTGCATTAGCTGAGATTTATAAACAGCACCCTGCGGCCAAAACAGCCGTGAGTCAGTCTGTTGGTCATGTTGTTTGTACTGGTAGCAATAGTTACTTGTTTGCGTTATCAACTGGTGGTGGTGTGTGTGTGCTAACCGAAGGTGGTAAAAAATCTTATTACCGCTTTGCCACTGCTGGAGCAGGCGCAGGAATTGGTTGGAAGCAAATGGCTTATGTACAAGCATTTATGAAGCAGAGCGCGTTGACTCGTTTTAAAGAGTCGGGTTATGAAGGCCAAGCTCAAGCAGAAGCCAGTGCAAAATATGAGGATAGTGGCGACCAAGCTTCAGCCAATCAATCTGCTGATATTGATGGTGTAAAAACTTACCAAGTTAATTTGATGGGGGCAGCAGCTCAAGCAACGGTCCAAGGTTATAAGTATTGGGAAACTGACTTTTCTGATGACTTTATGGAAAACGACGAATAGCATTTGCTCAGTTTGAGTTGTCCAGCTAATTACTACACGTTAACAATATAAAAGTTAACATTAAAAAAGCCGCAATAGCGGCTTTTTTAATGAATAATTTTTGTCACTGCTTAGTATTTTATTTCTACTTCACAAGCCAACGAGTTAGCAATAAAGCAGTTAGCGTGCGCTTTTTCATGGATCTTAGCAATGGTTTCTGGGCTCACTTCCACATGGTCAGCAAACTCGACTTGTGGGTTTAAAGTCATTTTGACTACCGCAATTTTACCAGCATCATTCTTGCCTAAATCGGCTACAGCGTTATCGGTATACGTTGATACCGGTAAGCGCTTTAAATGTGCAATAGCTAAAAATGTCAGCATGTGACATGAAGATAAAGCCGCTAACAGGTTTTCTTCAGGGTTTATTTTTGCTTCATTGCCTTTGTATTCAGGAGCCGATGAAGCTTGTATTGATTGACCGCTACCATATTTAACTTGGTGATCTCGATTGAACTCGCCTTCTTCAGCGGGTGATGTTTGCCAATCAACAGTGACTTTAAAACCCATCCAACACTCCTAAGTTACTTAATAATATTGCATTGATATCGCCATACTCGGTGCAAATTCAACACTAACACGAGCCTAAAGTCCACCTCTTTGTCTGTTTTTAGCCTTTTCTGCTAAATGATTTAATTATTAGGATTAACCTAAAAATATATAAAACGGCTCTACTTATCACAAGTGGTTAATAAGTCTCAGGAAATGGCTAACAATAAATTTATGCGATGGGTAGATAAAATACCATTTTGTTGCATAATTGTTATGAATACGTATGCATTGTGTTGAGGTGGTGCTGTGTCAATGCCTAGTATAACGGAATTAAAAACTGTTCAATATTCTGCATAGTATGAGTGGTATATCTGAGTGTTGGGCAAATAAAACCTGTATGGGGAAGGGGAAACCAATGCTCAAAAGTAAACCAACCGTGTTGACTTTAGCTTTGGCTGCAGCGGGGATGAGTGTCTTATTGATACCACAAATATCTCAAGCAGCAGATGAAGTTAAACAACCAACCGCTGAACAAAGCGTCGCTGTTGAAACCACAGAACAAAATTCAACTCAAGCTGACACCACTATCACTGATGATTTACCTATAGAACGCATTCAAGTCAAAGGTTATAGCCGCAGCCTTATTGATTCTTTAAATTCTAAACGCTACTCAGACACTGTGTCAGAGCAGTTATCTGCTGATGATTTAGGGGCGTTGCCTGATGTCTCTATGGCTGATGCATTAACTCGCTTACCGGGCATTTCAGCTGTGCGAACCGGGGGGCAAGCAGCTGAGATTAATATTCGTGGTATGTCTGGCGGGTTTGTTTTTTCTACCTTAAATGGACGTGAACAGGTCTCAACAAGTGGTTCACGAAGTATTGAGTTTGACCAATACCCTTCAGAGCTCATTTCATCGGCCGCGGTTTATAAATCGCCTAAAGCATCGCTCATTGAAGGCGGCGTTGCCGGTACAGTTGAGCTGTCGACAGTCAGCCCATTAAGCAGTGATAAACAGCATAGTTTTGTGGTCAATGCTCGCGGAATGTATAACGACAGAGCCAATGAAGTGTATGGCGCTGAAGAATACGGTAGCCGACTCAGTTTTTCATACCAAGGTAAGTTTTTAGAAGACACCTTAGGCGTAGCTGTGGGTTATGCCAGATTAGAACAGCCCAGTGTTGCCACCCAATTTATTGGCCTTGCGTATAACGATTCAAAAGAGCTAGACGGCCTAGAAAATGACACCAATGGGCCGGTTGATAATCCAAATTATGAATACATTAGTGAAGGTTTTGAAGTACAGCATTTAGGCGGTGTTGAAACCCGAAATGGCTATATGGGAGCCATCGAGTGGGCGCCGGTTGATAACTTTGTCTTAAAAGCCGATGCGTTTATGTCACGCTTTGACAGTGAAGCTTTTGCGAGAGGTTATCGGGTAAAGTTTGGTGGCAGAAACGCCAGCGTAGCTAACCCAACCTATGACGGAAACAGCTTAATTGGCGGTACCTTTAATCGCACCTCTAAAAGCTACACCCGTGTTGAAATTGTTAATGACGACAACCAAGATTTTGATGAAGTCAATAGTTACGGCATTAATGCTGATTGGCAAGTAACTGATCGCTTAAACGTTAATGTGGATGTGTCTTTATCTTCAGCTAAAAGTGATTTTAGAAATGGCTTGTTATGGTCAAATGTGGCCGTTGACGCTAATGCCGATACGCCAATATTTGATGAAAATGTCTCAGTGAGTTACTTGCTTAACGGCCTTGATTTACCCGATGTCGGCTTTAATCAAGCTGAAGCGTTTTCAGATGTAGACCGAGTGATGGTCAGTAAGTACGGAATTTATCCTTTTGTGAACGAAGATGAAGTTCAAGCTTATCGACTCGATTTTAAATATGATCTAGACAATGATGTCATCTCTAGTGTGGAATTTGGCGCTCGATACTCAGACAGAACCTACAGTAATGACCGTTCTGTATTTGAATACGGAAACGACGGGGCATTTTCAAAATCAGAGCCTCCATTAAAGCTCACCGAAGATATGACCACTGTGGTTGACTGGCAAGGCGATTTTAGCTATTTCCCTGCTTATTTAGCCGTTGATTTAGATAAAGCGCTCAATGCGTGGTTTCCTGATGGCGTACCACAACCAGTACAAACCTGGGGTAATGCTGGTGGGGTGATTGACCCTAAAGGCTACACCACTAACTATTCTTGGTCTGTGCTACAAAGTGGCGATGTATACGAAGAAGTGTTATCTGCCTATGTAATGGCCAACATTGATACTGAGCTGGGTGGCATTCCCATTACAGGTAACTTTGGTGTACGTATGGTTGATACTGACCAGTCGGCGACCATGCTACAAAATGTCGAAGGCGATGTTGAGCTAGGTGCACAAAATATTGCTGACGAGATTGGCATTATCAATCAAAACTATGCCCGCACATTACAAGGGGTGAGTTATACCGACTACCTACCTTCAGTAAACCTTAACTTTAAAATAACCGACGATTCTCAAATTCGTTTTGCTGCGGCAAAAGTGATGTCACGTCCGCCTATTAATCGTTTAGCAGGTGACATTAGTGCTTCAGTATCCGATGACGGTGAAATTAATGGTTCAAGTACCAATAATCCATTCTTGATGCCATTTTATGCCGATCAATATGATCTGTCTTACGAGCGATATTTTGACGAAGGCGCATTTGTAGCTGCAGTATTCTACAAAAATATTGACTCATTCATCGATACCATAGCCATTGAAAACTTCGACTTTAAAGGCAATGGTTTTAACGTACCTGAATACATCATTGATGAAATCAGTGGCGAACAAATAGCAACCACCAATGGCACTTATACCACCGCAGTTAACAACGCTGAAGGTGGCTATATTCGCGGTTTAGAGTTGGCTTATACCCAAGTTTTTGCCTCTCTTCCTGATGCATGGTCAGGTTTAGGCTTTAACGCCAGTTACTCGTATACCGAGTCTGAAGTGGAATCTATTACTAATTTAGGTGGCGACACTGCAACCCAAGACTTACCAGGCTTATCAAACAACGTGGTCAGCGCCACGCTATTTTATGCCTATGAAGGTTTCGAGACGCGAGTGAGTGCTCGTTATCGTGATGAGTTTGTGTCTGAGCAAGTAGCGATTAACGAACAGGTAGTTAACTTTGACGGCGAAACCGTTATTGATTACCAAGCCTCTTATCAAATTACCGATGGGCTAGGGGTGTTATTCCAAGTTAATAACCTAACCGACGAACCGACCAAAAGTTACTTTGGTACCGAAGCTAAAACCGGCACCTTACAGTACTTTGGTCGCGAATTTTTCTTGGGGTTCACCTATGCCATGTAATCCATTGTTAGTGCCAAAAAATCCAACCCAAACAACGTTAATAATCGTGTTGGAATCACAGCAAAAAATGATCGGGAGTAGTCAGTCATGATGACAAAAGCAACAATATTTAAACTTAGCGCATTAGCGTTAAGTGTGGGGGCATTAGCGGGTTGCGGTAGTGACTCGTCAGAACCGGGTGAAGTTTTATTGACCTGTAATGTACCTAATATTCCTAATGCTGCGGGAACAGAGTGTGTGCCACCACCGCCACTTAACTGCCCAGCGCCTAAGTTTCCAGATGCCAAAAATGAAAGTTGTATTGTGGGATATAACCCAGAATTGCCAGTACCTATGGTGCTAGCAGGTGAAAACCAAGCAGTACTTTATTACAACCGCATAAAAGACAAAGACAACAGCGACAGTAACCCAAACTACCCAGGGTATAAATTACATACTTGGAATAACGATACTTGTGATGCCTATGCGCCACCATTCGACTCAACTGACTGGGCAAATGGCCATTCTTTTGATGGGATTGACCCTAACTATGGTGCTTATTGGATCTTAAACTTAAAAGAAGGTCACAGTGAATGTGCCAACTTTATTGTGCACATTGGTACTGAGGGTTCAGGTAAAGCTTTAGGTGATGGCGACTTAGTGATGAATCTTAAAGCCTATGAAGATTCAGCAGCCCCTGAAGCACAGTTTGATCGCGCAAACTTTACTATTCACGGTGAAAGTGATGTGTATGACTATCCTATTTTAGAGGTTGGTTTTTCAATTGATGGTGCCAGTGCTCATTGGTTAGATCAAAACACTTTTGTATGGAACGAATCACCTGACGGCATCGCAAAGTTTGTATTACACCATTCTGCAGATGCAACTGCAGTCGTTGATGACAAAGGCATGATAGGCGGCGAGCAAATAGAAGTGGTTGCTACTGAGTTAACCGACGAGCTTAAAGCGTTAGCGCCACATTTAGCCACTTGGCCAGCTTATGAGGCTAACTTTGATGCACAGCAAGCAAAAGCTATTGCCAAGCAGCAATTAGTGTTAGCTGCATATGATAGCGAAAACAAAGCTGTTGCAGCCAGTAAAGTACAAGTGGCAAAAGTGCTAGATGATTTATACACCCAAGCTGAAAACGATGCTGACGAAGCACCATTAGGGGTGATGTACGATAATGGCAATATTGTCTCTAAAGTTTGGGCACCAACAGCGCAAAATGTCATGTTAAAAGTCTATGACGCCGCTAAAAAGGAAATTGCTAGCCATCAAATGACAGAAGACACCGCAACCGGTATTTGGTCATATAGTGGCGGTAATGAATTAGACCGCCAGTATTACCAATTTGAGGTGACGGTATATCATCCTGTTAGTGGCAAAATAGAAACATTACTCACAAGTGATCCGTATTCATTAAACGTATCCACCAATGGTCATTACAGCCAGTTTGTTAATTTAGACGATGCTGACTTAAAGCCAGATGGTTGGGATGATCACACCGTGCCGACAATCGCAAATATTGAAGATGCGGTGATATATGAAGGGCATGTTCGTGATTTTAGCGCTCGAGACGAATCAACCTCTGAGGCTAATCGTGGCAAATATTTAGCCTTTACTGAAGACGGTAGTGCGCCAGTAGAACATCTGCGTAAACTGGCTGAAAGTGGCGTTACCCATTTCCACCTATTACCGGTAACCGACATTGCAACCATTAATGAAGATGCTGCTGAACGCATTGATATTACCGATACATTAGCGAAACTTTGCGCCAAAATTGATGATAATGCTGATGCCTGTAAAACAGAAGACACCTCAGCCACCATTGAAGAAGTACTCGCGGGCTTTACCGTGGGTTCTGACGATGCGCAAAACTTAGTCAATGCAATGCGAGGTTATGACAGCTTCAACTGGGGTTACGACCCGCACCACTTTATCGCCCCAGAAGGCAGTTATGCAAGTGATGCAGAAGGCACTGCGCGCATTAAAGAGCTACGTGCAATGAACCAATCATTACATGAGCTTGGCTTACGCGTAGTACTTGATGTGGTATATAACCACACCAGTGCTTCAGGCTTATGGGATAACTCAGTACTCGACAAAGTCGTGCCGGGTTATTACCACCGTTACAATGAAATCACCGGCAAAATAGAATCATCAACCTGTTGTGACAACACCGCAACTGAACATCGAATGATGGACAAGTTTGTTAGCGACTCTATGGTGATTTTAGCGGAGCACTATGGCTTTGATAGCTTCCGATTCGATGTAATGGGGCATATGCCTAAAAGCAGTATTCTTGCCGCCCGTGAAGCTGTTCAAGCCGTTGATCCAGATAACTACTTTTACGGTGAAGGCTGGAATTTTGGCGAGGTTGCAGACAACCGCTTATTTGAGCAAGCCACCCAAGCCAATATGGCGGGCAGCGAAGTGGGTACCTTTAATGACCGCATACGTGAAGCCGTTCGCGGCGGGGCGTTATTTGCTACTGAGCAAAAAGATGATCACCTAAGAGATCAAGATACCCTACGCTTATCGATGGCGGGTAACATTGAAAACTACGTACTCAAAGACTTCAATGGCAACACTGCTACAGGTAATAGCTTTAGTTGGAACTCTCAGCCTACGGCTTATGCTAAAGATCCTGCTGACAGCATTAACTATGTGTCTAAGCATGATAACGAAACACTTTGGGATATTTTGCAATATTCAAATGACACAACAATGTCGATTGAAGACCGTGTTCGAGTGCAAAATATAGCGGCTAGCATTCCATTATTAAGTCAGGGGATTCCTTTCTTACAAATGGGTGGCGACATGTTACGTTCTAAATCAATGGACCGTAACACCTATGACTCAGGTGACTGGTTTAACTGGGTCGACTTTACCAAAGGCAGTAATAACTGGAATGTGGGTTTACCTTTAGCTCAAGATAATGCCGCTAAAATGGAGCAAATTATTGCGTTGTCGGGTAACCCAAATTCAGCTGCATCTATGACTGAAATTGAATTTGCGTCCAGTGTATTTAATGAGTTTTTAGCCATTCGCAAAGCCAGCCCATTACTGCGTTTAACAAATGCTCAAGACATTATTGACCGAGTTGGCTTTCATAATATTGGTAAACGTCAAACCCAAGGTTTGATTGTGATGAGCATAGACGATGGTGCAGGCCTATCAGATATTGACCCTATGGTTGATGCTATGGTGGTGATGGTTAATGGCTCAAGTGAAGCACAATCTCATACTGTCCCTACTGCGGCAGGCTTTAGTTTGCACAGCACGTTAGCTAACTCTATAGATGCTCGCCAACTGGATGCTAACTTTAGCCAAGGAGAAGGCGAGGGAACCTTTACCGTCCCCGCATTAACGACGGCAGTATTTGTTAAGTTGCAAGGTGACACCCAAGGTGAGGGGTTAAGTGCAACGGCAACCGCTGGCGCGCCTGATGTGGTGCCATATGGCAGTACTACGGTATTTGTTCGTGGTGGCATGAACGGTTGGGGTGAGGTGGATGCCTTTACCTATGTTGGTGCTGGCGAATACCGCATAGCGATAGCCTTAGATGCGCAAACCTATGAGTTCAAAGTGGCCTCAGCTGATTGGAGTACCGTTGATTTTGGTGCCCTAAGTGGTGATGTGGCTGACGTAGATGAATCGGTTGCTGAAGCGTTAGCTCGCTCTGGTGCTAACATGAAGTTTACCCCGTCTATGGCCGGAACTTATGTATTCTCACTTGATGCGTCAGACAAAGATAATCCAGTGTTAACGGTATACAACGAAGAGCCATTTATTGGTACGCCCGTGTATTTGCGTGGCGATATGAATGGTTGGTCAACTGACAACGAAATGGTTTATCTCGGTGGAAGCCTATACCGAGCTGAAGTGATGGTTACTGCGGGAAGTAAAGGATTTAAAATTGCCTCAAGTGACTGGAGTACCGTTGACTACGGAAGTGGAGAAGCTGATGGGGTAATTGAGTATGGTGTGGCAAAAGTATTAGCCGTTAAAGGGGCTAATTTAAGCTTCGATTTTGACGCTGATGCCATGTACAGCTTTACTTTTGATATGAGTAATCGCAACGAGCCGGTAGTGACTATCCATAAAACTGACATGTTTGCGGGTAATACAGTCTTTATTCGCGGTGGAATGAACGGTTGGGGTGAGGTTGACGCATTGTCTTATCAAGGCTCATCTGTATACACAGCTGACATCAGCATTGCTGCTGGAGATTATGAATTCAAAATAGCGACTGCAGATTGGTCTACTGTTGACTTTGGGGCTATAGCAGGTGATGAGGTGGTGGCTGAAGACACGACCAAAGTGCTGGCTAAAAAAGGCGCTAACATGAAGTTATCTGTGCCTAGTGATGCAACTTATCGCTTTACGGTAACTGGCCCAAGTGCAGATTCGCCCACATTGAGTGTTTCTAAAGTGAACTAAACAAGGTTTCCCTTTTTAAGCGCAATCATGAGTTGTCATGGTTGCGCTTTTTTATGTTGTAAATTGATAGAGAAATTTAACATTAGGCTGAACTAATCAAACCAAGTGCGGCAATTTCTGTCTAGTAATGAATACCATCGCATTAATTTATATTCATTCGCCAAAGCTATTTGGCTAATTTTTATCTTATTTCAATGGTTTTTAGCCTGCTTTGTGAGCGTCTTTGTAAAGCTGACAAAACTAGCCAACAAATTGACTTGTTTGTGTCTATACTAAGTGTGTATTGTGGTGTTAAATCAAATTAAGAACATGGTTGTTCAATTTTTTTGATAACGACAGAGTATTTGTAAAACAATACAGAATTAAATTACAGATGTGACTTTAATCCCCATTTTGGCACTTTGTTCATTTAATCTCTTGAGATCTACAGTCAACGCCCCAAGTTCTTTTTATGTAGTCGACGAAATAAGACATTAAAAAGACGTAATAACGCTAAGGACACTTTATGAAAATAAATCTTTCTGGTCACCATGTAGATGTTACCGACACTGTTAAGCAACATGTAGAAGAGAAGTTTACTAAGCTTGCAAGCCATTTCCCGACACTTATCTCACTAAACGTCATTATTGCCAAAGAGCATGGCGAGTTTGATGTTGAAGTCAGCACCAATTACGAAGGCAGCCGCATTGCTGCAAACGGCAAAGATGCCGTAATGTACCCCGCAATCGCCAGTGCAGCTAAAAAGCTAGATGCCGCCTTAAAACATCGTAAAGGGCACTTAAAAGCTGACAAGCATGCAAAGCCAGAAGTTACCGCGCCAGAAATTGCCTACGAAAAAGTGCAAGAAATGGATTTACGTTAATCAAGCATAATCAATATAAAACACAAAACGCAGCCTAGGCTGCGTTTTGTGTTTATGGCTATTAAACTTTTAAAGATTAGTCATTAATTTCAGCGTTATGATAAATGTTTTGTACATCATCACAGTCTTCTAATGCTGCAATAAATTTGTCAAAACTTTCAATGTCTTCACCTGATACTTCTGTCATGGTTTGCGGTACAAACGATAAGTTTTCAACCTTGAAGTCAATTTCAGGCATCGCTTCAGTTAACGCAACCTTGATATTGTTGAATTCAGAAACAGGGGCAAATACGCTGATTAAACCGTCTTCTAGTTCAACATCTGTTACATCAACATCGGCCATCATTAATAGCTCTAAAATGGCTTCATCATCATCGCCTTCAAATACGAACACGGCTTGATGTTCAAACATATGCCCCACAGTACCTGGGCTGCCTAATTTAGCATCATTCTTAACAAAGGCTTGGCGAACTTGAGTAAACGTTCGGTTACCATTGTCTGTTAGGCAGTCAACAATCACCATGCAGCCACCTGGGCCAAAACCTTCATATCTTGCAGTATCGTAATCTTCACCACCACCACCACGGGCTTTTTCAATTGCACGTTCAATAACATGTGCTGGAACTTGATCTTTTTTGGCTCGTGAAATTAAGCTTCTTAAGGCCAAGTTACCATCTGGGTCGACACCACCTTGCTTGGCACATACGTATATTTCTTTACCATAGCGTGAATAAAGGCGGGTTTTCTGGCCGGCAGTTTTGGCCATGGATTCTTTACGGTTTTGATATGCTCTGCCCATCTGAAATCTCTTTGTTGTAATGTGAAATACTTATTAGCATAAAGGTATGATCACTCGATATTTATTTTGCTTGAGTCGATCATATTCTTATACCAATGAGTATAAGACTGATAATTGAATTCGATTCTAGCAGGAAACCTGCAAGCTGTTTAGGTGCGACTTTAAAAAACCTGTCGATAAGCTATATTTAGTAGAGACTTATTTGTAAGTTTGACGGTGTAGGGTCGTTAATTTTGACAACAATTATTACAAAATGTATAAGGATGATGGCATTGTGAGTATACTCATAGTTGTTCAGGCTTCAGTTAGCTGAGTGTTGGAGTAAACCCATTCACCAGATTAATCGTTATAAGGGAAGATAATGGCGGCTGATAAATCACAATTGGCAACAATTACCGTATTATATTACGAGGCTCCAGCAGGGCTAGAAATGCACCATGCGGTATTAAAAGATCTGCCGGTTAGTGCATCTGGACGAGTGATGATACCTGACTCATTTAGGCAAGGTAAATCCATTGTCTCTGTATTAAGGGGGGAATGCGACGTCCTTAACTCATTGGGTGAGCGAACTCAATCTCGCGACGATTAACTACAGTAAGCTGTTAAGTAATTTATCTGCTAGCGGTTGCAACACTTCTTCATTGGGATGAGTATGGCCAAAAGTCCGTAAACCGTAAATCCCCATCATTAAATATTGAGCTTGAGTTTGAGTCGATTCCTGTTTATTAATTAAATCCAATGACTTTGCTTTATCTAGTACTTGTTCAATAGCCGTTTGCCACGCGAATAAATTGGCGTGGATCAATTGACTAATATCTTCATCTTGTTCGCCTACCTCGCTTAACGCCTTGGTTAATAAACACGCTTGAGTCGCATCGCAGCTTAAACACTCTTGTACAATGTTGTTGAAGTAGCGTTTAAGGTTTTCAAGCGGGTTATTATCATTATTAAATAATGACTCAAACTGACGGCTGCGGTCATCGTGGTATTGGCTAATGGCTGCAAGTAGCAAGCCTTTTTTATTTTCAAATGCGCAATATATAGAGCCAGGATGAAGCCCGGTTGCTTTGGTTAAATCCTGCATACTGGTTTTGGCATAACCTTTTACCAAAAAAGCACGCATTGCCCCCCGCAGTACTTCCTGGCGATCAAACTCTGCATTTCTCATATCAGTACTCTTTATATTACGCGTTTGTGTTGTGTCATTAAGGGTAATTCTAACTAATTTTGAATAAACATTCAAAAACTACTTGAATGATCATTCAATTAAGTTTATCTTGAACGCATATTCAAGAAAGGAGATTCTCCATGACAACCACTTTATTTCAACCTTACCCATTAAACACCAGCCTGACCCTAAACAATAAATTGTTAATGGCACCATTAACCCGTTGCATGGCTGATGATAACCTTGTTCCTACTCAACAAATTGTGGATTATTACGCGCGTCGTGCTGAGGCTGGTTTAATTATTAGTGAAGCCACTATTATTCGCCCCGATGGCCAAGGGTACCCTAATACGCCGGGGCTATTTTCTGCTGAGCAAATAGCCGGTTGGAAAAAAGTGACCAGCGCAGTTCATGAAAATGGTGGCAAAATTTTTGCTCAGCTTTGGCATACAGGCCGTGTTGCACATCCACACTTTTTTGGTGGCGGTGATGTGTTATCTGCTTCAGCTGTTGCAGTTGAAGGAACGGTTCCTAGAATGCGTGAATTGGAATACCAAACACCCAAAGCGGCAACCAAAGAAGATATTGATTCATTAGTCCATGATTATGCTCAAGCGGCAGCCAATGCCATTGAAGCAGGTTTTGATGGCGTTGAGATTCATGGCGCTAATGGGTATTTAATTGACCAGTTTTTACACCATGACAGTAACCGCCGTGAAGATGAGTATGGTCAAACGCCAGAAAACATGTCTCGTTTTGCATTAGAAGTATTAGATGCCGTGGTGGCCAGTATTGGCGCAGACAGAACCGCAATTCGTTTGTCTCCGGGCGCTTATTTTAATATGGCGGGTGATAAACGAGATCGTGACGTATTTGATTATCTATTACCTGAAATTGCCAAACGCGATATTGCCTTTGTACATGCCGGTATTTTTGATGATTCAATGGAGTTTGATTACTTAGACGGTACGGTGTCGAGCTACCTACGTAAGGTGTACCCTAAAACGTTGGTTGGGGTAGGAAGTTATACTGCAGAGTCAGGCGCACAAGCGATTGAAAGCAACAAGTTTGACTTACTTGCTATTGGTCGCCCATTTATTGCTAACCCCGATTATGTCGCTAAAGTGCGCAATCAACAACCTTTAGTGGAATACAACGACGCGATGTTAGCAGAGTTAATTTAACCTTGACTTGGTTGTTTTAGTTTCATCATTTTAAGGAATGCACTTTTAGTTTGTTATTTTTGACTTATTAAGCGTGCCGCTAAAAAGTATGACCTTCATCAGTCAACCCCATATTACTTTTTCGCTTCCATTTGACCACTGCCATGCAGTGGTCTTTTTTTGTTTAGAGGGGGAGGGGCGTGTTAATTTTGCTAGCAAGTTTAATGGTAATTGAAATTTGGCTTCTTTATAATCAGCGGCTTATTTTTTAAAAAGGCTATTATGCACACTCTTGCTAAACTAAAATCTGGTGAATTACACGGTATTAAGCGTCTTCAAATAGTGGAAGAGTTAACTGAGTTTCCCCAGCAAATAATCGCGTTAAAAGACAGTTTAGAAATATTGGATTTATCCAATAATCAATTGTCTAGCCTACCTGATAATTTTTGTGAATTGGTTAATTTACGCATCGTTTTTTTATCTCAGAACCAATTTACTGAGTTACCACAAGTTCTAAGCCAATGCCCTAAATTGGAAATGGTGGGCTTTAAGGCTAATCGTATTAGCTATATTGCAGCAGACGCTTTGCCTATAACGACCAAATGGCTCATTTTAACGGATAACCAATTAAGCCAACTCCCTCACAACTTTGGTCAACTCACTCAGTTAAGAAAATTAGCCCTAGCAGGTAATGAGTTAACTTCACTGCCAGATTCAATGAAAAATTGCGTTAATTTAGAGCTTATACGCTTATCAGCTAACCAATTAACTGAGCTGCCAGATTGGTTGTTTACTTTACCTAAATTGTCTTGGTTAGCGTTTGCAGGTAATTCATTTAATCATGTCGCAGAATGCTTAAATAACAGCGTACCCACTATCAACCCGCAACACTTGCAGTTAGAGGCTCAAATTGGTCAAGGAGCTTCAGGGGTGATTTACCGAGCGACTTGGCAACATAAACCGCAAAATTTACAACATTTGCCTAATGAGTTAGCGGTTAAAATATTTAAAGGGGCCATAACCAGTGACGGTTATCCAGCAGATGAATTAGATTGTTGTTTGACCGTAGGGCAACATGCCAATTTGATCCCTGCAATAGGCCAAATTAACCAGCAGCAGACACACCCGCATCAACTCGGGTTGATCATGGAGCTTATTCCTGCTGGTTACCAAAATTTAGGTTTACCGCCGTCGTTAATCACTTGTACCCGAGATACGTTTTTGGCTGAAACCGAATTCGCACTACAGCAGATTGTCAGTATCGGCCTACAAATCGCCAATACTATGGCTCATATGCATCATAAAAATGTCAGTCATGGTGATGTGTATGCTCACAATATAATGATTAATCAGCAAGATAATGTGTTGTTTGGTGATTTTGGCGCGGCCTCGAACTTAGTGCATCTTCCAATACATCAACAAGCCAATATGCAAAAAGTTGAAGTGCGAGCATTAGGGTGTTTACTGGATGACTTACTTAACCTAGTCAACCCAAATGATGCAAGGCTTGAACAACGTGCAGTGGCTCAATTGACCGAGATTATTGCAAAGTGTTTTGCTCCAAAGGTAGATGAGCGGCCAAATTTTGCAGAAGTGGCGGCTTTATTAGCCAGCATTTAATGAGTCGAAGTATCGATTGTTTTTGCGGTGGCCAGTTGCGGTAAATAGCATTCAAGCGCCTGCGCTATCGAGGGCTCGGGTTTGCCGAGTAAATATCCTTGAGCATAATCAATATTATATTGATTCAGAAGGGCTAAAATTGACTCGTTTTCAACAAATTCGGCCACCGTGGTAATGGCCATTTTTTGTGAAAAGCTCGCTACAGTTTCAACCAATAATTGTGCTTTGGGATCACTGTCTAAATGCTTTATCAAAGAGCCGTCAATTTTAATAATATCAATATCTAAGCTGAGTAAATGCACAAAGTTAGAATAGCCTGAACCAAAGTCATCGATGGCAATTTTACAGCCATAGGGCTTAACTAATTTTATAAATTGCTCTACCGCGTCATAATTGGTGATTTCTTCACTTTCTAATAATTCAAAGTTGAGTCTTTTACAGGTGTCAGGCTCTTGTTTTAGTAAGGCTAAAATGGCATTTAAGTTTTGCGGGATAGCAATATCATCTAAAGTGATATTAACTGCAAACTCATAGGGTTGATCTTTAAATAATTGTATCGATTTTTGTAGCATGGTACGCATGAGCTGGCTATAAAGCCGTGAATGTCTTGCTGCCTGCATAAATTGGGCAGGTGCTAATACGACCTTATTTGGCAAGGTGATCCGCATTAGACATTCAAATTTTATTGCGCCACCGGTTAAGGGAGCAATCAATTGGACATAAGGTGTTACCCATTGCTCATTGGCCGCTTGTGCAAGCATTTGGCTTAGGCGCATATTATCTTTAAAGGCTTCACTATTCGCCATCTGCGGCTGAAAGATACAAAATTTAAGTCGTTGCTTTTTGGCAACTCGTCGCGCTAAGTCGGCCTGCCGATGAAGTTGGTCAATATGTTTTTGTTGAGGTTTACTGGCTTCATTGGGCAGAAGTGCTCCGCCTATGCTGATAGAAATATAATATTCACTTCCCTCAATGATAAACGCTTGTTGACCAATCATGTCGACAATTTGCTGCGCAAGTTGAGTTAACTTTGCTTCATTGATACTGTTTTCTTGTGATTCCACAATGGCGGTAAATTCATCTGGGCCGGTTTTATAGAGTGTTAAAGGTAATGAAGACGAATTGAGTCGCTTGGTGATTTCTATCAATATTTCATCACCAGCACTAACACCAAAAAAATCATTAAATTCGCCAAAATCGTTAATGTTTAATACCAGTAACGCGGTGATATGTGACGTTGCTAGGTCACTATAAAGCTTTTTTCGATTGGGTAACTCAGTGAGGCTATTGAAGTAAGCTTCTTGATATAACTTGGTATTTTGTTGCTCAATTTGGCTAAAACTATCTTGTAGTGAAATACGCATTTTGTTGAAATTTTCAGATAGTTGTTGAATTTCATCTTGGCTATTAATATTGAGTACTTTGGTCAAGTTGCCACCGACAATATCTTTAGTCCATCGATTAAGTTTTAAAATATCAGAGGTGACTAGTTTACCCACACGGGTATAAAGCCAGCTTGATAAAATAATAACCCCAGCAAAAAGTAAAAGTTGGAAAAACAGCATTCTCAATAGTTCATCACCATACAGTTTTACTTGAATTGAACCAGCATAAAAGCCCTTTAACTGGCCACGATATACAATGGGTTGGATAAATTGGCTGAAGCCTAAAACAAGTTCAGCCGTTTGGGTTCTGGCGGTTTCAACTTGGCTAATATTATAAGGACGAGAACCTATAACAATTTGTCCATTTAACGGGAAGTTCAATGCTTTAGGGAGTAAATCCCGCCAAATACCCTTCATAAAATAGTCATTGGTATTTTTGAACCCCAGATTATTCGCTCGGGTTTGTTGTAGATGTTGGTTTTGAGTGCGATGCTTTAAAGTAATAAGTTCCCCGTGGGGATCTAATACCGCAAAGTCAGACAATGTGATTTGAAATAAACTACTTTGAGTTTTATCAACTCGGGTGGTTGCTGGCACAAAAAATTGCGCTAATGTGCTATCAAGATTTTGCTGTTGGTTTGATAGGTTATTAAAGTTAATGTTATTACCACTCAATATGAGGTGAATAGTGTGAACATTATCAATAAGACCTTGCTTGATCAGTTGCCTATTGAGATGCAATTGATAACTGAAAAATAGCATTTGAGCACAAGCTAAAATCAAGATGTTACTGACCACCAATTTTTTATAAAAAGGTAATTTTTGATGCAGTAACCAATATAATAATGGCTCTAATAGACAAAAAAGTAAAAATGTTCCTGCCAGTGCTAAAGTTAAAACTTGACTCGTAAAAGCAATTTTTGGCCAATCACTAATGTGTAATACTGAGTTTTCTCCTCCCCAAGGGTTAGTTGAAGTTGCAGGGTTTTGTGGGTCTAAAATCCATACTGGCTCAGAGATATTTTTTAGGTAAATAACTAATTTATATTCAATATCACCTGGGTATACAGGTAATTGATACTGCCAAAAACCGTCTACCGCAGACATTTGATAAAAAGATTCATTGGTATTCCAATCATTAAATCCACCACTAATAAAGACTCTGTCTATTTGTGCATTAGGGGGAATCTGCCAGTTTTGACGTATTTCTGACGTTAAGTTGGCAGGGATTTTGATTGGGTAAGGTGTTAATGCGTCTGACTGTAGGCTGTTAATCACTAATGCTTGAATTGGCCACAGCAAAGCAAGAGCAATTAAAATTAACAGCCTTATTTTCCACTTATGTAAATAATGGGCAATTAAACTCACAAATCTAATGCTCTGATGGTGGGTGGTTGTAGTAATAGGTGGCTTATCATTACAATCCTTGAATTATTGCCTGTAAGGGTTTGATTATTGATTTAATAATGTAAATGCATTGTTATATAAATATGCGTTGCAAATACTACAGGGTCAAGTCATAGGTAAAGTATTTTTGTTTATGAGTGCTTTTTAAGGTTAAAGCCCGTTTTTCAATGAGCTTATTACACCACAACTAACTCAATGATGGGGTTGTCCATCGTTAGCCTTAAATTGGTGTGGTATTATAATCAAATGATAATATTTGATAGAGTTTGTTGAAATGGAAAATAAAACCGCTCGCTTCACCGTGTTATTAGACCCAAGTAAAAAGCAAGCTTTTGAGCAACTATGTGCCTCGCAAGATCTCACACCATCTCAAGTAGTTCGACAATTAATTCGAGGCTATCTTGAACAACACGATGTGACCTATGGCAATCAACCGACACATAATCCTAAAGTAAAAATTTAGCCAATATTTGACACAAGCCAGTTGAACCAATGAATGTAGACTGGCTGATATATGATAATTTTATTATAATGCCATTATCATTTTTTGGTTTAGACTTTCGCTGCGCTTATTCGGCTTTATCGGGTAAGTCTTGCACAATGCTTGAACCGTCACCGTTTATAAATTAAAGAGACTTATCCATGAGCGATACCATACCACCTTGTCCAAAATGTGAATCTCCCTATGCTTATTCAGATGGTTCATTATTAATTTGTCCTGAATGTGCCCATGAATGGAATCCGAATGAAGTTGTGGTTGACCCTGATGCCATTATTTTAAAAGATGCTGTAGGTAATTTACTGGCTGAAGATGACAAAGTAACGCTTATTAAAGACCTTAAAGTAAAGGGTTCTTCTTTAGTACTTAAAGTGGGAACCAAGGCTGTTATTAAGCGTTTTGTGGATGCTGACCACGACATTGATTGTAAAGTCGATGGTCATGGGCAGATGATGCTTAAATCAAAGTTTGTTAGAAAGCAAAACTAATCAGTTTTCACGACTGTTTTAAATTCAGTTTTCAATAAAAAGACACCCGCATTAAGCGGGTGTTTTTGTTTGTCGGCTCGATATTAATCATTTGCTTAGATAAACAAGCTACCAAAGATAAAGCCCAATATTACTGCAGAGGTAATTGTTACGACACCGGGGATAAAAAATGGATGGTTAAACACATATTTACCAATACGTGTTGAGCCGGTATCGTCCATTTCTACTGCTGCGAGCAGCGTTGGATAGGTTGGTAATACAAATAAAGCACTAACGGCAGCAAAAGAGGCTACAACAGTTAGTGGTGCAACACCAATAGCCAGTGCGGCTGGCATTAATGCCACTGTCGTCGCGCCTTGTGAATACAACAACATTGAGGCAAAAAATAGCACTAATGAGAGCATCCATGGATGGTCAGTGAGCAATGCTCCTGCAACGTCTTTAATGCCATCAACGTGGGCATTGACAAAAGTTGACCCCAACCAAGCGACACCTAATACACAAATACATGCGGTCATTCCTGAACGAAATGTGGCAGCATTTTGAATTTTTGAAGCATCAATTTTAGTGACTAAAACAATAATAGCAGCGGCACTGAGCATAATGCTCATAATGGCCTCATTTCGTCCTAAGGTGGGGTTAGTAATTAGTCCAATTGAATCAGAAATTGCAGCAGCATAAATGACGACTAAAGTAATCGCTGCTAAAAATATGCTCGTGGCAGTTTTAGCTGTGGGTAAAATTTCGCGTTTTTGGTCAGTGTTGAGTTTAATTAAGCCTTGCGCTAAACGTTGTTGATATACAGGGTCATCTTTTAGCTCGCACCCCAAAAAGTTAGCAACACCAGCACCTATCATACAGGCGATAAATGTTGTAGGAATACAAATCAATAGTAAAGTTAAGTAATCGACCCCTTGTGGCTCAAGCATTGCCGCAAATGCAACAACCGCTGCAGAAATTGGCGAAGCAGTAATTGCCACCTGTGAGGCAATAACAGATATCGATAATGGTCTAGAAGGGCGGATACCCTGTCCTTTAGCGACTTCAGCAATAACGGGTAAAGTTGAAAATGCAGTATGACCAGTACCGGCAAGCAAGGTCATAAAGAAAGTCACCATTGGGGCATAAAAAGTGATGCGTTGTGGGTGTTTTTTCAAAAAACGCTCAGCAATATCGACTAACCAGTCTAAACCCCCTGCAACCTGCATTGCTGCAATTGCCGTGATTACCGACATAATGATCAAAATTACATCAATAGGGATAAACGTTTGGCTAGTGGGGACACCTAACACCAAAGATAAAAATACTACACCCAACCCACCGGCAAGGCCGATGCCTATACCGCCAATTCTTGCGCCTAAGTATATGAACACCAGTACGGTGAGCAATTCTACCACTACCATTTTTTATTACCTCAAGGTGAAACTTTTAAAATTATATTGTGGCAGCATTTTTAACTGAAATTGCTGCCAAGAAATTAGCTTAATTTGATTGTGATATAACCGTAGACAGTGGTTTGACGCATAAACGAAAGCAACTTATCTCAGGGTAGAAAGCCAAATTTGAACTGACAAATTAAGGTATTTTTCTGTATTGGTTATTCAATCAATGAGTATAAAAGGCGAAGTGTGAATATGGATTATTCGAGGCTTTGCAAAACTTTAGTCATACTCGGAAGAGAGTCCGTTCAACTTTGTTAGATTTTAATTTGGTTAGATTATACGCGATTGAAAGAACTCTTTTTAAATCTAGATCAATGTTTGGTGAATTAAATTAGAAAAGTCGGCTTTACTAGAGTGGAATAAGTTAGCTGTTTAATAATAACTTTAAATCAGCATGTTACGGCTAGCTTTGATGTAAGTTTTTGCTAGAAAATGCACTCGTTTATGGTTGAATTTAAAACAATGTTAGTTCTATACTGACAATAAATAACAACGGTTACATCTCGCTAACACTGTTGGTTAGCCATTATTAACACAATCGACTTTGAGTTGTTAGGTTAACAATCATGACATTGATTTAATCCAAGGTAAATTATGACAGACAAGCATAACGAACAATCTTCTACTACATTAGTCGCCACAAACGCGAATAATCAAGATACCCCTCCGGAAGATGTTAATCTTGTTGATACCAAAACAGAACAGTCTAAGAACCCAAAAATTCGAAAAGCGACCAATATTATTCTCATTGTGGTTGGCTTTTTGTTTGTATTTCATCTTATTGCTGACCGTTATATTCCCTCAACCGACCTAGGGCGCATTCGAGGCTTTGTTGTCCCCATTACCCCACAAGTTTCGGGTGAAGTGATTGAAATTTTAGCAACACCTAATACCTTAATTCGTAAAGGAGAAGTGTTAGCAAGAATTAATCCCCGCGATTATGAAATTGCACTGTATACCGCACAGCAGAATGTAACGCAGGCAGGGCAAAACATGGGAGCATTAACAGCAAATGTTACCGCCGCTAAAGCGAAGGTGGTAAATGCTGAAGCCAACTATACTAATGCAAAAGTACAGTCTAAGCGTATTTTTACCATGGTTGAACAACAAGTTATGTCAGAGGCTGATGCCGATAATGCCCGTGCAGCCCTAACCAGTGCAAAAGCCGGAGTGGCCAGTGCAAAAGCTGATTTAGCTAAAGCAGAAGAAAGATTAGGCTCAGAAGGTGAGAACAATACTGCAGTTAAGTCAGCATTATTAGCGTTAGAGCAAGCCGAGCTTAACTTAGCTCGTACAGAGATAAAAGCGCCAACAGATGGTGTGGCTTCAAATTTTCGCTTAAAGGAAGGTTTTTATGCTATTGCCGGTCAGCCCATTATGACTTTTATTTCTGCTGAAGATGTATGGATTGAAGCTAACTTCAGAGAAAATAGCCTAGGTAATATGCAAGCGGGAGATAAAGTTGAATTCGCACTCGATTATGCTCCCGGTAAAGTGTTTACTGGCGAAGTGGCTCATATTGATTACGGTGTTGATTGGGGGCAAAGTGAGCAAACTGGCAAACTTGCTCAAACCACCGGTCAAACTGGTTGGTTAAGACAAACTCAGCGATTTCCTGTCACGATACATTTTGACGATGAACAAGCTAAAGGTATGCGAAGGGTGGGAGGGCAAGCTGATGTGATGGTTTACACGGAAGAAGATTCAATGATGAACCTATTCGGCAGATTTTGGATTCGAGCGGTAAGCTGGTTTTCTTATGTCAGATAATGCAGCTGCGCAAGATAGTTCAAATGCCAAGAATACAGAATTGGTTGAGGTAATATATACCCGCCGAGTGCTACGTTTTACGCTAGGTGTTGGTATTGCTGTAGCTATTTCAGCTTTTTTTGAGTGGCAGTTAGCCTTCATATTGCCCGTGTTTGTTGCTAAATTTTTAGTTGAACGTGTTGCACCGACCATTCAAACTGTATATGAATTGCTCAACTCAATGGTGGTGACAATTGGCATTGCTTGGATGGTGAGTTTTGGCCCTGTTCATTATCCATTTATCCTTTTGCCCTTGTTAGCTTTAATGATGCTATGGGCTTATTATTTATTCTCAAATCCTAAGTGGAACTTTTTCGCCACAATTTTAATTGTTTCTACATTGGTTTTACCTTACTTAGGGATATTACACCCTGGTATAGCCATTTTTGTCGGGGCAGGGATTAGTTTATCGGGTGTTATAGCGGTATTAATTTTTACCTTATTACATATTTTATTACCTGATCTTGCCCCTGAAAAAGAACGTTTTTCAGAGCCTGAACTTTCATCTGACCAGCGTTTTTATGAAGCAATTAGAGCGTTAATAATCTCTTTCCCTGTGATCACCTTTTTCTTTTTGTTTGAAGTAACAGGTGCATTACTCACCATGATTTTTATCGCTATTTTATCTTTGCAAGCCGCAGGCACTAAAAGCATAAAAGTCAGTTTGTTTTTATTGCTTACTAACGGCATAGGGGGCGTGTTGGCTATAGTGTTTTATAACTTATTAGTGATCGTACCTGAGTTAGCTTTTTATGTTGGCTTAACCATGTTTGCTGCGTTAATTTTTGCTCAGAAGATTTATCAAGACCCTGCAAAAGCGCCAATTTTTGCTGGTATCTTTACTGGTTTACTGGTTGTTGTCGGCTCAACGGCTTCGTCAACAGATTCGGATGTCGCGACTAATTTTTATATTCGTATCGCGCAACTATTTATTGTTGGGGTGTATATGGTTGTGGCTTCATTTTACTTAGAAACAAGAAATTGGCGGTTTCTGCCGTCAAATCGTCATTAATTCAATGGAAAATGAGTCTCTTAAGATAACGATGTTAGGTCGTAAGGCTCGGTATTATTCATACAAATATATATTTATTAACTAACATTATGTAAGCAACGGAACACCAAAAGACTAGGGAGAGGGATTTATGAGCGATAAACCAATAACAAACTCGAAAGAGTTTACTAATGCCGCGGTAGATGCTGCCATTAAAATAGCGTTAATTTTTATTATGGTGATTTGGTGCTTCAAAATCATTCAGCCTTTCATCATGCCCATTTTATGGGGCGGTATTATTGCTATCGCCCTTTATCCGGTCGTGTTGTTTGTTAGTAAAAAATCACACTTATCAGTGAGTAAAACCAGCCTGATGATTACCCTTTTAGCGTTGGCGCTATTATTAGTACCTACTTTTTTATTTTCAGGGGCACTTGTTTCAAGTACCCAAGATTTTATTGCTGAAATTCATAATGGCACATTAACCATTCCAGCGCCTAAAACCTCTGTTGCAGAGTGGCCAATCATTGGAGAGAGTCTCTATGAATTTTGGGCTGATGCTTCTGCTGATCTGCAAGACTTCATACAAAAATATGCAGAAGAAATAAAAAGCTTTTCAACATCGGCTGCCAGTGCTGTTGGGAGTTTTAGCTTGACCGTTTTGCAATTTTTAATTTCAATTATTATTGCTGGTGTGTTTATGGGTAAAGCCTCTGGTTCAAGTCAGATGTTCCACAAAGTTTCAGTAAGGCTAGCAGGTAAGCATGGGGAAGAGTTTTCAGACCTTGCTGTCGCAACGGTCAGAAGTGTGGTTAATGGGGTGATTGGTGTGGCATTCATCCAGTCAATTTTAGCCGGAGTTGGTCTGGCAGCAGTGGGCGTGCCCGCAGTGGGTATTTGGATGTTATTGGTATTAATTTTCGCCATTATTCAATTACCCCCCATTTTGGTTTTAGGCCCAATTATTGCCTATGTATTTTCTGTTGAATCGTCGACCACCGCAACCATCTTCATGATCTGGAGCATATTGGTGAGTGCCAGTGACACTTTCTTAAAACCAATGTTAATGGGCCGAGGCGTTGATATTCCCATGTTGGTTATATTGTTAGGGGCAATTGGTGGCATGTTGTTGTCAGGCATTGTCGGCTTGTTTGTTGGCGCAGTCGTGCTTGCGCTGAGTTATAAACTATTTTCAGCATGGTTAGTGGTTGAAACAGCAGAAGTGGATGATGAAGAGCTATCTGTAACAGATACGACAACAGAATAGGTGGTTGACATTGTGTAGTAGCTAATTGATTGGCTACTACACTCAGTTAATTGACTTAACTTTAATGGCGTTGTTATTCAGGCTTGTCCTTTGTATGTTTTTAAGCAAATAAACCTCGGAAGTATTCGCGCTTGTTTAGCTTATAACAACAGATTGAAACTCGTTTTGGCAATAACGTGTCAGCAGAGTTTTTCTGACACGTTACTGGGTAAAATGAGTTAAATTAACTCTGACCCCATTATTTAAATTATTCATTTTTCAGTGCATTTTGGCTGACTTTAAGATTACTTTAACTTATTAATTTGTATCAATTTGAAGTAGCACAGCTAATTACACATAATCAAGGGCCCAGCCTTTTGGCAATACACTTGTCTATTTGAATTAAGACTTTGAGACACTGCGGCATCAGCCTGACGACGAGCAGAATCGGCTTGGCTTTGTGCTGCCCTGGCCTGACTTTCTACAGCCTTTGTATTTCGTAACTTTAACTGCATTTCTTGCTTAGAACGATGCTCTTCCCTCTTTCTGGCAAGAGATAGGTCAAACTCCGCCTTAGCTGCTTCAAACTTAGATCTAAACTGATCGTTATAAACACAAATTTTTGTATATTTATTCTTAGTCATACCTTTGGGCACATCTAGGTTTTCTTTAGAACAAACTCTATTGGTGTATATTCTCTCTAAATCTATCGCTTCTTGGTAATCTTGTTTTGCTTTATGCTCGGCTACTAAAACCGTTTTTTCAGACTCAATTGAGGAGTTAAAAAAACTATTTTCAATACTTACTTTTTGCAAATATTGATTTGTTGGTGACATTTCATGGTATGCCCAATTCCCCGTTTCACGGTACTGTATGGCTGCAAATCCCAAATTAATTTTTGTTTCAAAATCTAAAAATGTGAGTTTTAACTTAATGCTCTTAAAATCACTTGAATAATCTTCTGTCACATAAATGACACCATCACCTCGGTGACTCATATATCTATTAACTGTATCGAACGGGCTAGAAATTTGAATTGCATAGTTATCATTTTCGATATACCCCATGCTATTGATGACACCGAAATGATTAGTATCATCTTCAATCACTTGCATATGCCCACTAAATGAAATTGTGTTTTCAACATCAATAACACCTCTCATAGATGTATTTCTGATGTAATCAATAGCAACTACAGGTTTATGATTTACAGCCTTCCCTAATTGGCCTACTTGATAGATTTGCTCCATATCAGTGTAATCACCTATTGCGAAAGCTCTGCCTATGCCAATTGCAAAACCATCTTTACATTGACCATCCCAATAAATTTGAATACTTGAGTCTAATTCATATTGGCCATCATCTAATTCCTCAATCAAACACTCTTGAGTCTTGTTAACAGGCTGTACCATAAATCGTTTCAGCTCTTTTTTTAATGGTATTTTTGAAATGTTCGAATGGATTATGTAGTTAGCTTGCTCTGTTGAATAATATTGCAAGCTCGACTTAGGAGTGCTTTCACAGCCTGATACGACAAAAAACACAAACGAAAACACAAACGTTATTATTTTATTCAAGATTAATTTTCCACTGAATAGCAATGAATATACATAAGAAAAAATCAGGCTGGTATTGTTAATTTTCGCAAATTTCTGACTTTGAAGGCATGTTATAGCTGCACACCCGAAGAGTTAACCTTAACACCAATATCTCTGACTTTTTATAAAGGTCGCGGATTCTATAGCAAGACAAACACGAGTTCAACACTACATTAGGAGGAATAGTTAGCATGTGTTTCTTTTCTGGAGCTCTGAATGCAGCAGGAATATCAGCTAATGGATTTGAATAAAAAATTCCAGTGTTCACAGCGAACGTCATCATTTCATTGAACCAACTTATCACACGTTTACAGGTTTCAAGCTTACCTTGAGCCTCAAGCGGCTTTATATTTGAATAGCCATAGGTGCGGTTATTTCACCTATAGGTGTCTTGCCTAGATAAGGAAGAATGTATAACTCAAATCGATGTGTAGTGGTATAGTTTTGCAGCATGCTCAGGTGTAACTTGCTGACGTTTAACTTCAAACCAATCATCTACTATTAACTGTAAGGTATTGCTAATAGCTGCTTGTTTCGCTTATAAATCTTGTTGAAGTTGCGCTTGCAGAACAATTTCATTCGCAAGTAACTCCCGAGCCACTCTCTTCTTATGAGCATCTGCTAAAGATAAATCATGACAAGAATCAAGTGAAAGGTTAGCTCTCTTTTTGGTGACAGGTCTTGATTAATTAAAAAGCCAGTGCTTTGACCCATGAGGTTTAACTCTTAGCTGTAAGCCTATGCCATCAGCTAAGTTGTATTCTTTTTCACGAGGTTTGGCTTTAGCAATTTCTGTAGCCGTTAACGGATTTGTTAGTCTTGCCATTGTAACGCCATGTAGGAATATTATGAGGCGATGTCACATTGGGTGTTACTAAAAGTTCTTGGTACAATTAGATCTAATTAGATGTGTAAAGACGCTAAAACTTTTTATTCCTCGGGGTTTAGGCGAAAAAAAAAGACGTCCTAAGACGTCTTTTTTATTTATTTGGTGGAGGCGGCGGGACTTGAACCCGCGTCCAGAAAGCCTACATCCAAGGCGCTACATGTTTAGTCTCTCTTTTGGTTAACCAAGTACACTCCGAAAGACAGGATTGCAATTGGCGAGTCCGGTACTGTTTCGCGGTTCACCCCCGAACAAGGTTCCCTCGCTAGCATGATGTAATATGACCATCAGAATCCACTGCCCATATGCGAAACGTGTGGTTGATGGCTAGCTAGCCTAAGCTGCTAGAGCGTAGTTATCGTCGTTTGCAACTATAACTGTGCGGCTTTTTACGAGGCCAACCGCCCCTCGACATGCTCCCAGGGTTTCGTGAATCCTGTCGAATCCAGAATCGCCCCCAAAGTCTGCTGATTGTATCGAGTTATTAGCAAAATGCCTAATGTAAATTACTCAATTACAATCGTTTGTACATTTATCAACCCAAACGTGACTTTTTCATTACGCGTGACTGTTCAACTTTCCACTCACGTTCTTTGGTATCTTGGCGTTTATCATGATCTTTCTTACCTTTACCTAAGCCGATTTCTACTTTAACCCAAGCGCCTTTACGCCAGTAAAGTGATAATGGCACTAAGGTGTAGCCTTGGCGTTCGATAAGCCCTTCAAGCTTGTCGATTTCGCTGCGCTTAAGTAATAGCTTTTTAGTACGAATAGGGTCGCATACTACATGAGTTGAAGCGGTATTAAGCGGTTGCACGGTACAACCATGCATAAAGGCTTCACCTTGTTTAATGTAGACATAACAGTCAGCAAGAGTCACTTTACCCATACGCAAAGACTTTACTTCCCAACCTTGAAGTTCAAGTCCTGCTTCAATTTTGTCTTCAATTTTAAATTCAAAGGTCGCGCGCTTGTTACGTGTAATCGTGGCTGGTGGATTCTTTGATTTTTTGGAATTCTTTTTTACCATGCTAAATTTTACCATTCAGGCATTTTTGGCCTGCAATTAAACCCAATTTAAAGGCGCTATACCTATTTATAAGGTGCTATAGATAGTATAGATATGGGGAAGAATATTAATAATTCAACGATTATACCTAAATTTAGCCATTGTGTACCCGTAGTTGTATGGTAACTGATGCCTTTTTTATTTATCGTGATAAAATCTTGGCTTTATTTACCTGTAGTGAGTGCGGATGCCTAAAATCTCCAAAAGTGTGTTGGTACGCTTTAGTGCCTTACAAATGTACGAATTAGTTAACGATGTTGAGTCTTATCATGCCTTTTTACCCGGCTGCGTGGGCGGTAAGGTATTGGAATTTGATGGTAAAACCATGGTGGCATCGGTTGATGTGAGTAAGGCTGGAATAAAAAAAACATTCACTACACGAAATCAAGTTGAACAGGGTAAACGTATTGCCCTTGAACTTGTTGATGGGCCGTTTAAACACCTTCATGGGCTGTGGGTTTTCACTGAGTTAACTGATGATGCGTGTAAAGTAGAATTCGATTTAGATTTTGAGTTTTCTAACCCGTTGTCAGATTTAGCATTTGGCCGTGTATTTAAGCAATTAATGTCGTCAATGGTGACAGCATTTACAGATAGAGCAAAGGTTATTTATCGTGACAACTGAACTTAAAACTTTTGCGGTTGATGTGATTTACGCATTACCCGAGCAGCAAAAAATTATCACGGTTATGGTTGAGCCTGGATGCACCTTTATTGAAGCGGTTAAACAAAGTGATATGTGCCGTTTTTTCCCTGAAATTGATTTATCAACGGTTAAGCTGGGCGTGTTTAGCCGCCTAGTTAAGCATGATGAAGTATTACAACCGGGGCAGCGAGTCGAAATTTATCGTCCGCTGATTGCAGATCCTAAAGATGTACGTCGTAAACGTGCCGAAAAAGCAAAGGATGAAGGGCGGATTAATAAAATTACTGGTGCCAAGCTCAGTTAACATAAGCTCAGTTAACATAAGTTCAGTTAACATAAGCTAACCTTTTGATAATAAATTTTTTCCACAAAAAAAGCAGGTAATCCCTGCTTTTTTCGTTTGCTGTAAAAGTCTTTTTAGGACGTTTCAGCTTTAGTCTAGGTTATTCAGAATCAAGTTCAGACTCATTCAAACCACGATTTTCTTCCACTAGCGGTTTCGAATCTGGACGAGTTTCAGGAAGTAACGGGTCATCTTCTGGCTCATTCAATGATGGAAGTGCACTTTGCTCTAACGGAGTATTAAAGTTTTCACTTAACTCGTAATCACCTTCCACTCGGCTAATTTTTTCATCAACAAAGTGAATAATGAGTTCTTTATGAATAATGCTAGCATCACGGCCACTTTTGAAGTGATAAACATAATACCAAGTATCATCGGCAAAACTGTCACGTAATACTGGACGGCCAAGAATATACTCAGCTTGTTCTTTGGTCATATCAATGCGTAATTGATGAACCTGTTGCGCTTCCATATAGTTCCCTTGAGGGACATCTGGTTTATAGATCAACCAGTCAAATACAGAACAACCACTTAATGTAATCGATAACGCCACTGCGCTTATTAGGGTAAGACTTTGTTTTTTGTTAATCATTGTCTGTGCTACTTCCTTAATTCTGTCGGCCATCATACCCAAGCAAGCCCTATCCTGACAAGAGGCGGATGCCACTTGCGGCTATTTTGAGTGAACTAAGTGAGATTAGTTCAATGCCTTTACAAGTTTTTGCCATAAACAAATTGCAAATTAATCGGCGTTACCATGATTATTTTTGTTGTTCTTGTGTTAATTTAAAGTTTAATTATTGCTGCTAACAATATGAGTCTTCAGCTTGTTAAGAACATGTAAGCTTTATGCAAATAAATACTCAGTCTCAAGATAATGATAATAAAGCAGGGCGATTGGTCTGCGTGGGTACAGGTATTCAACTAGCAGGGCAAATAAGTCCTATTAGCCAAAGTTATATTGAAACGGCTGATGTCGTTTTTAGCTTGGTTACCGATGGTTTTTCGACTCGTTGGCTGAATGAATTGAATGATGATGTGCGTTCACTACAGACTTTTTATGCAAAAGAAGGTGAGATTAAAAGTCGACGCCAAAGTTATGATGAAATGGTTGAGGCTATTTTAAGCCAAGTAGCAGCGGGTAAATTAGTCGTATGCGCTTTTTATGGCCACCCAGGGGTGTTTGCTTGTGTGTCTCATATGGCCATTAAGCAAGCTAAACAATTGGGTTATAAGGCGTCAATGTTACCGGGAATATCTGCTGAAGCGTGTTTATGGGCTGATATTAATGTTGACCCTGGAAACGTGGGTTTTCAAAGTTTGGAGGCGACGCAGTTTTTACTTTACAACCACGTCATTAATCCATACTCGTATTTATTACTGTGGCAAATTGCATTAGCAGGAGAGCATACCCTAACTCAGTTTTCCACCACTGAAGCAAAGCTTAATATTTTGGTTGAACATTTGCAGCAATGGTATTCATTGTCTCATGAGGTGATTATTTACGAGGCGGCAAATGTGGCGTTTCAACAGCCTAGGGTTGAAACCATTACCCTTGCGGAACTACCAACGGCTGATTTAAATGCGATTAGCACGTTAGTTGTACCTCCTGTAGCCCAATTAACCCTTAATCAACAAATTTTAACCAAGCTGAATATTACCGCCGCCGAAATCGGCTAAAAAATGTATTATTAACTAACGATTAGGATGAGAGTTTAACATGTCAAACGTTCAAAAATTTGCTCAAGCTTTAGCTACAGATGCTGCTTTATTAGAAGCTTACAACGCTTCACCAGAAAAAGTGATGCTTGAATATGGGCTAACCAAAGAAGAAGTAAATTTGATTTTATCAGGCGACATGTCTGCGCTGAAAAAACAATTAGGCGATCAAGAAATGAAGTCATTTGTTGTTATAGCAACACCATCTGAAAAATAATATGAAATATTGGTTTGTTATTGGCTTGATATTTTTAAATTTGATGCTGGTCAAAGGGCTGAGTGCCTCTGAGCTGTTTGATGACAACTTAAATCAAATTGAAAAGCTATTGCAAACTGACGTAACGCAGGCCGAATCAATGATTGATTCAATGTTAAGTACACTGGATCAATTAACCCCCCAACAAGCCGCGCGCTTTTATACATTAACTAGCATTAAACATTTATATTCTGCAGAACATCAATTAGCTGATAAGGCATTAGATACTGCTTTATCATTTACGCCCTCTGAAGAGGTGTTAACTCAGATATATTTGTACAAAGTAACGGTTAACATATTACTTAAAGATTATGAAAAAGCTTTTTCTATTTTGCAGTTCAATTTGTCACGCATTAAAGAGTTTGAAGATACTCAACTAAAAGTAGCATCTTATGTAAGACTGCTAAATATTCTATTAGATTTAACCGCTTATGACGAAATGCTGTCAACTGCAAAGTTAGTACTTAATTTAAACCAAGGTAAAGACAGTAAAAATGAATGCTATGCCATGCTTTATCATGCGGTGGCAACCTTAAAGTTAACCCAATATTCTCAAGCTAATAGCTTGTTTAAACAGTCGGAAGTATATTGTGCTGAAAATGGCCAGCCGTTAATTGAGGCAATGTCCATTAAGGGGCAGGGCATCAGCTATTTTGAGTTAGACAAGTATGCCGTAGCTAAACCATTACTTGAGGATGCCCTTGAACGCTATGAAGGGTTTAAATTTCAGATTGAGATTAATGATGTTAAAGCTTACCTAAGTAAGATTTACTTTTATGAGGGAAACTTTGATAAAGCGCAACAATATGCCGAAGAACTTAATGGATTAAATGAAGAGAAAATAAATATAGATGTCAAAAAGCAAGCTAATGAAGTTTTAGCGATGTTGGCCAGTAAAAATGGCGATTTTGGTAAAGCCTATCAGCATCAAGTTGTCGCCCATGCATTAGATTTACAAGCGTTAAACGAAGTGAATCATAAACAAAATGCTTACCAAATGGCACGTTTCACGAGTGCAGAAAAAGAACGGGAAAACCAAAGCTTGCTGCAGGAGCATGAAATAATGATGCAGCAAAAAGATCTGATTTTAAAAGAAAAAAGTTCTTCCATTATGTTCTCCACCTTATTGTTTGGTGTGTGTGTTGGCTTAGGGTTATTGTTGCTAACAGCTTGGTTTCAACGTAATAAATTTAGGCAACAAGCTCAAAGAGACGGACTAACAGGCATTTTTAATCGTAAAACCGGTCAAGATTTAGCTGAAAATGAGCTAGTGAATGTGTTATCTCAAAGTAGCCAATATTCGGTGCTAATTTTAGATTTAGACCATTTTAAGACCATTAATGACAGGTTCGGCCATGCAACCGGTGATTGGACTCTTAAAAAAGTTACCCGTGTTGTGCAAGATATCATTCGTCCAACAGACATCTTTTGTCGGTTAGGCGGAGAAGAGTTTGCGGTATATTTCCCTCACACCGATGAGTTAACCGCATTAAAAGTGGCTGAGTCTATCCGTCATGAAATTGAGCAGATAAATACTAAATACTCAGGTCATAACTTTAGCATTTCAGTTAGTGGCGGGGTAAGCTCACTTGATAAAGATGATTTAAGTGTCGACCCCATTTTGAAACGGGCAGATATCGCGTTGTATAAAAGTAAAAAAACCGGCAGAAATAAAGTGCTTGCTTACCAACCCAGCTTTGAATGATCCACCTTACCTTGTATTTACCATCTAATAACCGCCATTCTAAAATCTGTAGTACCTCAGTTAAGCCTATTTCTCTATCTGAGTAAATCAGTCTGGTTATCAGCCTAAGTTTGTATTCAGCATTCTTTACGCCATTTACATCGTTTTCATGAAGGGAGTAAAGCAATAGTGTGATGCTTTATCTGAGCTTGAATGTGACTTTTTGATTATAAGGCGTGATTGCTTGCAGAGTCACTTTGGGACAGAAAGCATTTAGACCTTTGACATATTTCTGGACATAAATGTTTTAGAATACGAATTTTATACTTCATTTATATTGGATCTTTTTCTGAAGCACATTCCTGTGGGCTTAACCAAAACATCCCTGTTTTGGATACTCGCTGGCTCATTTGCACCTTGATTATTGTCTCTTCGATTTGACCTTGTTTTTGACTACCAATCTAAAATCAAAAGCATGAAGTTTATATATTGATGACTTCATTTGATTTAAGGGCATCAGAAAAGGTCGCAGCGGAGTTTTTAAGCGAAGCGCCACGACGTTAGTGGCTACAAGCCATATTCCAAACTCATTTTGGCGCATAAATGCGTTACAGGAAGCCAGTTTTTAATTCATTTATCTCTGCTCAGGTATAGAAGGCCATAGCAATCTAATCAATTGCCTGCCGCTGAGATGTTCAGGATGAACGGAATGTCGCGATCATATGATCAGTGATGCTCCATACATCACACTGACATTTCCTAAATCCCTATGGGTCAGATGTGAAATAGCGGCAATGTTCAGATAATCCAACGAGCCCCCGAAAGACGTCCTTAATAGAAATTGCTGTTTTAGTGTTATTTATGATGCTGATATGACAAAAATTACAATGCAATATTGAGTTATTATCCTCGTTGTTGATTAAGCGTCCCCCGTAAAAACTTATACCAAGTACCTCCAAAACCCTCGATTGAATAAAAAAATTAAATTTTTTTAAATATTTTTTTCATAAAACCATTCAACACAAGATTGATGATCGGATAACACATAAACAATTGTTGCGAAAATGTTAGCCCTTTATTCTCCATCTTACGTAAACGTAAGATTAAAACGCCTGTTTAAATAAGTGTCGCGACTAGATGTTTTTAAGTTGCTGATTATGTTTGATTTTTCATTGTTTCAAAAGGTGGAGCTCAAAACAAAGCTGAATAATCAATATAGCCATATTCGACCAAAGTTTAGTAATAAATTGTTTACAGTTTGAAATTTAGTTACATCAATTTTTCATCGCGGGTTTTGGTGGTTCAATGGTAATACCTTTTTATTTTACACAGTGAATTTTACAAGGTGTAATTTTTTAAATTAATTTAAAAGCATGGGTTTAGTTGCTTTATTTTGTTTTGGTATGACCATTTTTATCGTGGTTTTTTAAGCGTAATTTTACTGAATTGGTAAAGGTTGGACTGTTGCAATTACAACATTTATTTCGTACTTTTTACTCCGAAAACAACATTTGTTGATTTTTATTTAACCAGGCTTAGACAGGTAAAGAACCTAAGCCAAATGAAAATGGCAAACATCAACGTGGCGAAGTTTGTTAAGGGAGAAAAGTTATGACGGCAGAACAATTAGCATCACAATATAGTAAGTCCCATTCTGATCAGTCAGCATTGGTCAATACCTCTGAACTCGTCATCAAAGGCTCCAAAATTACTGGTCAGGACCAAGTATTTAATGCCGGTGCAGTAGGGTTACTTGAAAGCTTGTGTAAAAAGTTTGCCGCAGAAGTCCCGCAGTTACTACAACAACGAAAGCAAAAGCAAGCTCGTATTGATAACGGTCAATTACCTGACTTTTTACCAGAAACTCGTGCGATTCGTGATGGCGACTGGTCTATTAGAGGTATTCCGCAAGATTTAACTGACCGACGAGTTGAGATCACCGGCCCTGTAGATCGCAAAATGATTATTAATGCCTTAAATGCCAACGTTAAAGTGTTCATGGCTGATTTTGAAGACTCGCTTGCACCGAGCTGGCAAAAGGTGGTTGAAGGCCAAATCAATCTTCGTGATGCCGTAAATGGCGATATTGAATTTACGGCTCCAGCAACAGGTAAACAATATAAATTAAATCCCGATCCAGCGGTATTAATTGCCCGTGTACGTGGTTTGCATTTGGTTGAAAATCATGTCGAGTTTCAAGGACAGCCTATCCCCGGTGGACTGATGGACTTTGCATTATATTTTTACCATAACTACCAAAAGTTATTAGCTAAAAACTCTGGCCCTTACTTTTATATCCCTAAGTTAGAAAGTCATTTAGAAGCAAGATGGTGGGCAAAAGTATTTGCTTATGTTGAAGAGCGCTTTTGTCTCAAGCCTGGAACGATTAAATGCACCTGTTTAATTGAAACCCTTCCCGCAGTATTTGAAATGGACGAAATTCTTTATGAGCTACGTTCCAATATTGTTGCACTGAACTGTGGTCGTTGGGATTACATCTTTAGCTATATCAAAACCTTAAAGCGTCATGCTGATCGGGTACTTCCCGATCGCCAAGCGGTCACTATGGACACTAAATTTTTAAGCGCATATTCACGCTTATTAATTAAAACCTGTCATAAACGTGGCGCATTGGCTATGGGCGGAATGGCAGCATTTATCCCTGCTAAAGATGAACAAACCAATTTACAAGTATTGCAAAAAGTACGTAACGATAAAGAGTTGGAGGCCAAAAATGGCCATGACGGTACTTGGGTTGCACACCCTGGTTTAGCCGATACCGCAATGGCCATTTTCAATGATTACATTGGTGGTGACCGTACTAATCAACTGCACATTACCCGTGATGTTGATGCACCAATACAAGCAGCAGAATTACTGGAGCCTTGCACAGGTGAGCGCACTGAAGACGGCATGCGATTAAATATCAGAATTGCAGTGCAATACATAGAAGCATGGATTCAAGGAAATGGCTGTGTGCCTATCTACGGATTAATGGAAGATGCTGCCACAGCAGAAATTTCTCGCACATCAATTTGGCAATGGATTCAGCATGGTAAGTCTTTATCTAACGGTAAGTTAGTCACCAAAGATTTATTCAGAACCATGTTAGCTGAAGAGCTTAAAAACGTTGAACAAGAAATTGGTCAGGCACGATTTGAAGCGGGTAAGTTTACTAAAGCGGCTGAATTACTTGAACAAATTACTACATCAGATGAGCTAGTCGACTTCTTAACCTTACCCGGTTACGAGCTATTAACTCAAAACGATTAACACCGACTTTTAACAAAACAATTAACACCATACTCAATTTAATAAAAAGTATCTTTGCGCTGTATTGGGCAGCCAGGATAAACGACTAGCAGTCACACAGGAAGGAGTCACATTATGACTAAGGCAACACAACTAACTCGTCAACAACAAATCGATGCAATCAAAAAGGATTGGGCTGAAAATCCACGTTGGAAAGGGGTTAAACGTCCATTTACAGCTGAAGAAGTGGTCGCCTTACGTGGTTCAATTGTGCCTGAAAATACGATTGCTAAACGCGGTGCAGCAAAACTATGGGACTTAGTAAACGGCGGTGCTAAAAAAGGCTACGTAAACTCGTTAGGTGCATTAACCGGTGGCCAAGCGGTGCAACAAGCTAAAGCCGGAATTGAAGCTATTTACTTATCAGGTTGGCAGGTCGCGGCGGATGCAAACTTAGCCGGAACCATGTACCCAGACCAGTCTTTATATCCAGCAAACTCTGTGCCTGCTGTTGTTGGTCGCATTAATAACTCGTTCCGTCGTGCAGACCAAATTCAATGGGGTAAAGAAGTTAACCCTGAAGATGAAAACTACATTGATTACTTTTTACCAATTGTTGCCGATGCTGAAGCCGGTTTTGGTGGAGTACTAAATGCATTTGAATTGATGAAATCAATGATTGATGCTGGTGCTGCTGGGGTGCATTTTGAAGACCAATTAGCCTCAGTTAAAAAGTGTGGCCATATGGGCGGTAAAGTATTGGTGCCTACACAAGAAGCGGTTCAAAAGCTGGTTGCTGCTCGTTTAGCTGCGGATGTAAGTGGCGTTGAAACTTTAGTGATTGCGCGTACCGATGCGAATGCTGCGGACTTAATGACTTCTGACTGTGACCCATATGACCGTGACTTTGTTACCGGTGAACGTACAGAAGAAGGTTTTTACCGCGTCAATGCGGGCTTAGACCAAGCTATTTCTCGTGGCTTAGCTTACGCCCCGTATGCAGATTTAATTTGGTGTGAAACAGCTAAACCTTGCTTAGAAGAAGCGAAAAGATTTGCTGAAGCGATTCATGCGCAATACCCAGATCAGTTGCTTGCTTATAACTGTTCACCGTCATTTAACTGGAAGAAAAACTTGGACGACGCCACGATTGCCAAGTTCCAGCAAGAGCTTTCAAACATGGGCTATAAGTACCAATTCATCACTTTAGCCGGTATTCATAACATGTGGTACAACATGTTTGACCTAGCTTATGACTATGCTCGTGGTGAAGGTATGAAGCACTATGTTGAAAAAGTGCAAGAAGTTGAATTTGCTGCGGCAGAGAAAGGCTATACCTTCGTGTCTCATCAGCAAGAAGTGGGTACCGGTTACTTTGACCAAGTGACTACGTGTATTCAAGGCGGCAAATCTTCAGTGACCGCATTAACCGGTTCAACTGAAGAAGAGCAGTTTTAATTTAACATTTAACCATTTTACAGTTTAGTCGCTTTGCGACTGTTGTAACCCCGTGCGGTTCACCTACAGGCCGCGCGGGACTTTTATCCAATCAATTGAGTCAAAAGCGTTTCGCTTTGTTGCTGGTTCTTATTGTTGGGTTTACTTCCTACCCGTAAGATTTTACAACAAATTATGTTGTGGCCCGTAAGGGCCTTTTTTTATCGAGTAAATTTCATCCTTTTATTGAATAAATGTCGCTGATGCTGACAACTTGAGTATACTTGTAACAAGTTGTTATAAAAGAATGATTAAAACCTTATGCCGACAAAACAAAATCACAAAGGCGCAGATTACTGGACAAAGCGTATTAGCGATCAAGAAATGCCTGCGCTCTGTTCAACCGTTAGAGATCTTGAAAAGCTGGCCAAAGATGATGTTTCTTCATTGTCGTTATTAGGGCGAAGCGTGATGCATGACAATGCATTAACCTCTAGAATTTTAAGGGTGGCAAATAGCGCCATTTACAATAAAGGGATTAGCCACGTATCAACGGTTAGCCGAGCCGCAGTAGTGTTAGGCTTTGATACTATAAGAAATATTTGTCTCACTGCGAGGTTATTATCCAGTTTACTTGATAATAGAAACTTATCAGACAGTGTGTTCCAACGGTTACTTCGGTTAATGGGGCAATCGTTTCATGCCGCCATGATTGCAAGAATGATGGTGAATGATAGAGATGAGTCTTTACGTGAAGAAGTGTTTATTGCCACGCTATTATATCGTATTGGTGAAAGCGCATTTTGGAGTACGGGCGGAGAGTTTGTTGATGCTTTAGACCAAAAATTATTGCAAACCCCAGAGCAAAAAGACCAATTAGCGGTTATTCGGGCAGAATTAGGCGCGTCGTTTAATCAGCTCAATCAAGGAATCGCCAGAAGCTGGGGCTTAGGTGAGTTATTACAAAATGCGTTAAATAACCCTGATGAGCGTATGCCTGAAATTCGCTGTATATTTTTGGCAGATAAAATTTCAGAGTCTATCTCTCAACCAGATAAAGACCCTGCAGGGTTTCAAAAACGTTTACAGCAAGCGGCCGATTTACTTGGTATTAGTGTCGAAGAGTTAAATTTACGTTTAGTCCACTGTAACAAAGTCACTCATAAACTTGCCGTTGATTACGGTGCTAAAGAAATGCTTGAGTATATTCCTAATACTGAGAAAATTTTCCAGCAGTTAGACTCCCCAGAAGAAGAGACCGTTTGTCGACTGCCTGATGAAACCGTGCAATTAGCCAAGTTACGTGAACTTACCGGTTTTGCTATCAATAAAACTGATTTTAATCAGATTATGCAAACGGCATTGGAAGGGATTTTCAATGGGGTAGGGGTTGACCGATGTGGAGTGCTCTTGTTGTCACCTAATCGAAAAAGTCTGCAACCACGGGTTGTTTTTGGTGATGATGCACAAACAATGAAAAGTAATTTTGTGATTGAGCTAACTGATTCAAAATCTGTTTTTTCTACGTGTATTCAACAAAAGCAACCTCAATGGAAAGCGCAAACGGGGACTGCTCAGCTGGTACCTCAGATGGGCGGAGATTCAGCTGAACATTTACCCAAAGAGGGGTTTCTTATTGCGCCATTGATGGTTGAAAGTAAGGTTTTAGGAGTATTTTATGCTGATAGACATGCTTCAGCTAGGCGTTTTCAGCAAACCGACTTTGATGCATTTACCCATTTTTCACAATTAGCCAATGTTTGCTTTAATTTATCGATGAAGTAAGCGCCTACGGCTTTGTATAAATGAGCAACGCATTCACAGAGTGCCTTGCTCATTTATTTTTTACAGCTCATTTTTAGTTTTACAGCCGACCTTTACAGTTATTTACTGCTTGATCAAAGTGGTGATCCGCTTAGCTTTGGCATTCGGGATAGGAAAGCTTAAATGGTATTGAGCTATTTTCCACCCTTGAGCGGTTTTCACTAAAGCGCCTGTACCACGGCTGATACCATAGGCAGGGCTAAAAAGTTGTTCATCAAACATCACCACATCACCAATTTGAATTAAATGTCTTGACTGTAAGTCATAGCGCCAGCCTTTTGTGGGGCTGGCATAGGCGCGAAACTGTTCCATATTCCAACGCTCTGTGGCATCGGTACCAATAAAAATAGCGTCTTTATGATACAAGTTAAAATAGGCGTCCCAGTCAGCAGCCATGGCGGTTTCATGTAACTGATTCAATAAGCTGCTGACTTCAAGGTTGTCTTGCTCTGTGAGCCCTTTACTGTCAGATGACGGCTCAATAATGGTATTAATATCGACAATGACGGCTTCAGACTCGTCGCTACTTTGTTCACTACTTAACGTGGTTGTGATTGTTTGTTTGGTTTTTGATGTCGACTTTTCAGTGTCTTGATTGGTACTGGCATTTACTTGAAACGTGGCCAACAGTGCAATAACGCTGAGTTTTATCATGAATGATGACATGGGTTTTCCTTACGATGGCAAACGACAAATTATTATTGTTAACATTATGGTCGTTTGTAGATTTTGGGGGCTGTTTCATTACAGCATTGATATATGATGACGATAAATTAGGCATGAAGCAACAAGGATTTTGAGGGCTAAATTTGTCATGTTATTAGCTTTTATTCGTTATGGTTAAACTGGCTAGACTTAATTTACAGACAAAAAAACTGGCAAACAATAATGAATGCCAGTGTAAGGTTAGGGGGGAGATTACAACTATTTTAGTTAGCGATTATGTCTAAAATTTACCTTAAATTAATATCACTGCAGATTCTTGTTACGATGTTTGTAACTCAAATTTTTGATATAGAGTTTGTTTTTCTTGTTCCGTCAACTGATGATGCTCGTTGATTAAATGCCTGATTAACTTTGATTTAGCTAATTTACTTTGTTGGCTAAATTGCCCAAGTTGGCTAATTGCTTGCTCGCTCAACGTAAATGTGGCTCGTCTAAAGGGAGCATTACTTTGTTCAACAGCAATATTCGCCTCCGCCTTTTGCTTACTCAGGCGGTTAATAAAATCGACCACATTAGTACCATTATTGGCATTATCAAACTCATGGGTTTTGCCAAGGGCATATAAGCTTGCCGTTTCGATAAACTCATCTACCGACATTTGCTTGCTAAACTGGTTATCACATGACGTGGCGTTTTTCTTGAGATCTGCCAGACCCATAGTTCCCCCTCAATGTAGTGACATTTTGTGGCGATAAACGTTGTTCTTTAACTTGCTTAGCATCTTTGGCTTGGAATAACTCACAGGCTATTGCACGCATTTCTTGTGCTGCTTTGCCGTTGGGTTCAATTTCAAAAACAGATAGACCAGACTCTTCACTGTCGTCGTAAATGTTTCTGCTGTAGTTAATGGCATCTAACACATTAATATCGTAAGTGCGGCAAACATCTTTCGCTTCTAAAATGCGATTGGCTTGGTTGGGTAAATTTGGACATTGAGTTATGACAAAAGAAGCGCGCATTTTAGGGTTGATCATCATACATGTTGAGACGATATCATCCATGTGGCTAACGGTTTTCAAATCTCTGCGCTTTGGTCTTAAAGGCATTAACACGTGAGAAGCCACCGACATTGAAGCGCGTAATGCCAGGTTGTCTTGGCCGCCACAGTCAACAATAACGTAGTCATAGTGTTGCTCAAGGCTTAGTAAATCATTACGAATTTTACCATATAGCTGTACGCAATTAATGGCCGGTAAGTCAGGATTGTTATTTCGGGCTTGTATCCAATCTGATGTGGTTCGCTGTGGATCACAATCAACCATTATGACACTGGCATCAGTTTCTTTTGTGAGAAATACAGCGATGTTTTGTGCTAAGCAACTTTTACCGCTGCCACCTTTTTCGCCACCAACTAAAATTATCATCTAATTCACCTCATAATGAGTTATATATTATTACTGTAATCTTGAGGTGAGACTTCGTCAATTAGCTGATTTTTGACACTTTTTTATAATTGTCACCCTGTTGGTTTGTTGACGCTTTTGGCTATAGTGGCAAAAAATTGACCACAGAGAAGTGATAAGCGCTTTATGTTAAAAATATTAATGTTATTAAATGGTTAAATTTATTTTTGTCGGTTTGATGGCCAAGTGACGCTGCTGTAGGACAGGTTAGAATTGTTTTGATATAATCTAAATGTTTTGTTTTAGTGTTTTTTATTTCAAATTGGTATAAGTAAAAGCCACTGTTTTATAAGGTTAAAAGAATGAATCATCAATTGTTAGTTGAAGCGATTAACCAAACAATGCCTTTTGGTAAGTATGCAGGGCGTAAGTTACTCGAGTTACCAGAGCCTTATTTGGTGTGGTTTCATAGCAAGGGATTTCCGGAAGGTAAACTCGGCGAGCAATTAGCGTTAATGTATGAAGTAAAGCTCAATGGCTTAGAAGAAATGTTGCAACCTTTATTGAACAAAGGCAGCTAGTGTTTTTGATAAGGTAAAAGCCGCTAAAGATTGTTGTTTGGTGATTTGTATTATTGAGCGCTGATTTTTAAAGCCGTGTTTTTCAAATAAGGGTTTCGAAAGGTAAGAGGCATCGACAGAAAGTTGTGGGTATTGTTGCTGCTTGGCCCATTGGGTTACGGAAGTGAGTAACTGGCTTGCCACACCTTGATGCTGATAATTGGGGTGAACATATAAGGCATTGATATACCCTTGATGGGTAAAATCAGTTTCTAACCCTATAAAGCCAATAATATTATGAGCATGATCTTGTGCTACCCAAGCTTTATGGCGTTTATATTTTAGTTGCCAATGTTTTTGCGAACGTGGCTTTGCTGACCAAGCATCTTTTTTAGCTTGGTTGTAACGAGGGTGGTTTATAGCTTGGACCGCTAAATGAAACAGCTGGCTGATTTCTTTGGCGTGTATTGGGTGAAACTCAATAACTTTAACCGGTAACCCTGTCATGTTAATGATCAAAATGTCCTTTTAGCTGAGATATAAAAAAGGCTAATTATTTAAGTTTGAACTTGTTAAATTAGCCTTTTTTGTGTTGTTTAGCGACTAAAAATTATTTTTTAGCAATATGGCCAACAAACATAATTTTATCAAATGTGCGGTTCAAGCTAGAGCTTTTAAAGTCAGACATCCACATTTGCTCAGTCATTTCTACTTTGTCACCTTTTGCCACTTCAACTTGTGGACCGGCAGCCCAAAATGTTTTGTCAGCTTCTTTAACTTGCACATATGTGTATCCACCGCCATTCATGGTGTCAATCACTTCACCTTGGTGGATCACGCCTTGAGCCCAAGCTGAAGATACACCTAATGCCAGTGTTGCAGCAGCGAATAATTTAATTAATTTGTTTTTCATTAGTATTTCCTTAATTGAACTCAATAATGAGGGCATTTAAGCACGGGGAAGATTTCTCGTCTGTGATCAATACCTAAGATTAACGATGGCTAATGTAATTAATATTTAAAATTTGCTGTTGACCAATTTTATAGCCGTATTGATTAACAAAATCTATAAATGCTTCTGGTAAGGTTTTGTTGGCAATAGGTTGCTGCCAAATTGCTTTTAAAATGGCGTCATAGCCTTCTCTGCCAGATGCGGTATAGGCACTTGATACGCCAATATATAATTGCTCAGGATGTAGTGGCTGCCACTGCTCTTGTTGATACACTTCAATATTGACTATTCGTTGCCCCGAAGCTTGCTTACCATCATAGCTATAACGAATACCATAAGGGTAGGGGAAGCTACCTGCCCCGGTACCTATTACGCCATTGTTCGTTGCGGCATTAATGGCTGATTCCAGCATTTCAACGATATACTTACCTTGAATTTGGTAAGTCACTAAAGGCAGTTCAAAGGGCAATATGCGGCCTAATACATCAGCAACAGATAGTTGTCCCTTGTTTAAAGACTGCCTAACTCCGCCAGCATTATGTAGCGCAAAATCTAATTTCGGTTCATGTGGCTGAGTGGCTTTAAACATACTTCTACTCACCCAAGGGGCAATTTCGCTGCCATGGGGAAAGTGTTTACTGGGTAAGCGTGTATGAACAAAATCTTTAGGAATATGAGCCAGTATTTGATTTTCTAAAGCGATTAGCGCAGGGCGATATTGGCTTGCTATCACGGCATCAATGTTGTCATCTTGCTGACTGCCCAGCATATTTTTATGTTGGGCTAGCTTTTGACATAGCGCTATTTTAAGCGGCTCTGCAATATTGGCTTCATTATCACAAGTGACATCAATGGTGTCGTCTAACATGAAAAAGTTATCGCCATCAAAGTGGCTCACCCTACCGTTTTCATCTAAGGTTAATTCCACTAAGCCAAGAGTTTCAGCATATTTTCCTGCATGGAATATGGGCGTGTTGTTAACCGTTTCACCATAGGGCATATCTGATAAGCCAATATCAGCAAATTGGCCTTGTAAGGTGTGGGAGTGACCACCAATGATAGCGCTAATGCCATCGACTTTTTCAGCTAACTCTTTATCTTGGTCTAAGCCTAAGTGACTTAACACAATAATGTGTTTTATCCCTTGTTTGTGTAATGCTGCAATAGTGCGTTTTGTGGTTTCAATGGCATTAACAAATAATGTATCAGGATCGGGCCGAGCAATTAACGGCATTTGGTCAAGGGTGATACCAATGATGGCCATATGGGTGTCATAAAAAGGCTTGATAAGTGGTTTGGCAATTTGGTCTTTGACGCAATAATCTAATAGCTGTGGATGATCACGCAATTTACTTTGCTTGGTTTCATCTTCTTGGCTTAAATCCATATTCCCTGCAAGTAAAGGGAACTCAATACGATTTAAAAAGGCTTTTACTGGGCTATTACCTGCATCAATTTCATGATTCCCCAGCACCATTGCATCTGGGCTGAGCAAGTTTAGTAAATGTGAATTGGCTTGACCTTGGAACTCGCGAAAATATAACGTGCCTTGAAAACTGTCACCACCATGAAGAAACAAAAAAGGCTTTTGCTGTTGTTTTGCTTGCTGGCGAGCTTGATTAATTTGATACCCTAAACGCGCATAGCCACCACTTCGAGTTGATAACTGATATGTTTGACCTTGTTCTAAAAGGCTAAACTTAACTTGAGTGGGTTCAAAATTTGAGTGGGTGTCATTGATATGAGCGATTGATAAACGATAAGAATTTGACATATTTTCCTCGGTTGAATGCTCATATGCTAACATTTTTGCGTTAGCCATTGCTAATGTATCACGGCGATATTGATTCGAATGACATTCATGTAAAAATATAGCCCTAGTGTAAACACTAGGGCTATATTGAGCGGGAGTATGACGAGAAGAATTAATTTATTTCGCCATCATCCGATAATACTAAACCTTTATTTTTAATTCGGCGTTGCCATAGCTTTCGAGCAAGTGCCTGCATATCTGGCGCTAAGTCTTTTGAGTCTACAATTTCAAGCCCAATAAGGGTTTCAATAATATCTTCAATGGTCACAATACCAATACCTGAGCCATATTCATCTACCACTAAGGCCATTTTAACATTACGTTTAATCATCATCTGAAACAGTGGCAACACTTTTACCGATGACGGCACAACCAATAAGCTTTTTAAATGGTCGCCAATTTCAGCATTAGGCTTTTGTCTGGTAGATAACAAGATGTCGTTTCGATTGACATAGCCAATAATGTTATCCCTATCATTTTCGTAAACTGGGATACGGGTAAACGGGCTTGAGAGATACTTTTCAATAAACTCTTCATGACTGACATTAATAGGGAGTTTAAATATAACCGTGCGAGGGGTCATAATATCGGTTACATACATGTCTTTTACAGAGAGCATTTGGGTCAAAATTTGTGACTCTTGCTCACCTAACTCACCATTGTCTTTGCCTAGTTTGGTCATGGCACTTAATTCTTGACGAATATATTGGCCTTTATCGCCTTCCCCTAATAGTTTGGTGACTTTTTGTGACATCCAAATCAGCGGCTTAGTGGCTTTTTCCATCCAGTATAAGCATACCGAAACCGTAGGCGCTAGTTTACGCCAGTGGTTTGCCCCTAAGGTTTTTGGAATGATTTCTGAGAAAAATAAGATTAAGAAAGTGAGCACGGCTGAGAACACGCCCAGCATTTCACTGCCAAATACCACAGCAGCTTGTGCACCCGCAACGGCAGCACCGACAGTATGCGAAATTGTATTTAGGGTTAAAATAGACACTAAAGGGGACTCAACATTTTGTTTTTGCTTGTCGAGTAATGCGGCAATTTTAGGGTTGGTCTCGCGTAGATTTTCAATGTAACTAGGGGTTACAGAAAGCAATACGGCTTCAAAAACACTGCATAAAAATGATATCGCAATAGCGAAAAATACAATAACTATCAAAGTTAACATAAAGGTGGGTGAAACTTCCTCGTTGCAGGCAATATTGCCTGAGCGGATATTATCATATTATCAATTGCGGATATACTGGCTAAAACGTGACTCGACCTGTATAATTCGCCGCCCTGTTGCAGGTTTTAGGTGTTTGAGGTTAGGCGAATGAGTGAAAAGAAAATTAATTTATTAGATTTGGATAGAAAAGGGTTACGTGCGCTGTTTACCGAGTTAGGTGAAAAGCCTTTTCGTGCAGATCAATTAATGAAGTGGATTTATCACTTTGGTTACAGTGACTTCGAACAGATGACTAACATCAACAAGACACTAAGAGCCAAGCTCGCGGCTAAGTGTGAAATTGTTGCGCCTGAAATTTCAAGCTATCAAAAGTCTCAAGATGGCACCATTAAGTTTGCGATTAATGTGGGCAGTGGCCAAGAAGTTGAAACGGTTTATATTCCAGAAGATGACCGTGCAACATTGTGTGTATCATCACAAGTTGGCTGTGCTTTAGAGTGTACCTTTTGCTCAACCGCACAACAGGGTTTTAACCGTAATTTGACCGTATCTGAAATTGTAGGGCAAATTTGGCGTGTGTCGCAGTTCTTAGGCTTTCAAAAAGCCACTGGTGACAGACCTGTAACTAACGTGGTTATGATGGGCATGGGTGAACCATTGCTTAACTTAGCGAATGTCATTCCTGCGATTGATATCATGTTAGATGATTTTGGTTTTTCTTTATCTAAACGCCGCGTCACGCTTTCTACTTCAGGTGTTGTACCTGCTTTAGATAAATTTGGTGATGCGTTAGATGTGGCTTTAGCTGTGAGTATTCATGCGCCAAATGATGAGCTACGTGATGTGTTGGTTCCGGTCAATAAAAAATATCCATTGGAAGAGTTTTTAGCGGGGATTCGTCGCTACATTGCTAAGTCAAATGCTAACCGTGGCCGTGTTACTGTGGAGTATGTGATGCTAGATCACATCAACGACAGTACTGACCAAGCACATGAATTAGCTAAGCTAATGAAAGATACACCTTGTAAAGTGAATCTGATCCCATTTAATCCTTACCCAGGTTCACCTTATGGTCGTTCTTCTAATTCACGTATTGATCGTTTTTCAAAAGTCCTGATGGAATACGGGTTAACGGTGATTGTACGTAAAACTCGCGGTGACGATATTGACGCTGCTTGTGGTCAACTTGCTGGTGATATCCGTGATCGCACTAAACGTTTAGCAAAAAAACAAATGCAACAAAATCAGATTTCAGTCACAATGGACTAACTCTTTGTTTGCAAAAAAAATAGGCTAACAACATGAAGCAAGGAATACCTTACTTACTCTTAGTGGGAGTAATAGGTTTTACGTTAACAGGCTGTGTCACCGAGCGAACTTACACAGGTACTGATATTCCGGTTGCTCAGCGCGATATAAATAAACATTCTGCGGCTCGAGAACGTATGCAATTAGGGCTAACTTATTTGCGTAGAGGTAATGGCGAGCAAGCTAAATATAATTTAGATAAAGCAGTAGAATTTGCACCGGACTTGAGTGAAGTTCATGTCGCAATGGCATATTTTTATCAAACCGTAGGTGACTTAGAACGAACCGAACAGTCGTATCGTAATGCGATTAACACCAACGATGCTACAGGCGATGCAAAAAATAACTTTGGTGTTTTTTTGTGTCAGCAAAAAAAATACGCTGAGTCTGAAGCGATGCTGTTAGACGCCATTGAAACACCTAAATATACTCGCACAGCATCAAGCTATGAGAATTTAGGGGTATGTAGTAAAAATGCGGGTAATTTGGATAAAGCCCGTCACTACTTTAATATGGCATTAAAATATGACTCACGTCGTGCCAATACCTTGATTGGATTAACAGAGTTAGATATGGAGTCGTCTGACTATGTAAGTGCTCGTAACATGCTGGAGAAATATCACAGCGTTGCGAATGAAACTGCTGAGAGCTTAGCCTTAGGGATAGAAATAGAGCAGAATCTTGGTAACTTTGATGCAATGAAGAATTTTGGCATCAAATTAATTGCTAAGTTTCCTGCATCGCCTCAAGCCAAAGAATATAGAGCTAACTTGCATTAATGACAAAAGAACAATTAGAAGAACAAATATCTGAGACAACAAACGATTTAAATAATATTGCTACCGTGGGTGCAATACTTCGCACTGCGCGTGAAAACAAAGGCATTACTATAGAATCCGTTGCGCTCCATTTACATTTGCGCCCAACGGTTTTAACCGACATTGAAGCAGATAACTTCGACAATATTGCCTCGAATACTTATGCCCGAGGCTATATTAAAAATTATGCTCGTTATGTTGAAGCTGATGTTGATGCGATTGCCTTGTGTCTTAATCAGCAAATTCCTGAGCATGTTCCACCCACCATGCAAAGTTTTTCTCGTAAAACAACCCGACAAGCAAGGGATAGCCGACTTAATTTGGTGACCTATGTTATTGGCTTTATTTTGGTTGCTATGTTGGTGTTATGGTGGGTGCAAAAATCAGAATTATTGACTCATTCAAATTTTGCTTTGCCTACTGTTGAAGAAATGCAGGCCGATGAAACGCTTGATTACAGTGTTACTCCTCAGGTTTATAACGGTTCAGAAACGCTCAATACTCAGCCAACTTCGTTGACTGAGGTAGAGGTTGAATCGACTCCGGCTGATGAGAGGTTAACGAAGCCTACTGAAACCATTGATGATAACGCTATCGACGGTGATTCATCTAACCTTGCTAATGAGTCAGCAACCCCTGTAAACGAGGTCGTGGCGGTTTCGACTGAGCCAACTTCATTGACGTCTACAGACGCTCAAGCGACATATTCTCAAGTGTCTATGTCGTTTACTGCTGATTGCTGGATTAATGTTGTTGATGTAACGGGGAAGGTATTGGCTGATGGGGTGAAAAAAGCAGGTCATCAGTTTGAAGCATCTGGACAAGCACCGTTTAAGTTAATTATTGGTGCACCACAAGCTGTTACACTGAGCTTTAATGGTGAGCCGGTTAACATGTCACAATATGGCGAAGGTCGAGTGGCTAGACTGACGTTATCAGAAGATAACTAATTAGCATCGCATTTAGCGTTAATAGAAGTTTTAACTGTGGTTGAGTTTGATAGAATAAGTTTAATAGACTCCATTTGATGAATTTTAGTAGAGCAACTTTGTATGTATAACGAATCTCCCATTATCCGTCGACCTTCAACACGTATTTATGTTGGTAATGTTCCAATTGGTGATGGCGCACCGATTGCTGTGCAGTCGATGACCAATACTAAAACGAGTGATGTGGCCGCAACAGTTGCGCAGATTAAGGCGCTAGAAAACGTTGGCGCAGATATTGTTAGAGTCTCTGTGCCCACAATGGATTCGGCTGAAGCTTTTAAATTAATCAAGCAGCAAGTCAATGTGCCTTTAGTGGCCGATATTCACTTTGATTACCGCATTGCCCTAAAAGTGGCTGAGTACGGTGCAGATTGTTTACGTATTAACCCAGGCAATATTGGTAATGAAGATCGCATTCGTAGCGTAGTTGATTGCGCTCGTGATAAAAATATTCCCATTCGTATTGGGGTTAATGGTGGTTCATTAGAAAAAGATTTAATGGACAAATACCGTGAGCCGACACCTGAAGCATTACTTGAATCAGCCATGCGTCATGTGGATATTTTAGACCGCCTTAACTTTGACCAATTTAAAGTGAGCGTAAAGGCATCTGATGTATTTTTAGCGGTTGAATCTTATCGTTTATTAGCCAAGCAAATTCAACAGCCTTTACACTTAGGGATTACTGAAGCGGGTGGAATGCGCTCTGGCTCAGTGAAATCTGCAGTGGGATTAGGCATGTTATTGGCTGAAGGTATTGGTGATACATTGCGTATTTCTTTAGCAGCAGATCCTGTTGAAGAAATTAAAGTCGGTTTTGATATTTTAAAATCATTACGCATTAGAAGTCGTGGTATCAACTTTATTGCTTGTCCATCATGTTCGCGCCAAGAGTTTGATGTCATTGCAACTGTAAATGAATTAGAGCGTCGCTTAGAAGATGTTACTACCGCTATGGATGTGTCGATTATTGGCTGTGTAGTGAATGGCCCTGGAGAAGCATTAGTTTCTCAAATTGGGCTTACTGGTGGTAATCGTAAAAGTGGTTATTATGACGATGGTGTTCGTCAAAAAGAGCGTTTTGACAACGACAACATTGTCGATTCTTTAGAAGCTAAAATCCGCGCTAAAGCCAGTTTAATGGCCAACCGTATCGACATTAGTGATAAAACTGAATAATTTTGTGCCTGTGCTAACAAGCTTACTTTTTAAGGTATGCAGCACGGGCGATGTTTTTTATTGGCGTTCTAACATGATCAGCCAGGCAATATAACGGACGAGTTACCTGTGGCAAAACAAATCCAAGCAATTCGTGGTATGAATGATCTTCTACCAGCCCAAAGCCCTGTATGGCAGAAAGTAGAAGCGATTATCCGCTCTTCTGTGAGTGCATTTGGTTATAGCGAAATACGCACTCCAATAGTGGAAAGTACTGACCTTTTTAAGCGCTCTATTGGTGAAGTCACCGATATTGTTGAGAAGGAAATGTATACTTTTGAAGATCGTAACGGCGACAGTTTAACCCTAAGACCAGAAGGTACGGCATCAACGGTTCGTGCGGGTAATGAACATGGCTTGCTTTATAATCAAGAGCAACGTTTATGGTATATGGGGCCGATGTTCCGTCACGAGCGTCCGCAAAAAGGGCGTTACCGTCAATTCCACCAATTTGGTGTTGAAATCTATGGTATCGGCAGTGCTGATATCGACGCAGAAGTGTTAATGCTGTCTGCAAGATTATGGCAACAATTAGGTATTGAAGAACACGTTTCATTAGAGCTAAATACCTTAGGTGATCCCGCTGAACGTGCGGCTTATCGTGATGCATTAATTGCCTTTTTAGAGCAGCATCAAGACCAGCTTGATGAAGACAGCAAGCGTCGTATGTACACTAATCCATTACGGGTTTTAGATTCAAAAGATCAAAATGTACAATCGTTGCTAGCGAATGCTCCAGCATTGATGGATTATTTAGGCGAAGAGTCGAAAACACATTTTTCAACTTTATGTGAACTCTTAGATGCTGTTGGTATCAAATACACCATTAACCCACGACTTGTTCGCGGGTTAGATTACTATAATCGTACCGTTTTTGAGTGGGTTACAAGTAGTTTAGGCTCTCAAGGCACTGTACTTGCTGGTGGTCGCTATGACGGTCTAGTTGGTCAACTTGGCGGGAAAGATACTCCGGCTGTCGGATTTGCCATGGGGATTGAACGCATTGTTTTAATGCTTGAAACCCTAGCGCTTAATGACGATATTGCCCCTGAAGTGGATGTTTATGTCACTGCAATGGGTGATAAATGCCTAGTTGAAGCAATAAAAATCGCTCAGGAGTTGCGTCAGCAGTGTCCAACGCTTAAAGTCATGAGTCATTGTGGTGGCGGCAACTTTAAAAAGCAGATGAAACGTGCTGATAAAAGCGGTGCACAGTTTGCGTTAATTATTGGTGAAAATGAAATTGCCAATAATCAAGTAGCGATTAAACCATTAAGAAATAACAACGAACAACAATTAGTTACCCGTGAAGAGTTGGTAACTAAAATTGCAGAACTGATTTAATAAAGGGGAAGTGCGCGTGGAAATTTATAGCACAGAAGAACAACAAGTAGATGCTATTAAGCAGTTCTGGAAAGATTACGGCACATCAATTGTGATTGGTGCTGTAGTAGGTTTAGGCGGTTTATATGGTTGGAATACTTATTCTGACATGAAAATAGCCTCGTCAGAGCAAGCGTCTGAGTCATATGACCAACTTACTGCTAATGCTGATAACCCTGCTGTATTTTTAGAAGGCGCGGAGTCTTTTGTAAAAGAGCATGATCAAGCAGGCTATCAAGCGCTATTAGAATTACTGACCGCAAAAGCGGCCGTTGAAGCGGGTGATATCGACAAAGCCAAAGATGCATATAAACGCATTATTGCTGCTAAGCCAGGTGCGGGTGTTGAAACGATAGCAACCATTCGTTTGGCTCGTTTACAAGCTGAGCAAGGCAATGTGGGTACTGCATTAAAAACGCTAGATACCGTTACTGATGATGCTTTTAAGTCACAAAAAGAAGAGTTGAAAGGTGACTTTTTAGTGCGTCAAGGTGATTTAGAATTAGCAAAGCAAGCATATCAAACCGCAATTGATAATGGCGGTGCGTTAACTAACCCAGCATTAACAATGAAGTTAGATAACCTAAACAAGGCATAAGGAATTAGCCAATGAAGTTATGGTGCAAAAATCTGCTTACCGCTGGCTTAGCGATAGCCGTTATATCAGGATGTTCATCTAGTGATGTTGAAGATGAGCCTGTTAGTGAGTTAGCAGAAATACAAGCTACTGTGTTTCCTGAAGTGGTTTGGAGCGAAAATGTAGGCAAAGGTGTTGGCGAGTATTATTCCCAACTAAGACCTGCAATTCGCTACGGCAAAATATATGTCGCTGATCGCGAAGGTCATGTTAGTGCTTATGATGAAAAAACATTAGAGCGTGTATGGCATACAAACTTTCAACATGAGCTAAAAGATTATCTTAAAACAAAAACTAAAGGCATAAACTTAGCTGCAGGTGTCACCGCCGCTCGTAACAAAGTATTTGTGGGTGGAGAGTCGGGTTTATTAGTCGCACTTGATGAAAAAACCGGTGAGATTTTATGGACTGCAGAAGCTAACGGCGAATTGTTGTCTGAACCGACAGTTGCAGAAGATGTGGTTGCGGTTAATTCTAGTAAAGGGGCTTTTGAAGCATTTAATATCGACACAGGTGAAAAGCTGTGGACCTATGAAATGCAACTGCCAAACTTAACCTTACGTGGAACAGGCTCTGCAGCTTATGAAGCTGGTGGGTTTTTCTTAGGAACAGCAGACGGCAAGGTTGCTGTGGTGGTTAAAAATAACGGTCAAGTTGCATGGGAACAGGCAATCTATACCCCAACAGGCGGAAACGAGTTTACTCGTATGGCCGATGTGGATATGAAGCCGCTTATTTTAGGTGAGAACCTTTATGCTGCAAGTTACAATGGTAACTTAGCGTCAATGGAATTAAGAAGCGGACGAATCATTTGGTCGCGTAAGTATTCGAGTTTCAATGAGTTAGCTCATGCGGGCATTAGTTTATATTTAGTTGACGATCACAGCCGTATTTATGCGGTAGACCGCCGTAATGGACTAGAGCTATGGTCTAATACTGAGCTTAAAAATCGTGATCTGACTTCTCCTGCCATTTTAGGTCAATATATCATTGTGGGTGACTTTGAAGGTTACTTACATGTGCTAGACCGTGAAGATGGTAAAATTGTCGGTCGAGTAGAAGTTGATAGCGACGGCTTATATAGCCAACCATTAGTGGTTGATGATAAAATCTACTTACAAGGCCGTAATGGCGAACTTTCTATTGTTGCTTTAGCTGAAAACAATAGTGAGCAAGAATCAGACGTTGCTGCAGACGAATAACCCTGCAGCAATTTCTATACAATAAGGTATAATGTACCTTATTAGAGCCCCTGGAAGCTTTCCGGGGGCTTTTTATTGAGATGTTTTTTAGAGGCAAAACCATGATCCCTGTAGTGGCCCTTGTTGGGCGACCCAATGTCGGTAAATCGACGTTATTTAATCGTCTAACACGTACTCGTGATGCATTAGTCGCTGATTTTCCAGGCTTAACACGTGACCGTAAATATGGTCGTGCTTTTTTAGCTGGCTATGAATTCATTGTTGTTGATACCGGTGGTATTGATGGCACAGAAGAAGGGATTGAAACCAAAATGGCTGAGCAATCTCTTGCCGCCATTGAAGAAGCGGATGTCGTATTATTTTTAACTGACGCTCGTGCTGGCTTAACCGCCGCAGACCAAGCGATTGCCCAACATCTTCGTAGCCGTGACAAAGTGACTTTTGTAGTAGCTAACAAGGTTGACGGTATTGATGCTGACTCAGCTTGTGCAGAGTTTTGGTCATTAGGTTTAGGCGAAGTTTACCAAATGGCTGCAGCGCAAGGTCGCGGTGTGACCAATATGATTGATTACGCATTAACTCCTTATGCAGAAGCTATGGGTATTGAGCGTGATGAAGAAGATAAAGACGCGGTTGATGAACGCGAATACACCGAAGAAGAAGCCGAAGCTGAGCAAGCCCGTTTACAAAGCCTGCCAATCAAGTTGGCAATTATTGGTAAGCCTAATGTTGGTAAATCAACACTGACTAACCGCATTTTAGGTGAAGAAAGGGTTGTAGTTTACGATGAGCCAGGTACGACTCGTGACAGTATTTATATTCCAATGGAACGTGAAGGTCGCGAATATATCTTAATTGATACCGCAGGTGTGCGTCGTCGTAGTAAGGTTCATGAAGTGATTGAGAAATTCTCGGTCATTAAAACCTTAAAAGCCGTTGAAGATGCCAATGTGGTGTTGTTAATTATTGATGCCCGTGAAGGTATTGCTGAACAAGATCTGGGTCTATTAGGTTTTGCGTTAAATGCCGGTCGTGCTTTAGTGATTGCGGTGAATAAGTGGGACGGTATTGACCAAGGGGTTAAAGATCGCGTTAAAAGCGAGTTAGACCGTCGTTTAGGGTTTATCGACTTTGCTCGAATTCACTTTATTTCAGCGCTTCATGGTACGGGTGTCGGTCATTTATACGAATCTATTGAAGAAGCGTATGACAGTGCGACTCGTCGCGTAAGCACTTCAATGCTGACTCGTATTATGCAAATGTCTCAAGATGATCACCAACCACCATTGGTTAACGGCCGTCGTGTGAAATTAAAATACGCTCACGCTGGCGGGTATAACCCACCGATTGTTGTCGTGCATGGTAATCAGGTAAGTAAACTTCCTGATTCATATAAGCGCTATATGATGAATTACTTCCGTCGTTCGTTAAACGTGGTCGGTACTCCAATTCAGTTGCGTTTCCATGAAGGGGCGAACCCGTTTGAAGGTAAAGGTGAAAAACTTACCCTAAGCCAAGAGCGTCGCCGCAAGCGTATGGCAAGTCATGTTCGCGACCGTAAAAAATAATCTTTATCGCTAACATCAGCTTAAAATAAAAAAGGATCTAACATGGTTAGATCCTTTTTTGTTATCAAATTTCTATCATTAGATTTACCGCTCTATTCCACGACTTCTAGCATTATTTGAATGGGATGACCTTGTAGGTGCCACTCTTTGCTGCGGCTGACGAACGGTGTTTGACGGCCTAGCATGACTAGAGTGTCTAACCTGGTTTGAACTTCTAATCTGATTAGCGTTTCTTGCATGATTAGATGGCTTATTCACACTGGGTCTTGATATTGCTGCCCGATCATAGCTTTTATTTTGTCCGTTACTCATACGGTTTGGTTTAATGTCTCGTTGGCGGCTGTTGCTATGAACATCACGTTGCAAATGAGACTGTACTTTAGGTTGTTGTACCGGACGCGTGTTATTACTCGGTCTGGTTAACTCTTTACTTCTATCCGGTCTTGCACGGTCAGAACTAACGCGATCCGGTTTGCTAACCGATGGCTTATTAGGCGCCATACGGTTGTTGCTGTAATTGCTTTTGTCACGACTTTTATCTTTCGGTGACTGATGCAAGCCTTTATTTACCGGCCTAACCTGGGTCGATAAATTATGTTTATTATGGTCACGTTGCACATCTCGCGTTAACTGATGCTTATGTCTATTGGGAGTATTGTAACGTTTGCTAACCGCTTTGTTACGGTATGCAACCCCATGACGATGCGCTGGTTTATGTTTCCAACGTTGTGCACCGCTACTATAAGCTATTTTACGTGGTGCCTTATAATAGTGGCTGTGACGATGATTTATGACCACAATGCGGCGATGTGACCAGTGCACAGAGCCGAAAAAGTAATTAAAGCTAATGTGAACTCGTGGCCCCCAAAATATTGGGCGATGAAAACCATATACCGGACGGGTGTACCAATATACGGGAGGATAAGCGTGCCAGCGCCAGCCACCATAAACGACACGGGTATCATAGTAGGGCACGTAGACGATTTCAGGCTGTGCGGGTTCGATAATAATTTGCTTTTCAACTTTAGTGACTTTCATGTTTTCCATGTCATCTAGGCTGTTAGCATTATCAGCTTCATGGCGTAAGGTTTGCACCATTGCCAACACCGTTTCTTCATCCTCTAAAAAGGCATCTCCTAGGTTTTGTGTCCATTCCAAGTCATCGCTTAATTTCTCTAATACCGTTGGGAAAGCGGTCAGCGCGATCACGCTAGGGTCCCAAGATTGCTTTTCAGCTAAGTCCATTTTGGCTTGTGTCTCTAATTGGTCATGCTTTTTAGACCAACGATGAGCTTGAACCACTTCTAATGGATAGGTCGATGCAATCAATATATGGGTTAACAAGCTGTCAGGGTATAAAGCTATCGGCGCGAGTGCTTGGGCTAATTCAGCCTCAGACAAAGATTCAACCTGTTGTTGGCCGTTTTGCTCTGCAAAGGCTTCTGGCACATAGGCTAATGATATAAAGCTTGAAAGAGTTAATGCCATGAGTGCCAGTAAAGGACGTGCTACCGCTTTCTTCATCGTGGCTAACCATGAAGTGTTTTGTTGCTGTAATGCAATTAAGTGGGTCGGTTGCATATTATCTCCAACACATTGAGTGAATATAGCGAGATAATACCTAGGTGAAAATGAACATAAGCTGAAAGCTGACCAGAGAGTTAATTATTGGCTGAAGATAATTGAAAACTTTGCGCCTCCAAGTTCAGCTGATTGCCCAACCTGAAGCTTGCCTTGATAACTATTAACGATATCGCTAACAATGGCCAAACCAATTCCATGACCTTGTTGGTAGGTGTCAGCTCTTGCACCACGCTCAAAAATGGAGGCTTGCTGTTGTTGGGTTAAGCCAACCCCGTCATCTTCTACTTGAATGGTTAAAGACTCTGCGTTTGAATATATGCTTAATAACACATTATGTTTTGCGGCTTTACAGGCGTTATCCAGCAGATTGCCAATCATTTCGCTTAAGTCGGCACTGTCGCCTTTAAAAATGGCGGCTTGTTGGTTATCTATGTGCAATTGATAATCGATGTCTTTATTGGCATCGTGATAAATTTTACCTAAAGTACGCACCAGTTTTTCAGCAGTATCATTCACGTTTACCCCTAAGTGCCATGCATTACTGCCAACGCTTTGGGCTTTTTTAAGTTGATAACCAATAATATGGTTGATGTGATCAAGTTGTTCTTGGCTGTCTTTATTTAGTTGTGGCTGAGACTTTATTACCGCTAGGGGCGTTTTTAAGCTGTGGGCTAAATCTGCAAGGGCATTTCGGTAGCGGTTTCGTTGTTGTTTTTCAGTATGTAGTAGAGCGTTTAACTGTTTTGCTACGCGGTTCAATTCTTTAGGGTAGGACTGATTTAACTCTGTTAATTTACCCTGTTCGACTAAAGTGATTTCATCACTGAACTGGTTTAGCGGCTTTAACGTCCAAGTTAACCAAACGACTTGGATCACCACAAGTACCAGCATCAAGATGCCAATCCATACCCACAGAGTAGAGTTAAACTCATCAACCTGAAACTGATAATCAGATTCATCTTTTATGATGTGAATGGTTAATGGCACCAATTGATTTTCTGTCGCGAACCTAACCGTAAAGCTATAAGTGACATGTTTTACGCCGTCAATTTTAATGCGATAAAATAAACTTTCACCCGCTTTAGGGCTATTAAGTTCAGGGGCATTGATGTCAAAGAATGAGTCAGAAGACCAAATGATTTTACCTTTAGGATCACTGATTAAGGCATACAAGCCTGAACCAATAACGTTGAATTGGTTTTCCACCAAATGTGGCGGCATATTGAGTTGACTGTCTTCAACTTCTGTTACCGCCAGTACGCTATACATATAAGCTTTAAGCTGATTTTCTATCGACAGCGCGATTTGGCGCTCGAAAGCTTGATTAACAGTAAAACCAATAACCGGTAGCAGTACCATAATAAGCAGCAAACCGCTGGCAATAAACCTTGCTTTTAAAGAATGATGCCAAGGTTTAGATGGGGTCATTTATTCAGCACTCAGTGAACGCAAGCGATATCCTTGACCGCGCAAGGTTTCAATTAATTGATAGTGATTATTGGGGTCGAGTTTTTTACGTAAGCGACGAATAAATACTTCAATAACATTAGAGTCTAGATCAAAATCTTGATCGTAAATGTGTTCAATTAATGTCGACTTAGAGATCACTTCGTCTTGGTGCAGCATAAGGTATTCAAATAATTTAAATTCTGAACTACTTAATGTGACCACTTGGTCATTCATGGTTAAGGCTAATGTGCGGGTATTTAATTGAAGTGGCCCGTTAATAATAATCGGACTGGCTTTTCCGGCAGAGCGACGAATTAGCGCGTTTATTCTGGCGACTAATTCTTCTACTTGAAACGGTTTAGTTAAATAATCATCTGCACCTGCATCTAGACCTTTTACTTTATCTTGCCATCCATCTCGTGCAGTTAAAATTAGTACGGGATAGTCACCACCTTGCTCGCGCAGTTGTTCAATTAAACTAATGCCGTCTATTTTGGGTAAGCCAACATCAATAATCGCCGCGTCAAAAGCCGTTTCCAACGCTTGAAATAAGCCATCTTCACCGTCTGAAGCAACATCAACACTATAATTGGCTTGTTTTAGGTGGTCGGCAAGATTGGCTTGTAAGCTTAGGTCATCTTCAACTAACAATAATCGCATAGTTAATTCCTTGATACTGAACCGGATACGGCATTAACAGTCGCATAAAACACCACGCCATCATCACTGAGTAACTTAACTCTGTAACCGGGGTTTCCATTGACCTGACTTGACTGTACTCGTAATACCTTACCGCCAAATTGTCTTTGAGCACGGCTTGATGCCTGTTGTGGACTTTTGATGGCGAGCTTTTTAGTTGATTTAGCCCCTGGCCCCGGATGTGATACTTGCGAATGGCCATAATCAATAGTGAAACGTTGGCCGTAACTGGGTAGGGATACGCCTAACCAGCAGATTATGACCAAAGGTAAAATTACCCAGCATTTGAGTTGCATAAAGTTCATCTATTTATCCAATAAATCGCTACAGAGGTTGTCAATATGTTTCATTAAAGGCGCTTTTATTCAGTAGTTTGCTGTAAACACTATCATTGCGATTAAGTCAGTGTAAAAGATCCTCTGCTTGATAGAAATAGTCGGGGTTAATTATCTACAGCATTAACTGAATACAAGCTGAATATTTTAGCCATATACAAAAATGTTTACTGATGAACGTTTGTTGCGCGTGTTCAGCTTCAATTCATTTTGCATGCTTTTTAATGTTGTTAAGCCAATAAGCATTAAGGATAGATTATGAATTTGGATTATTTAACAAAATCAATAACAGCGACATTAACAATCTCAGTGTTTGGTGTATATGCTGCATTGCTGACAAGTTCTGCTGTTTTAGCTGAGCCTTCATCTAAAACACTGCCACCATTGTCTGTTAGTGAAGGGCATGCTGTTAATCAACTTAATGGGCAAGATCTGAGTGCATCAATTATTGAAAAACAAATTGAAACGCTTAAACAAATGCCGCAAAACCAGATCAATACGCCTAACAAGATTACTGAACGTGACCAGCGCATTAAGGCCTATCAACAAGGCGAAATAGCGCCTCCTGATTTTAAGGCCACTCAACTTAAACAAGGCATTCAGTCTAATGTGGTGCAAGCGCGAATAGGCTACCGAGACTTTGTTATTTATGATGCATTTAGTCGCTTATTTGATGATTTTAATGGCGACGGTTACTACCATTCTTTTAGTGTGACCTTTGACGCGGATGTATATGGTTTTACGGTTAATGACCCCGCTGATGTTTATGCCGAAATGTATTTAAGTCGTAATGGTGGCCCGTGGGAGCATTACCACACTACAGATGTGTTCACTATTTATGGTGAGTCAGATGAAGATGATTTTGAAGTGATTACCACCTTGGCTCAAGGTTATAAAACTGACTATTACGATGTGCTAATTGATTTGTATGAATATGGCTACCCAGAGGTGGTGGCAACATTAAGTGCTGATGAGTCAGATGGACTTTACGCGTTACCTTTACAAAGTCGTGACCGAGATATCTATTATGAAGAAGAGGTTGGTTATGTTTCCGCCGGAGGGTTATCAATTGGGGTTTTAGGCTTGTTATTGTTACTGGCCTTGATGAAAAGAGGTATGCCGTGTCTACGCAAGTAACTTGGCACTCCCAGTTATATTCAATCAAGCATTAACACCATTTATGCTTCCTTGAACGAGTTTGCCACATTGACTCACTCGTTCAAGTCATAACGTTAAACCACTTTAGAGATAACTTCCCCTTGTTTTAACTGGGTTTTTAATACATCGCCACTTTTCACTTTAGCAGGGTCAGTAAGCACTTTATCATTATGTTTAGTGATCGAGTACCCGCGGGATAAGGTTGAAAGAGGGCTAACGGTTTCTAAGTGATGAACCGCTTGCTGCAAGCGAACATCGGCTTGGCGGAAATAACTTTTAGCTGCATCATTAAAGCGAGTTTGCAAAAAGGTCAGTCTATTGCCTTCTACTTTTAAATGATTAACCGGTGAACACTGCTGTAAACGACTATTTAATTGCTGTTGTTGCAGAGTCAAACGGCTTATTCGATGTTGTAGCGCATTGTTGAGGCGCATTTGTAACTCATCAAAGCGTTGCTCGTACTGCTGTAATCGTCTAATTGGGTCATGGCGCTGTAGTTGGTGTTGTAAAGAGTCTAGTCGACTATGTTGATGCAACTGATAATGACGCATACTTTGCTGCAGCCTTGCCGTCATGGTAATAAGCTTGTCGGTTTTATTACCTTTGTCTTGTGATAATAACTCGGCTCCTGCTGAAGGCGTTGGGGCGCGAACGTCGGCGACATAATCACTGATGGTGGTGTCAACTTCATGGCCAACGGCACTGACTACAGGTATGGCACTGTTATAGATTGCATGAGCTAACAATTCATTATTAAAGCACCATAAATCCTCTAGCGAACCACCACCACGAGTTAATAGCAGTACATCTACTTCAAGGCGACGGTTTGCTTGTTGAATCGCATTGCAAATCAATTGGCTAGCTGCACCGCCTTGAACTTGAGTGGGATACACCACCACCTCAATGGAGGGGTCGCGCCTTGCCAGTACATGCAGTACATCGCGAAGCGCTGCGCCTGTGGCAGAGGTAATGACGCCAATTCTTTGAATATTTTTCGGTAATGGGCGCTTAGTGTCGTTGGCAAATAGTCCTTCAGCGGCCAATTTCATTTTTAATGCTTCAAATTCTTGGGCAAGTAAACCATCACCTGCGGGCAGCATAGATTCTATTAATAATTGATAATCGCCCCTAGGCTCGTAAACACTAATAGCCCCTTTAACTAACACCTGTTGGCCATTGGCTGGACGAAAACGAACAGACTGGTTTCTGCCTTTAAACATGGCACAACGAATTTGAGAAAAATTATCTTTTAAAGTGAGATACCAGTGTCCAGAAGAGGGCGAAGAAAAGTTTGAAATTTCGCCATTTAGCCAAATTTTGCCCAACTGCCCTTCTAAAATTTGTCTGACTTCACCGTTCAATTTAGAGACGGTATAAACATTGTTTTTTGTGGCACTCATGACTGTTCTTATTCTAAGGGTAATAAAAACCTATTTTCCATTTACCAACCACAATATGCAAGGTATAATCCCGCCGCAATATTTCACCCAAATCCTACTTAACTAGGGAGATGTTGCCATGTTACGTTTACTGAAAGATGCACTAACCTTTGATGATGTGTTGTTGGTTCCTGCCCACTCGACCGTACTCCCTAACACCGCTGTTCTCAAAACACGATTAACCGATAAAATTGAGCTAAATATTCCATTAGTTTCTGCTGCTATGGATACTGTAACCGAATCTCGTCTTGCAATTGCAATGGCGCAGGAAGGTGGCTTAGGTTTTATTCATAAAAATATGAGTATTGAGCAACAAGCCGAAGAAGTCCGTAAAGTTAAAATTTACGAAGCAGGTGTTGTTCAACAGCCTGTTACCGTTACCCCAGCTACTAGCTTAACTGATTTACGCGCGTTAACTGAGCGTAATGGTTTTGCTGGCTATCCCGTTGTTAACGATGCACACGAATTAGTGGGTATTATTACAGGCCGTGATGTGCGTTTTGTGACTGATTGGAGCAAAAACGTTGCTGACATGATGACCCCAAAAGATCGTTTAATTACGGTTGCAGAAGGGACTAAGCTAGACGAAGTACAAAAGTTAATGCATTCAAACCGTATTGAAAAAGTATTAGTTGTTGATGATCACTTCAAACTAAAAGGCTTAATCACGGTTAAAGATTTCGAAAAAGCCGAGCGTAAGCCTAACGCCTGTAAAGATGAGTTAGGTCGTTTACGTGTTGGTGCCGCTGTAGGTGCTGGTGCGGGTAATGAAGAACGTATCGACGCACTAGTGAAAGCCGGTGTTGACGTACTATTAATTGACTCTTCTCATGGCCATTCAGAAGGCGTATTGCAACGCATTCGTGACACACGCGCTAAATACCCTGATCTACAAATTGTGGGCGGTAACGTTGCAACTGCAAGTGGCGCATTAGCGCTAGTAGAAGCGGGCGTTAACGCAGTTAAAGTGGGTATTGGCCCTGGTTCAATTTGTACAACCCGTATTGTAACTGGTGTGGGTGTGCCTCAAATTACTGCGGTTTCTGATGCGGCTGAAGCTGTAAAAGCGTTAGGTATTCCAGTTATTGCAGACGGTGGTATCCGTTTCTCAGGTGACTTAGCTAAAGCGTTAGCTGCCGGAGCATCATGCATTATGGCGGGTTCAATGTTTGCCGGTACTGACGAAGCGCCTGGTGAAACTGAACTTTATCAAGGCCGTGCTTACAAGTCATACCGTGGCATGGGCTCGTTAGGTGCTATGGGTCAAAGCCAAGGTTCATCTGACCGTTACTTCCAAAGTGATAATGCGGCTGACAAATTAGTGCCAGAAGGCATTGAAGGTCGCGTACCGTACAAAGGTAAACTAAAAGAAATTATTCACCAGCACATGGGTGGTTTACGTTCATGTATGGGGCTAACTGGTTGCGCCACCGTTAAAGACTTAAATGAAAAAGCGCAGTTTGTAAAAGTGACTTCAGCGGGTATGGGTGAGTCGCATGTACATGATGTGACCATTACCAAAGAAGCACCTAACTACCGTTCAGGTTCTTAATATATTTCGAGGGCGGCTTATGCCGCTCTTATTTTATCGATTAAACATCGCTTAGACATTGGGTTTAGGTGAATGCATCAACCATTATTTAAAGGTAATCCATGAGTAATATCCATGAGCATAAGATACTGATCCTCGATTTTGGATCTCAGTACACCCAACTTATTGCCCGCCGTATTCGTGAAATCGGTGTTTATTGTGAGCTATGGGCTTGGGATGTGAGCGAAGCACAAATTCGTGAATTTGCCCCAAATGGTATTATTTTAGCCGGTGGCCCAGAAAGCGTAACAGCTGATAATTCACCACGCGCTCCTGAATATGTGTTTAATGCTGGCGTACCTGTATTAGGTATTTGTTATGGCATGCAAACCATGTCAGAACAGCTTGGCGGGAAAGTGATTCAAGGTATTGGCGAAGGTGAGTTTGGTTACGCCCAAGTAGAAGTACAAACTGAATCAGCATTATTTAAAAGCATTGAAGATGCTGTTAGCGCTGAAGGCAAGCCATTACTAGACGTATGGATGAGCCACGGTGACAAAGTGTCTGTTATTCCTGAAGGCTTTGTCACAGTGGCTAAAACTGATACTTGTCCATTTGCTGCAATGGCTAATGAAGACAAAAAGTTCTACGGCGTACAATTCCACCCAGAAGTGACACACACTCGCCAAGGTAAGCGTATGCTTGAGCATTTCGCACTTGATATTTGTGCCTGTGAAGCAAACTGGAAGCCTGCATCAATTATTGAAGACGCCATCGAGCGCCTGAAAAAACAAATTGGTGATGATGAAGTTATTCTTGGTTTATCAGGCGGTGTCGACTCGTCAGTTGTGGCCATGCTGTTACACCGCGCTATTGGTAAACAGTTAACCTGTGTATTTGTTGATAACGGCTTATTACGCTTAAACGAAGCTGATCAAGTATTAGAGATGTTTGGTGATCACTTCGGGCTAAATATTGTTCATGTTGATGCTGAAAACCGCTTTTTAGATGCATTAGCTGACGAAGCTGAACCAGAAGCAAAACGTAAAATTATTGGTAAAGTATTCGTTGATATTTTTGATGAAGAATCTAAAAAATGCGTTAACGCTAAATGGTTAGCCCAAGGCACAATTTACCCAGATGTTATTGAATCTGCAGGTAGTGCTACGGGTAAAGCTCATGTTATTAAGTCGCACCATAACGTAGGCGGATTGCCAGACGATATGGAGTTAGGCTTAGTTGAGCCATTACGTGAATTATTTAAAGACGAAGTGCGTAAAATTGGTTTAGAGCTAGGCTTACCTTACAACATGCTTTATCGCCATCCGTTCCCAGGCCCTGGTTTAGGGGTACGTGTTTTAGGTGAAGTGAAAAAAGAGTATTGTGACTTACTTCGTCGCGCAGATGCTATTTTCATTGAAGAGCTACACAAAGCAGACTTATACAACAAGGTTAGCCAAGCCTTTACGGTATTCTTACCTGTTCGCTCTGTGGGTGTAATGGGCGATGGCCGTAAATATGATTGGGTTGTCTCGTTACGTGCGGTAGAAACTATCGACTTTATGACGGCACATTGGGCGCATTTACCTTATGATTTCTTAGGTAAAGTCTCTAATCGTATTATCAATGAAATTGATGGTATTTCACGTGTGGTTTACGATATATCTGGCAAGCCACCTGCAACAATTGAATGGGAATAATCCGTTAATTGTTGTTTATTGACAAAAGACGCTTCGGCGTCTTTTTTTATTTGCTAAAATAACCTTGAATTTATCTTAATATCAGCAAAAACATGCAAAAATCTTCACTCAACACTAATCAACCACTGACCGATAGCGAACAGCGTGCCATTGATGAAAAATGGATGACGTTGGCAATGCAATTAGCCCATGAAGCTGAATTGAAGGGGGAAGTTCCTGTTGGCGCGGTGCTAGTGCAAGATGACGTGCTTATTGCTAGTGGCTTTAATTTAAGTATTTTAAATCATGATCCTACCGCACATGCTGAGATGGAATGCATTAGGCAAGCTGGACAGGTACTTGAAAATTACCGCATGCTAGACACCACCTTATATGTCACTTTAGAACCTTGTGCTATGTGCGCAGGAGCTATGGTGCATAGCCGCATTAAACGGGTGGTATATGGTGCAGATGATTTAAAAACCGGTGCCGCAGGTAGTGTGATTAATTTATTGCAGCATCCAACGTTTAATCATCAACTAGAGGTGACATCAGGAGTGTTAGCTGTTGAATGTGCTAGCCAATTGAGTGCTTTTTTTAAGCGCCGGCGTGCTGAGAAAAAAGCGGCTAAGCAGGCATCTATAATGCAAACGAAATAAGGTTGCTGGTTGTCTGATTTTTTGAGTGATAGAAGAATAACAAATAAGGTTCCGGCGATTGAAACTGACCGGAACAATCAAATGTCTTATTTAGCACTAAAGGAGTTTATTTAACTCATTAGTGGATTGAAAAGCAAAATAGCTATACTGCCTGTTTTTCAATCGGCGCTTTTGCTGTTTTAACATCACTCGTCTTCTTGAACTGATATTATTCGATAATGGCCTTCTCATGGTAATTCCTTGTCAGTTAAGTACTGCTATTGAGTGATTGATAATTGTTTATTACTTCAGTTTTAGTTGCTTATGACTTCAAGTGTTAACCCTGTGGCGCAAGGGTGTCTTCTGCGGGAGTCATTTCTGTTTCAGCAATGGCCTCTTGGGTGTCATCTTCCAGTTCAATCAGTTGTTTTGATTGGTTATCTACCCACACTAGTGTGTCATAGTAACGTCTAATACTATCAACATAATGTACTGCTTCACTGCCTCGGGCATAGCCGTAACGGGTTTGTTTGTAATATTTAGATTGTTGCAATAATGGCAATACTTTTTTAACGTCTCGCCATGCACTTGGGTCCATTCCCATTGACTGAGTTAATCTTCGGGCATCTTCCACATGACCTAAGCCAATATTATATGAGGCTAAGGCAAACCAGATTCGTTGGCTTTCGGGAATAGACTCTGGCACGCGTTTAATCATGTCTTTAAGATATTGCGCACCACCGCGAATGCTTTGTTCGGGATCTAAACGGTTACTAACACCAACAGAGGCCGCGGTTGGCAGTGTTAGCATCATCATTCCGCGCACCCCGGTAGGTGAGCGGGCAGAGGGGTTCCAATGTGATTCTTGGTAACTGGTTGCTGCCAGTTTGCGCCAGTCTAATTCTCCAGCATATTCTTCAAATAAACTGCGGTATTCTGGTAATACGTTATCAATGGCGCGAATAAATGCTCGGGTATCTACATAGTCAAAACGCTTAACGTGGCCAAAATATTTTTCGTTTAAACGTTCTAGGGTGCCAGCACGTTTCTCTTTGTGCCAAAACGCAAGCAGTTTACTCATAAGACGATCACTGTCATTGGGCGGTAATAACCACACTATTTCCACTTTTTCATCTAGAATCATACCTGCGCGCAATTCGGGTAAATAGCGTTGATTAATTAGTAAGCTGTTTGAGTCAGAAATGGTGTAGTTGACTTCACCTTTAGCCACTAATGCAAATAAGTCTTCATAATCTTTATCATCGACCTGACTCCACATTAACGAAGGGTAATTTTTTTGAAGCTGCGTAAGGGTGTATACCGATGATGAATTTGACACTACCGTGATTTCACCAGGGAGTGAGGCTATGTCTTTAGGCTCAGGCGTCCCTTCTTTATACACCAACACCTGGTTAACCTTATACATAGTGGGGCCAAGTTTAAATTGCTTATATCTGTTCGGGGTTTTAGCGATACCAGCGGCAATAATATCTATGTCACCTGATTTTAGAGCGTTAAACAATTCTTTGCGATTGGTAAAAGGTATCATGCGCAGAGGGACGCCAAGATAGTCTGAAAATTTATTGGCCATTTCATAGTCAAAACCTGATTCACCCAACTCTTCCGAGTTAAGATAAATTTGTGGCCCATAGAGTGTGCCGACTTTTAATTCGGTGCGTTTGGCACTGGGTGAAATAATCTGCTCTGGTTGAGGTGTTTCATTTGGCTGGCAGGCCGATAATGCAACCAACAACAGCAAAGCAGCAAATTGTTTAATCATATTTATCAATTAGCAATTTCCAATAAACTTGTTGAAAACGAAGTGTTTTTTTGCAAGAAGCTTAAACGTTGTTAAAGGCGTCGTGGTTGTCAATATTTCGCATACTTTAACAGGAGTTATCAAAATCACATAGTGGCGGTCAAAAAATACTCAATCGTGGTGTTGGCCTAGGTGTTTTTTGAGTGTTTATCGGCCATAAATAAGCCCATTTTAAATACAAAGTTGAGTATAGTTGATATTGATTGAAGCAAACTTAAATAGAGCGATTTTGTTTTAGCCTATTGTGGGGTCGTTGAACTTTTTGATGATGGTTTTATGCTTATAAATATTATATTTTCCTTGTTAAATGTCGCCTGAGGTCAATGGTATATTTTTGCAAAAAGGAAACACTGTTTTGCAGCCTGATGGCAGGTGATTTGTACCGTGCAATTCCCTATAATACCGCCAATTCTGACCCTCCTATATAATTTATAAGGTGAATAGACGTGATGGAAATCATTCGCGGAGCCCCAGCTCTTTCAGCATTTAGAGTTCAAAAACTCATGGAGGCCTGCGAAAACGCAGCGCTTCCAGTGACTAACATCTATGCTGAATACATGCATTTAGCTGATTTAACTGAACAACTAGATGATAATGAGCGTGTACAGCTTGAACGAATCTTAACTTACGGTCCTGCTATTGAGTCGCATACTCCACAGGGACAAGTTGTCTTTATCACCCCCCGTCCGGGCACTATTTCGCCTTGGTCTTCAAAAGCAACTGATATTGCTCATAATTGCGGCCTAGCAAAAGTGACTCGTTTAGAGCGCGGCATTGCCTATTATGTTGAATCTTCAGAGCTGTCAAATGAACAACAAAAACAATTAGTTGATTTATTACATGACCGCATGATGGAAGTGGTATTAGCTGACTTCGAATCTGCTGAAGTATTATTTGCTCGCACTGAGCCAGCACAATTCACCAGTGTTAATATTCTTGCTGAAGGCCGCCGTGCTTTAGAAGAAGCCAACGTTAAACTTGGTTTGGCGTTAGCAGAAGATGAAATTGATTATCTAGTTGAAAACTTTATCCGTTTAAATCGTAACCCGAATGACATCGAGTTAATGATGTTTGCTCAAGCTAACTCTGAGCATTGTCGTCATAAGATTTTTAATGCAGATTGGACAATTGATGGCGAAGTTCAGCCTAAATCATTGTTCAAAATGATTAAAAATACCTTTGAAGTAACCCCAGACAACGTGCTGTCTGCATATAAAGATAATGCGGCGGTTATGACAGGTTCTGTTGCAGGGCGATTCTTCCCAGATCCAGATGGCGTTTATAACTATCACACTGAGCCAATGCACGTGTTGATGAAAGTTGAAACTCACAACCATCCAACAGCCATTAGTCCGTACCCAGGTGCGGCAACCGGCTCAGGTGGTGAAATCCGTGATGAAGGTGCAACAGGTCGTGGTTCTAAGCCTAAAGCGGGTTTAACTGGCTTTACGGTATCAAACCTTAAAATTCCTGGTTTTGTTCAACCATGGGAAAGTGATTATGGCAAGCCTTCACGTATTGTTACGCCATTAGAAATTATGCTTGAAGGCCCATTAGGTGGCGCTGCATTCAACAACGAATTTGGCCGTCCAGCACTAACCGGTTACTTCCGTACTTATGAGCAAGAAGTGTGTAGCCATAACGGTGTTGAAGTGCGTGGCTACCACAAGCCAATTATGATTGCGGGTGGTTTAGGTAATATCCGTGAAGAGCATGTACAAAAGGGTGAAATTACCGTCGGTGCAAAACTGATTGTACTTGGTGGCCCTGCCATGAATATTGGTTTAGGCGGTGGTGCTGCATCTTCAATGGCGTCAGGCCAGTCGAGTGAAGACTTAGACTTTGCTTCTGTTCAGCGTGAAAACCCAGAAATGGAACGTCGTTGTCAGGAAGTGATCGACCGTTGTTGGCAGTTAGGTGATGCTAACCCAATTCAGTTTATTCATGACGTGGGTGCAGGTGGTTTATCAAATGCTTTCCCTGAATTAGTCAATGATGGTGACCGCGGTGGCGTGTTCAACTTACGTAACGTACCGTCTGATGAGCCAGGTATGAGCCCATTAGAGATTTGGTGTAACGAGTCTCAAGAACGTTATGTATTGTCTGTAGCGCCTGAAAACTTACAACAATTTGCTGATATTTGTGCTCGTGAACGTGCGCCATTTGCCGTTGTAGGTGAAGCAACAGAAGAAATGCATTTAACCCTTGCAGACAGCCACTTCAACAATAAGCCAATTGATTTACCACTAGAGGTTTTATTAGGTAAAGCACCTAAAATGAGCCGTGATGTGGTATCCGCTAAAGCGGTGTCGCCAGCACTTGATCAAACTAAAATTGATATTAACGATGCGGTAAAACGTATTTTAACCTTGCCAACAGTGGCTGATAAAACATTCCTTATTACCATTGGTGACCGCTCGGTAACTGGTTTAGTTAACCGCGATCAGTTAGTGGGCCCTTGGCAGGTTCCGGTTGCTGACTGTGCGGTAACGGCTTCAAGCTTTGACAGCTACTGTGGTGAAGCGATGGCAATGGGCGAGCGCACGCCATTAGCATTACTTGACTTTGATGCATCTGCTCGTATGGCCGTTGCTGAGTCAATTATGAATATTGCCGGCGCCGATATTGGTTCATTCAAGCGTATTAAGCTTTCGGCTAACTGGATGTCTCCAGCAGGTCACCCGGGAGAAGATGCGGGTCTTTATCAAGCAGTAAAAGCCATTGGTGAAGATTTATGTCCTGAGCTTGGCATAACCATTCCTGTAGGCAAAGACTCAATGTCGATGAAAACTGCTTGGGAAGAAAATGGCAGCCAAAAAACGGTGACATCACCTATGTCATTAGTGATTACCGCCTTTGGTGTAGTGCAAGATATTCGTAAAACGGTTACTCCTGAGCTTCGCACAGACAAAGGTGACACTGCGTTATTAATGCTTGATTTAAGCAATGGCCAAAACCGTTTAGGTGGTTCATGTTTAGCTCAGGTTTATAGTGAGCTAGGTGATGTTGCGCCAACATTAGATAAAACAGCCAATTTAGCGGGCTTCTTTGAAGTTATGCAACAGCTAGTCGCTGATCAAGCGGTGATGGCTTATCACGACCGCAGTGACGGTGGTTTATTTACCACGCTAGTTGAAATGGCCTTTACTGGTAATACTGGCTTAAATATCAACTTAGCTGAATTATCTGGTACTGATTTAGAGCGTTTATTCAACGAAGAGTTGGGTGCAGTTATTCAAGTTAGTGCTGCCGATGTTGCTGCTATAAAGGCACAGTTTGAAGCTAAAGGCGTGACTTGTACCAATGTGGGTACCATTACTGCTGATAACAATATTCGTATTACTGACGGTGCTCGCGTTATTTTTGCAGATACGCGTACAGCACTTCGTACTTTGTGGTCAGAAACCACTTATCGCATGCAAGCCCTACGTGATAACCCTGAGTGTGCTAAAGAAGAGTTCGAATTAAAGCAACAAGCTGATCAACCTGGTCTTACTGTGAAGTTAGGCTTCAACCCTAGTGAAGATGTTGCTGCACCTTATATTTTAAAAGGCGCAGCGCCAAAAATGGCTATTCTACGTGAGCAAGGTGTTAACTCTCACATTGAAATGGCCGCAGCATTTGACCGAGCAGGTTTTGAAAGCCGCGACGTTCATATGTCAGACATCTTATCTGGCCGCATTAGTTTAGAAGAGTTCCAAGGCTTAGTGGCTTGTGGTGGATTCTCTTATGGTGACGTACTTGGCGCAGGTGAAGGGTGGGCGAAGTCTATTCTGTTTAATGCCCGTGCCCGTGATGAGTTTAGTCGCTTCTTTGAGCGTGACTCAAGCATTGCGTTAGGTGTGTGTAATGGTTGTCAGATGTTATCTAACTTAAAGGAAATTATTCCAGGTAGTGAGCACTGGCCACACTTTGTGCGTAACCGCTCAGAGCGTTTTGAAGCGCGTTTCAGCTTAGTTGAAGTTCAAGAATCACCTTCAGTATTCTTTGACGGTATGGCGGGTTCTCGTATGCCAATTGCTGTGTCTCACGGTGAAGGTTTAGCTGAGTTTGCAAATGCACAAGCCTTAGCAAGTGCTGAAGCGTCAGGCACCATTGCATTGCGTTATGTTGACGGCAATGGTCAAGTGGCGACTCAGTATCCATTGAACCCTAATGGCTCGCCTAATGGTTTAACGGGTATTTGTACCACAGATGGCCGGGTAACGATTATGATGCCGCACCCTGAGCGTGTATTTAGAACGGTGGCTAACTCATGGCACCCAGAAGAGTGGGGTGAAGATAGCCCGTGGATGCGTATGTTCCGCAATGCACGAGTTAAAATCGGCTAGCACTTAATCACCGATAGCCAAATTTGGCTTAATATAAAAGCGACCTTCAATAGGTCGCTTTTTTTATGCGTGCTATTAGCGGTTACATAGTCTGATTGATTACAGCGTCAATAGGCAGTCTTAAACTCGTAACAACAGCCCATGAAAAAAGCCCCAAGCTTTTGGCTTGGGGCTTTCCTGTTTTGCGCTAACAAAACATCAAACTGTGCGTGCTGAGTTATTTAAACTCTTTTGCTGTGTACATTTCAACAAAAGCGCGCTTGTATAAGTTAACAACGTTTTCGAATACTTTAGTCATGGCAACATCTCTCTACAAATCAGGTCATTTAATTAACAAAAATCATCTCAAATTTAAGATAACGATTCCCTGGCATATGCTGCTCGTTTTCTTAATGTGGGTATGATACGAGGGAATAATAAAGACTTCAAACTAGTAAAAATGATAGTTAGGATTAGTTTTTCTAATGGATATTGGTTTTCATTGTCGTTACAGCTTGTATAAAGTGTTGTTTATAAAGGGTTTGGTCTTTTTTTGTTTAATAAAATAAGTATTGGTTAATGTAGTTAGATTGCTTTTTTGGCATCTTTATTCACTTTTATTGACTAAGTTGCGATAAATTAAAGGTTGTTACTTTATTTTAAAAAACACCTATCACTTTAGTGTCCAGTTGTCAATATTCCTTGCGTGGTAATATGCGCACCTACTCAAAACCCATTTAAAGCTGCCGCTTTGATTGATTCACCTCAAATTTCAGTGGTATAAAATGAGAGTATTTATATTTATTTGATTTATAAGTTGCTGATATTCAGAATTAAATTTATACATCGAATGGATATGGTGAGCAAGATCAAGTTTTTGAGAAAAGCGAGACATGGCAACAAGTGTTATGCTTTGCTGGCTCAAAAAATATACAAAGCATATTTATGCTAACAATTTCATGATTAACTATTTTGCAACATATATAGCTAACGTAAATTGAAAGTATGTAAATAAATACGTAAACCCCATTTTATGGCAACAAAAATGTTGCCTTTAGGTATTTGGTTGTACTGAAGTAAGGAGTCGCCAATGATTATCGAAGAGGTTGTTGAGCTATCGCGTTTGCAGTTTGCGCTGACAGCCATGTACCACTTTTTATTTGTTCCACTAACGCTAGGTTTAGCCTTTATTCTGGCTATCATGGAATCGCTTTATGTGATGACTGATAAACAGATCTATAAAGATATGACTAAATTCTGGGGTAAGTTATTCGGGATTAACTTTGCACTGGGTGTGACCACCGGTTTAGCAATGGAATTCCAGTTTGGTACTAACTGGTCTTATTTCTCACATTATGTGGGAGATATTTTTGGTGCACCACTGGCTATTGAAGGCCTAATGGCGTTCTTCTTAGAATCTACCTTAGTCGGTATGTTCTTCTTTGGTTGGGATCGATTCAGCAAACGTCAGCATTTAGCGGTAACTTGGTTAGTTGCCCTAGGGTCTAATATGTCTGCATTATGGATCTTAGTTGCTAACGGTTGGATGCAAAACCCAGTAGGTGCGGTATTCAACTATGAAACCATGCGTATGGAAATGACCAGCTTTGCTGAAGTTATTTTCAACCCAGTTGCTCAGGTTAAGTTTGTTCATACTGTGGCTTCTGGTTACGTAGCTGGTGCAATGTTTGTTCTAGCCATTAGTTCTTACTACATCCTAAAAGGTCGTGATTTACCGTTTGCACGTCGCTCGTTTGCTATTGCAGCAAGTTTTGGTATGGCGGCTATTTTATCAGTAATGGTATTAGGTGATGAGTCAGGCTATGAAGTAGGTGAAGTACAGCGCGTTAAGTTAGCGGCAATTGAAGCTGAGTGGCACACTGAGCCTGCTCCAGCAGCATTTACAGCCTTTGGTTTCCCAAATCAAGAAACCATGGAAACAGACTTAGCCATTAAGATTCCATATGTAATGGGTATTATTGCTACACGTTCATTTGACGAGCAAGTAACAGGTATTATCGACTTAGTTGACGAGCATGAGATTCGTATTCGTAACGGTATGATTGCTTATTCATTATTAGAACAATTACGTGCTGGTAATGACGACCCTCAACTTCGTGCAGATTTTGAGTTAGCCAAAGGTGACTTAGGTTACGGCTTATTATTGAAGCGTTACACTGAAAATGTTGTTGATGCGACAGAAGAGCAAATTAAAGCAGCTGCTAAAGATTCTATTCCGAATGTAGCGCCTCTATTCTGGTCTTTCCGTGTGATGGTTGCTTGTGGTGTGTTAATGCTAATCATCTTTGCTGCAGCATTCTGGCAAAGTACTCGCCATAAGATTGCAGAGAAAAAGTGGGTGCTTAAAGCGGCACTGTATGGCTTACCATTACCGTGGATTGCCATTGAATGTGGTTGGTTTGTGGCAGAGTATGGTCGTCAACCATGGACGATTTCTGAAGTGCTACCGACCTTTATGTCAGCTTCAAGTCTAACAACGTCTGACTTATGGTTTAGTATTATTTCGATTACCTTGTTCTACTCAGTATTACTGGTTATTGAAATGTTCTTAATGTTCAAATATGCCCGTCTTGGCCCTAGTAGTATGAAGACCGGACGCTACCATTTTGAAAACCAAGATGCTTAATCAGAGGACCTAACTATGTTTGATTATGAAGTATTAAGATTTATCTGGTGGGCATTAATTGGTGTGCTGTTTGTTGGCTTTGCCATCACCGACGGCTTTGATATGGGTGTAGGTGCGTTATTACCAATTATTGGTAAAGACGACACTGAACGCCGTATTATGATTAACACCATTGCGCCGCATTGGGACGGTAACCAAGTTTGGTTAATCACCGCCGGTGGTGCGTTATTTGCAGCATGGCCTATGGTATATGCAGTATCGTTCTCGGGCTTTTATGTGGCCATGATGTTGGTATTGTTTGCATTGTTCTTGCGTCCAGTTGGCTTTGATTATCGTTCGAAAATTGAAGATCCAAAATGGCGTAAGTCTTGGGACTGGGCACTATTTGTGGGCGGTTTTGTTCCTCCGTTAATCATCGGTGTGGCATTTGGTAACTTGCTACAAGGCGTACCGTTTAACTTTGATGAGTTTTTACGTGCGACTTACCACGGTGGTTTATTTGGCTTGTTGAATCCATTCGGACTACTTGCTGGTTTAGTGTGTGTCAGCATGATCATGATGCAAGGTGCTGCATGGTTACAAATGAAGACTGAAGGTGAGTTACGTGTACGTGCTGCCAACATGACGCAAATTTGTGGTGCATTGCTAGTGGTATTATTTGCTGCAGCAGGTGTTTGGCTTGCTAACGGTATTGATGGTTATGTGGTTACTTCAGTCATTGATACAGCAGGCCCATCTAACCCAACCACTAAAACAGTAGCCATTGAAGCGGGTGCATGGTTAGCTAACTACGACAAGTATCCTTTTACAATGCTGTTCCCTGCGTTAGGTTTAGCTATGCCTGTATTGGCTATTTTAGCCAGTCGCTTTAACCGCAGTGGTTTTGCATTCTTGTTTAGCTCGTTAGCCGTTGCAGGCGTAATTTTAACTTGTGGTGCAGCAATGTTCCCATTCGTTATGCCTTCATCTTTAGAGCCTAATGTGAGCTTAACAATGTGGGATGCCACAGCAAGTGAAATGACTTTAGAAGTGATGACCTTTGCTGCCATCGTGTTTGTTCCAACGGTATTAAGTTATACCATTTGGACTTACTTCAAAATGTTTGGTCGTTTAAACCGCAAGCATATTGAAGACAACAAAACTTCACTTTATTAATAGGAGCATTCATCTATGTGGTATTTTGCGTGGATTTTAGGTGTATTACTAGCGTGCTCTTTCGGCATTATTAATGCACTGTGGTTAGAAAACACCGAGAATATGGATCGTAGCGATAGCGAAAGCTAACCTATTTAAGTATCTATAATCGACAATGAAAAACCCGCTGATATCAGCGGGTTTTTTTATCTTTATTGTTAGATAAACAGAGTTTATGCCGTAACACAGGCTTTATACCAATCACGATAAATAGCTGGGCAGTTATTGATTACGATTAGTATTAGACTTCATCAACAAGTGATACATCACCGGTACCCAAATTAACGACAGCATAGTGGTCAGTAGGGTTCCGCCAGCTATGGCGATTGCAAAGGGAGGCCAAAAGCCGCCACCTGCTATGATCAGGGGTAAAAAGCCGCCAATGGTCGTTACTGTTGTTGAGCCTATATGTCTGCCACAACTACTCACTGTATCGATAATCAAATTAACATTACCTTGGCGCGCCTCGGGTAAATCTTCTAATTCAGCTAATATAACAATGGCGGCATTAATCGCTAGCCCCATTAACCCTAATAATCCGATGATCACTGTAAACCCAAAAGGGTAGCCAAACACAAATACCGCTAATAAGCCAAGACCCGCAGACTGCATTGCACTTAATAAAATAATGCCGGTTAATCGGAATGAGTTAAATGACAACACAACCGTGGCCAATAACAAGGTCACTACAACCACGATATTAGATAATAAATTGCCGACGGCTTCATTTCTTTTGGCACTTTCTCCACCCACCTCAATGTGATATCCCGAAGGTAAATTGATTTCATCTAAACGCTGGGTGACGTCATTCAGCACTTGCGCAGGCAGTACGCCACTGGTGATATAGGCTTCAATGGTGTTAACTCGTTCGCCGTTTCGACGGGGAATAGCCCCTCGGCTCACACTGACTTGGTTATATGACAATGCCGATAATGGAATACCTGTGCCATTAGCGGACACTAAATTAATTTCCGCTAAGCGGGTAGCTTGCTCGCGGCTGGTGTCGCCAAGTCTTACTCTAATGGGCAGGGTTTCGGTTTGTTCTAAAATACTGCCACCAATAATGCCCGTTGTTGCCATTTGTACTTGGTTGGCGATATCCGTCAAACTGAGTCCACTCATTAAACTGGCATCTTCATTAACCTGTAGCCACAGTTTAGGTGCACCGGGTGACAGTGTTGCTCGAGTATGAATAACATCTGGTGTTGCCATGAGTAACGCTCTTACTTCATCACCAATGGCTTTTAAGGTATCAAGATTTGGCCCATAAACTAATAACTCTACTGGAGCGTTGAAAGGGGGGCCTTGTTCAAGTTTTCTGACTAATATTTGTGCCTGTGGAAACGCCACATCAAGTGATTGCTGTAATTGTGGAATCAATTTATTAGCCGTTTCAAAGTTGCTGGCTTTAACCATGGCTTGTGCATAGTTAGTTGAGCCTTGCTGACGCTGGGTTAGGTTGTAATAAAACGAAGGCGTATTGCCACCTATAACCCAAGTTACACTTTCAATATCTGCAATTTGTTGCAGCTTTTTATCGATCATTTCCACTTGATGCTGGGTGTTTTCTAAACTGACTTGAGACGCCAAGTGAACCTCAATTTGAAACATATCTCTGTCAGAGGGCGGGAAAAATTGCTCGGTCATCTGCCCAGAGGCGATAAAGCCACTGACAGGTAAAATACCCACCACTAATGCAGTCAGAAAAGGCTTATTGAGCGCAATTCGCAGGCTGTATTGAAATGTTTTGGCTAGGCGAGGGAAGGCCATGCCTTGTTGATACCATGCACTATTTTTTTCGCTGCGGCTAAAACGGCCTGCAAGACCCGCAATCAACGTATGTGAAATAATATATGAGCCCAGTAGAGCAAACATCACCGAAATGGCGATGCCACCAACAAATTCACCGGCCGCCCCTGGCATTAACACAATAGGGGCAAAAGCTAGCATGGTGGTAATTGTTGAACCTGCCAATGGTAGCCATAAATGATGCAGTGTTTTACTTACCGCTTGTAACTTGGTCATCCCCTGCTGGCGGCGCTGGGCTATGGCGTCAACAATGACAATGGCATTGTCGACCATGATACCTAGTGCCACCACTAAGCCTGTTACTGACATTTGGTGAATAGGCAAGCCGGTATATTTCATGCAGGCTAAAGTAAACAGAGCGGTTAAGGGTAATGATAACGCCACAATTAAGGCATTGCGTAACCCTAGGGTCAGCATTAATACACTAACAATAATCACAAAGCCTTGAAATAGATTGATAACCAAGTCACCCAAACGAACACTGGTATAGTCTTGTTGATTAAACAGCCACTTCACTTCAATGTTGGCGGGTAAATTTTGAGAAAACTCGTCAAGCGTGTTAACAATGTTTTGTTGCCATTGATCCACACGATGGCTTTCTAACATGGTGGCACCAATCAACACCCCTTGTTGGCTATCGATTAAGGCAACGCTATTGGCCGGCGTTTTAGCTTGACGTTTGATGGTAGCCACATCACCCAAGCGGATAATTTGACCATAGTCATCAATTTTTAAAGGCACTTTTCGAATCCGGCTTTGTGAATCAAGCTCACCAGAAACCTCTACTAAGGCTTTAAATTGATTATTATTAATTTCACCCGCAGACACTTTGCTGTCAGCATTAGTGAGAATTTGGGCAATGCTACCTGGTGTAAGTTTAAGTTGGCTGATTTTATTACCATCAAGCTCAACCAGAATTTCTTCTTCTGGAGCTCCGTACAGTTTGGCAAAATCAGTACCTGACAATAAACGAATTTGGCTTTCTAGTTCTTTTGCATAACGATTTAAGATATCGGCTCTAACCGGGCTGTCATCTTGCCAAACTACTCCTAAAATGGCGGTGCTGGCGTAGCCTACTTGATCATCTAAGGTGCTATTTTGAGCCTGTGCAGGTAGTAAGGGCTTAGCATCAGCCAGTAAATCCCTTGCTCTAGACCAAACAGAGTCAGTTTCTGTAATGGTGTCTTTTAGTTCCAGTTGAATAACAGAAATGCCGGGACGAGAAGTGGACTGAATCAGCTTAATTTCTTCTAAACGTCTTATTTGTGTTTCAAGTATTTCAGTGACTAAGGCTTCAACTCGCTCAGCTGATGCCCCTGGGTAATGGGTAATAATGGAAGCAAACCGGTTAGTGATATGAGGGTCTTCTGTACGTGGCAAACTTTGAATGGCGCCTAAACCTGCCACAATAAGTAACGCAATAAATAAACTGCTTAAACGACCATTTTGAAGGAATGCTTTGATCATAGTGCCACCACATTGCTGGTTTGTTGCGGCTTAACTACCTGACCGACTACCAGTTTATGTAATCCTTCAACCACTAAGGTGTCGTCAGCATTAATGGCGCCTTTAATGTAAGCTTGGTCTTGATTGGTATAAATGATTTCAACATCACGGCGTTCAACTTTATATAAGCTTGGGTCATTTGCTTGCGGGTTGTTGCTCAACACATAAACATTCCATAGGCCTCTTAGGCCATCTGTTAAGGCTGATATTGGTACCCAAAAACCTGCAATTTCAATATTTTGTGAGTATTCAAAGTAGGCTATTTCACCATTTAATACATTGGCATCATTAGGTAAGCTAATTCTTAATTGTACCGTGCGTGTAATACCGTCAACTTCTGCACTGATACCGGCTATTTTCCCTTTATAGGTGTGTTGACCCACTTTAATGCTAACTATCTCACCATTGGATAAACCTTGAGCTACCGTAATAGGAACACCAATATAAGCTAACTGCTGTTGTTGGCCTATGAGAGTAAAAACAGGGCTACCTAAGCCGATCACTTCACCGAGGTTATGATGACGCTTGCTAATTTTTCCATTGAACGGAGCAATCAGAACTGATTTTTCAAGCTTTAAGTTAGTCGCATGCAAACTGGCTTTTAAGCGCTGAAAGTTAGCTTGAAGCCCTGCAACATTTTGTTTTGTTTCATCAAGTTGTTGTTCAGAAACATAGTTTTTGTCTTTTAATGCAAGATTACGTTTTAAGGTACTTTTAGCTAAGTCTAGGTCAGATTGTGTTTGATTTAAGCTGGCTTCTAGTTGCTGTTTTTCAGCTTCAAGTAAGTGGGTATCTAAGCTGGCTAAAGCCTGACCTTTCAAAACACTATCACCGCTATCAACATTAATGCTGTTGAGTTTTCCTGCCAGTTCAAAACCAATTCCGGTGGTATTCGCTGAGCGAATAATACCGGTGTAAGTTTGTAGGTGAGGGTAATGGGTTGAGGCGACTAATTGAGTTGTTGAGACCGTTTGATAGCTGACGGTGTTTGAATGTGGTTTTACCTCACTACCACAGCCACTTAACACCACAATAGATAACAAAACAGCTAATAAGCTCTGCATATATCGATGTATCCTGTTTTTAAGTACAAGCTTTCGCAGCACCATGTCAGTCGATTTATGTTCCATGAGGTGTCTCCAAAAATGTTTTGCAAAGTTTTTGTTAGGTCAACAAAATGTAGCCGTGATGTTAAACTAGACTGTCTAGTCTAAGTTGGTAAAACTAGACTGTCCAGTCTATTTTGTGATTAAATAGTATTAATAGTTAATAATTGGTGGTGTTGGTGCGACAGCTAAAATGCCAAAAGGATAACAATATATGACCACTAATATGGATGTAACTTTATCTAAAAGTGAGCAGAAAAAAGTGCAAATTTTGAACTCTGCCATAGAGTTATTTTGTAGTCAGGGCTTCCCTACTACCAGTATGGATGAGGTTGCTAAACACGCCAATGTATCTAAGCAAACGGTATACTCGCATTTTGGCTCAAAAGATGACTTGTTTGTTGCTGCCATTGAGTCAAGGTGTGTTGTTCATCAATTAACTCAAAACCTATTAGAAGATAGCAGCAACCCAGAGGATGCGTTGAAAACATTTGCGCTGCAATTTGGCAACTTAATTGTGTCTGAAGAGGCTATCACTGTGTTTACCACTTGTGTGGCACAGGCTGACACCCACCCTGACGTTTCGGCATTATTTTATGAGGCCGGTCCAAAACATATTCTGCACCTATTGGAGGTGTACTTATCTGAAGTTAATCAACAGGGGGAATACTTTTTTGATAACCCCCACGATAGTGCGGTTCGTTTTACGTTAATGCTGTTTGGAGAGCTAAAAATGCGCCTTGAACTTGGGATTCCTGTTGATGATTTATTCGCGAAGCGACCTCAGTATTTAATTGATACCGCCACCATGTTTTTAAAAGCGCACAAGTTGTAACAATATCAATTCATTAAAAATGTCATCATATTGAACTACATTTGATAATGCATCGTACTACATTATTATTCTTCGATATTATTCTTCGATATTATTCTTCGATAAGTCACTACAAGGACGACGTTAAATGGTAAACGCGCTTTCAACATCAATTAAGCAGACATTCCCCTCTGTTATCTTAATGAGCCTTGCCAGTATTGGTTTTAGTTCGTCAGTGTATGCCGCAAAATATTCTCCGTTTGAACTCAATGTGGCTCGTACAACAACACAAGAAGCGGATGTCGGTGAAAATCAATTAAAGCGTGATGTTTGGAATGCCAAGTTATCGGCCTCAATGCCAATTAATAAACAATGGATGATTGGCGCCAATGTGGGTTACAACAACCTTGACTATGGTTGGCGTGTTAATGAACAGAGCCCGATTCGAAACACAAATGTGCCGTGGAGCTCTATCAATCAATATAGTGCTGGTCTGTCGTTAATTTACCGTCCTGATAACCACTGGATGTTCTTGTTTGCTCCTAAATTACAATATGCTTACGCCAACAGCGCTTCTTCTTCAAATGCCCAGAGTTACGGCGCTGTAGTGTCAGGCATGTATCGCTTTAACTCAGGTAATATGCTGGGTTTTGGGGTGGCATATTTAAATGATATTTCGGAAGTGCGCACTATTCCTTACTTGGCCGTTAAATGGCAAATTAACGACAAGTGGGTACTTGCTAACCCGTTTGAAGCTGGTTTCAGTGGCCCAGCGGGTCTAGAACTCAGTTACCAGTTATCAAAAGATTGGAACTTTGGGGTAGGTACTTCTCGTCGCACGGAACGCTTCTTAATTGAAAATGACAACACCACCATTGAAATTGAAGAGTGGGTTGGTTTTATTCGCGCGGGTTGGTCTATCAGTAAAAGCGTGAGTTTAAATGCGTATGCAGGCTATTATTTTGGTGGCGAGATAGAGCTTAATCAGCCTATCGCAACTGAAGATATGAGTAATCAAGCAGCAGGGGCGTTAGCGTTTAAGATTAAGTTTTAATTTACTGTTGGTTCATCTTTATTGTGATTAAAAGGTTAATGGAAACATTAACCTTTTTTGTTGCTTTCTTTTTGACGTTATTTCAACGCTTTAGACATCTTACCCTCAATAACTATTAATGTGTTCGCACATCCTTTAGTCACTTTTTAAACAGTTTCTTACGCAAAATTTCAATTCTTAACCTACCCTTTATAGGTTGAAAATTAACCAGCGTATAGGTTGGAAGCCCTTGCTGGAAATCGAATTGGATATCGTGATTGAGGTTTATGTTAATGAGCCTTAGTCCAGGAGGAGAACAATTTTTGCTTTGTATATGGATTAATTACAAGTTTATAACCAGGGAGTGAGCATGTTTAGAATAAATAAACTGACACTTGCGATGACTCTTTTTGGGGTTACCGCATTATCAGGTTGTGGTGGGAGTTCAGACTCTTCTGAATCAGAAGTGACTGCCCCACCTCCACAAACCTACATAGAAATTGGTGGCGGAGGCGTTAAAGGCCCAATGGCAGGAGCTGATGTTACAGCCCACATTCTTAATATACAGCAACAGAATTTACAAGGAGATGAAGTTAGCCAAGGACAAACAGACTCAACGGCTAAAATTATTGATTTAACCATTCCAGAAGATACCAACTCACCTTTATTGCTAACAATCACAGCAGATGCAGACACTATAGATATTACTACGGGTAATGCGCCTGTTATTTCCATGGTCAAAACCGTGATTACGACGCAAATGTTAGCTGACGGCCTTGAGTTTTATGCTACGCCATTAACCACAATGGCCGTTAATTTAGCCCAATTAAATGCAGATAAATCGAATGGTGTTTATGGTGGTAATGCTGACGGTAATGTCACTCAAGAAGAGTTTTTAAATGCATTACCCATTGCAGCAAACCAAGTTAAGTCTACTTTAGGTTTTGGGCTACTTGATGATATTGATATTTTTTCAGCAGCGCCATTAGTGACTAATGAGCAAACGGATAATGCATCATTAGCCAAGGTTGCAGCCTACAGAGCCGCTATTGAAGCCACTTCTGCAGTGATTAAGAATATTACTGAAAATGCCACAGAAAATAATACAGATGTCGCTGTCACTACAGATCAAATTTTGGATGCTTTGGTGATGGATTTAGCGGATGGTTCTATTGATGGTAATAGTGGCGGAGAAGCTATTACAGCTTTTGCAGATGTGTCTAATTTGTCAGAGATGGTTACCGCAGACCCTTCAAGTTTATTTATTCCGGGTACTGAAATTCCAATTACTGATATTCAAACCGTATTAGCTGAAGAAGTCACCGTTACAGGTGCAACTTCAGATACCACAGGGCTTACCGATGGCTCAATTGAAACCACACCTGAAGCGGCAGAAGTTAATCCTGATATTGATGGTGATGGGGTAGTTGACGAAGAAGATGCTTTTCCTCAAGACCCTAATGAAACAATTGATTCAGATGAAGATGGTATTGGTAATAATGCCGACCCAGATGATGATAACGACGGTGTAGCAGATAGTGACGATGCTTTTCCATTAGATGATTCCGAAAGTGTTGATACTGATGAAGATGGCATTGGAAACAATGCTGACACAGATGATGACAATGATGGAGTACTTGATACAGACGATGCATTTCCATTAGATGAGACTGAATCAGTGGATACTGATGGAGATGGTATTGGCAATAATGCAGACCCCGATGACGATAATGACGGTGTAGCTGACACTGATGATGCTTTCCCATTAGATGAGGCTGAAACGGTAGACACTGACATGGATGGCATAGGTAACAATGCTGATCCTGATGATGATAACGACGGTGTCGTTGACAATGACGATGCTTTCCCGCTTGACCCTGAAGAAACTTCAGATGCTGACGGAGATGGTGTTGGTGATGAAGCTGATTTGGATGATGACAATGACGGCGTTGAAGACAGCATAGATAATTGCCCGTTAGTGGCTAACCCTGATCAGTTAGATACAGACGAAAATGGCGTGGGTGATAGTTGTCAAGAATCAACAACAGGCGTATTCGACACTTCCAAGTGGGATGACGGATCTACGTTTCAATAAATCAAACACTTAAAGATTAATAATTGTAAAAAGGAAATTCACATGTTTAATAAATCATTAATTATTATCGGTTTATTGTCTGTATCTTCAATGACAATAGCTGAAACTGTAGTCCCTAATACCTTTGCCGCAGGTGATAGTATTGTTGCAGCAGATATGAATGAAAACTTCAGTGCAATCGCAGGAAGTGTTGATGAGAATATGACACTTATTGAAGATTTAATAGCACGTGTTGAAGCGCTTGAAGCCGGTATGACCAGCAGCGTGGCGGGTAGAACGTATCACTTGGCTCAAATAGGTGTGCTTAATAGAGGTAAAGTGTATGCAGATAATACGTTACATAACACTTCAATGACCGTGGGTAACCTCTCTCAAAATTATACTCTGACGATATCTTCAGGTAATACTTTTACCTTTATAGGCAGTGAAAATGAAGGTGAAACGCATAATACTGGTGCGGTAGAAACCCTAAGTGAAAATTTAGCCGTGAGTGCGACAGGGACCTATGTTCAAGATGGAGCAACGTTAACGTTAACCTTTGACGGCTCAGGTGATGAAGTTGAATTTGTGGTATCAAAAGCAGGTAGTTCATTACTGAGCTCACAGTTTTACGCAGCCAGTGATGACGGCGATGGTTGGACTCGTATTGAATCCAGCTTCTTAGCGGGTGTAGAAATAGAATAGCGTTAATGGCTATTAATCAATAGAAAAACAAAAAGCCCTATGACTTTTTAACTCATAGGGCTTTTATTTTTTATCGCAGAGTGATGTTGATAATTAAAAATAAGTCACTTCTTTAATGCGTTTCGAACGATTTTGTTGTTCATATAAATGCCAAACATGTTCGAAATCCAGCTCAAGCTCAGTCACGTAATAGTCGCCAGTGGGGTAGGTTTTAACTACCTTAGCGCCTTTAATAATGCCACTTACAGATGATCGAACGCTATCATTGGTGAGCATCCACTCACTAACACTACTGTTAGCATCAATTTTCTGACCATAAACTTGTTCAGCTAATTCACGGTAAGCCGCTATTTTTGACGCTTGCATCGCCATTAATACCTTATGCGATTCACTGTCAGATGGTTGGGTTGCTAATGGTGCATAACCTACCGCAGTAATTTTAGGAAAATGATTTGGCGCCTCGGTTTCCCACTGCACATATTTGTCATTGGTGGCACAACCTGAGGCAAGTACTAATGCGGCCAACACCATAATGATTTTATTCATTGTGCATCTCCTAATACGGTATAACGACTCTCTTTGGTGTTTTCAGTACGGTAAATCAAACTGCCCTGAGTATGTACTTTATTAGCGGGTAAAACATAACCCGACAAGCTTTTGCCAGCAACAAATGACTGTACTGCCGACACCACTCGGTTGTTGGTAATATTAACAACACGACCATTAAAGTTTACGCCTTCAGGGGTTAGGTTAATGGTAGACACTAAAATATGTGATACCGGTAAATCGGAGGGAAGCTGTTGCCAGTCTCGACTCAGCATTAACTCACCGTTTTCAGTAGCACGTAAAGTGTTAGAAACATTTAAATCAACCACATTAAACTCATGGGCATGAAACGCCGTCATTAAGCTTTGCTGCAACTGTAATGACAACTCACTCGTGCGGTTAAAGTCGTCAGTAAAAACAGGCGTGGCGACCACTAATGGTTGGTCGGGTCTTAAAGCATCATTTTGCAACACCAGCTCGTTGACTAACTTTTCAGCCCATACGTTAAGCTGCCCTTTGGGAGCGATACCCGCCGCATTGATGTCATACACAAAACGTTGTTGATATACATCATCACTGTCTTGATAACTTACGTGAGCACCGTCGTGGCTATAATCTAAGTTGTGCGCAGTATTCATGCTATTACTGCAGCCCAACATGCTTACTGCTGTCAGCGCTAAAGCGAATGCGGTAAATGATTGCGGCATGATATGTTCCTTTGCATCTTAGCGAGTTAAATTCACTAACACAGTGTGTTTTGATATTTCTTTATCGGCACCATTGATTAATTCTTTACCGGTATCGCTAAAAATTATTGATGAACATTTCGTTGTGGTGGATGACGGTTTAAGCGCGTCAATATTGTCGATATTTATTAGGCATAGATTTTGCTTTGATTTATACATTACAGTGAAAATAATCCGTAAGCGGTTGTTTTTAAGCATAGATGACGGATATCTGACGCAAGGTGAATTATGTTTGGTACGCTGAAAGTAAAACATGACGGAAAAGTGTTGCCACAATTAGTAAAACCGTTGATGGCTATAGGTTGCTTATTGGCTATGTTATTGCCGTTTCATACAAATGCCGAGCAAATTGAAGTTACCGGTTCGGCTAAAATAGTTAATAACAACATTGATAAAGCCAGAGAACAAGCCATTAATCAGGCGTTAAATTATGCCAGTTTGCGCTCGGGAGTCAGCTTTAACAGCCAACAACAAATTAGCCAAGGTAGCCTTACACAAGATACTTTTTCAATGCAACGAATGGGTTCAGCCAGTAATATTGAATTGGTAAGCGAACTTGTTAGTGGCAATAGCATCACCGTAGTGTTATCGCTATATATTGATGATGCTTCACAGGTTGAACAATGCCAGCAATCGGCACTTAAAGCCGCAATTTTGTTGCCTCAAGCGGATATAAGACACCCAGTACAACTGAACTATGGTCATTTAAATAATTTCCCCGAAGCATTGACCTTGAGAATGGGCGAAATACTTAATAATCAGTCACAAACTAGCTTTGCCAAAGTACATGCCAATGAGCGTTTATATAATAAAAATGATTTGGTGAACTTTAAAGGTTACCGCATCCCGAGTTGGTTAGGAGAATTAACCGACACACAATACATCTTAAAAACTGACATTTTAGATATGTCTACCGAGCCCTATACCAGCAGTTTTTTGGGCCTAGTAGAACATACTCCATTAAGGCAGTTTACCTTTAAGTTACAGTTATATCATGGCATTAGTGGTGAAGTAGTGTGGTCTGAAACATTATCAACCAATGCCGAATGGGATTTTAAACGTCAAGAAACCGTAATGCCAAACAGCCAACGTTTTTGGTCATCGGCATACGGACAGGCAATTTATGCTCAACTGCAGCAAAGTATTATCTCAATGGATGACGCGTTAAATTGCCGCCCAGTATTAGGTCAAATAGTTGCCAAACAAGGCGACAGAATTATCATTAACTTAGGGCGAAATAACGGCATAAAACTTGGAGATAAACTGCTAATTGTGCTTCAGAAAAATATTCCAGATAGACTCAACAATATGCGCGCTTTAGTGACTGAAAACACGACAAAAGTGAGTGTTGATCAGGTGAGTGAAGACACCGCCACCGCAGTGATAGCAAATATAGACTCAGCAGAAAATATTCAAATTCAAGATATTGCCATAAAACTGTAGTTGTTTATTCGTGGTCAAAGAAGATAAAACACCGACGTATAATTATTAACCGATTAAATACAAAAGGTTTTAATTGTCGGTTTTGGTCTTTCCATCATCAATAAAACCAGTATAATCTTTTGCGTCTCCCTATAGCTCAACAGGATAGAGCAGCCGCCTCCTAAGCGGCCGATCAGGGTTCGAGTCCTTGTGGGGAGACCATATTCCTTCTATTGCTTACCCAACATTCTTGTCGTATTTTCTCTCGCCTTATCTAATCTCAGTGGTAAATCATTGATTAGTTTCATATAGTATATTGTATGGTGCTTTCTGTACTGGAATGAAAATTGCAGTCACATCTTATCGTGTTCATCAGTGTAAAAATTCTGACGTTAATCAGTTTCATTAGCTAATCATTAAGGGATGCATATAATGCAAGAGTTTGATTTATCTTTAATTGGTCGCAATGCACCTTTGCTTGCAGATGATATTGCTGCTGAGTCTGAAACTCTTAATCGTTTGGTTTCTAGTGGACGTTTTTTAGTGCTGGGTGGAGCTGGTACCATTGGTCAAGCAGTGACGAAAGAGATTTTTAAACGTCATCCTATAAAATTACATGTTGTTGATATTAGTGAAAATAACCTGGCTGAATTAGTGAGAGATATTCGTAGCTCTTTTGGGTACATAGAAGGGGATTTTAAGACATATGCATTAGATATTGGCTCGGTTGAATATGATGCTTTTTTTGAGTCTGATGGCAAGTATGACTATGTACTGAATTTATCTGCTTTAAAACATGTCAGAAGCGAAAAAGATCCTTATACATTGATGCGTATGATTGAAGTCAATGTATTTAATACTGACAAAACAGTGAAGCAAGCCATTGCAGCTGGTGCAAAAAAATATTTTTGTGTCTCTACTGATAAAGCAACTAATCCTGTCAATATGATGGGAGCGTCTAAAAGAATTATGGAAATGTTTTTGATGCGTCGTAGTCATCAAATTGATATTTCCACTGCTCGATTTGCCAATGTTGCCTTTTCTGATGGTTCTTTATTACATAGCTTCAATCAAAGGTTATCGAAACAACAACCTATTGTGGCTCCCAATGATGTTAAACGCTATTTTGTAACCCCGAAAGAGTCTGGTGAGTTATGCCTAATGTCATGTTTATTAGGGCATAATCGTAATATTTTTTTCCCTAAGCAAACCGCTAATTTACCGTTATTATCATTTGCTGATATTGCATTAATGTATTTGTCTCAAAAAGGTTATAGCCCTTTTTTATGTGACTCTGAACAGCAAGCAAGAGCATTAACCACGACCTTGCCTGAACAGGGACAGTGGCCTTGTTTATTCACCCAAAGTGATACCAGTGGTGAAAAAGAAATTGAAGAATTTTTTACCGAAAACGATGAGCTTGATATGCAGCGTTTTGTTCAACTTGGTGTCATTCATCACCCTGATGCTTTTGATGAGCATCAACTGAACTTTTTCGAAAACGAGATAATTCGCTTAAAACAGGAAAAACGCTGGAATAAAGCACAGTTGGTTAACCTGTTTAATCAAATGATACCGGAGTTCGCTCATATAGAAACGGGTAAATCTTTAGACGGTAAAATGTAGGACTATTATGAATATTGAACATATTTGCCAGTTTATTCGCGATACTTTTCAAACTGATGAGTTTGTTCCTTTGCATGCTCCAACTTTTGTTGGTAACGAAAAACGCTACGTGATGGACACCATTGATAGTACTTTTGTTTCTAGTGTAGGCAAGTATGTTGATGAGTTTGAGCAAAAAATTGAATCTTTTACTCAGTCTCCCAAAGCGGTTGCTGTTGTTAATGGTTCGGCTGCATTACAAATGGCGCTTTACTCAGCAGGCGTGAAGCAAGGTGATCTCGTACTCACTCAAGCACTGACTTTTGTGGCTACTTGTAATGTTCTTTATCATTTAGGTGCTCAGCCTATTTTCATTGATGTGTCTGAAACCAGCTTGAGCCTGTGCCCTAATGCATTGGAAAGGTATCTTAATCAACATGCCACAATTACTGAACGTGGCTGCATTCATAAAACCACGGGGCAACGAATTAAAGCATTGATGCCAATGCATACCTTTGGTCACCCCGCTGAAATGGATGAGTTAGGGGTGATCAGTAAAAAATGGCAATTACAGCTGATAGAGGATGCTGCTGAAAGTTTAGGTTCAATGTACAAAGGCCGTCATACAGGCACCATCGGCGATTTTGGTGCAATCAGTTTTAATGGTAATAAAATTATTACAACTGGTGGAGGTGGCGTTGTGCTGTGTGCCTCAAGTGAGGCTGGGCAGCATGTCAAACATATTACGACCACAGCTAAAGTGCCTCATGCTTTTGAGTTTTATCATGATGAACCGGGATTTAATCATCGTTTGCCTAATATCAATGCCGCGTTGGGATGTGCTCAAATGGAAGTTATAAATGAACTTATTGCTAGCAAGCGTGTGCTTGCTATGCAGTATCGTGAGTTTTTTGCGGGTTCTGATTTTCAGTTTGTTGAAGAGCCTTGTTATGCAAAATCTAATTATTGGCTTAATGCCGTTATATGTCCCAGTGTCGAGTCGAGAAATACATTGCTAAATGAAACGAATAGTCATGGAGTAATGACTCGCCCTGTATGGACGTTAATGCATCATTTGCCTATGTTTAAAAATGCACTAAGAGGTGACTTAAGCTATTCCCAGTGGCTTTCACAGCATCTTGTTAATATTCCTAGCAGTGCGTTGTGTGTAGATAGATAGCTATCGACCAAACCATATGATGTTGTGTCTAATGTTGAATCACAAAAGAAGAGAATAATGATGAGCCATAATTTTAAAATTGTTGATGTCACTACCAAAGATGAATTGAGCAATTATTATGATGCTATTGCTGAGTTATTTTTAGAGTCTTTCGAAAAGCCCTTGTCTAAATCTTTGTGGCAATGGGCTTACATTGACAATCCATTTGGTGATCCTATCGTTTCGATGGCTTTTGATGGTGAAAAACTGATCGGTCACTACGCTGTTGTCCCGATGAATTTAGAGTCAGAGAACGAATCTATTTTAGGTTTTTTATCAATGACCACTATGGTTGGAGTAGATTACCGAAAACACGGACTTTTCCAAGAATTAGCCGAGCGTGTCTATGAGGTGATTAATGCATTTAATCAACCAGCGATGGTGTTTGGTTTTCCAAATGAAAACTCTACTCCTGGATTTATAAGACGATTGCAGTGGGTTATTTCGGATGAGTATAGGGTGATGCAAGTTACTCCATTATCAATGGATTTTGCCATAGAAAAATTAAAAAGTGTGAATACGACTGGTGCGTTAACGCTGAATATGGAAAACCCTGATGTTCAATACTGGAGAACTCACAAACCTAGTCAAGAGTGGAATTATATCAATGGTTTAGGTGTAAAACCTTTTGATGATATTGCTGATATTATGCACATAGGTTTAAAGGGACGCTTGCAAGATTTATCCAAAGGACAAAATTACAATATTATTTTACCGATTCAAGATGATGAAAGTTTACCTGAGGGGGTGACTACATCGTTTGGTTATCGTTTTGGCTACCGTACTTTTAATATGACAAACGAACCCAACATCTTTGTACAGATGTCTATGTCGGATATATTTTAATGAAAATTTTAGCACTGACCTCGATTAGGTCTGATTATGATTTGTTAAGCCCCTTGTATCATCGACTGCATAATGATGTTGATATTGAATTGAAGTTACTAGTGGGTGGAACACATAACACTTCCATTCATGGTTATAGCGTAAAAGATATTCATCGAGATGGTTTTGATGTGCTTCTTGAAATTGATAGTTTACTTCATAGTGATAGCGCAAAATCCAGACTTAAAAGTGCATCCATTTTATTGCTATCAGCGGTTGATGCTGTTGCGGCATTTTCGCCTGATTTAATTATTTATGCTGGTGATAGAGAAGATGTGATGGTGGGCGCATTACTTGGGGGATACTTATCCATTCCCACTTTACATTTTTATGGGGGGGATCATGCTTGTGATGGATATATCGACAACCCCATTCGCCATGCGGTAAGCAAGTTATCGACGGTACACTTTGTCAGCACAGAGGTGCACCAAGCACGTTTATTGGCATTAAAAGAACCTGCTAATCGCATTTTTAATGTGGGAAGCATTGCGCTCGATAAGTTTAAAGCAGTTGCGCCAATTGAGGGAATAAAAGAGTGTATTGCTGGTAAAGCCGTCGATAAACCCGCTGCGCTGGTTATTTTCCATCCTATAAAGAGTGAGGTGCTAAAAGCTCCCCAGATTATTAACGATATGCTGATGACGTTAATAAAAAATGGCTATCATTGCTTTATAGGTGCCCCTAATAGTGACCCAGGGAATGCGTTAATTGTTTCAACATTGTCAGACTTAGCTGCAAAAAATACTGCAATAACACTGTATGGAAATTTACCCCGGGATGAATTTGTTAGCCTTTTTAAGGCATGTAACCTCATTGTGGGTAACTCGTCGGCTGGGTTGCTTGAGTCAGCAAGTATCCCAATCCCTTGTTTAAATGTTGGCTTACGTCAAAGAGGCCGAGATTGTTCAGATAATGTTGTGTTTGTAGACTCCTCCGTAGAAGCTATTCAAACAGGGTTAAATGAAATAGCTTCAGCTGATTTTGTGGCTAAAATGAACCAAGTCACTAATATTTATGGTGATGGTAATTCTGCGAAAAAAGCCCATGAACTAATTAACACTATTGATTTTAAATCGCTTATCAATAAGCCTGAGGACCCTTTATATGTCTAATAAAAGCGTGTTAGTGGTGGCCCCTCATGCTGATGATGAATCACTTGGTTGTGGTGGAACATTATTAAAGCACAAACAAAATGGTGATGAAATTCATTGGTTAATCGTCACTAATATGTCTTCTGATTCAGGTTATTCTGAGCAGGCCATTTTAAAACGGCAACATGAAGTCGCGGCGGTAACAAAGCAATATGGTTTTAAATCTGTTCATCAGTTAGCGTTCTCGCCAGCATTTTTAGACACTGAATCAAAAAGTAATTTAGTTAGCGCTTTTTCATCGATTATTAATCAGGTAAAACCTCAAATTGTCTATAGCCCATTTCGCAATGATGTTCATAGTGATCATGAGGTTGTATTTGATATTGTTGCATCTACCACCAAATCTTTTAGATACCCCTTCATTGAAAAAATATTAGCTTACGAGACATTATCTGAAACCGATTTTAATATTAAGCCGGGTAATGCGATATTTAGCCCTAATGTTTTTGTGGATATATCTGAGTTTGTAGAGAAAAAAATAGCCATTTTATCGTTATATACATCTGAGTTAGGTGAATTTCCATTTCCACGTAGCTTAACAGCAGTCAAATCTTTAGGGCACATTCGAGGTGTTCAGGCAGGATGTGAGTCTGCAGAAGCGTTTATGTTGCTAAAAGAGATAATCAAATGAAGCAAACATTGGTGATAGCTGAAGCGGGTGTCAATCATAATGGTTCACTTAATATGGCGTTAAAGCTAGTTGATGCAGCAGTTAAAGCTGGGGTTGATATTGTTAAATTTCAGACCTTTAAAGCAAAAAATTTGGTAACTCAGTCTGCAAGTAAGGCGCAATATCAAATAAAATCAACTGGAGCTGAAGAGTCACAATTGAGTATGTTGACCCGTTTAGAGTTAAGCCATGACGAACATTTTCAGCTACTCGAATACTGCAGAAGCCAAAATATTGAGTTCTTATCAACGGCATTTGATTTTGAAAGCTTAGATTTTTTGGTTAATCAAATCAGAGTGAGCCGTTTAAAAATCCCCTCAGGTGAACTAACTAATAGTCCGTTTGTGTTGGCTCATGCGCGAACAGGATTGAACATTATTTTATCAACCGGTATGGCCACGCTGGCAGAGGTTAAGCATGCTTTAGCGGTTATTGCATTTGGGTATACCGAGTCCAACAATGCCGCTCCATCACAGGAGGCATTTGAAAAGGCTTTTCAATCTGAAGCCGGTCAGCGAGCCTTGAAAGATAATGTCATTCTTTTGCACTGTACAACTGAATATCCTGCGCCTTTTAATGAAATTAATTTAAATGCGATGGACACTCTACGCGATCAATTTGGGCTAGTCGTGGGTTATTCTGATCACAGTAAAGGGATTACTATTCCTATTGCCGCGGTTGCCAAGCGTGCACAGGTTATTGAGAAACATTTTACCTTAGATTGTACATTACCCGGCCCCGATCATCCGGCGTCGATAGAGCCAGACAAGTTATCGTTAATGGTTAGCGCTATTCGAGAGGTAGAACAAGCTCTTGGAGATGGCATCAAAATACCCACGCCATCAGAGTTAAACAATCTCCATGTCGCCAGAAAAAGTCTTGTAGCTCAAACAGACATTATCAAAGGCGAGTATTTTACTGACAATAATTTGACAATAAAACGCCCTGGTAATGGTATGTCACCCGACCATTTATGGCGCCTAACATCTGGGGAAATTGCCAGTAAAAACTACCTCGCTGGAGAGTTAATTGATGAGTAAATCATTAGTGATGATAGGAAGTGGTGGGCACGCCTGCGTGTTAATGGACTTGATTGAACAACTTGAATTGCCGCCTGTAGTCGCCTATGTCAGCCCCGATGTAAGCTTTAATAATCAAGTGTTTAACGGGATTACTCATCTGCGGCATGATGATGATATTTCACGTTTCTCACCAGATGATGTTCTGCTAGTTAATGGGGTGGGTAGCTTACCTAACCAAGCACATCGTCAAAAACTTTGTCAGTTTTATCATCAGTTAGGTTATCAGTTTGCCACAATTATTTCACCGAATTCCATTGTGTCTAAATCGGCAATATTGGCACAAGGTGTGCAAGTTATGAATAACGTAGTGATACAAGCGAATACACGAGTGAACGCTCATACCATTGTTAATACTGGTGCTATTGTTGAACATGACTGTGACATAGGGGCAAATAATCATCTTGCACCCAGAGCGACAATTTGTGGCAATGTCACCACAGGAGCAGGAGTTCATATTGGTACGAGTGCTACGGTTATTCAAGGAATCACCATTGAGCAAAATGTTATTGTCGGAGCGGGTGCTACAGTGACCCATAATATTGAGCAAAACAGTATTGTGTATGGTTTCCGATCGCAGGTTGTAAATAGGACCCAACAACATGAATAAGTATTGGAAAGATGTCGCTTTAAGCCCAGAACAGTCGATACGTGATGCACTTGAAATTATTAATCAACATGCATTGCAAGTAGCATTAGTTGTGGATGAGTCTGATGCTTTACAAGGCGTAGTGACCGATGGGGATATTCGTCGAGCGTTATTAAACAATATGACTTTGAATGTACCTGTCAGCAAAGTCATGAACCCCAATCCTATTACCGCCAATATTGACACGCCTAAACAAAAGCTTATTCGCTTGATGGAGCAAAAAAGTATTCTAGCCGTCCCCTTAATTAGCGATGAAAAGGTGGTTGGCTTACAAACATTAAAGCAAGCATTAAACCAGCCATATTATGAGAACCCAGTACTGATTATGGCTGGAGGATTTGGTACTCGGTTAAGGCCTTTAACGGATAATTGTCCTAAACCGATGTTGAAGGTAGGTAACAAGCCATTGTTAGAAATGACAATATTAAATTTTGCCAAAGCAGGCTTTGTTAATTTTTATATTTCTACCCATTTTATGCCTGAGCAAATAAAGTCATATTTTGGCGATGGTAGTCGATTAAATGTCAATATTACTTATGTTCATGAACAAAGCCCGTTAGGTACAGGTGGGGCGCTAGGTTTATTACCAAAAGATTTACCGCAACTGCCACTGATCATGATGAATGGCGATGTGCTCACAAAAGTCGACTTTCAACGTTTATTGGATTTTCATAATGAGAATCAAGCGTATGGAACAATGTGTGTGCGTGAATATGAGTATCAAATTCCTTATGGTGTGATAAATGGGCAAGGCAACACAGTGGTCAGTATGGAAGAAAAACCCACCCAACGCTTTTTTGTTAACGCAGGAATTTATGTGGTTTCTCCTGAAGTGGTGCAACAAGTTCATGCAAACCAAGTGGTGGATATGCCTAGCCTTCTGGAGGCTAACATTGAGTCAGGAAATAAAGTTTTAATGTTCCCATTGCATGAGTATTGGCTGGATATTGGCCGATTAGATGATTTCAACCGCGCTCAAGCAGATATATGTGCGCTGGGAATGAGTGAATGAAGACACTTGTTGTTATTGGGCTGGGAAATATTGCCACCCGCCACAGAAAAAATTTGCGGTATTTAATGCCAAAAGCCAAAATTTATGCAGTTTCGGCTAGTGGACGTAGGGTTAATTCTCATGTGGAGTACGCTGATGAAGTACTAAATTCTATTGAGCAAATCATCCCACTTAATCCTGACTTGGTCATTATAGCGTCTCCGGCAACTTTTCATGCAGAACATGCTATTCCGCTTATAGAAGCAAAAATTCCACTATTAATTGAAAAACCAGTGTGTACTTCGGTTGAACAAGCCACACAACTCGAACATCTCTCGCAGCAACATCAAACTCCAACTGCTGTGGGGTATTGCTTACGATTTATGCCCACGGCACAAAAGTTGAAAGCTTTACTAATTGATAATGTTATTGGTGAGGTATTTCATTGCTCTTGCAGTGTAGGGCAATATTTGCCCCATTGGCGTCCCACTAAAGATTATCGACAAACCGTATCGGCAAATGCGCACCTAGGTGGAGGAGCGCTTTTAGAGCTCAGTCACGAATTGGATTATTTACAATGGCTGTTTGGTGACTGGCAAGTAAGCCATGCCATCTTAAGGCAGTCAAAACAGCTTAATCTTCAGGTTGAAGATATTGCCGATGTAACACTTCATAATAGCAGTGGAGTTATATGCCAGTTACATATGGATTTTTTACAACAACCTGCCCAACGGCACTGTGTCATTGTTGGCTCTTTAGGGCGGATTGAATGGGACTTGATAGAAAACAGCCTGACTCAATATTCAATAGAAGGTAAAAAGCAGCATTATTGGGAACCCGAATGGGATCGGAATTTAATGTATATTGAAATGCTTAATGCATTTATTAATGTGGCAAGTGAAAACTCATCAGAGACTTTTGCGACACAAAACATCGCCTCAATTACAGCAGCAACCAACACAGTTCGCTTAATAGAGACCATTAAAAATAGTGCTCAATATGTAGGTGAAGCATGAAGGTTTATGGATTTATCTTTGCAAGAGGTGGCTCAAAGGGGTTACCTAAAAAAAATATTAAACCTCTATGTGGTAAGCCGCTGATCAAATACGCTATTGACTGTGCGCTAGCAACCCCAATGATAGACGCTGTATTTGTCTCGACTGAAGATGCTGAAATAGCGCAGATTTCAAAAGATGCAGGCGCTATTGTGATAGACCGTCCAGCCGAATTGGCATCAGATACCTGTGCAGAGTGGCTATCTTGGCAACATGCCTGCCAATGGGTATTACGACATTATGGTGAATTTGATTATTTTGTTAGCTTACCTGCGACCAGCCCACTTAGACATGTTGATGATATTGTTGCATCGGTTGACGCGTTATCAACCCCAAATGAAATGACATTTGATGCATGTATTTCAGTGACCCCAGCTAATAGAAGTCCATTTTTTAATATGGTGACTCGAGATGCAGATGGCGAAGTGAATATCGTCAATCAGCATCAAGGCTTGTTTGCAAGGCGACAGGATGTGCCAGACGTGTATGACATCACTACAGTGGTCTATAGCACCACACCGTCTTACGTGTTAACACATGATAATTTGTTTGCAGGAAAGCTCACAAGTATAGAAGTGCCTAAAGCTCGTGCTATCGATATAGATGATATTTATGATTTTCTGCTAGCCGAAGCCATTTTACAGCATCAAGGTGATGAATTATGTTGAAAAATAAAACCATTCTTGTTGTTGGTGCAGCAGGCTTGTTGGGGAGTAAAGTGATTAATGCGCTTTTGCAAGCGAATGCTCAAGTGATTGCAACTGACATCAACTTAACGGGGTTGCAGCAACAATTTGATACCGGTAAAAATCAAAACATTACTCTAGTGTCCTTAGATATCAATAATGAAGCAGAAGTGAAGCGTTTTTTTGAGCAGCAGCCTCAATTAGAGGGTGTGGTTAATTGTGCTTACCCTCGCAATAAACATTACGGCAAATCATTTTTTGACGTGAGTTTATCTAGCTTTAATGACAACGTGGCGATGCATTTAGGGAGCTCATTTATCATTATGCAGCAAAGTGCCGCGCTGTTTTTACGCCAGCAAAGCCCTATGTCTATTGTCAATGTGTCTTCTATTTATGGGGTTGTTGCACCAGATTTTGATATTTATGAAGGAACCCCTATGACTATGCCGGTTGAATATGCTGCGATAAAATCTGCCATTGTTCATTTAAATAAATATGTAAGTTCATTTATCAAAGATAGCCGTTTCAGAGTAAATAGTATCAGCCCTGGAGGATTGTTTAATCATCAACCACAAGCCTTTTTAGATAAATATCAACAACGGACTATGGGGACGGGGATGTTATCTGCCGATGACATGACCGGAAGTGTATTGTTTTTGTTATCAGATCAGTCTAAATACATGACCGGACAAAACTTAATAATTGACGATGGTTTTACGCTATAAATATGATCAATAAAATAACATTTTGGCTAACCAGTAAAAGAATAGGGCCTGATATCCCGTTAACTCATTGGTTGCTACATTCTAGAAGACTAGGACAATGGCTGTGTCGTAAAAAGTTTGCCCAATTTGGTCAAAATAGTGAAATGCGCCATGGGAGTTATGCTGTCTGTACTGATTATATTAGCATTGGCAAAAATGTGGTTATTAGGCCGTCTAGTATGTTATTTGCCTCATCTCATGGTGCTAGTGATTGTAATATTATTATTGAAGATTATGTATTAATGGGCTCTGGTGTTCATATATACACGGCTAATCACTGTTTTTCAGACCCTAGTGTGGCTATTTATTTTCAAGGTCATGAAGGGGTAAAACCAGTAACAATATTGTCAGGTGCATGGTTAGGGGCAAATGCAATTGTATTGCCCGGAGTCACAATAGGCCGAAATAGTGTTGTAGGGGCCGGTAGTGTTGTTACAAAAGACGTGCCGGATAATACGGTGGTCGCAGGGCAACCCGCAAAATTTATTAAGCGAATAGAGCATTCGTCTTGTTAGGTGGCGTAGCTGTTTTATTTTCAATGTGCTGGCCGGATAACTTTTAAGGATATATCAGTATGTTACCTGAATCTGAAATTTTAAATGTCTTTGCTGTCAGTGCATTTGATGAGTATTACTTACCCAGTATTAATCGCAATACATTTGAAAAACTAGACTCTAAAAGTTTATTTGATAAGCATTTTAAATCATCTTTTGCGATGGAAGATACCTTACATATTATCATCGGTCTAGACTCGGGTTTGCTTGCTAATTATGTGATGGAAAATAAGCCAGCAGAAGGAAGCCATTTTATTTTTGTTGAAATTGATGAGGTATTTAAATTATTAAACATCGATATTCCATCAGAAAAAAATCATGTTCAGGTGTGCCACTTTTCTGAACTTGAAGGCTTATTGTCAGATAGTCGTTTAAGCGTTTTTTTAGCCAAAAGGCAATATTGTATTCATCGCTCACTTGCCGCCGCAGGAGATTATTTACTGCAATACTCTTTATTGGGAACCCAAGTTGATAAATTGGTCGATGACATTGTTTATCAGGAAAGTATTGGATTTTCTCAAAAGGTATTTATCCGAGAGCAATTACGTAATATTTGTGAAAACCGCTTTCAAGCCAAAGTGTTTTCGGGTCGTTTCGATAACATGACCGCTATCGTCGTTGCTGGTGGCCCCTCATTAGATGAAACCATTGGTTGGATTAAAGATAATCAGTCAAAATTAATTATTTTCGCTGTATCACGAGTCGCAGGAAAACTGTCAGAAGCAGGTATCGTACCGCACATTATCGTGTCTGTAGATCCTGAAGACTTTAGTTTTGAAGTTAATCGAGGCATGTTAGCACTAGCGGGTAAAAGCATCTTTGTTAATTCATATCACGTGAGTTCAAGATTATTGTCGCAATGGCAAGGGTTAACTTTATATATGGGCTCTCGATTACCTTGGTCACAGGTGCTTGATGGCGATAATATTCAAACAATGGGGCCGACAGTGACTAATTCAGCCGTCCATTTAGCCATTAACCTAGGGTTTAAAAAGGTATTATTAACAGGCTCAGATTTTTGTTTTTCAGCTGAGGGTTTTACTCATTCAAAGGGATCCTTAGAAACGAGCCTTGGCCCCAATTTAGGTTTTATTGGTGAATGGGTTACTACATACGCAGGTCATAAGGCTGAAACAGCGGTACAGCTTAAATTAGCCGCAGAATCATTGGCTAATGATGTGGCTCAACATCCACAAGTGAGTGTTTGTAACCTGTCTAAAAACGCGACAAAAATTGATAAAATTCCATATTGTGAACATACCAGTATCGTTTTAGAAGACTGTCATCTTACCCCAGCTGACTTTCATCAAATGGTTGAGGCCATCTATTTAAATCAATCTACTGAAGATGACTTCTATCAAGTGTTAAATCAAACTACAACGGCTAACGACACTTTTAATTGGTTAGTGGCGCAAACACAGCAAGCATTATTGGCGTTACAAAAGGTCAAATCTGAAGTGCACTCAACTAGTTTGGCTGATGTTTCTACGCAAGTTGATTCCATTGAAGCTGAAATAAATCATCGTTATAGTGATTTTTCAAAGTTGATTAAGTTCTATGGTTACCTTGAATTTTCAGCTTTTTTGAGTACTAAAACCCAACAAGATTGGGATGAAGAACATATGCTGCAAATGTCATTAAGTTACTATCAAGCCTTTCACGATATCGCTAAGGATCTTGCAGCGCAAACCGCGTCAGCGATAAGTCGGATAAACAACCGTATAAATGAACGTAAAGCAAATGTGAGCTTATGTGATTTAGCTAAAACTTGGCGGGCAGACTACCAACCAGGAAGAGTACATATTTGGCAAAAGTATCACGCGAAGCCATTAGAAAAGCTATCCCCCCCTGAAACAGCAATGTTTACTGAGTTGGAAGCTGAGTTTCATCAACAGTTTATACGTCAGCCTCAGGTTTATATTGATGTCGTTAAAAACCAATCAGCTTCTAAAAAAGTATTAGAAAAAATCTTACATCTTGTTCATCACAAACATGTTGAAGGATTAGCTTATTTATCTCGTAACTTGTTACCACTGACTCAACACGATGATGATGCAAAATATCTATATAGTTTATCATCCGCTAATCAGTTGTTTCTTGAAAATAAGCCCAGCGAAGCGTTACAGGCTATTCAGCAATACAAAGGTAAGCATGATGAACATTATTTAAAGCTCACTTTACAGCTCTCTTTGACCCTTGCAAAACTTGATTTAGCCAGTGATACCTTACAAAAGTTGATTGAGTATTCAGACTTATATTTACCGTTTTATGCTCATGTCTTACGTTTACAAGGCCATTTGAATCAAGCAGTAAATATCTATCTAGATTATTTAGAAAAATACCCTAGTGATGTCACCACATGGTTGAAGCTGGGTATGTTTATGGTTGATGTAAACCAAATCGACTCCGCCTTCACTGCATTTTCTAATGCCTTAAATGCTGATCCCAATAATCAGGTAGCCCAAGACTATATTCATCAAATTGAACAAGCTTGCCAGAACGCTGAATAATAAGGTGATGAAACATATCTTTTTAGCGTGAAGGTATCGCAGCCCAGTTAGGTTTAACGTTATAATCGCGTTTTATCATTTTCTGGAGTACTTTTTTGTCTCATACCTATATTCCTTTTGAGTCCTACAAACGTAAATGGATTTTCAACCACAAAGATTTGCCTGTTAGTGATGAAGACAAGGCGCTAATTTTGCCGTTGTCTGATAAGAGTGCGATGGAAGTGTGGAATAAATGGATTAGCAATAAAAGTAGCCGTGCAGAGCAATTTGCCAAAGGGGATTGGCCTGCAAAGCAAGATGCTTGGTCTGAAACAGACCATTGGCAGTCTGCTTGGGATTCAAACGATAATGCTCTACCGGAAGCGATTACTGCTCATATTCAATGGCCTGATGATGCCAAGGTTTATTTTTGTTATGAAAAGTATCAAGTAATAGAGACTCGTTGGGATGTATTTGTTCGTCATTGGAAATGTTTTTTGTTTTTTGATGATGGCCCATTATTGGTGTCGCCAAATCATAAACAAGCATTGATGTTTGAGCAAAATGGCCAATATAAATTAGGTACGCGAGGATAATTGCCCCGTTTATTAGAGAGTATTATTAATGAAGTTTTTTCCCATTTTAGCCCTAAGCGCAACGTTACTGGTTAGCAGCACGGTAAATGCCAAAGAAGTGGCCGGTGTTGAGGTCAATGACACTCTAACCATTGAGCAACAAGCCTTAACCTTAAATGGTGCGGGTGTGCGCAGTAAGTTTTTCATGGATTTATATGTGGGTAGTTTGTACCTTGCTGAACCTCAACAAACAGCTGAACAAGTTATTGAACAGCCTGTGTCAGTGATTCGATTAAATATTACTTCAGGGATGATTACCTCTGACAAAATGATCGATGCCATTGAAGAGGGTTTTGACTTAGCCACCAAAGGTGACACCTCGGCGATTCAAACTGAAATTGATCAGTTTATGGCGCTATTTAGTGATGAAATAAAAGAGGGTGACCAATTTACCTTTATTATGAAAAAAGGTGAGGGTGTTAGCAGCTTAAAAAATAATGTTACCCAAGGTGATGTTAAAGGTGAGTTGTTCCGTCAAGCGCTTATCAATATTTGGTTAGGGGATAAGCCCGCGCAAAAAAGCCTAAGAAAAGCGATGTTAGGCCAGTAATTAAAGCAGGTTTATTTAATAAATGAAACGGCGCTTAATGCGCCGTTTTTTATGGCAGTTTATCTGAATGTAACAAGGCTAAATTAAGCTTTAAAATCGTTGCCTAAAGTGGAAATAGTAGAGGTTTTACCTTTGTCGTTATATGTCATGCTGGAGACATTGCGAGTGGCTTGTAGTGCTTGGGCAAAGCGATTCATACTGGCAATATTTAGTTCTATTAAGCTGGCATTTTGTTGGTTTAAAGACTTACATTCTTCAAGTATGGCTTTGGCTTGCTCGACTTTTTCGGAAAGTTGACTATCGCTGGATAATAAATGGCTATCAGGGTGATTAGCTAAGGCGTCATCATGACTTTTAAGGGTGTCTAGATACTGTTGTTTTTGTTGAGACAGTTTGAGTAACTGGTCTGCATCTTGTTGTTGCAGAGCTTGCTTTTCTGCAGATATGAGGGTTTTCAGCGACGACAAAACAGCGTGCTGTTGGGTTAAAAGTGTGGCGATTTCTGTCATAAATAACTCGTTATTGTTGTTTTGAATACACGTCTCTATAACGCCAATATGGCGCCTAAATAATTTCTAGACGATTAAAACAACTAACGATTACATGACAAGGTTAGTTATTTTATTCGTCTTGTAGCTTTAACTCGCCTAATTCAGCTTCAAAGCTGGCGATATTGGCCGCGAGTTTTTCTGGGTCAACTTTATAGCGACCTTCTGCAATCGCTTGCTTAATCTCGTCCACTTTTTGTTGGTTCACTTCTGGCAAGTTAGCAATTTTAGCTTGCGCACTTTGTAACTCTTGAGCCTGAGAAGTAATACTTACCGAATCTGACTTTGCCGTCGTATTCGTTGTTGAAGATGTTGCAGCAGCACTAGAACCCTTTGCATCTCGCGAAGTATTTACGGGTGATGGTGTAGCTGTTCTAAGCTTGTTTATGTCAATTGCCATGTGTGGCTCCAGCGTTAATTTTGGTTTTCCAAACAGGCTATCGGCCTAGCTGAAAAAAACTTTAGCTTATTTTACATTCTAACTTCAACTTCGCCAATGCCAATTACTGTGGCTTCTAATTCTCTGTTTGAATTAGAATTTTTGACTCGAATAGTATCGCCAATATTACCATCACGTAATGCTTCACCTACGGTTTTAATTTGCAGGTTGTGACTTTTTGCATAAATTGATACACCGTCACCTTTGCATACAAAGCATAAGTGATTACTTAAAATGGGGTTGCCTTTATTAATCCGGCGTTTGGTTTTTGTGCCAATAACGGCATTAAGATCACTGAAAAATCGACCTCTAAGACTGTATTGATCTAAGTATTCGATATTGAGCTGCTCTGGGCTGATGACACTGTCTGGTGACAGTATTTCGTTTGCCACTACCACTGGATACATAATTTCGACTCTGACAGATAAAAAGATTTGCCAAGGGTAGTCATAGTCTGGGCTATCACAACTCACTCTTACCGTATTATTGCGGCCAATCTCTCTGTCACTGGCTAATTCAACCTTAACAGGCGGGTAGCACGCGGGTGGAACAAGTCGACCACTCAGGTCTTGGGGGGTGATGATGAGTTTGGCATTGGGTTCTAATGCAATTTTTTTTCTTACCGCCTCTTCAGCCATCTCGGTGATGGTCGATATAGAGGGTACAGTGGCTTTTTCATCAGCCAATACCGCTAATGAATTGAACAATATATAGAAAAAGCAGACAAAATATAATTTCATAATAGAGATATTAGCTTGTTTTATCAGATTGCACCTATACTTAGTTGGCGCATGAAAATTAAGTTATGGATGTTTAGTTATTATTTGAACCATAAGAAATTTTTAGTCATAACCATTTTAATTTAGTGATTGTTTGCTAAGCTTTACTGACAATAAATTGACTTCAGAATTTATGTTAGTTTGCTGTAGTTGTAAAAACGCAATGCTTAACAACTATTTAGTCACTTTTATACTTAATGATGTAGCAAGTATTATGCCCATAGTTGGCGATGCTTGTGAAAAACCAACATTGCGTTTGTTAAGGCTTGAAAGTGTCAATGAATGGGGCAGCCATATCAGATTGTTTAGTTTTCTAAAGTTGGCTAAAAGCAGCTAGTATTAATTTATTCGGATAGTTTAATAAAAAAAGGCAGTGTTATGTCGAGTATCATGGAATCCGTCAACAAACGTACTCAATTGGTTGGTCAAAACCGATTAGAGTTGTTGTTGTTCAAGCTTAATGGACGTCAACGTTTTGGTATTAACGTTTTTAAAGTAAAAGAAGTATTACAATGCCCGCCATTAACCAGCTTACCTAAACTGAATCCGTTTATTAAAGGTGTGGCGCACATTCGTGGTGCGACTATTTCGGTGATTGATTTAAGCGCCGCTACAGGTGGCCGTCCGTTAACTTCAACTGAAAACTGCTTTATTATTATTTCTGAATATAACCGCAGTGTTCAGGGCTTTTTAGTGAGTTCAGTTGAACGTATTATCAATATGAATTGGGCGGCGATTATGCCACCACCACAAGGCGCTGGTCGCTTTTCATATTTAACTGCGGTCACTGAAATTGAAGGTGAGTTAGTTGAGATTTTAGATGTAGAAAAAATTCTTGATGAAATTTCACCGGTAAAAACCTCGATCAGTGATGAAGTGAATGAACAGCTCACTATTGATAGAGAGCAAAATTACCATATTATGGTCATTGATGACTCTGCGGTTGCTAGAAAGCAAATTATCCGTTCGTTAGAGTCATTAAACTTGCAAATTGATACCGCCAAAGATGGTAAAGAAGCTTTAGATAAATTAAAAGCGATAGCCAGTGAAATGGATAACGTTGCCCAAGAGATCCCGTTGATTATTTCTGATATTGAAATGCCAGAAATGGATGGTTATACCTTAACTGCAGAAGTTAGAGATGACCCTAAGCTTAAAGATATTAAAGTGGTACTTCATACTTCTTTGAGTGGGGTATTTAACCAAGCTATGGTCGAAAAAGTAGGCGCTAATGACTTTATTGCGAAGTTTAATCCTGATGAATTAGCTGCAGCAGTTAATAAACATTTGAGTTTGTAAATTACAATAATTGGGGTTATTAGTAACAACGCCATATTGCCATGATTTAGTGGCTATTCATGCTCATTAATTAGGATGTGAATGTGACAAACAAATCACTCGCAGAAGCAGAGTACAACCAGTTTAGGTTGTTTTTAGAACAACACAGCGGCATTGTACTTGGTGAAAATAAACAGTATTTAGTACGCAGTCGCTTAGCACCTTTAATGGGTAAGTATAATTTACCTTCTTTGTCTGAAGTCGTTAAATGTTCAATGAAACCGACTGAAAGACAAATGCGTGCTGAAGTCATTGACGCCATGACAACCAACGAAACCTTATGGTTTCGTGATAAATATCCTTTCGACTTACTGACTAATACCTTATTGCCCGAATATTCAAAGTTAGGCCGCCCATTACGTATTTGGTCTGCCGCTTGTTCCTCTGGGCAAGAGCCTTATTCATTAGCAATGACTGCGTTAGAGTATCAACAACGTAAACCGGGGGCGTTACCTGGTGGTGTGGCTATACAAGCCACTGACTTATCTCCGTCAATGCTTGAACGCTGTAAAAATGCTGAGTATGACGGTTTAGCGTTGGCACGTGGTTTATCTGCAGAGAGAAAGCGTCAGTTTTTTGATGCTTTGCCCAATGGCAATATGAAAATAAAGGATAATGTAAAACGCTTAGTGAATTTTAGAGCCCATAATTTACTTGAAAGCTATACCTTATTAGGCAAATACGACATTATTTTTTGTCGTAACGTGTTGATTTATTTTTCACCAGAGGCAAAAGCCAAAATATTGCGGCAATTCGCTGCCGCTTTAAACCCAAAAGGCATTTTATTTTTGGGGGCATCAGAGTCTATTGCGGGGTTAACCACTGAATTTGATATGGTGCGTTGTAACCCAGGTATTTACTACCAAAAGAAAACCTAATTTTTACGTCAATCTTGTGGCGCTAACCAGTTAGCGCTATCACCACTCTTTTAATTTACCTCGCTGATTTTCAAGCCTTTACAGGTTATACCTTCATTACAGATACAGTTTGTTTTATGGCAGGTTCAGTCGTAAAAGCCTTAATTTACAGGGCTTAAATAATCTTGTTACTTCTTGATAAACCCTCATGGTTGTTGAGCCATTTATGAAGCATGGCTGCGTCTTTGTATATTTCAATCTAATATTTTTAATAGTGGCATATACCTTGCTTTATTCTTGTCAGTGAGCTGAAGGAGGCAATTTTATGGCGATTAATTTTGATAACGCGTTGGGCGTACACCAATACACTTTAGGTGTAAGGGCTAAACGTGCTGAAGTGCTGTCGAGTAATATAGCTAATGCAAATACGCCAGGCTTTAAGGCCCGCGATGTCGATTTTGCCTCCGCTATGCAAGCCGCCACTTCTCGCCAACAAGGGCTATCGATGACTAAAAGCCACGAGAAACATTTCGATTTAACGGCGCTTAGTCAGCAACATGTGAAATTTAGAGTCGTAAATCAGCCTGATACCGGCGACGGTAATACGGTTGATATGCAGCAAGAACAGTCTGCTTTTATGCAAAACTCGTTGGAATATCAGATGTCTTTAGGGTTTCTTGAAAGTAAGTTCTCTGGAATGCGTAAAGCATTACGAGGTGATTAATTATGAGCCTATTTAATATTTTTAATGTGTCTGGTTCAGGCATGTCAGCACAATCGGTTAGGTTGAATACCACCGCCAGTAATATTGCTAATGCTGAGTCCGTGTCCAGCAGTATTGACCAAACTTATCGTGCAAGGCACCCGATTTTTGAAGCTGAAATGGCTAGGGCACAAGGGCAACAGTCTGGTTCTCACCGAGTTAATGTCAGCGGTATTGTAGAAAGTGATAAACCGCTTATCAAAGAGTTTGCTCCTAATCACCCTATGGCAGATGGTGATGGCTTTATTTATAAGCCGAACGTTAATGTGATGGAAGAAATGGCCAATATGATCTCGGCATCTCGCTCTTATCAAATGAATGTTCAGGTGGCTGATGCAACAAAATCTATGTTGCAACAAACACTTAGAATGGGTAAATAACATGATTACCTTAGGAGGTAAGTTGTGAGCCTCGTTAATCCATACAGTAGTCAATCTTTGCCTCAAATGGCATCGACGTCTAACTCAGCCACTTCTTCGACAAGTACTGTACAGACAAATACGACTTCATCGACATCAACTGGTAACCCGTTTTTAGACGGTATTCGATTACCGGAAGAAAGTAATATTCCTGAAGCAAATGATCAAATGCTCAAGCAGGAAGACTTTTTTGCCCTGTTAAGCCAACAGTTGTCGATGCAAGACCCTTTTAAACCGGTTGATAATGATCAGATGATTGCTCAAATGGCGTCGTTCTCAACTGTAGATGGTATTGCTAATCTTAATGACGAAATTCTTAATCTAAACAGTGTGATGAGCTCAAGCCAAGCCTTGCAAGCATCCAGTTTAGTGGGCAGAAAAGTTCTTATTCCGTCAGATACGGGGGCAATAGGTGCGGGTAATCCTGAAATTTCGGGTGTTGTAAGTACTCCAGAGTCAATAGATACCATTACGATTCGAATAGAAGATGAGTCAGGACAGCTAATTAAAACCTACGATATTGATGGCAGTGCAGGTGGCAATGTTGATGTGAGCTGGGACGGGCTTGATAAAAACGGTGAGCCGGTTGCTGAAGGCAATTATGCCATTAAAGCGAGCGGTAAGGTCGATGGGCAATCACAAGACTTGCCAGTATCAACCTACGCACATGTTACTAGCGTGTCTTTAGGCACGGCTGCAACCGGTGCAATTTTGAACTTACGTGGTATTGGCGGTATCAAGTTAACGGATGTGTTAGCGGTATCTGAATCTTAAATAAATTTATCAAGTGACAAATTATTGTCATTGGATACAAAAATAGTTCGAGGTGAAATATGTCTTTTAACATCGCATTAAGTGGTATCGCAGCCGCTCAGAAAGATCTCAACACAACAGCAAATAACATTGCCAACGTCAACACGATTGGTTTTAAAGAGTCACGTGCTGAATTTGCTGATGTGTATGCAAACTCAATTTTTTCTAATAGTAAAACGGCAGTGGGTGGTGGTGTGACAACCACTCAGGTGGCGCAACAGTTCCACCAAGGTAGTTTGCAATTTACCAGTAACTCGTTGGATATGGCGATTAGTGGTGGCGGGTTCTTTGTCACCTCTTCTGAAATTGGTACCCGTGATCAGTCATTTTCGCGGGCAGGTGCCTTTAAAGTAGATTCAAATAATTACATGGTTGATTCAGCAGGTAACTTCTTACAAGGTTTTCCTGTCGACAAAGACGGTAATTCTACCTCGGTAAGTTTAACGACCACTCAACCGATTAAAATTCCTGATACAGCCGGTAGCCCGGTAATGTCGAGCAATATTGGTTTGCAAATGAACTTAAATGTCGGTGAAAGTGCTTTAGACCCAGCTGCATTTGACCCAAATGATCCCGACACATTTAATAACTCCACCTCAGTGACTATTTATGATTCATTAGGTGAAGCCCATATTATGACAACTTACTTTATTAAGCCTGAAGAAGGTTCATACACAGGCGAGAGTAACTGGGTTGCTTATTATGCGGTAGACGGTAAACCCGTCAACTTAGATGGCGCAGCAGGGCAATATGATGTTGACACCACGGGTGACGGTAATCCAGATAGCACTCGAAATGTCCAAACAGCTGGCGGCTGGACAGGTGCGGTAATGAGGTTTAACGATGCTGGTGCCTATACAGGTAGTGACCCTGCGGTGATTAAAACTGAGCAGTTAGGGGTAGGTGGTGCTAACGTATTAGGCCCTGGCGCTGACGGTACTCAAGATATTACTGTTAGCTTTAATAACCCGACTCAGTATGCTTCTCCATTTGAAGTGACCGAACTTACCCAAGACGGTACTACCGTTGGTCGTTTAACCAATGTAGGTATTGGCGCTGATGGTTTAGTTACTGCAAGTTACAGTAATGGTTCAACAGTGCCATTATCACGTGTTGCGCTGGTTCGTTTTGCTAACGAACAAGGGCTAACACAAGTGGGTAACACCTCATGGAAAGAAAGTTTAGACTCAGGCCCTGCATTGGCGGGTGAGGCTAATAGTGGCACATTTGGTAGTATCCGCTCTTCGGCGTTAGAGCAGTCAAATGTAGATTTAACCACAGAATTGGTTGACCTAATTTCAGCGCAGCGTAATTTCCAAGCCAACTCTCGTACCTTAGAAGTTAACAATACTCTTAACCAAACGGTACTTCAGATCCGTTAATTATTCTTTCTATTCATTAGCTTCAAGGTGTTGCCACAACGGCAACACCTTGCCATTTTTTTCACTTCTCAGTTTGTAAATTTCATCAACGGTTATTTTTTGACACTTCAATAATATTTTATTAAAGCGCAATAAATCTTTCTTACACACAATCAGTACCTTACCTTGGGTTAAATTTGTTGGCATAACCTTTGCTTTATCTAGTTAATCTCTTTATTTGAAGAATTTTTGACGGAGCGGCAAATGGACAAATTTTTGTATGTTGCAATGACCGGCGCTAAGCAGGGTATGAATGCCTTAGCCGTTCGTGCCAACAACTTAGCCAATGCCAATACTGATGGTTTTAAATCAGATATGACTCAAGCTAGAGCCATGCAAGCTTTTGGTGAAGGTATGCCTACACGGGTGTTTTCAATGGTCGAAAGCCCAGGTACTGACTTTTCATCTGGGCCGCTAAAAACCACCGGACGCGATCTGGATATTGCCATTAAAGGTGATGGCTGGATTGCGGTACAAGCCCCCGATGGGTCAGAAGCTTATACCCGCGCAGGTCACTTAAAGTTTGATGAAACTGGTTTGTTAGTCAACGCCCGTAATACGCCCATTATGGGAGCTGCTGGCCCCATCGTATTACCGCTTCCTATTGATAAAGTTCAAATATCGCCCGACGGCATTATTTCGGTTAGACCCCAAGGAGCCACCGCTGAAGTAATAGAAGAAGTTGCCCGCATCAAATTAGTTAACCCGGGTAACGACCAAATGATGCGAGGGGAAGATGGCTTATTTCGATTGATGTCAGGGCTTCCTGCGCCAAATGACCCTACCGTTCAAGTAGAAAGTGGCGCAATTGAAGGCAGTAATGTCAATCCAGTACATGAGATGGTGGCAATGATAGACATTCAGCGCCAGTACGAAATGCAAGTCAAAATGATGAAAAATGCCGAAGAGATAGACCGCGCATCTTCATCGTTATTAAGAATTGGTTAGGAGTATTTATTATGCATCCAGCTCTGTGGATTAGTAAAACAGGTTTAGACGCTCAGCAAACTGATATTGCGGTTATTTCAAATAACGTGGCGAACGCCAGTACCATTGGCTACAAGAAAAGCCGCGCAGTATTTGAAGATTTGCTTTATCAAACCGTCAATCAAGCTGGTGGTATCAGTGCCGACAACACCAAGTTGCCCAATGGTTTGAACTTAGGTGCGGGGACTAAAGTCGTGGCAACCCAAAAAATGTTCACTCAAGGCAATATGTTAACCACCGACAACTCATTAGATTTAATGATTGAAGGCCCGGGCTTTTTTGAAGTTGAAATGCCAGACGGCACAACGGCTTATACCCGTAACGGCCAGTTTAGCCTTGATGATACCGGCCAAATAGTCACCCCAGGTTCAGGGTATGTGGTACAGCCTCCGATCACCATTCCAGAAGATGCCACTAGCATTACAGTGTCAGCCGAAGGGGAAGTGTCGGTAAAACTTGCGGGCGGCACAGAAAGCCAAACTATTGGTCAGTTAACGATGACCGATTTTATTAATCCGTCAGGGTTAGACCCACTAGGTCAAAACTTGTATACCGAAACCGGAGCAAGTGGTACGCCGATTCAAGGCACTGCGTCATTAGATGGCTTAGGTGCCATTAGACAAGGTGCGCTAGAAACCTCAAATGTGAATGTGACGGAAGAACTGGTTAACTTGATTCAAAGCCAACGTATATATGAGATGAACTCAAAAGTGATTTCTGCGGTTGATCAAATGTTGTCTTACGTGAACCAGAACCTCTAGGAGGCAATGATGAGTAAATTTCTTGTAATAGCCACGACAGCGATATTACTAGTAGGTTGTAGTTCTACTCCTAAAAAGCCGATTCCTGACGACCCATTTTATGCGCCTGTTTATCCTGAAGCGCCGCCAACACAAACGGTGGCAACAGGCTCAATTTACCTTGATTCGCAAGCGGCTAGTTTGTATTCGGATATTCGTGCCCATAAGGTGGGAGACATCATTACAGTGGTGTTAAAAGAATCGACTCAAGCCTCAAAAAGCGCCAATAACGAATTGAAAAAAGATACTGGCCTGAGTGTTGACCCTATTTATGCGGGTGGCGGCAATGTCACCATTAAAGGGGTGCCACTAGATTTACGTTACTCAGACAGCATGAACACCAAGCGTGAAGCTGATGCGGACCAATCTAATAGTTTAGATGGCAGTATTTCAGCAAACGTGATGCAAGTGCTCAGTAATGGCAACTTAGTGATCCGCGGTGAAAAATGGATATCAATTAACAATGGTGATGAATTTATTCGAGTTACCGGCATTGTAAGAAGCCAAGATATCACGCCCGATAACACCATTGAGTCAACTCGTGTGGCTAATGCACGTATTCAATACAGTGGTACAGGCACCTTTGCAGATACCCAAAAAGTTGGCTGGTTAAGCTCATTTTTCTTGGGCGAATGGTGGCCTTTCTAAGGGGACAGTTATGAATATCAAATCAATACTTATGGTGTTATTCAGCGCAAGTTTACTGATTGCCACGCCAACACAAGCACAAAGAATTAAAGATATTGCTAACGTACAAGGTGTGCGAAATAACCAACTGGTTGGTTACGGCATTGTCGTGGGGTTGCCGGGCACAGGTGAAAAAACTCGTTATACCGAACAAACCTTTAAAACCATGTTGAAGAACTTTGGTATTAATTTGCCTGATTCTGTTAGACCCAAAGTGAAAAACGTTGCCGTTGTCGCGGTACATGCTGATATGCCTGCGTTTATCAAGCCTGGGCAAACATTAGATGTCACCGTGTCGAGTATTGGTGAGGCCAAAAGTTTACGTGGCGGCACGCTTATTCAAACCTTTTTAAAAGGGGTTGATGGCAATGTATATGCCATTGCCCAAGGCAGTTTAATTGTCAGTGGTTTTAGTGCTGAAGGCTTAGACGGCTCACAAGTGATTCAAAATACGCCTACTGTGGGCAGAATCCCTGGTGGTGCTATTGTTGAACGCAGTGTTGCTTCGCCCTTTGCGAGTGGCGATCACTTAACCTTTAACTTACGCCGTGCAGATTTCTCTACAGCCAAAAGAATGGCAGATTCAATTAATGACTTACTTGGTCCAGGTATGGCCAGAGCGCTTGATGCCAGTTCAATTCAAGTGAGTGCACCTCGTGATGCTTCTCAACGGGTGTCGTTTTTAGCAACGCTTGAAAACGTAGAAGTAGAGCCTGCAGATGAGTCAGCTAAGGTTATTGTTAACTCTCGAACCGGCACTATTGTGGTTGGCCAAAACGTCAAATTATTGCCTGCAGCTGTGACTCACGGTGGGCTAACCGTCACCATTGCTGAGGCGACTCAAGTATCACAACCTAATCCACTTTCGGGCGGAGAGACTGTGGTAACCACTAACAGCACTATTGATGTGGTTGAAGAAGATAATCGCATGTTTATGTTTAACCCTGGAACCACATTAGATGAGCTAGTACGCGCGGTTAATTTAGTGGGGGCAGCGCCTTCAGACGTGTTAGCAATCTTAGAAGCATTAAAAATGGCAGGCGCTTTGCATGGTGAACTTATCATCATCTAAAAATTGTCACTTGTTTAAGCACAAGAGCAGTTAACACTGAGGCTATTATGGAAAAGTTGTCAAATTCTTCGCACTTTCTGGATCTAGGGGGACTGGATTCACTCCGTGCTCAAGCCCAGAAAGACGAGAAAGGGGCACTTAAAGAGGCGGCAAAACAGTTTGAAGGTATTTTCATTCAAATGCTAATGAAAAGCATGCGAGATGCCAATGCTGTATTCAAAGCCGATAGCCCGCTTAATAGCCAAACTACCGAGTTTTTTGAGCAAATGCGTGACCAGCAAATGTCGTTAGATTTATCTAACAAGGGCATGTTGGGTTTGGCTGAATTAATGGTGCAACAACTTTCGCCAGAAGACAGCCCAATTACACCTGCATCTGTATTGCGTGGCAATACACCACAAACTAGCAGTAGCGTTAACGTGACCGGACAGGCTGATGAAACCTCAGCCAAGCTTAATCAGCCAGTCACATCTGCTGCAACCTCAGCTTTTGTATCACCTAAAGCAATGGATGCCATTTTATCGGGTGACATTTTAGTGAGCCAAGCTCAAGGTTATAACGGCAACAATTTGCCATTGTCAGCACAAAATCCAATGGAAACTCAGGTTGTAAATGCAAACCAACCTAGTGAAGTAAGTCGCTTTAAAGACCCTCAGCATTTTATTTCAGTGCTATATCCTCATGCTGAAAAAGCGGCAAAATCATTAGGTACAACGCCAGAAGTATTGATTGCTCAGTCAGCTTTAGAAACCGGTTGGGGGCAAAAAGTCATTCGTCGCCCTGATGGCAATATGAGTAACAATTTATTCAACATTAAAGCGGATAAACGTTGGCAAGGCGATAAAACCTCAGTTAATACTCTGGAGTTTGAAAAAGGCGTGGCGGTGCAGCAGCGAGCAGATTTCAGAATGTATGACTCCTTAGAGCAAAGTTTTGAAGATTTTGTGTCGTTTATTTCACAAAACGATCGCTACCAAGATGCGCGAAGTGTTGCCAGTGAGCCAAAACAGTTTATTCATGCACTTCAAAAAGCGGGGTACGCCACTGACCCACACTATGCCAAGAAAGTGATTAACGTTATGAGTGCAGTTAAAGAAGGGCTAAAAGCAGTTTTGCCCGGGGAGTCTAAATAATGGCTATTGATTTATTAAATATTGCACGCACCGGTGTATTGGCTTCCCAGTCACAACTTGGGGTCACCAGTAATAATATCGCTAACGCCAATACTCAAGGTTATCACCGTCAGGTTGCCACTCAATCTAGTCTTGAGTCACAACGTTTAGGGAATAGCTTTTATGGCACAGGTACTTATATTTCTGATGTAAAAAGGGTTTATAACGAATTTGCCGCCCGTGAACTGCGTATTGGACAAACAAGCTTAAGCGCAGCAGAGGCCACCTATACAAAAATGAGCGAGCTGGATCAGCTTTATTCTCAAATAGGGAAAATGGTGCCAGAAGGCTTAAATGACTTTTTTGCGCAAATAAACAGCGTGGCAGATTTACCTACTGATTTGGGGATACGAGATGGCGCACTCAGTTCTGCAGAGCAACTGGCCAAAACCATTAACCAAATGCAGTCATATCTTGACAATCAAACGAAACAAACCAATAGCCAAATTGAATCTATGGCTACTCGAATAAATGAAATCAGCAAAGAGCTAGGTAACATTAACTTAGAACTGATGAAAAACGGTGGTCAAGACAGCCAATTATTAGATAAGCAAGATGCGTTAATTCAAGAGCTAAGTCAGTACTCACAAGTAAACGTGATTCCGTTAGATACCGGTGCTAAATCAATCATGTTAGGCGGCTCGGTGATGTTAGTGTCGGGTGAAGTATCAATGTCTGTTGGTGTGACTGCGGGCGATCCTTTTCCTAACGAGCCACAAATTACTGCCAATAGCGGTAGCCAGTCATTAAAAATTGATCCCACAAAATTAGGCGGGCAATTAGGTGCCCTGTTTGAGTTTCGTTCAGAAACATTAGTACCAGCAACCCAAGAGTTAGGTCAACTGGCTTTAGGTATTGCAGATGCCTTTAATGACATGCAATCACAGGGTTTCGATTTAAACGGTGAGCTGGGACAAAATATTTTTCGAGATATTAACGATCCATTAATGGCAACGGGTCGCGTGGGTGAGTATTCCACTAACACCGGTACGGCAAAGCTTAGTGTTAATATTGATGATGTGGGTGAACTCACCGGCAATGGTTATGAATTGTCATTTACCGCCCCAAGTACTTATGAATTAAAAGATATTCAAACCGGTAACGTAACCGCTATTACTCCTGATGCTTCAGGTAATTTAGTGTCACCAGAAGGGTTTACGATTAATGTAGCCAGCGGTGCGATGGCCGATGGCGATAAATTTGAAATCCGCCCGTCAGCTGGCGCATCTTCTGGGTTAACCATGATCATGACCGACCCTAAAGGTATTGCCGCTGCAGCCCCAAAAATTACGGCAGATGCCGCCAACTCAGGTGACATGAGTGTGAAAGTCAATCAAATTGACCGCACCGTTGCTGGTTTTCCGCTTACCGACGCTGAACTGACCGTGCGTGTTGATAGTGCCACTAACACCTTTGAAGTGTTTGACTCAACAGGGGCTTCTGTTGGCGGGCCAACTGCATTTACTCCTCCACAAATTAATACCGGATTCGGTTTCAGTTTTGAAATAGAAGATAGTTCAGCTGCGGGAGTCACCGACAGTTTCACTTTTGACCTGTCTTTTGCTGAGGGTGATAACACCAATGCAGTAAATATGGCTAAATTTGCTGATGCAAAATTAATGAATGGTGGCACAACCACACTCATTGGGGTATTTGAAAACACGAAATTAGACATCGGCAGCAAAACCAAATCTGCTGAAGTGGCAGTAGGATCTGCTGATGCAATTTATCAACAAGCATACAACCGTGTTCAAACTGAATCAGGGGTTAACCTAGACGAAGAAGCTGCCAACTTGATGCGATTTCAACAAGCTTATCAAGCCTCCGCACGCATTATGACCACGGCACAACAGTTATTTGACTCATTAATCAGTTCTGTTCGTTAGGAGAATTAGACTATGCGTATTTCTACCGGACAAATGTTTCATCAAAATACCACTAACATTTTGAAAAAACAGTCGGATACAAATCAAATTTTAGATCATTTATCTACGGGCAAAAAAATAAATACCGCTGGGGATGACCCTGTTGGAGCCATTGTCGCTGATAATCTGAAACAGCAAAATAATTTAGTTAATCAATATATTAAAAATGTCGATTATGCCACAAACCGTTTATCTATTGCTGAAAGTAAGTTGGGCAGTGCTGAAACTTTGGTGACAACTATGCGTGACCAATTTCTGCGCGGTGCAAACGGCAGTTTAAGCTCAGTCGAGCGGCAAATGGTTGCCGATGAAATGCGTGCTAGCCTTGACGAATTGATTTCAATAGCTAATACCAGAGATGAATCGGGTAATTATTTGTTTGCTGGTTTTAAAACTAATGAGCAGCCATTTGCCTTTGATAATAATGGCGAGGTGATGTACAGCGGAGATAGCGGAGTCAGGCAAAGCGTAGTGGCTCAAGGCATTACCGTGGGCAGTAATATACCGGGTGATTTGGCCTTTATGAATTCGCCTAATCCGTTAGGTGATTATGGTGTCAATTATTTGTCTGGCCAACAGGGCGATTTCACTCTAACAAGCGCTAAAATCACTAATCCAGCGGCACATATTGAAGATACCTACACCGTTAACTTTGTTGCTAACGGTGCCAATATTGATGTGGAAGTGTTTGATTCATCAGGCACATTAACCACGACTATCGCTAATTTTGATCCTGCAACCCCGATAAGCGTCAACGGTATTGATATTACCTTAGACGGTAACCCCACAGCTGGCGATAGTTTCACCATAGAACCACAAGAAAACATCAGTATTTTAGACAGTTTAAATCAAGCTATCGCGTTACTAGAAAGTCCTGATTCAATAAATACCCCTGACGGGAAATCAAAGTTGGCACAACTATTGAATAATATTGATAGTGGTCAAAATCAAGTCAGTATTGCTAGAGGTGTATCTGGTAACAGCTTGAAGGCGCTAGAAAGTATCAGTGTTAACCATGGTGAAGAGCAGCTTATTAATAATAGCGCTTTGTCGACGCTTGAAGATTTAGATATAGCTGAAGCGATCAGTGAGTTTGAAAAACTTCAGTTGTCTTTAAATGCAGTATCAAGTGTTTTTGGAAAAGTCGGTTCGCTTTCTTTGTTTGATTATATCTGACCAAGAAAAACGTCGTAATCGTTAAATTGTAAAATTTAGCCAAGCTCCACAGTCTTGGCAACAAAACTAGGAATGAGGAATTATTTATGGCTATTACAGTTAATACCAACGTGACTTCAATGAAAGCACAAAAGAACTTAAACATGTCTACAGGTCAATTGAACACGTCAATGGAACGTTTATCGAGTGGCTTAAGAATTAATAGTGCAAAAGATGATGCTGCAGGTCTTGCTATTTCGAACCGTTTGAATTCACAGGTACGTGGTTTAGAAGTGGGTATGCGTAACGCAAATGACGCAATTTCTATCGCGCAAATTGCAGAAGGTGCAATGCAAGAACAAACCAACATGTTACAACGTATGCGTGATTTGGCTATTCAGTCTGAAAATGGTGCTAATAGTGCAGATGACTTAGCGGCATTAAAAGCTGAAATGGATCAATTAGCCACTGAAATTACTGCAATTGGTAATAGTACTGCATTTGGTAATACTAAACTAATGACGGGTGATTTTTCGGCCGGTAAATTATTCCAAGTTGGTCACCAAGAAGGTGAAGATGTAACCGTCACCGTAAATACTAATAATGCAAGTTCATTATCTGTTGGCGCACTTACTGTACTAACCTCTGCTGGTCGTAACTCAGCGTTAGCTAAAATTGACGGTGCGATTAATAAAATTGATACTCAGCGTGCAGCTCTTGGTGCGGTTCAAAACCGTTTAAGTCATAACATTAGTAACAGTGCCAATACTCAGGCAAACGTTGCAGATGCGAAGTCACGTATTGTTGATGTGGATTTTGCAAAAGAAACTTCTGCAATGACTAAGAACCAAGTATTACAACAAACTGGTTCAGCTATGTTAGCTCAGGCTAACCAATTACCTCAGGTGGCATTGTCACTTTTAGGTTAATTTTTATTGATAATTTTCTTCAGCCTCTTTTGAGGCTGAAGTTGTTTTTAAAAAATAGTGAAGTTTTTTATATAATAGTCGGTTGTTTTTCTTGATTTTTTTATTTTTAGTTATTTTTGTTTATAAAAAAAGCAAAAAATTACTAAAGAAAAAAAATAACTTGCCGTTAAAGATATTGTAACGAGCAAGACCTGTCTGACTTGAGTAAAGCAAACAGGCATATCTCAAGTCAGTAACAAATGAGGAAGCAATCATGGCTATTACAGTAAACACTAATGTTACATCATTAAAAGCTCAGAAAAACTTAAATCATTCTAGCGGTGCGCTTGCAACTTCAATGGAGCGTTTGTCTAGTGGCTTACGCATCAACAGTGCGAAAGATGACGCTGCAGGTCTGGCCATTTCAAACCGTTTGAACTCTCAGGTTCGTGGTCTTGAAGTGGGTATGCGTAATGCAAATGATGCAATTTCGATTGCGCAAATTGCAGAAGGCGCGATGCAAGAGCAAACTAACATGCTACAACGTATGCGTGACCTAGCAATTCAATCCGAGAATGGTGCAAACAGTGCAGACGATTTAGCTGCACTTGAAGCAGAAATGGATCAGCTAGCCCTAGAAATTACCGCAATTGGTACGACAACTGCATTTGGTAATACCAAACTAATGACCGGTACTTTCTCTGCAGGAGCTAAGTTCCAAGTTGGTCATCAAGAAGGTGAAGACGTTACCATTAAAGTTAAGAAAACCGATGCAGGTACTTTATCAGTAGGTTCGTTATCAGTAGCAACATCTACTGGCCGTAATGCTGCGATTGGTAAAATTGATGCTGCAATCAAGAATATTGATTCACAACGTGCAGACTTAGGTGCGATTCAAAACCGTTTGTCACACAACATCAGCAACAGTGCCAACACGCAAGCAAACGTTGCAGATGCGAAGTCTCGAATTGTAGATGTCGATTTTGCAAAAGAAACTTCTGCAATGACTAAGAACCAAGTATTACAACAAACAGGTTCTGCCATGTTAGCTCAGGCTAACCAATTACCGCAGATTGCCTTATCATTGCTATAACCTAAATATGGTTTTCAGTGAAAAGGGAGGTTCGCTTGCGGATCTCCCTTTGTTGTCTTAAAAGGATGATTGATAAAGGCTTTGGTAATGAGTATTAATTGAGGTGAACCATGGAAATTCAAACTAATACAGCGACTCAATTTACCGCAAGGGCAGAAACAGTTAAGCAAGATTTAAACGCAAAACCTGTTAACACCAATGTGCAAAATGTTGAAAAAACAGAGCTTGAACGACCTTCATTGATTCAAGCCGTAAAACCAACAGATGAAAGTGCGAATGAAAAGGCATTAAATGAATCATCACAATCATTAGAGGTTGTAGCTAACGATTTAGCAGATATGGTTGCGTTAATGCAAAAAGGACTTAAATTTTCAGTTGATGAAGATTCAGGTAAACAAGTGATAAAAGTTCAAGATATTGAATCAGGTGATATTATAAGACAGATACCCAGTGAAGAGGCGCTCAAATTAGCCGAAAAGCTAAGTGAGGTTTCAGGTATTCTTATGAAAATAGAAGTTTAATTTGTCCATAGCAACTATGCTTCAGTAAAGGGCGATTAGGTAAGGAGCGGATATGTCTTTAACAGCTACTGGAATTGGTTCCGGATTAGATATTTCTACCATTGTTCAAGTGCTTGTAGATTCTGAAAAAATACCTAAAGAAGCACTATTTAATCGTACTGAAGATCAGATTAATGCCAAAGTCTCTGCTATAGGCACGCTTAAAAGTGAAATTTCAAAATTTCAAGATGCTATTGAGAAACTGCAAAGTGGGGAATTACTAAGCCAGCGAAAAGTTTCGACTGGTGACAGTCAATTTTTTACTGCAACAGCTGGGAAGCTTGCTCAATCAGGTAGCTACTCTATTTCCGTTGAACGATTAGCACAAGCCCATAAAGTTGGCGGCGCCTATGCTGCAGATCCCAAAGCCGCAATAGGTGAAGGCTCACTTGATTTTACGGTAAATGGCAATAGTTTTTCAGTAGATATTGACGCTGCTGATGACATGTATGCTATTGCCAGTAAAGTTAACTCTGCTTCTGACAATAGTGGCGTAGTCGCCACTGTGGTGAAAACAGATTTGGGTAACAGAATCGTATTTGGTTCTGAAGAAACGGGTGTTGCTAATCAAATTAGTGTTACAGCAACAGACACTAGTGGCACTGGATTATCAGATATGTTCAATGGCGCTAGCTTGTCAACTTTAGTTAATCCTCAAGACTCTATTATTTATGTTGACGGGCAAAAATTAACGTCATCCAGCAATACCGTAGATGATGCCATTGCTGGAGTGACACTTGAATTAACTGATGCAGATATTAATTCCACCTCAACGTTAAAAATCGAGCAAGATACTGATGCAGTAAAAGACAATATTCAAGAGTTTGTAGATTCATACAATAACTTAATCTCATCCATTGAAAAGTTATCATCCTATGATGTCGACAGCGAAAAAGCTGCTGCATTACAAGGTGATTCGATGATTCGATCTCTGGAGTCTCAATTACGGAAAATGGTCAGCGAACGGGTAACCGTCGATGGAGGTGAAATTGCTTTGTATGATATTGGCATTTCAACAGACCGTTACGGAAAGTTAAATGTTGATAGCACTAAACTCGAAGAAAGCCTCACCAATAATATGGCAATGATTGAAGGATTGTTTTCTACCCCTGATACTGGTTTAGCGAATCGATTTGATAGTTTAGCAGATAATTACGTGAAAACGGGTGGGTTAATCGATAGCAGAAATAACTCCTATACTGAAGAAACAAAACGCCTCACTTTACAAAGAGAAGCGTTCAGTTTGAAAATGGAACAGTTAGAGTCTAGGTTATTAAAACAGTTTAATACCATGGACTTAATTGTGGCACAATTAAATCAACAAAGTGCAGGTTTAGTCGAAAGGCTCAACTCACTCCCTGGTTCTATTAGTAATAAATGATTTTGATAGCAGGATAGAGTTTAGTGTCTTCTCAACTTGAACAGATTAATATTAGCCTTTTTAATTTATTAAAAGAGTTAGATGAACTACCTGCAGATGCTCAAGCTGCAGATGAGTTGGTATTGTTGTTGCATACCCAGATGGAAGAGCGTCAAACTTTAGTCAATGAGTTATTGGTGAAGCCCGTTTATGATGGACTAGCCTCTGAGTTAAGTAAGCAAATTGATTTAACTAATTCACTTAGCGTGATGTCAACCAAAGTGATGAATAAGCGTAAAGAGCTTTTAAACAAAAGACGCTCGAATAAGAAAAAAATTAATGTTTACGAATACATAGACTCTAATAGGTAGGTAATTATGAGAGGTTCGTTAAAGTCTTACAGAAAAGTTTCACTTGAAAGTGAGATAGCCGTCGCGTCACCACATAGAATCATTCAAATGATGTTTTTAGGTACTTTAGAGCGTCTTGCGCAGTGCCGATATGCCATAGAAAATAAAGACTTTGAACAAAAAGGCATATTGATTGGCAAAGCCATTGGGTTAATTAATGGTTTAAATAGTAGCCTTAATATGGACGCTGGTGGAGAAATCTCGCAAAACTTGAGTCGCTTGTATGATTTCATGCTGGTTAGATTGTCAGAAGCAAACTTGAATAACGATGTTAATGCAGTTGATGATGTATCAAGTATTATAAAAACCATTAAAGAAGGTTGGGATGCTATTCCGCAAGAACAGCACCACCTTACCGCCGAAAATGATTAAGATTCTTACCACTTTCACTTAATCAGCAAACGCTAATTGAATTAATTTCATTAGCGTTTTTTAGTTTTAATCTGATTAGTTGCATGAAAAATCAGCGATTATGCACTAATATCAAATAAGATAACTATTTAATCATTGAAGCGCTTGCTTATGTAGCATGGTTAATACAATATTTACTTTTAAAGGCAAAAATCATCAATTTATATTTACGATTCTGCTTTATAATTGATGAAACTTGTTTGCTTAAGTCACAATTTGTGACGTTTTATGATGTGGTTTTGCGTATAATCACGCAATCATACTTTTGAACTTATACTTATAATAAGCTTTTGGCCTACTGAATGATGCAAATAGAACAACGAATCTTAATTGTTGGTAACCTTTCTGAGCGCGTAACTCGCTTGTGCTGCATTTTTGAATTCTTAGGTGAACAATGTGAAATTGTGAACACTGAGGGCCTGTTACCTCTTGTTGAATCAGCTCGTTTCAGAGCCATTGTTGTTGTATCCGATAACATTCCAGTTGAAACCATTAAAAATATTGCTGCAATTGCACCGTGGCAACCCTTATTGCTTTTAGGCAATGCTCAGGTAGAGCTTTCTAGTGTGTTAGGGGTGATCGAGGAACCTGTTAATTACCCGCAACTTACCGAGTTACTTCATTTTTGTCAGGTCTTTGGTCAAGCTAAAAAAGATCAAGTTCCTACAAGTGGCAATCAAACCAAATTATTTAGAAGCTTAGTTGGCCGTAGCCAAGGCATTGCTAACGTCAGGCATCTTATTAATCAAGTGGCCAGTTCTGATGCGACCGTTTTAGTGCTAGGCCAGTCTGGAACCGGTAAAGAAGTGGTTGCGCGTAATATTCATTATATTTCTGACCGCCGTGATGGGCCGTTTATTCCGGTTAACTGTGGAGCTATTCCGCCTGAATTATTAGAAAGTGAGTTGTTTGGCCATGAGAAGGGCTCTTTTACCGGAGCGATATCCTCTCGAAAAGGCCGTTTTGAGCTTGCCGAAGGTGGGACATTATTCCTCGATGAAATTGGTGATATGCCGCTGCAAATGCAGGTTAAATTATTACGCGTATTGCAGGAAAAGGTGTTTGAAAGAGTCGGTGGTAGTAAGACTATCTCTACTGATGTGCGTATTGTGGCTGCAACTCACCGTGATTTAGAAGCCATGATAGAACAAAACGACTTTCGTGAAGACTTATTTTATCGCTTAAATGTTTTCCCGATTGAAATGCCCGCTCTGAGCGAACGTAGTGAAGACGTGCCATTGTTATTACAAGAGCTTGTCAGTCGCGTGTTTAATGAAGGTCGTGGTAAGGTCAGGTTTACTCAGCGAGCAATTGAATCGTTAAAAGAGCATTGTTGGTCGGGTAACGTTCGTGAGTTATCTAATTTAGTTGAGCGGTTAACCATTCTGTATCCAGGTGGATTGGTTGATGTTAACGACTTACCGCAAAAGTATCGTCATATTGATGTGCCAGAATATTGTGTTGAAGTTAGTGAGGAGCAGCAAGAACGAGATGCGCTCGCTTCTATTTTTAATGATGAAGAGCCGATTGATATTCCTGAGTCACGTTTCCCTGCAGAGTTACCGCCGGAAGGGGTTAACCTTAAAGACTTGCTGGCTGAACTTGAGATTGACATGATTCGCCAAGCACTAGAGCAACAAGATAACGTGGTTGCAAGAGCGGCAGAAATGCTAGGCATTAGGCGAACGACCTTAGTTGAAAAAATGCGTAAATATGGCATGAGTAAAGAGTAAGCCCATAACCCGCGCGCCATACACTAAAAAGCACATCAACATGATGTGCTTTTTTTTGGCATAATTAATGCAGTTACCCGTTATAAGTAATTCTTTTGACGGAGTCGCTATGTTAAGTGCACAAGCGGTAACACAGTATAAAGATTCGAATTTTAAGCATAATATGCTTTTGTTGGATGAGTCTAAAAATGCTACCTTGCAATCAAGCAACGCACCTGCATTTCAATATGACAGTAAATTGACTCACTTGCCGGAACAAAAGGTTGAGGAAGCGGCCAACATGTCAAATCAAATGGCACACATCTTACAAGCTCTTCCATCTGGCGTGGTGATTATCAATGGTGATGGTGTTATCACATTAGCGAATCCAATGGCGTCTGAATTATTAGGGCGACCATTACAAGGGTTGCGCTGGTTTGATGTTATTCAACGAGCATTTTCGCCTCAAGATGATGATGGGCACGAAGTGTCACTTAAAAATGGTCGCAGAGTTAAATTAGCTATTACGCCATTAACGCCTGAGCCGGGTCAATTAATTGTATTAACAGACTTAACTGAAACCCGACTATTACAAAAAAACTTATCCCATCTGCAACGGTTATCGGCATTAGGGAAGATGGTGGCGACCCTTGCACATCAAATTAGAACACCTTTGTCGGCAGCGTTGCTCTACGCCTCAAACTTAGCCAGCCCCAAGTTAGCTGAAGAATCTAAAAGGCGTTTTCAATCAAAACTTGTTGATAGGTTAAATGAGCTTGAGCGACAAGTTAATGACATGCTGCTGATGGCTAAAGGTCGTCAAGATGCTAAGTCAGAGCAAGTTGCAATAAGTGATATTGTTAATATTGTTATGGCAAACTGCGATGTTATTGCCACTAAAAAGTCCTGTGAGATTTTTCAAGAGTGTCATACTGACGCAACGTTGCTGGCTAATAAAGATGCACTGAGTTCGGCAGTTAACAACCTTGTGATGAATAGCTTAGAAGCGGGGGCGACTAAGATTAAAATTTTGGCTCATGAGTCTAATGAGCAAATTATGTTAGATGTGATTGATAACGGGAAAGGGCTGGATGCAACGATGCAGCAACAGGTTTTAGAGCCATTTTTTACCACAAAATCACAAGGTACAGGTTTAGGCTTAGCGGTTGTTCAATCAGTTGTACGAAATCATGGTGGTCAATTACAATTATCTTGTAAGCCTCAAATGGGCTGCCAAGTACGACTGTGGTTTCCCAAAATGAATACTGATGAAAGTAACATTGCGGATAAGGAGGTCTAAAATGTCTGAAGGAAAGCTACTGCTTGTAGAAGATGATGCTGACTTAAGAGAGGCATTGCTGGATACATTATTACTGGCACATTATGAATGTGTTGATGTTGCTAGTGCTGAAGATGCCATTCTAGCCCTTAAAGCACAGACTTTTGACTTAGTCATTAGCGATGTACAAATGGATGGGATAGGCGGGTTAGGCTTGTTAAGCTACCTACAGCAAAATTTACCTAAATTACCCTTATTACTGATGACGGCTTATGCCACCATTGATAGTGCCGTTAATGCGATAAAACTGGGGGCGGTTGATTATTTGGCGAAGCCATTTGCGCCTGAAGTATTATTGAATCAAGTATCACGCTATTTGCCTCAAAAGCAAAATCATGACCAGCCGGTGGTGAAAGATGAAAAAAGTTTAGCTTTATTAGGCTTGGCTCAGCGCGTTGCCGCCTCTGATGCATCAGTGATGATTATGGGGCCAAGTGGTTCAGGTAAAGAAGTGTTGGCTCGCTATATTCATCAAAATAGCTCACGAAAAGAGCAGCCTTTTATTGCCATTAATTGTGCCGCTATTCCAGAAAACATGCTAGAAGCGACTTTATTTGGATATGAGAAAGGCGCATTTACAGGCGCTTATCAAGCGTGTCCAGGAAAATTTGAACAAGCGCAAGGTGGCACATTATTATTAGATGAAATTTCAGAGATGGAATTAAGCCTGCAGGCTAAACTATTAAGGGTGCTTCAAGAGCGTGAAGTTGAACGCTTAGGTGGCCGAAAAACCATTAAGTTAAATGTCAGAGTATTGGCAACATCTAACCGTGACTTAAAATCTATGGCAACATCCGGTGAGTTTAGGGAAGATCTTTATTATCGGATAAATGTGTTCCCATTAACTTGGCCAGCATTGCATCAAAGACCGGCGGATATTTTACCGTTAGCCCGTCATTTAATGACCAAGCATGCTAATGCTTTTAATATTCAGCCTGTTCCAGAATTAGATGAAGTTGCAACTAGAAGATTACTGGCGCATCGATGGCCTGGCAATGTCCGTGAACTGGATAATGTTATTCAACGTGCATTAATTTTAAACAATGGCGGCTTGGTCACGGGGCAGGATATTATTATTGATTCTGCGGATGTTGCTCAACATCAAGATAATGGACAGCCAGAAAGCGCTATAGAAGTTGAAGGGCTTGGTGGAGAGTTACAAGCTCAAGAACATGTCATTATTTTGGAAACCCTTAATCAATGTAATGGCAGCCGTAAACTGGTTGCCGAAAAGCTAGGCATTAGTGCGCGAACCCTCAGATATAAAATGGCAAAAATGCGTGATGCAGGGATCCAATTACCCGCATAAGTATTAGTCCACACTTATTTTGCTTAAAATGCACACAAAAGCTACCTGTTACGGTAGCTTTTGCTTTATCAAATTCCATATTGGCACTCAAATTGCTTTATCTATATTAAGACAGATAGATATCGTCAAATATTCGACGAACGGAGTGTTAACATGCAAATCAATGGCAATCCATTACTTCAAGAAATGCAATCTTTGCGCGGTGAAATTTCTCCTTCTATAGGCTCAAAAATTAGCCCTAACTTGACACAACAGGTCAACAATACCACTGGTGCAGATTTTGGTCAGTTGTTGTCACAAGCAGTAGGGCATGTAAGTGGGCTACAACAGCATTCATCAAACTTAGCTACTCGTTTAGATATGGGTGACACCACGGTGACATTATCCGATACCGTTATAGCGCGTGAAAAGTCAGGTGTCGCATTTGAGGCTACTGTACAAGTACGTAATAAACTGGTTGAAGCCTACAAAGAAATTATGAGTATGCCAGTGTAATTGGCACCAATTTGTTGCTAAAGATTAATTGATAAAAGTAGGGACATATTGTGAGCACAGACATAATGGTTGGTTCTGATACCACAGCAGATGCGGGAATAACGCAAGAAAATAAATCTGGTTTGCTTGGCAATATTGGCGGGGCAGATATGATGCGTCAAGTGACCATGATTTTGGCACTTGCGGTATGTTTAGCTTTGGCCGTCATTATTATGATGTGGGCTCAAGAGCCTGAATATCGTCCCTTAGGTAAAATGGAAACCTCTGAAATGATCCAGGTGTTGGACGTTTTAGATAAAAATAAAATTGACTACCAAATTGACGTTGATGTGGTCAAAGTTGCCGAGCATCAATATCAAGATGTGAAATTACTTTTGTCTCGTGCAGGCGTAGAAAGCAGTAGCCAAGTTGATGACTACCTAAGTAAAGACAGCGGTTTTGGTGTTAGCCAGCGCATGGAGCAAGCACGCTTAAAGCACAGCCAAGAATTAAATTTAGCCCGCGCGATTGAAGAGTTAAAAAGTGTTACCCGTGCCAAGGTTATTCTAGCGTTACCAAAAGAAAACGTATTTGCCCGCAACGCCTCAAAACCGAGTGCCACAGTAGTGGTTAATGTTCGACGCGGCATGTTAGGACAAGAGGAAGTTGATGCTATTGTTGATATTGTCGGCTCAGCAGTACAAGGCTTAGAGCCCTCACGCGTAACAGTAACCGACTCAAATGGACGTTTGCTTAATTCAGGTAGCCAAGATGGTGCTTCAGCCCGCGCAAGAAGAGAATTAGAACTGGTTCAACAAAAAGAAGCAGAATACCGTAATAAAATTGACTCCATCTTAATGCCGATTTTAGGGCCTGAAAACTATACTTCTCAGGTTGATGTCAGTATGGACTTTACTGCTGTGGAACAAACCGCAAAACGTTTTGACCAAGATTTACCTGCATTACGCAGTGAAATGACGGTAGAACGTAACTCATCAGGTGGGGTTGCGGGCGGTATACCGGGAGCACTGACCAATCAACCCCCTATGGATGCCGATATTCCCGTTGATGCGGCAGACGCGGCTGAAACTGCCAAAGCTAATGATACCCACAAAGAGGCTACGCGTAATTTTGAGCATGATACCGTTATTAGCCATACCCGCCAGCAAGTGGGCCAAGTTAGACGTGTCAGTGTATCGGTCGCATTAGACTTTAAACCTGGCCCAGTGGGTGAAGATGGACAAGTAACCCGCGTACCAAGAACCGAACAAGAGTTAACTAATATTCGTCGTCTTCTTGAAGGTGCGGTTGGCTTTAGTAGCCACAGAGGTGATGCGTTAGAAGTCGTAACCGTGCCGTTTATGGATCAATTAATGGAAGAGTTACCAGAACCGAATATGTGGGAACAACCTTGGTTTTGGCGTGCGGTTCGGTTAATTTTAGGCGCATTAGTAGTATTGGTATTAATTCTGACCGTTGTCAGACCGATGCTGAAACGCTTAATCAATCCTGATAGTGTTGATATGCCAGCTGAAGCAAGATTAGGCCACGAATTGGCTGAAATAGAAGACCAATATGCCGCAGATACCTTAGGCATGCTGAATACCAATGATGCAGAATACAGTTATGCCGATGATGGTTCTATTCAAATACCGAATTTACATAAAGATGATGACATGATTAAGGCGATTAGAGCCCTAGTGGCCAATGAGCCTGAATTATCCACTCAAGTAGTTAAAAACTGGTTACAAGACAATGGCTGATGAAAAAGTAGAAAAAGCAGAGAAAGTCGCGTTTGATCCTGATTCAGTAACAGGAATTGAAAAAACCGCTATTTTACTCTTGAGTTTGAGCGAGGCCGATGCCGCGTCAATATTAAAGCACCTTGAGCCTAAGCAGGTACAAAAGGTGGGCATGGCCATGGCAGCGATGGAAGAATTTGGTCAAGAAAAAGTGATTGGCGTACATAAACTTTTTTTAGATGACATTCAAAAATTCTCGTCTATTGGTTTTAATAGTGAAGAGTTTGTCCGTAACGCGTTAACCGCAGCATTAGGTGAAGATAAAGCCGGTAATTTGATTGAACAAATTATCATGGGCAGTGGTGCCAAAGGGTTAGACTCATTGAAGTGGATGGATGCAAGGCAAGTGGCTACTATTATCCAAAATGAGCATCCGCAAATTCAAACTATTGTGTTGTCTTATTTAGAGCCAGATCAAGCGGCAGAAATATTCAGCCAATTTCCTGAGAACACGCGCCTTGATTTAATGATGCGAATTGCCAATTTAGAAGAAGTTCAACCTGCTGCATTGCAAGAGTTAAATGATATTATGGAGAAACAATTTGCAGGCCAAGGTGGGGCGCAAGCTGCGAAAATGGGTGGTCTTAAAGCTGCTGCTAATATTATGAACTACCTTGATACTGGCATTGAAAGTCAAATTATGGAAACAATGCGTGAGTCTGACGAAGAGATGGCGCAACAAATTCAAGATATGATGTTTGTGTTCGAAAACCTCATTGACGTTGATGACCGTGGTATTCAAGCCTTACTGCGTGAAGTTCAGCAAGATGTGTTGATGAAAGCCTTGAAAGGTGCTGATGATGCGCTGAAAGAGAAAATTTTGGGCAATATGTCTAAACGTGCCGCAGAGTTGCTACGTGATGATTTAGAGGCGATGGGGCCGATTAGAATCAGTGAAGTAGAAGTGGCTCAAAAAGAAATTCTTTCGATTGCGCGTCGTCTATCTGATAGCGGTGAAATCATGCTCGGCGGTGGTGGCGGAGAAGAGTTCTTGTAACGCAGCCTAGCAGCGAATAATGATAATGCACTCATAAATGGATAATGATATGACTGACTCAAAAGTGGCCAAAAAAGTATTACAGGTTGAGGATGACCACGAGTTCAGTCATTGGCATTTACCTGACGTGACTGAAAATGAAGCCGACAAACCGTCTAACTTATTTGGTAAGCATGGTGCAGCTTATAAAAGTGACCGTCCTAAAGCCGATTTACCACCGCAAATGCCAACTATGGCAGAAATTGAGGCCATTCGTGCTGATGCTGAACGAGAAGGTTTTGAACAAGGCCAACAACAAGGGTTACAGCAAGGTCTTGAGCAAGGGCGATTAGAGGGATTAGCCCAAGGCCATCAAGAAGGCTTTGCACAAGGTGAGCAACAGGGTTACGAGGCTGGAATGACTAAAGCTGAAGAGCTTATGCAGCAATTTTCTGGCTTAATTAACCAGTTTGAACAACCTTTAGTTATTCTTGATACTGAGGTTGAAGCCGAAGTCGTATCAATGGCAATTTCAATGGCAAAAGCTGTCATTCAACAAGAATTAAAAACCCACCCAGAACATATTGTGGCAACCATTCGGCACGGGGTTGATGCATTGCCCATTAAGGAGCAAAAAGTCAAAATTCGTTTGCATCCTGACGATGCTAATTTAGTGACAAACTTATACGGTCAACAACAATTGCAGCAAAATGATTGGTTTGTGGAAATTGATCCCAGCCTTAGCCAAGGCGATGTGTTTATTGAAAGTTTACGCAGCAGTGTCAATTTAAGTGTGGCGCAACGGACGTCACAAATTTTTAGTGGATTAGAAGCGCAGTTAACTCAACTACATCATCAAGTTCAAGAAAACAAACAAGCGGGCAGTGTTTATACCACCGCAGAAGTTGATGACCCTGCGCAAGAGATAGCCTCCCTCAAACAACGTGCAGTTGAAGACTCTATTGAAGAAACCAATACCAAGCAGAGTGCTCAAATAGAGGCTGAAGTGGATGTTGAGCCAGAGGCAGTTGATGCTACTGGCGAAACGGTCACTGATGAAGTTAACGATAGTGCCAAAAATGCTGGCAATGCCACGATTGATGAAATGAGCGAGAGTACAGATGGCATTAATGACAGCTTACTCAAGGGGGAAGGTGATACCCAAGACCCAAACATAGGTGAGTCTGATGATAAATCGTCAACATCAACTGCTGAATAAAATAAAGCTTCATCATCAAACTGTTACGCCATTACGCCCTATTGCTAGTGGTCAACTGGTGCGGGTTGTGGGGCTAACACTTGAAGCAACAGGTTGTAGAGCCCCTGTAGGCAGTTTATGTTCTATCGAAACCATGGCTGGTGAGTTAATTGCGGAAGTAGTCGGTTTTGACGACAAATTATTATATTTAATGCCAGTAGAAGAGCTTAGAGGCGTGCTTCCTGGTGCCAGAGTGCAACCACTGGGCGAGCAATCTGGCTTAAATGTCGGCCTGAGTTTATTAGGCCGAGTATTAGATGGCAGTGGTCAGCCTTTAGATGGTTTAGGGCCACTAAATACCCATGAGCAAGCTTCAAGACATCCACCCTATATTAACCCGTTATCACGTCGCGCGATTACTGAACCATTAGATGTTGGTGTAAGAGCCATTAACGCGATGCTAACCGTAGGTAAGGGCCAACGTATGGGCTTATTTGCGGGTTCGGGAGTAGGTAAAAGTGTGTTGTTAGGGATGATGACCCGAGGCTCAACCGCGGATGTGATTGTGGTTGGCTTAGTGGGTGAACGTGGACGAGAAGTAAAAGAGTTTATTGAAGAGATTTTAGGTGAAGAAGGCCGAGCGCGCGCTGTTGTGGTTGCTGCCCCAGCAGATACTTCACCGTTAATGCGTTTAAGAGCGTGTGAAACCTCTACCCGTATAGCTGAATATTTTAGAGATTTAGGTCATAACGTATTATTGCTGATGGATAGTTTAACCCGCTACGCCCAAGCACAACGAGAAGTGGCCTTGGCGGTAGGTGAGCCACCTGCAACCAAGGGGTATCCGCCTTCAGTATTTGCTAAATTACCACGACTGGTTGAACGCGCTGGCAACGGTGGGCCTGGTCAAGGCTCAATTACTGCATTTTATACCGTGTTGACCGAAGGGGATGATCAACAAGATCCCATTGCTGATGCTTCCAGAGCTATTTTAGACGGCCATATTGTGTTATCGCGTACGTTAGCTGACTCAGGTCATTATCCCGCCATTGATATTGAACAATCGATTAGTCGGGTTGCGCCCATGGTGGTCAGTGATGAGCATTTAGAAGCCATGCGACGTGTCAAACAAATGTATTCACTGTATCAACAAAATCGTGACTTAATTTCCATTGGCGCCTATTCACAAGGGAGCGACCCTAGAATTGATAATGCTATTCGCTTACAGCCAGCAATGAATGCCTTTTTAAGACAAAACTTTAAAGAAGCCATTAATTTTGAGAATAGCGCATTAATGATGTCGCAAATTGCAGGTCAGTGTCAGAATTAATTCTGCAAAACAATTCGTGATTTAAGTTAATATTGAGTAGGCGGAAATATGCGCAACGATCCATTGTTCACCGTGTTAAAGCTCGCCACAGAGGCGGAGGAACAAGCGGCTTTGCAATTGAAGTCAGCTCAGTTTGAACGACAAAAAAGGCAAGGGCAATTAGAAGCGTTAAACAACTACCGCTTAGACTACATGAAGCAAATGAAAGGTCAGCAAGGTCAAAGTGTCAGTGCCAATCACTACCATCAATTTCATCAGTTTATCAAGCAGGTCGACACCGCTATTGCACAGCAAGTTGCTTCAGTTAAAGATGCTGAGCAACAGGTAGGGTATCGCCAAACACATTGGCAGGAAAAGCAACAAAAGCGCAAAGCAGTAGAAATGCTTATTGAGAAAAAACGTCAAAAAGCGTCCATCGCACAAGCTAAGCAAGAACAAAAAATGTCTGACGAATTTGCCATGCAACAATATTTTCGCCAACGAAATAAACATTAATACACGGTTAATCTCTCATCCTGCCAGCTTTCACAAAAAAGCTCATTAACCTTATATGAGATTATATTCATTACCTCTGCAATATCTTTATCAAATGATTCGTTTTGGCATCTAAATTGCTTTAATCGTATAAATAATAACAAATCGTCATTCAAGTGACGGTTTCGGTTACACAAAATGGCAGTTTACGACGCTAATTGCACATTGAAGTGTTACATCGATTGAATTTTTTGGAGCATAATATGCAACAGATGAATCATATACTTTTGAGTGGCAACCAATCGGTTCCGACTTCCAAAGATGCTGTGCAACTCTATGATGATAAAGGCTTTATGTCAGCCTTTGATAAGGCGAGTAAAGCATCGTTCAATTCATCTCATAGCCAAAAATTTCACTCATCACCTGATGCGAAAGAAGCATTCAATCAAGCATTAGATTTGTCAGAGCCTTTAGATGAAAATAATGTTGAGCTTATTTTTGCACAATTAGATTTGGCGGAGTCGTTCGGCAAAAATAACGCTGACGGAAATCTTTTGCCGCTTGATGAAACCACCGCCGATGACCTTGATGGCACAGAGCTTGAGATTGATTTAGACGCAGATTCAACATCATTTAAGATGCTAACCGCAGCAAATGGTGATTTGGCAGAGGTTAAAGTGCTTCATGATAAGCATGATATAGATCCTGAACTAGAAGCATTACTCGCGCAGCTGTCACAAGAGCATCAGCACAAAAATAGTCTAGCTGAGTCAGAGAGTGACATTACCGAACAGAACTTACCGCCAGAATTATTTGAAAATGCCATTATACTCCCAACTGAGACTGAATCTAATGTGCAATTCTTAACATCGTTAACGACGTCAGAACTCGATAAGTTGATGGATTTTTCCAAGCTTTCTAAACAAGAATTGAGTGCATTAAGTCGTCAGGAATTGGTGCAAATAATCAATGATTACAATTTACAAGCGCCCGTTGTCGATGAGTCTATTTTGACTTTATTAGAAACGGGATTGTCAAAAGAAGCGAATGGGGGGAGCGGCAATCAAGTTCACACTCAACCTATGACGCCCGCAAGTATTAATACATCACACCCTGCTACGGCAAACCTAAATGCGGCAAGTATCAATAATGAAGCCATTTTAGGGGATAAAAGCCGTGTTGATGGTGTTATTTCTGCCAATGTAAATGCTGAAAAATCAGTAAAGTATGCTATGTCAGTAGAAATGATTGACGCCAATGAAAAATCGGCTAATAAGACGGTATTTAACATGAGTGCAGAGCAAGCGAGAAATACCGAGCTTGCCATGAGCTCGATGTCAGACAAAGTAACCGAGTCAGCGTCAGTAGACATTAAATCACTGCAAAACCAAAGTAGTTTTACTCCCGTGCATAAAAGTGAAGTACCTCAATTTCAGTTGTCATTAAAACAACAAGGGGAATCGCAAGTACAGATGCAAGATATGATTCAACGTTTTTCACCCGTGATGAAACAGCAATTGATTACGATGGTGAATAACGGTGTTCAACATGCTGAAATAAGACTAGACCCTCCAGAGTTGGGGCATCTAACGGTAAAAATTCAAATAAATGGCGATCAAACACAGGTGCAATTTCAGGTGGCACAATCACAAACTCGTGATTTAATTGAACAAGCGATGCCAAGATTAAAAGATATGTTACAGCAAGAGGGATTACAGCTGGCAGATAGTCATGTGTCGCAAGATGGAGAAAATCAAGCTAATCAACAAGAAGGCTCTGCTGAAGGCTATGGTGAATCTTCTGAACTGGTTGAAAATGCAGCAATAGAGAGTGGTTTGCTTCAAAATCATTCAGACAGCATACAAACAGGTATAGATTATTACGCTTAACTCGGTAATTTATGCCAATATTCTAGTGAGAAAAGAATAATTTATCCGATAAGTCAGTTATATTAATAGCAGTCGTAATAAAAATATTTAGGGACAATCATGGCAGAAGAATTAGAACTTAATGAAAATGCCCCAGAAGCAAAAAAAGGCAATAAGCTCATTTTGTTCGGTGGTATAGGCGTAGTGGTGGCAATATTAATAGGTGTCGGCGCATGGTTTTTTATGGGTTCTGATGATTCAGAAGTCTCTGCCGCAAACGCCACAGAAGGGGTTGAGACTGTATCAACTGCTCCAAATACGGCACTTGAAGCTAATTACGTGGGTATGCCAAGACCGTTTTTATTCAATTTACCGGGTATTGAAAGGGCAAGGCTTGTTGAAATTAAAGTGCAACTGATGGTGCGTGGCTCTGAAGATGAAACAACGGTAAAAAAGCATATTCCGCTAATTGAAGATGCACTTTTAACGACGTTTAGTTCAGCAGATGTCCAAAAGTTAAGTACTCAAGCAGGTAAAGACGAGCTCAGACAATTGGCGTTATTAAACGTTCAAAATACATTGCAACCGGTTACCGGAAAAACCATCGTTGAGAAAGTGTTATTCACTGGTTTTGTAATGCAATAGTCCTGACTAGATAGTTAAGGTGATGATGTGAGTGATTTATTAAGCCAAGACGAAATTGACGCGCTACTGCATGGTGTTGATGATGTTGAAGAGGATGAGGTTGATAGCGGGGAAGATGCCCGCTCGTATGACTTCTCGTCTCAAGACCGTATTGTCCGTGGACGAATGCCAACATTGGAAATTGTGAATGAGCGTTTTGCTCGTCACTTGCGTATCAGCATGTTTAATATGATGCGTCGCGCCGCGGAGGTGTCAATTAACGGTGTGCAAATGCTGAAATTTGGCGAATACGTACATACTTTATTTGTCCCGACCAGTCTAAATATGGTGCGTTTTAGCCCATTAAAAGGCACCGCATTGATCACCATGGAGGCGCGACTCGTTTTCATCTTGGTTGACAACTTCTTTGGTGGTGATGGTCGTTTTCATGCAAAAATTGAAGGTCGCGAATTTACGCCAACTGAACGCAGAATTGTTCAGCTATTATTAAAAATTATTTTTGAAGATTATAAAGATGCTTGGGCGCCGGTGATGGATGTTGAGTTTGAGTATTTAGACTCAGAAGTGAACCCTGCTATGGCAAATATTGTTAGCCCTACAGAAGTAGTGGTGATTAACTCGTTCCATATTGAGGTTGATGGCGGCGGAGGTGATTTTCATATTACTTTGCCGTACTCGATGATAGAACCGATACGTGAACTGCTAGATGCGGGTGTACAAAGTGATAAGCAAGACACGGATATGCGCTGGTCACAAGCCTTACGTGATGAAATTATGGATGTGCAGGTAGGCTTTGATGCCAACGTGGTTGAACATGAGTTGACCTTGCGAGATGTCATGGACTTTAAGCCGGGCGACATTATTCCCATTGAGCTGCCAGAGCATATCATGATGCGCATTGAAGACTTACCCACTTATCGTTGTAAGTTAGGTAAATCTAGAGACAATTTGGCATTGAAAATCAGTGAGAAAATACCCCGACCTGAAACGGTTAAATCAGAATTACAATTAGTCACGCGTAAAGGTAAGTCGCGTGATATTTCAGATTTATAAGGTGAGATAGATGAGTACAGAAGACACAGGTGATGATTGGGCAGCCGCAATGGCGGAGCAAGCACTGGAAGAAGCCCAGCAAGTTGAGCTTGATGAACTTGTAGATGATGCTAAGCCTATTTCTAAAGAAGAAGCTGAAAAGCTAGATTCGATTTTAGATATTCCTGTCACCATTTCTATGGAAGTGGGCCGCAGCTTTATTAGCATTCGTAACTTATTACAACTTAACCAAGGCTCGGTTGTTGAGTTAGACCGAGTGGCAGGGGAACCGTTAGATGTGATGGTTAACGGTACGTTGATTGCACATGGCGAAGTGGTTGTGGTGAATGATAAGTTTGGTATTCGACTCACAGACGTGATCAGCCAAACTGAGCGAATCAAGAAGTTAAAATAAGCTAAACTGCATATAACATTCGCTTGATAAAGGCGATTGTTATTGAGGACTGCATTTAAATGGCGTGGGTTAGTTATTTTTTGTGGCCAATTTATTAAGGATAATCGGTGTCAATTTTTTCTGTCATATTATCTCAAACAGTGACAGCGGCTGAGCCATTAGCCGCTGTCGATACGGTTTCAACAAGTGCGAGTAACACCGCTTTTGTATCAACGCTAGCCAATATGCTAGGTGGCTTAATTGTTGTTATTGCCTTAATTTTTTTGCTTGCTTATATCGTCAAAAAGCTAAACCTTGCGCCTAGTCAGCATGGCATTATTAAAACCATTGCCACGACTCAAGTCGGCCATAAAGAAAAAATTATGCTGATAGAGGTGAACGAGCAACAATATTTAGTGGGGGTCACTGCCTCGCAAGTTAATCTGCTAGATAAGATGGCACAACCCGTTGAATCGAATACGACATTTGCTAAGAATTTACAACAAGCTAAGGAAGCAAGTAATGACTAAAACGCAACAAGGATTGCTGTTAATACTGATTTTCTTTTGTTTGATGCCGTCTTTAGCCGTCGCTCAAGATGGCGTTTTGCCCGCGCTTACCGTAACAACTGGGCCAGATGGCGCAACCGAGTATTCGGTGACCATGCAAATTCTGCTGTTAATGACCGCCATGAGCTTTATTCCAGCTATGGTCATTATGTTAACCTCATTTACGCGGATTATTGTCGTGTTGTCTATTTTGCGACAAGCATTGGGGTTGCAACAAACACCTTCAAATCAAGTGCTTATTGGTATTAGCCTGTTTATGACTTTCTTTATTATGGCGCCAGTGTTTGACCGAGTTTATAAAGAAGCGGTTGAGCCCTATATGAATGAGTCAATGACCTTAACCCAAGCCTATGACGTGGGTAAAGAGCCGGTTAAAAGCTTTATGTTGTCGCAAGTGAGAACCACAGACTTGCAAACCTTTATTGAAATATCTGGCTATACCGATATTCAAAGTCCAGAACAGGCACCGATGAGTGTCATTATTCCCGCCTTTATTACCAGTGAGCTTAAAACCGCGTTTCAAATTGGCTTTATGTTATTTGTGCCGTTTCTAGTGTTAGACCTTGTGGTTGCCAGTATTTTGATGGCAATGGGTATGATGATGTTGTCACCAATGATTGTGTCATTACCTTTTAAAATCATGTTATTTGTATTGGTTGATGGTTGGAGTTTGGTGATGGGTACACTTGCTAATAGCTTTGGGATTTAGGAGGGAGTATGTCTCCTGAGTCGTTAATTGATATTTTTCGTGAAGCCCTGTCTGTCATTGTGTTGATAGTGTCGGCAATTATTTTACCTGGTCTAGCGATCGGGTTAGTGGTTGCGGTATTCCAAGCGGCGACATCAATTAACGAACAAACGCTAAGCTTCTTGCCTCGTTTGTTAATGACCTTATTTGCATTAATGTTTTTAGGCCATTGGCTTGTTCAAACCATGATGGACTTCTTCTTTGAAATGGTGAACCTCATTCCAGTAGTCATAGGGTAATTTCATGGAGATTTTGTTTGATGAAATAAGTCAAACAATTGCCATGTATTTATGGCCACTGTTTCGTATTTCAGCCATGTTAATGACCATGACGGTGTTTGGTGCGAATACGACGCCTGCTCGTATTCGGTTAATGTTATCCATTGCGTTCACCTTTGCCATAGTGCCTGTATTGCCTCCGGTTGAAAATGTTGAGTTATTTGCATTAAGTTCAGTGTTCATTACCTTGCAACAACTATTAATTGGTACTGCTATGGGGTTTGTCAGCTTAATGATGATGCAAACATTTGTGTTAACGGGGCAAATTATTGGTATGCAAACCAGTTTAGGTTTTGCTTCAATGGTTGACCCCGGTTCTGGTGAGCAAACCCCTGTAGTGGGTAATATCTTTTTGTTGCTAGCCACATTAATATTTTTGGCGGTTGATGGTCATTTGTTGATGTTTAAAATGATCGTGGCCAGTTTTGAGACTATTCCTGTTTCTCTTGAAGGTATTAATATCACCACGTATCGCAGTTTGGCTGAGTGGGGCGCATATATGTTTGGCGCAGCACTGACTATGTCTATTTCAGCTATTGTGGCCTTATTACTGATTAACTTATCTTTCGGGGTGATGACCCGTGCATCGCCGCAATTAAACATTTTCTCTATTGGTTTCCCTGTCACCATGGTCAGTGGTTTGTTGATCCTTTGGCTAACATTAGGGCCAATAATGGCTCACTTCGATGAGGTATGGCTGGCGGCACAATTGTTAATGTGCGATATCTTGCAGTTGCAATGTCAAATTGACGGCACAGTGGCTTATTAATGGGGGCGTAGATGGCAGATAACGATACCAGTCAAGAACGCACAGAGGAACCCACCAGTAGGCGCCTAGAACAGGCGCGTGAAAAAGGACAAGTTGCTCGCTCAAAAGAATTAGGCACTGCAGCGGTATTATTGGCAGCATCAGTTGGCTTTGCGATGACAGGCCCTGCCATTGCTAAAAGCTTACATGCCATGATGAAGCAGATATTTGAAATGGAACGCGATCAAATATTTGATACTAACTCAATGTTTAGGGTATGGGGGGTGGTTGGTAGCGAATTAGGCTGGCCGTTAATTAGCCTTATTGCGTTGTTAGCCTTGGTGTCATTTATCGGGAATATTGCACTAGGTGGATTATCGTTTTCGGTTAAAGCCTTTATGCCTAAAGGCAGTAAAATGAATCCTGCTACAGGCTTTAAGCGAATGTTTGGCACTCAAGCATTAGTTGAACTCACTAAAGGTATCGCCAAATTTTCAGTGGTTGCAGTTGCAGCATATTTATTATTGACCATCTATTTTTACGACATACTGACATTATCCAGTGATCACCTTCCTGGAAATGTTTATCACGCCTTAGATTTATTAGTGTGGATGTTCATTTTATTATGCTCTTCCATGTTATTAATAGTGGTTATTGATGTGCCATTTCAAATTTGGAACCACAATAAACAGCTGAAAATGACCAAACAAGAAGTTAAAGATGAATATAAAGACACTGAGGGTAAACCAGAAGTAAAAGGCCGTATCAGGCAGGTTCAGCGTGAAATGGCACAACGGCGTATGATGACCGAGGTGCCTAATGCTGACGTTATTGTGGTTAACCCCGAGCATTATGCCGTTGCGGTTAAATATGATGTTAGCCGATCCTCTGCGCCATTTTTAATTGCCAAAGGGGTTGATGATGTGGCATTTAAAATTAGAGAAATAGCTCGCGAGCATGAAGTTCCCATCGTGTCTGCACCGCCTCTTGCGCGGGCAATTTACCATACCACCAAAGTTGATCAGCAAGTTCCTGAAGGACTATTTACTGCCGTCGCACAAGTGTTGGCTTATGTGTTCCAACTTAAACAGTACCAAAAAGGCAAAGGGCGCCGCCCAACCCTAATTCCCCTTAATCAACCTATTCCAGATGAGCTTAAACATTAACCTTGTTACTGGTGTTGTGGATAATTTATTCAGACAAGCTTGTTTTTCCTCAATAAAAAATTAAATTCCCCCTTTTGGCTTAGTTTTTGCTTTTACCTTGATAACGTGTCAAAAACTTATCAATAAAGGTAATTTTGAATGGATGTGAAAACCGCCTTCGGCCAATTTAAGCAAATAAGACCTGCTAGTTTTAAGGGGATTGGTACGCCTTTATTGGTGCTTGCTGCATTGGGGATGGTGGTATTACCTATACCGGCATTTTTGCTGGATATCTTATTCTCTTTCAATATTGCTTTAGCCTTAGTGGTGTTACTCGTCGCCATTTATACTGATAGACCTTTAGACTTCGCGGCATTCCCGACGGTGTTATTAGTCGCAACCCTACTTCGATTGGCATTGAACGTGGCTTCTACTCGAGTGGTATTACTAGAAGGGCATAATGGCGGAGATGCTGCGGGTAAAGTTATTGAAGCATTTGGTTCGGTGGTAATTGGCGGTAACTATGCCGTTGGTTTAGTCGTGTTTTTAATTCTTATTATTATTAACTTTGCCGTAGTCACTAAAGGTGCGGGACGTATTTCAGAAGTGAGTGCTCGTTTTACACTCGACGCCATGCCCGGAAAACAAATGGCAATCGATGCAGATCTAAACGCAGGTATTTTGAATCAAGAGCAAGCTCGTATTCGCCGTGAAGAAGTGACTCGTGAAGCCGATTTTTATGGTGCAATGGACGGTGCGTCAAAGTTTGTTAAAGGTGATGCGATTGCCGGTATTATGATTCTGGTTATCAATATCTTAGGCGGTTTTGTTATTGGTATGGTGCAGCATGATTTAGATTTTTCCAGTGCTGTTGAAATCTATACTTTGTTAACTATCGGTGATGGCTTGGTGGCGCAAATACCTGGACTGTTATTATCGATTGCTGCGGCATTAATGGTGACCCGTCAAAATGAATCTGGCGATATGGGTCAGATGATGATTAGCCAAATGTTTGACAGCCCTAAATCATTATCCATTGCAGCAGGTTTATTATTTGTAATGGGTATGGTGCCAGGTATGCCACACATTGCCTTTTTAAGCTTTGCTTGTATCACTGCAGGAGCAGCCTATTTTGTTCATAAACGCATTCAAGATAAGAAGATTCAAGCATTAGAATTGGCTAAAAATGGCCCTGCTGAAGTGAAAGATAAAGAGCCGAAAGAGCTGAGTTGGGACGATGTTCGCCATGTGGATATTATTGGCTTAGAAGTGGGTTATAGATTGATCCCGCTGGTGGACAAAGGTCAAGGTGGTGAACTACTAAGCCGCATTAAAGGCGTGCGTAAAAAGTTATCTCAAGAGCTCGGCTTTTTAGTGCCAGCCGTACATATTCGTGACAACCTTGATTTATCACCCAATGCCTACCGTATTCAATTAATGGGCGTGGTTGTAGGTGAAGCTGAAGTTCGTCATGATTGTGAGCTAGCCATTAATCCAGGTCAGGTATACGGCAAACTGGATGGAATTGAAACCACAGACCCTGCCTTTGGCTTAGAAGCCGTATGGATAGCCCCTGAGCAGCGCGAACACGCGCAAACTTTAGGTTACACCGTTGTCGATACCGCTACGGTTGTGGCCACCCACATTAGTCAATTATTAAGTAATAATGCCGCCAAACTATTAGGTTATGAAGAGGTTCAGCAATTGATGGACATGCTGGCTAAACAGTCTCCTAAATTAGTGGATGGCTTTATTCCTGACATCATGCCGTTGGGTAATGTGGTTAAAGTCATGCAAAACCTATTGAATGAAGGTGTGTCAGTGCGCGATTTACGCACCATTGTACAAACCTTATTAGAGTACGGTGCTAAGAGTAATGATACTGAAGTACTGACTGCTGCGGTACGTATTGCGTTAAAACGCATGATAGTACAAGAGATATCTGGACCAGAGCTAGAGATTCCCGTCATAACATTGGCTCCTGAGTTGGAACAGATGTTGCATAAGTCTATGCAGGCGACAGGTGGGGAAGGTCCGAATATTGAGCCAGGCCTTGCAGAACGCATGCAACAGTCATTATTAGATGCTTCACAGAAGCAAGAGATGGTAGGTCAACCAGCCATTTTATTGACATCAGGCATGCTACGTTCAACCTTGTCTAGATTTGTTAAATACACTATTCCAAATTTAAGAGTGATTTCGTACCAAGAAATCCCAGATGAGAAACAAATACGCATTGTTTCAGCTGTTGGTCAATAGTGATAATGTCAGAATTAAGAGGTGTTTAAGTGAAAATTAAACGATTTTTTGCCAAAGATATGCGTGCAGCATTAGCACAAGTTAAAGATACCCTCGGTTCTGACGCGGTGATTATGTCCAATAAGAAAGTCGCGGGTGGTATTGAAATTGTGGCTGCTGTTGATTATGACGAGCCTAAAGTGGATGTGGCTATGAAACAGCCTGCACCCGGTTTTATGGACTTAAGTGAAGATAGAGTGTCATTGGCCAGCAATAATGCCATTAAAGCAAAAACGAAAGTAAGTCCGCCTCCTGCGGCAGATTCATTACAGGCATTATTAGAAAAACAGCAGAACCGGTTAAGTCAATTTCCGCCAGCACAAAAGAAAGATCCTGAGCTGCCAGAATGGGCTAGACAACTTCAAGGTGCATCAGAAAAAACATCACCGAAAATCATGCCACAACAACCTGCTGCTTTTGATAAACCAGTTAAAAACTCTAAAACCAGTTTAGCTGAGGTTGAAGCGCTTAAAGAGGAAATGGCTTCTTTACGTAACTTGTTGACACATCAAGTTTCTTCTTTAATGAGTGATCAAAAAAAGCGTAAAGATCCGGTTGGTGCTATGCTTGAAAGTAAATTGCTTGCAGCAGAGTTTTCAACCCCCGTTGCGGCCAAGCTTTCGTCACTGAGTCAGCACTATAATCCAGCTGAATTAGTCCGTTCTTTGCCTCAAAGTTTAGCGAACCTGTTAGACAACCAAGGTGATGATATTGTTAAGCGTGGTGGTGTTGTGGCTTTTGTGGGGCCTACAGGAGTTGGAAAAACCACTTCTTTAGCGAAAATAGCAGCCAGATTTGCCGCTCATCATGGGGCCGACCAAGTGGCGCTAATTACCACAGACCATTATCGAATTGGCGCCTTTGAGCAATTAGCAACTTATGGCAAAATAATGGGCTGCCCTGTGAAACAAGCTCATGATCTTGCTGAATTAGAACAAATTTTATATCAATTTAGAAATCGTAAGTTAGTATTAATAGATACCGCTGGTATGGGGCAACGTGATTTACGCCTATATCAACAATTGGATAATTTAACCGCTAACAGCCGAATCCCTATTCGTAGTTATTTGGTGATGTCAGCAACAGGGCAACGTAGAGTGTTACAAGATGCCGTTAATCACTTTAAACGCATCCCGTTAGCCGGTGCAATTTTAACCAAATTAGATGAATCGGTATCAATTGCAGGTGCACTGAGCGTTCTTATCCAAAATGAGTTACCATTAAGCTATGTAACTGATGGCCAACGTGTTCCTGAGGATATGAAAGTCGCAGATACCTTAGCGCTAGCAAAACAAGCTTTAGCTGCTTTAAATGAAACAGAACCACAAACGTCTCAAGACACAACCGCATGGTCGAACGAAATGACTTATGCATTCGAGTAAGAATATGACCCGTGATCAAGCAAATGGTTTACGTATGATGAATCAACCAAATAACGAAAAAGTCAAAGTAATTGCCGTATCCGGTGGTAAAGGCGGGGTAGGGAAGACCAGTGTGTCAATTAACACGGCAGTCGCACTTGCTGAAAAAGGAAAGCGTGTTTTAGTGTTAGATGCTGACCTTGGATTAGCAAACGTGGATGTCATGTTAGGCATTCGCGCCGAGAAAAATTTATCTCATGTTTTATCGGGTGACGCAGAACTTGACGATATTATTGTCAGAGGCCCTAAAGGCATTGGTATTGTACCTGCTACTTCAGGTACGCAAGCAATGGTCGAACTAACACCAGCACAGCATGCGGGGTTAATCAGAGCATTCAGTGAAATGCGTACCCAGTTTGACATTTTAATTGTTGATACTGCCGCAGGGATTTCTGACATGGTACTGAGCTTTTCTCGTGCCTCTCAAGATGTTCTTATCGTCGTCTGTGATGAACCTACCTCAATTACTGATGCTTACGCATTAATAAAAATCTTAAGCCGTGAACACGGTGTATTCCACTTTAAAATTGTTGCAAATATGGTGCGCAGTTTACGAGAAGGAATGGAGTTATTTGCTAAACTTAGCAAGGTTACCGACAGATTTTTAGATGTTGCATTAGAATTAGTTGCCACAGTGCCATTTGATGAAAACCTCAGAAAATCTGTTCGCAAACAAAAATTAGTTATTGAAGCCTTTCCAAAGTCGCCAGCGGCGATTGCGTATCATGGGCTAGCAAATAAAATAATGAGTTGGCCAGTACCTGAGCAACCCGGTGGTCACTTAGAGTTTTTTGTTGAACGTTTAGTGCAACGAAAAGAAACCCAAGAGGATAGATTGAGTGAATAAAGCCGCTGCGTATACTCAGTTTGACAATAAAACGTCCGTTGTTGAACAGTATGCTCCGTTGGTAAAAAGAATTGCTCATCATATGTTGGCGCGGTTGCCCGCTTCGGTCCAGCTTGATGACTTGCTTCAATCAGGCATGATGGGTCTACTTGAAGCGTCATCTAAGTTTGATGGCAGCAAGGGGGCTAAATTCGAAACCTTTGCCGGTATTCGAATTCGCGGAGCAATGATTGATGAAATTCGCCGCGGAGATTGGGTTCCACGTTCTGTTCATCGAAACAGTCGTCGGGTATCTCAGGTTATTGATGAACTAGAACAAGAGCTTGGCCGCGATGCTCGTGACACAGAAATTGCAGAAAAACTTGATATGTCGCTAAATGAGTACCATCATATTTTAAATGATGTTTCTGTGGGTAAAATCATAGGCATAGACGATCTTGGTGTTTCATCAGATATTTTAGTGACCGAAGATGAAACCCCTGATGAGACATTTGAGTCGTTAGCGGAATCACAGTTTCAATCAGCACTTGTCTCAGCAATTAAGACATTGCCAGAAAGGGACGCCTTAGTACTTTCGTTATATTATGACGAAGCACTGAATTTAAAAGAGATTGGTGCAATACTTGAAGTAAGCGAATCAAGAGTTAGCCAGATATTAAGTCAGGCCATGCTAAGATTAAAAGCCAAGCTAAAGCATTGGACACAATAACAATATATTACTAATTAGAGCACTTGAGTGTCAGCTCACCGGAGGAAACCTTGGACAAGAATATGAAGATTCTTATTGTTGACGACTTTTCAACAATGAGACGTATCATTAAGAACTTGTTGCGAGACTTGGGGTTCAACAATACCCAAGAAGCAGATGATGGCTCAACCGCCTTACCGATGTTACAAAAAGGCGAATTTGACTTTGTTGTAACAGATTGGAATATGCCTGGAATGCAAGGCATTGATCTATTAAAGGCGATTCGTGCTGATGATTCATTAAAACACTTACCGGTTTTAATGGTAACGGCTGAAGCCAAGCGTGAGCAGATTATTGCCGCTGCACAAGCTGGTGTGAATGGTTATGTGGTGAAGCCATTTACCGCTGCGACCTTAAAAGAAAAGCTTGATAAAATTTTTGAACGTCTCGCGTAAACAAGGATAAGTTATGCAGCCAACATTATCGGGGTTAATTTCTCTCGAACAGGCTCAGCACCTTGTTGAACTGCTTAGCGCGGGAGAGCAAGAAAAAGCTGATGAAGTCATTAAAGAGATTGCTGCACCACTGCAGCGTGAACTATTTGAAGAGGTAGGCAAATTAACTCGTCAACTTCACAGTGCTCTGCAAGACTTCCAATTAGATAACCGTTTATCTGAACTCGCTAATACCGAAATACCGGATGCTAAAGAGAGGCTAAACTACGTTATTGATATGACAGAACAAGCTGCAAATAAAACCATGGATGCAGTTGAAGAATGTCTACCTTTGGCCGATACAATCATTAGCAACATACAATCTGTTACCCCTATGTGGGATAAATTGATGCGACGTGACATCGCGTTAAGCGAATTTAAAACGCTTTGTCATGATGTGCAGCAATTTATGGCACACAGTGAACATGATTCAAATCGTTTGCGCCAATTGCTGAATGAAATACTGATGGCCCAAGACTTCCAAGATTTGACGGGGCAAATGATCCGTCGAGTTATTGATTTAGTTCGTGAAGTTGAAAGCAATCTTGTGGCAATGCTAACCGTGTTTGGTGACAATGCTGCGCAAGCGGAAACTGTTGAAAAAGATAATAAAATAAAGGCAGAGGGCCCAATAATGCACGCTGAAACGCGTGACGACGTGGTTGCAGGTCAAGATGAAGTTGATGATTTGCTATCCAGTCTGGGTTTCTAATTAGGAGTCAATTGAATGTCATTTGATGTTGATGAAGAGATACTCCAGGACTTTTTGATTGAAGCGGGTGAAATTCTAGAGCTTCTACAAGAGCAACTTGTTGCACTTGAAAATAATCCTGATGACAGTGATTTGCTTAATGCAATTTTTCGTGGTTTTCACACCGTAAAAGGCGGTGCTGGCTTTTTAAGCTTAACGCCGATGGTCGATGTGTGCCATGAAGCTGAAAATACTTTCGACCTATTACGCACAGGTAAGCGAAGTGTTAATTCAGAACTGATGGATATTATTTTGCAAGCGGTTGATGCAATTAACACCATGTTCGAACAAACCCAGCAAGGTCAAAATCAAGACCCTGCTGATGACGAGTTACTTGAAAAATTAAAGTTACTCAGTTCTGGTGCTCCATTACCTTCAGAATTAGGCGAGCAGCCTGCAGAAGACATCATCATTGAAGACGCGGTAGAAGAGGTCGTTGAAGAAGTTGAACAACCTGTAGAAACCAATGCTTCTGATGCAGAAGATGGCAATATTGACGAAATTGATGAGTCAGAATTTGAAGCCCTTTTAGATGCGTTGCACGGACAAGGTAAAAGCCCAACCTCTGTAGACACTTCTGTTGAAACACCTCAAGATATTGAACCCTCTTCCGATACCGTTGCCTCAGATGAAATTACCGATGACGAGTTTGAAGCACTGTTAGATGAGCTACATGGAGCAGGCAGCTTTAAGGCGGCAGCAGAAAATAAACCTGCTGCAAAGGTTGAAGCTCCTGAACATGCTGTTGATTCAGACGATATCACTGACGACGAGTTTGAGAAACTGCTTGATGAGTTACACGGAAAAGGTTCTGCACCAACAAAATCGGTTGATGCTGCCCCCGCTCAAGCGCCTAAACAGCCCGCACCCTCTGCGACTAAGCCACCAGAGCCAGTAAAAGCTGCTGCACCAGCTTCTGCGGCAAAAGCACCCGCTCCAGCGCCTAAAGCACCAGCAGCGAAACCGGCTGAAGTGGCCAAAGACAAAGCGCCGACTAAATCAGCGCCAGCCGTACCGCAGGGTGAAACTACCGTTCGTGTCGATACTGCAAGGTTAGACCAAATTATGAACATGGTCGGCGAGTTAGTATTAGTCCGTAACCGTTTAGTGAGTTTAGGCATTACCCGTGAAGACGAAGAAATGTCTAAGGCTTTAGCTAATTTAGATTTAGTGACTGCAGATTTACAAGGTGCGGTCATGAAAACCCGCATGCAGCCCATTAAGAAAGTCTTTGGTCGATTCCCTCGGGTTGTGCGTGACTTAGCAAGAACATTAAATAAAGAAATTGATTTAATCATGATTGGTGAAGAAACTGATCTTGATAAAAACTTGGTAGAAGCACTGGCCGATCCCTTAGTGCATTTAGTGCGAAATTCTGTGGACCATGGCATTGAAATGCCATTAACACGTGAAGCAAACGGTAAACCCAGAACCGGAACAATTACCTTGTCTGCCAGCCAAGAAGGTGACCATATTCTTCTGAAAATTGAAGATGATGGTGCCGGAATGGATCCGCAAAAGTTAAAGGAAATAGCCATAAGTCGAGGCGTATTAGATGAAGATGCTGCGGCAAGAATGTCTGATACTGAAGCCTATAACTTAATTTTTGCCCCAGGCTTTTCAACCAAGGTTGAGATTTCAGATATTTCTGGCCGAGGTGTGGGAATGGACGTGGTTAAAACCCGTATCACCCAGCTTAACGGCACAGTACATATTGACTCTATGCAAGGTAAAGGCACCGTTTTAGAAATTAAAGTGCCACTGACTTTAGCTATTATGCCGACATTAATGGTTGATGTGTCTAAACAAGTGTTTGCTTTACCGCTATCAAGTGTGAATGAAATATTCCATTTAGACCTGACCAAAACCAATATTGTTGATAGCCAACTTACTGTTATTGTTCGTGATAAAGCTGTACCGCTGTTTTATTTAGAGCATTGGCTACACCGAAATAAAACCACCTTTAAACATGGCGATAAAAAGCATGGTCATGTGGTGATTGTTCAGCTAGGCACAAAACAAATTGGTTTTGTGGTGGATGCATTAATTGGTCAAGAAGAAGTGGTCATTAAACCGCTAGGCAGTATGCTACAAGGTACGCCGGGTATGGCAGGAGCGACAATTACATCCGATGGCGGTATTGCGCTAATTTTAGATGTGCCAGGTTTATTAAAACATTACGCCAAAAATAAAAAATAAAAGTTCCAATTTTTAAGGAATGAAATGGCTATAAAAGTATTAGTAGTTGATGATTCGAGCTTTTTTAGGCGTCGAGTGAGTGAAATTGTTAATCAAGATCCTGGCCTTGAGGTCATAGGCGTTGCGGTTAATGGTCAAGAAGCCGTTAAGTTAGCCGCAGAGCTTAATCCTCAAGTCATCACTATGGATATAGAAATGCCTGTTATGGATGGTATCTCTGCCGTTAGAGCGATAATGGCGAGCCATCCAGTGCCAATTTTGATGTTTTCTTCTTTAACCCATGATGGCGCTCAATCAACCTTAGATGCGCTTGAAGCTGGGGCATTAGATTTCCTACCCAAACGGTTTGAAGATATTGCCACTAATAAAGATGAGGCTATTCAACTATTACAACAACGCATTAAAGCCTTAGGTCGTAGAAGAGTATATCGCCCAATCTCGCGAACAACGCCTGCAGCAACATCAAGCACAACATCAACCCGACCCATCTCAACCAGATTGAATAGTGCTTCGCCGTCGTCATTATCTACCAAGCCTACATCTAGTCTGAGCTCACGCTCAAGTCTAACCGCCAATAAGCCAGAACCATTGCGAAGAGCACCTGCTCACTCTAGTGTAGTGACCAGTAAAGCGTCGTCAATTAGAGCCAGTGGTAAAAGCTATAAATTATTATTAATCGGTACTTCAACAGGTGGGCCGGTTGCGTTACAAAAAGTGTTAACCCAGTTTCCTGCAAGTTACCCACATCCTATATTGTTAATACAACATATGCCCGCCGCATTTACCCCAGCATTTGCAGCTCGGTTAGATAGCTTATGCAAAATTAGCGTTAAAGAAGCCACCAATGGCGATGTATTAAAACCCGGCTGTGCGTATTTAGCGCCAGGAGGCATGCAAATGCTAGTGGATAAATCGGGGGGGGCAGGACGAATAAAAGTCATTGCCGGAAACAGTGACATGAACTACAAACCTTGTGTCGACATTACGTTTGCCTCAGCATCAAAAGCATTTGGGGGAGATATTTTAGCGGTAGTGTTAACGGGCATGGGAGCCGATGGGCGAGAAGGCGCCAGAATGCTTAAAAGTGCGGGGGCCAATATTTGGGCTCAAGATGAGGACAGTTGTGTGGTTTATGGTATGCCGCAAGCTGTAGCCGCAGCAGGACTTTCTAGCCATTCAATAGCCTTAGATGACATGGCTGAAGCCATATTAAAAGAGACTTGTCGTGGCTAACGTTAACCGAAGCAAGCACTTTGTTAAACCCATTCAAGGTAATGTGTTGGTTAGCTTGCTCATATTTTTATTGGTAACAGCAGTAATAGCCTTAGGCAGTTTATATATTGAAACCTATAAACGAAATACTTTACTAAAAGCGGAAATCACCCGTTTAGAGCAGTCGCAAGTATTATTAATGGTACCTGATGAACAAGCGGCTGATATCGCCAACTGGTTGAAGCGCCACCCTGATCAAACCCAAGCAATTTTGATGCAGGCAGGCAATGAAAAACAGCTAACGATTACTGATTCTAATGCGCCTGGATTACTTGAAAAAGAACCCAAAAAAGTGCTGATTGGCCCAACAGACATTGAACCATCAGCGGCAGCGAACACTGCGGATATCAATCAAAATCAAACGGATGTGTTGATGTCTGAGGACGAACAAGGGGTAAAGGTAATTCGTTTACCCCACGGTGGTATAAGAGTGACAACCCGTGACTTACCACAAGAATCACAATCAAATTAATGGTTAAATTAAATCTTAGGGTAAAGCACGCCACAAGAGGGATGAATTTTTGAAAGTCTGGACGGTTGCCAATCAAAAGGGCGGTGTAGGTAAAACAACAACAGTGGCAAGCTTAGCGGGTGCATATGTTAAGCGTGGCAAACGTGTGCTGATGATTGATACCGACCCTCATGCATCATTAGGCTATTATTTAGGTATTGATTCTGAACAGGTGCCAGGTTCGTTATATGATGTATTTGTTAATCATAAAAGCTTAACTACAGAATATATTGAACAATACATTGTACCTACTCAAATTGAAGGGCTAGATTTACTCCCCGCAACTATGGCGCTAGCCACATTAGACAGAGCATTAGGTCACCAAGAAGGCATGGGCTTAGTGTTACGCAATTTATTACAGCTACTTGAACATAAATATGACATTGCCATTGTTGATTGCCCACCGGTTTTAGGGGTATTAATGGTTAATGCATTAGCAGCCAGTCAGCATATTATTATTCCAGTGCAAACAGAGTTTTTAGCCATCAAAGGGCTTGACCGTATGATCAAAACCATGGAATTAATGGGCCGCTCAAAAAAGACTCGTTACAGCTTTACGGTTGTGCCAACAATGTACGACAAACGCACTAAAGCTTCACCCTTAGCGCTCACTTATATGCAAGAAAAATATAATAAAAGCTTATGGCCAGACCAAGTGATTCCCGTTGATACCAAGTTTAGAGATGCCAGCTTAGCGCATTTGCCTGCATCTCATTATTCTGCAGGCAGTCGAGGGGTTAAAGCGTATAATGCGCTATTAGATTATCTAGAATCGCAGGAGTTTGCTCATGTCAAAATCGGTTGATGAAACTGTTTTTGATTACTTCGCTATGCTGTTGACCGAGCCGTCAACAAGTACTAACGAAAAGACAGACAATATCAATAAAAATACCCCTGTGGATGACCCTAAACTCAGCAAGGTGAGCCGTGCCAAATCATCCTCTGCCAGTGTGGCTGAGTCATCTGCTAAGACTGCCAAATCTAAAAGCTCCACAAATGATGTTGGTACTAAAACGCTGACACCACCAACGACTGCTGACAATAAAAGTTCAACAGAATATGTGGCAAAAACCGCTTCAAACGATAAAGCTTTATCACCTGCCACACCAATAAACAGGCCTGACACTGCTCGAACCACACGCTTTATTGAGCCTGAAACCTCTATTAATAAACCCGCACTAGAAAAGCTATTGTCAGCGGTATCTGAACCTCAAGTGACTAAAGTTCTGCCTGCCGCAAAATCAGCCATGAGTGTGGACGAAATTAAAGCCAGTGCAGAAAAAATGCGCCAAACGTTGGCTTCTAGTGCTGGTAAAGTAAGCAAACAAACCACAAATCAGCATAAAACGACGCAAAAAAGTGAACTTGTCGATAAAGAAATCAATTCCTTAGTCGATATAAACACTAAAGAAACCACGGCAAAAACAATAAATAAAGCTATCATTAATAATGATGAGCAAAAGGTCACCCCAGCAGAAACGCAAACAGGAGCTACACCTCCTAGTATTACTCAAAGTATACAAGAGGTGTTAGATGATGAGTTTCAAGTATTGTTTTTTAAGGTGGCTGGGTTAACGCTTGCGGTGCCGTTAGTGAGTTTAGGTGGCATCGTTAAAGTGGAGCGTTATAACCATATTATTGGCCGACCTAAGTGGTTTCTTGGGGTACAACCCCATCGGGATGAGCAAATTAATGTGGTTGATACATGCGCGTGGGTGATGCCCGAAAAATATTCTCCTGAGCTAGCAGAGTCGGTTGAGTATCAATATATTGTGATGTTAGAAGACTCCCGCTGGGGATTAGCATGTGAGTCATTAATTAATTCAGTAAAAATTGACAAATCTCATGTCAATTGGCGTGAGAAATCCGGTAAACGCCCTTGGCTAGCCGGAGTCGTAAAAAAACAAATGTGTGGCATATTGCATGTTCAAGCGCTGATTGAAATGCTTGATGCAGGTTTAGGGTGTCAGGATACGATTGACCGAGGTTAACTATGAGTGATTCTAGAAGTGTAGCAGCTGTTGCTGCGGGTTCAGACGATGCAGTATTACAGTGGGTTACATTTAAATTAGACAATGAAACCTATGGCATCAACGTGATGCAAGTACAAGAAGTGCTTCGTTATACCGAAATTGCACCTGTGCCAGGGGCGCCACATTATGTACTGGGCATTATTAATCTTCGCGGTAATGTGGTTACCGTTATTGATACCCGTTCACGTTTTGGTTTGCAATCGTCAGATGTCGATGACTCTACCCGAATTGTTATTATTGAAGCGGAAAAACAGGTCATTGGTATTTTAGTTGATAGTGTGGCAGAAGTGGTTTATTTACGCCGTTCAGAAATCGACAATGCCCCTAATGTAGGGACTGAAGAAAGTGCCAAGTTTATTCAAGGTGTGAGTAATCGCGATAACGAACTCCTTATTTTAGTTGACCTAGATAAACTTCTGTCTGACGAAGAATGGGCAGAATTATCTGATATATAAATAATTTTAAGTGACAAAAGGCCAGCTCATTCAGTATGCTGGCTTTTTTATGGGGTTTGAGAATAAAACATGGTTGATGAATTAGTAATTGTAGCCTTGGTTTTTACCATTGTTTGTTTAGCTTTAGTGCTGTTTCTTTATAAGCAATCCAGTAAATTAAAGCATAAAGTTGACGCATTAACGGTGTTAGTAAAAGAAAGCGATCGCCAACGTGAAGCGGTAAAGCGCGAGCTAAATGAATTACGCAGTGGCACCATTGGAATGGGACGTAAAGTCGTTGAGCTAGAAAAACAGCTTGCTAAGCAAACGGAATTACTTAACGAAGCTAATCAACAAGACCCTCAAGCTAAACTGTATTCCAGAGCCGTGAAAATGATTGAGTTAGGTGCAGGTGTCGATGAGCTTATTCAAGAATGTGAGCTACCTAAAGCAGAAGCTGAGCTATTAGTGAGACTACATAAAAAGTAACCCTAAAATACAGCTGCACTTATCACTTATCACTGAGCACAGACCTTATATGAAATTAAGCCAGATAGATTGTTATCTGGCTTTTTTGAATCCCAAAAATGCTCTACTACTATCAAGTATTTTTTACGGTAATTCTGAACCCTTATATCCGCTGTTTGTTAAAACATCTTATTGAATCCTATGGCATTAAAAACTATAGGATAATTTTCCATATACATAACGCCCAGTGAAGCCATAAGGCGAAAATCCAGAATAGGGGAAAATGTTTGAGAAGGTAGTGACATCTTCAACCAATTCTCGTGTTGGTTTTGGGTAAACATCAAATAAGTTATTAGCACCTACCGTGAAATCGAAGTTGTCAGTGATCATGAATTTCACATCTAAGTCAGTAAGCCACTGCGCAGGAATAACTTCGTTACGTGCTTCAATTGAACTCGGGTCTTGGGTTTCTCCGTAGCGAGTGGTGCGCAGCGTAATTTTATAAATATCGTAATTCCAATTAGCACTTAAATTAAGTTTATTCTTAGGAGAACCCACTTCAAATCGACGCAGCTCAACATCTGAAAAGAGGTTGTTTTGATCATTACCTGCACCTTGTAACTCTTCAGGTGGGGGCAAAATATCGGTGACCTCATTGTCGTTAATATTTAAGCCAGCATTGAACAATACGCTGCCGTAATCATTTGTTCGTAGGGTGTAAGACGCGATGAGATCAATCCCTTGGGTACGCGAATTAATGGCATTAAGAAAAAAGCGTGCACGGGTGGCACCTGTGCCATCAAGTAAGGTTTCAATGGCATCACCAGACAGGTTATTTGATAATACGATGCGGTCATCAATATCAATACGATAAAAATCTAAGGTTAAGTTAAAGTCGGCATTAGGAAAATAAGTCATGCCAATACTGTAGTTATTTGATTTTTCAGCATCAAGTCCCGGGCTACCTAACGCCTTTGCTTCATCGCTTGAGGGGGAAAAGGTACCCGTTTCAGTGGGTTCTCCATCAACAAATACGGTTGAAATAGAGGTAAAATATTGCTGTTGCAAAGATGGCGCTCTAAATCCGGTTGAAACAGAACCGCGCAGGGCAAAGTCATCTGTCACACTAATACGGTTTGACCACTTCCAGTTAAGAGTACTGCCAAAATCAGAATAATTTTCAAAACGGGCCGCAATAGCCATGTTCCACTTTTCCATGACATCAGCTTCTAAGTCAATATAAGCACTCCAGTTATCGCGATCATTACTGCCTGCCGATTCAGGCGTAAAGCCTGGGAATACTTGGGCCCCTGCAGCACCAAAAGGCCCATTGACGAGGTCGGTTATAGTACCGCCCGGTCCAAAAGTGCCACGAAGATATGAGTTTTCTTCTCCAGCGCTAATCTGATAGTTTTCTTGTCGAAACTCAAAACCAGCAGCCAAATTCATATCATTGGCAAAGGCGGAGACTGGAATTAAACGTGAAGCATCCAAGTTGACAAGATATTGGGCATATTTTAAATCACCCGCATCAAACTCGGTTTGGCTGCTTGGCCCAAGGGAGGTGTTAAGAGTGTTGACCACGCCATAATTAAGCTTATTGGCGCCATAATTAAAGGATAGGTCATAATTCCATTCACCTGCGCCTCCTTTGACCCCAGTGATAACGGATTGGTCAGTGATGTCAGTGGTAATAGCAGGAAGAAAACCGTCAGGGTATATGGCAAGTACATTGCGTGAGTCTTGGGCTCGTCTATAGAACCCTGAGCCTGTTGAGTCACGACTACTAATACCCGCGGTAAGATAAAACTCAGTGTCATTGTTGAGAAATTTACCCGCGTTAATAAATAGCGCCATGTCTTGGACTTCACCATTGCCGAAAACATGGTTATAGCGGTTTACTGTAAGCTCTTGTGGGTCTAGGCTGCCATCACCTTGGCGCGCATAGTTTTCCCTAGGGTCAAAGTCTGCACGGTTTGATGCGTTGCGATCACGATATTCACCGGCTACAGCAACAAAACCATCATCAGCCCAACTAAAACCAACATTACCGCGTAAGGTGAGAGTTTGGCCATCTGTACGTTTACGATCTTCTCCGGTGGTAAATGCTAAATCGCCATTATTGTATGTTGTTACTTTTTCTAGGTTAGGCACACCATCCATTTGCGTTAAATTACCACCATAGGTTGCCGAGAATTGTCCCCCTTGGTCATTGTCTATAAGAACAATATTAATCACCCCTGCAATGGCATCTGAGCCATATTGGGCCGCGGCTCCATCACGAAGTACTTCAATGCGTTTAATGGCGTTAGCTGGAATAGCATTAAGATCGACTGCTGATGAGCCTCGACCAGACGAACCATTGAGATTTAACAGAGCACTAGTGTGTCTGCGTTTGCCATTAACCAGCACTAAGGTGTGATCAGGTGCTAGGCCACGTAATTGAGCAGGACGTACATGGTCGGTACCATCGGTGACAGAGGGCTGCGGAAAGTTAAAGCTTGGCAGCAGGGTGTTGAGAATCATGTTTGTTTCAGTTAACCCTGTCGACTGAATTGCATCTTGGTCAATAATATCAATAGGAACAGGAGACTCATTAACTGTTCTACCAATGCGTCGAGAACCAACAACAGTGATTTTTTCGATATCGGCCTGATTATCGTTGTCATTTTGTTGCGCATAAGTGTGGGTACTGGCTGTGAGTAAAGTGCCACATATTACGCTAATAGCTAATGTGGAATAGGTTAATTTAGGTAGACTGTCATCCATTGATTTCATACATTGCTTTCCCTATGTTTTTGTAAATTGGTTTTGTAAATTATGCAAATGAAGGCGTGAGATTTATTCAGAAAGTGTTTATTTTTCTTATATAAAAAGGATGTATCATCAATAACCATAGTGAGTGGTTTAAACAAGATATTTTCGATGTTTACTTATGTTTAAAGATGATTAAATTAGATGGCTAAAATTAATGACGAATATTTAACGAGTTAATATTTTTATCTTGGTTTTTGTTTATTTAATTCTTGGACTAAATATTTTGTAGGACTGCGTGGGGTTGGACTTTTATAGAGCAAGGTATAGAAAACATCAATTGTAGAGTGTTTTTATTATATGAATAGCATTATAAGGTTTATGAATTTTAGCCGAGGCTACTAATTTAATGAGTAGATTGTGGGTAATTAATATTAATAAGCCAGACTCTAAAAGTCAGACCCCAAAAAGCAGGGCGCCAATAAGCCTGCAAAGGTTGCGGCTTATTGACGGCAAGCATTAAATTAACAGGATATTTTGCGCATTTTTGCGACAAACATTCCGTCAGAGTTGGCTGTTTGTGGCCAGATGGTGAGTGAGGTGGCTTGTTCACCGGTAAAGGGATGAGTAATGGTTTGCAGCTCAAACTGTGGGTGTTGAGCCAAAAATGCCTCAACCACTTGTTGGTTTTCTACGGGTGACAGTGAACAAGTGGCATAAATTAATTCACCACCGGTTTTAACCGCGGCTGAGCTTCTGGACAATATATCAAGTTGAAGAGCCGGTTTATTCGTTATGCTGCTGGCATCATCTATCCAGCGCATATCTGGGTTTCTACGCCAGGTACCGGTACATGAACATGGGGCGTCAACTAATACTCCATCAAAGGAATTCTCTTTTACAGGTAAGGCGTCAGACTGCCAAGGTGCAAGGGTTATATTGTTAAACCCTGCGCGTTTGGCTCGTTTTTGTAGCTCTACAAGGGCATTTTTACGAATATCGGAAGCGGTAATGTGACCATTAATTTTAGCGTGTTGCATTAACGACATTAATTGTAAGCTTTTGCCGCCAGCGCCTGAGCAGGCATCCCACCATTGACTATTGTCTTTAGGTGCACAAATTTGGCCAATAACCTGTGAGGCCAGATCTTGAATTTCAAGTTGGCCGTTGGTGTATTCTTTTACTTGATTAAGGTTAATACTTTTATTGCCAAGGTTAATCGCATCAGAAAAGTATTCACAACCGGTTGCGGCAATATTTTGAGCTTGAAGTTGAGCCAGTATTTGAGTGGCATTAGCTTGTTGCACCCGTGCCCAAATAGGGGGGCGAGCACATAAAGACTCAATAAGTGCGAGTTTTTCAGTGGTGTCTTCAATAGGGCAATGTTGCCAAAACCATTGTGGTACTAAATCCGCTTCGATGACTTGAGGTAAGCCAGATAATTTTTTAAAGGTATCTAACTTTTGTAGCAACGTTTGTGGCATGCTGGTTTCAGCTGTATCTGTATCAATTGTAGCGTTTTTAGCGCCAAACAACGTCCAAGCTTGCTGAATATCTTGCCACGGATGTTGCTCTAACGATGCGGTAATAGACAACATTTGAAAAAATGTCTGTTGTTGTTTGTAGTCACCTAACTGATTCAACCATCCCCACCAACGGAATAACCCAAATAGGCTTTCACGAATAACACGTCTGTCTTTAGAACCGTGTTTTTTATGCTCTCTAAAGTATAGTCCAATAATGCGATCAGCAGGTTGTTTGTTGCTAAAAACGTTATTAAGTAAATTTAAAATGGTGTTGGCATAACTAATTGCGCGCTTTTCGGCACTTGAATTGGCAACTTGGGTGATCACTATTTGAGAGTCGGTCATGAATGGTTAACTATTTGCGTTACAGGTAGGGACGAAGTGCTAGTTTAACATGGCAGAGGTTTATTTGCCTATTGCAGCGCTATAACAATTGTTGGTGCAGCGCCACAGTATTAGATGATATTTCTAACGCTGACTTAGACTTCAGTGATAATTTTTTGGTGCAAATTGTGCCATTTTTCCGGAAATTTTCCATCTAGCATGTACACAAATGCAATAAGTTCGGCGATTAATAAATACAACTCTTGAGGGACTTCTTCACCTAATTCTAGTAGTTGTAAAAACTCGCTTAAGTGAGGGTCTTGGTGAATATGAATGCCAGCATCTTTGGCGATAGCAATAATTTCTTCGGCCACTAAATCTTTACCCGACGCGGTCACTTTGGGGGCTGTTTTTCCATCAAAACTCAGTGCTACGGCTTGCTGTACTTTGCGTTGATTGTCATTGGATTCCATTTTTCGCCTCGATGTTGTTAAGCGCGGGTTTTCACTAGAAAGTGATCACCGGGTAATAAGGTTGCAGGAATATTGGCAATTTGGGTCGTGAATTCGCCAGGGGTAAAGCCTATTTGGCTAATTTTCTGTGACAGAGTGTCATTAAAGCCATCAATTTTATCTAATAAAAGCTGATTACTGCTTTTAAATTGTAGATTCAGTTGATTAGCCTGCTTATGTGCGTTCACTAATACAGCCCCTTGGGATAAATTGAATTTTAATTGTAATCGCCAACCTTGTTCCGACTCGCCATCTGCTGTTTTGTCTCTTTGAAAATGTCCTTCAAACTGCTCATTTTTTTGATTGAGAGAGTAGGGTAAGGCGAAATACCAATTTACCCCTTGGTCATTATTGCTACTGGCTTGTTGATACAACTGAAAACTGCTGGCCAGTTGGTGAATACTGTCTAAGCCAGCCACTTTGTCTAATAAGCCTAAAATGCCCGCGGGGGCAGAAGATGATGCGGCGGTAAGTTTTTGCAGAGCTTGTAAATGGTACTGTAATTTAGTCGAAATCGTTTTGTTGCTTTGTTGCGCTTTAACCCCAAGCAAAAGTTGAAATAGTGTGGTAATGGCGCCGCCGGTAAAAAGTTGTGTAGGCGAAGTATGGTTAACAGGCTGCGATAAATTGATACTGGCTAAGCTTGCTAGTTCATTGGTTAATGTTGAAGGTAGTGCAAGTTCACTTAACGGTTGTCTGGCAAGTTGAGGTAGCAGTTTTAATAGTGCTACGGCCAAGTTTTGCGGCTGCTGGGCGTTAACTTTCGCCTCTACTGGCATTGACCCAGCTTTAGATAACGCCTTTTGTAACACATCTATAGGGGTTGCTAGCGGCTTGGTATCTTGTGTTGTGTTAGCTTTAGGCTGCTCAAGCATGTTAAAGGTTGGCGGCGTTATGGTATTGGCTGCTTGGGGTAATGCACTGGCAATATTTTTGGCAAGCACTTTTGCTGTGGCGGCATCAATGGTTGTTTGGTTGCGAGCTAAATTTAAGGTTTGGGCGTTGGCTGTTGTACTGGTTGATGAACTTGCTACCGCAGAGTTGGTTTTTCCTTCAAGTTGACCACTACTTGCATTATTGGTTTGCGGCGACTTTGCGATATATTGCTGCAGTGGATTCAATAATGTGTCAGCACTTTTAGCTAGGGAGGCTTGGGCTGTTTGACTTGTTTGATTCGCTTGAGTTGCTTGCGGATTGGATAACTGACTTTGTCCTTTTAAGTCAGCTGAGGTTACGTTTGGGTTTATTGAGGTAGCCTCTAGCTTCTTGAACAGTTGCGATAAAATTTGACTTGGCTCAGGCTTAGTAATGATTAATGATGCGTTGTTGTCAGTTGTGGTCGCTATTGGAGATTTAGTGCTGGGTGTCAAGTTGACATTTATCTCCGCTTTAACTGGGGTCAGAGTTAATAACAAACTTTTATTGAGGTACACGATACTGGCAAGATACTGACCTTTTGCTAGGTTTGCTGAATCAAGTTTTATGGTCGGGCCATCCGCAAATGTCATTTGATTGTTATTAATCGTGGCTGTGGGGAGTGGGTAGCCTTGTGATCGTGATGCCAGTTTAACTAACTCATTAGAAGACACCCCATTTTGACTGGCTAAAGCCATTAACGATGCAGGTAGTTTTGTTTGAATTGATTGAGCAAGTAACACTAATTGCGTTGCTAAAACCGCTTGGTTCCCCGTAGCTGATTGGCTAACCGCTGGTGTAGTTAATTGTGGTAATTGTTGCTTGAGTGTCGATATTGCATCAGCCGTTATCGCGACCTTGGCAACCGTTTGTAATAGCTTTTGCTGTTCGTGGGTTAAGGCGACTTCATAGGGCTGATTGGCAATAGTTACTGTTGCAATTTGCGATGGTTGGCCTGATGTCGTCAGTTTTACTGCTTGCAGCTGATTGGTTGCAATAAGCGTGCTTTCTACACCGGAGTTAACGGCTGCTTTTTGTAGCGTTGTTGAGGTGGTCGATTCACTTGACGCTGCAGGCTGATTCAGCGAGCCAGTAACAGCATTTTTGTTATTGATGACATGTTGGTTGTGCTGCGTACTCGCACTAGCTTGCTTGCTATTAACCACGGTTGCCTTCATTTCGCTGCCTTTCATTGTTGTGCCATTTTGTTTACTAAGTTGTAGTGTTTTTTCTACAAAATTAGTTTGATATTAATGACTGCTGAAGTATTCTTACAACTGAATTGGATTTAATCGGTTATATGTTAATCACTTAAGGTACCCTAGCTTAACTAAAAATCACTCGGTGATTTTAACGATTATTCTCCTCAATTATTATCGACTTGAACATTCATTGCTTTAATAAAAACGACAAAATAGCAGTTTGTTTATTAACTAAAGATGTTGTCTTTTTAAGAGAGTATTATGACGAAGTATAAAGGATTATTACTTCCTTTGTTGTTACTTAACCCAGTATTAGTAGCGGCAAACGAGCCAGAAAATGTTACGGAACCCTTATCGGAAACTTCAGTATCACCTGAGGTTGCAGAAATAACGGTGACTTATAATGACCCCCGCGACCCATTTGAAGGCTTTAACCGCGTCATGTGGGATTTAAATTACTTGTATTTTGACAGGTATTTATTCCGCCCAGTGGCTCATGGCTATAACGACTACATTCCTCGACCGGTAAAAACCGGTGTTGATAACTTTGTTCGCAACTTTGAAGAACCCAGCTCAATGGTGAACAATGCGTTACAGGGTAAATGGGCTTGGTCTGCCAACGCTGGCGGGCGTTTCACTATCAATACAACAATAGGCCTATTAGGCATTATTGATGTTGCTAATATGATGGGGTTGGAACGTAAGCAAGATGACTTTAATGAAGTGTTAGGATATTACGGTGTGCCGAATGGCCCTTATTTTATGGCGCCATTTTTAGGACCTTATGTGACGCGCGAACTCGCGACAGACTGGGTTGATGGTCTATACTTCCCTTTGTCAGAGTTTACTTTATGGCAATCTGCGTTGAAATGGGCATTAAAAGGACTACATACTCGCGCCTCCGCAATTGATCAAGAAAGATTATTAGATAATGCTCTAGACCCATATACCTTTGTAAAAGAAGCCTACTTTCAGTACATGGATTATAAAGTTTATGACGGTAACGTGCCTCAAAATCAACAAGATGATGAGCTTTTAGACGAATATATGGATGAGCTAGAATAGCCGGAGAAATACGCTTCTTCGGCAGGTGTTAGTCTGTGGAGTTGTTGTATGACACTAACAGGTAAGTCCATTTTATTTGTCGAAGATGACCCTATATTTAGTCAACTGGTTACTGACTTTTTAGAAAAAAGAGGGGCTAAAGTTGAACACTCAGTCGATGGTAGGCAAGGGTTGGTTCAATTTAATGAAAAGTCTTTTGATATCGTTATTGCTGATTTGAATATGCCTAAATTGGGTGGTTTACCTATGATCAGGCAAATGATGGCGATTAACCCTAATGTGCCCGCTATTGTGATATCGGGCAATGATGTTATGTCTGACGTGATTGAAGCGCTCAGAATCGGCGCGTCTGATTATTTAGTGAAACCCATAACCGATTTATACATTATTGAATCAGCAATAATGCAGGCTTTGAGTCAAGCCAAATTGAATCAATCAAACCTGACTTTAGATCAAACGCCACTAGACGCAGATGATATGTTAGCGCAGCAATTAGCTGAGTTGTCATATCAAGAGCTGAATGAAAACTTAGCCATGCTTGAACAAAGCGCGCAAGCGGCTAAAAATGTACAACAACAGTTGTTTCCGGCATCTCATATTCAATACCCCCGTGCATCTATCGATTACAGCCTCTATAAAAATAGTGATGTAAGCGCATATTTTATTGACTCAACTATGGTGGGTGATGACCACCTTGTTATGTATATGGCTCATTTTCAGCCTGAAGATAATAGCGCAGCATTTGCCTGTGTTCTGTTACGTAGTTTTATTGATCAAAAGTTGAAAAAGTTCAGAAGTAATGCTGACAAAGAGCTTATTAGTCCCACCAATATGTTGGGGTATTTACATGAACGTATGCAAGGGTCAGGGTTACATATCTTTACTAACATGGCCTATATCAGTGTTAATTTGTCGTCTTATGAAGCGACTATTGCGCGGGCAGGAACAGGGTTAAAGTGTTATTTACGCAACGCTAACGGGTTATTGCCCATTGCGTTACCCGATTGTCAGCCAATTGGCTCAGTGTTATGGAGTAAACCCAGCGTGCAAACGCGGCAGCTTTCGGCTGGGGAATATCTGTGTGTTGGCACTCACTTTAATGATCATCAACAAGCGTTATTAAATAATCATTTTACAGGGCTGATATTTAATGAGTCGACCCATGCTGGTGGATTTATGCAGCTAGATTTTGGTTAGCGTCTAAACCTTGCTGAAATAACAAAGGCTTAATCTTTACGATTAAGCCTTTTTAGTAAGCTTGTTTAGTACTTCACTGCTGTTAACTGATTTTTTCGCAACGTTGTAAATAATCATTAATGAGGTGAATCATAATATCGTTCACCGACGCATCTTGGCAGCAATTGTCTAAAAAGATTTTAAAGGTCACTAAGCCGTGACCATCATTTTTTAGGCGGCTGCTTCGCATAGCAAAATAAGCTTCTTCTTTGTCAGCTTTACGCACGGTCATGCCGTCAACTTCAAACAGTTTACTGCCTGCATTATTATGCCATTTGGTTATTCTATCTAGGGCAATTTCGCAGGAATGGTTAACTTCAATGTGGCTTTGCCAGCTGGCAGGTTTGTCATTTTCTTGGTAATGCGGGCAACGAACGGTGTAATTGTGTACATGAGTAATAGCGGTCATGGTCAAGCCCTTTTTCTATAAAAGATGATTCATCATAGACCTTAAAATCAATAGGGGTCAATGGATATTATGAGAACTGAGAACTAGATTCACTTTTTACCGATGTAATATTTAAGCTGTTGTTGGTAAACAATAAATTTAAATTAATTATCGAGCTTCAGCTGGTAAGGCGGCAGCCTTGTTACATAAGAAAAAGCCTGAAGTGCCACATTTAGGTAGCAGATACTTCAGGCTATTTAACCGAGTATTGGCGTTTAAAGGTTACAATGCCGCTTTATAAATCTCGCAAATTTCTGCTAGGTTTGCTTGTTGTGGATTCGTAAAGCCACAAGCATCTTTTAAAGCGTTTTCGGCTAAGGTTGGAATATCCTCTTGCCTTACACCTAACTCAGTTAAGGTTGCAGGAATATCAACGGCTTCAGATAGACTCTTAATGGCTTCAATTGCCAAGTTTGCCGCTACGTCAGCATTTAGACCACTAATATTCTCGCCCATTGCTTTAGCAATATCACTTAAGCGTTCAGGTACTACTTTGGCGTTATATTGTTGGACATGTGGCAACAGAATGGCATTACAAACACCATGAGGTAAGTCGTAGAACCCTCCTAACTGGTGAGCCATGGCATGCACATAACCTAAGCTGGCATTATTAAATGCCATACCGGCTAGAAATTGTGCGTAGGCCATTTGTTCACGTGCTTCAATATTTTGTCCATCTTTAACCGCATTAACCAAATTGGCTTTTATTAGTTCAATCGCCTTAATCGCACAAGCGTCAGTAATGGGGTTGGCACCAATAGAAACATAGGCTTCAATTGCATGGGTTAGTGCGTCCATACCTGTTGCCGCGGTTAACGACGCGGGTTTCTCTAGCATCAGCTCAGGGTCGTTTACAGATAAAATGGGCGTGGTATTTTTGTCAACAATGGCCATTTTGATGTGACGAACTTCATCAGTAATAATACAGAAACGCGTCATTTCACTGGCAGTACCAGCGGTGGTGTTAATCGCTACTAGAGGTAGTTGAGGTTTCGCAGACATATCCAAACCCTCATAATCTTTAATGCTGCCACCATTGGTTGCCACTAAAGCTATGCCTTTGGCGCAATCGTGAGGAGAACCTCCGCCCAAAGAAATAATAAAATCACATTGGTTTTCATTGAGTAAGGCTAGTCCAGATTCAACATTGCCCACTGTTGGGTTTGGTTGAACACCATCAAACACCGTGACCGCAATTTGAGCCGTTTGCAGCTTATCAGCCACTCTGCCCACTAAGCCTATTTTTACTAAAGGTTTATCGGTCACAATAAGCGCATGTTTAAAGCCTAAGCTTTGAATGTCTTTAATTGCTTCTTCAACACTGTCTTGGCCTAAAATATTAACGCTAGGAATAAAAAATTTTGTCGCCATGATGTTACCTCTGAGGATTTATTTATCTGAGATAAACATAACAAGCGAAGTGAAATTAAATTGTGAGAGTGGTCAAACAATGTGGTTGGAAGTACTTAAAAAGAGGTAGCTATGTTAACTGGGAAACACTTTTGCAAAATCTGCGATATCAACCTGCTGAATTTGTCAGCAGGTTGATAAACGGTATGAAATATTTGGCTTATTAAGCGGTAAACCAAACAAAGCTTATTGGGCTAGCTTGGACATTCAGTCGCTATAATACTGTTAATAACAATGTCTTCTACTGGGACATCATTGAACACCGCGTTGCCTTTAATCACACTTTGGGTATTAACCGCATTCATAATATCAATCACTTCGATGCCTTCGACTACTTTACCGAATACGGCATAACCGCCTTGACTAGGATAGTTTAAGCCGTCGTTGTCATGGATATTGATAAAAAATTGACTGGTTGCTGAGTCAAGAACTTGTGTTCTGGCCATTGCTATAGTGCCACGGTCATTTTCTAAGCCAACACTCGATTCATTTACAATAGGGTCATAAGGGGTTTTATACTCAAGACCCGTCTCAAATCCACCGGCTTGGTTAACAAAGTTATTCACTATGCGATGAAATATGGTTCCATTGTAAAAACCTTCATCAACATAGCGGATAAAGTTGGCAGAAGTGATAGGCATGTTGGTTTCATCAATACCTAAGGTAAATGCCCCCATGGTGGTATCGACGCTATAACATGAGTTAACGACTAATTCAGGTGCAGGCGTTGGTGGAGGTAAAGGTGTTGGTGGGGTTGAACCGTCTGAAGAGTCTGAACCGCCACAAGCGGATAATGCAATCAAAGCTGATAGAATAAGATAAGGTTTCATATTTTTTAATTATATGTTGTAGGTGGGAGCTATTTTTGTTGTTTTGGTGTGTTATTTCAATAGAAAAAAACAATAGATACAAAGTTTTACATTGTAGTCTGCATCAGTTACAGGGGAATAGCATTTAACCGTGAAAAAATCTGAGTTTCAGGCGTAATCAGTATACAATAGCCCTCGCTATTTTTTATTCACTGTAGAGTCTGCTATGTCCTTCACTTCCCTTAATTTACACCCAGAAATTCAACGTGCTTTAGATGATATTGGCTATGTGACTCCTACGCCTATTCAATCACAGGTTATTCCTAAAATTATGGCGGGCAGTGATATTCTGGCGTGTGCTGAAACAGGAACAGGTAAAACGGCCGCTTTTGCTTTACCGCTTATTGAACGTTGTATTGCCGATAAAGCATCTGATTCCTCTAGCGTGTTGTCTGTGTTGATCATGACTCCTACTCGTGAGTTAGCCATTCAAATTGAACAAAATATTGTGCAGTACAGCCAACATTTACCTATTAAAAGTGCGGCTGTTTATGGTGGTGCAAGTATTCGCCCACAACTGGCCGCTATTAAGCAGGGCATTGATATTTTGGTGGCGACACCGGGCCGATTATTTGACTTAGTAGGCCAGCATGATTTACAGCTCAACCAAGTGAATTATTTGGTGATTGATGAAGCGGATCGCATGCTTGATCTGGGCTTTGTAAAAGATATTGAAAAAGTGAAGCGGTTAATCAATCGTCAACATCAGTCAATGTTGTTTTCTGCTACGTTATCGAATGACATTAAAACCTTAGCTGAAAAAATGCTCGATTCGCCCGTTCATGTTGATGTTGCGCAAACGACCACGGCTGCAACGGTGAGCCAATTAGCCTATCAAGTTGATAAACGTCGCAAGGCAGAGCTACTGTCTGAATTGATAGGCAAACATAATTGGCAACAAGTGATGGTGTTTACCAGCCGTAAAGAAACAGCCGACCATTTACAAAAAGAACTCAGTTTAGATGGGATTAAAAGTGCGGTTTTTCATGGAGATAAATCACAAGGTGCGCGCAATAAAGCCCTTGAAGGCTTTAAAGCGGGTGAGATAAGAGTACTGGTGGCAACCGATTTAGCCGCAAGGGGATTAGACATTCAAGCACTGCCTCGAGTCATTAATTTTGAATTACCTGAAGAAGCAGAAGATTATGTGCACCGTATTGGGCGTACTGGTAGAGCTGGGTTAACAGGTGAGGCTATTTCGCTGGTAAGCCCTCAAGAGCAAGAATATCTTTTAGCTGTTGAAGCGGTAATACAACAAAAGTTAGTACTACAAACTGTTAAAGGTTATGAGCAAGGCGCGCCACTACCAGCAAGATACCGAGAAGTGGCAACAGAACCGAGCAAGAAAAGCTTTAAGAATAAACGTAACCGTCCATCTAAAAGTCAAAGCAAAGCTGCTTTTGATAAAAGTGCAGCTAAGCCAAAGCGTCAAGGTAAATACAGTAAAAAATGATCATTCGCCCCGTTAATACTAATGTCATTACCGGTTTTTTAGGGGTTGGTAAAACAACCCTTATTAAGCAACTATTAGCCAACAAACCTGAGGGTGAGGTATGGGCCGTACTGGTTAATGAGTTTGGCGAAATAGGCATTGACGCTGGGCTTATCAATGATACTCCTGATTACTCCATCACCATTAAAGAAGTTGCTGGTGGCTGTTTGTGCTGTGCAGCAGGGGTGCCAATTCAAGTGGCCATTAATCAGATTATTCAACAAGCTAAGCCTGACCGATTACTAATTGAGCCCACAGGAATTGGCCATCCAAAACAAATTATTGCCACCCTAACGTCCGAACATTATGTCAATGTGGTTAATCTTCAAGGCAGTGTTTGTGTGGTTGATGCGCGTAAAATTGATGATGAGCGCTACATTACTCATGACACTTACTTGCAACAGTTGATGGTTGCCGATCTTGTGGTTGCAGCCAAAGCAGAACTTTATCAACCCCATCATCTGCCAAAGTTAGCGGCGTTTTTAGTACAGCATTCTTTTACGCCAGAGATATTAGTGGGTAGCCAATTTTTTCAATCTACACACTTTGTCGAACAATTGCTGGCTAAGCTGGCTAAGCCGACCGAAAAACCGCAGCAAAAAAACGTGATGACCTTACAGCCTGCAACCCCTAACTTTATTGCCCACAGCCGTCATCAAAAAGTGCAGCAAGGGTTTGTAGAGTCAGAACATCAACCGATTGAACTTGGCGAAGTGGTCTGCAAAACGAATAAAGGCGAAGGCTGTCATAGCGTTGGTTGGTTAATTTGTCCGTCAAAGACCTTTGACTTATCCAAAATTTTAGAGTGGTTAAAACAGTTTACTGGTTCAAGCGTATTAAGAGTAAAAGCTATTGTCATTACTCATGAAGGAATTTTAGCGGCAAACTTTGTAGACGGTGAATTTACATTCTCTGAGCTAGATGACACTTTAGATTCTCGTATAGAGATAATTAGCGAGCAAGTGCTCGATCAAACCGAATTACAAGCATCACTGCTAAACTGTACACTTTAAAGCGGATAAACCACATAAAGGTTAACTTACAGAGGAGCATGTGTTTGTAATAGGCGACATGTTCTGGAAGTGTTTGATGCGGTTAACTCTCTCAACTCAACAAAGGTATTGGCTATGCTGCTAGAGGATTTAGTGGTCATTTTAAAAGTGGCAGAGTTTCGCAGTATTACCGCTGCTGCAACCAGTCTTGATATGCGAACCGCTACCGCCAGCGCTGCGGTTAAACGGGTTGAAGCAGCCTTAGGTGTTGAGTTATTTGTAAGAACGACCCGCCAATTACGCTTATCTTCAGCAGGTGAGCGCTATTTACCGCAATGCCAAGAAGCACTCAATATGCTTGAGAAAGCAAAAATTAGTATGCGTGAAGAATCGGGCATTATTGATGGTGAATTGCGTATTGCGATTTCTTCTGATCTGGGCCGAAACATCATTACCCCTTGGTTAGATGAGTTTTTAGAGTTATATCCCAAAGTGTCAATACATTTAAGTATCAGTGATAGCAATGTTGATTTCTATCGTGATTCAGTTGATATGGCTTTACGTTATGGCTCGCCATCTGATGCCAATATGTACGGCTTTAAAATTTGTGATGTACCTAAAGTGTTGTGTGCCAGTAATGATTACTTAGCCGAATATGGCACGCCAACGACCCCTGATGATTTACTTAACCATAACGGACTGTTTTATCAAATTAGAGATATTTTATTAAATGAATGGCAATTTAGTCATGGTCAGGAAAACATCAAAGTAAAACTAAAAGGCAATCGAGCCTCCAATGATGGCGATTTAGTTCACCGTTGGTGCGTTGCTGGCAAAGGTATAGCGCTCAAATCTTCGCTTGATATGTCCAATGACTTGCTTGCAGGCAGGGTGGTAAACGTGATGAAAGATTTTACCCCCACTCCTACCGCACTTTGGTTAGTGTGCCCAAGTAGGCAGTCTATTACTCCAGCTGTTCGCTTGTTAAGGGATATGCTTAGGGAAAAAACTCAACAAACATTTTCTAATCTGAAAAAACAAGGTGTGTTTTAACATTATTCTGTTGTATTTTTATGCCGTTGTAGCGTAGTTAACGTCATTTTAACAGCTTAAAGTGCTGATACTCCTGAATAAAGCATTTTTGCTCCGGTAATAAGTAAAATGACATAACTTATTTTATAAATCAGGTTTTGAGAAATAATGTTAACCAACCAAACCCCCGTTTTTACGCCAATAAATGCAATGGGGATCAATACTAAAGAGGTGGTTAGATTTTGCGTATCTAGTTGCCCCATATAACCATAGGGAATTAATTTAATAAAATTAATAACCGCAAAAAACACCACACTAGTGCCAATTAATTGCTCTTTAGGAAGGTTTTTGGGTAATAAGTACATACTAACCGGAGGTCCGCCAGCATGGGCAATAGTGCTCGAGAAGCCAGATAACATCATCAATAAGTTAACTTTAATAGGTTGAGCAGGCTGAGTATTATTGAATAAAAATTTTTGTGCTAAAAACACTAATGCTAAGCCACCAATAATCAACTCAATAAAGTGTGGCGCTAAATTACCAATAAAGTAAGAAGCACTTATTACTCCTACAATGGCTAAGGGCATCATTAGCTTTAGTTCACTGTAATTACAATTTTTGCGGTGGTAATACAGTGCCATTAAGTCCATAACACATAATAAAGGTAATAAAACAGCTGCAGCTTGAACTGGGGAAACGGTCATAGCCATCAAAGGAACTGAAAGCATACCTAAAATGCCGCCAACTCCGCCTTTACCCATACCATAGAAAAATACAGCAGGAATAGCCGCTAGGTAAAACCAAAAATCAGTAATCATAGTGTGCTAATTTGCTCCTGAATAAACTTGAGATTAGCCAAATACTTTGTTGCTGGCTCAAAGTCTACTGTTAAGTTTTTTATGGGAAAACCCATACAAGTTATGCAATTTGCGCCATCTCATTAAGCGTAAAGCTGGCAACATGTCCCTGAGTAGCTGTCATGTATTCAGCAAGATGTTGGTTTTGCATATGGTTTTGCCATAACTTCCGAGACTGCCAGTTTTCGTAAAATGTAAAGTGGGCTGGATTGTCACTATCTTGATGGAGATTGTAATTAATACAACCTTCTTCTGCACGGGTAACATCAATTAATTTTACTAGCTCAGATTTCACCAATTCAATGCTATCTTCATGAGCAATAATATTAGCAATGATAGTCAGCTTAGTCATAAATAGTCCTTAATGTTGAATTATATAGAAACAAGACGTGGTTAATATGAGCAAATTATAGGTAAACAATGGGTAGTGAAAAACAGCTTAATATTTTAAATACTATCAAATAAATTTTGATAGTTATGCGGGAGTATAATAAGACCGTTCATCTGATTGAGTAACCAAAACTGCAGCTACTCGCTTAGCTGGGACATAAAAAATAGGCCAGTCGGTTGGACTGGCCTATTTTGTGTTGATTAAACGTTAAGCTTAGCGAGAGCTTTCTTCTACTAAGTACGCTAAATGACGGTATGAAATACCACTGTGTTGAGTTAACCCTACTTCACACATACGGTTGGCGTAATAGCCTTCTTTAGCTTCAACCGGTAATAGCTTTTTGATGTTACGCAGAGCACTGGCATTGATTTCAGGTTTATATAACCCTTTCTCGCCAGCATAACCACAACATTCAATACCTTCTGGACGAATAATATTGCTTGCACACGCTTCTGCAATAGCCATCATTTTAGGCTCAACTTTCATATGACGAGCGCTACAACCAATGTGTAATGCCACATTGTTTTTCTTGTTAATGGTCAACTTAGGCAAAATATCATCATGCAGGAATTCAACTAAATCGACAATTTTGACATTATTATCAATGTTGTTGTTTTGCAATGTACGTTTAGTACAAGACAAGCCATCGATAATAACCGGTAATGTTCCGCCTTGGGTTAGTTTGCTCACTTCATCAATCAGCTCTTGGCGCTTAGCGTCGGCATTTTTAAAGTCGCCTTTTGATTCCCACATTTGTCCACAGCATAACTGACGCGTGTTATCAGGAGTGATGACATTGTAGCCAGCTCGCTCCAATAAAGTCATAGTGACTTCAGATAGTGTGCGGTTGTCAGGGTCTTTTGGTGTTGGGCCAAAGGTTCTGCCGCCACAAGCCGGGAAGTAAACCACTGTTGGTTGACCTGCTTTATGGACAGGAGGCTTAGCAACGTTACCACCTTTAGGGAAGTCAGGGTTCCAATAAGGAACTTCTTTAGTCACCATACGACCCACATTCATTAATGAATTGGTGATCTTGTCGCCAGTAATTTTATGAATGACACCTAAGGCATTAAAACCAGTACTGATTACTGTGTTTACTGCACCAAAATGCTTAGCTTGGAAATCAAGCACTTTTTGCTCAGTAGAGGTGATTTGCGGGGTACGTAATTTACGCACTAATTGCCCCATGCTGTTATCAACCGGACACGCAATAGTACAAAGCTGACACGCTGCACAGGTATCAATAACATCATATTGAGCACTCGCGCGCATTTCTGCAGCGGCTTGTTTTTCACCGGCTTGCTCTAAACGCTCGATTTCTCTGAGTGTGGCAATACGCTGACGAGGAGAGAAGTTCAGTGCCGATGTTGGACAAGTTTTTTCACAAAAACCACATTCGATACATTTATCAACTAAGTCGTCAACAACTGGGCATGGCTTGATGTTTTTAACGTGTACTTGCATATCATCATTTAAAATCACCCCAGGGTTAAGTAACCCTTTAGGATCAAATATCTGTTTGATTTGCTTCATTAGCGTGTAAGCATCTGTACCCCATTCCATTTCAACAAATGGAGCTACAGCACGGCCTGTACCGTGTTCAGCTTTCATTGAACCATCGTATTTGTTGATCACCATTTCAGCTACGTCTTGCATAAACGCGTGGAAGGTATCTATGTCGGCTTGAGTCGCAAACTTAGGGGTAATAATAAAGTGGAAGTTACCCGCTAATGCGTGACCATAGATTACCCCTTCAGGGTAGCCGTGCTTGAGGAATAATTCAGTTAAGTCCGCTGCGGCCTCTGCAAGGTGCTCTAGCTCAAATGCGACATCTTCAATAATAACTGACGTGCCTTTTGGGCGTTCACCACCAATAATTGGGAATAAACCTGAACGCATTGCCCAGTACTTACTGAATACAGCAGGATCTGAACTGAATTCAATAGGGCGTTCAGTTTGGATGTGAGCAATCTTGGTAATCACATCTTGGGTGTACTGCTGTAGAGTTTCATTGTCATTAGCACGACATTCGATTAATAGAATCGCAGCACCTTCGGGCAGTTCATTTAACCAAGTCGGCATTCCAGGCTTACCGGTAACTGACTTAATTGACGCCCAATCTAATAGTTCAACCGCAGCTACACTGTCGCCTTTCATTGGAGGAACCGCTTTAGCCGCATCTTCCATATTAAAGAATACTGCCATAGCAGAGGCTTTAAATTTAGCTTCTTCAACAGTGTGATAGGTGACGTCATTAACAAAGGCTAATGTGCCTTCTGCACCGACGATTAAGTGATTAATTAAATCGAACGGGTCATTGTAATCCACTAAAGCATTGATGCTATAGCCAGTGGTATTTTTAATGGAGAATTTTTTACGAATACGCGCAGCTAAAGTCGGGTTTTGCTGGGTCATTTCCGCTAATGACGTTAATGAATTTAGTAATTCTGAATGCGTTTGGCTAAATGCAGCTTTTGATTTTTCACAGCCGGTATCTAACTCAGTACCGTCAGCAAATAATAACTTGGCAGAAGCGATAGTTTGGTAACTGTTTTGCGCAGTACCACAACACATACCAGAAGCATTGTTAGACACGATGCCGCCGATTTTAGCAGAGGCTAAAGTGGCTGGATCTGGACCAATTTTTTTGTTGAATGGCTTTAATGCCGCATTAGCATCAGCACCAATAACCGCTGCACCTAAAGTGACCGTTGATTTATCTTCGCTAATTTGTAATTTTCTAAATCCATCATGACCTAGAATTAATAGAATGCCTTCACCAATGGCTTGACCTGATAGACTGGTGCCCGCGGCGCGATAGGTAACAGGTGCATTGTATTTACGTGCAACTTCTAGAGTGGCTTTAACTTGCTCGAGCTCATCAGCATGAACCACAATTTCAGGAACGATACGGAAATAACTTGCGTCAGTAGACCATGCAAAACGTTTTACAGGATCATTAGTGACGGCCTTGTCGCCTAGTTTAGCTCTAAGTTCTTCCGTGATTTGTTGATAATTAATTGTCATAACACATTCTCATGCTTGTAATGTAGCAAGCGATTAACTTGCTACATTAAGAATTGTAAAAGGACTAAAAGCCGCCCCAAATAAAGGCGATTGTTCCTGCTGCCATAGCATAAGCTAATGCAACTGGCATTGTTTTACGGATAATTTCAGATTCACGTCCAGCCATTCCAACAACGGTTGCAGCGGCAACTACGTTCATTACACACATCATGTTACCGGCGTTTGCGCCAATTCCTTGAAGTGCTAATGCCATTGCGTGATTCATACCAATGTTGTCAGCAACAGAGTATTGAAGACCTGAGAACATCATGTTTGAGAAGGTAGCCGAACCTGATAAGAAGGCACCAAAAATACCGACAATAGGAGACACCCATGCCCAAACTGCACCCATGGTGTTAGCTAATAAGTCAGCCAATGCAACTGGCATTGATTGCAGTCCAGCAGCATTAGCTCCTGAGTTTAAGAAAATTTTCACCATAGGAACCGAAGCACCTAAAGAGATAATGGTTGGTAGCATTGAGCTACAAGAAACGGTAAACGATTGCTTAATGGCTTTTGGTTTCATTTTGAAAATAATAAAGCCTAGTACACAAACCAGAACAAAGAAAATACCAGGTGCATAGAAGGTCGCAAAACCTGCTTTTAACTCTGTACCCAATAGGCCAGTCCAGCTGACATTAAAGCTGTTTAACCAGTCCTTCAATGGCGTTACTACACGTGAAAGCACTAATAATGCCGCCATAATAATATACGGAGACCATGCGGCAATTTGTGAAAACTTAGCTTCAGTAGGCTTAATTTCTGCTGCGCCTTGCTTGATGTTTTCATCTTTATCGGCAAAGTCATTCCAAGGGGTTTCTGGTAATAACCAGCCTTTTTTGGCGACAGGAATCACCACAGCCATGCCAATTAATGCACCAATAACCGATGGGAATTCAGGGCCAGCAATATAGTTAATCATCCATGCTGGAACCGTGAAGGCGAAACCTGCAAAGAGGGCAAATTTCCAAATTTGTAAGCCTTCTTTAAATGATTTGTTGGTACCAAAAAAGCCTGTTAATACACACACTAATACCAGTGGGAGTAGTGAGCCAGTAATAAGGTCAATGGTGATCATATGCATGGCAATGAATTGAGCGTAATCAACAAAACTACCACCATGTTCAGCAATTTGAGCGGTGGCCATTGATACGCCATTTTCCATCAGGCCTTGTTCCATACCAAATAGTACCGGCAAACCAATAGCACCAAATGAAACAGAAGTAGAGTCAGCAATTAGTGCCACAACGGCAGCAGCAATGGGCGGAACACCTAAAAGCACTAATAATGGCGCACCGATTGCCGCAGGCGTACCAAAACCAGCAGAGCCTTCAATGAATGAGCCAAATAACCAACAAATAATGATGACCTGTACTCGCGCATCAGCACTAATATTGGTAAAACCGGCGCGAATGGTATCCATTGCACCAGAAAACTTTAACGTATTGAGAAGGAAAACGGCACCGAAAATAATTGAAAGGGGAGTTAAGGCTGATAATATTCCTTCTACAACGGATGCGGCTAGAAGCGTAGTATCCATTTGCCAAATAAACACGGCTGCTAATCCGGTTGCAACCATAGAAATTGGCATCGCTTTTGATGCGGGTAATTTAAGTAAAACTAGAAACACCATAACGCTGATGATTGGCGTTAAACTGGCGATTAGTTGTAACGTGGTCATGTACACCTCTTTGCTTGTGGAGATATCATTAATTAAAGGTAACTTGCTTTTTTATGATTTTACTATCTTCGGTGTAGCTCGAAGATGCTGTAATAGACTCCATTAAGTGATCCAAGGTCTTGATCAAGATCATTTAAAGTTTAGTCAGTCACTCAACAAGCAAATTATGTGACTTGGCCACATATGTAAAAATGTCAAGTGAGATAGAGGTCACAGCAAAGCAAACCCTTTCAAGGCAGCTATTTTACTGAATATTAGCGAGAGTGAATGTGAACTACCTCACGAGGGTAATATCCCTCGCAAAATAGTTGAAATGACGAAGTAGATGGATGTGACGAGAAGGTTAGAAAAGTTTGCTTCCCCAACCTAATTTGTTACGAAGTACATGAAAATAGTTATGGCCTTTGGGGTGGATTAATCTTAACTGTTCATTCGAGCGTCTAATAATAATCTCGTCACCAGGTAACACGGCCAAATGCACATGACCATCACAGCTGACTTCTAAGTTTTCGCCATTTTCTGGCGACACCACCAATTTAATGGTACTGCAAGCATCAACCACAATGGGTCGACAAGATAAAGTATGCGGGAACATGGGTACTAAAATAAGCGCTTGAAGATTTGGGGTTAAAATAGCGCCGCCAGCAGATAAAGAATAAGCCGTCGAACCTGTTGGGGTTGAAATAATCATCCCGTCAGCCCGTTGGCTATACATAAATTGCTCGTCAATATAAACCTCAAACTGGATCATATGGGCAATTTTTCCAGGATGTAATACGGCTTCATTCACGGCAGTATTGCTTGAGGTAATTTTACCGTGACGGTGGACTTCAGCTTCTAATAAAAAGCGAAACTCAGTTTCAAACTCACCGGCTAATACATCGGCAAGAATGTCTTCAAAATTATCCGGTGGAAGATCCGTTAAAAAGCCAAGGTTGCCTCGGTTTACGCCAATGACCGCAACGTCAAAGCGTGCCAATACTCTGGCAGCACCTAACATGTTGCCATCGCCACCGACGACAATAGCAAGATCGCATTGCTCACCCATGTCGATTAAGTCGAGTACTAGAACATCATTACCCAGTTCAGCAGCCACTCTTGATTCTACAATCACTTTGTAGCCTTGAACGGACAGCCAATGGTGCAAACGCTTTAAGGTTAGGTTTGTGCCTTGGTGATGTGGTTTGCCTATAAGGCCGATTGTATTAAACTTTTTGGTCATATCGCTAATTGTTGCGTTAGAAGCCTTGAAACCCCAAAATTGATCCCCATAATATACCCAAACTGAATAAAAGTGTCAGAACAGGGTAAATAATTCTGTTTCAGACCTATTTTTTATGACGCACACTGTATAAATTGCATTTTTAGCTGGAGTGAAAATGAGCAACGAATCACAAGATATTGAGATCAAAGATCAAGTGGAAGAAGGTACCATCAATGAAGCGGGCGAAGAAAGCTTAATGGATGAGTTAACCCAAGCTAATTTTCGCATTGAAGAATTAGAACAGCTGTTAGCAGCATCAGAAGCCGCCCTAGAAGAACGTAAAGATGTTGAAATGCGTGCTGCAGCAGAAACGCAAAACATCCGTACTCGTGCAGCTAAAGATGTTGAGCAGGCTCGTAAGTTTGCTTTAGAAAAGTTTGCCAATGAATTGTTACCAGTTATTGATAACATGGAACGCGCTTTACAAGGCACTTCAGCAGAAGATGAGGCAACTAAAGCTATTTACGAAGGGGTTGAATTAACCTTAAAAGGCTTCTTAAGCACGGTTGAAAAGTTTGGCGTAAAACAAGTTAACCCATTAGGTGAAGCATTTAACCCTGAACATCACCAAGCAATTGGTATGCAACCAAGTGGTGAATACCCCGAAAATACCGTAATGTTAGTGATGCAAAAAGGCTTCATTTTAAATGAGCGTTTACTTCGCCCTGCAATGGTAATGGTGTCACAAGGCGGCGCCAGTGTAGATACTCAAGCGTAATTGCTAACAGATAATCTAGCCGCTATTTTAGTTGCTAATATCATAAAAAAATGGGCTGATTAATCAGCCCATTTTTTATGTCAAACTTGTGTTAAATTTACGCTAAATCTAGGTAAGATATTGGCTAATTTGCTGTTCAATACCCTTGGCATCCAGTTTTAGTTCGCTAATAATTTCATCGGGTGCGCCATGCTTAATAAATTCGTCTGGCAAACCTATTTGAAGCACAGGCTTAATAATTTTAAGTTGTTGTAGCGCTTCCATCACTCCTGACCCCGCACCGCCTGCAATGGCGTTTTCTTCCACAGTGACAATCACGTCATGGGTATTTGCTAGTTCAGTTAATAATTCAATGTCTAATGGTTTAACAAAACGCATGTCTGCTACGGTGGCATTTAAAGATTCTGCTGCACCTAAAGCCGCGGCTAACGTAGTACCAAAGTTAACAATGGCAATTTTCTCACCTTGGCGCTTTAGTACTCCTTTACCAATTGGCAAGGCGGTCATTGCTTCCACTTGCTCAGCTCCGGTTGCACTACCTCTTGGGTAACGCACCGCTGTTGGGCCGTCTTGGTAACAATATCCAGTGTAGAGCATTTGACGACATTCATTTTCGTCAGATGGTGCCATAATCACCATATTAGGAATACAGCGCATAAAGCTTAAATCAAAAGCCCCTTGGTGAGTTGGGCCATCTGCGCCAACAATGCCACCACGGTCAATAGCAAATAATACTGGCAAGCGTTGCAGGGCAACATCATGAATTAGTTGGTCGTAACCACGTTGTAAAAAAGTGGAATAAATAGCAACAACAGGCTTTAAGCCTTTGGTCGCCATACCGGCACCTAAGGTTACTGCATGTTGTTCGGCGATTGCTGCGTCAAAGTATTGCTTTGGAAAACGTTGAGAAAACTCAACCATCCCAGAGCCTTCACGCATAGCGGGGGTAATCCCCATCACTTTATCGTCTTGTTGGGCGATATCGCATAACCATTTACCAAATACCTGAGAAAAAGTAGGTAAGCCTGGTTTAGTGGCAGGTTTTTTAAATTGAGTCGGGTCAAATTTAGGTACTGCATGCCAACCAATTGGGTCTTTTTCTGCTGGCTCATAGCCACGACCTTTTTTGGTCATAATATGCAGAATTTGTGGCCCTTTGAGGTTGCGCATATTACGCATGGTATCAACAAGCGCTTCAACATCATGACCATCAATCGGGCCAATGTAGTTAAAGCCTAACTCCTCAAATAAGGTGCCAGGCACCACCATACCTTTTAAGTGTTCTTCAGTACGCTTAGCCATTTCTTTGATGACAGGCATACCTTTGAGTACTTTCTTGCTGTTTTCACGAATCGTTGTGTAAAAACGCCCTGACATCAGTTGTGCTAAATGATTATTGAGTGCGCCGACATTTTCAGAAATAGACATTTCATTATCGTTTAGCACCACTAGCATGTCATTATGTAAGTCGCCAGCATGATTTAAGGCTTCAAATACCATGCCGCCAGTCATTGCACCGTCGCCAATGACCGCAACGGTTTTGCGATCTTTACCTTCTTTTTCAGCAGCAATGGCCATCCCTAATGCAGCACTGATAGATGTGCCAGAATGACCAACACTAAAGGTGTCATATTGGCTTTCTTCACGCCATGGGAAAGGGTGTAGCCCATTCTTTTGGCGGATAGTGTGCATTTTTTCTCGGCGATCAGTTAATATTTTATGCGGGTATGCTTGGTGACCCACATCCCATATTAACTGGTCAAAAGGGGTGTTGTAGACATAGTGAAGCGCAACGGTTAATTCAACCGTACCTAATCCAGAAGCAAAGTGACCACTTGAAATCCCCACAGACTCTAATAAAAACTGACGTAATTCATTAGCAACCTGAGGCAATAATCCCTGTGGCAGTGTTCTTAAATCCTCTGGCGTATTAGCTTGGGCTAATACTGGATATTTAGCATTATCGAAACTCATAGTGAGATATTCTGTCTTATTATATTCTTCGCTCGATGATGTATCGGGCAAAGTCGGCAATTAACTGGCTATTATATGGCAATATTTCCAGCTCTGATAATGCATCACTAACAAGTTGTTGTGATGTCTTTTTTGCACCTTCTAAACCAAGTAATTTTGGAAAGGTGCTTTTATTTGATTCCTCATCGCTACCTTGAGGTTTTCCTAACTCTTCGGTACTGGCAATGATATCTAAAATATCGTCTTGAACTTGAAATGCTAAGCCAACTTTGTGAGCATAGCCCATTAATGCATTAAATTCTTGAGTTGGCGCATTTGCGGCAATTAATGCCATTTCAACAGCGCAGCTTATTAATGCGCCAGTTTTCTTATTGTGTAGCTCAGTTAGCCTTGCTAAATCGATACGAGTATTGGTAGAGCTTAGATCAATTGCTTGCCCTCCGCACATACCTTGGTAGCCAGACGCTTTTGCTAATGATTTTACAATCGCTAATTGCTGACTAGCACTTAGGCCTTGAATGGGTTCACTGATAATATCAAATGCTAATGTTTGTAATGCGTCGCCAGCCAAAATAGCACTGGCTTCATCAAAGGCGATATGAACAGTCGGTTGGCCTCTTCTTAGGGCATCATCGTCCATAGCGGGTAAATCATCATGAATTAAAGAATAAGCATGAATACATTCAACTGCGGCAGCAAGGTTGTCTAATGTAGATAACGGCACATTAAACATTTGGCCGACACTATAAACCAAAAATGGTCGTATGCGTTTGCCACCTAATAATGCACCGTGGGTCATCGCGGCTTTAAGAATAGGGGCGGCATCATCAAGATTATTTAAGTGTTGGCGAAGAACTTGATCAACACGTTGTTGATAGGTCTTTATTGCATCAGATAACACTGGAATACCTCAAAAAACTGCTAAGCAGATTTATTGTTCAACATCTAATGGGGCTAGGGTGTCTTTCTCATCCATTAGTATTGACACTTTTTGTTGCGCTTGCTCAAGTTTAGACTGACTTTGTCGCACTAGTTTAATGCCGCGTTCGAATTGCTTTAAGGCATCATCAAGTGAGACTTCACCTTGTTCTAAATTGGTCACAATGGTTTCTAGCTCATTTAATGACTCTTCAAAACTGAGGTTTTCGGTTTTTTTTGCCACGATTTCTATTCCTTCTATTCAGCGTGTGACAAGGTATATCAGCTAGGCTTTTGGGTCAAATACAGACGCTGTTTATTTGCTCAATAGCACGCTTTGTTACTGAAATTTGTTCAGAAAGTCGAAATTCGGGCTAAACTTGAAATGATTTTGTCCGATAACATAGTAAGATGATGTTTATAGCTTAACTATAAGCAGGTTCGAGCAGACTTGACTGCATTTGAGGAGAAGTTGTGGATTTAGCAACCCTGATAGGAATTCTAGGTGCATTTGCCTTCGTCATTGGTGCAATGGCTACTAGTGGTGGTATTTCGATATTTATCGATGTCGCGTCACTGTTGATTGTAGTAATGGGGTCATTATTTGTTGTCATGATGAAATTCAATCTTAAGCAGTTTTTAGGTGCCATTAAAATTGGTCTAAAAGCATTTATGTTTAAAATTGATAAGCCTGAAGATTTAATTGAGCAATCAGTCAATATGGCCGATGCTGCTCGTAAAGGCGGATTTTTAGCGTTAGAAGAAGCGCAAATCAGTAATACCTTTATGCAAAAAGCAGTCGACATGTTAGTTGATGGTCACGACGGTGATGTGGTGCGTAATGCGCTTGAAAAAGATATTGCCTTAACTGAAGAACGTCACAAAGCGGGCGTAGGGATATTTAAAGCCATGGGGGACGTTGCTCCTGCTATGGGTATGATTGGTACACTTGTTGGTTTGGTGGCGATGCTGTCGAATATGGATGACCCTAAATCAATTGGCCCGTCAATGGCGGTGGCGTTGTTAACTACGCTTTATGGGGCTGTTATCGCCAATATGATCGCCATTCCAATGGCCGATAAATTGGCATTAAGAATGAATGAAGAGTTATTGAACCGAAATCTCATTATGGATGCGGTGTTGGCGATTCAAGATGGCCAAAATCCACGTGTTATTGAAGGCTTCTTGAAAAACTATCTTGCCGAAAAACAACGTAAAATTGATACCACGGACGGAGAGTAAGCATGGCTAAGCCCAAGTGTGACTGTCCACCTGCTGGGGCGCCATTATGGTTAGCAACTTTTGCTGACTTGATGTCATTGTTGATGTGTTTCTTCGTGCTGTTACTGGCCTTCTCTGAAATGGACGTCATGAAGTTCAAGCAAATTGCCGGTTCAATGAAGTATGCTTTCGGGGTGCAGAATAAAGTTGAAGTGAAAGATATTCCTAAAGGTACTTCGGTTATTGCTTTAGAGTTTAGACCTGGCAGACCCGACCCCACGCCGATTGAAATAATTAACCAGCAAACCAATGAAATGACTCAACAAACCATTGAGTATCAAGCGGGTGAAGAAGACAGTGCCGGTGGTGTACAAAAACAAAATGGTGCTCAGCGAGGCGGTAACGCTAGTGCGACGGCTCAAAAAGAGGCTGAAGCGGTTAAAAAAGATGCTGCGTCATCGCAAGATAATATCAACGAACAACTTAAAAAAATGGCTGAGCAACTCAATGAGCAAATTGTCGATGGTGCCATTGAACTTGAGTCATTAGGACAGCAAATTATTATTCGTATTCGAGAAAAAGGCTCATTTGCCTCAGGTTCAGGTTTTTTACAGCCAAAGTTTAGGCCAATTATTCGTGAAATAGGTGAGTTGCTAAAAGATGTTCCCGGTATTATTACCGTTTCTGGCCATACTGATGGCGCACATATCAGTAATGAACTTTATAGTTCTAACTGGGACTTATCTAGCAAACGAGCGGTTGCGGTTGCTCATGAGTTGATGAAAGTACAAGGTTTTGATGAAAGCCGTATGAAAGTGATGGGCGAAGCATCAAATAACCCTTTAGTGCCAAATGATAGCAATACTAATCGCGCGCGAAATCGACGAGTAGAAATTGCCATTGAACAAGGCAAACCAAAAGAATCAGACGAAATTACCGTGATTCAATCTCAATAAGCCTAAATATTGACACTATACAAAAGCGCAGTGGCTAGCACAGCGCTTTTATTTTTGAGCGAACTTTAAGCATATTTGTTGGCGCTAATGTAAAGCGTAAATATGAGATCTCGATAGAGCTAAGAGTATTACATCAAGGCATTATTTTGATATAATCCGCCAATTGCTTGCTTGTTTGCACAAATATCAATGGTCAACTAAGTAACTACATACTAGGTTGTCTAACTTTTATTTATACAAATCAAGTCGTTATTCTATAAATTCAAAACACTATTACTTAATATAGCTGAACTAATAACGAGTTTCAGTTTTGAATTATTGCTGTCGGAACCACTATGAAGTTTATCGTTAAGCTATACCCAGAAATCATGATGAAGAGTAAGTCTGTAAGATTACGCTTTACCAAAATGCTAGAAACCAATATTCGCAACGTGCTCAAAAAAGTGGATGAAGAAGCAAAAGTTCAGCGTTTATTTGACCGTATCATCGTTAAAGTACCAGATGGCAAGCCTGAATTAGTAGGGGTGTTTGGTGAGCGCTTAGCTTGTATTCCAGGTATTGCGCATGTGGTTCAAGTGAGTGAATACCCATTTGATACCATTGACAGTATTTACCAACTAGCGTTACCCCGCTACCGTGATGAAATAGCTGGTAAAACTTTTTGTGTTCGAGTTAAACGTAGTGGCAAGCATGACTTTAATTCAATTGAGGTAGAGCGCTACGTAGGTGGTGGTTTAAATCAGCATACAGATGCTTTAGGCGTTAAGCTTAAAAACCCAGATGTTACCGTAAATCTCGAAATTGACCGTGACAAATTATATATGGTTGAACGTCGTATCGAGGGTCTAGGTGGCTTCCCTATGGCGACCCAAGAAGATGTTTTATCGCTAATTTCGGGTGGATTCGACTCTGGTGTATCAAGCTTCCAATTTATTAAAAAAGGCGCGCGTACCCATTACTGCTTTTTTAATTTGGGTGGTGCACAACACGAGATAGGGGTTAAACAAGTGGCTTACCACTTGTGGAGCACCTATGGTTCGTCGCATAAAGTACGCTTTATTACCATTCCTTTTGAGCCTGTAGTTGAGCAAATTTTAGAGCGCATTGATAACGGCCAGATGGGGGTCATCCTTAAACGAGTCATGATGCGCAGTGCAGCTAAGATTGCTGAAAAATACGGTATTCAAGCATTGGTGACGGGTGAAAGTTTAGGTCAGGTTTCAAGCCAAACATTAACTAATTTGAACGTTATTGACCGCTGTACAGACCTGTTGATCATGCGTCCGCTGATCGCCATGGATAAGCAAGATATTATTAATCAAAGCCGTGTTATTGGTACTGAAGATTTTGCCAAAACCATGCCGGAATATTGTGGTGTAATTTCTCAAAAGCCAACGGTTAAAGCCGTTCTGTCAAAAATTGAAGCAGAAGAAGCTAAGTTTGACGAAGACCTAATTGAAAAGGTAGTCGCTTCAGCCAAGGTTATTGACATAAGAGATATTGAGTCAGAAATGAATCAACAAATTACAGAAACAGAAACCGTGACCGATATTGCTAGTGGTGAAGTTGTGATCGATGTACGTTCACCTGAAGAAGAAGAGCGTAGCCCACTAGAGATTGATGGAGTGGATATTAAAGTGATTCCATTCTTTAAATTAGCAACTCAGTTTGCTGATTTAGATAAGTCTAAAACTTACTTATTGTACTGTGATCGTGGTGTAATGAGTAAATTACAGGCGCTATATTTAATTGAGCAAGGCCATAGCAACGTTAAGGTTTATCGTCCTTAATTTGATATTGAGTTGACTCCATGTTTTAAGTAACAAAAAAGGCTTACAGATTATGTAAGCCTTTTTATTTGCAGATAGAAACAAAAAAAACGCGATAAATGCGTTTTTTGTGTTTTATATGACATAGAATAGAAATTCTAATGTCTGTAAGCTAGAGCTTAGTCGGCGATTAAGGTTGTTGCTGTTTGAACTTCTTCATCATTTTCGCTAGCAACATCTCTATTAACGTCTTTAGCTAGTTCTTGTTGCATTTGGTTCATGTTATCAGTTAACTCTGCATTTAATGTCGCATGTAAATCGCTAACATCAATTTGGCTTAACTCATCAGCTTGAGCTGCTGAAACAGCGAGAACAGAAACAAAAGCAATGGCTAAAACAGATTTTACATTAAACATAGGGTGCCTCCGGGCAGACTAATCACTCGATTGCCGGACACTCCAAATAACGTCGTAGAAGCTGTCCAACTCACTAAATTTCAATGGTGATAATTTAATCAAAAACACAGTTCTTTACAAACGACAAAAAATATCGATAATCATTAGAAAAACTAATTCAAAAACGAGAGATGGATCACTATGTCTAGACGGTTACCCCCATTAAATGCAGTAAAAGCATTTGAGGCCGCGGCAAGAAATCTAAGCTTTACAAGGGCTGCAGAGGAGCTGTTTGTCACTCAGGCTGCGGTAAGTCATCAAATTAAAGCATTAGAAGATTTTTTAGGTCTGAAGCTGTTTAGACGCAAAAATAGATCATTATTGTTAACAGAAGAAGGCCAAGGCTACTTCTTAGATATTAAAGATATCTTTATTCAGCTAGGTGAAGCGACTGACCGACTACTGGCTCGCAGTGCGGTGGGGTCATTAACTGTAAGTATGTCGCCCAGTTTTGCCATTCAATGGCTAGTGCCTCGTTTGGCTAAGTTTAGTGAAAAGAATCCAGATATTGATGTACGAATTAAAGCGGTAGACAGCGACGCAGGCTCGTTAACCGATGATGTGGACGTAGCAATTTATTATGGCCAAGGAAACTGGGGCGGACTTCGTGCTGATAAACTGCGTAACGAAGTGTTAATTCCCGTTTGTTCTCCATTACTTCTTAACGGCCCAAAACCCTTAAATAGCCCTCAAGATCTTAAACACCACACGTTATTGCATGACTCTTCTAGGCATGATTGGCAAGCTTGGTTTAGGCAATGTGGTATTAGCGATATTAATGTGAATCAAGGGCCTATATTCAGTCATTCTTCATTAGTATTACAAGCGGCAGCGCATGGTCAAGGTATTGCATTAGGCTATAGTGTACTGGCTCGTCCTGACATAAAAGCAGGTCGTTTAGTGTGTCCATTCTCTGAGGTATTAGTGAGTAAAGATGCGTATTATTTAGTGTGCCAACCTAACCATTCTGAACTGGGTAAGGTGAGTGCATTCCGTGAATGGATGGTGGATATGTTTGCTGAGGAGTCGCGTAGTGATTTACTCGCAGGATAAACCAACGTTACCTTTAGCAACTGATTACCTATTAGACGGTGATTTACAATCAGATACCTTAATAGTGTTAGCCCATGGTGCTGGCGCCAATATGCATCATGCGTTTATGGAGCAGTTAAGCCATGAGCTTAATAACAAAGGCTTTGCGGTATATCGATTTAATTTTCCTTATATGCAAGCCAATATGTTAGATGGCAAAAAGCGTCCACCAGATAGAGCGCCAAAATTATTGGCTCACCTTGAGTCAGTTTTAGCTGATATTCATCAAAAGCAGCAACAAGGTGAAATTAAAGCAAGCAATATTGTCTTTGTAGGTAAGTCTATGGGCTCAAGGATGATGGCCACATTGACCTCTTTAACCCATGAGTTTATCAATACAGATGCTAAGCAACTTGTTGAGCAAATAAAAGGGCAGGTATGTTTAGGTTACCCATTTGTGCCTATTAAAAAAGGTGGCGAACCTCGCTTGTCTCCGTTAAATGATTCAACAATGGCCACATTAATCTTACAGGGTGAGCGAGATAAATTTGGCTTGCCTGAGCAAATTAACCGTTGGCCATTACGTGCTGATATTGAAGTCGTCACTATTGCTGATGGTGATCATAGCTTTGCGCCGCGCAAATCATCGGGGCTGACGTTTAATCAAAATTTAGCTGTTGCCGTGGATGAGATCGCATCATTTTCAACAAAAGTATGTTCTGATCACCCATAAAATTTTTTTCAAGGTTTAGCATGAATAGTCGACTTTTATTTATTGGTGCCATTAGTGGATTTATTGCGGTGGCGTTAGGGGCATTTGGTGCTCATGGATTAAAAAATATTGCTCCGCCTGAGTTAATTAGTATTTTTAATTTAGCGGTTGAATATCAGTTCTATCACACCTTTGCGATATGTTGTTTGGCGTTTTCTGCGCAGTGGTTATCAGCTAAGCTTATCAAATGGTCAGCCATATTCTTCTTACTGGGCATGGTGTTATTTTCTGGTTCCTTGTACCTCTATGCACTTATTGGGGCAAAATGGTTAGGGCCTATTACCCCAATGGGAGGATTTTGTTTGTTAATTGGCTGGGTATTGTTTGCTCTTGCTGCAATCCGTAAACCAAAATCTGCGGTGGTAGAATAAACTTGCTATAATACCAATCGTAATAAATAGCTGATCACCCTAGCTTGTTAAAATAATCGATAACAGCGTTAGATTTTTTGATTGTAGAATAACTATTTATCGAAAAACCTGTCTTGTTCTCGAACATTTTTCCAGCGCTATTTCTGATCACTTACTTATCGTGATTGGTATAATCCTGCCAAAATTGCTTCAAGATTCACTTTTGCTAAGGCTTTACATGAAAAACCTATTCCTTTTTTGCCGCGCTGGATATGAAAAAGACTGTGCTGCAGAAATTCAACAACGTGCAGCAGAGCTTAATATTGGTGGTTTTGTTAAAACCAACAACAATGATGCTTATGTTATTTTTCAATGTTTTGATGACAATGGCGCAGATGAGCTAGTTGAAAAACTGGCATTAAGTTCATTGATTTTTGCGCGACAAATGTTTGCCGCCGCTGAGTTACTTAGCGACTTACCCGAACAAGATAGAGTAAGCCCCATTGTTGAGGCGTTAAGTGAACTGTCTAAATGCGGTGAGTTACGTGTTGAAACCCCTGACACCAATGAAGCGAAAGAGTTGTCGGGTTTTTGCCGCAAGTTTACCGTGCCACTGCGCCAAGGCTTGAAAAAGTCAGGTGCATTATTAGGCACAGAAAATCCACGTCGACCGATTATTCATGTTTGCTTTATTGGCCCAGGTAAAGCTTATGCAGGATACTCATTAAGCCATAATAGTTCGCCACATTTTATGGGTATTCCACGCCTAAAAATGGCTGCTGATGCTCCGAGTCGTTCTAGTTTAAAGTTAGATGAAGCCTTTAGTGCTTTTTTATCTAAAGAAGAGCAAGAATTACGTTGTCGTAGTGGTTTAAACGCTGTCGATTTAGGTGCATGCCCTGGGGGCTGGACTTATCAACTGGTGCGCAGAGGCATGATGGTTGCCGCGGTTGATAATGGGCCAATGAACCAAAAGTTAATGGATACTGGCCAAGTTAAACATTACCGTGCCGACGGTTTTAGGTTTGAACCGCCACGAAAAAATATTTATTGGTTGGTGTGTGACATGGTTGAGAAACCATCAAGAGTCGCCGAGTTAATGGAAGCTTGGGCAATTAATGGTTGGTTTAAAGAAGCCATATTTAATTTAAAATTACCCATGAAAAGCCGTTACAAAGATGTGCGAGTAATTTTAGATACCATGGCAGAAATTTTTAAAGAAAACGAAATTGATTACCGCCTGCAATGTAAGCATTTATATCACGATAGAGACGAAGTGACTGTTCACTTGTGGTTATTCCCAGACAAGGGTGTTAACTACGCTGTACTAGGTGAGCGATAGCTCATCTAGTAACTTCGAAAGCTTAGTGATTTCAAAGATGATAAAGCCCTAATGAAAATTAGGGCTTTATTGTTCAACTGAAGCAGCAATATTATTGCTGATGCAAATTACCCTAAACGTTCTAGTACCGCTTGTGTAAAGTCGGTTGTGCCGTGAGTGCCGCCTAAGTCTCGCGTGGTGCGATCACCTTCTTCAATTACCGATGCTATGGCATTTCTAATGGCTGCCGCTTTATCCGCCATTCCCAAATAGTCCAGCATTTGAATAGACGCTAAAATGACTGAGGTAGGATTAGCTAAATTTTTACCGGCGATATCAGGCGCACTACCATGCACGGCCTCAAAGATAGCCGCGTCTCGACCAATATTCGCTCCAGGAGCCATGCCTAACCCCCCCACAAGTCCTGCGCATAAATCAGATAAAATATCGCCAAATAGGTTTGTAGTGACCATTACATCAAAGTTCTCTGGGTTCATCACTAACTTCATACAAGTGGCATCGACAATCATTTCTTCAGTGATGATATCGGGATATCGTTGACTGACCTCGCGGGCGACTTTTAAAAACAGTCCTGAGGTTGACTTCATAATGTTGGCTTTATGAACAATAGTGACTTTTTTACGATTTTCTTTTCGTGCTAGTTCGTAGGCAAAAGTAACAATTTGCTCAGCTCCCTGACGAGTAATAATACTAGTTGCTTCAGCCGTTTCACCATCATCAGATAGTTTTTGGCCTAAACCAGAGTACATTCCCTCCGTGTTTTCGCGCACAGTAATAATATCAATATTATCATATCTTGCTTGAGTACCTTTAAAGGAGTTCACTGGACGAACATTGGCATATAAGCTGAACCGCTTCCGTAAGCTAACATTGATTGAGCTGAAGCCTTCTCCAACAGGTGTAGTTAATGGCCCTTTAAGGGTAATACGATTTTTTTCGATTAAATCCAGTGTTCGTTGAGGTAATAATTCACCGTGCTTCTCTAAAGCCGTTAACCCCGCATCGGCAAATTCATATTCAAAATCACATCCCGCTTTATCAAGAATTTTCAGTGCTGAATCAATAATACTTGGGCCAATACCATCGCCTGGAATTACAGTAATTGTTCTTGTAGACATGTTGAATCCTTAAAAGTGTTTATCAATTAAGCCTATTTTCGAGCACTATTTAACTTAATCATGTGAACTATCAATAGGTGTTAGTGCGACCTTATAGGCTCTTTTTATCATGACTATTTGATGCTCATGGTGAGGGTGAATGCTCTGTTGGTCGCATTTTAAATGCCATTAATGTTTATTTACAGAAAATAGTGAGTCAGCTCACATTAAAAAGGGTATTTGTAACGCATTTTGCATTAAAATACCGTTCCACAACTTATGGTTAACTTTTCATTGTTGCATGTTAGATTTGTTGAAAATTCGCGCGCAATATTATGACATTGTCACCATTGCATAATGTCTATCCTTAAGCTGAATAACAAGACGACTATAGTCGTATGAATAAGTTAACGTTTTATTCAGCACTGTGGATGACCACTCGCTTCAAATATAATAAGAGGAAGATTGTGAAACTATCTCGCCAGCTCACTAAGACATTGATGATAGTCTTGACACTATTTAGTGCCAGTCCAAATGCATCGCCTTTATCATTAAATGACATTATGCATTTTAATGACCTACAAAAACCGCAACTCGCCGACAATGGTAAAGTGATGGCGGTTGAAGCTAAGCCAGATAGAGGCGAAAGCTATGTGATTGTTAAATCAACTGATGGCAAAAAATCCTTTGACATTGCGGGTGGTACAAAGCCAGCCGTAAGTCGCAATGGGCAGTTTGTCAGTGCGATTATTCCTGCCAGTTTGCTAGATAAAGAAACCAAAAAGCCTGATGAATTAACTCAGCAGCTTGCTTTACTTGATGTGACTAGCGGTTCTCAGCAAATATTCGACAACGTTAAATCAGCTAGCTTTAGTGATAACGGGGAATATTTAGCTGTGTGGTTTAAGGCTGATAAAAATGCTGAGTCTGCTGAAGACAAAGATGACAGCAGTCAATCTGATAACAGTGATAAGCAGCCTAAGGTTGAAAAAGATGATGAAGGCAGCAAACTTGTACTTATTCATTTAGCGTCGAAAAAACAAACCGAACTAACCCATGTCACACAATATACTTTTGATGAATCTGGTAATTACTTTGCTGCCAGTGTGAATGATCATTCAGCTAAAAATCATCAATTGATTGTGATTAATTTAACCCACCAGTCTAAAAGAGCTATCTACACAGGCGATAATGAACAAATTGGTGAGCTTGCTTTAAGTAATGATGGCCGTAATGTGGCTTTTACCAGTGGAAGTTTAGCCAGTAAAAGAGTCGCTAGAGAATATCAGCTGCATATTATTGATATCACTTCTGGAAAACATCGTCAGCCTAAAAGCGACAACTGGACGTTAAATCAATTTTCAACACTGATGTTTTCTCGTGATAACGAGCGCTTATTTGTTGGGCGAGTACCTCAAGTTAGTACGCCAAAAAACATCACTAAATATACTGATGAAGCCTCATTATTTGACCAAAATATTATCACTGCCAATAAAAACTTGCGAGTTTGGCATGGTGATGACCCTAAAATTAAACCACAAGAAGTTAAAGAGTATAAAGATGAGTTAAAACGCACTTATTTGGCAGTTTATCATATTCAAGCTGATCGCATTATTCAGTTAGCTGACAAAGAGGTTCCCACGGTACATTATGGCGAACAGCACCGCTATTTAGTTGCTACTTCAGATGTGCCTTATCAAAAAATGGTCACATGGGCAGGCTTTTATCAAGATATTTATCTTGTTGACTTAAATACCGGAAGACGCATTTTAGTGTTGGCGCAGCAACCGACAAATCAGCTACCGACATTGTCGCCTAACGGTAAGTTTTTAAATTATTATCAACAAGGCAATATTTTTGTATACGATATCGCTCAAGCAAGAAGTCATAACTTAACGGCAGAGATTAACACCACTTTTGCCAATGAAGATCACGATTACCCAAGCGCTGCACCCGGTTATGGTTTTGGTCCTTGGTTAGAAAATGACAGCGGTTTTATTGCATATGATAAATACGATGCATGGCAATTTAATATCGCTTCAAACAGTGGATTTATGTTAACGGCTGGCAAAGGTCGTGAACAACAGGTGGAATATCGCATTCAGGGACTAGTTGAAGATAAACAACCAACAACCCTTAAAAGTGGTGAGTTAGTGTTGCTTAAAGGCTACAGCCATATCACTAAAGCCGATGGGATATTTCAAGCAAAAGTGGGCGAAGCAGGTGTTACGTCGCTCACTGATGCGGACAGTAAATTAACAGTATTGGCAAGAGCAAAAGATGCTCAAACCATTTTATATTCATCAGAGAGATTTGACTTATACCCTGATATTTATGCTGTTATTAAAGCAGACTTTGATAACAAAGTTAAGCTGACTGATCTTGATAGCCAACGCCAAGCATTTGATTGGGGGAAAGCTGAGTTGGTGTCATGGACTGGCGGTGATGGTGAACCCATTGACGGCGTGCTAATTAAACCCAGTAATTATCAGCAAGGTCAAACTTACCCAGTGATGGTGTATTACTATCGCTTTATGAGTGACAGGTTACATTCGTTTCCAGACATGAAAATTAACCATCGTCCAAATTTTGCATGGTATACCAATAACGGTTACGCCATTTTCTTACCCGATATCCGTTTTGAAATTGGTTACCCTGGTATTTCAGCAGTGAAAGCGCTGACATCAGGGGTGCAAAAAATTATTGATATGGGTATTGCTGATCCTAAGAAAATTGGTCTTCATGGGCACTCATGGAGTGGTTATCAAACGGCATTTGCAGTCACTCAAACCAATATGTTTGCCGCTGCCGTATCTGGTGCGCCAGTCTCTAACATGACCAGTGCCTACAGTGGTATTCGCCATGGTAGTGGATTAGCTAGGCAGTTCCAATATGAAATGGGTCAAAGTCGTATTGGTGAAAGCCTTTACAAAGCACCGCAAAAATACATTGAAAACTCACCGGTGTTTTATGTAGAAAGAATTAAAACACCTATGATGATTATGTTTGGTGATATTGACGATGCAGTGCCGTGGGAGCAAGGGGTCGAAATGTATCTTGCCATGCGCCGAGCGGGTAAAGATGTGGTATTTTTGCAATATGAAGGCGAGCCTCATCACCTGAAAAAGTATCCAAATAAATTGGATTACACTATTAAAATGCGCCAGTATTTTGATCACTACTTGTTGGGTAAACCCGCGCCAATGTGGCTAGATAAAGGCGAAGCTTATCAAGAGTTTGCCGAAGGTAATTAATCGTTTATGAATTAATTACCTTAAATCGTTTTAACAATTGTGGTATCAACTGCAATTGTTAAAACAACTTAAGTACCAGCTATCCCTGACTCATCAGGTATACCCAACTCATACACGCCATATCGCTCATCCAATTTTTTCTATTCACTTGACAAACCTATCACCCGTCATTCCGGCAATGCTTGTGAGCCGGAATCTGCTTTATAGCGATCAAGCTATAGTACTCTTAAACCCTACATTAATAAAAAAGATTCCCGATAACAGCACTCGGGAATGACGAATAGTGGGGTTTTGGTGATAGGTTTTCGCTATTCACCAGCTACACTCGACTAACCAACCTGTCACCCGTCACCCGTCATTCCGGCAATGCTTGTGAGCCGGGATCTGCTTTATAGCGATCAAGCTTTAGTAGACTTAAACCCTATATCAATAAAAAAGATTCCCGATAACAGCACTCGGGAATGACGAATCGTGCGGCTTTGATGATAGGCTTTCGCTATTCATTAGATACATCCAACTTACCAACCAGTAACCCGTCATTCCGGCAATGCTTGTGAGCCGGAATCTGCTTTATAGCGATCAAGCTTTAGTACTCTTAAACCCTACATCAATAAAAAAGATTCCCGATAACAGCACTCGGGAATGACGAATCGTGCGGCTTTGACAATAGGTTTTCGCTATTCACCAGCTACACTCGACTAACCAACCAGTCATCCGTCATTCCGGCAATGCTTGTGAGCCGGAATCTGCTATGGGGGAGGGTTCTAACTTTCGTAATAAACTGAATTGACAAACATAACTCACATCAAGTATTGCTTGTTATTAAATCAGATTCTTCAGTTATATGAACAACGGGATTTAGGGACAGTTATCATCATAATTAAACTGTATTTATCGAGATTTCTTCGGTGAGCTTAGTATTTTTTAAGCTATATCGAATTCAGCGTATGCCATTTTAAATTAAAGACAAATTAAATAGAGTTAAACGCGTATTAAAGTAAATTAACAAGCAGTCAGTTTTTTAACTGTTTTATCTGACACTTGATTTTGTAGGTTTTATGCAGGCAATTGATTTAATGGGGTTTATTATAGTTGTGAAGACCGGCCTGGTTGGTGGTTAAAAATTAATAATATAAATAAAATGGTCTTTTATGATGTGTAAAAAGTTGGGGGATTAATAATTTTTATTAATTTGGAAAATTGTGTTTTTTTAATTATCGTTCATTCCACTTTTAGCTTGTTACTTTCATCTTGTTGTTTTGTTTAATTCAACTCAGCCAGATATGTTGTGAATTAAAACTAGTTAAGGCTAATTATGAATGCAAAGTTTCTCGTACTAACATTATTTGGTTTGTTGGTTGCAGTTGGAAAGTTTACGAAAGCACTTGCTCTGTGCATATTCTTATCCTTGGTTAGTTTTAGTGCGACTACGGCTAAAGAATCTAGCGCAGAAACTAAAATTAAAATTAAAGGTGTTATCGTGACATCTGGCTGTAGCTTTAGCTTCCTAACACAAAGCAATAATGTCGATACAATAGACTTCGGCGATTACAACGTCAGTAATGATCGAGGGATAAAAGAGCAGATTTTCCATATTCAGGGGAGAGAAAAAGGAAGTGCTGAGCTTGGCTGCTCTGCATTTTTAGCCGCACAAGAAAAGGTATCAATATCTTTTGGGGACTCATCAGGTCGACAATTAGACCAAAGAGGGGTAGTTACATATGGCGCGGGTAACAATATTCGAGTTGAGATTAACTCTACAGATCTAGAAGCAAGTAATAACAATCCTATCACCTTATCTAACAATGAAATTAAGTATGATAAAGATTTTGCATCTAAGGGGAACTTTTCTTTTATAGCTAAACCATTAGGTTTAAAACAGGCTGAACCAGGAGAGTATAATGGCAGCCTTTCCATTTACATTAAATATAATTAAAAAAAAGTTATTTAACGAAAAAGATTCAATTTTCTGTTCACTATTAGTCAGTTTGTTATTTTTTTCTGCGATTATTTCTGATTCTAAAGCGGAATCTGTGAATGAACTAACGGAAAATGTTCTACTGAATGAAAGTATTCAGGAAACTCAAAAAGTTGAAACAAAGAATTCGTTGATTTCAAATGAGAATGTGAACTTAGTAACATCGCTTGAACATGAAAAAGCTGTACCACAAAGTGAACCCATCGAAAGTACTGAAGAAATAGAGTTTGATTATAGTTTCTTTAAAGGCGGCAGAGATGAAAAGTGGCTTGGACTAGATTCTGTCAATATTTCAAATGGAAGTTACGTTGTCGATGTAATCGTAAATAATAAATCAGCAGGTAATAGATTGTTGGTTATATCCGATGAAGACCATCCAAATATTTGTTTTGACAGTAAGTTTTTAGACTCGATAAATCTATCATTGGACTCAGATTTTTACAAAAATTACTATCATAGTGACTTAGATTGTTATTTTATTAATAATCAAAATAACTCCGATGCAAACTTTGATTTCCCAACTCAGCAACTTGTATTAACTATTCCTCAGGCTGGAATTAGAAAAGTAAACTTAACAGACGTTGAATGGGATTATGGGTCAAACTCTTTAAGAACATTATATAATGCTAATGTTTTTGCTAATGAAAAAAATATAGATGTTTTTGCTTCTACTCAAATTAAAGCCAATATTAGTCGTTGGGTACTTAATGGTTATGCTTTCGTCGATGATAATAAGTTTGAAGTTGACTTTGCTTATGCAACTACTCCTTTAAGAGACTATCAATCTGATTTTAGCCTAGGCCGGATTTTTGGTGGGGGGAGTATTATTAATGGAGATAGCATGGATGGTTTGTCTATTTCCAGTAATAGATTAATGAGTTCGAGTCACGGTTATAGCCCCAAATTTGTTGGTATTGCCAATAGTTTTGCAAAAGTGACTTTAGTGCAAAATGGTATTTCTGTCCATTCAGAAACGGTTTCACCCGGTCCTTTTGTTATTGAAAATGTTACACTTATTCGAAGTGGTGATGTGAGAATGGTCATTACAGAAAGTGATGGTACAGTCAGAGAAGATGTTATTCCTATCAATATATCACCTTCAATGTTAAATAATAATGAAATTGAATATTATGTCAGTCTAGGGAAACGTAACAATGACTTTGCTGATGATAAAGTTTTTATATCTGCTAATGGTGGTCTTGGTTTTGAACTGTTTTCTTTGAGAGCAGAAGGACTTGCACATCCAAACTACTTTGCTTTAGGGGCAAGTCTTGAAACAAACTTTGACTGGTTAGGCAGTGTTTCTTTTGAAGGTGAAGTGACATTAGCTAATTTTAGTGACGTAGGGAGAAAAACTGGCAACAAAGTCAGCGTTTCGTTAATGAGATTCTTGACAGAGTCAACGAGTTTTCGAGTACACACGACTTATTATGATTCTCAAGACTATATCGGATTTTCAAAATTTTATGCGAAAGATTATGATAATTTAATTAAACAAAGAACGCGTAATGAAATTAATATAAGCGCAAACCATAGGCTATCTAATTTTTCTAGAATATATACTTCATTGTGGCTAAGGGAGTATTTTGGTTTTCCAGATAGTAAAGGGGCTACACTTTCATTTAGTGCTAACCTTGATTATTTAGATTTTTCATTAGGCGCAACTTACTCAAATAATGCTAACACAGATAATTACAGTTTATCAGCCTCTGTTTCAGTGCCATTTGATTTAATAAACCGCAATGCTATTTCAACAACATCATTGACATCAAACAAAGGTGGCTCTGTCAATATAAGTACTGGCATTAGTTCTTCCATCAATGATCAGTTAAGCTTTGGTCTTAATCATAGCCAAAGTGTTAATGGGGAAAGTTATTTATCGTCTTTGAATTCGTCATATTTAAGCAATTATGGATTTGCAAACTTTAGGGTCAGTAATTCTGAGAGAAATATTACTGGTTCAGCTTCCTTCAGCGGAACAATGGTTGCAATACCACAAGAGAAAACTTTTCTATTTTCTCAAAACTTAAGTGACACAATTGCTGTTGTTAATGTTAATGGTGTTGAAAATGTAAAGTTCAATCAATCACGAATGGGAACTGATTCAAATGGTAACGTTGTTATTCCACTCACCAGTTACAAGTTAAATCAAATAACATTGGACGCTTCTAGTTTACCTAATGATTTAGAGTTATTTGAAACTAATACTACAATTGTTCCTTCTCAAAATGCCGTCGTTTATCTTCCTTTAAAGCACTTTGAGTTAAAGCGCTATATTTTACAAGTGAAAAATTCAAAAGGTGATTTTGTTTCAGCAGGAACATGGGCCTTTGATCAGAATGGTACGCCACTTGGTTTTATATCTAACAATGGTGTTCTAGTGTTTAACTTAATTTCAACTCCTGAATATATTGATTTGGCCGGTTGTATAATTAAGTTTGATAAATTAGTTGAATCGCAATATCTGCAAGGGGTCACCTGTGAAAAATATAAGTAAATTGATTTTAATCGTATGTTTGTTTTTTTCTTACAATGCTCATTCTGCTCTATCATTAGATGCGACTAGATATATTTTCAATGAAAATAGTTCTTCAGTATCTGTAATGATTAAGAATGATTCTCAAAGTGAGTATGCGGCGCAAATTTGGATTGATAATTCTAGTCCGGATAAACAGCCAAAGTTTATTGTTACACCGAGTTTTTTTAGAATAAAGGCTGGCAGTACTCAAGTGGTGCGTATTATCAAAGCTGTTAAGGATATTTCTCAAGATGATGAAAAATTATTTTGGTTAAACTTACAAGAAATTCCACCCAAATTGGCAGGTAACGGTTTGAATATGGCGATTAGAACTCAGGTTAAAGTTATTTATCGCCCAGAATTAATTAGAGAGTATCGCTATGCTTCTGAGAAGAAGTTAACCGTAAGCCATGAGTCAGGTAAAACTTATCTCAGAAATACAACTCCTTATATTTTTGCTATCGGGAATCTGTATAGCCTCAATGGTATTGTCGAATTAAGTAAATCTAATATTGCTAGTTTGTCCATTTTTAAGCCTGGAGACTATATAAAAATAGATGGAGAGGTTGAGGTTACTGCCCTAGATGCTATTAATGATTATGGTAATGTGGAACGCTATATTCTAAATGTGGAGGATGAAAGTGAACAATAAAATTATATGTAATTTGAGCATCATTTTTTATTTGCTATTTCCTATAGATGTTGTCGCTGAAGAGGTTGACTATAAGGTATTTGATTTAGGAGGAGTAAATGTAGCTCATGTAGAAGGTCAGTTTTTAATTGTTGAGCAATTTTTGCCAGAGCCTCAGCTTTTAAGATTAGATTCTTATAACAAAAGATTAGCGAAATTAATTGAATTAAATGACTGTGAACTAGTGCAGCTTTTTCCCGGTAAAGCGACTATTCGGTTTAAAGGCTCTGATCCAGAGTCTGATTCTTACATCATTGCTGACATAGCTTTAAATATTGATGGTGTTCAATCTGACTTAAATATTAATGAGTCAGAAGGTCTTGTGCAATTGGTGTTGCCAGACGATTACAAAACAATTGAGCTAGTTGCAGTTGGGAGTTTTAAAATCTATGTTGTCAATAATTTAAATAAATCATTTGAGTTAGACTTGGTCATTAATGCAAGAAGTGTTTATTCAATTTAGTTGCTTTTTAATGTTTTTTAATAATTTTTATTAAGTTTTATTCCTCGACTTAACTGGTATTGTAGCAGCGATTTTTTATGCTTTAAACCAAGTTACATTAAAGTGTTAAAAAATTATTTTTATCAGAGACGCATAATTTAATGATTTATTTTACCGCTAAGGATGAGTAGTTAATAGATAGTTTTAGCATTTCTGAAGTTTTCTTATTAATCATTAAAAATTAAACAAGTTTAAGGAATGAGTTATGAATAAAAGTAAATTAGCTTTATCTGCCATTGCGTTAGTAGTGTCATCTGCATCAGTTTATGCATTTACTGAGTCTCCAAATGGTACGTTTCAAGGATCATTAGATTTTAATGGTGTTATTACTAATACTAATCCAATTTGGGCGTACCAAATTGAGCCAACTTCTCCTGCAAGAGTAAAAGATTTAAATGCCCAGCTGAATGAAGGTCAAATACAAAGTGACGGTTCAATCGTATTTGATTTTTCTAGAGTAGGTACCGTTCCTTTTGTTGAAGGTTACATGAAGGGGGCTGCAGTACAAGGTGGTGTAGGCTTATCTCCAGTAGTGACTGTTTTAACATCAACGGGCGACATTGAAGTAGTGGGCCCAAATATGGCAAAAGAGGGGATTCATAATATTTCTCTAAATATTGAGGAAAATGGTATCCGAGTACCTAATGCATCTCTAGAAATGAAGTTGTCTTCTGGTACAAGTGGCGCAGCAACATACAATGGTCAATATTTTTGGCCTGAATCAGCAGTTAACTATGGTGTTGCACAATCTGCTATGTCGCGTGCAGTTAATTTAGTGCTCGGTAGCGAACCTTTTGCCGCTATATACGCTGGAAAACAAAATTCAGCAGCTGCTTCAAAAGTTTTAAACCCTGCTGATGAAGGTACTTGGACAATTTATGACCCAAGTAACGTCGGTTACGGTTTGACACGCACAGAATATAGAAATGTTTTTGGTGCTTTTGCAACTACAGTTTCGCACATTCAATTGCATGCTAGTGTTAATTCAGTTCCAGACACTTGGTACGCAACATTGCCAGTGAACATTGTTCTTCAATAATATAGTTGTTCAATAGTTTGGCCTAGCTATACAGACTCGCTTCTTGCTGCTTTAGGCATCAAGCGAGTTTTTTATTAATTATCGGTCTTTATTATATACTTTCTGCGGTTATATCTGATGTTGTTAGAATTTTTGCATCAACATATTGCTGATAAGTTTCAGTTCCCCATGCAATAAGCTTGTTGTTTTTAAACAGTAGTGGAGTGCATTCATCTCGTGTGGTAATGCCGTCAGATTTTATGTGATGGGTGCGATAATATAACAATTGATACTGACCATCTTCAGCCGTTTTAGCCTCAACAAAATCAGCACGGCCAAATATTTTTTGTATATCTTCAATTGTTTGCCCAAAAGCAATCTCAGATATTTTTTGTTGATTATAGGCTTGTCTATCTTCCCAGGCTCTTTCCTCTGGTGAGGGTTCATAGGTAAACATTACCACTATCACAAAACATAGGTAGCTGATAAATACTGCTCCTATTATATAAGTCGCTTTACTTTGCATTTTATTTTCCATCATTAAGCTGTTGAATTAACAGTTTGTCCTTGTTGGCATAATCAATAGTTTATTTATCAACACTGGCCTGGTAGCGCAATTGTTTCAAATTAATATTCAGTGGTAAATCGCATTGTAACTGGGCTAGTTTGTAACTGATACGGGCAATCTCTTTACCTTCTTCTAGCTTTTTGGCTTGTTTCGGGCCTAAATTATTCAATAGCCGATAGAGGTTTGCTAATGTCCTGAATTTATTTAATAAATCTGCTGCAGATTTAGGCCCTATGCCTGCAATCCCAGGAATTTTATTACCTGAATCACCTGCTAGGGCAATGTAATCAATAAATTGGCTATGGATGACACCGAGTTTGCGTTCGTAATCTGTGATGTTGAATGCACTTTGATTAAAGTGATCCCATAGCACAAGGTTATGTTGAGGGAGTTGGCTAAACCCTTTATCTGTTGATGCAATTACAACATGACCATTATTTTGAGTGATTTTTAAGGCTAGGGTGGCAATAACGTCATCGGCTTCAGATTCTGCATCATATGAAGTGATGTGTGCTTGTTCAAGATTTTGTTTAATTTCACGTAAGCCTTTCTGTAATGGCTCAGGCATGGGTTTTCTACCTTTTTTATAATCAGGGTAGAGTTTTTTTCGCCAAGATTCTTTGTCACCATCCCATACCACGACAACATGGGTGGGTTGATGAAGTTTAAGCATTTTATGACAAGCGGCTAAGGTGCGAACGTTAACGCTTGCTATGTCGTTTTCATCCGGTAATACCGCATGAATTCTACGTACTAGGTTTAATCCATCAATAATAAGTAATTTGTTCATTGGGTTATTTTAATACTTTATAGCATGGCTCATAGGCGCTGCCTGGCAGCTTCATTCGTTGTTGCTCTACAAAGGCATTGAGTAACTTATCCATCATTTCCATTAATTTAGGATCACCTTTAATTAAAAACTTTCCGTGGTCCTCAATCAGCTTTATAGTATCGCCTTTTACGTTGCCGGCAACAATACCTGAAAATGCTTTGCGTAAATTAGCGGCTAATTCTGCTTTATTCGCTTGGAAATAAAGATTTAAATTTTCCATGACTTCATGAGTTGGCTCAAAAGGTAATTGAAATTCAGGTTCAATTTTTAATGACCATTGATATTGGTATGCATCACCTTTCAGCTTTCTATAGTCTTTTACATTTTTCATGCCTTGCTTCATTATCTGGCCGACTTTTACGGGATCATCAATAATAATTTGATATTTGTTTTGAGCTTCTTCACCCAAGGTTACCGCAATAAAAGCGTCTATCTCTTCAAAATATGCGGCACTTTCTTTAGGGCCAGTTAATACTAGTGGGAAGGGGATGTCGGCATTTTGTTTATTAAGTAAAATACCTAATAAATAGAGTAACTCTTCAGCAGTACCAGCTCCGCCAGGAAATATAATAATACCGTGTCCTAATCGAACAAAGGCTTCTAAGCGTTTTTCGATATCTGGAAGAATAACCAGTTCATTGACGATTTGATTAGGAGGCTCAGCAGCTATAATACTCGGTTCTGTCAGGCCTATATAACGGGCATTTTTAACTCTTTGCTTTGCATGTCCAATGGTAGCACCTTTCATGGGGCCTTCCATGGCACCTGGGCCACATCCTGTACAGATATCTAGGCCTCTAAGCCCTAATTGATAGCCCACTTCGCGGGTATATTGGTATTCAATTGAATTAATGCTATGCCCACCCCAACACACAACTACATTAGGGTCTTTCATTGGTGAAATCGCTCTGGCATTACGAAGAATATCAAATACGACGTTAGTGATATGACTAGCGTTAGTTAAATTGATGTGCTTTAAGTTATCGTATTTATTGGTGATATAAATAATATCCCGCAACACCGCAAATAAGTGCTCTTGAATACCGGCAATAATGACGCCATCAACAAATGCACCTTCTGGGGGATTGAGTAGTTCTAATTTGATGCCACGCTCTCGCTGTAGCACATTAATATTGAATGTATCGTATTTATCAAATAATGCTTGAGCGTTATCACTGACTAATCCTGAAGAGAGTACTGCTAAGGAGCAATTTCGATAGAGTTGATAAAGCTCACTTTTAGCCCCTTGTTTAAGGCGGTCGACTTCTAGTTGGGAAAGCTGATCTAAGCTGCCGCGTGGGCTGATTTGTATAATCATAAGCAATTCCTTAAGGCTTTGAGGGGGGGGATAGCCTTAAGCAATGGCTTATATGTCTATCACCACTCTGTCACGGCCATTGTTTTTGGCGCGGTATAGGGCCGCATCTGCTCGCTCAAAAGCGTCTTGCATGGTTTCATTGTCCATCACTTGCGCAGCACCTATAGATAATGTAACGGTAATTCTCTGATTTTTAAACTTAAAGGGTATATTTTTTACTTTTTCTCTTACTCGGTTTAAAAGAATTGAAATGTGGTCTTCGGTAATTTCTGGTAGTAGTAACACAAACTCTTCTCCTCCGTATCTGGCAACAAATTCGCTGTCACGGAGAGAGTTTTTTAATGCCATAGCAATAACTTGTAGCGTTTTATCACCGGTACTATGACCAAAGTTATCATTGACACTTTTAAAATGGTCGATATCTGTTACCGCGATCCATAAAGGTGTTTTAAATCGAATATGATTGCGATACTCAACATCCATTCTATCTTCCAGCGCGGCTCTATTCGCAAGCTGGGTCAACGGGTCTAGTAGGTTAAGCTTCTGATGTTCAAATAGCTTTTCTTTGTAACTGTTGGCTTCTTGCGTGATGTTATTTAACTCTTTACGCATCGCTTCAATTGATTTACGTAAAATGCTTTGTTCGCGTTGTTCAAGAGCCTCTTTACGAGAGAGTGCATCACGCAATGATGAAAGCTGTATGGTTAGCTGAGTTTTTAGATCACTAACATCATCAACATCAGTAATAATGCCACCTGCATTATCCACTCTTAAATTGATTTCTTTGTTCAACTGTTGTTTTAATTGATGACTTCTTTCATTGCTATTATGCGAGCTTGTTACCACATCTCGCACGACGGTTAAGGCATCATTTAGCGCATATAGAAAATCTTGAGAAGCAGACTTTTCTCGCGCGATATTATCGAGTAAAAGGCTTAAAATAGTTTGGTACGACTCAAGTAAAGTATTGAGGGTGATGTCTCCTTGTAATACTTCTTTCATCACAAGAATCTGGTCGCGTTGATCTTTTCTAAATTCTATTTCTGATATTTTGACTGCTAATTCACGGGCTAACTGAACGTGTTGCGGTAAAATTTCATAGTTATCGGCTTGAGAGAATTCTTGTTGTAAAATTGATTCATAAAAACCAACTAGCTTTTCAACTTTGGGAATGTATTCCCAGACGGTATGAAAAGGTTTACCTAAGTCCTGCTTAAAATATTTGATTTCTTTTTTAACTTTTTCAGGAGCTGAGTTGACTCGCTGAATTTGCCTTATTACTCTCGATAAACCCATGCGGCTTTCTTCAAGTTGGCTCATAGTTTGGTTGTATTGGCTTTTTAAAATGCGTTCGATATCAACTAGATCGGGAAGTGCTTCGTCAATTTGGTCGTAATCATGTAAATGATGGCGTAGCTTTGCGAGTTTATTGTCGAGTTCTAAATTTTGTCCTTTACAGGCTAAGCTTAAATTTCCAATAAACTGAATTAATGTTTTAAGCTTTTCATTTCTATCTTTATTGATTTCTTCTAAAGAAACGCGAGCAGCATGTAGTTTTTGTTTCATGAGCGTTATCTGAGATATCGCTAATTCAGAGTCTTTCATAAAATGCCTTGTTGCTTGCTGGAGCTGATTGTTAAGAAGAATATTTTTATCGACTAGCTGTGTATAAAGCTGAACAGCAAAAAGTCTAATACTATTACTATAGTAAACATATCTATAAAATACATAAGAGTCATTAAAACTTATGTAGCAATACTATAACATAGTGGCTCATAGGGGTATGAAAAAACACTGTAATTTGTGCAGTTACTATGTGTTTGCTGCAAATTTCACCGACAACTAGTTAGGCCACCAATCCTCTGTAATGGTTAGGTTACTTTCAGCTTTAATTATGCCGCGTTTTAATGCTTGAGTAAGATTCAAATAAAGTGGTGACCTAAAAATTGTCGCTGGAGCAAAGTTTAAGGACTTTAACGAAACATAGGTGCTTTCAGGCTGTGTCATCGCCGCAGCTAAAGCATATTGTACGGTTTCAAAATGAATTTCAGGTGTGACAGATATATCAGGATTGGATAGCAATGGTAGTTTTATGTGGCCAACATAAACTCGTGATAGTGCCATATTTCGAGTGAAACTGGGTATCAGCGGATTATTACATAGTGCGTTGCTGGTGAATTCCAAAACCTGTTGATGAAGTGATTGTGCATCAATGTCATGTTTGAAGCAGCAAGCATATTGCCCCGGTTTAACAATATAAATATCGGCAGATAGTCGTTGACTTAATTCAGTAATTAATTTTTTTATTTGTATCGCTGATTGGGTTAAGCCCATTTGGGTGTCGCATCTTGTCAATGCTTCAATTTTTATCAATGCCAAAGCGGCCAACTCCGTTTGTCGATATTGTTGTAGCTGCTTTAGGCAGGCTCGAAGTCCATTCATTTGAGTAATAGGCTCAAGTAAGCATAATTTTTTGTAGTGGCGCTGCGCAGCAATAAGTTTGCTCGAGCGGTTGAGTGTCACGGTAAATACAATCAAAGTCAGAACAAATAGTCCGAGTATTAATGTAATGATTAATTGTTTTTGCTGTATTTGCTCAGTTGAGTCTTGCAACTGATTTTGAAGTAAACTTAAATCAAATTTAAGCTTTTGCTCTGTGAGTCCAGATGCACTGCTATTGTCCTCGCTACCTTCAAGGTTTTGAGGTGAAAGAGCAATAAGTTGATCAGCAACTTCTAATGCTTTGTCCATTTCTCCAAGCTCTCGGTAAGCTTTTAATAAATAGCTTAATACTTCTCGCTCTGAGTTCATTAAGTTTTTTTGCTTGGCTATTTTTAATGCATTGTTTGCATGGACAACAGCTTGTCGCCACTCACTTAGTTCAAGCAATATTTGGCTAAACAGTGCTTCATTATAAACCAAGTAATGATTGACCTTTTTGGCGACAAATATGTTATTGGCGGTTGTGATAGAGGTTAATGCTGCTTGAGGGTTACCTAAGTTTAAATAGGCTTCGGCAATATTATGGTTATTTAATGCTTGGGCTATTTCACTGCCTAATTTTTCGTTGATTTGCAATGCATTCAAGTAATAGTCGATGGCTTTATGCCAAAGCGTTTGCTGTCCATAAATCATGGCTATGACTGTCAGAGATTCAGCAATATAGGCGTCTTGACCAATACCTTGAAAACTTGTAACCGCATCATGAGCGTACCTTAGAGCATCGTCCCATTGTTCAAGATCGCGATAAGTTCGAGCTAAATTTAGCTGAGCATGTGCCTTAATACCTGGATATTTAATTCGATTACCTACTCTAAATGCTTCGGTGTAATACTGTAGTGACTTTGTATGATCATTATTGCGGTTATGGTACTTGCCTAGAGCCATTTCAGCGCTAGCGATGAAGTAGTCGTTTCTAACTTGGTAAGCTATTTCTCGATATTTATTTAAATGTGTGAGTGCTGGGCCTCTTTGTAAAACTAATAAATTTAAGGTGCTTAAACTTTGGTGTAAGTTAAGTTTAAAGTAGTTTGCCTCAGTGGATAAATCTGAACTAATTAAGTTCAGCGCATCATTGTATTGGCTTATTGCAAATTCATAGTCTTGTGATTGACGTCCCTTAAGTCGCCCTTTAAGCATGATCACTGCAGCCTTATCTATTGGGGTTGATGCAACAATATCAAGTTGGTCAATCACTGTTTGAGCGTGTTGATATTTGTTTTCCGCTACAACACCTGATTGAAGATAGAGTCTAGCTAATAAAATTAATTGCTGAATTAGTGTATTAGATTGCTTTTTTTGCTGAGTTGCGATGGCATGAAATTCATCCTTACTTGAGAATGATAATGGGTGCTGAGTACTTTCTAATAACTCAGTCAATAAAGCTTGCGGAGTCTCTCTGAAAGTAATTTCTTGTTCAGCAGTTGTGTTGGCTAATGCTGTTGTGGAAAATAACAGTCCAGCTAATAAAAGGATAATCACATAACACCGCATAAAAATACATCTTCCTTAAAGTGTTTGGTATGCTAAATATTTAACTTAATCAGCAGTTTATATTGATTCGAATAATCGCTTGTTCAATCGGTTCTCGACGATAATAATCTCAACTTGGAATAATTATTGTTTTGTATATCGTCCTTTGCATCGCTGACGGTGTTGAATAAATGGGGTCTTTAGCTTGAAATCAGCATAAAATTCAAGTTTGTATATAAGCGAATCAATTTTTTATCTCTCAGCGCTATTTATTCGCCCCTAACTCGAGTTCAGGTTATAGTAACCTAGTAATAATCATTTGGTACATTTTGTAACGTAATACAACAAACTGCTGAGACCAATATCATAAGTTGTTATAATTCATCATAAGAAGATACTTTATCGCAAAGTAAAATCAATATAATAATATCAAAAGGATACCACTGTGAAACCCTCTACTTTAGCATTAGTTGTTTGCTGCGCTTTTATTTCGAACGCAGCTATTGCTGATGTCGAATACCACATAGATTTAACTGAACCTGAGCATCATTTAGCGCAAGTGTCAGTGACCTTCCCAAGCACATCAAAAAACTCGTTAGTGATTAATTTACCGGTATGGCGTACGGGTCGTTATGAAGTGTTACCTGTTGCAGATGGCGTGCGTTTATTTGAAGCCACAGACAGAAAAGGTAATTCGTTAGATTGGCAACGTACTGCAAGCGGTGAATGGCAAATTAATTTACCTAAACCCACAGAAGTAACCATTAATTATCAAGTCTATGCTAATCAGCTAGGTGATCGTTTACGTCATATTGATAGAAGTCATGCTTTTCTTGATGCCAGTGGCATATTTATGTATAGCCCTGAATTTAGAGATGAAAATGTAACAGTGAACATGTCCGTTCCTAAACGTTGGCAAAGTTATTCAGGAATGAAACGTGGTAATAAGAAACATTCATTTATTGCTGAAAACTATGATGTATTAGTTGACTCTCCTATTGAAACGGGGATTAGCCAACATTTTACCTTTGAAGCTGATAACCGAGATTACGAAGTGGTATTTTGGGGTGAAGGTAACTATGACACTCAGCAAATTGTCACAGACTTAGAAAAAATAAGTTATCAGGCTAAGGCCATATGGGATGGCTACCCATTTGAAAGATATGTTTACATGATTCATGCAACTAGCGGAGCACGCGGTGCTACTGAACATTTAAACTCTACCGTTATTCAATTACCTCGTTTTAACTTCCGCGAACGTAAAGATTATTTACGCTTCATTAGTACCGCCTCCCATGAATTTATACATACTTGGAATGTAAAAGCTTATCGCCCGCAAGGGTTGGTTCCATATGATTATCAGGCAGAAAATATGTCTGAACTACTATGGGTTGCCGAAGGGTCGACAAGTTATTTCCAAAATCAATTATTACTACGAGCAGGTGTGATCAGCGCCAAAGAGTTTTTTGAAGATTTAAGCAAGCGAATAAATAATAACTTGCATAAACCGGGACGAGAAATCCAATCTATTAAAGAAGCCAGTTTAGGGCAGTGGAGTAGCACTCGCGGAGACTACTCGCTTAACCATAGTGTCAATATCTATGCAGAAGGGTATATGACCTCATTAGCGTTAGACTTTAGCTTACTTGATGAAACTCGACTTGCTCATTCTTATCGTGATGTGCATAACAAGCTATATCAAGATTTTAAAGTACCACGAGGGTATTCAGTGCAAGATATAAAAGATATTTTGTTTGAATTATCAGGCAAAGATTATCAACCATGGTGGCAAGCAAATGTAACCTCAGCATTGAGCATTGATTTTGAGGCATTATTAGCTAAAGCAGGCTTAACTATTGGTTATAGTAATCCGTCAGCAACTAAGGTTGATGCAGGATTAACTGTATCTACTGCTGGCGATCATTTAACGGTGACTCATGTGGTTAGAAATGGCGTTGCTTGGCAAGCAGGAGTTAATGCGGGTGATATCATTGTTGCGGTGAATGGTTTAAGAGTGTCGGCTTCGGATTGGCTTAAACGTTTAGCTGATTTTAAGCCGGGTAATACTATTAAGGTGAGCTTATTTAATAATGATAAATTGGTGACTCGCGAAATCACCTTGGCGGAGCAGCCTAAAGGGGAGTTAAAAATTCTGCCTTTAAGTCAGGTGTCAAACCAGCAAAAATCCTTCTTAAAAGCTTGGATTGGTATAGATTGGCCGTTTGATAATAATGGTCATTACCTAAAAGCGAAACAGTAATTTTCATGCCGTTTGTGTTATAAAAATGCCCATCAATGATGGGCATTTTTTATGACTGTCGATAAAGATTCTTTCACAGAGTCAACAACTCTATAAACTCTGCTCCATTGGGCCAAATGCACCATGTAAAGCTTGAATAAATGCGATTAACTCACTTCCCATTAAAGCAAAGTCCGCGTCTAATCTAGCCATAGGGTCGTCATTACCTAGGTCATCATTACCTGCTCTAAATTCTTCCGAAAACTTGATACGTTTAATGCTGGTATCAGACTGCATCACAAAGGCAATGGATTGAGCAAAATGTAAAGCCAACTTGTGAACTTGTTTCCCTGTGGCGATATGAGCCAACACTTCATCTTCTTGTAATACTTGCTGTTTAAAGCGAACAATGCCGCCTTCATCAGACTCAGACTTCAATTCTGCTTCATCTTGCATTTCAAATGGTTGAGGTGCTTCTCCTGCTTGTAGCCACTCAGTTAATGTGTGCTCAACTGGCTTTGCATAACTCAATGGAATAACAGGCAGGCTGCCTAAAGCTTTGCGCAATAAAGCGAGTAACTCTTCTGCTTTGGTGGCGCTTGAACTATCCACAAGTATCATTTCTAATTCAGGCAGAATAAGCGCACGGGTTTGGCTTCGTCTAGAAAATGCACGGGGTAGCAAAGTCGTGGTGATGTCATCTTTCATGGCATCTTTTTCTTTTTTGGTTACTTTACGGCTTTCTTGAGCTTCTATTTCAGCAACCTTTTCATCCATAGCCTCTTTAATCACTTGGCCTGGTAAGATTTTCTCTTCTTTTGTAACGCAGATTAAGTGCCTGTTTTGAGCACTATGCACTAATGTTTGGCCTTGCTTACCTAACGCGTTAGAAAAACCAAATTTACTAATATCTTGGCTTGAACAAGGGCTAAAAGTGAAGTCAGCTAGCGCTTTTTCTAGCGTTTCTGTGTCGGTGGAAAAAGGCTTGTTAAAACGATATAGGGTGAGATTTTTAAACCACATAAGAAAGACACTCATTAATAGATAAAATAGTTGGCCAAGCAGTTTACGGCATCTGGAACACGGGGTAAACAGCGATGTTATATCGTCTTTTATGGCCCCAAAGACAGATTCATAAAAGTGTCATAAAGTATTTGTTTGATTTTAGTATGTTTATAATCAATGTCTTACATGATATTTGTAGGGAGCTTATTACTCAATCTTCAACAAACATTCATCATTGCAATATTTTTGAAACAAATAGGCTGCAAAATGCGCCTCGTTCCCAAAACAATGACTCGACGAATTAATCGTCAAAAGGATGAAATGATGAACTTATTTACCAAAACGCTTCTTGCTTCAGCCGTTACCTCGGCAACCCTATCATCAGCATATGCCGCTGATCCACTTCAAGTGTATGGTAAGTTGAATGTGACTGCACAGTACAACGATGTTGCAGGTGATTCAGAAACAACTATTCAAAGTAATGCATCTCGTTTTGGTGTAAAAGGTGCTTTTGATTTAGGTAACAATTTAGAAGCTTTTTATACAATCGAATATGAAGTAGATACGGGTGATGCTGATAAAGAAAACTTTAAAGCTCGTAACCAATTTGTTGGTTTGAAAGGCGATTTTGGTTTATTTTCTGTAGGTCGTAACGACACTGTTTTAAAAATTTCTCAAGGTAAAGTAGACCAGTTCAATGATTTAGCCGGTGATGTTAAGAATGTGTTTAAAGGTGAAAACCGTATGGCACAAACTGCGACCTATTTGTCACCAAAGTTCAGTGATTTCCAAGTGGGTGTAACCTATGTAGCGGATGGTGATGAAGATCAAGCTGACGAAAATGGTGTAAGTATGGCAGTAACTTATGGTGATTCAGGACTTAAGAAAACGCCTATTTATGCCGCCATTGCTTATGATTCAAAAGTAAAAGGTTATGATGCTGCACGTGCAACGATTCAAGGTACTGTTGCAGGGCTTGTGTTAGGTGGTATGTATCAACAGCAAGAGAAAATTGATTCAGGTGTTTCAGATAATGGCTATTTATTAAGTGCTGCTTATAAAATTGATGCAGTGACAGTTAAAGCACAATATCAAGATATGGATAGTGTAGGTGATTCATGGTCTGTTGGTGCTGATTACAAGCTAGCTAAACCCACTAAAGTGTTTGCATTCTATACCAGCCATGTGACTTATGATTCTGGTGATGTTGATGATTCATATTTTGGTCTAGGTTTAGAGCACAAGTTTTAATCATTAAGTCATCTGGTTTTAACATAGAATAAGGGAGCTTCGGCTCCTTTTTTATTGGTTTATGAGTCGATATGACTTTGGGGAATAACAACCGCGTTATAAAAAACATTTATGAAATCAGCATTAATTGCTTATTATGCTTAATATTGTCCTTAAGATCATAAATCTGTAATAAAACTGACCAATAATAGTCATTGTGGCAATTTACTTAAAATAGAAGCGAATATGACAGCAAGGATATTAATTGTAGAAGATGAATCAGCCATCCGTGAGATGCTGACCTTCGTAATGGACCAACATGGATTTTCAACGATCGCGGCTGAGGACTTTGATTCAGCTTTGACACAATTAGCTGAACCATATCCTGATCTTATTATTTTAGATTGGATGTTTCCCGGTGGTAGTGGTATCCAGTTAGCCAAGAGGCTTAAACAGGATGAATTTACCCGCCAAATTCCCATTATTATGTTGACCGCTCGTGGTGAGGAAGAAGATAAAGTTAAAGGCCTAGAAGTGGGCGCAGATGACTATATTACTAAACCTTTTTCGCCTAAAGAGTTGGTAGCACGTATCAAAGCGGTTTTGCGAAGAAGTGCGCCAACGCGTTTAGAAGAGACTATTGATGTTCAAGGTTTACAGTTAGATCCTGTGAGTCATCGAGTGTCAATTGGCGATACGGTACTTGATATGGGACCTACAGAGTTTAGATTATTACATTTCTTCATGACTCATCCTGAGCGAGTATATAGCCGTGAGCAGTTGCTTGATAATGTGTGGGGTACCAATGTTTACGTTGAAGATAGAACTGTAGATGTTCATATTAGACGCTTGCGTAAAGCAATTGAGCAAGGCGGATACGATAAACTCATTCAAACCGTTCGCGGTGCGGGTTACCGTTTTTCAACACGTATGTAAAGTTTACGTATTGTGACTGTATGCGATGACATAATTAGTGCTAATCTAGGCCTAATCTGCAGTGTCATCATGTTGAATATTAATTGGCAACCACCTATGCCAATTAATATTTTTAACTTAAGCTGCGGATAACAGATTAGCTTACGATTTTATTGATACAAGGTTTATTTCGCCTTGTATGTAAATCAATTTGATGTGTGGCTCAGGTTACTTACACCTACTTAGGTAATATATGTTGGACTCATATTCGGGCTATCGTCTGTTGTTAAGACTGGGCTTATTTCTATTTATACTATTACTACTTGGCCTTTTGCTTGACCAAGTCTCGTTAGTGATGATACTTGGGGTGATAGGGCTATTAATTTGGCACTATCGACAGCTATCTCGGTTGAATTATTGGCTTTGGAAAGATAAAAAACTCACCCCACCGCAGGGTTCTGGAAGTTGGGAAGGGGTATTTAATGGCATTTATCGATTACAAGGTAAAAACCGCAGGCGAGTAGGGCAATTGGCGTCTTTACTGAGTCGTTTTCGACAAGGTGCAGAAGCTTTGCCCGATGCGGCTGTCGTATTGGATTCTGAACATAACATTTTATGGTGTAATAAACTCGCACAACTTATTTTAGGTTTTGTGTGGCCTCAAGACAGTGGCCAACGAATTGATAATCTGATCCGTCATCCTGATTTTTCTGCTTATATTCGTAAAAATGCATTTGCTGAACCGTTAGAAATTCCATCCCCTGTTTCAGAGCGTCGTCTGTTAGAAATTAGATTAATGCCATACGGAGATAGGCAATTACTTCTTATTGCTAGGGATAAAACACGCATTCATCAATTAGAAAGCATGCGCAAAGACTTTGTGGCAAATGTGTCCCATGAACTCAAAACACCATTAACCGTCCTACAAGGTTATCTTGAGATAATGATCAGTATGGAAGAAGCTGATTCTATTAATCAAAAACCTTTGTCGATGATGCAGCAACAAACATCACGAATGCAGTCTATGGTGGAACAACTATTAGCCTTGTCGCGAATTGAAGCGGGTACCACCGTCGACTTATCAAAGGTGGTGGATATGTCCAGTATGTTTTCTCAACTTAAAGTTGAAGCTAACGCTTTATCTATGGGTGATTATGATGTGACATTTGACTGTGATGTAACGGTCAGCCCCCATGGCGATGAGTTACAACTTAGAAGTGCGTGTTCTAATTTGATTTCTAATGCCATTAGGTACACCTCACCTGGAGGTAAAATTGTTATTAAATGGCAATTAGTTAATTCGGGGGCTGAATTTAGTGTCACAGACACTGGGGTAGGTATTGCACCACAGCATATATATCGGTTAACAGAGCGTTTTTATCGTGTCGATAATGCGCGTTCCAGTAAAACAGGTGGAAGTGGCTTAGGGTTAGCGATTGTGAAACATGCTCTTGGGCATCATCACAGTCAACTGTTAGTAACCAGTGAGCTTGGTAAAGGCAGTCGTTTCAGCTTTATTATTCCTAATCATTTATTAGCTCGCAAAGAGTAATTGGCCCATGCAGCGTTAATGTATGCCACCCTATAATGCCGTCAATATTGACGGCATTATAATTTTTAGATGACAAAAGTTGGTGAAAATTCCTCGCTGTCATTTAACTGTCACATAAGAGTCATAGAGTTGTCACTAATGAAATAGATACTGACGGCGTTTAAAAAACTTTAGTACGCTTAATTTGGAGCAATACAATGAAACTTAAAAAACTTGTCGGCGCGATAACCCTAACTGCCGCTGGTGTTTTCTCTGCAGCATCTATGGCTGCAATTGATGAAACGTTACCTGTATATGAAAAAACAAGTGGTGTTTCTGGTAACTTGTCTTCTGTTGGTTCTGATACTCTTGCGAACATGATGACGTTATGGGCAGAAGAATTTAAACATATTTACCCTAATGTAAATATCCAAATTCAAGCCGCGGGTTCTTCTACTGCACCTCCAGCTTTAACTGAAGGAACATCTCAGTTTGGCCCTATGAGCCGTAAGATGAAGCCGAATGAAGTTGAGTCATTTGAAAAGCATTTCGGATACCAGCCTACTGCAATCCGTGTTGCTATTGACGCTTTAGCGGTATTTGTTCACAAAGATAACCCAATCAAAGGGTTAAGCATCGAACAAATTGATGGTATCTTTTCTTCAACTAATAAGTGTGGTGGCCAACAGGTTGAGCGTTGGGGGGATTTAGGGTTAGACGGTAACTGGGCGGCAAAAGATGTTCAGCTATATGGTCGTAATTCTGTTTCTGGTACTTATGGTTACTTTAAAGAAAAAGCATTATGTAAAGGTGACTTCCGTGCCAATGTGAATGAGCAACCTGGTTCAGCATCAGTTGTTCAATCGGTTTCTCAAGGTTTAAACGCCATTGGTTATTCTGGAATCGGTTATAAAACAGCAGGTGTTAAAGCCGTTGCAGTATCGAAAAAAGGTGATAACTACGTAGAGGCAACTTCAGCTAATGCCGCTAATGGAACATACCCATTATCTCGTTACTTATACGTATATATTAACAAGCACCCAAATAAAGATTTATCACCAATGGATCGTGAATTCATTCGTTACATACTATCTAAGCAAGGTCAGCAAGTTGTTGAAAAAGATGGCTATGTTCCATTACCTCGCTCAGTCATTGCTAAAGACTTAGAAAAAGCAGGCATCCGCCTTTAAATTGAGCTTAGTGACGAAAAAGGCCTCTTAATTGAGGTCTTTTTTTTGAGTTTTTGCATAAAAAAAAGCAACCTTTAAAAGGTTGCTTCATTGCAAATGCAATTCAAGTGATAACGATAATGCTATCGAATAGGGAATGATGATGAACAAAACAATGAAACGAATTTATTAGGGGTAAACTGGTCTATTTAACAAAAATAAAAACGCTATAAAAATTTGGTTCATGTAATCAGACTAGGCTTCGATAGAAAAGTTCATTTTAATCAGAAAATTTTTATAAATTATTTTTAGTCGTGAGATTTTAATGAATTTTAGCCAAAAAAAAGCAACCTATTTAAGGTTGCTTCATTGCAAATGCAATTTGAGTGATAGAGATAAGCTATCGAATAGGGGGATGATGATGAACAAAACAAAGAGTCTTTATGGTATGGAAAACCTCAAGCACTCAATAAAAATTTGGTTCATGTAATCAGACTAGGCTTCGATAGAAAAGTTCATTTTAATCAGAAAATTTTTATAAATTATTTTTAGTCGTGAGATTTTAATGAATTTTAGCCCAAAAAAAAGCAACCTATTTAAGGTTGCTTCATTGCAAATGCAATTTGAGTGATAGAGATAAGCTATCGAATAGGGGGATGATGATGAACAAAACAAAGAGTCTTTATGG
>NZ_JAKIKP010000001.1 GCF_023284065.1 Shewanella gaetbuli | reverse complement strand
GTTTCCCAAACATTAAAGTACTCGACACCCAAACTGCAGGTTTCCCAAACATTAAAGTACTCGACACCCAAACTGCAGGTTTCCCAAACATTAAAGTACTCGACACCCAAATTGCGGGATTCCCAAACATCAAAGTATTAAATACACAAACCGCTTAAGAGGATTTAATCATGTTTTATTCTATTAGAGTGGCATTAGGTTTAGCTCAGCCTGCACGTAAAAAAGTGAAGCTTCCTGAAGGACTTGAGCATTTAGAAGTGATACAAGCTAAAGCTTGGTGGAAGTAATAAGCCAAAAATTGCAATTAAAAAAGGAGCTATAAGCTCCTTTTTTGTTGCGCTGAATATCATTAATACTAAAGCTTAACTCTATGACAACTTTTACCTTCAACTTTGCGGTAAGCCAAATGCTTATGTGTATTAAATAACGGATACGCTGCAGGCCCTAAAAGCCCACCGACTAAAGCCCAACGCTTTACTGCTAAACCCGCATAAAAAGCTGAGAAGCCGAAAAATAAGCTACTTAATACAACTATCGCAAAGACTAACAACCAATTAAAATCAACAAGCACTGAATACCTCTTTATACGTTCAGTAGATTATAATCCTTTAATTTTATGGCTTAAATATCCAATATCATCTCATATTAGCTACATCGCTTTGGCTATATCCTCTGGAAAGTAACGCTAAACGGTAACTTGTGGGTTAAATAATACCCTAATAGCTGTTCATTATCGACCAAAAATTAGGCAGAAGTATGCCGTAACGGCAAAAAAAAACGGCCATGCATTGCCGTTTTTTTATACAAACTGTTTGCCGCTAATTATGCTTATAGATTATTTAGCGCCATAGGTATGAAAAGTGGAACCATCTGATGCCATCGTTTTCAACAATTCACAGGCTTCAAAGCGATCACCATAGAGCTTTTGATAACGTGACAGGGTATCCACTAAGTTTTTAGCACCCAAAGTGTCAATATATCTAAATGGCCCGCCTAAGAATGGTGGGAATCCGATACCAAATATAGCGCCAATATCACCATCTCTAGCATTTGCGATAATGCCTTCTTCTAAACATCTCACCGCCTCATTTAGCATTTGTATGGTACAACGCTCAGCCACTTCTTTGGCTTGTTTATCTGAAGCAGTTTGAATACCTAGAACGCCATAAACGCTTTCATCAACCAATTTCGCCTTTTTCACTTTGGCACCATATTGATAGAAACCTTTGCCGTTTTTACGCCCCTTACGATCATCTGCTAATAACTTATCGAATGCTGCTGGCGCTGCAAAACGTTCACCTAACTCTTTTTCTAAAATAGGCGAGATTTTAGCACCAACGTCAATGCCCACTTCATCTAATAAAGTCATTGGCCCCACCGGAAAACCAAACTTAACCAGTGAACGATCTAAGTGTTCAACTCGCTGGCCTTCTAACAACAATTGAGCCGCTTCATTCATATAAAGCGCTAAGATACGGTTAACGTAGAAACCCGCTCCATCTTGCACAACAATCGGGGTTTTACCTTGCTTCTTGGCAAAAGCGACGGTAGTAGCAATGGTTTGTGCAGAGGTTGTTTTGTGGGCTATCACTTCCACTAATGGCATTTTTTCAACAGGAGAAAAATAATGTAAACCAATGACATTTTCTGGACGAGCTGCAGCTTCAGCAATTTGCCCTATAGGCAAAGAAGAAGTGTTAGAAGCAAAGATAGTATGCTCACCACACTCTCTTTCCACATCTTTAACCATCTGATGTTTTAATGCTAAATCTTCAAATACGGCTTCAACAACAATATCAGCATCTTTAATGCCTTTATAATCTGTAGTTGTGGTCATAAGAGACATAATGTTATCTCTAACCGCTGGAGTCATGTGGCGGCGCTTAACGCCTTTATCTAGCAATTTATAAGCATAGGCCAAGGCATTACTTAACCCCTGCTCAGAAATATCTTTCACTCGCACAGGTAATTTAGCTTTAGTCGTGGTAACAGATGCTATACCACCGCCCATTAAGCCACCGCCCAACACCATCACTTTATTCACTTTCGCAGGCTCGGTTCCTTCTGCACCCGTTTCTTTTTTCATTTCAGTGGTAGCAAAGAAAATACTGCGTAACGCTGCTGACTCTTTTGACATAACAAGGTTGGCAAAATGGCTGGCTTCAACTTCTAAGCCTTTAGTCATTCCTTTAGTTAACCCTTGGCGTACACAGTCAATAATTTTTGCAGGTGCCGGATAGTTACCCGCAGTTTTCTTTTCAACTTGCTTACCCGCTTGATTAAATACAATGTCTCTGGTGAATGACGTTGACTCTAAAATCTTATTGACTGTTGATTTTTTAACGGGTTTAGCCGCACTTTTACCTTTTTTAGCTAATTCAACTGCCGTTTCTAGCAAAATTGAGCTGGGTACTACATCGTTTACTAATCCCATTTTAATGGCTTGTTTAGCGCGAATTTGTTTACCCGTTAACATCATATCCAATGCTGTTGTAACACCAACTAAACGAGGTAAACGTTGGGTGCCACCACCGCCTGGTAATAAGCCAAGCTGAACTTCTGGGACACCTAAAACCGTTTTCTTATCGTCGGTACACACGCGTAAATGACATGCTAAGGCCAGCTCTAAACCGCCACCTAAACACGCACCATGTATCGCCGCCACAACAGGAATAGATAGATTTTCTAGTTCATTAAAAACCACATGTCCCTGTTGTGATAACGCTTTGGCATCTTGCTTAGTTTTACATGCTGCAAGCATACTAATATCAGCACCGGCAACAAATGAGTCTTTTTTACCAGAAATAACTACCAAGCCTTTAATGCTAGCGTCTGCTTTAACCTCAGTTAAAATTTCTGAAATCTCAGGGCCAAACTCAGCTTTTAAGGTGTTCATGGTTTCACCAGGAACATCCATGGTCAGTACAGCAATGCCGTCTTCACGACGTTGTAAATTAAATGTCTTTTCCACTGTAATTACTCCACTTCAACTATCATTGCTGCACCTAAACCACCTGCTGCACAGGCCGTTGCCAACCCTGTGCCACCGCCACGACGTTTAAGCTCTTGGCATACTTGGGTGATTAATCGAGTACCTGTAGCCGCAAATGGATGCCCATAAGCAAGCGAGCCACCTAGTACGTTAAATTTACTCATATCAATTTCACCAATCGCACGGCTTCGGCCTAGCTTTTCTTCAGCAAATTTCTTAGAGGCAAACATCTGCATATTCGCTAAGGTTTGGGCAGCAAATGCTTCGTGCATTTCAATTAGGGTTAAATCTTCTAATTCCATACCAGCACGTTTTAACGCTAATGGCGTGGCATACGAGGGACCCATTAGCATGTCTTGCCAAACATCAATGGCAGTAAAAGCATAACTTTTGATATAACCAATAGGCGTATAACCTAAGGCTTTGGCTCTGCCCTCACTCATTAAAATAACAGCTGATGCACCGTCAGTTAACGGGGTGCTGTTAGCCGCGGTCACTGTGCCATGTTTACGATCAAAGGCTGGACGTAATTTCGCGTAAGACTCTAATACTGAGTTTTCACGAATATTATTATCGCGATCAATAAACTGCTTGTATGGCGGCACATGAGCGGTCATCACTTCTTGCTGTAACACACCTGAATTCCATGTTTCTGTCGCTAAAGTATGTGAACGATGTGCTAAAGCATCTTGGTCTGCACGGCTAATGTTATAGGTTTTGGCCATTTGTTCAGCCGTTTGCCCCATCGATAAGCCAGTAGAATATTCAGCAACAGCAGGAGGAACCGGTAATAAATCTTTAAGTCCTAAACGACGAACAATGGCAAACTTTTGCTGAAATGTTCTGGCTTTATTTAAGTCGACTAATGCATGAGCTAATTTTTTAGACACGCCAATAGGTAAAACTGAAGATGAGTCAGCTCCCCCCGCTATACCAATTTCAACGTTCCCCGTCATAATTGATTCAGCTACGTTAACTGCAGATTGGAATGAAGTCGCACAAGCACGGGTGACACTATAGGCATCAGTAGACACATCCATGCCGGTACCTAACACAATTTCACGCGCAATATTGGGTGCAGCTGGCATTTGTACCACTTGACCATATACTAATTGCTCAATCGATTTTGGGTCCAACTCTGAGCGTGACAACAGCTCATTGACTACCATTTTGCCCATATCTAAAGCCGACACACCGTGAAACGCAGTAGCCTGCTTAGCAAAAGGCGTTCTCAAGCCTGCTACGATGGCAATACGCTCACCGCGGGCATTTGTTACCTGTTGTCTGTCACTCATTTTTCACCCTCTATTATTGTAATCTTGGAAAAGTTAACCCAAGTTGATAAATATCCATTATCGACCAACTAGTGGTCAGACCATCAAAGTGTGATCTGATTCTAACTTTTTATTGGCAGGTTTTAAACACCTGTTTAGATATATTTCAGTTCTTCAGCACATCCAATTTTTTCAGTCCCTATAAGCCACTTAATTAACGGCAACCTATTGATTACGTCATAACGGTTTATCACCTATTAACACTAACCACTAATGATCATCGTTTATTGAATATTTTAAGTTGTTCCATTTGTCATGATTAATGTTATGGTTTGAATGAATGGAGTAATCAATAGCAAAATGTGAACTATCTTAGCGGTTAACTGTCTGACTTTTCACTTTATATGTAGGATTAAAAAACATGATATTGTTCAGGTTAAAATCTGTTAATTCTACTAGCCAAATCTATATATAATTCATAACATAAGGCGAATTTACCTTAATGTTATTAGCCAAACTCGAGTAACAATATGCCTTTAAGCCGATTTCAATCTTTAAGAACGTATCTCGACAGTGTTATTTTGGGGCAACCCGTTTTAACTGAAAACTTACTAATAGCACTAGTTGCTGATGGTCATTTATTAGTAGAGGGGCCACCGGGCTTAGCCAAAACCCGTGCTGTTAAAGCATTATGTGATGGGGTTGAAGGTGACTTTCACCGAATTCAATTTACCCCAGACCTCCTTCCTGCTGACTTAACCGGTACTGATATTTATCGTCAACAAACCGGTACTTTTGAATTTGAAGCAGGGCCAATTTTCCATAATCTGATTCTAGCGGATGAAATCAACCGAGCCCCTGCTAAAGTTCAGTCAGCTTTATTAGAAGCAATGGCTGAAGGTCAGGTTACAGTGGGCAAAACCAGTTATACCCTACCTAAATTGTTCTTGGTTATGGCGACTCAAAATCCATTAGAAAACGAAGGCACCTATCCGCTACCTGAAGCTCAGCTTGACCGTTTTTTAATGCACTTAAATTTAGATTATCCCAGCGCTGAAACTGAGGCCCTCATTTTACGTCAATCTCGTAAAGAAGCGCTAAGTCAGCAGTTGCCAACAATTGAACCTGTGGCTCAAGCCGACATTTTTGCCGCTAGAGACCAAGCACTTGATATCTATTTAGCTGAGCCATTAGAGCAATATATTGTTGAAATTATTATGGCTACCAGACAACCAGCCAGATACAGTGACGAATTGGCAAAATGGCTTGAATATGGTGTCAGCCCACGAGCCACTATTTCATTAGAACGCTGCGCCAGAGCACGCGCATGGTTATATGAACGAGACTTTGTTTCTCCTGAAGATATTCAAGCGGTTGCACCGAATGTTCTTCGGCATCGTTTGTTATTAAGCTATCAAGCTCAGGCTGAAGGAATTAGTGCCGATCACGTTATAAACTCAATTTTATCTCAAGTAGCAGTGCCTTAATTTATGACGAATGCTTCACCGACATTACCGCTATTTAGTGATGGAATGAATCTCACTGAGCAAGAGCTTATTGCTTGTCAGACATTGTCGCATGTGGTGGTTGATCGTAAAACTCGCTCTAAGGCATCAATGGCAGGACACCGAGCTAGCCTAGTAAAAGGCAGAGGCATGGAGTTTGCTGAAGTGCGCCATTATCAAAATGGTGACGACGTTCGTTCAATTGATTGGCGAGTAATGGCAAGAACGGGAGTAGCCCATACCAAATTGTTTGTCGAAGAGCGTGAACGGCCTATTTTTTTGCTAGTTGATTTAAGCCATAGTTTGTACTTTGGTTCAAAGTTGATGCTGCAAGCCGTTCAAGCTGCGCATGTTGCTGCGACAATGGCGTGGAGCGCCGTACAACATGGCGATAAACTAGGCGCGCTAATTGCCAGCGAAACTACTCACCTAGAGTTGAAGCCGCGCAGCCGAAGACAAGGGATGTTGCAGTTATCATCAGGGTTAGTTGATGTTCATCAAAATCAGCTAAATCAATTTGATAACCTTCCCCAAGACCCTGAACACATATATAAAGCTTGCCAACGCTTGCAACGAATTGCAAAACCAGGGTCATTGGTTTGGATAATTACTGACGGGCATCACTTTACACCTCAATGTTTAGCCCCACTGACCCAATTAAAACGTCATTGCGACATAGGTGCATTTGTGATTACCGATCCATTACGGCAAGGGACAATCAACTTACCTAAACAATTTGCGTTTCCGGTAAGAGATGGAAAACAACAATTAACATTAACCCGAGACAGCTACCAAAAGTGGTTATCCGAACAGCTTGCATCACAACAAGAGTTTGTTCAATTAATGAATCAACTGAGTGTTCAGCCCAAATTTATCGATGCTGGACAACCTTTAAGTGACCAACTGGAACTTCTACGCTAAATGTTAACTTTATCTACATTTATCATCATGGCCGCAGCACCTTCTGCAACCGCAACCGCACCGATCGTGACACCAGCGCCATCCCCGCTAGAGCAAATGCATGATATCGCTTTACCTGAAACGGTTTCATCACTGCCTATTGCACCAGGATACTGGATTTTATTGGCAGCTATTCTAATCGTATTTACGGCGTTATTAGCTAAATGGTTAAAACACAAAAAATATCACGCACCACGTAAAGCGGCATTAAAGCTGCTGACTGAAATGGATGTACAATCTGCATCATTTGCCGCAGACGTTAATAGCCTCTTAAAACGAACGGCTCTCACTTATTTACCAAGGGCGTCGCTGGCACATTTAAATGGTACACCGTGGTTTAACTGGTTAGATCGACGCTTACCCACAAATAAACAAAATCTCATTGGAGATTTATTAGTAAAACGTTACCAAGCTTCTGGCTTAACCCCTGAAGAGAACCAACAGTTATTTTCACTTGCCAGTTTATGGCTAAATAATAAAGATAAATTTGAACATGTCGCCATTACAACGACCCAACAAGGCATAAGTGAGGTCGCATGTTAAGTTTTAGCTGGCCTTTAGTCTTTTTGTTGTTGCCACTACCTTTCTTTATCCGACAATCAAAAACGGTTGATCAAGGTGGTCATCTACAACTTCCTGGTGCAAGCCAAAGCATCACCCAACAAAGCCAACGCAAAGTCAGCCGTTCACGTAAACTTTATTGGCTTATGTGGCTAGGCTTACTCTGCGCCATCGCCAGACCTCAATGGTTAGGAGAGCCAATCGAACTGCCCTCACAAGGCCGAGACCTAATGATGGCCGTTGACTTGTCAGGCAGTATGCAAATTGAAGATATGGTCATTGACGGCAGAGTGGTGAACCGCTTTAGTCTTATTCAGCATGTTATGGCTGACTTTATTGAGCGCCGAAATGGTGACCGACTTGGGTTAATTTTATTTGCTGATCATGCCTATTTACAAGCACCACTCACTCAAGATAGACGTTCTGTCGCTAAATTTTTAAACGATGCCCAAATTGGCTTAGTCGGTAAACAAACGGCGATAGGTGAAGCCATTGCACTCGCGGTAAAACGCTTCGATCAAGTAGAGGAAAGCAACCGAGTATTAATTTTGCTGACCGATGGGACCAATAATGCCGGCAATATTAATCCTGAACTAGCGGCCGATATTGCTGCTAAGCGAAATGTGACTATTTATACCATTGGCGTAGGTGCCGACATACTTGAACGTCGAACTATTTTCGGTAAAGAACGCGTAAACCCCTCAATGGATTTAGATGAAGCACAGCTGCAAAATTTAGCCAATAAAACCAATGGCCAGTATTTCCGCGCTCGCAATACTGAAGAGCTAGAAAAAATTTACCAAACGATTGATCAACTTGAACCCGTTAGCCGGGAACAACTCAGTTATCGACCGAAAAAAGAGTGGTTTTATTGGCCTCTTTTACTGTCACTGCTGTGCAGTATTTTGATTGCTTGTCGTCAACAATTTCAAACAGGATTCACCTTACCTTCTCTATCTAGAGGAGATAAATCATAATGATTCATTTTATTAGACCCGAATGGTTATTAGGCCTCCTTCCATTACTGATTTTAAGTGGCTTATTCTGGAAACGGCATCAACATCATTCAGCATGGAAGCAATATATAGCGCCACACCTTAGCGCGATGTTAATTAGTAACAGCCAAGACCATAAAAGCCAGCCGAAATGGATACTGAGTTTTTGTTGGATAGTCGCCGTAGTGGCTTTAGCAGGCCCAGCGGTCACCAAACAAAATCTACCTGTATTTGCTACTGAGCAAGGCCGAGTGCTGATCATGGATATGTCGTATTCAATGTACGCCACTGATTTAAGTCCAAATCGGTTATCTCATGCACGCTTTAGAGCAACAGATTTATTAGCCGAAATTGATCAAGGTGAAACAGGTCTTATTGCCTACGCAGGTGATGCGTTTAACATCAGCCCTCTCACCCGTGACACCTCTACGTTGTTAAACCTACTGCCTACATTGTCACCAGATATCATGCCTGTGCGAGGCTCTAATTTATCATCGGCCATCAAGTTGGCCGAAGAATTACTAGCACAAGGCGGTCATGTCACTGGCGATATTATTTTATTCACTGACGGTGTTTCAGATAATGAATTTAACCAAGTTTATCCTACGTTAGAAAACAGCCGATATCGCTTATCCATTTTGGCCTTTGGCAGTCAGTCTGGTGCCCCGATAAAGCTCTCTGATGGTCAGTTATTACGTGACAGCAGTAATGAAGTGGTCGTTGCACAAACTGATATCAACTTACTTCAACGCCTCGCAAAACAAGGGGGAGGAATCACCGTTGCCGCCCAAACTGATGGTTCAGACATTCAACAATTAACCCAATGGCTTGCCAGCGACGGCAAAGCCAAGGCCACTGAACTAGAAAGCGAAGCTTGGCAAGACTTAGGGCCTTATGTCGCGATACTACTTATATTACCTGTACTAATGAGTTTCAAACACGGTGTTTTACCCAGTATGTTAGTGCCCACTATATCTTTGCCGCTAGCCGGGCTTATAGCCTTAATGGCGTTAACCGCCAGCGTTAGCCAACCAGCCCAAGCTGATATTTGGGATGACCTATGGCTCACCAAAGACCAACAAGCACAGCAAGCCTTTAATCAAGGCGATTATGAACAAGCAAGCCAACTATTTTCATCAAGTAATTGGCAAGCCAGTGCCCATTATAAAAATAAAGATTACCAGCAAGCACTGACTTTATTTGAGCAAGATAACAGCCCAGAAGGGGTATATAACCAAGCCAACAGCTTACTGCAATTAGGTAAATTACCCGACGCTATCGAACGTTATAAACAAGCGTTATCGCAAAAGCCTGATTTCACTGAGGCTCAAGAAAACTTAGCCTTAGCAGAGAAATTACTAGAACAACAAAACCAGCAACAGCAAAATCAGCAGTCTGATCAACAAAATAATGGCCAGTCTTCTGACCAAGAAAACACTGAACAACAATCTTCGGAACAAAATAGTTCAGATCAAAACGGCTCTGATCAAAACAGTTCCGAACAGCAAAATGATAGTTCTCAAACAGATGAACAACAGCAGCAGTCTGAGCAACAAAATCAAAGTAATGATAATGAGTCGCAAAGTCAGCAGCAATCTGAACAAGAGTCACAACAAAATCAACAACAGTCTGATAGTGACAAGAGCCAAGATGAGCCCGACGATAATTCAGTCTCACCTGATGAAGCGCAAAACGAGTCTAACGACACCTCACAACAGCAATCTTCTGCTGATGAGTCAAATAATGACAAAGATAATGAACCGCTTAATAACGATGCTCAAATGGAAGCTAACACTCAGCAAAACAACCAAGGCACTCAACAGGAAGCTGAACAACAGTCTGAAGCAAACTCGGCTATGACTCAGCAAGCACAACAAGCTGAGCAAACAGATGAGCAAGGACAAGAAGGTGACCAACAAGTGGTAAGCACAACAATGGCAGGGCAAGAACCCTTGCCAGAAAATATGGAACGAGCTTTAAGAGCCATCAATGAAGATCCACAAGTCCTTATACGCAATAAGATGCAGTTAGAATATCAAAAACGTCGTCAACAAGGTCAACAAGTCAAGGAATCAGAACAGTGGTAATGAGATTATTATTAAGCATAGCGCTGCTTATTATTGCCCCTTCGGTAATGGCGCTAACCAAAATCGAAGCCAGCATAGAAAAAAATCCTGTTATTGAAGGGGAATATTTTGTATTAAATGTGACTGCAGACGATGATCTCAATGCCGGAGCGCTAGATACATCTGAGCTACTCAATGATTTTGTTGTGGGCCGCACTAGCGTGGGTCGTAGCACCCAAATGATTAACTTCAAAACCAGCAAAGAAACGCGCTGGCAAGTGCTTATTTCACCGAAAAAAACTGGTCAGTTAACCATTCCAGCCTTCACGATTGACGGCATAAGCTCATCCCCTATTCTTGTAGAAGTCGCCCCTAAAGGCAGTCAGCCTCAAGCTAGCCAAGACTTATATATTGAAGTTAGCACTAATGTCGATGAAGCTTATGTGGGCCAGTTAATTAATTATAAAGTCAAACTATACCTAGCGGTTGAATTGCAACGCGGAGTATTAAGTGCACCTGAAGTAAAAGGCGCCACAATTAAACAAATTGGTGAAGACATTGATGGCACTGAAATTGTTAATGGACGTCGATTCCGTGTTATCGAAAGAAACTATGGCATTGTTGCCGGTTTACCGGGGGAAATTATTATCAATGGTGCGACTTTTTCAGGCGACGTATTAATTGAAACTCAGCGCCGCGGCAGTATGTTTAGCTTCAACGAAAGTATTCCTATGCAAACCGAAGCAGACCGCAAAGTTATGCAAATCCACGGCTACCCCCCTAGTTACCAAGGCGAGTGGCTTGTCAGTGATTTAGTCACTTTACGAGAAGTATGGCCAGACGAACAAAGTACTTTTGAAGCAGGCAGCCCTATCACCCGCACAATCAGTTTGATTGCCATGAATGTAGATGAAAATGGCTTGCCAGAAATCAAAATGCCTAACGTAAAGGGGTTGAAAATTTACCCTGAAAAGCCTTTACGTCAAAGTGGTATCAGAGACGGCCAAGTCTTATCGCAATACAGTTTAACCGCGGCCATAGTCCCTACAGTCCCTGGTACATATACATTGCCAGAAATTAAAGTGCCTTGGTGGAACGCCCAAAGAAAACAGCAGGAATATGCCATCTTACCGGCAAAAACCATCACCGTAGTAGCAGGACAAATGGCAGATAATACCTTAACCGTTGCGTCGGCAGAACATCCCCAAAGTGCAGCAAGTTATTGGCCTTGGCTAACGGCAACATTCGCCACTTTATGGTTAATAACCTTAGTGTTATGGCGTCAAGCAAGTTCAAAAAAACAGACTATTACAACGGTCACAGAACAGCCAACTAACCTAACGTCTGATTTGTCGGCTATCAAAAAAGCCTGTGATAGTAATGATGTCAGTGTCATTATCAATGCATTACAACGTTATTTCTCAAACCAACTGGGTTCGCCAGTATCATTGGCACAAATCAGCCAATTAACACCTGCCCTACAACAGGCTATCGCACAAATACAGTCTGCAAAATATAGCCAGCAAACCGCGACAATCGACACTCAACAGCTATTAGCAGCAATCAAAGATTATCAACCTAAATCTCAGAAGGTAAGTCGTTCAACCATTGCACCGCTTAACCCATAGCACGCAACATAATTGGTATTATCCCTTACTCCGTTAGTTAGCAAGTTTAACTAACGGAGTAGGAGTCTATCCCTACAACACAATCCACAACACAATCCCCAAAACACCACAACTGCGGGTTTTACATCTATTTTTTAGCATAAAAAACGCTTGCTGTGTCATTGCAAAAAAGCTAACAACGCGTAAGCTATTGCTAACATTTATGACACAAAATAAAAATGTTTCAAAAAATACGAAATAAAAAGTCTGACGCCTCGGTCTTATCTGACATGGTAGATAAACAAAGACGATACGATAGCCTTGTCAGGGCACTTCATACCGACATTTACCGCTACGCCTTTTGGTTATGTGGAGACAAACATGTCGCTGAAGATATCACTCAAGAAACCTTTTTAAGGGCATGGCGTGCTTTAGACTCTCTAAAAGATGACAAAGCGGCTAAGGCATGGTTAATCACAATTTTAAGACGTGAAAATGCCCGTAGGTTTGAGCGCAAACAGTTTGACTACAGTGACGTTGAGCAAGAGCAACTTGAAGATGTATTTTCAAGTTCTAATGAAGATGAAACTGAACAATACTGGCTTCGTCGCCAAATAGGCAAATTGGATATCGAATATCGTGAGCCGTTACTATTACAGCTTATTGGTGGTTTTAGTGGCGATGAAATTGCCGATCTACTTGAGTTAAATAAAAATACCGTAATGACGCGCCTTTTTAGAGCCAGAAACCAGCTTAAAGACGCCTTAGATTCACCAGAGTTAAGAGGTCAATCAAATGGATGATCTACAATTCCGTCGCCAAGCCTACGGTGACCCTAATGATCAGTCTGAAGACTTTTTAAAACATATCGCTGAAAGTCCAGACGATGCCAAGTTGGTTAATGATTTAAAAAATCTCGACAATCGTCTTAATCAGGCCTTAAACATTAATGTACCTGATGACCTTGCAGAAAAATTAATTCTGCGCCAGCAACTTAATCAGCATCAACAACATAAAAAACGTACTCGTTACTTAATGGCAATGGCGGCGTCTATCGCCTTTATTGTTGGAGTGAGTTTTAGCATGTTACGTTTTACGCCAGTAGACCTATCAGAGCACGCATTGGCACATGTATATCATGAAGCTAAAGCGTTAAGTACCAACCAAGATATTGGCTATAACGATGTAAACTTCAAGCTTGCGAGTATGTCAGGGCTTCAACAGTCTAAGTTCATTCAGCAACCCGGAAGAGTTTTTTACACGGCTTATTGTGACTTTCAAGGCGTTAAGTCGCTTCACTTAGTGATGCAAGATGAACATGGTGAGAAGGTGACATTGTTTATTGTTCCAGCAGAAAAGCGCTTAAAGCTTGAAGAAGCATTTGCCGACAGTAAGTATCAAGGCCAGGGTTTTAAAACGGCTGATGCCTACATGATACTGGTGGGTGAAGAAGGTTCTGATTTGAACTTCGTTAAAAATGAAATTGAAAACACCTTCATTTAATACGCTTGATTGCTTTATATTCACCTTCTCTGTTGCCCCAACTCACTTTACAGTGACTTGGGGTATTTTTTTGCCTAATAACCCTGTCAAAGTGTGAACCACATCAAACTTCTGCTAGCATTGTCCCACAATGATAATTACAAAGGATACTCATGGAAATTCAAGCACCTATTTTAATCACATTCATAGGTTACTTAGCGGTGATGATGGGCATTGGTTTTTGGGCCTATAAAAAAACAGATTCTGTAGATGATTACATATTAGGTGGCCGTAAAATGGGCCCAGCAGTAACCGCCTTAAGTGTCGGTGCATCAGACATGTCTGGCTGGCTATTGTTAGGTTTACCCGGTGCAGTTTATTTAGGAGGACTAGGGGAAGCATGGATAGGCTTTGGCTTAGTATTTGGCGCATGGTTAAACTGGCTATTTGTAGCCAAAAGACTACGTATTTACACTGAACTTGCCGACAATTCTTTAACACTTCCAGACTTTTTTGAACATCGTTTTCACGACAATAAAGGCATGTTGAAACTGGTGTCAGCGGTAACAATTTTAGTCTTTTTTACTTTTTACACTTCATCAGGCATGGTCGGTGGCGCCATATTATTCGAAAAAGTATTTGGCCTTGATTACACCATAGCATTACTTATTGGCTCAGTGATTATTGTGTCTTATACCTTTGTAGGTGGTTTTTTTGCCGTAAGTTGGACTGACTTTTTTCAAGGCTGCTTAATGTTAATTGCCTTGATTATCGTACCTATTGCTATTTTTAACCAATCTGAAACCCAAGCCAACCTAGAAAGCTTAGACCCAGCCATGTTGTCATTTATTGGAGAATCAACCACAGTTATTGGTTTAGTCTCGTTACTGGCATGGGGCCTAGGTTACTTCGGTCAACCACATATTTTGTCGCGTTTTATGGCAATTGGCAGTGCAAAAGATTTACGCCTATCTCGCCGTATCGCTATGAGCTGGATGTTACTTGCACTTGTTGGCGCGTTAGCTACTGGCATTGCAGGCACATTATATTTTGCTAATGCGCCATTAGAAAACCCAGAAACGGTATTTATTCACTTAGCTCACGCAGCATTCAATCCATGGGTGGGAGGCTTATTAATTGCCGCTATTTTATCGGCCATTATGAGTACTATCGATTCGCAACTATTAGTTTGTTCAAGTGTGATCACTGAAGATTTTTATCGCAAATGGTTACGTCCACAAGCCAGCAGCAAAGAGCTAATGCTTGTTGGCCGTCTAGGTGTTATAGCCATTGCGCTAATTGCAGGTGTTATTGCGCTTGATCCAAAAAGTAGCGTACTTGGATTAGTGAGTTATGCATGGGCAGGTTTCGGTGCTGCATTTGGCCCAGTGGTTTTATTATCACTATTTTGGAAAGGTTATAGCCGTTATGGTGCTATTGCGACCATTATTGTCGGCGCTATCACCGTCGTTACATGGAAGCAATTAACCGGCGGGATTTTTGACTTGTATGAAATTGTTCCAGGCTTTTTGCTAGCAACGGTTGTGGGTGTCATCACCAGCACATTGCTACCTCCAAGAGAAATAGTCAAAAACAAGTTTGATGATTTTGAAGAGCACTTAAGAACCAATAATTAAACAACTGACTCACACCTTTCAAGCATAGGTGTAACGACCAGACTACAAAGCGTACAGTTGTACGCTTTTTTATTGCAAACAGCTCAGACTAAGCTTTGTTTGAAATCAACATCCCCATAACACACAATACAAAAACAGCGCCACCCTAACAACCTGCTACATAAGAACTTTTAATTCACCTTTTAAAAATGAAACTCTGTCGCTAAAAATGGCACTCTTTTAAATTAACCCAATATTAACAATAGCTAACAGGTGGTCGGAGTTGTTACGTTCCCGCCCCTTACCTAATATGCGTGCAAATTCAAAGCTGTCATTAAAAGATGTGCATAAAAATGCCACTTAATATTACATAGACAGCCAACAAGACGAGACCAACAATGACTCAATTAAACAAAACTCTTTTAGCAGTTGCGGTAGCCCTTGCCAGCACGCAAGCTACTGCAGCGGGTTTCCAATTAAATAGCCAATCAGCTACCGGAATCGGTCGTGCGATGGCTGGTGATGCAATTATTGCTGATAACGCATCAGTATTATCACGTAACCCAGCAGCAATGGCATTATTTGATGAGAAAAGCCTTTCTGTCGGCTTAACCTATGCCGATGTTAGTGTTGAAGTCTCAGATGTAAACTTCTTGGGTAATGAGCTTGGCGGAATCGAAAATGCGGGTGCAGGCAAAATGATTCCAAATGCTTATTACATTAATCCAGTTAATGACAAGTTTGCTTTTGGTTTTGCAGCATTCAGTAACTACGGCACAGGTGCTGACTTATCTCCACTGACTGAAGGCCAAACAATTGTTCCTGTCGACTTACTTGGCAACACCCAAGTTGCTACGATTAACCTAAACGCCAGCATGTCATATCGCATCAACGACGCATTAAGCCTTGGTGTTGGTCTTGATATGATTCAAGGTTCTGGCGAATTAACTCGTGGCTCAATGATTAATGTTGATGCCGATGGCTGGGCTGTTGGTGGTATTGTAGGTTTAACTTATGAAATCAATGAAAACCACCGTTTTGGTTTAAGCTACAGACTAAGCCCTGAAATGGCAGCAAGCGGAGATATTTCTGTAGTAGGGAATCAGTTTGATGAAATCAATATCCCATTAGCCGATATTGCACAATTTGCTGGTTACCATCAATTAACTGAAAAATTTGCAGTGCATTACACCGCTCAGTGGAGCCAGTGGAGTTCATTCGATAAAATTTCTCTTCATAATGACAATGCCCCAGCAACTGATTTAAAAAATTATCACTGGAAAGATTCTTGGTTCTTAAGCTTAGGCGCTACCTACGATATCAACGATAAGTGGACTGTTCGTGCGGGTGTAGCGCATGACCAAGGCGTTGTTGATGCTATCTCATCATTATCGATCCCTGATTCAGACCGTATGTGGTACTCAGCAGGCTTCTCATACAACATAAATGAGAAATCAAGTATTGATTTTGGTTTCACGATTGTTGATGGTGAAAAAGTGCACGTTGTTGAGGCGAGCTCAATCCCATTCCTTCCAACTATTGATGCTTACACTGATTCAGGTGCAACTTACTACTCACTACAATACAACTACAAGTTCTAAATTTTAACTTAGCTGTAAAAGCGAGTACTAAATAGATTAAACCGCTCTTTTTAGAGCGGTTTTTTTATGCCTTTCATCTAATTTCACAAGCACCTTTGGTACTCCATTAACTTTTTCTAATAAAACTTATTGCAAGCCATTCAAAAGTCCATTAGAATTTTCTTATGAACCTTAAAGGCAGTTATTATGAAAGCACTCAATTATACACTTCAAAACAGTAAGCAACTCCTCATCGCAGCAGCGAGTTTATTGATAATAAATACCGCTACAGCACAACAGGGCAACCATGTTGATATTGATACCCTAATTGCCACTGAGGTTGAACGAGTTCAATACTTAACACTTGACGCAAAGGTAGAACCAATAAAATCTGCCACCGTTGCCGCACAAACCTCAGGCCGAGTGTTGGCAATACATTATGACGTCAATGATCTGGTTTCTGTTGGGTCACCTTTACTGGAAATAACCAGTGAAGAGCAAGGCGCTGAGCTTGCAGCAGCAGAAGCTGAACTGGCACGAGCTAAAGCCATAAACATAGAAGCACAAGCACAACTCAAGCGTTATAAAACCTTGTTTCCTCAAGGTGCTATTTCCCAAGGTTCAATGGATGAAGCGACCGCAAAAGCAAAAAGTAGCCAACAAGCTGTATCGGCAGCCAATGCGAGTTTAATTAAGGCAAAACAAACTGTTAACTACACTGTTATTAGTGCTCCTTATACCGGACGTATCACCGAAAAGTTAGTTGAAGAGGGTGAAACGGTAGTGATTGGCCAAGGGTTATTGTCAGGATACGCGACGAATAGTCTTAGAGCAGTGTTCTTTGTCCCCCAGCAATATCGCCAGCAGGTAGCAAATTTAACTAAAATCAATTTCTATCTAGATGAGCATCAACCCAACCGCCAATATCAAAGCAATCACATCACCCCGTTTGCGTTTAGTCATCAAGCTGATCACAGCATAGAAGTACGCGCTATTTTAGATAACCAGCAAGATGAATTATTCGCTGGTCAATGGTTAAAAACTAAATTGGCTATTGATAAAAAATCCATTATTAGTCTACCGCTAACCACACTTCACCAAATTGGCGATGTCACTTCTGTATATCGTCAAGTGGGTGATAATTATCTACAAACTCAAATTAGAGTAGGTAAACATTTTATTGATGAAAACGGCGTACCGTCATTTGAAGTACTAGCCGGCGTTATGCCTGACGACATTATTGTAAAGAATGCGAATCACTACATCTTACATTTACATAAACTCACCGCTAATTAATTACTTGGAGCCAAACTGATGTCATCATCTAACTCACCCACACTTGGCTTTTCGGGTAAAATAGCCAAGACATTCCAAGCCAGCGCCATCACTCCACTACTGGCAATTATTGGCTTATTAATGGGTATTTTTGCCATTATTATCACCCCCAAAGAAGAAGACCCTCAAATAGATGTCACCTTTGCTGATGTATTTATTCCTTACCCAGGAGCGACACCCAGTGAAGTAGCCCAACAAGTCACCTTGCCCGCTGAGCAAATTATTTCTGAAATTCAGGGTATCGATACGCTGTACTCATTTTCTCAACCTGACGGCGCATTAATCATCGCCATTTTTAAAGTCGGCGTACCTCGTGATGAAGCCATTGTAAAAATTTACAACCAGTTATATTCCAACAAAGATAAATTTAATCAACATGCCGGTATCGGTGAGCCGTTAATTAAACCTCGAGGTATTGAAGATGTACCTGTAGTGAGTTTAACGCTATTTGCCAAATCAGAGACAATCACAACTGAAGATCTCACCCTTACGGCTAACACCTTAGAAACTGAGCTAAAACGCATTAAGGGTACCAAAGAAATCTATACCCAAGGGCGACATGACATGGTAGTAAATGTCCGCCTAGACAGTGCAAAAATGGCACGTTACGGGGTCACTATTTCACAAATTAGCCAACGATTACAAGATAATAGCCAAGTGTCTTTACAAGGAAACGTTGTTCAAGACAACCAAGAAATAAAAGTACGTGCGGGGGAGTTTTTAAGATCGGTTGATGATGTAAAAAACTTATTGATAAAAATTAACTCTGACCCCATTAATGGGTCTGCGGTTTATCTACAAGACATTGCAGAGGTGACACTAAAAGGCGATACCCCGAAGCAACATGTTCGTCATGTCGATAGTACCGGAGATTATCCGGCGGTAACTATCGCAATAGGCAAGCAAGCTGGTGAGAATGCCGTTGATATCGCTGATGCAATTTTGCAGCGCGTTAATACCTTAGAAAACCTTATTATCCCAGAAAATGTGGGTATTGCAGTCTCTCGTAACTACGGCCAAACTGCTGGAGACAAAGCAAACACATTAATATTTAAATTAATCTTTGCCACTTCAGCTGTTGTGTTACTGGTTTTTTTCACCATGGGATTAAAAGAGTCTGCCGTGGTGGGCATTGCCATCATTATTACACTGGCTTTAACGTTATTTGCTTCATGGGCATGGGGATTCACCCTAAACCGAATATCATTATTTGCGCTGATATTTTCTATCGGCATTCTGGTGGATGATGCCATTGTGGTGGTCGAGAATATTCACCGTCATATGGCGTTAAGTAACAAGCCACTTTTGGAGATTATTCCTACAGCTGTAGATGAAGTAGGCGGTCCCACTATATTAGCCACATTTACCGTGATTGCTGCGCTATTACCTATGGCATTTGTGTCTGGATTAATGGGACCTTACATGAGCCCTATTCCCATCAATGCCAGCATGGGAATGCTGCTTTCATTAGTTATAGCTTTTGTACTAACGCCTTGGTTAGCTAATAAATTATTAGCCAAACAGTCTAGTTCAAACCACAATATTACTAAAACTAAAGAGGATAAGTTAGGCCGTTTATTTAGCCGATTAATGTCGCCATTTTTAATAGGCCATAATGCCAGTAAAGCACGTAAAGGGCTTGCATTGGGTATTGTGGCATTAATTGGTGCTGCATTGGTTTTGCCTGCCATGCAAGCCGTGGTATTAAAAATGCTACCGTTTGATAATAAGTCAGAGTTTCAAGTCATTGTTGATTTACCAGAAGGTTCGCCCGTTGAGCAAACACAACGAGCTTTACAGGAAATGAGCCTATATTTATCTACCATAGAAGAAATTGACCATCAACAATGGTACGCCGGTACTAACTCTCCAATGAATTTTAACGGGTTAGTCCGCCACTACTTTTTAAGAAACAGCCAAGAGCTAGGTGATATACAAGTTAACTTAGTAGATAAGTCACAACGTAGCCGAGACAGTCACAGCATTGCTCTAGCGGTTAGAGCGCCATTAACCGAAATAGCACAACGTTATAATGCAGCGGTAAAAGTGGTTGAAGTTCCGCCTGGACCGCCAGTTTGGTCTCCCCTTGTCGCTGAAGTGTATGCTCCAACAACTGAGTTAAGGGAGCAAACCGCTCAGGCTTTACAACAACGATTTAAACAAACAGAGCATGTGGTTGATGTTGATATCTTTTTACCTACCCAGCAAGCACTGTGGCAAGTTAGCATTGATCGCGCAAAAACAAGCTTACTCGGGCTATCTTATACTGAAGTAGTGAATACCATTGCTACCAGTATTAATGGCCAAGATGTTAGCTACCTTCATTCTGCTGGAAACAGGTATCCAACACCCATTCGTTTGCAACTGGAGGACGATGAAAAGGTCGACTTAAACCAAGTATTAAATCTCAAGCTAATTAATCAGTCTGGTGAAGAGGTCGCTCTTTCTAGTGTGGCGAGCATTAATAAAACGTCAATTAATCACACTATTGTACATAAAAATATGGTGCCGATGATTATGGTTGTTGCTGACGTAGCAGGCCCAACAGACAGCCCTTTATACGGAATGTTTGATATTTATAGCCAAATAAATCAGGCTAATAATGAGCTAACCTTCCCTATTCAACAGCACTTAGTTGATCAACCTGACGGCTTAGCAGATATTGCCATTTTATGGGATGGTGAATGGAAAATTACCTATGAAACCTTCCGAGATATGGGCATTGCCTATGCGGTCGGCATGATTGCTATTTATTTATTGGTCGTGGCGCAGTTTAAATCTTATCTTGTGCCGCTAATCATTATGGCGCCCATTCCATTAACCATCATCGGCGTTATGCCTGGTCATGCTTTATTAGGAGCCCAATTCACTGCCACCTCAATGATTGGCATGATTGCGCTAGCTGGCATTATTGTCCGTAACTCAATTTTGTTGGTCGATTTTATACATCAACAACTTGAACAAGGTATAACACTAGAACAAGCCGTTATCCAAGCCGGTGCAGTCAGAGCAAAACCCATCATGTTAACCGCCGTGGCGGCTATGACTGGTGCGCTATTTATTTTAAATGATCCTATTTTTAACGGCTTAGCCATCAGCTTAATTTTCGGCATTTTAATTTCAACAATTCTGACACTTGTTGTTATTCCGGTGCTGTATTACGCCGCAATGCGCAAGCGTATTGTAATTCAATAAAAAAGGAGTGACCCAATGAGCTTATCTATCGAACGCGCCATAATGGCATTTGCAGGGCTAATGGTATTGTTATCATTAGTATTAACGGCAACCGTCAGTCATCATTTTATATGGTTAACCGCTTTTGTAGGTGCTAATCTATTTCAAAGTGCTTTTACGGGCTTTTGCCCAGCAGCAATGGTAATGAAAAAGTTAGGGTTAAAAACTGAGGCGATGATTGCGTCAGGGAAATAGCCATAGCGACCTACAACAAGGAAATTAATGGTGTCTTATCTATTTATACAAAAAGTTCGTGCTCAAAGCAGATTATTAAAACGTTTACTGTTATCTGCGCTAATGACAGGTGTGCTAGGGTTATCTGCACATGTTAATGCCAAAGACATTAATGCCGAGTCGGCATGGAAACAAATAGAACAACAAGCTGTAGTCATTGATGTGAGAACCGCAAACGAATTTGCTGCAGGCCATATTGAAGGCGCGATTAATATTCCTTTTGAAGAAATTGTTGAAGGTGTTAACGCATTAAATCTCACTAAAGACAGCCCTATTGTACTGTATTGCCGTAGTGGCCGCAGAAGCGGGATTGCAGATAATGCCTTAACTGAAGCCGGTTATAGTCAGTCAATGAATGCTGGTGGTTTTAATGCTTTAGTAGAAGCAAAGCCATAACCCTTTGTAACCCTGTTCTGCTTAAATATGAAAGGTCACATTGTAATAATGTGACCTTTTTATTTATAGGTCTTTCCAGCTATTGAGTTTGCAATACGCCAAAACGCTCACACACAAATCTAAAATTGATAATGTAAACCAATGCTTAACTGCTGAACCACATGAGTAAAATCAGGAGTGGGTTGGATATCTGACTCAAGCTTACCTTCACTTCGCTCATACATTGCTCTGATCACTAAGTGATCGGTAATGGACGCATTAAGCCCCACACCATAAACCACCCCAACTCCGGTAAACTCGGCATGGTTGCTAATCTTGTATTTATAGCCAGAAAGTCCAGCAGCAGACCGAATATAGGTTGGTCCTACCTTTAACAAACCTGAAAAAGTCGGATTAAACTGCCAAATAAAGGTTGGCGCAATCGAAGTGGTTGATAAGCTTACATCAATAAAATTAATGCCATCTGAGAGATTAGCCTCTACCCCTAACCAAGCATTGAAGCGATACCCGCCATATATGCCAACACCTACTGCATCTTCGTTTATTTCTTTTAAATCTAACTCCATATTGTTAATCAAACCACCCACATAAAACCCTTGTTGCTCTGTTTGTTGTGGTACGGTGGTTTGAGCCACAGCAGGCAAGCAGGTTAAGCATAAGGCTGCAATAATGACAGATTTTGATAACATGAGCATTCTCCGTTGATAAGCATAAATGAACTCCCCTAACTAATATAAAGATAAGGTTTGCCACCTAAAACGGAGCAAGATTTACCATAACGAAAAGTAAACCGCCTAATGATTAATCACAATTAAAAACTATTATTTTAATGAATATTATTAAACATTAACCCATCTAAAAAAATATACATTATCAATTACTAAAGCGATTGGTTATCAGGTCAATTACATCAAAGTTGAAAATAATACCAAAGCAAAAAAAGCGATAATGATACAAGGTGAAATAGTACAAACAATAGATAGATAGATAGATAGTTAGTGAGTACTAACATAAAGGGATTACAGCTGTTTTGTCATCACAACACAGTCTAAATCAAACCCTCTTGGTGAATGATAAACACTAACCTCATCCCCCATAAAACCGCAGGCTTGATAAAATGCCTTCGCATTTAGAGTCGACTCAAGGGTAAGTTGCTTAACCCCCTTATTAAGCGCTAATTGCTCCAAGTAGTTAAGCATTTTTCGGCCTATTCCTAAATTGAGATAATCTGGCTCAACAAATAAAGCATCAACAAACCCACGCTGTAAATCAATCATCCCAGTAGCAATTATGGTGTTTGATGAGTTAAGCATCACATAGCCATTTGCCGCAAATGCTTCAGCAAAAGCTGACGGCAAATCTCCATCAGTCCACTTTTGCATAGCCTTTAAACCATAAGCACTAATACATTGAGACATAATGGCTCGATTACGAATATCAAAGGCTTGTTGAGCGTCAGATAATCTGGCTTTACGAATATGAAAGTTCAAATTACATCCTTGTATTTATTAAAAAACATTACTCTGGTTATGTTTTACATGAGCTTTTCTGGCTCAATTAGCACACTATTATCGTTATCAGACAACCAAACTTGTCCTTCATTAATATTCACCTGAATTGCCATATTACGGCCCACAAATTGGGCTAATTGCTCAACGGCTTCTTCAGGAAGATTAACCACTGATAAATTTTGAAAACGGCTTAACACACTCTGATTTTGTTGCCACCAAATCGGCACACTTCTACCACCATAAGTATATAAAATCACTTGCTTAGCACGACCACAGGCTTTACGTAACCATTTTTCATCAGCTTGACCAAATTCAACCCAAAGTTGAACAACACCCGACAAATCCACATCCCATAATTCAGCCTCATCATCCACACACAAGCCTTTGCTAAATTGCAGTGATTCACTGGCATTTAATGCAAAAGCGCATAAACGAACCATCATCCGAGTGTCGGTTTCTGACGGATGCTGCGCAATGGTTAACGCGTGCTCTGCGTAATAATGTCTGTCCATGTCTGCAATTTGCAGGTTAACTTTGTATACGGTTGATTTAAGTGCCATGGGGATCTCTTAAAAATAAAAAAGCGAGTGTAACCTACACTCGCCTTGGGTTGTATATGTAAATGACTCAAACTGCTATAACGCACCGGGTCGAAGGTGCTTTGCCATTGGGAAGTGTGATTTCAACGTGAGAATCTTTTCAGTACTTGCCACAATAAGTAACCGCTCACCTCGCTCAAACTGCTCGGTAATAACACTTAAAGCGGGCAGCGCACTACGTGAGGCATCTCGGCGTAACAGTTCATTAGTTTGCTCATCTAGGCTGTTTTCAATAAATACAGTATCCAGCTTTTGAAGTAACGGCATTGCTGCAATAGGCAGTAATTCTGCAGTCACATTTTCATCCAGCAGCAGTAACTCTCCACTGCTGTTATAACTGCTGTAAGCATCTATATAATGCTGTTCTGTACGACTATCAAATCTATCTTGGTTTAAATTGAAAAAACGCTCCCAGAATAATCGTCTATCTTTACCATTGACTAACTTTGCTTGTACCTCGTGACGCTTACCAGCCACATAATCAAATAATGGAGCAAGTGATTGAGGCAGTATAGTTTCCAGTCTTGAACGAATGGTACGAGCAAATACTGGCGCAGCTCCTGCGGTGCTAATAGCCACGATTAAACGTCCACGGTCGACAATAGAGGGGGTGATAAAGCGACAATATTTTGGGTTATCAACCACATTAACCCAAATATTTTTACTGGTGGCGATATTAGCTAAATCGATATTAAGCTGCTCGTTAGCTGTCGCTAAATAAATCAAGTCGTAGTCAGCAATATCACTGTCAGAGACTTCTCTGCAAGAGAGTGTAATTCGGCCTTGTTGATGATAAGCCTTAATGTCATCAGCAATATCAGGGGCAATAATATGAATTTCAGCTTCTGTGCGAGCCAGTAAATCTAACTTACGGCTTGCCACTTCACCCGCACCCACAATCAAAACAGATAAATTTTTAGTATCTACAAATAAAGGAAAATATTGCACTTAGTCTTTTACCACTGGAAATTGATGTTGTAGCCAAGCTTTGAAACCACCTTCTAACCAAGCAACTTGGGTATACCCCATAAGTTGAAGATTATAAGCCGCTAAAATCGAACGAGGGCCCGCTCCGCAATATAGCAATACTGGCGAAGCTTTATCTGGAAATCGACTTTCTATTTCACACTCAATCATGCCTTTACTAACATGCTTTGCATTAGGTAAGTGGCCTTGTAACCATTCGCTATCTTCACGAACATCGACAAGTTGCCAATGATCTTGCTGCTGAAACTCTCCAATACTTATTGGTGTTACTTTATCTTTTACTGAACCGACTAATTGCGCAAATGCAGAGTTTGCTTGCATAAAGCCTCCTAAATACTGAATACTGAATACTTAAAAATGACTATAAAAAGATTAGTTGTGTTGTTCACTACGAGGTGAACTACATTGCCAACATAATTCAAAGCTACCATCATTCACTTCATTACATTGTACGCATTGCCATTGAGGGTGTACTACGTCTAAATTGGCGAGTAAATTTTTGGCTGCGGGCAAATGTTCAGCATCTATCCATAACTCAACGGTTTGCATATCAACAGGTAACTCACCCACGCCGCCCATCAAAGCTTCACCGCGTAAATCAACCCCTATGCCACTGGTTTCAAGTAACCCTTTCCAAGTATGAGCTTGAAGAAGGTTACCCCCTGTTAATAATACTTTTTGTTGTTCCATTATTATTATCCTACTACGCAGAACTCACTGATAATATTATTCGCAGTCTTCGAATAAGAATACGATACATCATCCCATTAACTAGAGCTTTCAACATCCTACTGGCAAAGTGAATCACTGTCGAGTCGTTAACAGGCCAACCTTTAACAAAATGATAACAGGCAAAAATTCGGTTTATGTCGCAGCCGCTACACTTCAATAGCCATTTAACAAATTTAATCGTAAAACATTGATAAACAGACACTTACCCAATGTTAATATTCATAAATTTATAGATAAAATGTCAAAATATAATTTAACCGTCATCTTTAACACAGTTAACAATTTGTATATTAAACAGGTTTTTTATGTCATTTGGTCATAATTAACACTGAGAGTTAATTAATTGCCAGATTCAGATGGAGTCACCGAGAGACTAATGCAAACAAAATTAGACTAAATTAAAAATCAACTAGATTTAAATCATAGCCAATAAAAACGCCGTTTTAGTTCCCTAAAACGGCGTTTTTTAATGCTCAACGTTGCAATGATTAAGGCATCATTGGAGGCTGATCAGCACCTTCTTTTTCAATTTCAACCGGCATCATGTGTTCACGATTAATACCCAGTTTAATGGCCAGAAAACTTGCCACATAAATAGAGGAGTATGTACCCACAAAAATACCTAATAATAAGGCTGTGGCAAAACCATGAATCATTGTGCCACCTTTTAAGAATAAGGCTGCCACTACAATTAATGTTGTTCCTGTAGTAATTACAGTACGGCTCATGGTTTGAGTGATTGACTGGTTAACCACTTCTTCTGGAGTACCCTTACGGATTTTCAAGAAGTTTTCACGAATACGGTCATATACCACAATCGTATCGTTGAGCGAGTAACCCACAACGGTTAACAAACCTGCTAATACGGTTAAGTCAAACTCAAGCTGTAAAAACGAGAATATCCCTAAAGTAACAATAACGTCATGGCCAAGTGCCGCTACCGACCCTGCAGCAAGACGCCATTCAAAGCGGAATGAAACGTAAATCAAAATACAGATTAACGCCACAATAACCGCTAAACCGCCTTGTTCAGACAGTTCTTTACCTACTTGAGGGCCAACAAACTCAACGCGTTTTTGCTCAGCATTAGCGTCAATAGACTTAACTACGTCCATCACTTCGCCAGCCTGAATATCGCTTTTAACATCCTCTTTAACGGGTAAGCGGAATAATACATCTCTGGTTGAACCAAAGTTTTGTACTACTGCACCCTCAGTATTCGGTGTCGTTAATTGAGCACGCAAATCATCTAAATTGACCGATTGAGAAAACTCAACCTCAACCACGGTACCACCGGTAAAGTCGAGTCCCCAGTTAATGCCTTTGGTGCCTAAAGACACGAATGAGGCAATAACCAACAACATAGACAGCATACTAATCGGCGCTGCATGGCGAAGAAAGTTGATAGTGTTTTTTACTGAAAAAATCTGAAACATGTTCAACCTCTTCCTTAAATTGATAACGATTTAAGACGTTTACCGCCCCAAAGCGCATTAACAATGCTACGAGTACCTACAATAGAGGTAAACATAGACGTTGCGATACCAATCATTAACGTGACAGCAAAGCCTTTTACTGCACCTGTACCCACAGCAAATAGAATCAGCGCCGTCATAAAGGTCGTAATGTTAGCATCAGCAATGGTTGAGAATGCATTAGCATAACCTTCATGAATGGCTTGCTGAACACTTCTGCCCGCTAACAATTCTTCACGGATACGCTCATAAATCAGCACGTTACCATCTACCGCCATCCCCACGGTTAATACCATTCCGGCAATACCCGGAAGGGTTAATACCGCACCTGGGATCATTGACATCACACCAACAACCATAATCAAGTTAGCCATCAAGGCTAAATTGGCGATAACACCAAATGCACGGTAGTAAATCAGCATGAACACTAATACAACTGCCATACCCCAAATCATCGCTTGCATGCCGTTTTCAACGTTTTCTGCACCTAAGCTAGGGCCAATAGTACGTTCTTCAACAATGGTTACTGGCGCAATAAGCGCACCGGCACGTAGTAATAACGCTAAGCTTTGGGCTTCTTTATGCTCAAGTCCGGTAATAACAAAGTTACGACCTAAGCGCGCTTGAATAGTAGCAACCGAAATAACCTCTTCAATCTTGGTCATTTTCACGCTGCCATCAGGGTTGCGCTTACCACTGTCTTTATACTCGATAAATAAGGTCGCCATTGGCTTACCAATATTATCTTTGGTCACATTTGAGAAAATGTTGCCGCCTTTGGCATCAAGATTGATAGCCACTTGCGGACGGCTATATTCGTCAAAAGTAGGCTGTGCACCGGTAATATGGTCACCGGTAAGCATCACTTCTTTACGAAGCACTGCAACACCACCACCACGACGCTGGTACACTTCAGATGCAGCAGAAACACGACCACTAGCAGCCGCTGCTGGGTCAGCTTGATCATCAACCATACGGAATTCGATAGACGCTGTAGCCCCTAAAATCTCTTTGGCACGAGCGGTATCTTGTACACCCGGTAATTGAACAATAATGCGTTCAGCACCTTGGCGTTGAACCACTGGCTCAGCTACACCTAATTCATTCACACGATTACGAATAGTGGTAATGTTTTGTTGTAAGGCTTCTTCTTTAATTTGCTTTAAATAAGCTTCACTCATTTGCGCAATTAATAAGAAGTTGTTGGCAGAAATGTCTTCAGAGAAAACCATATCGTTGCTGCGCGTTTTTAAGTAACGCTCAGCTTTAGCAACAGTTTCTTCATCACGGAATTTAATTTCGATGCCTTTTGGTGTTTTACGAACACCGGCATAACGAATTTTTTCTTCGCGCAATTGAGTACGAAAATCAGCAATTTTCGCTTCTTCCATTTTGCGAATCGCTTCGCCCATATCCACTTCCATTAAAAAGTGAACACCACCACGAAGGTCAAGACCTAACTTCATAGGTGAACCACCCATGGCTTCAAGCCATTCAGGGGTTGCAGGCGCTAAGTTTAACGCGACGGTATAGTTGGTGCCTAAGGCTTCAGCAATGGCTTCTTTAGCCACTAACTGCTCTTCAGCACCACCCACTCTAACAAGTAATTGACCATCTTCGAGCTCAGAGCGTTTCACCGCTATGCCTTTACTCTCAAGTATGTCTTGTACCGTTGCTTGAGTTGCAGTAGTAACTTCAGCTCCGCGAGTTGCCACAACCTGAACGGCGTGATCTTCACCAAAAAGGTTGGGAATAGCATAAAAAGCACCAACGGCGATAATTAATATCACCATGATGTTTTTCCACATAGGGTATTTATTTAACACTCTGATGCCCTCTTGGCTTATAGCGATGCAATAGAACCTTTAGGTAGCACTGCAGAGATATAGTCCTTTTTAATCGTAATTTGATTATTGTCATTAATCGCTAATAACACGTAATCATTTTCGTCGCTAATCTTAGTCACTTTACCTAAAATCCCACCACTGGTTAGCACTTCATCGCCCTTTGAAATAGAAGCCATTAAGTTTTTGTGCTCTTTAACACGCTTTGACTGTGGACGGAAAATCATGAAATAAAAGATTAAGCCGAACATGACTAGCATGAACACTAATTCCATAGTACCGCCACCTTGTGGAGCGCCAGCCGCGTTTGCATATGCATTTGAAATAAACATAGTTCTCTCTTCTTATGTATTAATTAAACTAAAATAAAAAATTAATCTTTTAACTCAGGTACTTCTGGTACTTCACGGCCCAAACTGGTGTAGAAGTCTTTTACAAAGTCGTCTAATGTACCTGTCTGAATCGCCCCACGCAAACCTTCCATCAACATTTGGTAGTAACGTAGGTTATGAATGGTGTTTAATCGCGCACCTAAAATTTCGTTACAACGATCTAAGTGATATAAATACGCACGTGAATAGTTTTTACAGGTATAGCAATCACACTTTTCATCTAACGGCGATGTATCATCACGATGACGAGCATTGCGGATTTTAATCACCCCTTCGCTGGTAAATAAGTGACCATTTCGAGCGTTACGCGTTGGCATAACGCAGTCAAACATATCAACACCACGGCGAACACCTTCAACTAAATCTTCCGGCTTACCGACACCCATCAAATAACGAGGTTTATCATCAGGTAACTGAGGACAAACATGCTCTAAAATGCGGTGCATATCTTCTTTAGGTTCACCTACCGCTAAGCCACCAACGGCATAACCATCAAAACCGATATTGGTAAGGCCTTCAATTGACTCGTCGCGTAAGTCTTCATACACGCCACCTTGAATAATACCAAACAACGAATTTGGATTTTCTAGACGGTCAAACTCGTCACGTGAGCGCTGTGCCCAACGTAATGACATTTGCATCGACTTACGTGCTTCATCATGCGTTGCAGGGTAAGGCGTACATTCGTCAAAAATCATGACCACATCACTGCCTAATGAATTTTGAATTTGCATCGACTTTTCAGGGTCTAAAAAGATTTTCTCACCGTTAATTGGCGAACGAAAATGCACCCCTTCTTCAGTGATTTTACGAATATCACCTAAACTGAACACCTGAAATCCGCCAGAGTCAGTTAAAATAGGACGCTGCCAGTTCATGAAGTCATGTAAATCGCCATGCTTGCGCATGATTTCTTCACCAGGGCGTAACCATAAATGGAAGGTGTTACCCAATAAAATGTCTGCACCTGTAGCACGCACTTCTTCTGGGGTCATACCTTTAACCGTACCGTAGGTTCCTACCGGCATAAAAGCAGGTGTTTCAACGGTGCCGCGTTCAAACACTAAACGACCGCGACGGGCGCGTCCGTCTGTAGTATCTAATTCAAATTTCATAATTCACCTTGCCAGATAAACAGTCTGACTCGTTGTTGTTAACTAAACTTAACTCGAGTTAAGTTTAAATAGTAATGAGGGCAAATATTGATACTTCAAGTGAAGATAATCAAATTCCCAAAAAGTTCGATAAAAAAGCCCACATATCAGTGGGCGCTTATTTTAAATCAATTTTGCCTGTTAGGGGGCTTTTTTCGTCACAAACATGGCATCGCCATAGCTAAAAAAGCGATATTTCTGCTCAATAGCATGGTGATAAGCGTGCATGACTTCGTCATAACCCGCAAATGCACTTAATAACATGATTAACGTTGATTCTGGAAGATGGAAATTCGTCACCATTGCATCAACCACTTTAAAGTTAAACCCTGGGTAGATAAAGATATCAGTATCACCACTAAACTCGGTTAGGGGGGCATCACCACATGCCTTGGCAGCACTTTCTAATGAACGTACTGACGTTGTTCCAACAGCAACAACACGGTTACCTGCGGCTTTGGTTTGTGCAATAAGGTCAACAACCGTTTGAGGTACTTCCGCCCACTCTGAGTGCATTTTGTGCTCAAGTACGTTATCTACACGTACAGGTTGGAAAGTGCCTGCCCCCACATGTAAAGTCACAAAGGCAATATTAACGCCTTTGTCTTTTAACGCTTGCAGCATAGCATCATCAAAATGAAGTCCTGCAGTTGGCGCGGCAACCGCACCTGGCTTTTGGTTATACACCGTTTGGTAGCGCTCTTTGTCGGCATCTTCATCAGGTCTATCAATATAAGGAGGAAGCGGCATATGGCCAATTTCTTCCAGTACCGCTAACAAAGTGTTGTCGGCAAGGAGTTCTAATTCAAATAAAGCGTCATGGCGTGCAACCATCTTCATTTGATAACCAGAATCTAAATTAATAATGCTGTCGACTTTGGGAGATTTTGAGCTTCGGACGTGGGCTAAAATTCGTTTATCATCTAGCATACGTTCAACAAGAATTTCTAACTTGCCACCAGTTGATTTTTGACCAAACAAACGCGCTGGAATCACTCGGGTATTGTTAAATACCATTAAATCACCTGGGTTAATTAACTCAAGTAAATCAGTGAATTGCTTATCTGCTAACTGGCCATTTTGACCATTCAGGGTTAATAGGCGTGACGCATTACGTTGCTCTGTTGGGTAACGAGCAATTAATTCATCAGGCAATTCAAACGAAAAGTCGGTGACACGCATATTAAGATCTCAACTAGTCAAAAACGGCCGCTAGTCTATGGCGAGAGTAGATTAAGATCAAGTTTAGCGAATTATTTTGTTGAATTAGCATCCGATGAGCTGGCAGTCGAATGGCTTGGGGTATCGTCACAAGACAAAGCCACATCATCAGTGACGGGTGGCAATTTAGCATTTTTAAAGTCATCCATACTAAATTGATGTGTATGATAATGCAGGTCAACCTGCACTTTATTGCGCACAGGTGCAGGCTCACGCCTTAAGAATTTATTTAGCCAGTTTTTCATCTTCCATGATCCCAAACAGTATTACTAAAGGTAGAAATTGAACGCCAAGCGTATCAAATTACGCTTATATTATGATAACAAACACAGGTTTTAATTATTTAGGCCACTTACCGACTGTGGTACAGTAATAAGGCCTTAAAACACTACTTTTTAATAGTTTAGTTGTTATCATACTGTAAAATTTACAAAAAAGAAGCCCAAATAATGAACTTTTTAGCCCATTTGCATTTAGCCGATATTAGCGACACCCACTTAACAGCTAATTTAGCTGGCGATTTCGCAAAAGGCAGCATTTCTGACCACCCCAAGCACTTGCAGCAGGGAATTTGGTTACACAGACAAATAGATACCGTTACAGACTCTCATGAAATCATTTCAGACTTATTGAAGCTATTTCCACAAACCTCTCGCCGAGTTGCACCGATATTAATTGATCTCACCTTTGACCATTATTTAGCTTATTACTGGGACGAATATCACCACCAATCATTAGCCAGCTTTACTCAAAAAGCATATCAATGCATGCAACAAACCGCTGATTTACCTGAAGCTTTAAAAAATATTATTCCTAACATTGTTCAGCAAGACTGGTTAACAAGTTATCAAACCCGACAAGGATTAGATAAAGCCATTGAAGGAGTGAGCAGAAGGTTGTCAAAACCTGAACTATTTGATCATGCGAAAAAAGACGTCGATAAACTGTATGTCGACATTGAAATTGCATTTAGAACTTTTTACCCACAACTTATGGCTTATTCACGTATTTATAGCCGTAAAACTCCAGCAGAATACTTGCCAGAATAACGAGTAGCTGAACTGTAATAATATTGATTGATGAATATGCTAAATAAACCGACATTTAGCCAGCGGCTCAAGACCAAATCATTCTGGCTAAAACAGCTCAGAGATATTGGTGTAGTTGCGCTGATTTTATTTGCCATTGCCAGTTACCTGCAACGCGACATGATAACTGGTACAGCACCAGCTCTTAACGCAACAACTATTAACCATCACACAGTTCAATTAAGCCAAACCACCCCAACATTAGTCTATTTTTGGGGAACTTGGTGCGCCGTATGTAAAGTGACCTCTCCAATGGTTAATAGCGTGGCAAAATCAGATAAATACCAGGTAATTTCTATTGCAGTTGCGTCAGGCTCAAATCAAGATATTAGCCATTATATGCAACAGAATGGTTTAGATTTTCCTGTGATAAATGAAGCGTCAATACCTCCAGCAACTGACACTCTTTCACAACAGTGGGGCGCAAACGCCTTCCCCGCTATTTATATTGTTGATAAAAATCATCAAATTCGTTTTATTACCTCTGGCGTCACCACCAGCTGGGGACTTAAATTTCGTTTATGGGCAGCGAGTTACTTTTAATGCATATTTTTACCTATAATCCGCCAACGTTACCTTGGCTAGATATTCGTTATATCGACCGAGATATTATTGTTATCCATAAACCTTCAGGGCTGTTATCTAATCCCGGTCGCGCTGAAAATACCCAAGACTGTGCGATTAATCGCGTTAAACAACGTTATAACGACGCAATTTTAGTTCATCGATTAGATTGTGATACCTCAGGTGTGGTGATATTTGCTCGCAATAAAAAAGCAGAGTCACATCTAAAAACCCAGTTTCAAAACCGTTTAGCCAAAAAAGTCTATATTGCTGAAGTGGCAGGAATTGTTGCTCAAGACACTGGCCATATTGATTTTTCTTTAGCTCCTGAAAAAGATAACCCACCTTTTCAACAGGTAAGCAAAGACGGTAAAGCCGCGGTTACAGATTATAAGGTTGTACAACATCGCACCGGTTCAACCTTAGTTGAGCTTTACCCACAAACAGGCCGTACCCATCAACTTAGAGTCCATATGCTGGCTATCGGCCACCCTATTTTAGGTGATACCTTTTATGGAAATGAGCAAGTGATTAATGCCAGCCCTCGGCTAAAGCTACATGCCAAGTCATTAATCATCACTCATCCATATAGCCAAAAAGAAATGACTTTTTACAGCCCTGAGCATTTCTAATAAACAGCCCTGAGCATTTCTAGTAAACAGCCCTGAGCGATTCTAGTAAACAGCCCTGAGCATTTCTAGTAAACAGCCCTGAGCGATTCTAATAAACAGCCCTGAGCATCGGTTTGATTAAAAAGCTCCAGCCACAAACCCACTAAAACAAAAATGCCGAAGTAATAATTACTTCGGCATTTTTAGTTCATAACTAAAGTTATTTCAAATTAAGCTGATGCTTTGTTCTCAGCCGCTTCACACGCTGCAGCAGTAAACACCACGTCAGTTGAACTGTTCAATGCGGTTTCTGCAGAATCTTGAATCACACCAATAATAAAGCCAACCGCAACCACTTGCATCGCCACATCATTTGAAATACCAAACAAGCTACAAGCTAACGGAATAAGCAACAGCGAACCACCCGCAACACCTGACGCACCACAAGCAGAAATAGCTGCAACGACGCTAAGTAAAATGGCAGTCATAAAATCAACTTGAATACCTAAAGTATGCACTGCAGCAAGCGTTAGCACCGTAATAGTAATTGCTGCACCGCCCATATTAATGGTGGCACCTAAAGGAATAGACACTGAATAAGTATCTTTATGAAGTTTTAATTCTTCACACAACGACATATTAACTGGAATATTTGCCGCACTTGAACGTGTGAAGAAAGCGGTTACGCCACTTTCACGTAAACACTTAAACACTAGCGGGTACGGGTTACGTTTAATTTTGATATATACAATCAATGGATTGATCACTAACGCGATAAATAACATCGCACCTACCAAAACCAGCAATAATTGCGCATAACCTGCAAGTGCTGAAAAGCCCGTTGAAGCGAACGTTGACGCCACTAAACCAAAAATACCAATCGGGGCTAAACGAATAACAAAACGCACAATGGTTGAAACGCCATCACTTAGGTCGGCCAACATACGCTTAGAGCTTTCGCTAGCATGATGCATTGCCACACCTAAACCAATCCCCCAAGCAAGAATACCAATATAGTTGCCCGTCATTAACGCATTAACAGGGTTATCCACCAGCTTAAACACTAAAGTATGTAGCACTTCACCAATGCCTTGAGGCGGGTTCGAGCCCTCAATACCTGTAGCTAATAACAATGTGGTAGGGAACATAAAGCTAAACAGCACGGCGGTAAATGCGGCCGCTAAGGTACCAATTAAATATAAGCTGATAATAGGACGCATATTGGTTTGGCTGTCTTTCCTTTGGTTCGCAATAGATGATGCGACCAAAACAAAAACTAATATTGGCGCAATGGCTTTTAACGCCCCAACAAACAAGTCCCCTAAAATACCGGCTTGTGCCGCGCCAGAAGTAGACACAGTTGCCAGAATAACACCCAGAACTATACCGCCAATAATTTGTAGCACGAGGCTACCGTTAGCGATGCGCGCTAACAGTGATGGATTTTGATTCATTACTTGACCTTCAATTTATTTTTTATTGTGTCTGTATTTTTATTACAACAGACTTAGAGGTTGTATAGCAGTATGACGAGGGGGATGTCTAGTAAACAGCATTAATCGCCAAAGATTATTACCATTAATTCTCAAGCCAGCCACATTTACTAAACATGTCTGGTGGTTATCTAAGCTAGCACTCTATTGGTTTAAAGATTCAGCGCCACGCAGCATCGCTTCAATTAACTCTTTGGCGTCAAACTTGGTTAGTGCTTCATTAGCCCCCACCTGTTTTGCTTGACTTAAGCTAATTTCACTGGATAACGAGGTATGCAAAATAATATACGCACTGGCAATAGCAGGATTATCTTTAACTTCAAACGATAATTCATAACCATCTAGCCCAGGCATTTCAATATCACTGACCAATAAGTCTATAGCCTTTTTGTTATTAGCAGCATCAACCATTTTAGCCAGTGCATCATTGCCGTTAGAGGTGACATCATAGCCAATATTCATTAAATCTAACGCATCAGATAGCTGTTTGCGGGCGACTTTTGAGTCATCAACTATCAATATATTCAGTGGTTTAAGTTTTTCTCGCTGCACATCAGTCAATATAGCGCGATTAACGCTAGGATCATGGGGAAATATTTTTGATAGCAGTAATTCAACATCTAACAATTGAACCAATTGTCCGTCAAAACGAGTCACGCCCGTTAAATAAGCATTTTTACCTAAGGTACTGGAAGGAGGCGCAATATCACGCCAATTACATTCAATAATTTTATCGATGGCTCTTACCACAAAACCAATGACCATCCGTTGGCAGTCGGTAATGATAATAAAACACTTTTTTAGCTCAGCCTCTTCAATAGGGCGAAAGCCGATTGCAGCAGCCATATCAATGACAGGAATAGTGCCACCGCGAACGGTCGCTGCGCCCATAATACTGGGGTGAGAATTAGGAATTTTGGTTAACTCAGTGAAAGGAACTAGCTCACGGATTTTAAGCGTGCCAAGGGCAAATAACTGGCTATGATTCAAATGGAATAACAGTAGCCCTTGAGATTGACTTGCTTTACTTGCCGTTGCTGCCATTGAGTACCTTCTAAGCAAATGATTACTTGATAAATATAGCAGTTATTTAGCCTGAAAACTAAATGCCATTTACAATTGTGACTCAATGGGCAACCAAGATAAAGTGTTAGCCATAAATCGCTGCCACCATGAACTATCAGGCTCTTGGGTGATATATTGCTGGGTTTGTAAATCTAACCATTGAATATCGCCATCTTTAATTACCACTTGATACACTTTATTAGTCAATGACTGTTTGATTACACTTGCAAAGGTTTGCGCAAACTGAGGCTGTTCAACAACGACACCCATTTCAGTATTTAACCATGCAGAACGAGGATCAAAGTTAAATGAGCCAACGAAAATCGACTTATTGTCAATAACGAATACCTTAGCGTGCAAACTTGATCTTGAACTGCCTCGCCATTGTGATGCTTTGCCCTTGTTGTTTCGCGTTGGTGAAGCTTTAACTTCGTATAACGTCACCCCACCCTCAACCAGTTGTTGACGATAATTCATGTAACCCGCATGTACCGCAAGCACATCTGTCGCGGCTAATGAATTAGTAATAACTGTCACCTCAATACCAGAGTTAACTGCATTTACTAATGCAGTGACCCCAGCCTCTGTCGGCACAAAGTAAGGCGAAATAATTAATATTTCATCTTGGGTTTCACTAAAAAAAGTATTCAACTGATTAAGTAAATACGGTTGGTCAATGTTTTTGAGTTTATTGGGCGGATCGTACATCAGCTCAGCGCCGCCCCAGTTCCAATCGATTTGATGACTGACGATATCTTGTAATAAAGTTGATTTGATTAAACGATAAACATAAGGATGATTTGCCACTACAGTCTCGTAGTCAGCAAAAAATTGCTCATTAGCCCTATTGATTTGAACGCTATCTTCTCCCTCTAAAGGGTAAAGTTGCTCAATAGGCCTAACTTGTGATGAATTCCAGTATAAATCAAACTGCAAAGACACTTCTGGCACCACCTCACCCACCAGCAAGACATCTAAATCACCAAATTCGACATTCTCGTTAGCCGAATAATATTCATCACCAATATTGCGCCCGCCAACCACTGAAATGAGATTATCAACAGTAAAGGACTTATTGTGCATACGATGATTCAAACGACTGAAGTTTTGCACAAAAGAAAGGGTTCTGAAGGTACGCTCATTATCAGGATTAAATATCCGCACGCTGATATTAGGATGTTGTACCAGCTTACTTAAAATTGAGTCTTTGCCCTTGGTCGCCATATCATCAAGCAATAAGCGCACTCGTACGCCTCTTTGAGCCGCGCGATACAAGTATAAGGTGAGAATTTTGCCTGTTTCGTCATCGTGAAAAAGATAATATTGCAGATCAATCGAAACCTTAGCAGACTCAATAAACGCGAGTCTTGCAACAAACGCATCAACCCCATCCCCTAAAGGATACACACCAGTTTGGGTGTCTATTTGAGGTAACGCATTAAGGTAATTAGCAAGTGGTGTATCGGTAGGTTTGGCCAGTTGGTATTCTAACGGCGCTGTGGGGTAAACATTTTTTGATGCGCAACCGCTTAAAGTAAGGAGTGCTAGACTCATTAACAGCATATATCTCATAAACACTATGAGTATTTGTTGAGATAGCATTCCTTACTCCATCAAAACTATTGATTAATTTGACGGCGACTGTAACCGATAAAGTACGTCATAAACGAACTGATCCCAGCCGTCAGCGTCAAATGCTAGACCACTGGCGTTTCTTACCTGACTCACCGCATGAACTGGCGCCGCCCCACTTTCCATTAAATAGTAGGCCATCATTAATTCGGTGCGATTAATACCTGAGCGACAGTGTAATAAAACCGCTTTGTCTTGCGTTTCTGCATGTCGAATAAACTCAAGAACCCTTGGCATAATTTCAGCACATATTTCCACATCGCCTTCAACGGGTGGGATATTGTCAGGCAAGTTAAACACTTGATGTTCAATACCTAATGCTTTCATTGCATCGCTGTCACACATTTCGCCATTATTAAGTGACGCAATAGCTTCAAACCCCGCGGCTTTAAGTTCCGTTAAATCCCATGCATCCTTGTTTGGACCACTACGCCCAGCAAGTTTTCCTTCAATCAACCAAAAAATATGCTTCATATACCACTACTTAATTAATTTTTAGTCCAGATATCTTTATTTACTGGAGGAAGATTTTTACGTTTCTTTTTCCCCGTCCCTGCTGGTTTGGCCATGGGTTTTGCAACCTCAACTTCAGGCCTACTTTCATCCGCTTCAAAACCGGCAATTTGCTCACGTTCAAGGCGAAATTTATTCTTTTTTTCTATAACAGAGAAATGATGATAATCATCATGACTCAATAAACTAATGGCTAAGCCCACCTCACCTGCGCGACCACTTCGGCCAATTCTGTGCATATGGTCTGCCGGGCTGCGCGGTAAATCAAAATTAATCACCACTGGCAGCTTTTCTATATCAATACCGCGCGCGGCAATATCGGTTGCTATTAATACCTCTATTTCAGAAGCTTTAAAAGCCTCTAGCACACGATTTCTTGCACCTTGTGCTTTATCACCATGAAACACTTCAGCTTTAATCCCTCGCTTTGCGAGTTTTTGAGCTAAGTGATTGCAAGTATTTTTAGCACTGGCAAAAATTAATACCTGACGCCACTGGTGCTGATTAATTAAATGAGCCAACAGTGCCGTTTTTTGCTCTTTATTAACGGTTATCGCACGCTGTACTAGGGTGCTAGTATCTGCACTTTGCAATTGAATTTCAAGTGGATTTTCTAGTAATGCCGCCGCTAAAGATTTTACTTCTTCAGGAAAGGTTGCTGAAAATAATAAGGTCTGCTTTTGTTTTGGCATTAAGGCTAGAATTTGCTTTAATTCGTCAGTAAAACCAAGACTTAGCATTCTATCAGCTTCATCTAATACTAAATGACTTAGCTGATTTAAGGTTAATGCATTAGACGAAATTAAATCTAATAAACGCCCAGGGGTTGCCACAACAATATCGGCTCCGCCACGTAACGCCAACATTTGAGTATTTACCGACACGCCACCGAAAACCGCAAGGGTTTTAAGTTGGCCATTTAAGTGGCTAGCATAAGAGGTAAAACTGTCGGCAACTTGCTTAGCTAACTCACGAGTGGGCACTAAAACCAAACAACTGACTGAATTGCCTTTAGCACTGCTTTTACCTTTAACGCTAGCTAAAGCATGCAGAATTGGCAGCGCAAAAGCCGCGGTTTTTCCAGAGCCGGTATTAGCACCCGCTAGTACATCTTTACCTTGTAAAATGGCAGGTATCGTCGCCGCCTGCACAGGCGTTGCATCGTTATAATTTAACTCGGTAAGTCTGGCTAATAACGGCTGTGATAAGCCGAAGTCAGTAAAAACTGCAGTTTGTGTCATGTTGTCTTTTAGTCAATTATTCCAACGGTCGATTTTACCTTAATTTGCAACTTAAGTCTGAAATAATTGCCTTATCCTGTATAACTAAGATAACAAAAAGTTCATTACTAAAATCACTAAAGCCAAGTTATTGACTCTCAAGATTTAATAGAAACTGTTTCATTTCTAAACCATATGCATAGCCGGTTAATTTGCCACTTTTACCAATCACACGATGGCACGGCACAATTATCGCGATAGGGTTAGCGCCATTAGCCGCCCCTACCGCCCGAACCGCTTTGGGGCGATGTATGCTTGAGGCAATATCGGCATAACTGCAAGTTTGACCAAAGGGTAATTCTGCCAATGCTTGCCATACTTGTTGTTGGAATTCTGTTCCTTTAGGGGCAAGGGGGGCGTCAAAACTTTTCCGCCTAGCTGAAAAATATTCATCTAGCTGTTTTTGGACATTTTTAATGTGAGATTTAGCGTGGGTAATATCTTGTTCTAAATATTGCTGACTATCTTTTTGCACAATTGAGGTTTCTGATAGCGGTGTAACTTGGCTTGACTGCTGCTGAAGATCTACCACCGTCAAATGGGTTAATCCAACAGAAGACGCTTTTAACGCTAATAGCCCTACAGGGCTTGTTAGATGGGTTTCAATAACTGGCGAATGATATGTTGTTCCTGACAAGTTATTCATACTAATTTCTCTTGTTAATAAGCAGCTCAAACACTGCTCTGATGCGTTTTAATCACTAAGTCGCTAGATAAAAAAGTGATAAAAACTAAATCTAACGCAATAGTTTGACTGGTTATAACTGTGCTGCCTATTGCTTAGTTAATTACCTAGTATGGCTCGAGACATATTCAACGCCCCCAATAAATTAATACAATTTTTTACAAACGCTGCCAATTTAATTACAAACCATCTGGACAGTTAAGGTATCCTTAAGCGGAATATTGACTGAATAATTAGAGTTTTAAATGTTTAAGTTTTTTGAATCACTCGTAAAACCACTGCCTCCTGAAGAGCCAACCCAGCCGCCTAAAGGGCTGTATGCCTTTTGCCGCCATTATACCAAGGGGTTTGGCGCACCTTTAATTATGATGTCGGTGTTAACCGCCTTACTGGCCATTTTAGAAGTGTCGTTATTTGGCTTTATGGGGCAACTAGTTGATTGGTTAGTCACTAAAAACCCAGACACCTTATGGCAAGAAGAGTCAGACACGCTTATCAGTATGTCGGTTATTGTATTAGTCATTATTCCTTTTCTAGTATGGTTGCATGCCTCAATTGTTTATCAAACTTTATTAGGCAATTATCCAATGGCGATTCGGTGGATGGCGCATCGCTATTTACTCAAACAAAGTATTTCATTTTATCAAGACGATTTTGCCGGACGAGTTGCCACCAAAGTCATGCAAACTGCATTGGCCGTGCGTGAAACGGTTATGAAGTTATTAGATGTATTGATGTACATCTTGGTCTATTTCACCTCAATGCTAGTCATGATAGCCAGTGCTGATTTGCGGCTTATGCTCCCTATGCTAATTTGGTTATTCGCTTATGTGGCCATTCAATGGAAACTGGTTCCTAAGCTCAAAGCCATATCAGCTAAACAAGCCGATGCACGCTCAAGTATGACCGGCCGAATTGTTGACAGTTACACCAATATTTCCACCGTCAAACTGTTTGCCCACACCCAACAAGAAGCGGATTACGCAAAAGACAGTATGACGTCTTTTTTAAAAACTGTTTATGGTCAGATGCGCTTAGTCACGGTGATCAATGTATCGGTGCAAATTATTAATTACCTGCTGGCATTTACCATAGCCGCGGTTTCAATTTGGTTATGGGCAGACGATGCCATTAGCGTTGGTGCCATTGCGATTGCAGTGAGCTTAGCCCTGCGGTTAAACGGTATGTCACAATGGATCATGTGGGAAATCAGCTCATTGTTTGAAAACATCGGCACAGTAACCGATGGCATGAACACCCTATCAAAGCCCATTACCATTGAAGATAAAACCGATGCTAAAACCTTAGTCGTTGATAAGGGGACTATTGACTTCAAACAAGTGAGTTTTCATTACGGTGAAAAGTCAGGAGTTATTGACCAATTAAACTTACACATTAAACCCGGCGAAAAAGTCGGCTTAGTGGGTCGTTCAGGTGCCGGTAAATCCACCTTAGTAAATTTATTAATGCGTTTTCATGATGTTGAACAAGGCGAGATTTTAATTGATGGGCAAAAGCTAACCGATGTTCAGCAAGACTCATTGCGTGCCCACATAGGCATGGTGACTCAAGATACCTCATTGCTGCATCGCTCTATTCGCGAAAATATTCTATACGGTGACCCTAATGCCACCGAAGAACAGTTATTAGCAGCCATTGAACAAGCCCAAGCAGCTGACTTTATTGCCGAGTTAACAGACCCTCACGGGAACAAAGGCTTAGATGCGCAGGTAGGTGAGCGTGGCGTAAAACTGTCAGGTGGCCAGCGTCAACGTATTGCCATTGCCAGAGTGTTATTAAAAAATGCCCCCATTTTGATTCTAGATGAAGCCACCTCAGCACTGGACTCAGAAGTAGAAGCCGCAATACAAGAGTCGTTATATGAACTCATGCAAGGCAAAACCGTTATAGCCATAGCCCATAGGCTTTCAACCATCGCCGCCATGGATAGATTAATCGTGTTAGACCAAGGAAAAATAGTCGAGCAAGGTACACACCAAGAGTTAATTGCCAGCGGAGGCATTTACAGTCAATTATGGGCCCATCAAACCGGCGGCTTTTTAGGGATTGATTAAGTTACAGCACTGTCTGTAGTGGAAAAGCAGATCCTCGATAAAAGCCTTTCAACCACGTCATCCCGGCAATGCTCCCCCCAGTCATCCCGGCAGCGCTTCTGAGCCGGGATCTGCTTTAAAATCACCCTAAAAGCAGATCCTCGATAAAAGACCTCGAGGATGACAAATTAAAAAAGCCCACAAAGACCGTCACCCCGGCAACGCTTCTGAGCCGGGATCTGCTTTGGTATCACCCAAAAGCAGATCCTCGATAAAAGCCCTCGAGGATGACAATCAAAAAAACCACAAAAAACGTAAGCCCGGCTATGCTTCCCACAGTCAACCTGGCAATACTAGAATTAAACGTCATCCCGGCAGCGTTCCTGAGCCGGGATCTGCTTTGATATCACCCCAAAAGCAGATCCTCGATAAAAGCCTTTCTACCACGTCATCCCGGCAGCGCTTCTGAGCCGGGATCTGCTTTGATATCACCCCAAAAGCAGATCCTCGATAAAAGCCCTCGAGGATGACAAATTAAAAAAAACCACAATAACCGTAAGCCCGGCTATGCTCTCCACAGTCAACCTGGCAATACTAGAATTAAACGTCATCCCGGCAGCGCTTCCCACTGTCATCCCGGCAGCGTTCCTGAGCCGGGATCTGCTTTGGTATCACCCCAAAAGCAGATCCTCGATAAAAGCCCTCGAGGATGACAATCAAAAAAACCACAAAAACCGTAATCTCGGCTATGCTCTCCACAGTCAACCTGGCAATACTAGAATTAAACGTCATCCCGGCAGCGCCCTCTTACCCCGTCATCCCGGCAGCGCTTCTGAGCCGGGATCTGCTTTAATCAAACAAGCGGTTGAACCTGCGCAAAAGCTTGCCCTTGCATATCTTTGGCTGAAAGCAGCGGTACGTTATCAAGTGGCCATTCAATGGCTAAATCAGCATCATTCCAAGCGATGCTTTCTTCAGATGCGGGATGATAATAATCAGTGCATTTATACACACATTCAGCAGAATCACTTAATACATAAAAACCATGGGCAAAACCGGCTGGCACCCATAGTTGGCGCTTATTGTCTGACGAAAGTTGCACCCCAACCCATTGGCCATATGTAGGTGAATTAAGGCGAATATCCACTGCAACATCAAATACCTCACCTGAAACAACCCTTATCAGCTTCCCTTGTGTTTGTTGACGTTGAAAATGAAGCCCTCTTAACGTGCCTTTGACAGACTTAGAATGATTATCCTGAACAAATGTCGTCGCTTGTCCCGTTACTCGCTGTTCAAATTGGCGTTGATTCCATGTTTCACAAAAGTAGCCTCTTCCATCACCAAAAACGGTCGGCTCAATTATTTTTACATCTGCTATTTGGGTATCTATCACATTCATTTTTGAGTCCAGATTGCCGTGACAACTCGAGTTAATGCTAACGACCAATCATTGGGGAGTATTCCAAAGTGCTTAGCTATTTTGTCACAATTTAATCGACTATTTTTGGGTCTAACCGCTTTAGTCTGATAATGACGACTATCAATAGGTTGAACTTTCGGTAGGTTAAGTTGACTAGGAGAAGTACTCCCTACTTCAGCCAACTTCGCAAAGATACATTGAGCAAACTGATACCAACTCACCTGATGTAAGCCGCTAAAATGATACACACCATACAAATCATTATTTTGCTTAATTAAACTCTGTTGCTGCGCATTAGTGTTGCTATTAAGCTGAATTATCATTTGAAATATCGCAACACCAAGATCCCCTGCATAAGTTGGCTTGCCCATTTGATCATCAACAACATCAAGATTCTCGCGGCCAGCCAACTTCAACATCGTGCGCACAAAATTGTCGCCATACTCACTAAAAAGCCAAGCTGTGCGCACAATAATATGTTTTGGGTTATGTTGTTTTACCGCATTTTCACCAGCCAACTTACTAGCACCATAAACGTTTACAGGCGCGGGAATATCATCTTCAACATATTCAGTTAACTTATTGCCAGAAAAAACATAATCAGTAGACAAATGAAATAAAGTCGCACCAATATTGTTACATGCGATAGCAAGATTTTGCGCACCTTGATGATTCACCGCATAAGCTAAATCAATATGTTCTTCTGCCTCATCAACCGCCGTATAAGCCGCAGTGTTTATCACGTAGTCAGGTTGAAGTTGCTTAATTACCCGCTCAACTGCATCACAGTCTGTAATATCTAATTGCTGTTGGTTTAAAGCCAATACTTCGCAATTTACAAAGCTTGAATGCGTTTGGAACTGCTGATTAAAACACGCCATTATAGACCGCCCCAACTGACCATTCGCCCCGGTTATTAAAATCTTCACCTTTAGGCTTCCTCAATCAAACGAAGCAGATACTGGCCATAATCATTTTTAAGCAAAGGCTGAGCAATGCGTTGTACATCAGCATTAGATAACCAGCCATTTCGCCAGGCAATTTCTTCTAAACAAGCAATTTTTAACCCTTGAATATTTTCAATAGTTTGTACAAAAGAGGAGGCTTCATGCAAGCTTTCATGGGTACCGGTATCTAGCCAAGCAAAGCCTCGGCCCAGCACTTCAACACTTAAAGATTTATCTTGCAGATACTGCTGCGTTAAGTCGGTAATTTCAAGCTCTCCACGAGCAGATGGGCTGATTTTTTTGGCAAACTCCACCACACGATGATCATAAAAATATAACCCCGTGACTGCATAATTTGACTTGGGCTTTAATGGTTTTTCTTCAATTGATTGTGCATTCATTTGTTGGTCAAACTCGACCACACCGTAACGTTGTGGATCTTTAACCTGATAACCAAATATGGTCGCACCATGTTGTTTCTGAACCGCCTTATGCAGTGTTTGACTAAATGATTGACCGTAAAATATGTTATCGCCCAACACTAAACACACATTGTCTTGACCAATAAAAGATTCAGCAATAATAAACGCTTGTGCAATCCCCTCGGGGGCATGCTGCACCGCGTAGGTAATGTTAATACCAAAATCAGCACCATCACCCAATAACCGTTGAAAGTTTGCTTGGTCATCTGCTGTAGTAATAATCAAAATATCTTGAATACCCGCAAGCATTAAGGTTGAAAGCGGGTAATAAATCATCGGCTTATCGTAAACAGGAATCAACTGCTTAGAAATTCCTCGAGTGATAGGATACAACCGAGAACCCGTTCCGCCCGCTAAAACAATTCCTTTCATAGCCCCTCGATAAACTTAATGTTGAGTAATAAATTTCAATGTAAGTAATGAGTCAATTAACACTTAATACCTGTTAGCTTTTTAATTACTCAGCACGCTTTCACACCAGTCTTGGTGAGTTAAATACCACTCAATGGTTTTGAGCAAACCTGATTCAAATGTTTCTTCTGGCTGCCACTGTAACTCATCACGAATTTTAGACGCATCAATGGCATATCGCTTGTCGTGGCCGGCTCGGTCATCAACAAAAGTAATTAACGTTGAATATGAATATGATTTTGGTACAAGCTTATCTAAAATATGGCAAATTGACTCAACCACTTCTATGTTACGCTTTTCATTATAGCCACCAATATTATAGGTTTGACCGACTTTCCCTTGAGTCGCCACTTTGTATAGCGCACGCACATGATCGTCAACATACAACCAATCCCGAATTTGCTCACCTTTGCCATAAATGGGTAATGGCTTACCTGCTAATGCATTTAAAATGACTAATGGAATTAACTTCTCAGGAAAATGATATGGGCCATAATTGTTTGAGCAGTTGCTAATAACAATAGGTAAATTATAAGTGCGATGCCATGCTCGCACTAAATGATCACTTGATGCTTTTGAGGCTGAATAAGGGCTACTGGGTTGATATGGGGTATGTTCCGTAAACAAAGCAAGTGGTTTATCTGTAGCGTCATCGGAAATATCATCCGGATGAACTAAATCACCGTAAACTTCATCAGTAGAAATATGATGCAATCTAAATTGACTTTGCCTCGACTCGGGTAAGTTTTGCCAATAATGCCGAGCCACCTCAAGCAAAGTGTAGGTGCCAATAATATTGGTTTGAATGAAATCAGCTGAAGTGGTTATTGAACGGTCTACATGACTTTCAGCCGCTAAATGCATAACTAAATCAGGTTGATACTGCGCAAAAATATCAACCATTGCCTCTCGATTACAAATATCCACTTGCTCGAAATGATAACGAACGTTTTCGCTCACTGAAGCTATGGAAGCTAAGTTACCGGCATAAGTAAGCTTATCGACATTAATGACCGTATGCTGGGTGTTGTTTATTAAAAAGCGGACTAATGCTGAACCAATAAAGCCTGCTCCACCTGTCACTAAAATATTCAAAGACAACGACCTAACATTAATAAAAAATGAAAGTGTAATTGTAAATGACAACAGAAACTCTACCAAGCTTTAGTGATAAAAGCTCTATCACGCGCTGACAAATGCAAACCACCTAATCATGGTGACATTTTTGACAATTTTGTCCTTACTTTTCATTCCTCTCAATCAACATAATCAACAAGCTGACACCTCCCCCACCTGTATCAAAGTGTATCCAAAGGCATTATTTTGTTGCGAAAGTGTTTCTATATTGTTTTTATAAACCCGCACCGAATGCTGTACCAATAAAAAAGCCCGTCATCAGCATCTTGGCTTTAACTTGATGTGATATTACAAGGCGATCGCTTAAAAGCTGTTGATTATAATAAATTAAGTGAATACAACTGGATTAATTCGCTGCTTAAACTCACCGCTATCTTCAGGTGAAAATGATCATAATACTCAAGGAAGCATGTTTAATGAGAACAACAAGACTACTCAAAAAGGTTACAACAGTGTTAACTGTTCTGACCGCGCTATGCGTAGCTTCATCAGCCTCAGCAATGAAGTTGAAAAAGCAAAATTTACAACAATTAGTTCAAAGCTCACAAAGTATTTTAGTGGGTGAAGTGCTCAGTGTTACCGATGGTTTTGATAATAAACGTCCTTACACTGAAGTGACTTTAAAAGTGTCAAGTGACACTAAAGGAAAGGTAAAACAGGATTCAACCTATACTTTTCGTCAGTTTGGTTTATTAAAACCTCGTTCAATGGGCAATGGTAAAGTTTATCTGGGTGTGACACCTCAAGGCTTTGCCCAATGGAATAAAGGTGAGCATGTAGTCGCCTTTATGTATAAACCAGCATCCATGACTGGTTTTCAAACCACCGTTGGTTTGGCTCAAGGAAAGTTTGTTGTGAGCAATGGTCATGTCAGTAATCAATTTGGAAACTTAGGGTTATTTGATGAAATGGACGCGACCGCTTTATCTCCTGAGCAACAAAACCTACTTACATCTTCTGAAGCATTAGATTATTCAGCATTCATGGGATTAGTCGGTAAATTAGCAGGAGCACAATAATAATGAAATACTCTAAAATTGCAGCAAGTCTAGCCCTGACCTTATTCTCAGCCAGCACGTTGGCCGCAGGTCCGTTGTTTATCAATGAAAAAACCATGGAACCCTACAAATGGGACACATCAAAAGGGCCAATTCCGGTTTGGACTGATGGTGGGCCAATATATCCCACAAAAGACGGTGGTGAAGCCCAAGCTTATACCGTTGATTACGATGGCACCGTTTTTCTATCAATCGAGCAAGCAAACTTAATCACTGCCAAGGCCATTGCTGAGTGGACTAACGTAGAAACCTCAACATTCCAAATGGAAATTAAAGGCACGATTGAAAGCCAAATTGGTATTGCCGATGTGAATGAAACTAACGTAGACGAAGTGTATTACGTTGAAAATGGTTATGGTTTTTGGGTGAACTATGACACAGATGGACAAATTCTTGAGCAATACTTTGGTGTACCACGTGATGCAGTTTTGGGTATCGCATTCCCAGAGTGGGCTAACGAAGAAACGGGAGAAATTACCGAAGCAACCGCATTAATGAATGGCTGGTTTGTTGATGATACAGATACCCAAGGTGACATGATTGCCGGTGTATTTACCCATGAGTTTGGTCATGCCATTAACATGTCTCACTCACAAGCTAATGGACATTTGTACTATATAGCGAATTACGTTAACCCTCAATTTGATGGTGTACCAGGCTGTGAGGGCGTAAATACCTATAAAAATAATCAGTGGGAAGGTGCATTAGCTAACCCTCAATGGTTAGAAACCATGTTCCCTTATATCAACCCTCGTTCTTCAGCAGGTACTGAGCAAGCCACAGTCAATATTAAAGATGATATCGTTAATATTTCAGACCTGTACCCTACCCCAGCTTATAAAGCTGAATATGGCAGCATATCGGGCACCTTATATACCAAAGAAGGTGTTGAGTTCTCAGGTATTAACCTTGTTGCACGTAACTTAGATAACCCTTATGAAGACGTCATTACTCAGCAAGCAGGTAATATGACTCAAGGAATGGTTGGGCCTGATGGTAAATTCACCATCAACGGACTGACTCCTGGTGGGCGTTATGTCTTGTATATTGAATCAATAAAAGCTGGCGGATACCCAACAGAGCCAACACCGGTGCTTTCTGTTCAAGAATATTGGAATGAAGGAGAGTCATCGTCGCCTTCTCAAGATAACAATTGTGCTTTTACCGAGATTATTGTTGAAGCAGGACAAACCAAAGAGCTAGAAATGCACTTTAATGGTTATACCGATGGCATTCAATATACCCCTTTAGTCAATGCCACTGTTATTGACCACTCTAAAAATGGCAAACAGGCATTGGGTACAATTAATGAATACTTATTTATGTACGATAGTACCAAAAAAGAAATCATTAACTTCCCTCAAGATATTAATGGTGTGCCAATGATATCAGCGGCTAATACCGCGATGAACAAAACAGCCACTAAAGCTGTGGGAGTTTCTGACTTTAATGCAAGTGGTATTAAAACCCCTGCTGTTTGGCACATAAATAACCAAAAAATCACTCCGCTTGAAGATGTAAGTAACGGTACTTGTAATATTAATACCGCTAGTGGTAGATCATCTGCCAGTATTTGGGGCTTAGATGGTAAAGGCGAATTTGCAGTTGGTACCTCTCAATTACCCTTAAATGGTGAAAATGAGTGCCTAACGTTAAGTGACCGAACTATTGGTGTACCAACTGTTTGGAGCACCATTACAGGAAAAGCCAAATTACTCAATGAAGAGTTAAAATATGTTGACGCTTCATGGGGAAATAGTAAAGACGTTATCTTGATGGATGGTGACCAAGAAGGCCGTAGAACAATTTGGGTACGAGCAGATCGTATTTCAGAAGATTCAAGCGTCATCACCGGCACAACAAATAACTTTGGCCAGGTGGCTTGGGTAAACGGTAAGTTACGTGATACTTACACCGAATTTGGTGCCTACGGAACGTCTGTTATTTCAGCCGATGGTCAATTTGTTGGATTTGGCACTCAAAGAGAAGGCTTTAAAATTTGGAATACCAAAACGGACGAAGTGACAAATATCGGTGGATTGGTTCATTGTGAAGATGTTCCGCTACTGGATCGTGTAGGAAATAATTATTGTGACCTTTATCCAAAAGAGATGCTGTGGAATTCATTTGGTAAATACTCACTATTACTAGCAATGGATGCTAACGATGATTTATCACTTATCTCTGTTCGAAGTGGTACGGTGAGAACAGGCATAACAGGCGGCTTCTATCTTGAAGGTGCAGGTTGGATGAGTACGGGTAAGTTCTTTGCTAAGCAAGGTGTAGCAGAGGCTCAATCATTAATGATGGATTCTCCATTTGGTATCAGCGCAAATGGCTCTGAAATCTATGGTGGTATTGCCGGTGCAAGAATTACCTTCGATGTTGACGCAGACAGAGCCTACGTTTGTGAAGGTGGCCAAGATGTTGAGCTAAGCTTCCCTAAACAAGTCATTCAAGCCGTGAAAAAAGGCGCTGAATTTGGACGCTGTGCACATTTAAATGACCAGTTTTAATTAGCGGCCATAAGATCATCGCAGGCTTATTATTGTAAAATGTACTAATTCAGCTGAAGTCTGAGCTAGTACACCTGAGCTATTACATCTAATTGAATTTACCATACAGTCAAAAGCCGATACTTTAACCATAAAGTATCGGCTTTTTCATATGAAATACAACACCGCCATCCCGGCAACGCTTTTGGGCCGGGACCTGCTTTAGTAGAAAAAACAGATCCTCGATAAAGGCACTCAAGGATGACAAAACCAAAACATCACCAGACAACGCCCTCTACTCGTCATCCCGGCAACGCTTCTGAGCCGGGACCTGCTTTAGTACAAAAACACAGATCCTCGATAAAAGCACTCGAGGATGACAAAACCAAAACACCATCACCCGACAATGCCCTCTCCCCGTCATCCTGGCAACGCTTCTGAGCCGGGACCTGCTTTAGTACAAAAACCAGATCCTCGATAAAAGCACTCAAGGATGACAAAACCAAAACATCACCAGACAATACCCTCTCCCCGTCATCCCGGCAAAGCCCTCTACCCGTCATCCCAGCAATGCCTTCTCCCCGTCATCCCGGCAACGCTTCTGAGCCGGGACCTGCTTTAGTACAAAAACAGATCCTCGATAAAAGCACTCGAGGATGACAAAACCAAAACACCATCACCCTGCCAATGTTTTATTCAACCGCCATCCTTGCAACACTTTATTCTACCGTCCCCCGACAACGCTCTCTACCCGTCATCCCGGCAACGCTTCTGAGCCGGGACCTGCTTTAATACAAAAAACAGATCCTCGATAAAAGCACTCTAGGATGATAAAACCAAAACATCACCCGACGACGCCCTATCCTCGTCACTCGACAACGCCCTATACCCGTCACCCGGCAACGCCCTCTACTCGTCATCCCGGCAACGCTTGTGAGCCGGGACCTGCTTTAGTACAAAAAGCAGATCCTCGATAAAAGCACTCGAGGATGACAAAACCTAAACATCATCCTGCAACGTTCTATTCTACCGACGTTGTCGCAACGCCCTTTACCCGTCATCCCGGCAATGTTCTATTCAACCGCAATCCTGGCAACACCCTCTACCAGTCATCCTGGCAACGCTTTTGGGCCAGGATCTACTCTCACTATCCCAAAAAACAAAAATGCCAGCAAAATAAATTTACTGGCATTTCATCATCAATAAAAACCAATCGTATCAAAGCATCTTGGCAATACGCTTCTTAAAGTCCTCACCAAGCTTTTTGTCTCGCAAACCATACTCAACAAAAGCTGCCATATAACCCAGCTTATCGCCACAGTCATGGGACTTACCTGTCATATTAAAAGCTTCAACAGTATCTTGCTCAATTAGCATATCAATAGCATCGGTTAGCTGAATCTCATCCCCTGCACCAGCAGGGGTTTTCGCCAGTAATGGCCAAATTTTGTCAGATAACACATAACGGCCAACAACCGCTAAGTTTGATGGAGCCTTACCCAACTCAGGTTTCTCAACCATAGCGTTAATTTTAGCCGATGCCCCTGGCTGAATATCAACGCCGTTACAATCTGCAATACCGTATTTATGCACTTCAGAATCTGGCACCGGTGCAACCATAATTTGGCTAGCCTGAGTTTGCTCATAACGGGCAATCATTGCCGCTAAATTATCAGTGTTTTGGTTAGCGGTATACTCATCTAAAATAACATCAGGTAAAACCACTGCAAAAGGGTTATTACCAACACAAGGTTTTGCACACAATACCGCATGCCCTAAGCCCTTAGCTTCACCTTGACGCACATGCAAAATAGTTACATCTTTAGGACAAATATTTTGCACTTCTTCCAGCAGTTGACGCTTCACACGTTGCTCAAGGGTCGACTCTAATTCATAAGATTTATCAAAGTGGTTTTCAATGGCATTTTTACTGGCATGAGTCACTAAAACAATCTCTTTAGCACCCGCAGCAACACATTCATTAACGATATATTGAATAAGTGGCTTATCCACTATCGGCAACATCTCTTTAGGAATAGCTTTAGTAGCTGGTAACATACGCGTGCCAAGCCCGGCAACAGGGATAACAACTTTCATCTATAATCCTTTAATAAAATAAACCACATTTTTAAGGTTTACTAAGTATTCTATTACGCTAATTTGATAACATTTTTTGCAGAGTCAGAATTTTTTTCAGTTTGTTGATACAACAGATCGCAAATACCGTCTGTTGGCGCAAACCCTGTAGGAGTTGTTAATAATATTTCACGAATTGTTTCATGGTCAAACTGATGACATGCTAAATCTAATCTTTCTAAAATTTTTGCGTATTCTTGCCATGATAAATGCAGTTCATTAGCCGTCATAATCCGCTCATGTTCGGTACCTGTAACATCATCACCAATCAGCAGTTCTTCATACAGTTTTTCGCCAGGGCGTAAGCCACTAAACTCAATTGCAATATCACCGTCAGGGTTATTTTCATCACGAACTTCGTAACCGCTTAAACGAATCATTTTGCTGGCTAAATCAACAATCTTTACTGACTTACCCATATCTAATACAAATACATCACCGCCCTTACCCATCGCACCAGCTTGAATAACAAGTTGTGAAGCTTCAGGAATGGTCATAAAGAAACGGGTAATTTCGGGATGAGTAACAGTAACTGGGCCGCCATTGGCTATCTGGCTTCTAAATAATGGCACAACAGAACCAGAAGAGCCTAAAACATTACCAAATCGCACCATGCAAAAACGTGTATTGTTGTTTTCTTTAGCAAAAGCTTGCAAAACAAGTTCAGCCATACGCTTAGTGGTACCCATTACGTTAGTGGGACGAACCGCTTTATCAGTTGAAACCAATACAAAGGTTTCAACCTTAGCCGCTATCGCAGCTCTTGCGGTATACAATGTGCCAAATACGTTATTTCGGACACCCTCAACAACATTATGCTCAACTAAAGGAACATGTTTATAAGCCGCGGCATGATAAACCGTTTGCACACCAAATGACTCCATAATAGCTTGAACACGATTTTCACGTTGCACTGACCCCATCATTGGTAAAATGCGAACATTTAAACCTAACTCTGCGGCTGTAGCATTCAACTCTCGTTCAATGGCATAAAGTGAGTATTCTGAAAGTTCAAATAAAACTAACTTTTTAGGTGACTGTTTTAAAATTTGACGACACAGCTCAGACCCAATTGAGCCACCTGCACCTGTGACCATGACCACTTTACCGGTAATATTTGCCGTTAATAAATCCTGCCTAGGCGCAACAGCATCACGCCCTAATAAATCATCAATTTCAACTTCTTTAATATCACTATAAAGCTTTGTTCCATTGACTAAATCGGCCATAGCGGGAATGGTCAAAATCTGAACCGACAGTGGCTCGAGTCGGTTTAGAATTTCTTGGCGTTTTACTCGCGAGGCACTAGGTATAGCCAGCAACACTTTGGTGGCCGACTTTTGTTTGATTAACTTTCTAATAATGGAAGGAGAATGAACATGCACCCCTTGAATGACTGTTCCGTGTAACGATTCATCATCATCAACAAATGCAAATGGATGATATTCATGGCTTAATACTAAAGATGTGAGTAACTGACGACCGCTAACCCCTGCACCATAAATAATCACTGGCTCACCGACACGCTTGACTCCAGAGCCCACCATTGAACGAATAATTGCGCGGGTTCCACCAATAAAAACAACAGCAAACGCGGCATAAATAACGGGAACAGTACGAGGAAGTAGTGCTTCAGTGTAATATGCGATAATGACTAACGTTATTGTGGAAGCCAACACCCCTAATAAAATAGCCGTTAATGCTTGAAGCCCCATATATCTAAGCACTGCACGATATAAACCCAGTTTAGTAAAGAAAAATAAACTAAATGGAATAACCATTAGTATTAAAGACCAATGACGGCTATCAGATAGCACACTAATATCATCAACCCTAACGAGTAATGCAGCCCAAAATGCAAAGCATAAAAAAATAGAGTCAATAACTAAACTAACTAAACGTTTATGAGTACGTTTTAAACCAAAAAGAGTTTGCAAAAAATCCATTTTCCGCTCCAAATTAAAAAAATTCATAGTGTATTACATCTTAAAATACAGGTAGGTTAGCAGCATAGCTCATAGTAGCACAAAGTGAGCTTTGCACTGTTGTAGTGCGATCATTCAACTTTCTTACTTTACAGCATCCCCCGAACCACTACCTGATACAGTCATAATTATGTACTTAAAATAATCTTTAACAGTTAGGCTATCAATCATCTGCTTATCAGTTTTAGCTAATAAAGCAGGCGTAGACATATCAATATTCTGAACCTGCGCTAAACCTGTAACACCAGGTAAAACATCATATACACTTAACGCATCACGCTCTTTAATCAGTTCCTCCTGGTTAAATAAATTTGGACGCGGACCAACCAAGCTCATTTCACCTTTAATCACATTAATTAGTTGCGGTAACTCATCAATCTTAGTTTTGCGCAAAAAATTACCAAGTTTAGTAATTGAAGTATTACTTGCCAAATGGCTTGCTACTGATTTTGTTTCAATAGACATAGTGCGAAACTTAATCAATTTAAATGGCTTTTTATTACGGCCAACACGGGTTTGAACAAAAATAGGCGAACCAGTATCAAACATACCAATAATAGTGACAATAAATAGCACTGGCCAAAGTAACAACAGGCCAAAGAAGGCTGCAAAAAAATCGATAAAACGAATCATGTAAATACTCTATTTATTTTTATTGAGAAGAAAATAATCTGCGGTTTCTTTAAAGCCTTGCTCAAGCGTTTGTGGAGGAACCCAGCCTAACGTATCTTTTGTATGTGATATATCTACCTGTAAAGACCCAACAAGCCTATCAACTACATCGGACTTGCCAGTTAACTTACCAACTAAGCGATAGCACCATAAAGGCACCTGTAATAATCTAATAGATTTTCCAAGTGCATATGACATATGCTCTACCATCGAGGCTGTAGATACATCATGATCATCAGAAACTAAGAATACTTGATTTATGGCCTTTGGATGGTCAATACAGGTTTTAATCAGATCAACAAGGTTTGTCACTGAAACTAGACTACGCTTATTATGTTTTATGCTACCAAAAGGCAACGGAAAACCTTTTGAAACTAATTTCATTAGTGAAGCAAAATTAGCCTTAACTCCAGGTCCGTAAACCAATGTTGGTCGTATAATAACGACCTCTAACCCCGTTTCTTTAGCAAGTTGTATCAACTGTTCTTCAGCTTCCGATTTAGACATCCCGTAAAAGTCTTCAGGCTTTCTTGTATCAGCCGCAGTAAAAGGCATGCCACTTAGGGTAGACTCGCCATTAACTTTGATGCTACTAACAAATATGAAGCGTTTAACACCTGATGTTATAGCTTGCTTTGCTAGGTTTAACGTAGCAAATGAATTTACTTCTCTAAATTCCGCAAGAGGATCAATTGACGAGTCATTCATAACATGGACACGTGCTGCACAATGAATAACAACATCTACTCCATCGAGCGCATCTTTATATTCAGATGACGGACTTAACTCACCTTGGTAGAAAGTTCCAAATAGAGGTTTCCTTCTACCCAAGCATTTTATTGAGCCTGGTTGGTCCTTAAATAAGTCTAAAACATTTGAGCCTACGAACCCCGTGTAACCAGTAAGTAGAATTTTATTCATGCTTTTTACCTACAGATATTATAGATTTGGCCATTTCAGACATAATATTCGAACGCTGATATTTTTTAATAAATTCACTTCTATCATGACTTTTCATATCAAGTCGATTTAACGCCTCAACTGCAGCAATAGCATTGTTTGGGTAAAACACTTCAGCATTAGGAACTTCATCACGAATAAATGACGCTGAATAACCACTAACACCAGCCAAAATAGGTTTCCCTACCGCTGCATATTCGAATATCTTCGAAGGTAGCACTTTTTCAAACGCAGGATAGTCATTAAGGTGTAAAAATAAAATATCTGCTGCTAAATACTTTTCAACCAATTCATGACGCTTAACAGGAGGTAGCAATATCACATTAGACATTCCGGCAACACTATCTCTTAGCTGGAAGTGTCTTCCCCCATCACCTATTATGGTTATTTGGTATTTCGAACAAAGACTCTCAGCAAGTGCAGGAATAATATTGTGCAATCCTTGCCCTTCACCACAATTTCCAGCATAAAGAATATTAACCTTGCCAGTTATTACTTTTACGCTCAATTTATCAAGCTCTAAAAACTCTTTATCGATACCGTTTGTGAACCATGAATAACTTGGCTGACGAAATCTACATCTAAAGTAATCTTCAAACCCTTTAGAGACTAGATTTATATGAGATGCATTTTTAAACGCATAATCTTCAACAAATGTTAAAAAAGGTTTAGCTACTTTTGCCAGTTTTGAAGGTAACACATCTTTAATTGTATCAACGAAGATATCTCTAATATCTAAATATAAAGGTATTTGTTTAGATTTAGCGATTCTTGCACCTAAAAAAGCGGTAAATAAACGAGAACTAGTTGCAAAAACCATATCATAATTTTCGTTTCTAACTAGCTTCTGAACTGCTTTATAATAGGCGTAGAATGCATGGATCTGATCACGCATTCCACTTTTATGGCGTGGTAACTGTACTCGTCTAATTTTAACATTACCTACAGACTCTTGGGATAAAGCACCAACATCAAAAGAAGCATAACGGTTAGGCATTGTTGTGATAACATCTACTTCGACTCCCTTAATTGACTTGAGTTGTTTAATTAAAGAAGTCGAACGAAAAGATCCTGCACATAAGTCAGGCGAATAATAAAATGAAAGAAACAAAATTTTCACAAAAACCTCTGTAAGACAGTAAAAATGAATATGGAATGCAAATATCTAACATGATCCGACAAAGTTCACTAAAACATTTAAATTAAAAGAAAAATTAAAAATTTCGACATTGTAAATTTGAGAAAAACCTGGATTAATTATACTTACTATAAACAACGACATAAAAATTAAATCCCATACTCAGAAACAATGAGTTTGGCATTCGCAAAACTATAACATTTTGAAACATTTAAATTATTCATTGCAATTTCTTTGTATAGACTTTTTTCAATACTTAAAAAACAATCTAAGGTATTGACTAAGGACTCAGCATTAATTGGACTAAAAATAAAACCATTACGGTTATTTTTTATTAGTTCACTGTTATACTTCCAATCGCTGGCAATAACAGGTAACCCAGCACTAAATGCATCGACAAGAACTCCAGGAAACCCCTCTCCAGCATAATAAGTAGGAAATATTAAAGCATAATATTCTGTTAATTTAGATTGAACCTCATCAGAATGAATAAACCCTTTGTATACAACTGTTAAATTGCCAGAGCATGAATTGTTAATATAACTTAATAATTCGTTTTCAAAATCTGGTTCAACTTTACCGTAAATATCTAAACTAAAATTACGTTCGATACGTTTAGAAGCGATTGCTATGATTGCATCTATAGCTATTAAAACCCCTTTTGTTCTCTCTACTCTACTCATAAAAACAAACTTTATATCACCTCCATATATCCCTCTAGAATCAAGGTTGACATCTTCAATTGAGAGCTTTTTTATTTCTTTAAAGTTTGGAAATAAATAAACATAATCCGAAAAGTTTGATAACATATTTAGCATATCATTTGTTTCAACGAAAATACGACAATGAGACTTTAAATAACTTCTGGTGCAAATATTAGAATGCTTTATATATTCAGGTAACCAGCCACCAATGACAATATAGTCACTTTTAACCCTAAGAATAAACAATAATGACGTCAACAACGGTAAAAAACCTTGTGCAGGTAAAATAATAACTTTATTAACCTTAAAAATTAGATATACAAGGTAAAATACTAACCAGGGTTTGTTTCTTAAACAACATGTATCAAATTTAAATAAATCCCTATCAGGGTCTTGATTAAGTAAAGTATAAAAATTATGTGTTTTTATTGTTTGTCCACATTTAGCACCATCTGTACCACCAAAATTCCCGACAACTAAAGATTTAGTTACGTTCATAAACCAAGTTCCTTATAGCATAAGCAATGAAAATAAATATGAAAATGAAATGTTGAATACTAACAAAAAAATTGGCAAAAATAATACAAAGTGTAAATAAGAAGATAGATATATACTTGTCTTTATTTGAATGTAAATAAAACTTCAACGAATAATAAAGCAACATCAACAAAAAGGTAGTATAAATTAAAAAAAGTACCACCCCTCCACGTAGTAAATAAGATAACCAACCAGAATCGACTACTGGAGCATAATGAGAAGGGTCTCCTCCAACCCCAAATAAAGGATATTGAACCCAAACAGAATAGGCTACTGACCATAGACGATATCTTTCGCTTAAAGAAGAATCGTTTGTACTAAATAGTATAGCCTCGACAGCAGAAAATACTCGTTCAAATTTCAGGTAGTCACTGAATAAAAAAGAAAGAAATATTATAGTTATTGTTAGCATAACAAATATTAATATGCTTCTTAATTTACTATGACTAACTCTTAATTTCATAACAGTAAAAACTTGACTTACAGACAGATAGAAAAAAACTATAACTAACGATGCTATAGCGGACCTTGAATTAGATATGAATGGTAATGATATTGACGAAATAAAAAATAAAAGATATTTTAAGTCGCCATTTAATACTTTAGGTAAGATAAAACATGTGGCTAGAACTCCAAACCACCCCAACTCATTAGGCCCCTTAAAAAATCCACTAGCACGACCCCAGTCCTCTTTGAAATCTTCCATATGCTGAGTTAATAAATAATGATGTGGTAAATCCCCGTAAGGGATAAATGAGTAGAACTCTGCTAACTGAAGAACCCCATAAAAAATTGAAAATAAGGACCAAAAACACAAAACTTTCAAAAAAAAAGAATCTAAATCAAATTTAACATCTGATTTCTCTAAAGTGAAAAATAATACAAATAAAAATATAAGGATAAATCTAAACGATAAAACTGCATCACCAATATTAAGCGTCCTAAAAAAACCATAAAAGGCTGAGAGTATTAAAGCTAAAAAGTATAATAAACAAACTGAGAATAACAGAGAGTTAACACGCCTAAAAGATCTTACAAAAATAATGCTAAATAAAATTGAAATAAACACATAAAAATCTATTATTTGTATTTTTACTCCCAATAAAGGAATAAAAAACAAAGAAGAACCTAATGATAAGCTTATTAAAAATACATATAGAAAGGAACTAAAACTCATAATCTAGTTAACCAATTCGTGTATGAATGTGTCAAGATTATCTTTGAAGGTCTCAGGTGAAAATTGACACAAAAAATTATTCAAATCAGTTTTACTACTGTTCATACTGGAATATATAACATCATTCAACTGTATTGCTGACGGTATACTGCCTCTTGAAAACAGTGTTCTATTATCTTCAAAAGTAGCTTCACTAACTCCATCGCCTTTATAACCAACTGTATACAATCCAAAAGAAGCAGCCTCTATGAAAACTAAACCAAACGACTCTTCAAAATGGGATAAAAGCCAGAATATGTCGCTAGAACAGTAGAAGTTTGAAAGCTTGAGTTTTGACAGAGATCCCATCGTAATAACAGAGTCTTCTAATCCATAGTCTTTTACCTTGGAAGAAAACTTTTTTAAATCTGGTCCATCACCTGCTATTTTCCAGGTAAAATTTCGTTCCGGATAGTGACTCACTAAGTCACGAAAGGAGTCTAACATAGTAAATAGACCTTTTTCTTCAACCAGTCTACAAACAGAACAGAAAACGATATCTGTTTTATAAGATAAATTCTGACCATTTATTTTTCGGTTACTCCAAATAAAAGGGCTAATTGATGGATTAATAACAACTATATTTTTAGAAACTGCAATATGTTTTGAGATTTTATCCTTTATGAACTTACTAACAAAAACATTAGCTGATGAAAGACGTATATTCCTTGAGTATCTATTCTTTACGTTTAAAATCCTCATAAAAAAAGAGTTATTAAAATAGAAAGTTTCGAGTTCTTGCCCGTGAAATATATATATTATTTTTCTTAATGCTATTTGTGGCAAAAAACAACTGAGTAAATGAAACCTACGGTCATTAATCAAAATATAATCATACTTTACTAACGCAATAAAAAAAAACAAACAACAAATTGTTTTGGATAAAAAAGCTTTAGGATATAAATACGTTTTACCAACTCCATTAACAACCGACTTTCTATTTTTAGTTAACAAATCAATATCATTATATTTTAAGCATCCTGAGTTAAGCAATGTAAATGCAACGCTTCCAGAGCCTCCTATTTCTGGTGGGAACTCATCACTACACATTAACACTTTCCTCATAATAAAAACCCTCTTACCTTACTATGAATATCTATTTTGTTTTCCTTTTTAAACTTATTATCAATATCATCTAAATTGTTTAAATGATAGATACCATAAAAACTTGAGGTACTTACTTTAAACTTATTGTAGATCTTACTTTTGAAGCCTAAAATTTTATATTTAAAATAGGTTAAATATAAAGAAATCATATTACTGAAAGGATTTAAGTTAATAAAATCAGCCCTGTATTTTGGATATTCAAAATAGCATTTTGCAAATAACAATTTATTATTAATGTAGCATTCCAATTGAGTTTTTTGTGCTGCAGCAAAAGCAGAGTCAGACCAAATAGTTGGCACAGAGTAAAATTTAGGAACTAAGTTATTCCATGAATATGTGCCACGATAATTAAAATGAGGAGCTTGCGAAAGCTCACCTGTATGTGCACCTGTGTCACTTGCTACCGAACCACTACTTTTACAAGCACCAGGTATTGTCAAAGGATAATCCAATCTTATACACGTTTCTGATTCCGCAGCAATCAAACAGGCAATGTAGATATCTGGTGTTAAGCCTTCGAATAACCTACCATATTTAGACTTTATTTTATCCAATAATGATTTCTTTACTATCCCATGATATAAACGTGGAATATTATAAGATAGATAGTCTACACCACCATTACTTAGTAATTTCTGTAATTCAACTCTACTATTCACATACTTCAACTGACCAGAGAAAGGCTTAACACTAAAAGTAAAGAACTCATTACCGGATGTTACCTTGTTAGTAACTCCAGATTCGGGCCATAAAAAAAATAAATTCGTAGACGGCACTATAGAATCTATATTAAATTTAGAAAAAACGCTTAAAACATTAATTATTTCTGGATTAATAATATCATCATCACCAATTACAGTTATATACTCTCCTGTTGCATGGGATATAGCTTCTTCGAAATTATCAACAAATGAAAGAGGAGTTTTTGTATGATTATATATAATATTTTCACACTCAATGAACTCACTCAACAAACCATACAAGTCATCTGTTTCATTATTATCTTGCACAACAATTTGTAATGAAGATAGCTTAAGGGACAGTATATATTTAATTGATTTAAAAGCGTATTCAGTTCTTCCCTTTGTTGGTATTACTACAGAAAGAAGCATAAGATATTCCTTTTAATAAAATAAACAAATTTGAAAACTTAACACTTACAATAAAAGACATTATTAACGAGATAATTATACAAAAATAAGAATTTACATTGTATTTATTCATTGAAAAATAAAAAAAGTAACTAATAACAAGGCATATAATAAGAAACTTCAAATTATCATACACATACCATTTAAACATCTCCCCCTTCAGATATAACTTATGAACGTATACGATGTAAATGAATAAAAATATTACATTCATTACCAACCAAGATATAGCAACACCAAATACACCAAACTTTTTAGCAAGAACTATCATCAACGGAATAATAATTATAATATTTAAGATGTTGACTTTTATTGAAATACTTGTATTACCATTGGCAAGAGCGAGAAAATGAGGCATTGCCATAATAGCTAATATTGTAGTTCCTAATATTAACACTTTAGAAACTATAACAATCTCATGCTCAATAAAAGTACTGCTTAACCATATTTCCAATATTTTATCAACGAATATGAACATTGTCATAGATAGCGGATATATAAATATTGAGACTGTTTGACATGAGTCATGGTAATACTTTGCTATATCTGAATCTGTAATTTTTTGTATAAGTTTAGGGTATATTGCCGATGCTATTGGAGAGGAGACGGTGAGCAGAATTGTTGAAAGCGTTGCTGCTATTATATAATTAGCATAACTAGAAATGCTTAACATTCCACTGACTAATAATTTGTCTATTTGAGATATTACTGCAGAGGTTAGTGAAATAAAAGCCATACCACCAATAAAAGATTTAATGTTACTAACTTCAAGAATAGAATCAGAAAAATTAATTTTAATTCTGTTATAACTTATTGTTTTTTTTAAAATGTATGCATAAATAAGTGTCTGTAAAACAGTGATAGTTAAATATGAATAAAAAACATATATAACTTTCTTTTCAAAAAAATACATAAAAATCAAAGCTAAAAGCAGTTTTGAAACATTGCAACACAAATTAACAACATTTATTGAAATAAACTTTTGAAAACCGATCATTCCCGATTGGTAAAATAGCACTAAGAACTGAAAAGAAATAATAAAAGCAGCAATTTTAATGCACGTTATAGACTCACTTACTAAATAATATGGTATATCTAACCAATCATTAACGATTACACTCGATAAATTAAAAATCAAAATTAGAATGCACAATGATAAAACAAAAAATATAAGCTCTACACCACGAGTTAAGTCTACAATCTTTTTTAAATTGTCATTGACATTTACAGAGTACTTTGAGACCTGCCTCATGTAACCAGTAGAGAAACCACCGTCTAAAAGCACAAACACAGCTTGAATTGTGGCTAGAAAGCCGATTAAACCAAAAGACTCTTTCCCTAGTAAATTAATATAAATTGGTATAAAAGCAAAACTTAATAATGCAGATAATCCCTTTCCAAATAGATTTACCAATATGTTTTTCATAAAATAACTTCTTACATACGGCCATTTTCATAGCCGTATATCATTAAATCAAAAATTTATATTTGTAAGGTTTTTCAACAGAGATTTTATCTCGGCAACACCTAATGAATGAGTATTATGCGAAGTATAGTCTTCATTTGTGTTTATCTGTTTATCACCTTCAGTTTCAAATTTATTATAATTCAAATCTCTATTGTCAGATGGGATTCTATAATATCTATCCATCACGACAGCTTTGGACATTTCTTCTCTCGAAATAAGTGTTTCAAATAATTTTTCTCCATGCCTAGAGCCAATTACTTTTAATTTTGAACTCGAATTTTCTAGTTCTATTATTGCCTGGGCTAAATCTTTGACAGTACAACTAGGAGCTTTTTGTACAAAAAGATCACCCTGTACTCCATGCGCAAATGCATGAATAACCAAATCAACAGACTCGTCTAAGGACATTAAAAAACGTGTCATATTCGGGTCAGTAACTGTTAAGTCCTCTCCCGATATTGCTTGTTGCTTAAATAATGGAATAACTGAGCCTCTAGAAGCCATTACATTGCCATAACGAGTACAGCAAATAACTGTATTTTCATTTCCATTATCTCTTGCCTTTGCAATTGAAATTTTTTCAGCCATCGCTTTAGATATACCCATGGCATTAATTGGATACACAGCTTTATCTGTACTAAGTACTATAACTTTTTCTACATTACATTCAGTTGCAGCCTGTAATAAATTTTCAGTTCCTAAAATATTAGTTTTGACTGCTTCTAAAGGATAGAATTCACATGAAGGAACTTGCTTTAAAGCCGCGGCATGAAAAACAAAATTAACATTTTTTAAAGCTTGATAAATAGAATTGTAATCTCTGACATCACCAATAATAAAATGTAGTTTCTCTGAATTATATTTAATTCTTAAATCTTCTTGTTTCTTTTCATCTCGACTAAATATAATTATTTTTTTCAAATCTGAATTTAAAAAACGATCTAACACTGTTTTCCCAAACGATCCTGTCCCACCAGTAATCAAAAGTGTTTTATTTTTAAACATTTTTATTCTCCGTGTAATCTTTTCTTTTCATATCAACAATTAGCTCAAACCAATCTTTAGAAATAAAATTAGTTTTCGATTTAAATGATTCACAATTCAAACTTCTATCCATTTTGAATTCTGTATTTGGGATGATTGCGATATCCTTATTGTAAACTTCTTTAATAATAGTGAGCAAATCAAACTTACTTATTGCGTTTGCAGATATATGGTATAAACCACTTATTTGAGTTTCTAAAATGTACTTATCTAAAATATATGCAAATTCTGAACAAGGAATACCTGAAAATATGGCATTTTTATATCCTTCAACATTTCTATCTTGCGCTAAAAACCAATCAACCAGAGATGAGTTTGGTTTAACACCATGCCCAATAATTGAGGTCCTGATGGTCAAAACATTTTGGCTATAACTAACTTCTCCTAAACGTTTGGATAAACCATAAACATCATTTGAATCAGGTATATCGGATTCGATATAATTACCCTTAAGACCATCAAATACACAATCTGTGCTAAAGTGGATTAATTTGAAATTTAATACATCTGCAAGTTCCGCAAGCTGATGAGGTAATATTGAATTTAGCGGCAAGGAGGACAAAATACTTTTCGATGCATCTTTTTGTTTAATCACCCCTATACAGTTTATAACTACAGGAGCCTCTAAGCTTTTAATAATGCCTTCTAAATGATGAAAGTTATTTGCATTTTCTATTGTATAAATATTGTTATCATTCGAGACACTTCGCTGTATCCCATAAACCTCATGCCCATACAATTTAAGGTTTCTATATAAAGAGGACCCAAGCATTCCAGTAGAGCCTAATATCAATATTTTCATAGCCAAATACCTTTTGTATCAATAACTAATTCATCTGATAGTTTAAATTTATAAAACTCTTTATGATTAACAAGAAGTAAGTGAATGTCTGATTTTAGAGTTTCTTTGGATAATGTTATATTATAGCTAGATAAACTTTCAGGAAGTTTTTCTATATTAGGTTCAATTACAAAAATTTTACCTGAATGCATTTCAGCAATTTTCTTTGTAATATCTAAAGCTGGACTTTCTCTTAAATCATCAATATCAGGTTTGAAAGCCAGTCCATAACAAGTTATAGTTACATCTTTAGCTGTCTTATTCGGATTAACTTGTAAGAAGTCAGCTATAGCTAGTTTAACTTTATCAATAACCCACTCAGGTTTAGCGTCATTTACTTTTCGAGCTGTATGAATCAATTGTGCTTGTTCAGGAGTTTTAGAGACAATAAACCATGGGTCTACGGCTATACAATGCCCACCTACTCCAGGTCCAGGTTGCAATATATTAATACGAGGATGGCGGTTAGCTAATGAAATCAATTCCCAAACATTGATATCTAACTTGTCACAAATAACTGACAGCTCGTTTGCGAATGCAATTTGAACGTCACGACAACTATTTTCAGTAAGCTTTGCCATTTCCGCAGTACGTGCATTTGTTATAACACAATCACCCTGAACAAAAGTTTTATATAATTCGACAGAACGTTCTGAACATGCAGCAGACATACCACCAATAACACGATCGTTTTCAACTAATTCACGTACTACGTGACCGGGTAAAACACGCTCCGGACAATGAGCAACGTTTACATCTGCATTTTCCCCAGCTACCTGTGGAAATGTCAGATCTGGTCGAGCTGTCGCTAACCATTCTGCTACCTGCTCCGTAGCACCTACCGGAGATGTTGACTCAAGAATTACTAAGTCACCTTTTTTTAGTACTGGAGCAATACCATTGCAAGCAGATTCGATATAGCTCAAATCTGGTTCTGGTACTGCACCTTTATCACAAGGCTTAAATGGCGTAGGTACAGCGATTAAAAATGCATCAGCTGCTTCTGGGGTAGTTACAGCCTTAAGGTAACCTTCTACCACTGCTGCATGCACAATCATATCTAAGTCCGGTTCAACAATATGAATCTTACCTTGATTAATGGTATCTACTGCATGCTGGTTAACATCAACACCTATAACTTTCTTTTTTCGTGAAGCAAACATTGCAGCTGTTGGTAAACCAATATAACCAAGACCGATTACTGAAATAGTTTCAAATGACATCTTTCAACCCTAATTTGATTTCGCTAATTCGTTTAAAATTCTTTGACAAGCTTCACCATCACCATATGGATTATGTGCAAAACTCATTTCTTGATAAGCTGCTTCGCTTGTAAGGAGCTCATTCAGATTAGAGACAATCGTTTCTATATCTGTACCAACCAACTTGACAGTGCCAGCTTCAACCGCTTCTGGCCTTTCCGTCGTATCGCGCATAACTAGTACTGGTTTACCCAGTGATGGTGCTTCTTCTTGAATACCACCGGAATCAGTCAAAATAATGTGCGCCCGACTCATTAAATAAATGAAAGGTAAATACTGCTGAGGTTCAATTAAATGAATGTTTGAAATAGCACCTAGAATGCGATTTACTGGCTCGCGGACATTTGGGTTTAGGTGCATTGGGTATAAAATCTGCGTATCTGGATGCTCTTTTGCTGTTATCGCTAAAGCTTCGCAAATACGTTCGAAACCGCCACCAAAGCTCTCACGTCGATGTCCTGTAACGAGAATCAACTTCTTATCTTCATCTATGAATGGAAACTGAGATGCAAGCGTTCGCTTTAAGTCTTCATCACTTTCAATTTTATCTTTAACCATTAACAATGCGTCGATAACGGTATTACCTGTGACAGTGATATCAACAGGATTAAAGTCTTCTTTTAAAAGATTTTGCTTAGATGTTTCGGTAGGAGCGAAGTGAAACTTTGTTAAGGCACCTGTTAAGCGGCGATTGCCTTCTTCTGGCCAAGGCGAATAAATGTTACCAGTACGCAATCCTGCTTCTACGTGCCCTACAGGGACCTGCTCGTAATAAGCAGCAAGACTTGCCGCAAATGTGGTAGCTGTATCACCGTGCACAAGTACAACATCTGGTCTAAAATCTTCCAGTACAGGTTTTAGTTCCTGAATGATTTTAGCCGTAACGTCATTTAATGTCTGACCAGCTTTCATCAAGTTCAGGTCATAATCAGGTGTGATCTCAAACAGCTCAAGGACTTGATCGAGCATTTCACGATGCTGAGCCGTCACACAACATTTTGATTCAAAGCGCTCATCAGATGCTAAAGCATGAACTAATGGAGCCATTTTTATAGCTTCCGGTCTGGTACCAAATACCGTAAGTACTTTCTTTTTTGTCATTAGATTCGACCTGATTGGAGTATTTCCTCTGAAAGAGGAATTAAATGATCATACTTTCGGTCTCGGCCTGTAGAATTAAGCTGAGACGCTTTTAACCCATTTTGAGACGATCGCTGTTATTTCTAAGTAAGCGCTATCCCTTGTAAGCCCTGGGTTTGTCTGTTTTTTTTTTCTTTAAACAGTCCCAATAAGCTTATAAATTTACATAAAACAACTAAACTTCTTTTCTGACGAAGTGCCTAATTAGTACTAACATTACTGCTAACATCCCACCTAACATGGTGCCAAGTACACAAATTAATGCTCGCTTTGGTCCAGACTTTTCTTCTGAAACTAATGCTGGGTCTATTGTTTTAAAAACATACTCTTCACGTACTTCTGCAAACATAATGGTTTTGGCTTGTTCTTCTATAAGCTTATAAAGTACAGTTTTAATATCTGCAATATTGGTTTCAGCAATTTTTGACTCTAAAAACTGGGTGCTTTTGGTGGCCTCAGCAACATCACGCAGCTTCATTTCTGCATTAATATCTTTAACAAGTAAATTAACCCATTGTTGTGCGATATAAGGAGACTGATGTTCAACAGACAATTTAACCATGCCCGTTTCTTTATCGGTATTTATAGAAATAATTTTACTAAACTCTTTGTAAGCTTCTTGCATAGACGGTTCAGGCTTGAAAGGTGCTTTAACTTCGCGAACCCATTTATTAAATGCAACGTCATAAAGTTCTTCATCATAACTGACAGTATTGTCAGACATATTCCATTTATCGAAAGCCATTAAATCTGGCAAGATATTATGCTTTTGAATAAATGCACTGGTGAATTGACGTGATTTTAATACCTCTATAGCCATTTGAGTTTTATCAACTCCTGCACTGCCACCAAGATTGATACCTGCCATTGAAGCTAAACCACCAAATTGTCCTGCTAGAGCGGCAAGGCCACCGCCGCTTTGTTCTGCATCAGCGGGTGCAAGTAAGGCTTCTGATTTATACATATTAGGTTGGCTTAAAGCAAATATCACTGAGCCGAAAGCGAAGACAGCTGTGATGGCAATGATGAGCCATTTCCCTTGCCAAATTACCGAGAATAATTCACGTAAATCGATCTCATCATCTTGAGCTGGGTTTGGAAATTGCTGGTTTTGAAAATTAGCGTCTTGCTGGTATTTGTTGATTTCGTTAGACATTGAATACTTGTCTCTATTTATTTATGAGAGATAACCGAATTGTTTTTTACTGCCGCGGCTGAGTTATAGCGGAGTTATGTTTGAATCTTTAGATTCTGGCTCAAAAACGTTGCCAGAATGACGTACTTGTCAACATTGTCATAATGACGTGCTAGTAAATATGTCATAAGGACATGTTAGTTAGCATTGTCTTAGTTGCACTTTGGTAAGCTTTAACAGCCTAGATTCTGCCCCAAAAGCTTTGCCAGAATGACGTACTTAAAAACATTGCAATAAGGACGTGCTAGTTAGCTTTGTCTAAATGACGATCTAGTTAATATTGTCATAATGACGTGTCGGTAAGCTTTGTCAGAGTGATTGATAGATTATCTATGCTGGAGTGACTGATAAAGTCACTCCAATGTTTTTTATAAGCTAACTTACAGTCCTGAGATGGTTGCTAGTGCGACTGCTGAGTTATAGATAATTTGTGTCACTTGAGTCCACAAGGTTAAGTTATCTTTGTACTCAGTATCTAACGGCACGATGATGGTATCGCCTGCTTCAATTTGTACTTTACTATTAAACCACAAGCTTGCAGTTGGTAGCGCTACAGAGCCATCAGCTTTGATGATATAAATTCGGCCATCATCACCACGCTCACGTGGGCCGCCAGACATATCTAAGTAATTATCTAACGTTAAGCCTTGTTTGTATCTATGGGTGGCTTGATGCTGCACTTCGCCCATAACGGCAACGGTTTGTTTAAGCGTTGGAACATACAAAATATCACTGTGTTCTAACTGAATATCTGCTTCAGGAATTCCCAAATTAATGGCATTTAAGTCAACCACTAAACGCCCTACTGCTTCAATGTTTTCTAAATCATCTAACATTAATTGAGCGTCTGCGTAATTCACTACAGTGCCATCTTTTGAAACACCACGTGTAGCAATATCTCGTCGAAGTTGGTCGGCAAGCTTTTTAATTTCTAGCTGTTCTTGGTTTTTAATTGAATCACGAACAAACACAGATGCTGACGGGAAGGCATAGTCAGTGAAGCCACCTGCACGTTTAATAACATCAGATAATTTCTCACCTCGACGAATGTTATAAGTGCCAGGAAATTTAACTTCACCTCGAATTTCAACTATTTTACGCTCTTGCCATTCAGGGGTCGTTAATACGGTAAGCATGTCGCGGCTTTTTAAGTTGATATTGTGCTCAGGCAAACCATGTAAAACACCATTTAAGTTTACATGTTCGTGCATAATACTTGCTATTTCGGAGGTATTATTACTGCGGGTTAATTCGGCATGCTCTGTATATGCCCCTTCCAGTAATCCGCCGCCAGCTTTAATTAAGTCTTCTATATTGGCATTTTGAGTTAATGGGTATACACCAGGGTGGCGAACCTTCCCCGCAATAGCGACTAAGTCAATCCCATCAATGCTGGCTTTTTGTGCCGCTAAACGATTTAAAATAGGATAAAGTAACTCGCTACGTTTCATAGAAGTACTAAGCTTAATTAACTCTTTATCGTGAAATAAGTTAACTAACATTTTTTCAACTTCATCTCTAACTAAATTATCTTTTTGCTCGAGCGCGCCAGTAATTGCTACACCAGCTATAGAAGTTTTATAGCGATTTTCTAACGAATCATTTAGTGCGTTAAAGCCTGATTCGAATGCATCATTTGATACCAGCCCTTCGCCTTTTAAAGAAGCTACTTTTGCCACACGGTCTTTAACCAAGCGGTTTAATTCATATCTATTTTGAGTTTTATCATTGTAATTAAATACTACAATTTTATCGCGAGGTTCAATGGTGAGGTTTTCTGCTGAGTGAGGTTCAGTTAATGCTTTACCTATTGCAAATTGATAAACGTCAATGTCGCCATATTTATTTTTTTCACGCACTAGGAGTGCATAATCTAAATCTGCAGAGGCTGATAAATCCCCCCAAATTGATGGGACAATATCACTCACTTTTTGACCAGCTTGCCATTGATATCGACCTGGTCTTACTACGGCACCTACAACAGTAATGGCATCTTCATATTGAATAGATGCATTTTTAACACGAATAAAGTCACCCGACTTGGCAGCAACCTGTTTACCTTTAGCACTGGTCAAGTCAACATTAACAATCGATTTTAAGCCATTTTTGTTATAGCGTTCTACACTGGTTGATTTGGCGTAGGCATCACTGGTAACACCTGCGGCCATATGCACCATATCGGCAATCGTTTCACCTTTTTTAAGCTCATAAATTGCGGGGCGACGAACTTCACCAGAAACGGTTACTAAGCCACCGACAGATGGAATAAATACCACATCACCAGAGCGTAAACTGATGTCACCCGATGCATCGCCACGTAGAAGAAGATCATATAGGTCAAAAGAGCCAACTAATTTACCGCTGCGTTTAACTTGAATATTGCGCAAACTACCAATTTCATTAACACCACCAGCAACAAACAATGCTTGGGTTACTGTAGATAAACTAGAAACAGTGTAAGAACCTGAGCGATAAGCATCACCCGCAACAAAAATTCGAATTGAACGTAATTCTCCCATTGAGACACTGGCCTCAATGCCGATTTTTTGCTGTTTAACGCGTTGCTGTATTTCTTCACGGAGTTCAGAAAAACTTAAACCATTGGTCGTAATTGGGCCAAGTTCAGGAAATTGAATAACCCCTTCACGGTTAATTGTTAGGGTAAACTCGTTATTCTCTTTGCCGTGAAGTTGTACATTAATGCTATCCCCAGGGCCAACGCGATAATCATTAGGTACAGGTACATCGCTAACTGGGGCAAATGTTGAAGGTTCACCGGCAAACATATCGTAACCAAAACGCTTTAACTCATGCTTTTGGTTGTCTTCTGTAAAGTTGACTTGCTTGGCTTTTTTATCCGCATCTTCAATTTCTTGTTCGGCCTGTCGTTGAGTGACGACTTCTGGAGAAGAAACGGGAGCATTTTGCACACTTCCCCCAGAAAGTACTGAAGGGTCGATACCGTATTGTTTGGCTATACGTTGCTGTTCAGATTTTGGCAGCTGTTTAAACTGCTCTATCATTTGTGGTGATGGGGTAATCGCCTGAACAGGCGTGCTGACGATAATAAAGGCAGATAAGCCTGCGACGAACATTTTTTTGATTTGCTGGAACACCAGTTATCTCCGATATTATTGATTGACTTTATTATTGATAGTTTGAAATTTCTGAGTTTGGTTATCAGAAATTATGGAATTTATATTTATTCGTAGTTGCTGAATGTTGTCAGCTTTAATTGCTTTATTGTTTTACCGAGCAAGATTCCGGCCCAAAAGCGTTACCGGAATGACGTGAATCCAACTATTGCTACAACATCGTAATTCAAATTCCACCGTCATTCCCGAGTGCTTTTATCGGGAATCTGCTTTATCACGATTAGTACTATACCGATCGAGATTCCGGCTCAAAAGCGTTACCGGAATGACGTGAATCCAATTATAGCAACAACATCGTAATTCTAATTCCACCGTCATTCCCGAGTGCTTTTATCGGGAATCTGCTTTATCACGTTAGTGCTATACCGATCGAGATTCCGGCCCAAAAGCGTTGCCGGAATGACGTGAATCCAACTATTGCTACAACATCGTAATTCAAATTCCACCGTCATTCCCGAGTGCTTTTATCGGGAATCTGCTTTATCACGTTAGTGCTATACCGTTCGAGATTCCGGCCCAAAAGCGTTACCGGAATGACGTGAATCCAACTATTGCTACAACATCGCAATTCAAATTCCACCGTCATTCCCGAGTGCTTTTGTCGGGAACCTGCTTTATCACGATTAGTGCCTTACCGTTCTAGATTCCGGCTCAAAAGCGTTACCGGAATGACGTGGTTTTTGCAATAACATCGTAATTCTAATTCCACCGTCATTCCCGAGTGTTTTTGTCGGGAATCTGCTTTATCACGATTAGTGCTTTACCGAACGAGATTCCGGCTCAGAAGCGTTACCGGAATGACGTGAATCCAATTATTGCAACAACATTGTAATTCTAATTCCACCGTCATTCCCGAGTGCTTTTGTCGGGAATCTGCTTTATCACGATTAGCGCCTTACCGAACGAGATTCCGGCTCATAAGCGTTACCAGAATGACGTGAATCCAATTATTGCAACAGCATCGTAATTCTAATTCCACCGTCATTCCCGAGTGCTTTTATCGGGAATCTGCTTTATCACGATTAGCGCCTTACCGAACGAGATTCCGGCTCAAAAGCGTTGCCGGAATGACGTGGTTTTTGCTATCGCTGGACTAACGTGGTTTTGGGCCAACACCTAAATAATGACGTTAAATACTGCGATACAGTTAAGGAACACTTCTAAAGTAAAATGCCTTTCAGGCACGCTACCGACCCGCGTGGCAGTCGAGACGACCTTCGGCGTCCGCTTAACGAATGAAATTGTTCATTCGATGCCTTTCAGGCACGCTACCGCCCATAGATTTCGGCTTCTATAGTGCCCATCGCCTTGGCGATTTGTATGACTTAATAGCTTGTCGATGTTAAATTATTAACCTAAGCTTTCGTCACTTGAAAATAATGTTGCGTATTATACCTTAACCCTTTAAACGATTATGTAGAAAAATACACCGTTTAAATTTAAATTGCAGATTTGTTACACATATAGCCTGAGCAATATCAGTAACTTCACCCTCGCAAATGCAAATACTTGATTTGCAGGCGCTTAAGCAACACTTTTTATTAACAAATGTACTACACCAAGACCACCCTATGGCAAATGTCTTACATGCTTTGTGGTTTATTTCTATTTTCTTCAGGTTTTATATGTCTAACAGGTTATTTATTGCAACTATTACCCTTTAGTCTTCTTTGGGTGTCTTTTTTATTGTTGCTTCATCAACCAAAATTCTTTTTTGTTGTCCCATGATATTAAATAATACATAACAACGTTTTTCAGCGTTTCGCTCTTCAAAAATCGCCTCTAAATCGACAAACGGGCCATCGACAAATTTGACCTTATCTCCCTTTTCTAAACCTTTATCCGGTTCAGGAACAAACTCATTCACTCGGCGTTTAATTTCATTAATTAGACGATCGTCAATGGGGGTCATCACTTCTTTGCAGCCAATAATACGGCTTGCACCACGCGTTGAATGTATTTTGCTTACACTGAATACTTCGGGATCGAAATGAATGAATAGATAGTTGGGAAAAAGCGGGACATCAACCAGTTTAGTGGTCGATTTAGATTCTTTTGACTCTTTGATCATGGGTAAATAGCTATCAACATTTTGCAACGCAAGGTTTTGCTGCGCACGTAACTCTTCACGAGGTTTACAATACAAAAGATACCAAGACTTCATTGATGCTCACTTACTCTCTGGCGAATGTCCTTATCACGGCCGCGAATTTTACCAAATGCCCTAAAGCGGGTAAAGGCAATTAACCTTGAAATCAATTCTTAATAGCTTTTAGCTATAAAATTATGCACACAACCTATTAATTAGAAAAGAATTCCTAAAAACTATCTACTACCAGACCATATCTATAAGAATCATTTTTAAAGACTTTGATAATTCATGGATACAAAAAAAGGCTCAAACTGTAATCAGTTTGAGCCTTTTTGCCCCTCATTGGTTTATGGCTCACGCCTTAACCCCAATGAATATAAACTACGTATGTATTACTTTTCAGCTTGTGGTGGAAAATTAACCATCACTTGATTAATGGCATTATTAATCACTTCTACACGCTCTTGTGGGGTATTTCTGTCACGAATGGTATCGGCTACCGTTCCGCGCCAAACTAGCTTGTCTGTTTTGTTGTCAACTAAGTCAATGATTAACGTCCCTACTTCATACTCACGCACTGTCGTTTGGGTTTGCATAGACCCACCCCACCCCCAACGTGGACCATAGTATGGGTTGTAGCCAAAGTTACTATTAAACGTGTCTACATTAATTTTTTTATCAACTTTAGTTAAATAGTTTACCAGTAGGTCAGCCTCTTCAATTGAAGCTTTGGTTAGGCCTTTGGCTGCCATTTCACTACTTACAGCGTCACGAACACGCTGATCAAGTAAACCATCTAAGTGATAGCCTTCGTCATTAGCTTTAGGCTCTACCCATGCAAAGGTTTTATATTGGTCAAAAGATACTTCTGGGTCAAAATCAGAGTTGGTTTTTAAAGTGCTGCAGGCACTCAATGCTAAAACGGCCACCGCTAAAATAATCTGTTTCATGAATACTCCAAATACGTCTCATTAATTAACCACAAGCTTATAGACAGTAAGGTGTTTGTCAAGTTCATTCAAAGCTAACAAGCTTGCTATTATCATGACGTTACTGCTTTATGAAATAGACGGTTCTAGGTTTATTCATGGTTTGTTATCCAAACAGTTTGATAAGGCTCTAGGGTAATCTCTTGGTTAACGTCTTCAATTTTAAGTGGGCTTAATAAATCAAACCAAGTTTGATCAGTAATCAAATTGAGTTCATTCACGTTAAATAATTGCACTTGGTTACTAATATTGCTGATGCAAAATATACTTTGGTTTCTATCTCGACTTTGTCTCCAAAAGCCAAACAGTTTTAACCCTAAATGTAAGGTAAATTGGGTTGCGTTAGGATGAAAAGCTTTCTGAGCTGTGCGAATATTGATTAACTCGGTCATCTTTTTAAGCACGATATGATGTAATGACTCTGGGTGAGCTAATTGCTCAACCAGCTGGTTATAGTCCCAACGATGACGGTTAATAGCTCGATTATGCGAAGTATTTGCTAGCTTTAGATAATCGTTTCTGGTTCCTAATAGACTATGAATATAAATCCCCGGAATGCCTTCTAACCCTAACATAATGGCGTGGGCACAAATAAACCGTTGTAAACCTAATTCATCTTTACCTGCTGTTGTTCCTTGCAAAGCATCAAATAATGCAATGTTCATTTCATAAGGTTTTTGTTGGCCATCATCTGTTGTTCGACATGATATTTGCCCACCAAACTGCTCCATAGTCGATATTAATGTGGCTAACTCATCTTGTTCTAACAAACCTTCGGCAGGCCTTAAACCCACACCATCATGCGAGGCAATAAAATTAAAGTAGGTTGTTCCATCTCTGGCTGGCGGCATACTCATCAACCAGCGCTTTAAATACAAGCAACTGCCGGTTATTAAGGTATTGATTAACAGTGGGGGTAACGAAAAGTTATAAATGCAATGAGCTTCATTAGCATTACCAAAATAAGTTAGGTTTTGACTGTTGGGAATATTAGTTTCAGTGATTAACATGGCATCATGTTGCGCATGTTCAATGAGGGTTCTGAGTAATCTAACCACTTCATGGGTTTGCGGTAAATTAATTGAAGGGCTGGCTAATTTTTTCCACAAAAATGCCACTGCATCTAGCCTAAATATATTCACGCCAACGTCGAGGTAATGGCGAATAATTTTTACAAACTCTATTAATACTTGTGGGTTATTAAAGTCAAAATCGACTTGATCATGACTAAAAGTACACCACACTTGTTTTATACCATTTGCGGTAGGCGTTTCACGAAGTAATGGTGACGTTCTAGGCCTCACCACTTTGCTAATATCATCATCTAGCTCTGCAGTATAAAAATAATCGTGGCCGACACCTTTACCTTCAATAAAATTTTGAAACCATAAACTGCGACTAGAACAATGATTAATCACCAAATCAGACATTAACCGACGTTTGCTAGCAATAGAGCTAATATCCGACCAATTGCCTAATGCTTCATTGACACTGGAATAGTCGATAACAGCAAAGCCATCATCTGAGCTATAGGGGAAAAAAGGCAGTATATGTACGCCATTGATACCGGCAAAATAACTATCAATAAACTTTGATAATGTCACTAAAGGCCGTTCATCATCACACACAATACTGTCGCCATAGGTGATCATAATGACATCTTGTTGCGACCAATGATTCTGATAAGGAACCACATCGGCAGCAAACTCAGTAATGCGCATAGTTTCAATCAGCGTTGCAGTTAATTGATCAATTTGCTGCTCAGTTTGTCCCTCGTGATAAATCGCTTGTAAGTGAGCCATCACTTTTTGCGTTAATACCGTCATTCCTTCCATAGTACTCCCTAAGCAGCCATTTAAGCTCTGTCTATGTGTCTATTTCGATTTCGTTTTTAAGCAACTACTGATCACTTTGCGCCTAACAATAAGTGCTTAACAGTAATTAGCGAACACTAACCAAACTCAGCGTTATCGGCCTCTACGGCCTCTTTTAATCTTTCTAATACATCCGGCATTGCACTCACTACTCGGCTCCAAGTCGGCATAAAAGGTGTTTCCATCGGGTTATCTAAAAAGTTGCATCCGGCTGTAACAATATTTTGAGCAAACATTTCCACCGCTTTTTCTTCTAAATGAATGTCAGTTGTCAGGCCGTTCATTAATGCATCGTTATGGTAAGTTTCAACATAATCTAATGCGATACGATAATAGGTGGCTTTTAATGTTCTGAATGTTTCTGTGCTAAATGTGTTGCCTTGGGTGGCTAACTTTCGATAAAACGCCTTGGTGATATCAATAGACATTTTTGACAAACCCGCTTGCGAATCATGCAGCGATAAATCTTGATGTTTATGATCATAATTATCTGCAATATCTACTTGGCAAATTCGATTATGAGCATAGTTACGCTGCATCTCGCTCAGCACGCCAATTTCGAGCCCCCAATCACTGGGAATTCTTAGGTCGTTTAATACGTCACGTCTAAACGAGAACTCACCTGCTAATGGGTATCTAAAGCTGTCCATGTATTCTAAATATTCGTTATAACCAACCACTCTTTTTAGGGCTTTAATAAGTGGTGTGACTAATAATCGTGATACCCGACCATTAAGCTTTCCTTCAGCAATACGAGCGTAATAGCCTTTACCAAATTCATAGTTGAATTGCGGGTTAGCCACCGGATATAACAAACGAGCCAGTAATGACTTCTCATAAGTCACAATGTCGCAATCGTGCAGTGCGACCGACTCAGCTTTATTTGAAGCTAATACATAGCCCATGCAGTACCAAACATTTCGCCCTTTACCTAACTCTTTAGGTGCTAAACCAAGTGCCGAAAGCTCTTTATCTAATGCTTGTAATCTTGGGCCGTCGTTCCATAAAATTCGATGATGTTGCGGTAAGCGGTTAAAAAATGTCATCGCCTTTTGATATTGCGCTTTATCTGCTCTATCTAATCCAATGACAATTTGGCTTAAAAAAGGCACATCCACTAATTTATCGACTATTTGATTTAGCGCCTCGCCCTCAAGCTCTGAATACAACGAAGGTAATATCAAGCCTAATGGTCGTTTTTTGGCAAATTTCATTAAATCATCTTCTAATTCGTCATAAGTTCTGCGAGTTAGATTATGTAACGTAGTCACTGTGCCATTTTGATAAAAGTCAGCCATGATTAACCTTCCTTTTGAGTTGTTGGAACGATTGAAGGGGAAATCGAAGCTGCCATGCTCGATAAGTTTGAAGAGGTCGATAGAATTAAGTTTTGTAAGCACTCAGCCCAGCCTTTGGGACCAAACTGAGTACTTTTAATTTTACAATTGGCTTGCTCTAGCTGTGGGAATGTATGCGCTGGCGATTTGATTTGTACGGCAATATCTGCCGCTTCTAGCATAGCGTTATCATTACCGCTGTCGCCTAATGCAATGGTTTGCACGGCTTGTTGATACTCGTTAGCATACAGCTGCGCTAACCACTTCATGGCATAGCCTTTATCTGTTTTACCTCCCACATGCATAAATCGTCCACCTTGCAAAATGGTGGCTCCTTTTTGGGTGAGTAAACTAATAAAAGCTTGCTTGTCTTCATCGCTTCCCTGCCATAAAAGGGGTTCAGAATAATGTCTGACTAAGGCTAGCTTAGCTTTTTCGGGAGAGAGATCGGTTAACTCACATAAATCTTCAGCGGTTAACGAAGAAAACCCGACATAATCTTCTGCATATTTTTGGGCAGATTGTTGTAATAAATCTAACCAGTATGATCTGGGGTGTGAAAAAGTTTTTACCCAGTAATAGCCTTGAGAAACAGTATCTGTAGGCTGAGCTTCAAAATACCCTTTTGGTATATATATCGCTGCGCCATTTTCACAAATAAACGGGGTATTAAACCCAATGGTTTGCTGGTGTCGTTCCATTTCAGCAAAGGTTTTACTGGTATTGGCAATAATAGGAATATTACGTTCATTTAATGCTTCAATTACTGAGATAGCACTTGAAAAACTATAATCAAAATGGTCAAGCAAAGTGCCATCCATATCGGTAAAAATCACAGGTAAAGCTGCCATCGTTTATTCCTCATTAACCTAGTGATGGATAAAGTAAGAGAACCAAGAGTTAATCAGATCAATTAACCACTCACTTTCATCCCTCTAATGGTTTGTTTGTTTCACTATTTATGAGGAGGTTTCACTATATGTGCCAACCTGCATTAAACAATTAATCGTTATGGTGCAATACCAACAGTAATTTTAAACTTACTAATTAAATAACAATCACTTACCAACAAGGTTCATTGTGCACGAAAATATTACATCTGGGTTTTCAAGCACGTTAATCGTTAACCCTATACAAATTGAGGCACAAAAAATGCACCATATAGGTGCATTAATGTTCAATAATAGGAGCTAAAAAATTAGCATTGAGCTAATCGCCAAATTGGTTTTCGAAGTAGCTTTCGACAATTAATACCGCTGAAACCGCGTCAACCTGGCCTTTAGTTAACGCTTTAAACCCACCCAATTCGAATAACCTGGCTTTAGCATCTGCGGTAGTTAAGCGCTCGTCTTGAGTCGCCACTTTCACACCAAAACGACCGTTAATTCGATTAGCAAACTTACGTGCTCGCTGAGTAATGTCTTGTTCGGTGCCATCCATATTTAATGGAAGGCCCACCACTACAAGATCAGGTTGCCATTCTGCCAGCAATTTAGCTATTTCATCCCAATTAGGAATACCGTCCACAGCCTTTATCGACATTAACGGGCTAGCACTTGCTGTTATAGCTTGGCCTATGGCGATACCAATACTTTTGGTTCCATAGTCAAAGCCGAGAATTGTTTGAGCCTGCATGTTTTTCGTATTCCTAACTAAGGATATTATTGATCTAAGGGACAAAAACCACTTTTATCAAAGATGTTTAATGGTTTTAGGTGATTAAAAACAGCAATACTAACTACTGCCTTAATTGAGTCAGCAGCCATCACTACCACCACAGTCAATTAAGCATGACCGACTTGGGTTGAAATCTGCCACATATCAAAACCCAATTGTTTGGTGGCCTGTTCCCAAAGTGTTTCAGGAGATTTTGAGTAGAGTAAATCAGCAGTGGCTTTGATTGTAAGCCAAGTATTTTCAGCAAGTTCTTGTTCAAGTTGGTCTTTCCCCCAACCGGCATAGCCAAGAGCCACCAAATATTCATCTGGAGATTTTGGTGTCCCTATTGAAGATAAAACATCTCTTGAAGTGGTTAACATACAATAGTCACTCACCTGATGACTGTTAATCCAACTGGATTGTGGGCTATGTAATACAAAACCACGCTCTGGGGCCACAGGGCCACCAACTAACACTTGTGAATTAATATTAAAAGCCACTTCCTCAGTAGGGTTTAAGCCCATTTGATCTAATAAATCTTCCAACTCTAGTCCAATGGGGCGGTTGATAATTAATCCCATAGCCCCCTTGTCATCATGCTCGCAAATATAGATAACACTGCGCTCAAAAAAAGTTTCTTCAAGAGATGGCATAGCAATCAATAAATGACCTTGTAAACAATCACCTTGTAAGTTGTTGTCTTGCTGGCATTCTTTATTTTCTATAATAGCATCAGACTGTTTCATAATAGCTCTCCTTAAGAATGCTAATCGGCAGAGTATCAATTAAGACTGTGTTTGAGGTTATCCACCCGCAAGCTTAACGGTGTAATTAAGCTTTTCAAGTAGTGTTTTAATCTGTTCACGATTGTCGGTTTGTACTTCAATATTAAAGTCTTTTACCGTGCCGCCGCAACCACATTGTTTTTTTAACTTTTGTGCAAGAGTTTTAAGCTCGGCTTTATCTAAACCTAAACCTTTAATTACACTTACGCCCTTGCCTTTTCGACCTTTACTGTCTTTATGTATTCTAACAATGCCATCACCTTCTGGGGCAACTTCTACCGGCTGTTCTTGCTCAATTCGGCCTTTGTCAGTACTAAATACCAGAGCTACATTGGGATCTATACGCATAATGATTCAATAATAATTAACATAGTTTGAGTTTATCAAATGCCTGAGAGCGAGGCTAGGCTCTAAACGACTCATGACAACTAAGGTTGAATAAATACCGTCATCCCAGAGAGCGGTTGATAAGAGTCGTCATCCCAGCGCTCTGCTAATAACTTCCGTCATCCTCGAGATCGATTGATAAGAGCAGTCATCCCAGCGCTCTGCTAATAACTTCCGTCATCCCCGAGATCTCTTATCGGGGATCTGCTTTTTAATTAATAAAAGCAGATTCCGGCCCAAAAGCGTTACCGGAATGACGTGAAAATTGGAGTTAACGGAGTGACTTGAAAAAGGAATTAGCGGAGTGATGTGAAAATTGGAGTTAGCGGAGTGACGTGAAAAAGAAATTAGCGGAGTGATGTGAAAAAATCTGCATCGTTGCAATGAGGTTGATAACTATCGTCATCCCCGAGATCTGTTATCGGGGATCTGCTTTTTAATTAATAAAAGCAGATTCCGGCCCAAAAGCGTTACCGGAATGACGTGAAAAAGGAATTAACGGAGTGACGTGAAAATTGGAGTTAACGGAGTGACGTGAAAATTGGAGTTAGCGGAGTGACATGAAAAAGAAAATAGCGGAGTAATGTGAAAAAATCTGCATCGTTGCAATGAGGTTGATAACTATCGTCATCCACGAGAGCGATTGATAAGAGTCGTCATCCCCGAAAATTGTTGATAAGAGCAGTCATCCCAGCGCTCTGCTAATAACTTCCGTCATCCCCGAGATCTGTTATCGGGGATCTGCTTTTTAATTAATAAAAGCAGATTCCGGCCCAAAAGCGTTACCGGAATGACGTGAAAAAGGAGTTAACGGAGTGACGTGAAAAAGAAATTAGCGGAGTGATGTGAAAAAATCTGCATCGTTGCAATGAGGTTGATAACTATCGTCATCCACGATAGCGATTGATAAGAGTCGTCATCCCCGAAACTTGTTGATAAGAGCCGTCATCCCCGAGATCTCTTATCGGGGATCTGCTTTTTAATCTGCCTAAACCACAGCATAAAGTGAAACCTTATAAATACGGCTTCACTAAGTTTGCCATCATTTGAATATGGTCATCATTGTCATTTAACGCGGCAATATAACGGAAGTCTTTACCGCCTGCGCCTTCAAAAATATGCCTATTCTCTCCTTGAATTTCTTCTAAGGTTTCTAAGCAATCAGCGCTAAATGCAGGACAAATAACGGCAATATCTGTTACCCCTTGCGCAGGTAAACTTTCAACGGTGGCATCGGTGTAAGGCTGTAACCATTTGGCTTTACCAAATCGAGATTGGAAAGTGGTTATGTAATCCTCTTCCTGTAAACCCAACTTTTCCACAAGTAAGCGACTGGTTTTCATACAAAAACAGTAATAAGGGTCGCCCAAATGCAAATTGCGCTCTGGCATGCCGTGATAAGACAAAACTAATTTTTGTGGCTTACCATTTTTAGCAAAATCTTGCTCAATTGAATTCGCCAAAGCAGAGATAAAGTCAGGGTTATCATGATAAGTATTGATAAAATGTAACGCTGGGATATAACGCCACTGACATAGTTCTTTAGCAATTGAGTCAAATGCTGAAGCCGTAGTAGGTGCAGCGTATTGAGGATAAAGCGGTAACACTACAATGTTATCAATACCTTGTTTGTGCATAGCTTGTAAAGTTGAAGCGACTGACGGATTACCATAGCGCATCGCAAGGTGTACGCTGGCTTCTTTGTCTGACTCAGCTAAAACCTCTGACAATTTAGATCTTTGCTGCTCACTAATAGCTAATAATGGCGAGCCTTCGTCGGTCCAAATCTCTTTATACAATGCCGCCGATTTTGCTGGGCGAACGCGTAAAATAATACCGTGAAGAATAATCATCCATACAAGTTTAGGGATTTCGACGACACGAGGGTCTGCCAAAAACTCGGCTAAATAACGCCTCACTGCTGGTGCTGTTGGCTCATCAGGTGTGCCTAAGTTAACCAATAACACGCCTGACTTACCTCGTGCTGAATGACCAGTTTCTTTATCTAACCCTGAGAATCGCGCCAAAACTCACTCCTAAAAAACCATTATTATCGTTTTTACTTATTTGAATACCGAACAGCTAATACCGAAGACCATAGACTCTCGAACGACAAGCAGTTAAAAAATAACCTATCACCAACTCAGAAAGCTATGTCTTCTATCAAGATATTTTCGAATCCATTTTATTGATGTTAATAATATTTTGTCGATTTGTATTTGTCTTACTTTTTTTATTAAAAATGAGACTCAGACCAGTCTGAATCTCATTATTCAACTTGAGTAAGGTATTTTTAACTGGTTAGATTTCGCTCGCCAACTGCTTATCAATTGCCTGTTTTATCTCTTTGCTGTCTGGTTTCACTCTAGAATTAAATTGGGTTACAGTTTCACCATCACCCGACACTAAATATTTATAAAAATTCCACTTAGGCGCGCTGGTTTTAGCATTTAAGTGTTCAAAGACAGAGTTTGCATCACTGCCGCGAACAGGTGAAGTCGCTATCATCGTGAAAGTAACGCCATAATTAATAAAACAAACGTCTGCAGTTTTAGCTTCATCTTTCTCTTCTTGGAAAAAGTCATCTGATGGAAAGCCAATGACCACTAAACCTTTGTCTTTATACTCTTGATGAACAGCCTCTAACGCATCAAATTGAGGGGTAAACCCACAATTTGAAGCGGTATTAACAATAAGCACTGGCTTACCTTGAGTTAATTCGCACAAATTAACATTTTCTTCAGAATGCAATTTGCGTGCTTCAACATTCAAATAATCTGGGCAAGATGCAGCATTAGCAGTCACACTCAAAAAAGCACTACAGCCAATGACCGTTGCAGTGAACAATTTGCATAATGGTTTTAGGGAAAACATAAAAAATCCTTACTGTTATTTTTGGTTTAATGGTGCTTTATACGCAATGTATTGAATATTTGATCACGACTAAAAATATAATCCAATATTAATATTTAAGCGCGAGTGCCATTGGGTATTGCCGTTATCAATGCCAACACCATCACCATTAATAAAGTACATGTTGTTACCCGCAATCCAGTCAACATAAGAATAGAATTTACCCGCTGTAATGGCGCAGCCAGTGACATTTTGGGCAGAATCAGCTAACCCGTTACCCGAGGCTAAAACTGTGCTGTAGTCGTTATAACAATTAAGATTAGTTACTGGCCCCCAGTCAACATCAAATGACTTTGAAATATTAGCTGTTACTACGTCAGCTTTTGCTGCAATTTCAAATGGGTATGAAAAAGCAGACAACGCAATACGGTTACTATGTTTTATGTCATAATTATAATGAATGTACTGTAATTGCAACTGCCATGTTTGCCAATCTGCTTGCCAATGTGCTGCCGCGGCCATGGCACTAACGTCGTCGGTAGGAATTGTCTCGTCGCTCACCACATCTGCAACATAGTCTAAATTACCATATTGAATTGAGCCTCCAATGAGGTGATTAAAGCTCCCCGCTTCAACCTTATATTCCACTCTGGCATTCAATTGCCCAGCTTCTTTGTATGGAGAATCTTCGGTTGTGGCTACATCAAAGGAATAGCGATCATAACGGCTGCCATTACCATATTCATCATTCACAAAATACGCTAAATCCATGGTTAAATTGTTACGTTGGTACTGGTAATGAATACCGGCATCATAGTCATCTTCAAAACCGATATAGTAAGTGGCACCAAACCAAAATGAATGAGAAGCATAGGGTGATAAGCCAAAAGGCACTTGTGTTACCCCTACTTGAACTGAATTCGACTCATCAAATTTGTACCCCATATAGGCATGATGAATCACATCCATATCTTGATACCAACGATACTGCGCTGAGGCAAAGAGTCCATTATCGGCTTGATAATTTACATCTGCCCTAAATAGTTCGAATTCTAGTTTGGCGTTGTCATCATAGTCTTTCCAACCATAATTAACTCGCACCGCCCCGCCTATATCTAGTTCATCGCTAACTTCAACGGCCTGGGTCTGAAAACCAACAAGAGGAATAAATAAAAATGGTAGTTTATGCCAAAAAGACATGATAAATCCTTAACAATAGTGAGTCCGTATAAATACTGCTAAGCAATTAATATGTAGATAAAAATATTTAAGCAGCACTAAGATTAAAATGTGGGATAAAACACAGTAGATTTAAATTGAAACTGAAGTATAACAAAAAGCCGCAACATTGGTTACGGCTTACTTACAATAAGGGTGGGTTTGACACAAGATATTACAATAGCAACACCAAACAGGCTTAATCCATATCTAATGTGACGCCTTCTAAGAAACCTGAGTTTGATGAATCATTCGATTTAAGCTTAATCATTAGACGTAAATCATTGGGCGAATCCGCGTGGTGAAGCGCATCGGCATAACTAATTTCACCCTCGGTATATAGGCCTAACAAAGCTTGGTCGAAGGTTTGCATCCCTTGCTCATTCGACTTAGCCATGGTTTCTTTTAAAAGGTGTAACTCGTTTTTAGCAATCAAGCTACTAACACGCGGGGTATTGATTAACACTTCAATCGCTGCACGACGTCCAGAACCATCAGATTTAGGAACAAGTTGCTGAGCAACAATGCCACGTAAGTTAAGCGATAAATCGAACAGCAATTGATTATGTTTACTTTCTGGCACTAAATGCATAATACGATCAAGTGCTTGGTTAGCATTATTAGCATGCAAGGTGGCCATACATAAGTGACCTGTTTCAGCAAATGAGAGTGCAAACTCCATGGTTTCTTGAGTACGGATCTCACCAATCAAAATCACATCTGGCGCTTGCCTTAAAGAGCTTTTCAGCGCAGCATCAAATGAGTCTGTATCGATGCCCACTTCGCGTTGAGTGATAATACTTTTACCGTGATTATGAACAAACTCTACAGGGTCCTCAATAGTAAGAATATGCCCTCTTGCATGTGCATTACGATAACCAATCAGAGCCGCTAACGAAGTTGACTTACCCGTACCTGTACCCCCAACCATAATGATAAGTCCACGCTTGCTCATTACAAGATCTTTTAAAATAGGCGGTAGCTTTAAGTCATCAACTTCAGGAATGGTCGTTTCAATTCGGCGCATAACGCAACCAGCTGAATCACGCTGCCAAAATGCACTAACACGAAAACGCCCTAAGCCAGAAACCGCATAAGCAAAGTTACATTCACGCGTTTCTGCAAATTCCTTTTTTTGTACATCGGTCATTAATGTTTCAACAAACTCTAATGACTGTGCTGGGGTTAGCTTGGTTTCCGTTAGCGGCCTGAGCTCACCATCAATTTTCGCACTTGGCGGAAACATAGCAGTAATAAATAAATCAGAGGCTTTTTTCTCTACCATTGTGGCTAAAAAAGGGCGTACATCCATTTTACTATTCCTTAGAAATTAGCTTGTTTATTTGAGCTTTTCGACATCGCATCATCACGGGTAATCAAGCCCCGGTTGACTAGATTTTGTAAACACTGCTCAAGTGTTTGCATACCGTGGGCCATACCCGTTTGAATGGCTGAATACATTTGCGCCACTTTATCTTCACGAATTAAGTTACGAATTGCAGGGGTTCCCATCATAATTTCATGAGCAGCAACTCGGCCACCACCCACTTTTTTAATCAGTGTTTGCGAAATAACCGCTTGAAGTGACTCTGAAAGCATGGTTCTTACCATGTCTTTTTCACCTGCTGGGAATACGTCAACCACACGGTCAATGGTTTTGGCCGCTGAGGTGGTATGCAAGGTACCAAAGACTAAGTGACCAGTTTCGGCGGCGGTCATCGCAAGTCTAATGGTTTCTAAGTCACGCATCTCACCCACTAGAATCACGTCAGGGTCTTCACGTAACGCGCTTCTAAGCGCCGCATTAAAGCTATGGGTATGCTTATGCACTTCACGTTGGTTAACCAAACACTGCTTGTTTTGATGGACAAATTCTATCGGGTCTTCAATGGTTAAAATGTGGTCATGGCGGTTTTCGTTAATGTAATCGACCATTGCCGCTAAAGTGGTTGATTTACCCGACCCAGTTGGGCCTGTAACCAATACCAAACCACGAGGGAAACTCGATATTTTTTTGAAAATTTCCGGAGCACCTAATTCCTCTAATGTTAAAATATCAGAAGGAATAGTACGAAATACTGCACCCGCACCACGAGACTGATTAAAAGCATTAACACGAAAACGCGCTAAATTAGGCACCTCAAACGAAAAGTCAATTTCTAGATGTTCTTCATAGTCTTTACGTTGTTTATCATTCATGATGTCGTACACTAAACTGTGGACGCCGGCATGATCTAAAGGAGGTAAGTTAATTTTTCTGACTTCACCGTCAACACGGATCATAGGTGATACACCTGCAGAAAGATGTAGATCTGACGCTTTATGCTTTACACTAAAGGCAAGTAACTCAGTGATTTCCATTATAGAGATGTCCATTTTATCAACATGATTACAACAATAGCAGACAGATTATCAATCGCCCAGAGCAGAATTAACCAAGCGGCGCAAAAATGCGCACGTAACCCAAATGAAGTTAAACTACTGGCGGTCAGTAAAACCAAGCCCGCTAATGATATTATAGAAGCTTATTTGGCGGGACAGCGGCTTTTTGGCGAAAATTATGTCCAAGAGGGCGAACAAAAAATTCTCCAATTAGGTGAAGAGTTCAATGATATTGAATGGCACTTTATTGGCCCGTTACAATCGAATAAAACCAAAGTTGTTGCAGAGCATTTTGACTGGATGCATACATTAAGCCGTGAGAAAGTTGCCAAAAGGTTAAATGACCAACGACCTCCCCACTTACCGCCTTTACAAGTTTGTATTCAAGTTAATATCAGTAACGAGCAAAGTAAATCTGGAGTAGATGAGCAAGAGGTGTTTAAACTTGCCCAACAAATCAGTCAAATGCCCAAGCTTAAATTACGCGGCCTGATGGCAATTCCTACCGCAACTGACGACATAAATCTTCAACAAGATGAATTTAGCCGTTTAAATACGCTGTACCAAACATTAAAACAGCAGTTTGACACCGTTGATACATTATCAATGGGCATGAGCGGTGATCTTGATATAGCGATAACTAACGGCTCAACAATGGTTAGAGTGGGCAGTGCTATTTTTGGCTCAAGAACTTAATCCTAATAAGCGACAGTTTAGTCAATATCTGAATAGCAGATAGGGATACACGTTGAATTTTAATATTTAGCCCTTATATCTGATTATAAATTAGCAAACAAAATCAAAGGACATTAAACATGCCACAAGCAAAAGTATGCTTTATCGGTGCAGGCAATATGACTCGCAGTATTATCAGTGGACTCATTAAAAATGGTTATCCAAGCGAGCAAGTATGTGCCACCAACCCTAGTCAACCAAAACTAGACGCACTACAGGCAGACTTTGGCATTAAAGTGACTAACAATAATATTGACGGTGTGACCCACGCAGATGTAGTGGTACTCAGTGTAAAACCACAATTAATGCAACAAGTATGCGAGCAATTACAACATGTGGATTTTTCCAATAAGTTAGTCATTACTATCGCTGCAGGCATTCCTGCTAAACGTTATCAAGAGTACTTGAACCAACCCATCAAACTTATTCGTACTATGCCAAATACGCCAACTCAGTTAGGCGTTGGTATGACCGGACTTTATGCTGATGACAGCATTAGCGATGAGCAGAAGTCACTATGCCAAACGCTGATGGAAACCGGTGGTAAAGTATTATGGGTAGAACAAGAAGACGAGCTTAATCAAGTGATTGCGCTTGCAGGTAGCTCACCGGCTTATTTCTTCTTGTTTATAGAGTCAATGATTGAGTCAGGTATAAAAATGGGCATGGCTGAAGATAAAGCCCGCGCATTGGCTGAACAAGCAGCCTTAGGCGCAGCGCAAATGGTCATTCAAAACCAAGACTTATCATTATCAACTTTACGTAATAATGTTACCTCTAAAGGAGGGACGACTGCACAGGCTGTTGAAACCTTAGAAAAAGGTAACTTACGAGGTTTAGTCGATAGCGCTATGCATAACTGTGTTGCTAGAGCAGAAGAAATGGCGAAAACATTTTAATTTACGGTTCATTTCAGCAATGAATTAAGTGTTTTCTCAGTTTAGGGTGCTAAAATTGCCCCAATGAACAACACTGCCTTTGGTAAAACAATTAGCAAAGGCAGTTAAATTGAATTAAGTGATTAAGGCAACATCATGAATGCGATTAGTTTTTTAGTAAATACCCTGTTCGATCTCTATTTAATGGTGGTCATTTTACGTTTTTGGCTACAACTGGTTCGAGCCGATTTTTATAATCCATTCAGCCAATTTGTTGTTAAAGCCACTCAACCTATTATTGCCCCAATGAGAAGAATTTTACCGTCAATGGGCAGTATTGATACCGCCTCATTAGTGTTGGCATTTATTGTAGTCTTGGTCAAAATGTTAGTACTTACTCTTATTGCAGGTGCTGGTATAGATATTGTGACCTTATTATTATTCTCAGTGGTAGCGGTCTTTAAAAATGCCGGTGTCTTATTATTCTGGATGTTATTGATTCGCGCAATTTTAAGCTGGTTTAACCAAGGTTATAATCCTGTTGTAATGATCATGACCCAATTAACTGAGCCATTATTGGCGCCAATTCGTCGCGTTATTCCAGCGATTGGTGGCCTTGACCTTTCAGTGCTGGTGCTATTTATTGCGATGAACTTTATCAATATTTTATTTTCACAATACATCCCATTCTGGGCAATGATTTAAGTTATTGATTGGCTAATTTAAGGTAGGCCTATCGCCTACCTTTTTGTTATCCCGCTTTTGTTATCGACCTTTAGCAAATAACACTTACTCTATGGAAATTTCTTATGATTAAAGCCATTTTCAAACCATTAGCATTATTAACGCTCACTTTATTACTGGTGACCACTCAAGTACATGCAGAACAGAAACAACAAGTGGGCCATTATGAAATTCATTACATGGCGTTAAACAGCACCTTTATTACTCCTGAAGTCGCCAAAAATTATGGGATTGACCGCAGTAGCTATAACGGCATTGTAAACATCACCGTTTTAGATACTAATCAAGCAGGCAATCCGCCGGTAGCAGTTGAAATTACCGGTATTGCTAACAACCTTTTAGATGCAAAGAAAACCTTAAACTTTAAAGAAATTCGTGAAGGCAATGCCATTTATTATATTGCTCAAGTGCCGTATAGAGATGATCAATTGGTCAACTTCAACATCGGTATTAAACGTGGCAATAAACTTAATACGTCACTAAAATTCAAACAGAAATTTTACGTCGATTAAATATCAATATTTTTTAGCGCTATAATGCGGCAATTTTACCTTTGGGAACATGTTATGGGCACCTCTAAAAATCAACAAATTGTATTAGCCAGTGGCAATAAAGGAAAACAGAAAGAGTTTGACCAAATGCTGGCAAAATTTAACATTGAAGTATTAGCACAAAGCCAATTTGATGTTCCTGAGGTTCCTGAAACTGGCACGACTTTTGTTGAAAATGCGATCATTAAAGCTCGCCATGCAGCCCAAATAACCGGCTTACCTGCCATTGCTGATGACTCTGGCATTGAAGTCGATGCTTTAGAAGGCCAACCCGGTATTTATTCTGCAAGGTATTCAGGAATAGCGGCCACCGAGCAAAGTAACTATGAAAAGCTGCTTGATGCCATGACTTTACACACTGACCGTAAGGCACGCTTTCAATGCGTATTGGTATATATGCGTCACGCTAAAGACCCGACTCCTATTATTTGCCAAGCGGCATGGGAAGGTACAATTAACCATGCGCCACAGGGTACTCAAGGCCATGGCTACGACCCAGTTTTCATCCCTGAAGGCTTTGATAAAACCGCATCTGAATTAACGAGTGATGAAAAAAATGCCCATAGTCACCGTGGTAAAGCATTAGCGTTATTAGTTGAAGCAATGAAAGCCAAAGGCATTATTCAAAGCTAATTAACCTGAGCTGCGCATAACAACTTGCTTTCTAGAGGCTATTTGTACTGATAACTGCGTTAAATTTGTTTGCAATACGACTCCATGGATGGGGGAGGTAGGGCGACGTTGGAACCAAAGCCGAGACCAGCTATTGACGCACAAATTTGCCTTGTTCTAAGCAAAAATACCTCTCAAGAAATGTATTTGAAAGTAAAAATCATATGAGTCAGTATATTAGCTAATCTCTTATACGCAGCTCAGGTTAGTTATTATTTCGAGTGTTCCACACTTATATTTGTATCAGAAAGGTTTAACGTCATGTTGTTACTGCCACCACTTAGTTTGTATATCCATATTCCGTGGTGCGTACAAAAATGCCCCTACTGTGATTTCAACTCACATGGCCAAAATGGCGTTTTACCGCAACAAGAATATGTTGATGCATTATTAAATGATTTACGCAATGATTTGAAATATGTGCAAAACAGGCGGGTTCATACCATTTTTATTGGTGGCGGCACTCCATCATTATTTGATGCCAGCCAAATCAAACGCTTGCTTGATGGCGTTAATGCATTAATTCCATTTGAAGACGATATTGAAATCACCATGGAAGCCAATCCTGGCACCTTAGAACATGATGATTTTGCCGCTTACAGAGCAGCGGGAGTCACTCGGTTGTCGGTGGGGGTGCAAAGTTTCTCTAAAGAAAAGCTTAACCTATTAGGCCGTATTCATGACCAACATGAAGCGGTTACCGCTGCTGAAAAAGCCGTTGAAGCAAACTACTTAAGTTTTAACTTAGACTTAATGCACGGCTTGCCTAATCAAAGCTTTGCTGAAGCAATGAACGACATTGATACCGCGGCGGCCCTAATGCCCCCCCATTTATCTTGGTATCAATTAACCATTGAGCCCAACACCCTATTTCATTCTAAGCCACCTCAATTGCCGGATGACGAGCACCTTTGGCATATATATGAACAAGGGCAGAAAAAGCTCGCGGAGTTAGGCTATGAGCAATATGAAATATCCGCTTATGCCAAACCCGGTTTCCAATGCCGTCATAATTTAAATTATTGGCAATTTGGCGACTATCTAGGCATAGGTTGTGGTGCTCACGGTAAGATCACCTTACCTGAAACAAATCAGATTATTCGCACGGTTAAAATTAAACATCCAAAGGGGTATCTAGCCACCAATGACTATACCTTTGAAACCACAGAGGTTGCCGATGAAGATCGTCCATTAGAATACTTAATGAACCGTCTTAGGTTAATGACCCCCATTGCCAAGACTGAATTTGAAGCGCGAACAGGAAAAAGCGCTTCGGTGGTCAAAGCGGGCATGGATAAGTCGATTCAGCGCGGCTTACTGACCGAAACAGACACTCATTGGAAACTCACGCCAAAAGGCCATATGTTTGTTAATGATCTTCTTTCGCAATTTGTGTAACTAACCTAAAGTGATAAATAAGGCAGCAATATCAATGCTGCTTTTTCACGCTCCACCATGAATTAACAGATTCACTTCATTTAGACACACTTACTAACATTTCAATTTTCACTTTTCGTTCCGGCTTGATTAGGATAGCGCTTTTGAAAAACCAGACGGAATGTGTAATGACAATAACAACGAAAATAACCATACTCGCCCTTACTCTTTCAAGCCTGTTCAATGGCTCAGCCATTGCCCATTCACACTCTATGCCTGTGTATAGTGCTCAAGAAAGTGTCAACGTTGAAAAGAAGCACGCAACGGAATCAGCAAAAGCGAATGCCATGTTTGAAGAGTTTTTTATCCAAAGTGTTATGGCTAACCCTGTTAACCAAACTTATATGGGTATAAAGCAAGATTACGACAAATGGAATGATATTTCTGAAGCTGGACAAGATAAAACGCTCGAGTTAGCAAAGTCACAATTAAAACAATTATTAACACTTGATGTAAAAAAGTTAGACGAGCAAACCACCTTAAGTTATCAGTTACTTAAAGCTCGCTTAGAGCAATCAATTGCAGACGACAAATGGCGTTACCATACTTATCCGGTAAACCAAATGTACGGTTTGCACTCGATGGTAGCCTCGTTTTTAATTAACCAACATCAAATTACCAGTGTTGATGATGCTAAAGCGTATATTAGCCGCTTACAGGGTGTGAAAGACTTACTCAAAGAACTAGAAGTACAGTTAACTATTCGTGCAGACAAGGGCATTATTGCACCTAAATTTGTATTTCCATATATCATCTCTGATAGCAAAAACATTATTACCGGTGCTCCATTTGATAATAGCGGTAAAAACAGCACACTTTGGGCCGACTTTAACAAAAAAGTGGCGAAGTTAACGATTAGCGATAATGATAAACAAGCTTTATTAGACCAAGCTAAGTCAGCATTAATTGATAGCGTACAACCTGGCTACACTAGCTTAATTAGCTATTTAAATACCTTAGAGAAAAAAGCCGATACCCGTGACGGTGCTTGGAAACTACCTGACGGTGATACTTTTTACAATAACGCCCTCGCCCGCACAACCACTACCAATATGACCTCAGATCAAATTCATGATCTTGGCCTTGCTGAAGTGGTTCGCATTCAAGACGAAATGCGTCAAATTATGAAAAAAGTCGGCTTCAAAGGCGATTTAAAAGCCTTTTTTGACTTTATGCGCGACGACAAACAATTTTACTATCCAGACACTCAAGCAGGCCGCGATGCTTACATCAAAGAAGCAACGGCGTTAATTGATAATATGGAATCACGTTTAGACGAAGTGTTTAAAATTAAACCTAAAGCCAACATGGTTGTTCGCCCTGTTGAAGCATTTAGAGAGAAGTCGGCAGGCAAAGCCTTTTATGACCAACCCGCTCCAGATGGTTCACGTCCTGGTACTTATTACGCTAACCTCTATAAAATGAATGCTATGCCTAAGTACCAAATGGAAGCCTTGGCTTATCACGAAGGTATTCCGGGGCATCACATGCAAATAGCCATCGCCCAAGAGCTTGAAGGTATTCCTCAATTCCGTAGGTTTGGTACTTATACCGCTTATATTGAAGGCTGGGGTTTATATTCAGAATTCTTCCCGAAAGAAATGGGCTTGTATGCTGACCCTTACTCAGATTTTGGTCGTCTAGCAATGGAGTTATGGCGTGCTTGTCGTTTGGTTGTCGACACAGGTATTCACACTAAAAAGTGGACCAGAGAACAAGGGCTAGACTTTTATTTAGAAAATACTCCAAATGCTAAGTCAGATGCAGTGAAAATGGTAGAGCGTCATATCGTGATGCCATCTCAAGCTACGGCATACAAAGTGGGAATGATAAAAATTCTTGAATTGCGCCAACACGCTAAAAATGAATTAGGTGATAAGTTCGATATCAGAGACTTTCATACTCTAATTTTGAAAAATGGCCCATTACCATTAGATGTATTGGAAGCGCAGGTACATCTATGGATAGACTCGGTTAAATAATGATTACCAACAAAACAGACGCGAAATGCGTCTGTTTTTTATGCCTACCCCAAAAAAATAACCCCAGACAAAGTCTGGGGTAAACCAATTAAACTAGGATGATGGTTTCAAAGTTGCCACAATGTAAAATAGAAAACAGTAGCAACCGTGATTCAAAACTTGCGAAGTTGCTGATTTGAGCACATTAATGAAAAGGGGTCATTTCTCAATAACATGCAAGTTCAAATCATTTCGAATCAACTGTGTATCATTGTATTCAAATAAGAACAGACTTCAACAACATTAACTTTCTATTTACTTAACCTGTTGATACCTGATACACAATGAAACAAATCAAAACAAACATAAAATACTGATATTAATAACAAATAATAAAGCCAAGCTCTAAGGCTTGGCTTTATTCTTATTTGAAAACAATGTTTCCAAATTTACTTACGCATTTTATATAAATGATCAAATTTGGCGTCCCAATATGGCGTAGTTCCAATATGACCTTTTATGAATTCAATAAACGCACTAACTTTAGGCGCTAAATGCTTACGGCGTGGATATACTGCCTGTAAAGGTAAGTTATTTGCCAACTGCCAATCAGGTAAAAGCGGCACTAAAGTTCCGTTCTCTATTTCATCTTCAAATAGGTAGCTCGCTAAATAAGCAACGCCTAAGCCACTTACGGCTGCAGACTTCAATGCAGGAGCATTATCGACTCTGAAATTACCTGTTACACCAATTTCGCAATAATCTTCGCCTTTTCTAAACTGCCACATACTGTGTTCATGCCACTCACCTTGATACACAAGGCAGTTATGATCAACCAATTGTTCAGGTCGAGAAATATTGCCATGTTTAGCAATATACTCTGGCGATGCGGTTAGTAAGAACTGACATTTCATTAATGGTCTCGCAACCATTCCTAAAGGCAATTGCTCAGACATGGTTAGCAGTAAGTCTAACCCTTCGCTGACAACATCAACTTTATGATCCAGCAAACTCACTTGCAGTTCTAACTCTGGATGCTTTGCCATAAAATCAGGTAATGCAGGAATAATATGCATGGTACCGAAAGACTGTGAAATACCCACTTTAAGCACCCCACGAGTAGCGTCATTTAAATTATGAACACTGGCTACGGCTTGTTCTGCATCACGTAACAATTCTTCACCTTGAAGGTAAAGTAAGTTACCAGCTTCGGTTAAGCTCAAACTTCGGGTGGTTCGCTGAATCAGTTGCACGCCTAATTTGTGTTCTAAGTCTGCAACTTGAGTGCTAACTTTTGACTTAGATATGCCTAATCTTCTAGCAGCAGCACTGAAACTACCTGCTCGAGCGACATGGGTAAAAATGGCAATAGGTTCTAACAGTTCTAACATGAAAGTCGCCTTAAGCTGTTTACGACATTAAAAAATCGATTTTCGGCAATCTCTTTATAAACTAGGTTGGTAATGAATGTCATATCAAAACCAACTAACATTTTGATTTATAGAATTAATAATATCGAAACATCTTGATTTATAAAGTTACGCCAATTATCCGAAAAACTCACGAAAATTCAAATAAAGTACATTTTTCTTATAATTTTTATGAGTATAACAAAAAAAACCTTCATTGCTCTATATTTATAATTGACAATTTTTTTATCAGAACAAAGTTTAAGTCATTAAACCGTTTAATAGCACAAACAAAAAGCCCCTGTACGAGAATACATACAGGGGAAGGTCAGGTGACATGCATAATGTCGAACAATCTAAATCATAATGATAGGTAAAAGTTAGCCATCAATAGTAGTAATCTGTCCTTAAAATAAAGGTTATTCTGCTAAGGGCTGCTCAAGATTTACTAATTTGAAAGAAGCAAGCTGCGGGATGTCCTCTCTCACCTTACTCTCTAGAACCACTAGACGCTCAAAGTCATCACACACTTTATTCGCACGTGACTCTAGTACTTGAGCCTTTGACTCCATTTGTTGTTCAATGTCATTGCCCACATTTTCCATTTTGCTGGCAAATGCATTCATTTTCTCTTCAAATGAACCCCCTTCTGAAGACATGATTTCGCTTCCCATACTCATCATTAAACTGCCAATTGAGCTTGAAATGATATCTTCCATTTCTTGTTCAAACTCTTCATTGAAGGTTTCTTCAAGTGATGTTTCCGTTGAACCTAAAAAGAATTGATCCCCGTGTTGATATGCCATGGAGTCAACACGTTTTTGAATTCCTGCCATTAACTCATCAATTTTGCTACCCGCACTGTCGCCTAGCAATGGCGTAAGCGCCATGTTTACCGCTTGAGTTGCCATCGTTACCGCCTCGCCAACAAGTTCAATCACTTCAGGGACTTGCTTTGACACTTCATCAGAATACTCTGTGAGTATTTGCTGTTGCTGTGTATTTAATTGAATTGACTTACCTTCAACAAATAGTTGGCCTAACTCAACACGATATTTTTCTTCGCCTTTGTCACTTACTTTTAATGATTTTGGCTCAACAGTCACATCATAATTAAGTGTGAAATTACAGCGGTCATCCTCTAAAGATAATTTAGCCATTGCAGGGGTTAATGAACTAAAGGCTAAAATGGCGGTTGAAATAGCCAAGGTATTGATCCACTTTTTACTTGTTTTTAGTTGCGGCGCGTTGTGGGTAGGGTGAGTCATATTTAAATCCTTTTCAAACTTACTAATTAATCTTAAATAGCACTGTGACTATATACGCAATAAATAACTGTTTATTACGAAACCATGAATGCTTAACCATTAACGCTTAATAGCACTAAGCGTGCCAAAAACAAAAAAACCTTACTTATAAATAACTTATGAAAACCAAAGTCTAAATTGGAGGAAAGGCGTTTATCAGTTTGGCTTACAAATAATTAAAAATTGGTAAATATCACAAGTAAGTAGTGATTTTAACTAATATGCAGAATTGATTAAAAAATCGAACGGCCAAGTTGCTGGCATACATGTTCTAACATTGCAGTGCCTGCTAATGAGTTGCCATTTTTATCAAGCTCTGGTGACCATACGCAAATAGACATATCCCCAGGAATAACGGCAATAATCCCCCCACCAACACCACTTTTACCCGGCATTCCCACTCGATAAGCAAACTCCCCAGCTCCATCATACAGGCCTGATGTTGCCAATAATGCGTTTAACTGTCGAGTTTGAATAGGTGATATCCACTGTTCTCCAGTAAGCGTTTTGCCACGATTAGCCAAATAAAACATTGCCTTTGATAAATCAGCACAGTTCATTTTTAAAGCACAATAATGAAAGTAGTTGCGTAAAACCTTTTCAACTTCCCCTTCAAAATTACCAAAGGATTTCATCAAATAAGCAATTGCCGCATTGCGGGCACTAAAGGCAAACTCTGAATCAGCGACAACTTTGTCATAGCCAATAACAGGGTTAACGCTAAGCTTACGAACGACTTCTAGCATGCGTTGTTTGGGCGCGCCGCATCTAGCCTGAAGAAGGTCGGCAATCACCAATGCACCAGCATTAATAAAAGGATTACGCGGTTTACCACGTTCTAATTCAACTTGAACTAATGAATTAAATGAATGACCGGAAGGCTCTTTACCCACACGACTCCAAATCTCGTCTTCACGATAAAGATTTAACGCCAATGTAAGGCTGAATACCTTAGAAATTGATTGGATTGAAAATGGCTCTAGATAATCACCCGCACCAATAGTGGTGCCATCTATTGTTGTTACTGCTATAGCCAGTTTGTTGCCATTAACTTCAGCCAACGCTGGAATGTAGTCAGCAACTTTCCCTTTACCTAAAAGCGGCCGAACACTGTCGACCGCTTGTTGTAGCAACTGCTCAGTAACCAATGAGAATTAACCCCACCATAAATCGTATAATTCAGTCACTTCGATATCTTTTGCGGGCTTGCTTTGCCAAAATGCTTTAACAGCTGCAATATCTTCATCAGTACATTGACCAATTTTTTGCGTTGCTATTACACCTTGCCACTCTTTATGTCCGCCACCATGAAAACCTAATTGACGTGGTTCAATCACTTCATCAATAAATTGATCAACTAAATTATCAATATCCGCTTCTGAAACAGAGTCTTCAAACGTCCATTGGATGTCAAAACCAAACTCCTGAAACTCATCTACACGTAACTTTTTACGCAAACGACGGCTGCGATTTTTTGCCATGATTTGTCTCCTAATAGACTTGATTAATCAATTCGTTCGAACATGATATCCCAAACACCATGACCTAGGCGTTGGCCACGAGCTTCAAACTTGGTCAGTGGACGATGGTCAGGTCTTTCAACCACAGTACCTGTTGTAGACTGGTTTTTGTAACCCTCTGCAGCTGACATAACTTCTAGCATATGTTCGCTGTAGTTTTCCCAGTCTGTTGCCATATGGAACACACCGCCAATTTTAAGTTTACGACGCACTAATTGGGCAAATTCAGGCTGCACAATACGACGCTTATGATGACGTTTCTTGTGCCAAGGGTCAGGGAAAAACAGCTGTAAACGATCTAAAGAGCCATCGGCAATACTATTTTCTAATACTTCCATCGCATCATGGTGATACACCCGTAAATTAGTAATGCCGGCTTCACCCGCATCAGCTAAACACGCGCCAACACCTGGTTTGTGTACTTCAATGCCAATAAAGTTTTGCTGTGGTGCGGCTTGGGCCATTTGTACTAAAGAAGCCCCCATACCGAAACCAATTTCTAGTACCGTTTCAGCCTCGCGACCAAATACTGCATTCAAATCAATTGGCTGCGGGCTGTATTCTAAACCCATAGCAGGCCAATGTGATTCAATTGCCTGTGCTTGACCTTTAGTTAATCGGCCTTCACGTAAAACAAAACTTCTGACTTTACGAAGGTACTTACCTTCTTCATTAAATTCAGCGGTGGTAACGTCGCTCATTATTGCCTCTTTATCTCAACAACCAAATTCATTATTGAGATAGTTAATCTTAAAAATAGTATTTTAGTTCAGCTAACTATTATACCTAATCCTTACGAAATTGTATGAACAATCTTAATTTCTAGCACCCCAAAGCCAATAACAATAATATCTAGGCTAGTTTTTAGTCAGCAATATGCTTTTGCCTTGTGAGAAACAGCCGGTATCGCTACACTGCCCCGATGAAAACATCGCATACTTTCGCTGAGCGCATCATCGCTTGGTACGATAAACATGGTAGAAAAACTCTACCATGGCAAATAAATAAAACCCCTTACAGTGTATGGGTTTCTGAAATTATGTTGCAACAAACTCAAGTTGCGACGGTGATCCCTTATTACCAGAAATTTATGGCAAGGTTCCCTACTGTTATCGAACTAGCCAATGCTGAACAAGATGAAGTATTACACCACTGGACTGGACTTGGTTATTACGCCAGAGCACGTAACCTACATAAAGCAGCACAATATATACGGGATCATTTCAATGGCTGTTTTCCTGAAGAGTTTGACGATGTATTAGCGTTATCTGGTATTGGTCGATCGACCGCCGGTGCTATTTTGTCGCTGTCGTTAGGCCAACATCACTCTATACTTGATGGTAATGTAAAAAGAGTATTAGCCAGACATGGCGCCATTGCAGGCTGGCCAGGTCAAAAAACGGTAGAACAAGCATTGTGGCAACTTACCGATGAATTAACGCCCCAGCAGGATGTACAAAAATACAATCAAGCCATGATGGACTTAGGGGCCAGTATTTGTAGCCGTAGTAAACCTCAGTGTGCACTATGCCCTGTTGCCATTGACTGCAAAGCACAGTTGGCTGGCCAACAAACACTTTATCCTGGTAAAAAGCCTAAAAAATCGATTCCGACAAAACAAGCTTGGATGCTAGTGATATTAAAAAAGCATGAAGTCCAATTGATTCAACGACCACCAGCAGGCATTTGGGGTGGTTTATGGTGTTTCCCTCAATTTGATAATCAGGCTTTACTGGAGGAGTTTGTTCAACACAATCAACTTAACAGAGTTGCTATTGAGTTAGCTGGGTTTAGGCATACTTTCAGTCATTTTCATTTAGATATTCAACCTATAGTTGTGACGGCATCAAGCGACAACTTGACTAACTTAACAACTAACAACAACCAAGTGATGGAACAAACACCACCACTCTGGTATAACATCAAACATCCAGCCAAAGTCGGATTAGCCGCTGCTACTGAAAAAATTCTTGCTAACCTAACAGCAGAATTAGCCAGCCAACCGAACTTTGCCGCTACCCAAATTCACCTTAAGGAGTAAACATGGCTCGTACTGTAGAATGTGCTTATTTAAAGAAGTCAGCTGATGGCTTAGATTTTCAACTATATCCTGGAGAAGTAGGCAAACGCATTTTTGACAATATCAGCAAAGAAGCTTGGGGAATTTGGCAGAAAAAACAAACTATGCTGATTAATGAAAACAAGCTAAACATGATGAACATTGATGACCGAACCTTTCTAGAACAGCAAATGATTAACTTTTTATTTGAAGGGAAAGACGTTGAAATTGAAGGTTATGTTCCACCTTCAGAAGATGCTTAATTAATCTCAATTCACGTTGAGCTAATTGAAAATATTTACGCCAGCAGTTAATGCTGGCGTAAATATTTTAGCTTACTGATAACTCTAGATTACTGATAACTTTGTTTTATTGAATGATATAATTCAGTGAAGGTATCACTGCCTAAATCTTCCGGTGTTACCGGCAAACCTCTTGCAGCAAACACCTCTAAACGTTGTTCTAACTCTTCACCTGAGCGCAACTCTCCGGTATAAAATGCCGCGGAACGAATAAAGTCTAAGTAGGTTACCGTTTCTGGCATGTAGTGTAAATCAGCCCAGCGTTCAACCACCTCCATTACCTCTGGCGCAAAATCCCAGCTTTTTAATACCGCTCGACCAATAGGCCCCTGCATTTTTCTAACTAAGCTTCTAAGTTGATCAATACTGGTAAACAAGTGCGGCTGAACCTCAGCTTCAGATAAAACAGGTAAAGCACCAATATTATGCACCAACCCCGAAAGAGTAAGGGTTTCTCGGTCAAGTTTTCGGCTAGGATTACGCTTATTATAAATTTCTAATAATGCACAAGCGGTCGCTGTCACCTCAATGGAAGTATTCCAAACTTCATCCATGACTTCCCATACCATTTCATTAGTAGAAATAAATAACTGTTCCATCGCAACTGAAGTGGTGATGGATTTAATTTGTACTAAACCAATTCGGTTGACAGCAGCGCTAATATTTTCAGCCTTATTTCCTCTAGAATACAGGGCACTATTGGCCACTTTAATAATTCGAGCAGAAATAGCAGCATCTTGACCAATGATTTCACCCACTTCTTTCAAGCTTGAATCAGGCCGTGCCACCACCTCTTGAACTCTCATAGCCACTTCAGGCAATGTCGGCAACACTAAGGCGTCATCTTTTAATTTTTTTAATAAGCCGACCAATAATTGATGCTCAGTGGACATTTTGTCTCCATCAAATAAATTGTTTAATAAGTAAAGATTGTATACCGAATAATGAACTTTTGGCGAGTAAAGCAAGCTAAAACCTTCAATATTTTGCAACCTTAAACCAACAAATGCGCAATCAAACGGCAAACCAGAGGCCACAAACAAATCATATCAAAATGAATGAACCTATAATGAGTTGAGAATGTGCGTTATCAATACCTATTCACGACTTGCTTGTTATAATGAAGTTGAGTAGGATCGCGACCCCACGATTTGTGTGCTTTTCAAGCTATATTGAGAGAAATTATGTTTAGACCAGAGCTATTGTCTCCAGCAGGAACCTTAAAAAATATGCGCTACGCCTTTGCCTATGGTGCAGATGCGGTATATGCAGGCCAACCCCGCTACAGTCTTCGAGTAAGAAACAACGACTTTAAGATGGAGAACCTAGCCAACGGCATTAAAGAGGCCCATGATTTAGGCAAAAAACTCTATGTAGTGAGCAATATCGCCCCACATAACGCTAAATTAAAAACCTATATTAAAGACATGGAGCCTGTGGTTGCAATGAACCCAGATGCATTGATCATGTCTGATCCGGGTTTAATTATGATGGTGCGTGAAGCCTTTCCAGATCAAGTAGTACACCTTTCTGTGCAAGCTAATGCCATTAACTGGGCTTCAGTTAAATTTTGGCAGCAGCAAGGCATCAAGCGAGTTATTCTTTCTCGCGAATTATCTCTTGATGAAATTGAAGAAATTCGCCAACGCTGTCCAGACATTGAGCTTGAAGTTTTTGTCCACGGTGCGTTATGCATGGCTTATTCTGGGCGTTGTTTACTATCGGGTTATATCAACAAGCGCGACCCAAACCAAGGCACATGTACCAACGCTTGCCGTTGGAAATACGATGTTCATGAAGCTAAAGAAACAATGGAAGGTGACATTGTTGCAGTCAACCCACAAGGTATTGTTGACCAACATGGGGTTCAAATTGAAAACCCAACCACATTAGGGGCAGGCAAGCCATCTGATGAAGTGGTGCTACTGCAAGAACCTGGTCGCCCAGGTGAATACATGCCAGCGTTTGAAGACGAGCATGGTACTTACATCATGAACTCTAAAGACTTACGCGCCATTCAGCATGTTGATAGATTAACAAAAATGGGTATCGACTCACTTAAAATTGAAGGACGCACTAAGTCATTTTATTACGTTGCCCGTACTGCACAGCTTTATCGTCAAGCCATTGAAGATGCCGTTGCAGGAAAAGATTTCAACCGTGACTTAATGTACAACCTTGAGGGGCTGGCACACAGAGGTTACACCGAAGGATTCTTACGTCGCCATGTTCATGATGAATATCAAAACTATGAGTACGGCTACTCAATCAGCGACACACAGCAATTTGTTGGTGAATTCACTGGCAAACGTAATGAACAAGGCATGGCTGAAATTGACGTTAAAAATAAATTCTCAGTCGGTGATAGCGTAGAAGTGATGACGCCTCAAGGTAACTTCAACTTAACCATTGATGAGTTACTCAACCGCAAAGGCGAACAAGTTGAAGCCGGTTTAGGCTCAGGCCACTTTGTCTTTTTAGCTTTACCCGCTGAGGTCAATACTGACAAAGCGATTTTAATGCGCAACTTGCCTCAAGGCCAAGATACACGTAATCCGCACCAAGCTGACTAGCGAAAATCGGCTAATCAAATGATAAAAATACGGCAACATCATTAAGGTGTTGCCGTATTTTTGTCTCTATTAGGCTTAATAACTCGCCGAAGACAGTAACTCTGGGTTAATCACTAAGTTCCTCACCCCATGAGCATGATCTTCAGCAAACTCATTACTTTTACACCACTGCCCTACCGAAGCAATATCCACTTTAGCGATGTTCGGTCTAACACGCCATGTCACCTGAAATGGCGAACCCTTTTGGTTATAACCAGGCCCTGTGGTTGAGCCCGCGTATTGAACAGCCTTGCCGGTATTTTGCGGAATATTTATCGCTGGTATAACTCACAGACTTACTGATTGATATACCATAACACTGTGATAGCGCTAAAAAGCGCTTTTCAGACATAGGTCATATAATTAAATTATGGATTTGACGACAACAGCGTTAAAATAGAGAGCTAAAGTAAATTATCGCGTGTTGACCTTGTATTTATATCAGTGGCATAACAGCAAGTAACATTTGTACTTTACTTCATTTAAATCGTTTTATCGGAACATCAATACCATGGCATTATTAATCGACGACAGTTGTATCAACTGCGACATGTGTGAACCTGAATGCCCTAATTCAGCGATTACCATGGGAGAAGAAATTTATGAAATTGACCCTGCACTCTGCACCGAATGTGTCGGTCATTATGATAAACCCACTTGCGTGTCGGTTTGCCCTATTGATTGTATAGATCCAGACCCTGAGAATGTTGAGTCGCAAGACGAGCTTCTGGTTAAATATGGCATGATCACCGGCAAAATTTAATCACATAAAAAATGGCGAATTAACGCCATTTTTTTGTTTCTACGGTCAAACAACTTAAGCATATTGTTGTAATGTTTGCAGAGTAATAGCCAGTTTTTCAATGGCTAACTTTGCAGCTTTTGGCAGTGAGTCCAACTCAATGCTGAGTAATAAGTTTTTCACTTCTAAGCCCAGCTCAGTATCACCCTCAATTAATAACTTTCGTTGAAAAAATAACGTATCAGGGTCTTCTTTGGCCGCAGCAACTAATAAAAGCTCAGGCACATTTGCAGTAAATGTCACATCGGCTTGCTGCTGACAACTTAAAATTAACTGATTATCGAAGCTCAACTGAAAAGTTAATCCAATATCAGCGACCTGAATTTCAACCCACTTGCCCTGTAGAAAGTCCAGTTCAGCGTCTTCAATTTGCTCTTTAAGCAGCAAGTTAAGCATTTTTCCTAACAAATCTAGCTTCAACTTATCTGGCACTAATGCCAGTGACTTTTGTGACACTTTAGGGGCGAATTTAAGTACTTTTGATGCAAGTTGCTGAGAGATTACACTCACCTGATGATTCCTACTATTTAAAACGGGATGGTTAGCCATTTTAACGCCTTTTTATTCACACAAACCTGTTCTAAATCAACTCTAGATAACTGAATCACTTTTACACTCGCCTACTTTAAATAACTTTCAACAATGAGAATAACGAAATGGAATTGTTATGCCCTGCAGGCAATCTAGCCTCGTTAAAGGCGGCATTTAATGCTGGTGCCGATGCGGTATATTTAGGCTTAAAAGATGATACCAATGCACGTTCTTTTGCTGGCCTCAATTTTTCACCGGCGCAAATAAAAAAAGCCAGTGAATTAGCAAGACAACAAAATAGAAAAGTATTCCTAACCTTAAATACTTTTGCCAAACCAGGACATGAGTCACGTTGGCAACAAGCCATTGATTTGGCTGCTGACCTGAATTTAGATGCTGTAATTTGTGCCGATATATCATTACTTGATTATGCCAATACTCGCTACCCAGGCCTGCCACTACATTTATCTGTGCAAGCCAGTGCGACAAACTTACAAGCACTTAACTTTTATAAAACCCAGTTCAATATTGAACGTGCAGTGTTGCCACGGGTACTGTCAATCAAACAAGTCAGAGACTTAGCCAAAGTGAGCCCTGTTGATCTAGAGGTATTCGCATTTGGTAGCTTATGCATTATGGCAGAAGGTCGCTGCCAACTATCAAGCTATGTGACGGGCGAGTCGCCCAACACTGGCGGTTCATGCTCACCAGCCAAACATGTTCGTTGGCACGACGAAGGTTCAGACAAGCTCACTCGATTAAATGAGGTACTGATTGACAGAAGCAGCCAACAAGAGCAACTGGGATACCCAGTGGTGTGCAAAGGCCGCTACCAAACTGACTCACAAATGAAAGCTGACTATATGTTGGAATCTCCCACCAGCTTAAATACCATGAGTTTAATTCCCCAGCTGGCAAAAGCCGGTATTAGGTCGCTGAAAATTGAAGGCCGTCAACGCAGTCCGGCTTACGTTACTCAGGTCACTCAAGTATGGCGCCAAGCTATTGATAGTTACATGCAATCACCAGAACTATTTGAACAACAGCTGGCCTCACAAACACATTGGCATAGCGCTTTAGACAAAGTCTCTGAAGGGCAAGTCACCACCTTAGGCGCTTACGAACGTCAATGGCAATAAGAGGGTTACATCATGAAATTATCACTAGGCCCACTGACCTATTGTTGGGATAAAACCACCGTTGAAGACTATTATCAAAATATTGCTCACACCAATATAGACACAGTTTATTTGGGAGAGGTGGTGTGTAATCGTCGACGTGAACTCAAACTTGCTGATTATCTTGATATCGCAAATCAGCTTGTTGACTCAGGGAAAAATGTTGTGCTTTCCACCATGACATTAATTGAATCGTCCTCTGAGCTGACCGAATTAAAACGCATTATAGACAATGGTCGCTTTGCGATTGAAGCCAATGATATGTCAGCGGTTCATATGGCGCATCAAGCAAATGTTCCCTTTGTTTGTGGCCCGTCGTTAAACCTATATAACCGAGCCAGCATTGATATTATGCAAAAACTGGGAATGACGCGATTTGTGATGCCTTATGAGTTGTCTAAAAAATGGTTATCACAAGTGTTATCGCACGCTCCAGCTTCATTTGAGGTTGAAGTGTTAGGTCACGGCTATATGCCTTTAGCACATTCGGCAAGATGCTTCACCGCTAAGCATCATAATAAGCCAAAACTAGAGTGCGACATCATTTGTAAACAGCATCCCAAAGGACTATTAACTCAAACCCAAGAATCACAAGCTCTACTCAGGATTAATGGGATACAAACTCAGTCGGCTGCAAAGGTCAATTTAATTAATGAAATGCCTGATATGCAGAAAATGGGCGTTGATTTTTGGCGACTGTCACCAACAGGGCTAAGTGATATTGCTTTGATAGAACAATTATCTAACTCGTCACAACGATTAAGCCATGATGCCGAAGATGATTGTAATGGTTATTGGTTTAGTCAAGCTGGGATGGCGTTAGTAGAACCTCAGAACGTTTAATCAAAAGTAAATCAAGGCAGTCTCAACCATCGAGACAAAGTAATCACGGTACATCAAATAAACCCTGGTTCACTTTGTCTCAATTGACTTATTTAACCAACTTAATAGCGTCAAAACCCATAAAATTAACACCGACATACTTAACCAGTGTGCTAGCGCTTGCCACCAAAAATCAGGTTTAGGAAAAATAGACGCTGAAGCGGCAATAATATCGGTCATAGAAATGGTTATTGCCGGTGAAGGGATAACACCAAAGTAAGGCAAAATGAGTACACAAAAGTTGAGACTTAAACAAATTAGCGCAAGCAATATAGAAAACTTCATCTGTTGCCAGTTTAAGGTTAGCGCATAAATAATAAATGATAAGCATGCAAAACTGACTAACCACAATGAAAGAGTCAGCCCGTATATGTGCAAGTGGTAAACGTTTAATGGAAATAAGCCACTAGCTGCTATAGCAACAAAACTCCCCGCTAAGCTGAGCCAAAAAGGATACTTCATCCAGCCGTCTGTAACTTGCAGGGCAAATAAACAGGCTAAGGTAATACTTAAGCCACCAAAAAATAACCCACCGTTGACGATAATCGCGTAATCAGTATCCCCATAGTATCCCAACTCACTCATGCTTTTTTGTAGCCATAAGAAGCCACTAAAATCAGCTTGAGAAATTTGCAACAAGCTCACAATAGTAAAACCAATAGCAATGCCAAAGCACCCTAACCAGCCAAATCGAATTGCCAGCAACTTAATATTATTTTTTTTGCTCATAAGGCCTTTCAATGTTATTCACCCACTGATGATTTTACGACATATTTACATTTAAAAATGCGTTTTAGACTCCAGTTTTGCGACTTGAATATAAAATATTCACTTTAAAAGCCCATTTTTTGAAAGTAATTCATATTAATAAACACAATTTCACCACTGATATGTTGCATAATTATTCTACAAACCATTACATAGCCACCAACTCAAGCCATAAACACTAGCAAAACAGCTTAACAACAAAAACAATACAACAATTAAACAAATGATTTTAATCATTTTTTTCGTGTCTTTAGCTGCATTTTCGATATAATATAGTTAATCAAAAATAAGCAATAATTATTCGTTTAAGTGAATCATTTTACTTACACGATAATTGGCGGTAACCTTGCCGCACAAATAGTCATGACAGCCCTTTTAACAGATACACAGCAAAAAGTGCTTGATAATTTATTCACTGCCAAATTGGGTAGATTTTAAGGTATAAAACGTGAACAAACAAAAACCAATACACAACCTCAAGACTATATTGACTTTTATCATCCCGTCTTTAATCGGTCTGCTGCTATTCATCACCCCTATATCCAGTGGTGACGGTCTAACCATTCCTATTGCTATCGTGTCTAAGTCTTTACAGGCAATGTTAGGTGGCACAATTCAATATATTGTTACCGGTATTGTTATTTTTATGGCTATAGCCTCTAGCTTAGCCAAAATAATAAAACCTGCATTCGTTTCAAACAGCCATTTTTTAAGCGCATTATTTAACGTCACCCCGTTTTGGTTGCTTATGCGGGTCATTGGGGCGGTATTTATTACCCTCACCTGTTTTGAATTTGGACCTGAAGCGATTATTTCAGGAGATACTGGTGGATTAGTTTATAACGACCTTTTACCAGTGTTGTTTTCAGTATTTATTTTCGCCGGTATGTTACTGCCTTTGTTGCTAAACTTTGGTTTACTTGAGTTTTTTGGCACTTTGTTGACAAAAATCATGCGCCCAATATTCAACCTTCCAGGTAGAAGCGCCATTGACTGTATGGCTTCATGGTTAGGTGACGGTAGTGTGGGCATATTAATGACCAACAAGCAGTATGAAACGCGCTTTTACACCCAACGTGAAGCTGCGGTTATTGGTACCACATTCTCAGCGGTTTCTATTACCTTTAGTTTAGTGGTTATTTCGCAGGTTAAGCTTGAACATTTATTTGTACCGTTTTATTTGACGGTTTGTTTAGCTGGTATTGTTGCCGCAATTATTGTTCCTAAACTGCCTCCACTTTCATGGAAAAAAGATAACTATATTGATGATACACCACGTCATGCTGATGACGAGATGATTCCTCAAAGTCATAATGTTTTCTCATGGGGATACCATCAAGCACTCACAAGAGCCTCGCAAATTACCGGCCCAAAACAAGTACTGTCTGACGGTGTAAAAAATGTCGTTGATATGATTTTTGGGATTATTCCGGTTGTTATGGCCATCGGTACAATGGCGCTAATTTTAGCGGAATACACGCCTATTTTTGACTACTTAGGCATGCCATTCATCCCGTTATTGGAATTACTGCAAATTCCTGACGCGACTGCCGCGTCTAAAACCATTGTGGTTGGTTTTGCTGACATGTTTATCCCATCAATTTTAGCCAGTTCGATTGAATCAGATCTTACTCGCTTTGTAATTGCCGCCTTATCTGTCACTCAGCTGATTTATATGAGTGAAGTAGGTGCCTTGCTTATTGGTAGCAAAATTCCAGTCAACTTCTTGGAATTATTTGTTGTTTTCATTTTACGTACACTGGTTACCTTACCTATTATTGCTTTAATGGGACATTTAATTATCTAGCCCAAGCCAACGATAATTATCTGTTGATCAATAAAAAGGAACCTACGGGTTCCTTTTTAATTTCTGCCAGTAAAGTTCACTTAATCCCTTTTTCAACTCTATTTTGTATTCATACGGCCATTAATTCGCTTTTTTATATATTCACTCTACACTTTAAGTTGTCGATATATGAATAATAAATAACCCCGAAGGATTGATTAAGTGGCCAACAAACACTTTAGTATTCATCAATTATTGTTAACGTGTTTACTATTTTTCAGCTCATTAAATACACATGCAACAGTGCAATTTAGCACTCTAGAAGCCGAGCACGGCTTATCGATGAATACCGTCAATGATGTACTAACAGATCAAAGTGGTTATTTGTGGGTTGCAACCCAAGCAGGATTAAATCGATACAATGGTAAAGAAATAAAAGTTTACCTAAAAGAGCATGATAATGGCCCCTCAGGTAATCATATATCTCACCTATACTACAGTCGTAAAGGTGAGCTTTGGTTTAGCACTATTAACGATGGTTTAAATCGCTACGATGAAAAAACCAAGCAATTTTTGCACTTTAACACCCCTGAATTTGGCTTACCTACAAGCGGTATTAATGCTATTAGTGAAGACCATAACGGTAATATTTGGTTAGCATCAACCAATGGAATTTACATTTTTTCAGCGCGCAATTTAAGCTTAATTGAGCATATTGATGTAGGTGATAAAGGACTACTTGAAGAAAATGTAACTGGGCTATTTTTAGATAATCGTTCACGATTATGGGTTAGCCACCAAGCAGGCATGCAACTTTATCTGCCAGAGCAAAGTACCCTCATTCCATTCGAGTTTCCGGCAACAATCAAAGTTAATGCCATTAATAATATCACCAACGGCAATGAAAACAGCCTTTGGCTAACCACTGAACACGGTAAACTAGTCCACCTAAAACTCTCTGATAATAATCAAGCAATTTCTGCAAAACCACATGATATTTACTTTCCAGAAAACCTTAAAAACAGTGATATTAGCGATTTACTTTTAGATATAGACGGTAAATTATGGCTTGGGTTTCAGCAATCGGGAGTTGCGGCCTACTCTCCAGAAACTCATCAAATCGAACACTATTCATACTCACCTAGCAATGTCACCAGCGTCAGTAGCGAGCTCATCACCAGTTTATGGATAGATGAAGATCGACAACTATGGATAGGGACACGGGGTTCAGGGCTTAGTCGAGCCGACTTATTTAGCTTAGCGTTTAATACCATTAACCAATATTCATTCAAAGATAAAAACTTGTTTGATACCGATATACGCAGTATTTATCGTGATAAACAACAAACTTTATGGATTGGCACGGCAACAGGGCTCTATATTGCTCATGAAGATAACAATAGAAATATTACCGGCTTTTCGTTATACAGCCACCCAAGTTTTGACGGTAAAAGCTTTATTAGTTTCATCAAGCAAGATAACCAAAATCGACTTTGGATAGGCACACGAGGCAACGGCCTTTATCTGCTAAATTTAGTTGACCAAAGTATCAAGCAGTTTCAAGCTGAAACTGATAATCCCCGAGCCATTGCCAGTAATTATTTATACAGCCTCTTTTTTGATGACAAACAGCAAGCTTGGATTACAACGAAAGACTCAGGGTTGAGTTTATTTATCGAATCCCAACAAAGCTTTAAATCATGGTCTTATGATCCCGATATTCAAAACGGTTTCCCGAGTAATGAGATAAGCAATATTTTATCTGATTCGAATAACGGTTATTGGGTGTTAACCTATGGTGCAGGTCTTGTGCACATGTCTGAGCATGGACTACTAACCCAATACTCACCATCGACTTTAGATACTTTTCCTAGCAAGCATTTATTTAATGCTTATGACATCAATGGAAAGTTATGGGTTTCATCAAGTGATGGTGTTTTTGAGTTTGATCCTCAAAGCCAGCAGGTCAAATTATATAATAATAAAAATGGGCTCATTGATAATATTGCGTATCTGATGGTTAAAGATCAAACTGATACGTTATGGGTTGGCACCTCTAAAGGCTTAAGTGTTATCGACACCAATACGGCTACAATTAGAAATTACACTGATGTTGATGGGTTACAAAACAATGAATTTAATTTTGGCTCGGGGTTTGTTGATGATGACAATCGAGTCTACATAGGTGGAATCAACGGCTTTAATATGATTTACCCTGTCAATTTACCCGTCATTCCAGCCCCTAAAACGCCGATTATTGACGAATTTTACTTATTAAATAAATTGCAGCGAGTACAAGATACCCCTAGGTTTCAACAAACAAATGACATCAGTTACGCAACGAGTATTCAATTACAATACGACGATGCTATCTTTTCATTCCAATTTCATAGCAACAATTTACATCAAGCAGAACAGCTTCAATACGAATATAGAATGCTGGGATTACACCAACAATGGTTTGATGATTTAAACGGTCATATTGCCCACTTTTCGGGGCTTTCCCCTGGGCAATATCAGTTCCAAGTTCGGGCTAGAAATCATAACAATCAATATAGTCCAATCAGAACGTTAGACGTCAATATAGCCCCTGCTCCATGGCAAACTTGGTGGGCTTATACCCTTTATGCGATATTAATTTGCACTATCTTAAGCTCTTTTATTTGGCTACAAACTCGAAAATACCGTCAAAAAGTTAAAATGATGGAGCAAATATCTAAAAGTGAACAAAGACTTCAATTATCACTTCGGGGGAGCGGCGATGAGTTTTGGGATTGGGATATCACTCAAAAATCAGCCATTCGCAGTAATACATTTTTGAAATATCCTGATGAAGAAACCTCATTAGCAGATACCTTGCTATATTGTATTCACCCTGACGACCTAGCTTCAGTAACTGAAGATATGCAAACGTGTTTAAAAGGCGGACAAGAAAAATTTGAACTCACTTACAGAGCCAGATTACCAGACGATAATTGGGTGTGGGTACTAAATAGAGGACAAGTGATTGAACGAGACCAAAACGGTAGAGCCAACCGCATAGTGGGAACGGTGAAAAATATTCAGTCATTGAAAGAAACGGAACAAACGCTAAAACAACTCAACCTTGAACTTGCTGATCGCGTTAAAACTCGAACTGAAGAACTCAAATTAACCCAAAATGAGCTAATTGATAAAGAGAAAATGGCTACACTTGGTGGTTTAGTCGCCAGTATCACCCATGAAATTAATACCCCTATTGGGATCAGTGTCACCGCCACCTCTCATTTATCGGATAGAGTCGTCGAATTCAATGAAAAATATCAATCCGGAGACGTGTCTCACGAAGACTTTGAACAGTACCAATCAGAAGTTGCAGATTGTGCCAAACTGGTATTATCTAACTTACATAGAGCAGCTAAATTGATTCAAAGTTTTAAAAAAGTCTCTGTTGATCAATCTCATGAAGACTTACGAGATTTCAATTTAAAGCAGTATCTTGATGAAATATTTGTCTCATTACATCCACTATTATCTCGTACCAAGCATCAATATCAATATCAATGTCCAGACGACATTATCTTGCATAGCCAACCTGGAGTGTTGTATCAAATTGTCAGTAACTTGTTTAACAACTCGATTATTCACGCCTACCCAGACGACAGTGTTGGACAACTTGTATTAACCATAACTCGAGAAGCGCAAGGAATTAAAATCATTTATCAAGATGATGGATGTGGTATGCCTGATGAAGTTAAAGCGAATATATTCTTACCGTTTTTCACCACTAAACGCGGAAAAGGTGGCAGCGGTCTTGGGATGAATATTTTGTATAACTTAGTGACTCAAGTGCTTAAAGGAACCGTCACCCTAGAGTCAGAAATCAATAAAGGTGCCACCTTTATCATTGAGTTACCGGAAGAAATAATCGCTAAGTGACCTGTAATTCTTACTACCAATTAAGTATTAAAAACACTCTATTGAAAATCGTTATAAAAAGGAAAGTGTGATGGATAATAGACGCAAATTTTCTCGAATTTTATTTGATGCAAATGCTTACCTTGCACAAGATGGAAAAACATGGCGCACAACGATTTTAGATTTAAGCCTAAATGGGGTGTTGATTAACTTATGTGATGGTTTTGACCCTAAACTGCATTCCGAAGTTGTTTTAGAATTGATATTACCCGATTCAGAAGTTGAATTAGTGATACATGCCGAAGTTGTCCATAAAACCAGTGAACATTTGGGGCTAAAATGTCTCAATATTGATGTAGAAAGCATCAGTCACCTTCGCAGAATTATTGAACTCAACTTAGGTGACGCAGAATTATTAAATAGAGAGTTAGCAATGCTTATTGTGACTGAAGATTAGCCCTATATTTTACAGCGCATCGAGTGCATCTGACAATTTGCTCACTCCAATTACCTCCATTCCCTGAGGCGGCTTTTTGGGTGCATTAGCTTTAGGGACAATCGCGCGTTTAAAGCCATGCTTAGCCGCTTCAACTAAGCGCTCTTGACCATTAGGCACAGGACGAATTTCTCCCGATAGCCCTACCTCACCAAAAACCACTAAATCGCACGGCAGAATGTCGCCTCTAAAACTCGACACCATTGCTAACAACAAGGTTAAATCAGCGCTGGTTTCGGTCACCTTAACGCCACCCACCACATTCACAAATACGTCTTGGTCTGACATCAACAAGCCGCCATGTCGATGCATTACCGCTAATAACATCGCCAAGCGATTAGCATCCATTCCCACGGCAACACGCCTTGGGTTCGACATTGCAGAGTTATCGACCAATACTTGCAACTCCACCAATAATGGCCGAGTTCCTTCCCATACCACCATCACTAATGAGCCTGATGAAGCTTCATCACCGCGAGACAAAAATATTGCAGACGGATTAGCCACCTCTTTTAGGCCGCGTTCAGTCATAGCAAACACGCCTAATTCATTAATCGCTCCGAAGCGGTTTTTGTGCGACCGTAAAGTACGGTAGCGACTGTCACTATCGCCCTCAAACATCACTGAGCAATCAATACAATGCTCTAACACTTTAGGCCCCGCTAAGCTGCCATCTTTAGTGACATGGCCCACCATTATGACTGCAATACCCTGTTGTTTTGCAAAACGCGTTAAATAAGAGGCTGACTCTCTAACTTGCGACACACTGCCAGGTGAAGATTGAATATCGCTCATATGCATTACTTGAATAGAGTCAACTACTATCACCTTAGGTTTTTCTTGTAACGCAACGTCACATATCGCTTCAACACTGGTTTCGGATAGCATACGTAAATGTTGAGTCGGTAAACCTAAACGATGTGCACGCATCGCGACTTGTTGTAATGACTCCTCGCCAGTGACATAAAGTGCGCTCATGGTTAAAGATAATTGACATAAGGTTTGCAGTAGTAATGTACTTTTACCTGCGCCTGGATGACCACCAATAAGAATGGCACTCCCCGGTACAATGCCGCCACCTAAAACCCGATCTAACTCGGTAAAAGTACTCGCAATGCGCGGCAGTTCATTTAAATCAATCTGGTCTAGGGTTTGCACTTGCTTGCTAGTATTACCGGCATAACCGGTAAATTGATGGTTGCGAGTCGAGCTGCTGGCACCCAGTCTCACCTCAGTAATGGTATTCCATTCCTGACATGCACTGCATTGCCCTTGCCAACGAGGAAAGTCTTGACCACATTCATTGCACACATATGCTGTTTTATTCTTTGCCATATAACCTAATTTATTTACCCTGAAAATGGTTTAACTCAACACTAAAAGAAGATAGCTGACTGGGTAAGAGTTTGAACAAACTGAGCTCAAATCAGATAATCAGCCTAACCTCTGAAGAACAACACTTATAACATATTGGCTTTACATAATAATAGTGACTAGCATATAGATAAGGCTTTAATACAAACATTGGATGATTAATTGCTTCAAATATGTATAAAATCAATACTAAGATAAAGCATTGACCTTTCAAGCCGATAAGATAGCAATCAGTCCTAAAAATAAGCACCCTATACGATAAAATAACATGAGCTTAGATAACCACAGCGCACTAATAGAACAACTCAAACCATTAATGATGGAACCTGATTTTCAGGAACTGTTTGAGCGTTTGACTGTTGATGAATCTAACTCAACTCGCTTTCTGTTAAAAATGGAGCTCACTCGTATTTCTGCACCTTGTACACGAATCATTGATTTACGTGATAAAACGGAATTGCCTTGTGAAGAAGTTCTAATCGGAAAGCAGCGTCACTTTTTAGATAAACCCTCTAAAGATGCATTAGAAAAAACGCTACCTTTATACAAAAACCAATACACTTTAGGAGTGTATGAAAGCATCATAAACACGCATAAAAAACGCAAACAAATAAAACAAGAAAATGGCACTAGTGAGGCAAATCAACAAAGTAAGCCCTTTATGGTTTCAGGTATTGTTATGGGCAGTTATTTTAATCGTAGTGAAGAAAGAATGAACTACAGTATTAAAATATCTGCATCACAGGCAGGTGTTCCAGAAGTCATAGGGGCAACGCTGGATTTATCCGTCGGCGGAGCCAGAATAAAGCTGCCATTAAAGCATCAATTTCAAATAGAAAAACCACTAAAAGTTAAATTATTAGAGTTAAATGAAGAGTTCTATTTCGAAGACCTTCATCAAGGCGTTAATTACCAAATAGTCGATATTCAAAACAAGCAAGAACATGCGGTTTTCAGGTTAAAACGCGACGGTGGTGGAGAAGAGCTTGATAAGTTAATTACCCAATTAATCCGTGGGTATAAATTCCGCTATAAAGTCGATGTCAACGATGTCATTGTGACCGCATCAGGTTTAGGGTTTGAACGCCATTATTTACCATTTCAACAACATCTACCTTTATATGTCAGCATCCAAGAAAATAAACCCAAATTAACGCATTGCTTATTAGGGCATGGAAACCAAGGCGTGATGTATTATTTTCAAGATGAAAAGGACATCAGCCAACTCCCTGGAATGCTGACGAATAACCGTTTAGTTAACTTATTAAAGTCTCCTAGTGCGACTGAGCATCAACTCCTATTTTGTTTTACTCATCATGCCAATGGCAAACTGCATTTTTACTCGGCAACTTTAGCTGAACTTCAGCAATCTGGACACTTAGGGTTATTTTTAGGCTTTGCCTCAAGAAAACCAAGCTGGCGAGTATTCAAACTGAATAGCTACAAAATTGACCACAAGCAAAATTACAAAACATCCACCTTACCAGGAGATGATGCCCACTACTCTGCGCTAACAGAGCAACAATTAGCATCATTAAGTCATGTCATCCAATTAAGTGACTTAACTAATGAACACTGTACTGAACAATATCAATCTTGGTTTAAAAACCAAGATGTTAAGCTGCTAAAAAGCTTTATTCAGCGCAAATTAATCTCAAATTCCATTAAACGTATTTCAATGCCATTTACCGAACGGCGGCATGAGTCTCGGTATGCTTTTAAAACCTTAGTAAAGATAAAGCAAGGTAATACCATCGCAACCGGTATTACCCACGATATATCTAATCGAGGGTTGCAAATCACTTTAGATGAAAACGTCAATTTCACCTCGCCATCAGCTGTTAGCATCAGCTTTCCACGATTACAAGCTAAAGCAGGTAAAATTGATTTAACTTCTTTGCCATACCAGCTAATCAGAACCCGCTCAAAAGGGCAAATATTGCACCTTAGTGCATTAATCGGTCATGAACCTCATGCTGGAGTAGAGTTTCTAAGCAAACTTATTACCCATAACAAAGAAAAACTTGCACAATTATCAGACCAAGATGGCGAGCAAATCGAGCTGGCAGATGGATTAAAAAATCTGATGATGAGAGAGTTAAACGGGGTGCCATTTTTTATTGAGAAAACCGCTAAATCAACAATTGACCTGTCGGCCATTGGCATAGGGATAAAGGTCGATACAATTACTCAGCTGTTTTCCCAAGATACTGATCAAATCTTACAATATAATCTCGCCCCTATTATGGATAATGGACTATATAAAACTCAAATTGTCGACCCGTTGAAAAAACGCAAACCCAACGCAGGGATGACATTTTTTGAAGTGTTTATTCAAATAACCCACCACGCCAGAGGCACCATCAACTTAAGCAGTAAGCTGGTGTCTGAGCTTAACTCAACACAACAGAAGGCTTTTATTGAGCAAAGTGAAAGGCTGGGTAAATTTATGGCTTTAAGGGTGTCTTTTGGGGCGGCAGATAAACCGGATATGAGTTATATTCGTCGCGAGTTAGAGTACATACAAGTTCATTCAAGTCACAGAGCTAAGCAACTTGAAGAACAGCTATGGCGCGTAATTGGCATAGGTGAACTGCTGGATATTACTGTTGAAGCAAAAATGCGTTATCCGCAACTGCAACCAAATACAACACCAACTTGATAGCCGCTTCGTTTAAACGTGGTAATAAACACGTTTACACGTAAGCGACTAACACGTTAGTAAAAAAGCGCTCACTCACTTAAGCTTGTAAACAAAAAACTAAGGCGCGTAAATCTAATTGGTTAACGGCTAAATCTGCTGCATTAATTAATTTAGGTTTGCCATGAAAAGCAATACCGAGCTTAGCCGCTTCAATCATCGGTATATCATTAGCACCATCACCAATCGCAACCGTTTGTGTCGGCGGGATTTGCCACTTTTGAGCACATCGTTGAATAACATTGGCTTTATATTGAGCATCAACAACATCACCTGTTACCTCGCCCGTAAGCTTGCCATCTTCGATGACTAACTCATTGGCAAAAGCGGCATTGAGTTTTAATTGATGCATTAAATAATTAACAAATGGGGTAAAGCCACCTGACGCGACTACCAACTTCCATTGGTTTAATTGTAATTCTTGTAATGAGTCAGTTAATCCAGGCATTAAAGGGAGCTTTTGACATAACTCGTCAATAATTTTAGCATCAGCGTTCGCTAATTTACTCACTCTTAATCGCAAACTTTGCTCAAAATCTAATTCACCTCGCATGGCACTAGCAGTAACCGCAGCCACCTCTTCACCCACACCGGCCATGGCAGCTAACTCGTCAATACATTCAATTTGAATGGCGGTTGAATCCATATCCATCACCAGTAAGCCTTGCTCATTTAGGTTAGGCAAAGGTTGGTCAATCATTAATAGTTCTACAGCAAGGTTTTTAGTGGTTTTTATTGCATTAAAATCAGCCACTAATTGCGCGGGTTCTTCCTGTACAATAACTTCAAAGCCTAACAAGCTATTTTGTCTTTCTAACCGACAAAAATGCCCTTTTTGAGCTAAAGTATTTAACCATGAGGCTATATCGACTTTAGCTTGCTGCTCAAAAATAACCCTAAACCGCGAACAATTTTCATTGCTCATTACACTGCGGTATTCAGCTTCAATATAGCGCTTGCATAAAATACCTTGATGCATATACTGCGCCTCCGACGAAGAGTAGAGCCAATTGAGTATGCTTTCGTCAGGGGTGTTTACTGCAGTGCTATGGGTTGGCATTTAATGACCTCTTTAGTTACAACTATCTAGGAATGAGTTTTTAGATTAATATAGTTTGCTGACAGTTTTAACATCTACAGCCTAAACTTGACGTTATAACGCCTTAACTGCGTTTCATTAAATAGAAAAATGACGAAGGATTAAAGTGATTTTTGTTAAAGGTCTAAAGAAAAGACAAAAATTTAGTAGGATAGTTCAGGTATTGATTGCCATTGGGCTGGTCACGGGACTAGTGCATTTGTGGCAAACTAACTTAAAGAACGGTCAAAAACTGCTGAGTTCACAAACCCAACTAATGGCTCGAACATTAGCTCAACAAGCCGCTAATGGCGCTGCTCCGGCCATGTTTTTACAAAATGATGAGCAACTACAGTGGTTAACGTCAACGTTGGTGACAGACCCCAAAGTCATCTCGGTCAATATTTACAACTCTCAGGGTGTCCGTTTAGCTTTTGACCAATCTGTCACCGAAAAGTCGATGGCACCTGATTCTGAAGAAATGAGGCAATTGCTAGCTCAATATCCTCCGCTCATTGAAAATGTTATGCAAGATGAAAATAATTTAGGTTACGTAGAGGTTCGCTTAAATTTAAGTGAATTCTTCAACGAAATAACATACCTGCATCAACAAAATATGGAGCTACTGAAATGGATGTTAATGGTCGCAGCGTTAATTGGGTTTCTATTATCTCGGTCACTCTCTTTTAAACGCGCTGATTTCGACCGCCGAAAAACTCGTACCAAACAATTAAAAAAACGCTTAGCGAGTAAACCAACTCAGTCAGCAGAAGACGAACAATGAAAAAAGGGCGCATAAAGCGCCCTTTTTTTATTCAATGACTTAAACTACAGCGTTAACGCTGCATCTAAAGTCATGATAATCATGTCATTGAAAGTAGTTTGACGTTCTTCAGCAGTGGTTTGTTCACCGGTACGAATATGGTCAGATACTGTTACTACACAAAGAGCTTTTGCACCTAATTCATGCGCAACGCCGTATAAACCTGCAGCTTCCATTTCGACACCTAACACACCCATTTTTTCCATTACATCAAACATTTCAGGATCAGGAGTATAGAATAAATCGGCTGAGAAAACGTTACCTACACGAACGTTGATATTGTGTGATTTAGCTGAATCAACAACAGCACTTAATAAACCAAAGTCAGCAATAGCAGCAAAATCTTGGTTTTTAAAACGTAAGCGGTTAGCTTGTGAGTCAGTACATGCACCCATACCAATAATCACATCACGCACTTTAACGTCAGTGCTAATTGCGCCACAGCTACCAACACGAATAAGGTTTTTAACACCGTATTCTTTAATTAACTCGTGAGCATAGATAGAGCAAGATGGAATACCCATTCCTGAGCCCATAACAGAAATACGCTGACCTTTGTAAGTACCGGTATAACCGAACATATTACGTACATCAGTCACTAACTTTGCATCATCTAAAAAAGTTTCAGCAATGTATTTTGCACGTAACGGATCACCAGGAAATAATACTGTTTCAGCAAATGCGCCTTCTGGTGCATTAATGTGTGGTGTAGCCATGTTTAACCCCTATATCTATTTTTAATATTGTAGAAACGACGTTTTCGCTATTTTAAACAATTATTACCTTAAAAAACAGAACCGCCGTTCCAAAATTCAACCTAATTAATAAAAGATTCGCCATATTCCATTGGCGCTAACTTAAAATAGCTTGCAATAGATTGCCCCATATCTGCAAATGATTTACGGCGGCCCAAAGAACCCGCAGGTAAACCAGCCCCATACGCTAAAACGGGTACATGTTCACGAGTATGCTCAGTCCCTTTCCAAGTTGGGTCACAACCATGATCAGCGGTTAATAGCAAAAAGTCATCGTCAGATAAAATAGCCAATAACTCCGGAAGACGGCTGTCAAAATACTCTAATGCTTTAGCATATCCAGCAATATCACGACGGTGTCCATAATGAGAGTCAAAATCAACAAAGTTGGTAAATACGATGGTATTGTCGCCCGCTTTCTTAACCTGTTCTAAGGTCGCATCGAATAACTCTTCTAAGCCCGTTGCTTTGTACTTTTGTGTAATGCCACAGTTAGCATAAATATCGGCAATTTTACCGATACTAACAACTTCACCACCGGCCTCTTTTAATTTATCAAGCACCGTTGGCGCTGGCGGTTGTACGGCATAATCATGTCGATTACCTGTACGAGCAAAGTCTGCAGGACCAGTCCCTACAAATGGACGCGCAATGACACGGCCGATGTTATAAGGCTCAAGTTCTTCACGAGCAATTTCACACAGTCTATATAAATTTTCTAAACCGAATGACTCTTCATGACAAGCAATTTGGAATACTGAGTCAGCAGAAGTGTAGAAAATAGGCTTGCCTGTTTTCATATGCTCTTCGCCTAACTGTTCCAAAATAGTGGTGCCTGATGCGTGACAATTACCTAAAAAACCGTCTAAGCCAGCACGAGCAAGAATCTTATCGGTTAATTCTTTTGGAAATGAATCGGTTAAATCGCTGAAGTAACCCCACTCATAAAGTACTGGAACCCCTGCCATTTCCCAGTGACCACTGGGAGTGTCTTTACCTGAGCTTAACTCTTCTGCATGCCCATAAGCGCCAATAACATCAACATTATCACCAAAACCGTCGGCAAATTTACCCGTTGACTCATAGCCAGCATGTCCCAACCCAAGGCGAGCTAAATTAGGCAGTTTTAAAGGGCCTTGACGACCCACATCAGCCTTACCTTCAGCACATGCTTTAGCTATATGACCAAAAGTATCTGAGCCAACATCACCAAATTTATCAGCATCTGCAGCTGCACCAACGCCAAAAGAATCTAACATTAATATGATGGTACGTTTCATATCTAACTCCTATAAATCTTCTGCGCGAATATACTGGTATATTTCAGGTGTTTTTTCAGGTGTGCTTTCACCGATTTCAATTGCAGATCTAACGGCCTCTGCCGCTTCCTCAAAGCCTTGTTCAGTTTGAGCATGAATAACGGCTAAGGGTTTGTCTGTTGAAATCTCATCACCTAAGGCACATACCTCTGTTAATCCAACGCTATAATCTAATGCATCTCCAGGCTTACGACGACCGCCACCTAAAGTAACAACGGCTAAACCTAGTTGACGTGTATCCATACTATGGGCAAAGCCTTGTTTGCTTGCATATACAGGACGCACAATAGGTGAATGAGGTAAATACTTATCGTAGGACTCAACAAAATCTGTTGGACCACCAAGACCTGCTACCATTCGACCAAAAATCTCTGCCGCTTTACCATTATCTAATACAGTATTCAGCTTAGTACGTGCTTCGGCATCATTTTGTGCAATTCCGCCGAGAACTAGCATTTCGGCACAAAGTCCCATGGTGACTTCATAAAGTCTAGGGTTGCGATAAGTCCCCGTTAAAAAGTTAATCGCTTCGCGAACTTCAACGGCATTACCAGCACAAGACGCAAGCACTTGGTTCATGTCCGTTAACAACGCTGTTGTTTTAGTTCCTGCACCATTAGCCACCGCAGTAATACTTTTAGCAAGTTCGGCTGAAGCTTCATAAGTTGGCATAAATGCACCGCTGCCTACTTTGACATCCATCGCTAAGGCATCTAAACCTGCAGCTAATTTTTTAGACAAAATTGAAGCGGTAATAAGAGAAATTGACTCAACAGTAGCGGTATTATCACGAATAGAATAAAAACGTTTGTCAGCAGGCACTAAATCGCCTGTCTGACCGATAATGGCAACACCGGCTTCTTTTACTACTTTACGGAAAAGTTCACTAGATGGCTCAGTTTGATAGCCTGGAATCGCATCAAATTTATCTAATGTGCCTCCGGTATGGCCTAGGCCTCGACCAGAGATCATCGGCACATAACCACCACAAGCTGCAGCCATAGGGCCAAGCATTAAGCTAATCACATCGCCTACACCACCGGTACTGTGCTTGTCGATAATAGGGCCGTTAAGTGATAAACCACTCCAGTCTAGAACGGTACCTGAATCACGCATTGCTGAGGTTAAAGCAATACGCTCATCCATGTTCATGTCATTAAAATACACCGCCATACCTAGCGCAGCGATTTGACCTTCAGAAACAGTGTTATGGGTAATGCCATTGACAAAGAATTGGATTTCAGCAGTAGACAGCGCTTTGCCGTCACGTTTTTTACGAATAATTTCTTGAGCGAGGAACATAGTAAAGCCTCCATCTAGGCAACCCATTGCGAGCTAGATATAGGTCACCAAAAATTTTCAGTATGAGAGGGGACTCTAACGGTAGAGAATGCCCCTCTCAATAGCCATTAATAAAGATTAGTAACCTTGATTAGGCTGTGGAGCGTCTGCAAGCTCCAAGGTGTGTAATAAGCTATTTAATAAACTTGAAGCACCAAAGCGGAAGGTATTTGGACTAATCCAATCTTCACCTAATAACTTAGCTGCTACGGCTAAAAATTCTGCAGTTGCTTGCGCATCTTTAACGCCACCGGCAGGCTTAAAACCAATTTTAGGGTTCTTCTCGCTGATTACAGTTAACATAATTTCTGCCGCTTCTAACGTCGCATTTACTGGCACTTTACCCGTAGATGTTTTAATAAAATCAGCTCCAGCATCAATAGAAAGCTCAGACGCTTTACGAATTAACGCTGCATCTTTAAGCTCACCTGACTCAATGATAACTTTCAGAATAGCTTGGTCTCCACACGCTTCTTTACATGCTTTAACTAGCTCGTAGCCAACCGTTTCATCACCCGCCATTAATGCGCGATATGGGAAAACCACATCCACTTCATCAGCGCCATAAGCGACTGCAGCACGGGTCTCTAATACTGCAATAGCAATATCGTCATTACCGTGTGGGAAGTTAGTAACGGTGGCAATTTTAATATCTTCGCAATCCATTTCGTTTAATGTTTTGCGTGCAATAGGAATAAAACGAGGGTAGATACAAATTGCAGCAGTGTTGCCTGCAGCCGTTTTAGCTTTATGGCATAAATCGATAACTTTTTGATCAGTATCGTCATCATTTAATGTTGTAAGGTCCATTAAAGAAATGCCTAATTGGGCAGCTTTTTTTAAATCGGTCATGTTTTGCTCTCCATAAAGAAAATCAATAGATAATTTGTTCAAGCAACAACTGAAGTGGCATATGATTATAGTTATGGCCGGGTCTTCTGTTTTGCCAGTAAAGTAGTTTTACTAACCTAAGTATTCAATCTGATAACGAGTACCACGACTTGAATCCTTGAAGACCGGAAAGAAAAAATAAAAAACTATTTTATCACTTTCCGCGAAAAGTCCTTTTTAGCGCGTTTTACTTAATGCTTAATTAAAAACATCTTATGCAATAATGTGTTTAATTAAAAATTAATTTTTAATTATTTTACCGATGTAACCTCATTAGATTGGAGCCACGCTTGAGCGTGGCTCCAAAGTACAATTAGAAGTTGTACTTAGCTGAGAAAATAGCAGCATTTTGATATGCAGCAGTTCCTAGCTTTTGGTCAGCATAACGGTATTGAATACCTAAAGTGAAATCTTTAGTTGCATTCCACCATAGTGCTACCGCACCGTTGATACCAGTGCTGTCACCGTTAGTGTTCTGCCATCCGATATCGCCAGGGCCTGTACATGTATCGCTTGTACAGAAACCACGTGCGTGATCATCACGTGCAAATTCAATTTCATTCCAGTTAGTCACCATGAAGTCTTGGCCACCTAACTTGAAGTTATAACCTAATACCCAACCAGCCATACCGCCGTTAAAACCAGCATTGCCTGGGTTGTTAAGAATATGAGCACCTACGAAAGGCTTAACCCATAAACCAAAGTCAGTATTGATGTCATAGCTAACACCTAAAACGATGTTTTGCTCATAGAAACCAGAAGAATCAGTCAAGCTGTAGATTTGACCGTAGTAGTTCCAGTTAGACTCACCGATGTTAACAGCAACAGTACCTTTAGCTGCAATACGGAACTGCTTGCTTGGGTCATCTTGGTCTTCGCCCCAATTTAAGTTGTTTGGGTTTTCAAAATCGATGAAACCATAAACATCACCCCAATCGTAACCTGCACCGCCTTCAAATTCGATATATACAAAGTCAGACTTAGCAGCAAAACCGTTTTGAATGTCTCGTGAACGATCTTCAGTTCCACCTGACCAGTCTAAGTAGTTTACAGATACGTTAGCAAAACCATAATACTGTTCAGCTTGTACTGTAGTCGCTGTCATAGTCGCAGCTGCTGCTACGGCTAAAGCTAAAGTTTTAACATTTTTCATCATCAACCCCATTTAAATATTTTATTGCCTTTGGGCAACTATTTTTAAGCGTTTGCATTTTACCGTTATTGTTGTAAATCACAATATTATTTCAGCAAAAAAACAAATACTAAATTCTATTTTGTGAACAATGCCGCAAACTTACTGCAACATTTAATCAATAAACATCACTGTAAGGAAATATCCATCCTTAGAATCTAGTTTAAATGCTAAACCAGATATACAACTTCGCAAATTGGAAATGGTGGATTAACGCTAATCGATTAGACTACGTAATCACAACTTAGCTTGTTAGGGCTTTAGGTTATCAAGCACTAAAGCCCATCAAGCTATGTATTTTTAAATTGCTAAGAATAAGCCCGCTAACGTTGCACTCATTAAGTTAGCTAAAGATGCGGCAATAACAGCACGCACACCTAGTTTAGCTAAGTCATGACGACGAGAAGGAGCCATAGAACCTAAACCACCAAGAAGAATGGCGATAGAAGATAAGTTAGCAAAACCACATAATGCGAATGAAATTATCGCCTGTGTACGTGCGCTCATTGCCGCTTGCGTACCTTCAATACAAAGCGGTAAACCTTTAGTTACATCGGCTGCAACTGAAGTACAAGTCGTGGCCATATCGTTGAGGTATGGAGCAAAGTTTAAGTAAGCAACAAACTCATTAACTACAATTTTTTGACCAATGAAAGAACCTGCAACCATTGCTTCGTTCCAAGGCACACCAATTAAGAATGCTAATGGCATGAAGATATAACCTAGGATTAGCTCAAGTGATAGGTTTTCCATACCAACCCAACCACCAATGCCACCTAGCATTCCGTTGATCATTGCAATCAAACCAACAAAAGCTAATAGCATTGCACCAACGTTTAACGCTAAATGCATACCAGAAGAAGCGCCTGCTGCTGCCGCGTCAATGACGTTTGCTGGCTTGTCAGTATCTTCAGGAAGATCTTCCATTTCATTGTTGGTTGTTTCTGTTTCTGGGTGCATTAGTTTAGCCATTAATAAGCCACCTGGAGCAGCCATAAATGATGCAGCAACTAAGTACTCAATTTTTACGCCCATTCCAGCATAACCCGCTAATACGGCACCAGCAATTGATGCTAAACCACCAACCATAATGGCAAACAGCTCAGAGTTAGTCATAGTAGGAATGAAAGGACGAACAACTAACGGCGCTTCAGTTTGACCCACAAAGATGTTTGCTGTAGCAGACATAGACTCTGTGCGGCTTGTTCCTAATGCTTTTTGTAAAGCACCACCGATGAACTTAATTACCATTTGCATAATGCCTAGGTAGTAAAGAACAGCGATTAATGAAGAGAAGAAGATAATGACAGGTAGTACACGTACGGCAAATACGAAACCAACACCATTACCAAACATAGCATCAGTACCTAAACCACCGAATAGGAAGTCGATACCAGCTTGAGAATAACCAATAACATCAGCAACGGCTTGTGAAACGCCACCAAGTACTTGTTGACCCACTGGAACATATAATACAAAACCGGCAAAGAATGCCTGAATAGCTAACGCGCCGCCAACTGCACGGACACTGATCGCTTTTTTATCAGTTGATAGTAAAAAACCTATCGCAAGTAAGGTAACCACCCCTACTAAACTCATTACTATATCCATTAAACATCACCCTTTTAAATTGTTAACATTTTTTATATATGTTGTTAACTCACCTTATTTCCGTGACAGATTATAGCCTAGCATTTGACGAAAATCGTCGTTTTGATCAAATTTTTAGAGTTTAGTTTCAGTTATTTAGACAAGATAACTTCACAAAACAAGCCTTGTTTCTTAAAAAGAGATTAAGGGTCAAATAGTTGCATAGCATTACCACTCAGCTGTTTCATAATAAAAACAGTGGTTTTTTTATGCAAATTAGCTATTTCTGCGGCAATTTCTGGCAAAATAAGTGAAGAATTTCGATTTGGCTGATATTTTTGAGGGGTCATACTAGGCGAATCAGTTTCAAGTAGAAATAAATCAAGGGGAAGTTCAGCAACCGCTTTTTGTAATTTTTTTGCATTTTTATTTAGCAATAACCCGCCTATACCCAGCTTAAAGCCCAAAGTTTGATATTGTTTAGCAGTTTCTACACTACCATAAAACCCATGAATAACGCCTCCAGCTGATAATGAGTAGTGTTTTAATAAGTTAATGACTTCAGAGTGACACTTAACACAATGAATAATGACAGGAAGCTGAAATGTTTGGGCTAATTGGAGTTGCCGTTCAAATAACACCCTTTGTTGTTCAAAATTCGGCTTTAGTTTATCTAAGCCACACTCCCCAAGAGCGACAAATAAGCGTTGGTGCTGATGAAGCTCTATAAGCTTAGCAAGTTCAGTAATCGCCGCATCTATATTGTCGGGAATAAACCATGGATGAATACCTAAGGCATAAAAACATTGGTATTGGTGTGCAATGTTGATTTGCTTTTGCCATCTTTGCTGACAAATTCCAGGAATCAACATATGCTTGATGTTCGCTGCTTTCATTTGCTCAAAAACGGCATCTCGGTCTTCATCAAACGCACAATCGTCGAAATGGCTGTGAGAGTCAAAAAAGCTGTTTGTCAGGTTCATCAAAAATTTACCATAAAAAAAGGCAGTAAAATACTGCCTTCAATATAGTTAAATTGTTTGTTCGAGTAAAAAATTAATTTTCACGCGTCTTAGCAAACTCAACGTCAGGATAACGCTCCATAGCCAAGTTTAGATTAACCATTGTTGGGGCAATATAGGTTAAGTTATCACCACCATCTAAGGCTAAGTTCGGGCTACATTTACGTCTAAACTCTTCAAGTTTGCGTTCGTCTTTACAGTAAACCCAGCGCGCTGTTGATACACTAATACCTTCGTAAATAGCTTCAACGTTGTATTCACTTTTTAAACGACCAACAACCACTTCAAACTGAAGAACACCAACAGCACCTACAATAAGGTCATTAGAGTCTATTGGTCTAAAGACCTGAACAGCCCCTTCTTCCGCTAACTGTACTAAGCCTTTAAGCAATTGCTTTTGTTTAAGCGGATCTTTTAGGCGAATACGACGGAACATTTCTGGAGCAAAGTTTGGAATACCGGTAAATTTAAACTTATCACCTTGGGTAAAGGTATCACCAATTTGAATAGTGCCGTGGTTATGTAAACCAATAATGTCACCAGGGAACGCTTCTTCAACTTGCTCACGATCACCAGCGACAAATGTTAATGCATCAGAAATACGTACATCTTTGCCCACGCGCACATGACGCATTTTCATGCCTTTTTCGTATTTGCCTGATACAACACGCATAAAGGCGACTCGGTCACGATGCTTAGGGTCCATATTGGCTTGAATTTTAAAAATAAAGCCACTAAAACTAGAATCTGTAGCAGATACTTCGCCCACATCGGTATTTCGTGATTGAGGCTTAGGGGCCCAATCAGTTAACCCATCAAGCATATGGTCTACGCCAAAGTTACCCAGTGCAGTACCAAAGTATACTGGTGACAATTCACCTTTTAAGAAAGCATCAAGCTCAAACTCATGGGAAGCCCCCACAACTAACTCTAACTCTTCTCGTAACTGTTCAGCTAACTCTTCTCCAATCGCTACATCTAAATCAGGGTTATCAAGCCCTTTTACAATGTTAACGTCTTGAATAGTATGACCTTGACCCGTTTGATATAAAATCGTTTCGTCGCGATGAATATGGTAAACACCTTTAAAAGACTTACCACAACCAATAGGCCAAGTGATTGGGGCACAGGCAATTTTAAGCTCGTTTTCAACTTCATCCATCACTTCCATTGGATCACGTATATCACGGTCACATTTGTTCATGAAAGTAATAATCGGTGTGTCACGTAAACGAGTGACTTCCATTAGTTTACGAGTTCGATCCTCAACGCCTTTAGCCGCATCAATGACCATTAAACATGAATCAACTGCAGTTAAGGTACGGTAAGTATCTTCTGAGAAGTCTTCGTGACCAGGGGTATCAAGTAAGTTAACTAGGCAATCTGCATAAGGGAACTGCATCACAGATGTCGTAATAGAAATACCACGATCTTTTTCCATTTCCATCCAGTCAGATTTAGCATGCTGCTTTGAGCCGCGACCTTTAACTGTACCTGCGGTTTGAATTGCTTGACCGAATAACAATACTTTTTCAGTAATTGTTGTCTTACCCGCATCTGGGTGAGAAATGATGGCGAAGGTTCGACGTTTATCGACCTCAACATTTATGCCTGACATGGTAACCTTTGCACTTGCCGTTAAAAAAGGCGCAAATTATAGCGCCTTACTGTTAACTTGGCTAGGCAAACACTGGATTAGCTTTGTGGATTGTCCTGTTGCTCAAGAATTTGTTTAATTCTGGCGAGTTCGATGCGAGCGTAACGATGCTCGACAAAGTCATAAATATTAGTTGCCAACGTTAAACGGTAATAGTTAGCCGCATCCTGATATTGACCTAACTCTTGTGCTTTTTTACCTAAATAAAAGTAAGCTTCGCATAAACGTTCAGCATATTCTTTCGGTTGATTCAGGCCGACTTTCGCCGCTTGAAAAACCTCATCTTTAGATAACTTACCTAAGTAAAAGTCAATTAAGACACTCGACCAAGCTTTATCTGGTAAGCCCGTACGGTGTTGCGCTAATGCTTGTGTTGCCACTTCAACGTCTTGATGGGCAGACATTAAATAAAGCCACAATGCACGGTAGCCGTCGCTTGGGTCGCGATCATAAAATGCTTGTAAATCAGCAACCGCTAATTCATAACGCTCACCATAATATAATGCGATACCACGGTTTAAATAAGCGTAATCATAATCTGGCGCAAGTTCTAATACGCCGTCAAATGAATCATAGGCACTTTCAAATTCGCCCTCTTGGGTATAATAAATTCCTAAGAAATTGTAGGCATCAGCTAAATTAGGCTGTAACTTTAATGCTTGATGAAAATCAATTCGCCCAAGTAAACGCAACCCAACACTATCGTAGATAACTCCCCTGTCATAGTGGAACCTCGCACGTTGCTCATCGGTCAGCTCCATGGTGGCTAAAATTTCATTCAACTTTGCCAAGGTAACTTCCAGTTTATAATCAGGCATAACTGGCGCGACAACAATTTGTTCACCAGCATCATTTGAACCAGAAGTTGATGCACAGCCAGTAAGCAACATACTTGCACCTGCCATTAAAGCGACTACCGAGGTGCGTAATTTCAAATTCATTCACTTTACCTTAATCAGGTTCATTATTAGCAACATCATAACAACAGCTCACGTTATGTGCCATTTGGGATACACCTATATTGCCATAAAATAAAAAAAAAGGAGACCATTTGGTCTCCTTTTAAAATTTAATGGCAAATTAACTGCTTATTCAGCAGATTCTTTTGCTTGTGCTTCTTTGATAGAAAGACGAACACGTCCTTGACGATCCACTTCCATCACTTTAACAGCCACTTCTTGGTTCATTTCTAAATGATCAGATACGTTAGCAACACGCTCTTCACTAATTTGTGAAATATGCACTAAACCATCTTTACCTGGAAGAATGTTAACGAATGCACCAAAGTCAACGATACGGATAACTTTACCGTTATAAATACGGCCTACTTCAACTTCAGCAGTAATCTCTTCGATACGACGAATCGCTTCTTTAGTTGCTTCACCATTTGAAGAAGCAATCTTCACAGTGCCGTCATCATCTAATTCGATAGTAGTACCGGTTTCTTCAGTAAGTGCACGAATAGTTGCACCACCTTTACCAATAACATCACGAATTTTTTCAGGATTAATCTTGATGGTAGTAATACGTGGAGCATGATCAGAGATATCATCACGTGCACCAGAAATCGCTTGGTCCATTACATTCAGAATATGAACACGTGCGCCATATGCTTGTTGTAATGCGATATCCATAATTTCTTTAGTGATACCTTCAATTTTGATATCCATTTGCAGTGCTGTAATACCATCACGAGTACCAGCTACTTTAAAGTCCATATCACCTAAGTGGTCTTCATCACCTAAGATGTCAGAAAGAACAACAAAGTCGTCGCCTTCTTTAACAAGACCCATTGCGATACCTGCAACAGAAGTTTTGATAGGTACACCAGCATCCATTAATGCTAATGAAGTACCACAAACAGACGCCATAGAGCTAGAACCGTTTGATTCAGTAATTTCTGAAACAACGCGAACACTGTATGGGAATTCTTCAGCAGAAGGCATAACAGCATTAATACCACGCCAAGCTAATTTACCGTGACCAATTTCACGACGCTTAGGTGAGCCAACCATACCTGTTTCACCAACAGAGTACGGAGGGAAGTTATAATGCAGCATAAAGCGGTTAGTGCGCTCGCCCATGATGCTATCAATTTTTTGTGCATCACGTTCTGTGCCTAAAGTACAAGTCACTAATGCTTGCGTCTCACCACGAGTAAATAGTGAGCTACCATGTGTACGCGGTAATACACCTGCTAGTACACTTAACGCACGAATCATATCTGGCTCACGACCATCAATACGTGGCTTACCACTAATAATACGTCCACGAACGATATTCTTCTCAAGGCTACCTAATAGGTTGTCAACTTCACGTGGATCAACATCAGGATTGTTAGCGATTAGCGCTTCTTTAGCTGCAGCTTTAACAACACCAACTTGAGCGTAACGATCTTGCTTAACTTCGATTTGGTAAGCAGCTGTCATGCCTTCTTCAGCTAGCTCTTTAATTTGAGCAACTAAGTCTTGGTCTTGAACAGGTGCTGTCCAATCCCAAGTTGGTTTGCCTGCTTCAGCTTTGAATTCAGCAATAGCTTGAATAACAACTTGCTGTTGATCGTGACCATAAGTCACCGCACCAAGCATGATTTCTTCTGCTAATGACTTCGCTTCAGACTCAACCATTAATACTGCAGACTCAGTACCTGCAACCACTAAATCGAGGTCGCTTTCAGCAACTTGATCAACCGTTGGGTTTAATAAGTACTCACCATTAATGTAACCCACGCGCGCTGCGCCAATAGGGCCATTGAAAGGAATACCTGAAATAGACAGTGCTGCTGAAGTACCAATCATTGCAACCATATCTGGTTCAATTTGTGGATCAACAGAAACGACTGTGATGATAACTTGAACTTCGTTTTTAAAACCGTTTGGAAATAAAGGACGAATTGGACGGTCGATTAAACGAGCAATGAGTGTTTCATCTTCAGAAGGACGACCTTCACGTTTGAAGAAACCACCAGGGATTTTACCTGCTGCGTAGGTTTTCTCTTGGTAGTTAACTGTTAACGGGAAAAAGTCACGGCTTGGATCCGCATCTTTTTTACCAACAACAGTAACTAGCACTGTTGTATCGCCCATGCTCGCTAAAACTGCAGCGTCAGCTTGACGTGCAATAACACCTGTTTCTAAGGTGACAGTATGTTGACCATACTCAAAACTCTTTACAATTGGATTCACGTGACCCATTCCTTAATTAATGACCTTTAAATTACGCGCATAAGTATACTTCAATTACATTGAATAGTTAAATATCCTCTGCAAGCAAATAAAAAATTAATATTAATGACTTTATTTATGTATTGAATTATCAATACACTCTATGGCAACCGCATCCCTCAAAAGGCATTAGCCCCTATGTCTATGCACTGAACAAATTAACATCAGTTGATTGAGAAAATTTCACATCTGCCGAAATTAACAATACCTCCATGAGATTACCGAGCATAAAAGAAAGTGTTAATTGTGGATTAACAATGACAACCATAGCGATATTTACTACAGTTAATACTAGGTATACATTATTTAGACTTTTGAAGTGTTTTGTGTTGTCATCTCGTCACTTTGCAAATATTTCATGGTTTAATAATGCAATGAGTACAAACTTTTATACTTAAGAAATGTGTTCTATCGTTACTGTACAAACAAAATAACAAGAAACTTGTCATGAAACACGGAAACAATAATGACCCCAAGATTTAAATCCCTTACTTGGAAACAAACTAATCTTGTCGTTTTCAGCGCGTTATTCTTTGCTATTGCCATTTTTTTAGTCGAAATAGCCTTAGTTGTGGTGACCACCAAGCAGCAATTAGCTAGCTCTCAACAAGAACTACTTGACTCTGTTGAACAAACAACCACCAATGCGGTATGGGCTTTGGATGACAAATTAGCACAACAGACGCTTGCAGGTATTATAAAAGTTGATAACGTTGGCTCAGCCATTCTCAAGTTAGATGACGGCACTTTATTTGTAAGTGTAGAAAACGAGAGCCAACAATATTCTGACAATTTCGTTTTATTAAGCACACATTTATTCGGCGAGCTTAAAGAAATAACTCGCCCTTTATATCGCCCTTTTTACTTTGAAGGCAGCCAAAAACAACAATTAATTGGTCAATTAACCATTTTTTACGATACAAAAAAACTGACCACCCACCTGTTTAGTCAGCTGCAACTAAGCTTGATTGCAACTTTAGCTAGAGCATTATTACTAACATTAGTGTTAACGGTTGTTTTCCACCGATTCTTAACTCAACCTATCGCAAGGATCAGTGAAGCGATTGATAAAATCGATCCAGATTCACCTAATGAAAATTTACTCCCCATTTCAAAAGCACACCAAGACGACGAATTAGGGTTGGTAACAAGTAAATTTAATCAAATTTTATTACAATTTAGCCAGACTCAAAATAAGCTGCGTAAAATGGCCACAAGAGATCCATTAACCGGCTTACCCAACCGCACACTATTATTAGAAACCTTGAACGTTACTATTCAACGCTCACGAGTTCACAAACGAAACTTCACATTATTGTTCATCGACTTAGATCGATTTAAAAACGTTAACGATTCTCTAGGCCATGCTTTGGGAGATCAGTTTCTTGCTCGTATTGCGAGAATATTAGAACGTGTTGTGGGAGACACAGGTAGTGTTGCACGCCTAGGCGGAGATGAGTTTGTCATTCTAGCAGATGATATTCAAAGTCCAGATCATGCAGCAGACTTTGTCGATAAATTGCTTATGCAACTTAATGCTCCACTTCAATTAAACGAACATACCATTCATCCTGCCGCTTCAATAGGTATATCCATTTACCCTGAGGATGGTAATTGTGCCGAAGATTTGATCAGACATGCTGATATCGCAATGTATAGCGCTAAGGCAGCGGGGTCGAATCAATGGTCATTCTTTAAAGAACAAATGACCGAGCGTGCAGCAATCCGTTTAAGTACTGAAGCTTCACTGCATGATGCGCTGAAAAACAATGAGTTTGTCCTCTACTTTCAACCTAAACTAGATATTAATACCAACACAGTAATTGGCTGTGAAGCCCTTATTCGCTGGCAAAAAGATGGTAGGTTAATCAGCCCTATGTCGTTTATTCCAGTAGCAGAAGAAACTGGCATTATTATTCCGATAGGTCGCTGGGTCATTGAACAATCTTGTAAAGTATTACGCGACTGGCGTAAGAAATATAATTACGCCATTCCTATTGCAGTGAATGTTGCCTCACAGCAATTTGCTGATGCAAGCTTAGTTCCTGATATTAAGCAGTTTGCATTACGTTACCAAATTAGCCCTGAATTGCTTGAGATAGAAATTACTGAAACGTCGTTAATGAATGATATTGAACAAGCGATTATGACTTTAGAACAACTTAAATCCGCTGGATTCGGTATAGCTGTAGATGATTTTGGTACTGGATATTCATCGTTATCTTATTTGCGTCACCTGCCAATTACCACAATGAAAATTGACCGTGCATTTGTAAACGATCTACCTGAAGATAGCGCGATTGCATCCACTATTTTGATGTTAGGTAAACAGTTAGGTTTATCGATTGTGGCTGAGGGTATTGAGAATGAAGAGCAACTAGATTGGCTAAGAGAGAACCATTGCCCTATTGGACAAGGTTTCTTTTACAGCAAACCTCTAACACTAGAAGAGTTCGAGCAAAGGTTCATTGCCAATCAAACGGCTAAAATTGAACATATATAACCGCTTTTAACAGGCAATAAAAAAGGAGGCTAAGCCTCCTTTTTTACGGTTTCCACTAACATAAAGTCAGTGAAAGTCGAATTAACGACGTAAACCTAACTTCTGGATCAATGCAGCATAACGCTCAGAGTCAGTACGCTTTAAGTAAGCAGTAAGCTTACGACGAGCACTAACCATACGTAATAAACCACGACGTGAATGGTGATCGTGGATATGCTGTTTAAAGTGACCTTGAAGGTGATTGATTTGAGCAGTTAATAAAGCAACTTGTACTTCAGTTGAACCAGTGTCATTTTCACAACGACCAAATTCAGCTACGATTTTTGCTTTAGCTTCAGCACTTAGTGACATGTGTTTCTCCAAAATAAATATTAATAATCTTTAGCCGATCACTAACTCAGCTAAAGGAAGCGCGACATTTTAACGATTAATTCATGCTAGAGCAATATATTTAGTCGCTTTATTGCCCCAATAAACACAAAATCTTCTATTGTTTGCGTTGGTTTATTAATCCCGTAATACAATCAAGCGTTTGGGTGCAAGCAAACCATCATCATTCATTGAACCTATACCGACAAACCTACGTTGCTCACCAATAGTGATTCTGACTAACTCATCAGGTTTTAACCCTGATGCCTGCATCGCCTGCCCTTGCATAACATAGTATTGCATGGCTTCAGGTAGATTAATTTCTGCAAAGTTAGCAACCGCGGTATCCATAGGTAAAAGTAATGGGTCAAGCAATTCACCTACTGGAACTTCTTGTTCAGCGGCTGAGGCTACTAATGCTTCTAGCTGCTCCAGAGTGACCATTTTCTCATAAGGATAATGCGCCACTTGAGTACGCCTAAGCATAATGACATGTGCACCACAACCAAGCATTTCACCTAAATCGTCAATGATAGTACGAATGTAGGTTCCTTTAGAGCAATGAATATCTAAGGTTAACTCATCATCTTCAAGTCCTAAAAAGTTCAGCTCATAAACCGTAATGGGTCGAGCTTCTCTAGGAACTTCAATGCCTTCGCGGGCATATTTATATAAAGGCTGACCTTGATACTTTAACGCAGAATACATTGAAGGGACTTGCATGGTGTCGCCACGAAAATGCGCTAACGCCGTTTGTAATTGTTCGTCACTAAAATTAATCTCGCGTGTTTGAACAATTTCACCGTCGGAATCACTGGTATCGGTTCGTTGTCCTAACTTAGCGATAACGGTATAACGTTTATCTGAATCGAGTAAGTGCTGCGAAAACTTAGTGGCCTCGCCTAAACAGATAGGTAACATCCCAGTCGCTAATGGATCTAACGCACCAGTGTGACCCGCTTTATTGGCATTAAAAAACCTTTTTACGCGTTGCAAGGCATGGTTTGAACTCATGCCAGTGCTTTTGTCTAACAATACAATCCCATCAATAAAGCGACCTTTTTGACGACGAGCCATTAATCTTTCTCCTGGGTATCGTCTTGGTCTACTTCATCAACACGACCACTGTCTTTCTGCTTTTGTTTATCTTTAGTAATCACTTGGCTTACTAAATTTGACATCCGCATACCTTCAACCAGAGAACTGTCATAAACAAAGCGCAGCTCAGGCATAACACGAAGCTTCATACGTCCTGCCACTAATGTACGAACGTATGGTGCAGCAACAGTTAATGCAGCCAACTTTTCTTCAACTAATGCAGAGTCTTCTTCGAAAAATGTCACAAAGACTTTGGCATAGCTTAAATCTCGTGAAACTTCGACATCATTGACGGTTACAAAGCCGATGCGAGGATCTTTCATATCGCGTTGCAGCACCATAGCAAGTTCTTGCTGTAGTTGCTGACCAATGCGACGAGTACGACTAAATTCTTTTGCCATAATTAATTCACCTAGGCTAATAAAGCAAAAGGGCGGCTAAAGCCGCCCTTCTTATATTATAGCGTTCTTGCTACTTCGACGGTTTCAAATACTTCGATTTGGTCGCCTACGCGAACATCGTTGTAGTTCTTAACCCCGATACCACATTCCATCCCATTACGAACTTCAGTTGCATCGTCTTTAAAGCGACGAAGTGATTCTAGTTCACCTTCGTAGATAACGACGTTTTCACGTAGTACACGAATAGGAGCGCTACGTTTAACTAGACCTTCAATTACCATACAACCTGCTATTGCACCTAGTTTTGGCGACTTAAATACGTCACGCACTTCAGCAAGACCAATAATCTCTTGCTTGAATTCTGGCGCTAACATACCAGTCATTGCCGCTTTAACTTCATCAATTAGGTTATAGATGATGCTGTAGTAACGTAGGTCAACACTTTCTGCCTCAATGGTCTTACGCGCCTGTGCATCAGCACGAACGTTGAAACCAACCATAATGGCATTTGATGCTGCCGCTAAGGTTGCATCAGTTTCAGTTAATGCACCTACACCGCGAGCAATAATGTTCACTTTAACTTCATCTGTAGACAGTTTAGTTAATGAATCACAAATTGCTTCTAAAGAACCTTGTACGTCAGCTTTCAGAATAATGTTCAGCTCTTGAACTTCGCCTTCAGTCATATTGGCGAACATGTTCTCTAGCTTAGACTTCTGCTGGCGAGCCAGTTTAACATCACGGAACTTGCCTTGACGGTACAATGCTACTTCACGTGCTTTACGTTCATCACGCACAACAGTCGCTTCATCGCCCGCTGAAGGAACACCTGAAAGACCTAAAATTTCAACCGGAATTGAAGGGCCTGCTTCAGTAATCGCTTTACCGTTTTCATCTTTCATTGCACGGATTTTACCGTACTCAAGACCACATAAAACGATATCACCTTGGCATAAAGTCCCTTCTTGAACTAATACTGTTGCAACAGGTCCGCGGCCTTTATCAAGCTGTGACTCAATAACAACACCAGCAGCCATACCTTGACGTACTGCTTTAAGCTCTAAAACTTCAGACTGTAATAAGATACCTTCTAATAGTTCATCAACACCTTCACCAGTTTTAGCTGAAAGGTGAACAAACATATTGTCACCGCCCCACTCTTCTGACATTACGCCATGTTGAGAAAGCTCACTCTTAACACGCTCAGGATCAGCTTCTGGCTTATCCATTTTATTAACAGCAACAATAAGTGGCACGTTACCCGCTTTAGCATGTTGAATTGCTTCAATGGTTTGCGGCATAACGCCATCGTCTGCAGCAACAACCAAGATAACAATATCGGTTGCTTTAGCACCACGAGCACGCATTGAGGTAAACGCGGCGTGACCTGGAGTATCTAAGAAAGTGATCATGCCATTATCAGTTTCAACGTGGTATGCACCAATGTGCTGGGTAATACCACCGGCTTCACCATCTGCTACCTTCGCACGACGGATATAGTCAAGTAATGACGTTTTACCATGGTCAACGTGACCCATAATAGTTACTACTGGCGCACGAGTTTCTAACTTAACGTTATCATCACGGTCTTGCAGCACTTGATGCTCAAGTTCGTTCTCACGTAAAAGAACAACCTTGTGACCCATTTCTTCAGCAACCAGTTGTGCTGTTTCTTGGTCAAGAACTTGGTTAATGGTAACCATTGAGCCCATTTTCATCATTTGCTTGATGATTTCAGTGGCTTTAACTGCCATTAAATGAGCTAACTCAGAAACCGTGACAGTTTCACCAATACGAACGTCACGAGTCACTGCTGCAACAGGCTTGTTGAAGCCATGAGCCATTGACTGAGGTGCGTTGTTACGACGCATGTGTTTTTCACGTCCGTCACGTGCATCTTTACCGCCACGTTTTTTGTTGTTCTTATTGCGAGAACGACGACCACGTTTTTCTTCATCCATATCAGATGTATCTTCGGCAGCACGTGCTACTTTAGAGGTTGTGACGTGGTGATCGCTGTTTTTCTCAGCCTCAAGACGTTGACGTTCTTCTTCAGCCCAACGCTTCGAGTTTTCTTCAGCAAGTTTACGTGCTTTTTCAGCCGCTTTATCAGCTTCTTCTTTTTGCTTTTGAGTTAACACTTTTTCCTGTTCAGCTTTCAGACGGTCAGCCTCTTCTTTAGCGGCTTTTGCTTCAGGATCAAGTGCTTTTTCAGCTTTTGGCTCAGCTTTAGGCGCCTTCGGCTTAGCATTTTTTGCAGCCTCAGACTCTTTAGCAGCTTTAGCTTTGGCTTTAGCTTCTGCGTCAGCTTTAGCTTTAGCCTCTGCCTCAGCTTTAGCCTTGGCTTCTGCTTCTGCTTTTGCCTTAGCTTCCGCTTCTGCTTTAGCTTGCTCTTCAGCAGCTTGCTTGGCTAAATCAGCTTCATCACGCTTTACGAAAGTACGCTTTTTGCGTACTTCAACTTTAACATCTTTAGATTGACCACCAGTACCTGAAACACTCAAGGTTGAAACAGTTTTACGCTGTAAAGTCATCTTCGTTGGCGCTGAATCTCCGCCATGTTGCTTTTTCAAGAACTCAAGTAATTGCTGTTTCTCTTGCTCAGAAACACTATCACCTTTACTTTTCTTAATACCGGCTTCGTTGAATTGTTCAACTAAACGATCAACCGTTTTACCTACTTCTTGAGCTAATTTGTCTAAACTTGTATCTGCCATCAATTAAATCCCCCTGTTGATCGACTTATGCTTCTTCGCCAAACCAACAGATATTGCGGGCTGCCATGATGAGCTCACCTGCTTTTTCTTCTGTCAATTCTTCAATTTCGATTAAATCATCGATACCTTGCTCTGCAAGGTCTTCTAATGTCACAACACCTTTACTTGCTAAAACAAATGCAAGGTGTTTCTCTAAACCGTCTAGGGCTAATAAGTCTTCACTTGGATGTGCACCATCTAATGCTTCTTCTGAAGCTAATGCACGTGTTGAAATTGCAGCTTTGGCACGTTCACGTAACGCAGCAACAATATCTTCATCAAATCCATTAATATCGAGTAACTCAGCTTCTGGTACGTAAGCGATTTCTTCTAAAGAAGTAAATCCTTCTTCCGCTAACACTGAAGCAAAATCTTCATCTACATCTAGTGAGCTAACGAATAAGTCAATAATCTTGGCACTTTCTGCCTGATGCTTCTTATTCATATCCTCAACTGTCATCACGTTTAGTTCCCAACCTGTAAGTTGCGTCGCTAAACGAACGTTTTGGCCATTGCGACCAATTGCTTGTGCTAAGCTGTCAGCTTCAACAGCAATGTCCATCGAGTGGTTATCTTCATCAACAATGATTGAAGCAACATCAGCTGGCGCCATAGCATTAATCACATACTGTGCTGGGTTGTCGTCCCAAAGTACGATATCAACACGCTCACCGCCTAATTCATTTGATACCGCTTGAACTCGAGCACCACGCATACCAACACACGCACCAATCGGGTCGATACGCTTATCATTTGACTTAACCGCAATTTTTGCACGCGCGCCTGGGTCACGAGCTGCAGACATCACTTCAATCATTTCATCGAAAATTTCCGGTACTTCTACACGGAAAAGTTCAATCAACATTTCTGGCTTGCTACGTGTTAAAAACAGTTGCGCACCACGAGCTTCAGGGCGAACGGCATATAATAATGCACGAACACGATCACCGGGACGGAAAGACTCACGACTTATGAGGTCTTCTTTGAACAATACGCCATCAGCATTATTGCCTAAGTCAACAATGACATTTTCACGAGTGCTTTTCTTAACTACACCCGTAACAATTTCGCCTTCGCGTTCAATAAACTGCTCAACAACTTGTGCACGCTCTGCTTCACGTACCTTTTGAACAATAACTTGTTTCGCGGTTTGAGTCGTAATGCGGTCGAACACTACCGATTCAATTTCATCTTCGATGAATTCACCAGGTTGAATCTCTGGGTTTTCGTAACGTGCTGCTTCTAGAGTAATTTCACTATATGGATTCTCTAGTGCTTCGCCTTGATCATCAACCACCATCCAACGACGGAATGTATCGTAGTGTCCCGTTTTACGGTCAATAGAAACACGAACGTCAATGTCACCTTCGTATTTTTTCTTGGTTGCTGTAGCAAGCGCAATCTCTAACGCTTCAAAAATTTTCTCACGCGGAACCGCTTTCTCATTTGAAACCGCTTCTGCTACTAGCAGGATCTCTTTATTCATTTGGTCTAGCCTCGTTCTTCACCTGAAACTATTAAAATTTTGCGATGATGTTGCCCTTACGGATATTATCCAAAGCAACAACCAAGTCTTTGCCATTAACCGTGATTGTGAGCATTTGCCCATCAACACTGCTAATAACGCCTTTTAGATTGCGACTACCTGCAACAGGCATCGTCAATTGTACTTTTGCATCTTCACCCACATGAGCTTGATATTGCTCTGCAGTAAACAAGGGTCTGTCTACCCCTGGCGATGACACCTCAAGTGTATATTCTGTTGAAATAGGGTCTTCAACATCAAGAACCGCGCTAACCTGTCGACTAACTTCGGCACAATCTTCAATATTTATTCCGTTTTCATGATCAATGAAAACGCGTACGACAGAATGTTTTCCAGCTTGAACATATTCAATGCCCCACAACTGAAAGCCAAGCGCTTCAACTGGTACGGTTAACATCTGTACCAATTTCGATTCTAAAGTTGCCAAATTGACCCCCAAAAAACAAAAAAAGGGCTAAAAGCCCCTATCTAATCCGCCTTAAACCACGGAGAATTAAAGTCCATATAACAAAAAACCCCGTAATTACGAGGCTATTTTATTATAGAACCTGTATCTGTTATTTATAATACTCAAATAACAGGGAGCTGGTTGCGGGAGCCGGATTTGAACCGACGACCTTCGGGTTATGAGCCCGACGAGCTACCAAACTGCTCCATCCCGCGTCAACTGGCTGCAATTATATTGACTTACGCCCTTGCTTGCAATAACTATTCAGTAAAAACCCGTCAACTGTACAGTTTTTTAGCAATTACACCATCTAAGGTTCTTCGCTGAGCGAGAACATATAATGCGTAAAAGTTGCTTATTTTAATTCAATAAATAATCGTGCAACAAGCACACGTCTATGGAACAAATTTTCCAGTGAAAAAGCAATAACAGTTCAGCTTGCAATTTTCACTGGACATAAAAAAAGAGTCCACATATGGACTCTTTAATATTTGGTGCGGAAGGCGGGACTTGAACCCGCACGAGCTAAGCTCACCACCCCCTCAAGATGGCGTGTCTACCAATTTCACCACTTCCGCATTAATTTTTACTTAGTCAGGAATTTTATCTTCTGACTCTTGCTCAACAACTGGCGCTTGTTCAACAACTTGTTCAGCAGCTGAACTTAAATCACTCCAATTGTCTTCCGCTTTATTATGATTAGCACTGAGGTTGCCAATGGTTAAACTTAAAGCGAAAAAAGCAATTGCTAAAATTGCAGTACTGCGTGTCAGGAAGTTACCTGAACCACTTGAACCAAACAACGTACCAGACGCGCCTGCTCCAAATGATGCGCCCATATCGGCACCTTTACCTTGCTGAATAAGAATCAAGCCAACCAGCCCGATTGCTACCACCAAGTATACAACTATAAGAACTTCGTACATATTATTATGCGCTCATTGCTATGGAACATAAACTTAGGAATTCTGACGAATTTAAGCTAGCTCCGCCAATCAGTCCACCATCAACATCAGGTTGGGCAAAAATATCTGCCGCATTACTTGGGGTAACACTACCACCGTATAATATCCTGATATTTTCTCCAATAAATGGAGATACTTCAGAGAGGCGATTACGAATAAACGCATGAACTTCTTGCGCCTGCTCTGGAGTCGCACTTTTACCTGTACCTACTGCCCATAAAGGCTCGTAAGCGATAATGGCATTATCAAAAGCCATGGTGCCATTTTTTTCAATGACGATATCCAACTCTTCAGCAATCACTTCAAATGTTCGTCTTGCTTCACGTGCTGGACCTGACTCACCTACACATAAAATAGGGGTCAAACCATGCTTTTGTGCTGCGGCAAATTTCTCTGCCACAATGTTACTCGTTTCACCGTACATACGGCGACGTTCGGAGTGCCCAATAATAACATATCGGCATCCTGAATCTTTTAGCATCTGCCCGGATATTTCACCGGTATACGCACCAAAATCATGTTGACTAAGATTTTGTGCGCCCATTCTAACAAGCGCACCGTCTAAGGTTTGCTTATTTGTCTCAAGCAGTTGCCTAACACTTTCAAGATAAATTGAAGGCGGGCATAAAACCACTTCAGCTGAATCATTTTGGAGCTTTGCAGCAAATTTTTTGAACAACTCTTGGGCTAATGCCGAATTGCCATTCATTTTCCAGTTGCCAGCTACCATAGGACGTCTGAGTGCCATCACTGTCTCCTCTGAAAGCGGCGTGAATAATAGCGAACCACTTATCAAGTTACAATAGGTAATAGATGAATATTTACAATAAGCTGTCGGACTGATTAATTTTTATCCCAGCGACAGCTTTTATAAAATGTATTTAAAATGATTAAAACGCTGTTTTAACCGCATCAGCAATGGTATTTGCTAATGTAGATACTTGCTGATGGTCGTCACCTTCCACCATAACTCGAATCAATGGCTCTGTACCTGACTTTCTTAATAGTACTCGACCACGACTGCCTAATTGTTGCTCAACATAAGCTTGTGCTGATTTAACGGCATCTGAATCAAGTGGGTTAGAGTCACCTTCAAATCTAACATTCACAAGCACTTGAGGAAGCATTTTAATATTTTCAGTTAATGCTTCTAGGGTAGTATTTTGGCGACGCATTGCAGCCAACACTAAAATACCAGCAATGATTCCATCACCTGTTGTACCGTGATCTAAATTAAGAATATGACCAGAGTTTTCCCCTCCAATGCGCCACTCGTGCTTTTTAAGTAACTCCATCACATAACGGTCACCCACATTGGAACGGACGAAAGGTATATTAAGTTCTTGCAAGGCTAAATCTAAACCAAGGTTCGACATTAATGTACCAACAACCCCACCTTTTAATACGCCACGTTTTTGAGCATCTACCGCTAAGATATATAAGATTTGATCGCCATCTAGCACTTCACCATGACGGTTAACCATCATAATCCGGTCACCATCGCCATCTAATGCGATACCTAAATCAGCATTTTCTGCCAATACCGTTTCACAAATCTTAGCCATTGAAGTTGCCCCAACTTTGTCATTAATATTGACACCGTCTGGCTTATCTCCAATTGCGACAACCTCTGCACCCAACTCTCTAAAAACACTCGGGGCAATGTGGTAAGTTGCGCCATGGGCACAATCGACCACTATTTTTAAACCAGAAAGAGTATGTTCAGCAGGGAAATTACCTTTACAATATTCAATATAACGACCGGCAGCATCGTCAATGCGTTTTGCTTTTCCTAAAAGGTGAGACTCTACACACTCTAGAGGTTTTTCAAGCTCAGCTTCAATTTCTAACTCAATGGCATCATCTAATTTACTGCCATCAGTTGAGAAGAACTTAATACCATTATCATAATAAGGATTATGAGAAGCACTAATAACCACACCGGCTTCGGCTCTGAACGTGCGAGTTAAGTAAGCTACTGCTGGTGTTGGCATTGGCCCAAGCAGTAATACATTTAACCCTGCAGCAGATAAACCCGCTTCTAATGCGGACTCAAATAAATAACCTGATATACGAGTATCTTTACCAATGATGACCTTCTTGGTGCCACTGCGTGATAACACTCTACCTGCAGCCCAACCTAACTTAAGTGCAAGTTCAGGAGTCATTTTACCTGAACCGACTTTGCCTCGTATGCCGTCGGTTCCAAAAAATTGTCTTTGTTTCACATATCCCCACTTATAGTGAATTCACTCGTTTAAAACATCTAACAACATCAGTCATAACTAGCAATAATCCATTGTCGCAGACATGACTTTAAGTACATCGACGGTTTCGGGTACGTCGTGTACTCGTAAAATTTGTGCCCCTTGCTGAGCCGCTATTAATGCTCCAGCTAAACTTCCAGCCAACCTATCGGAAGCAGGTCTATTGAGTAAATCACCAATCATACTCTTTCTAGATAAACCAACTAAAATCGGCAAATGAAATTGATGTAAAGCTGGTATAGAGGCTAATAAGCGGTAATTATGCGCTAAAGTTTTCCCAAAGCCAAAGCCTGGATCTAAAATAATGTTTTCTCTTGTGATCCCCGCCGCTTCACAGGCTAATATACGTTGTTGAAAAAACAAATCTACATCAGCAACAACATCGTCATAATTGGGGTTGTCTTGCATATTTTGCGGTTGACCTTGCATGTGCATCAAACAAACTGGCACCTTCAATGAGGCCGCCATTTCAATCGCACCGGGTAATTGTAATGCCCGCACATCATTAATAATATTCGCTCCAGCGGCTACTGCTTGCTGCATGACCTCTGGCTTACTCGTATCAATTGAAATCCACACATCATAATGTGCGGCAATATATTCAATAACTGGAATGACCCGTTGTAACTCCTGTTCTAAAGAGACTTCTTTAGCACCAGGACGTGTAGACTCGCCACCAATATCGATGATACTTGCACCTTGTTGAATAATATAATCAATGTGTTTACAAGCAGCTTCAAATTGATTGAATTCGCCGCCATCAGAAAATGAATCAGGGGTAACATTGACAATTCCCATCACCACAGGGGAAGACAAAGACAGTACTTTATCGCCGTGGGTCAACGTGAACATAAGTGGACTTCCTTACAATAAAAACAATAAACGTCATAAACGAGAAAACCCCTTGCGGGGTTTTCTATTAAACGAGAATTCGCTTATTTAGCTGTTGACTCGTCGGTATTTAAATCATCTTTTTTGGCTGACTCTTCAACATCGTCAATTTGCTCAGATGTCTCTTCAGGCTTAGCAGATGGTTTGCCATCACCTTTATCGTTTGAAGAGTCGTCAGCTTGCCAGTCTGCAGGCTCACGAACTTCTCGACGATTCATTAAGTCATCAATTTGTAAAGAATCAATAGTTTCGTATTTCATCAATGCATCTTTCATCGCATGGAGGATATCCATGTTATCGGTCAGCATTTGATTTGCACGTTGATAATTCTTATCAATAAATAACTTAATTTCTGAATCAATTAATGACGCTGTATCACCTGACATAGCTTTGGTTTTACCCATGCTACGCCCTAAGAATACTTCGCCCTCTTCTTCGGCATAAAGTAATGGGCCTAGCTTATCTGAGAAACCCCATTGAGTAACCATGTTACGAGCAATAGACGTTGCATATTTAATATCTTGAGAGGCACCAGTCGAGACCTTGTCACTGCCATAAATTAATTCTTCTGCAATACGGCCACCATAGGCCACCGAGATTTGCGATTCTAATTTACGACGGCTTTGGCTAATAGCATCCGCTTCTGGCAAGAAGAATGTTACCCCTAATGCACGACCACGTGGAATAATAGTCACTTTATGAACAGGGTCATGTTCTGGTACTAAACAGCCAACGATAGCGTGCCCTGCTTCATGATAAGCGGTCATTTCCTTTTCATCTTCAGACATCACCATAGAACGGCGCTCAGCACCCATCATGATTTTATCTTTAGCACGCTCAAACTCTTCCATGCCAACCATTCTTCGGTTGCCACGCGCTGCAAATAATGCCGCTTCGTTAACTAGGTTAGCTAAATCAGCACCAGAGAAACCTGGCGTACCACGGGCAATAACACTAGCTTTAACATCGTCAGACAAAGGCACTTTACGCATATGCACCTTCAGAATTTGCTCACGACCGCGAACATCAGGTAAACCTACAACAACTTGACGGTCAAAACGCCCCGGACGCAATAAAGCGGCATCGAGTACATCTGGGCGGTTAGTTGCAGCAATGACGATAATTCCTTCATTGCCTTCAAAACCGTCCATTTCAACCAGCATTTGGTTAAGTGTTTGTTCACGTTCATCATGTCCGCCACCTAAACCGGCACCGCGCTGACGACCTACAGCATCAATCTCATCGATAAAGATGATACATGGGGCTGATTTTTTAGCTTGTTCGAACATATCACGAACACGTGATGCACCCACACCAACAAACATTTCAACAAAATCCGAACCCGAAATGGTAAAGAAAGGCACTTTAGATTCACCGGCAATTGCTTTTGCAAGTAATGTTTTACCTGTACCTGGTGGGCCTACCATTAACACACCGGTCGGTATACGACCACCTAGCTTCTGGAATTTGGTAGGATCGCGTAAGTAATCAACCAATTCTTTCACTTCTTCTTTTGCTTCGTCACACCCTGCAACATCAACAAACGTGGTCTTAATTTGATCTTCACTCATCAATTTGGCTTTACTTTTACCAAATGACATCGCGCCTTTACCACCACCGCCTTGCATTTGACGCATGAAGAAAATCCATACACCAATGAGGAGTAACATTGGGAACCAAGAAATAAAGATTTGTGCTAAGAAGCTAGATTCTTCAGCTTCTTGGCCTTTCATGGTAATCCCTTTGCGGTCGAGATCATTGATTAAGTCTTGATCATACATTGGCATGATAGTGGTAAATTTTTCACCACTGCGTTTTGTACCTTCAATCGTGCGTTGATCACTTTTGATTTCAACGGTATTTATTTGTCCGTCACGAACATTATCAAGAAATGCGGAATAATCCATCTTCTGCGAGTTCGAAGAAGTAGGGGAATAACCCTGAAAAACTGACATCAACACAACAGCGATGACGATCCAGAGTATTAAATTTTTAGCCATGTCACTCAAATTATTAGACCTCTATTACAGTCTTGCGATAATGAATATTAGATTACTACAACTTGTAGCCTGTCGCCACTAGATAGACTTCACGAGAACGAGCTCTTGAAGAATCTGGTTTGCGAGTTTTTACTACTTTAAACGCCTCTTTAACTGCTTTCATGTATTCGTCAAAGCCCTCCCCCTGAAAGACTTTAACGGCAAAGCAACCATTTGGCGCTAATACTTGATGGCACATGTCTAACGCTAGCTCGACTAAATACATTGCTCGAGGTTGGTCAACAACACCCGTTCCGCTCATATTCGGTGCCATATCAGATAGTACCACATCAACTTTATCTTCTCCTACACGGGTCAATAAGGCATCAAGGACATTATCTTCTCTAAAATCCCCTTGTAAGAAATCAACTCCTACAATGGGATCCATTGGTAAAATGTCACAGGCAATGACTTTACCTTTATCTCCTGCAAGTTTAACCGCAACTTGTGACCAACCACCGGGGGCTGCTCCTAAGTCTACTACAGTCATACCAGGTTTAATCAATTGATCTTTTTGTTGAATCTCTTCTAATTTAAAAGCTGCACGCGAACGTAACCCACGTTTTTGAGCTAATTTAACATAGTGATCATCAAAGTGTTCTTGCATCCAGCGAGTCGAACTTGCTGTGCGTTTTTTAGCTACCATTGAAATTCCGCAACGATTGAGAGTTACATACAGACTATATAAGGGTAGAATAGCTGTTTTTCAACAGTAACTCAGCAAAAGTTGGTATAAATGAACTTAACAACCAAACAAAAACAGCATCTAAAAGGCTTAGCGCACAATTTAAAGCCAGTTGTGCTGCTTGGTGCCAATGGATTGACTGAAGGTGTTCTGGCTGAAATTGATAGCGCTCTTAATCATCACGAATTGATCAAAGTGAAAGTAGCCTCTTCTGATAGAGAACTTAAAAATGCCATCGTTGACGCCATTGTACGTGAAACTCAGTCTACGAAAGTGCAAACTATCGGCCATATTCTAGTGCTTTTCCGTCAATCAGAAGAAATGAAAATTGCGCTTCCAAAAGCAAAATAATTATTATCTATTCTGATTAAAATAAAAAACCACTGTTGATACAGTGGTTTTTTTACGCTCTGAATTATTTATTCGATCAGATTAAATATACTCTACAGAGACAATTTCGTAATCAGTAATGCCACCTGGAGTTGCAATGCCAACTTCATCACCTTCATTTTTACCAATTAAACCACGTGCAATAGGTGAATTAACTGAAATCAGGTTTTGTTTGATATCAGCTTCATCGTCACCAACAATTCGATATGTTACTTCAGCATCGGTATCAAGGTTTAAAATGGTGACTGTTGTACCAAAAATAACTCTTCCGGTATTTTCCATCTTGGTCACATCAATAATTTGTGCGTTAGACAGCTTACCTTCAATATCACGAATACGAGCTTCACAAATGCCCTGTTCTTCACGTGCAGCATGATATTCAGCATTTTCTTTTAAATCGCCCAGTTCACGAGCTGAAGCAATTGCTTCAGTAATTTTAGGTCGACGATCAAACTTTAAGATTTCTAGCTCTTTTCTTAATTGATCAGCACCAATAACTGTCATTGGAACTTTATTCATATTCAGCTCTCTCCATAAAAACAAAAGCATCCCATGTTGAAAATAATCAACACGATAATGATCGTTTAGAATAATTTACTTTTAAACCAGTAATACGATAGGAATGCATATAGGTAATGGCCAACAGCTTACCTAAGCTTTAAACGACTTGCCAGTGGCTTAGATAAAATTTAGCACTAAATCTAGTTTAAGATAAAAATAGCCTGCTATATTGCAGGCTATTTAAAAACTACGAGCGTTTAGAGAACAAACGCGTTATAGCTAAAGGTTATATGATACGGTTTTGTTCCAACTTCTGACGGCGTTCTTCTTCTGCCATACGACGTTTTCTTTTATCGCACGGGTCGTCGCAGTCACAGGCTTTTTCAATTCCTAAAACCCCTAAACCACCACAGCTACCTTCTACGGCTTTTTTCTTCACAATGTAGCCAATAGACATTAATAGAAAGAAGACTAACAACACCACAAAAGCTGCAAAAAATGTACTCATTCTAGACTCCCAATCAATGGCTCAATCAGTTTAAATATTGTTTAAAGGTATCACTATAAAAGACCTGATAACCCTGTTGTTGTTTTTCAATTAACATAACAGCCAGGTTATGTTTGTTGGCGAATTCAAGCGAGGCTTGCGTGCCTAGCACCATCATTGCTGTCGCTAAACCATCAGCTGTCATCGAACTTTTATGTAAAACTGTCGCAGAAGCTAAATTATGCTTAATGGGATAACCGCTTCTTGGGTCAATTAAATGAGAAAATCGCTCGCCATTTTCTTCATAATAAATACGGTAATCGCCCGAGGTTGCTAAGGCCATTGTATCAAGTTCGATGACCTGTTGCACTTGCTGGCCGTCCTCTGTCGGTTTTTCTACTGCGACTCTCCATGGAGTGCCGTCATGTTTCAAACCTTTAGTACTGATTTCACCACCAATTTCTACCAAGTAGCCCTCAACATCATACTTATCTAATAATGCAGCGACTTTATCAACACCAAACCCTTTGGCAATCGATGAAAGGTCAACATAGAGCTCAGCATTGTGTTTAATCAATCGATTACCTTCAATAGTTAACTCGTTGATTCCGGTTTTGGCTTTTGCCACTAATATGTCAGCGTCAGATGGGATCTTAGTCGGCCTTTTATCCGGCCCAAACCCCCATAAATTAACAAGAGGCCCTAGGGTTATGTCTAATGCACCACCGGTCATATCAAATAAGCGCATGCCCTCTTTTACGACATAAATCGTATCGGCGGAAACTTCTGTACCTTGTCTAATTTGTAATTGGTTAAACTGTGATAATTCAGAGTTAGCACGATAAGTCGACATTTGATTATTAACGATCTCCAATGCCATATCGATTTCTGTTTGTAACAAATTCGCTTGTGGCAATGTAGGACTATTGACCACAGTAATATGATATGTCGTGCCCATCGTTTTGCCCGCTAATTGAATCGTAGGTTCGGGTTGTGAACACGCGACTAAGACAAAGGCGGCAACAACGAATACTAATGAATTTACAAATTTAGACATATTTCTCTATTTCACAAAACAAAAATTGCAGTAGCAAAGGCTTACTGCAATAAAAAACTAAGGTGCCAATTGGCACCTTAGTTATTCAGATATTAACCACCGAAGTCATCTAATAAGATGTTTTCATCTTCAACGCCTAAATCTTTTAACATACCAATTACCGCTGCGTTCATCATTGGAGGTCCACACATGTAGAACTCACAATCTTCTGGTGCTTCATGGTCACGTAAATAGTTTTCATATAATACGTTATGAATAAAGCCGGTATAACCGTCCCAGTTATCCTCTGGTTGAGGGTCTGATAAAGCTACATGCCATTGGAAGTTATCATTAGCTGCCGCTAAACCGTCAAAATCTTCTACATAGAACATTTCACGCTTAGAACGTGCACCATACCAGAAGCTCATTTTACGCTTAGAGTTTAAACGCTTAAGCTGGTCAAAGATATGAGAACGCATAGGCGCCATACCTGCACCACCACCAATGAATACCATTTCAGCGTCTGTGTCTTTAGCGAAGAACTCACCAAATGGACCAGAAATAGTCACTTTATCGCCCGCTTTTAAGCTCCAGATGTAAGATGACATTTTACCACACGGTAAGCTCAAGTTACGAGGAGGAGGCGTAGCAATACGCACGTTTAGCATGATGATACCAAACTCTTCAGGGTAGTTAGCCATCGAGTATGCACGAATGGTTTCTTCATCAACTTTAGATTCTAAATTAAAGAAACCAAAGTGTTCCCAATCGCCTCGGTACTGTTCAGGTACATCAAAGTCTGCATATTTTACATGATGCGCAGGTGCTTCAATCTGGATATAACCACCCGCACGGAATGGTACAGACTCACCATCAGGAATTTGTAGCTTAAGCTCTTTAATGAAGGTCGCTTTGTTATCATTTGAGATAACTTCACATTCCCACTTTTTGATACCAAAGATTTCTTCGTCTAACTCAATTTCCATGTCACTTTTTACGTTGACTTGGCAAGATAAACGACAACCTTGGCGAGCTTCACCTTTGCTGATGTGGTCAAGTTCAGTCGGTAAAATATCTCCGCCGCCTGATTTAACATGTACGCGACACTGACCACATGAGCCACCGCCACCACATGCACTTGATACGAAGATACCATTATCAGCTAAAGCACCCAGCAGTTTACCACCGGCACCTGTTTTAATTGCTTTTTCTGCATCACCATTAATACCAATAGTGATATCACCACTTGCAACCAGTTTAGATTTAGCGAAAAGAATCACTAAAACTAACACTAGTACAATCGCGGTAAACATACTCACACCTAGATAAACATCTATTGGAGTAGATTCAAGAATACCCATTCACTTATTCCTTAAAGGTTCAAATTAATGCTTCGTTTTCGTGTTTCTTACAAAGAAACACCTGAAAACGACATGAAACCTAGAGCCATAAGACCAGCTGTAACAAAGGTAATACCTAAGCCACGTAAGCCATTTGGCACATCAGAATACTTCATTTTCTCACGGATACCCGCTAACAATACAATTGCTAACGCCCAACCGATACCAGAGCCAATACCAAACACCACGCTCTCGCTTAGTGTGTAGTCACGCTCTACCATAAACGACACTGCACCAAAAATTGCACAGTTAACCGTAATTAATGGTAAGAAAATACCAAGTGCATTGTACAAAGGCGGGAAGTACTTATCTAAAGTCATTTCCAAAATTTGTACTAATGCTGCAATCACACCAATGAAGGTAATGAATTTCAAAAAGCTCAAGTCAGCTTCAGGAATACCTGCCCAAGCTAATGCGCCCGGTGCTAATAAACCTTGATAGATGATTTGGTTTGCAGGCACAGAAATGGCCAAAACCACAATAACTGCAACACCTAAGCCCATTGACGTTGTTACTTTCTTAGAGACAGCCAAAAAGGTACACATGCCTAAGAAGAAGGCTAACGCCATATTCTCAATGAATATCGAACGTATTAATAAACTAATGTAATGTTCCATTGCGCTTACCCTTTTGCTTCTACTTGATCTGGCTTATAGGTACGGATCACCCAGATTAAACCACCAATTAAGAAGAACGCACTTGGTGGAAGAAGTAATAAACCGTTTGGCTGATACCAACCGCCATCTGAGACTTTGCTGAGGATTTCGATACCAAATAATGAGCCATTACCTAGTAGCTCACGGAAGAAACCAACGGATAATAAAATCGCACCGTAGCCTAAACCGTTACCAATACCGTCCATAAAGCTCATCATTGGAGGCGTTTTCATTGCATAAGCTTCTGCTCGACCCATTACAATACAGTTAGTAATAATCAGACCAACGAAAACAGACAACTGCTTTGCAATATCATAAGCGTATGCTTGTAATACTTGGTCAACCACAATTACTAATGACGCAATAATAGTCATTTGAACAATAATACGCACACTACTAGGAATGTGATTACGCAATAACGAAATAAATAAGTTAGAAAACGCAGTCACAACAGTCAGTGCTAATGTCATTACAATGGCTGTTTCCATTTTAGCGGTTACAGCTAGTGCACTACATACACCCAAAATTTGTAACGCAATTGGGTTGTTGTTGATGATAGGCCCAGTTAGAACCTGTTTCAGTTCTTTAGCATTTGCCATTAGCTCAGTCCTCCATTGCGTGCTTTTTCAATAAAGCGTGCAAAACCTTCTTCACCTAACCAGAAAGTTAATGAGTGTTGAACACCATTACTTGTTAATGTTGCGCCAGACAAAGCATCTACACCATGAACAGATTCAGCAATTGCCGGTACTTTAGTCACTTGAATGGCTAACTCACCATTGTCATCATAAAGTTTTTTACCTTGCCATTTTGCAATCCATTGTGGGTTTTGTACTTCACCACCTAGGCCTGGAGTTTCACCAGAACCGGTAAAGTCATAGTAAACTAAACTTTTAATGGTGTTCATATCAGCTTCAACAGCCAAGAATGCAAACATTGTTGACCACAGGCCATAACCTTTAACGGGAATAATTACCGTCTGAAGTTCAGCGTTATCATCTTTAACTAAATAGATAACACCAGTATTTGCTACACGCTTAACAGAGGCGATATCATTTTTAGGTTTGAATGAAGTTTCAGGTGTACGCGCTGCTTTTTCGACATCAAATGTGTCAGCATCGCCTTCAACAAAATCACCGGTTTTTAAGTCAACTAAACGCGCTTCTACATACTTATTGTAAGTATCTAGAATCGTTTTCTTGTCAACTTTTGCCGATTTAGTATCAACTAAACCCGCCGCTTCTAGAATATACTTTTGCTTATCTAACAACTTATTTTGTTGTTGAGTTGGCTTCAATAATACTGCTGCGGTAGAAACAAACATTGAGCAAACAAAGCAAAGAGCAATCACGACAAATAGCGTTTTGCCAAACGAATCTTTATTACTAGCCACGTGCGATCCTCCGCTTGATATTTGCCTGAACAACAAAGTGGTCAAATAATGGTGCGAACAAGTTAGCAAATAAAATTGCTAGCATCATACCTTCTGGGAATGCAGGGTTAATCACACGAATAAACACCACCATTGCACCAATTAAGATACCGTAAGCCCATTTAGCTGAGTTAGTAAATGACGCCGACACTGGGTCTGTTGCCATAAACATCATACCGAATGCAAACCCACCTAGAACTAAGTGCCAGTGCCAAGGCATGTCAAACATTGGGTTAGTATCACTGCCAATAACATTAAGTAATGTTGCTACAGCCGCCATACCAATCATCACACCGCCGACAATACGCCATGAAGCGATGCGAGTATAAATGATGACCAAACCACCTAATAAAATAGCGAAGGTAGAGACTTCACCCACAGAACCAGGGATAAAGCCCATAAAGGCATCAATCCAAGTGGCGTTGTTGGCGTAATCAAAAGTACCTTGAGCCGCTTGACTTAGCGCTGTTGCCCCCGAGAAGCCATCAGCAACAACCCATGTTGTGTCGCCTGACATGCTTAAAGGATAAGCAAAGAACAAGAAAGCACGACCGGCAAGTGCAGGGTTTAAGAAGTTACGCCCCGTACCACCAAAGATTTCTTTTGCAACAACAACACCGAATGTAATCCCTAAGGCTACCATCCATAATGGAATAGTGGCAGGCAGTGTTAACGCGAATAGTACTGAGGTAACGAAAAAGCCTTCGTTAACTTCATGACCACGTACAGAGGCAAATAATACTTCCCAGAAACCACCTACAGCAAAAGTAACTGCGTAGATAGGTAAGAAGAAACATGCGCCATACCACATCAATGAAGCGATACCCGAGTCAGCCGTTAGTTGAGCCCCAAATAACTCAAATAATCCAACTTGCCATACATCTGGAGTACCAAAGCCAGCTGCTAATGCAACTTGTGCTTGAAGTCCAACATTGTACATACCAAAAAACATTGCAGGGAATGTACACGCCCAAACCGTAATCATCATACGTTTTAGGTCAATGTTATCGCGAACATGGGTGGTGCCCTTGTTCACTTTACCAGGGGTATAAAAAACAGTGGCGACAGCTTCATAAAGAGCATACCACTTTTCGTATTTACCGCCTTTTTCAAATTGCGGTTCAATACGCTCTAGAAAATCTTTCAAGCTCATTAGCCTTCCCTCTCGATCGTATCAAGACAGTCACGTAGATATGAACCATAGTCATACTTGCCTGGGCATACGAAAGTACATAATGCTAAATCTTCTTCATCCAGCTCTAACGCACCGAGTGCAACTGCACCATCGTAGTCACCTGACACTAGGTCACGTAATAACATTGTTGGAAGAATATCTAACGGCATTACACGCTCATAATTTCCAATAGGAACCATAGCGCGATCAGAGCCACCGGTGCTCGTGGTCATGCTAAATAAACGTGAAGGGCTTAAATGTCCTAAGAACGCACGAGTTATTGAGAACTTGTTTGCACCTGGCATTGCCCAGCCAAATAGTTCTTTCTCATAACCTTCTTCAAGCACACTAACTTGGCCATGATAACGGCCTAAATAAGCATGTGGGCCTTCAGCCAAACGGCCATTTAATACTGAGCCTGAGATAATACGTACTTTACCGCCTTCAACAACTTCATTCGCCATTAGCTCTGTTATGCTAGCGCCGACTTGAGTACGAACTAAGCGAGGTTGTTTAGCTTTAGGTCCAGCAATAGCAATAACACGCTCGGTATTTAACACACCTTGAGTGAATAATTGACCAAATGCGATAACATCTTGGTAGCCAATATGCCATACACTGCGAGCAGTGGAAGCGGGTAATAAATTGTGAATGTGCGTGCCAACTAAACCAGCAGGATGCTTTCCTGCAAACTCAGTGACTTGCGCTGTTGCTGATGGAATATCTGCACCAGGCGCTTTACATAAATAAACCGTTCCTTCAGTTAAACGTGCAAGCACTTTTAAACCGTTAGCAAAGTCTTCTTTATGTTCACCAATCACGACAGCCGGATCAGCAGCTAGAGGTTGTGTATCAATAGCGGTAACAAAAATACCCGGCGTTGTAGCATCAACGGCTGGCACTTTGCTAAATGGGCGCGTACGCAATGCCGTCCATAAACCTGAGTCAATCAGATTATTACGAACAACTTGCGGGTCTAACGAGTCTAAGGCTGCAGCATCATACTTTTCAAAGGTAACACTTTCATCACCCTCAATTTCAATAACAACAGACTGAAGTACACGTTTTGCACCTCGGTTGATTTCTAAAATAGTACCACTGGCTAAAGCCGTATATTTAACGCCAAGATTCTTTTTATCTTCAAAAAGAACCTGACCTTTTTGTACCTTATCGCCCACTTTGATCTTCATCGTTGGACGTAAGCCAATATACTCTTCACCCAAAGTAGCTACGTGTCTAATGGCTGGGCCATTATGGATAACTTGCTCTGGTCCGCCTGCTATAGGCAGTTCCAATCCTTTCTTAATTGTAATCATATCCACAAGCACTACGTTTGAAGGAAAGACAATGCGCCACGTTCCGCTTCAAAAACAATGAATTAACAAATAAAATGTTTTTGAGCTAGCGCAGATTTAACACGAAAATGCGATCGTAATCACGCTGGTCGCGCGCATTTTACCCCAAATATGAGACTATCGCCACGAAAATTATAGGTGATTTCAAACCAATGCACTGATTTAGGTGCCCAAAATGATGCAAGGACAAAAATAGTACAAAATCAACACAAAACCTGTAATTTTCGTTCGTGCCGCAATGAATATAACACTAATTTATAAAGAAATATTTTCAAACGTTGCTTTTTTATTCTATTAGAATAAACAAATAAAGCCCACGCTAATCTGCTATGGGCTTTAAGATTTTTCAAACAATGTTCAACCATTTGCTAACAAACAACATTTAGGGTTAAAAATATCGTCCAAATGTTAGAAATGGCCTTGATAGCCAAAGTACGTGCGCATTTCACCCTGTGAGAGATTCCCCGTCTGATAGTGCTTGGCAACAAGTTGTTCATCGGTCAAATTTTCTATTCTTACATAGACTTGATGCGCTGGCGTAATTTGATACTGAGCGGCTAAATCCACTTTCCATTGACTTTCTATACCGTAATTTCCTGGCGTTAATGGGCTGCCTGTTTCAGATTGATAAACACCATTCACCGCAACATGAAAACTATTCATCTCAAAACCAATATTGGCATAAATTTGTTGCTCAGGAACCCAAGGTAATTGCTGTCCGTCAACATAACACCCAACAACTAAATCACAATGATTCTGACCAAACTCGGCTTTAGTGTAGTTATACTCCAGTCCAATAGGCATTGAGAATGAATCAAATTGCAGGTCATAATTAAATGTAACATCAGCACCTTGAACTGACACATCTTTAATATTGACTTGAATAGTCTCATCAACTGCACTACAAGCAACGCCCCAGCGACAAGTCACGTGTTGATTATCAAAATCATGCATATAGGCCGACGCACCCAATGTCATAGCACTATTGGTATAGCTAAACGCTAATTGGTACTGTAAAGCTTCCTGATCAAGCTGTTGAGCATTACCCGCTGATGCGGCGGTCCATGCTTGTTTAGCACTTAAAGCAAACAACCATGATGCATTAGCGTAAGCAATTTCGAGTTCAGGTAACCAACCGTCATTTGAAAAGTCAGCAGCGTTAAGTAAATCAGCATCTTCGCCTAACTCTCGCGAAACACTCACCTTTTCATAACCTAAACCCACCCCTATCGACCATGCATTATAATTAAGCTTAGTGTTAACAGCGGTTGTAAACACGTCGGCATCATCGCGGTAGGTCCCTACAGCATATTCAGTGTCGGTCTTTACTAACGCTAAGTTTTCACCTAAAAGATATTCGGCTCCATCCACACGCATTTCAGCCTTATCAGAATGGTATCTAGCTTGATAAGTCACTTCATGCGCGCCATACATGGTCACGCCCTTACTTTGTACGCCAAAACCTGCAAAATCATTATCGGGTAATGCTGCAGAGGTCAATATACCAGCTGAAGAAGGTGCTTTCTCAAATGCAGATAATGCGGTCAATAATTGTCTATTGATAAATTCATCACCAATAAACAAAGTATTGTGGGCTTGTTGAGCATAACTTTGATAATAAAAGTCAGTAAACACACTTGATTGACCGTTTACTTTTACTTGATGAGCCAATGCATATCGCTGGCGTTTACCTTGCTCATTATCTAGCTGAGTTGCACTATAACGACCTTCAGGGTTTACGGCATAATCAGCATCTGTGGTTCCCACATGGCTATTATCAAGCGTGGTGTCGGTATAATGGTAACTGAACTCTGTTTTTTGAGGGCGTCTAGCACCCGCTAAGCTATTGGCATCGACTTTAAATAACACATCTAACTTGTCATGCTTATTATCCAATGATGAATTTAACCCTGCCTCGGTTTCATGCTTTTGATAGTCCACACCCAACAACAGACCAAAATCTTTGGTGGTGCCGCTAACTAAAAGTCCACCAATGGGTGAACCGTCTTGATCAGTTTCTAGATTAATAACTGCATCGGTATCACGTGGGCTGATTTGTGCTGAGGTGTAATTAACTGCCCCAAATGCACCTTGACCACCGTCGGTCACACTAGAGTATTTTCGAACAGTTAAACTGTCGTGGAAAAAGACATTAGGTAATGCAGTCAGGTTTTGGCCAGAATAAGGGGCGGCAGAATAAAAAATGTTGTCCTGCATAACGGCAACACCATTTAAAGCCCCTCTAATGGATATTGGGTTATCGGCATGAGGAACATCAGGATGAACAGTAACACCTGCTTGCGCTAAAGCATTATCGGTGTCTCGGTAATGAAACATCGCAATGTTTTGTTGTTTTAAATCGATAACTGAATGTTTATCTGTAAAAGCGTCATTGGTCGTTGTGGCATAACTGGAAGCGCTTCCAAGCATAATCGCCACCGCAGAGGCAACTAACGAGATGCTAAAACTGCGTTTAGACATATTAATCTCCGTATTCTGTCTACCTGAAATAGTTGATACCTAACATAAAACATCAAGTATCTTTACAGTATACAATAGCGCTTCCATCGCCATAAAAACAGCCTCTGATACATTTTTTTAACAACTGATTTTTTGGGCACAACAATAAGACAAAGTGAAGTGCCCAGAGGTCAATCAAACATCAATGTTGTTTGGTTGTTTTATTACTTATACAGCTTCTTCGTTTTCTTCACCGGTACGAATACGTATTACACGCTCGATTTCAGTAACAAATATTTTTCCATCACCAATTTTGCCGGTTCTGGCAGTATCCACAATCACATCAATGGCTTGTTCTAACTGTTCATCTTGAATCACTAATTCGATTTTTACCTTAGGTAAAAAATCCACCATATATTCTGCGCCACGATACAATTCTGTGTGACCTTTTTGACGGCCGAATCCTTTAACTTCAGAAACAGTCATACCTGTAATACCGATTTCAGCAAGAGATTCACGCACATCATCTAATTTAAACGGTTTAATAACAGCTTCGACTTTCTTCATTAATCACTCCTAAGATGATGTTAGATTTAAAATTAACCTAGATTAGTAACTTATTATCTTACTTGAAAAGATATAAACTTTCTGCCGCAATTTTGAATATTTTTTGAGTGCTTTTGCAACACCGTTCATATTGCAATACAACCTTTTGCCGCAGGATGCGGTTTTGTCACGTTCAAGGATAGAATATTATGATTCATTACACCCGCCCTATTGTTTTTCATGCCGGATTTAACCTTATTGAGTTAATGGCCATTGTTGCCATTACTAGCATTTTAGCCACTATTGCCGTGCCATCTTTTAAAGCGGTTCAATTACAAATAAGAGCTAGTAGTAATATTAGCGCTATTCAACAAGCTCTTTATTTAGCAAGAAATATGGCAATTAATTATGGTACTAGAGTCACAGTTTGCCCTCTCGAGCACCGCAACTGTGGCCGAAATTGGCAAGCGGGGTTCTCAATATTTACCGACTCAGGACAAACAAACTTTCTAGATAGTCAAGACAGAGTCTTGAAGGTAATCAATGCCTTTAACACTAATGACATAGTCCAATATAACCGTAAAGCAATTAGGTTTCAGCCAGACGGTTTAGCATCAGGCACCAATGGGACGTTTACATATTGCCCTGAAAAATTTGATAGTCCCTATTCTAAAGCGGTGATCATTAACCAAGCCGGTAGAGTAAGATTATCGAAAAAACGCAAGATTATTTGTGCCAATAAATAACCTTCGCCCAGTGAATTCAGAACTTTTAATGCACTAAATATATTATTGATTGGGCTTTATATACTGAAATCTAGATCATTCTAACTTATACTAAATTAACTCGTTATTAGGATGATCATCATGTTAAAAAATCGAAAAGGCTTCACCCTTGTGGAGATTATGGTCACAATTACTGTCGCATCCATTTTATTAGTTATCGGTGTTCCGTCATTAGTGTCAATTTATGAGGGTGTTAGGGCGAATAGTAATGTTGATAAAATTCACAATATCGTCACTTTCTCTCGTAGCCAAGCCATTAGTTATGGCTCAACCGTCAACATATGCCCCTATGGAACAGCCACTTCTTGCGGTACAGATTGGGGAAAGGGCATTAGAGTTTATTTAAATAGCAACGATGTATTACGCGTTATTGACAGTTTTAATAGCAGCGACAAAGTTACAGGTCCGGCAAAAATTAGTGGTAATGCAAACGGCGCACATATTACCTTTTCACCAGAAGGCTTATCTTCTGGAGGCGATATAATATATTGCCCGGATGGAAAAACCGCACAGTCTAAAAGTGTCAGCATCACATCGAGTGGCAAGGTCTCTTACGGTGACGATGGCAAGGCTTGCTAACCTGTAAATTTTCAACGCTAGCATTTATCACCCCATTCAATAAAGCCCTGCATTGCAGGGCTTTATTGAATGGGGCTTATCCTAAATTAAATAGTGTAACTCGCTATCTTAATGTTCGTTTATCTCTGGCTTTGGCTTTATCGCTAGTAAACTCTTCACTTAACAGCACACATTCCTCAACCTCTTTAAGGAAATACTTCTTGCCTTTATGATCGGTTAATTGCTTACCCACTAAGCGAGCGGCTCTCAATTCAGCATCTTGTTCCTGCCAACTGAAAAACAACACTTGGTCACCCTTAGTGCTATGTATATAACACTTATAATCGTGTTTAGCGGCAACGACAGGCATCGCCATACTAAGTAAACCCAGTCCACATAAAACGCTACTAATATATTTTATCATTTCCAACACTCCGCTGATGGTCCCTTAACACCCGCTGATGTTAATGTAATGGTGCCACAGGTTGAATCGCGAGAGGCCTGAGAGCCTTCAGCTTTCGCTGTTATAGTAAAAGCACTCGTTCCAGCAGAAGTTACACTATAATGACCATGCTCAGTTAAAAATGGCTTATCGAGACCTAGCTTTGAAGTGTCTTCTGCATACACGCGATTGTCAAAATAATACTGCTCTTGCAAGTTAGCCACTCTCATCACTGCTGCAACACCTTCAGAGCGAGCACTTTTGGTGACAAAGTCGATGTAAGATGGATAAGCAATTGAGGCCAAAATTCCCACAATGGCGACTGTTATCATCAACTCTATTAATGTAAAACCTTGCTGCTGTTGTTTCATGGTTAATTATTCTCATTTTGATGGTAGTAAATTTTATTGGTGCTGAGGCCACTGCCTAACTCAACGGTTCCTTTACATTGGCCGTTTTCACACTCACCTTTACCTACCCCAATAATATACGCTGTAGAGTCTTTTCCTTCTTCCGGCTCAGGAATAACAATCTGCGGCGTATCAGGTACTCTTTCACCTATTTCATAATACAGCTCACTGAAACTTCGAGTGCCTTTATGCAGACCAAATTTATACAAACGACCTTGACCAGAGAAGCCACATACACCAGCGTCTAAATCAATATTTTCATTGGTCGGCGGAATAAACGACGTAAAGTATACATGACCATCAAAAATGAGTGGTGCTGAAAGACTTTTCTCACCAGGCATATTTAACGAATAATACCAACCACGCTTGCTACCAAATGAAACATTATCGCTGTCGGTATCTGGAGCCGCTGACGTGACGTCATAAAGATCATCCAAAGTCAGCGCTGACGGAGTGGTGTCTGCAAACTGCTGAGTGACCACATTTCTGTCTTGGAATACATAAAACATATCCTGAGTGACTTTATCAGATGCAGGTTTAGTTCTGTTACCGGTTCCGACTGTCACGGCATCATAAGGGATGCTTTGATAGCTTAACTCGCCACTTGAATCACTATGGATATTATTGAACTGAGTTTGGGCTACCGCTGGCTCAGCAAAAAACATTCTATTATTTGGCGAAGTTCCGCTACTGATAGAAGCAAACTTGAAAATAGACCATTTACTTTTATCATCTGACGCTAAATCCATACGCCAAACATTGCCGCCTATATCGGTGGCATAAATACGATCTGTTTCACCATTATTATTACTGTCTAATACCGCAACTTTACTGACCACACTGCTCATATCAGCAGCAGTAAACTTCTTAATAAACGCGCCGGTATCTGCATTAACAATATATACCGCTTCACCTGTGCCATCTGAAGAAGCCATTCCGCCGCCAATAATTAATACCGGCCCTTCTACTCCAGGAATAAAGGTTACAACAGGCTCAGACCAGGTTTGTCCAAGTTCTTCAAGCCCCACGGTATTAGTGTCAATTTTCCATTTATATTTAGGGTTATCTGGGTCGGTAATATCAAGGGCATAATACGACATTCCTCCCCGTCTCATGCCTAAATAAACCCATGCTTTATCGACCTTACCACTGGAGTCTGTCTCTGTATAAGCAATAGGTGACAAATCCATGCCATAAACACTATGTTTACCGGTTGATAAGTTTTCTCGTAACGTGGGCACATTCGAAAGTAATTCTGCGGGGATAAATGCCCAAGATTCTTCAACTGAGCCCACAGTGTAATCTTGGCTTCCGGCATCAGAATCTTTAAACATATGTACTAACCCTTGGTTAGTTCCTACTAAAATTCTGACATCTAAACTAGAAGATGAGGGGCCAAAATTAATCGCCAATGGTTTAGAGTGTAATGGGTCGCCCATAATATCGAGTCTGGCGTCTGTATTACTGCCATCGCCATTGTCGTCATCAACATCAACACCATAAAGCCAGTCTAAATTTTGCCTAACCGTTAACGACTGAAGAAGAGTTGTAGGGCTTCCTAGCAATGAATACATTGAAGCGGATGAAACATCTTCAATATTCACTAAACTACTACTATTGTTGGTTAATATTTTGCGATTTTTAAGCGCAGTTCTTAACGCTGGCAGTACACCGCCTGAAGTCACTTTATTACCATCAACACTGGCTCCTGAACAAGCATTCCAGTAGGTACACACATCAGCCGCGATATTACCATTGGCATCAATCGCTTTAATTGTACCACCCGGAGCCACAATTGAACCTGACGAAGTCACCTTTAACTTTTTAAGGTTACCACTCCAACGGGGACCATTACCGGGTAAAAACATCGCGAAATAAGCTGAATTATAGGTTTGAGTTTTATCAAAGTTATTACTAGCAATACTGGGAGAGGTGAATGAAGAGTCAACCGCTAATATCGATTTTAGCGCATCATCCATAGCCTCAACGAGGTCTAAGCCATTTTTAGCAACATAATATCCTTCTGAAACATTAGTCGCTTGATCTCTTGGGTTTCCGCCCCTAAATGCGGCTTCCTCTAGTAATTCTGCAGCGGCATCTGCACCATCAGAAAAACCAATCGTAAACAAGCGAACATTCTGTTTGTTATCAATTCCTCCAGAATCGGTATTACCGACAACTAAATCATTGTTGTACATATAAGAGGCTAAAGCGGGTAAATAACTGGTTTGGGTATCTCCGTTGCCATTGGTAAATTCAAATGCGCTATAATCACCCGAGGCTTTAGCACTTGCCGTTAATGCTTTAATCTCATCATCTGCCGCACTATCTAATGTGGGCGCCCCATCTGTAATATAGATAACATAAGCCGTATCTGGGCATTTTTTAAACGGTGTGGTGTAATTACCAGAACTCAAAATACTCGGGGGTGAATTAGGTTCATAGCCGTCAATTTTATCATTACCTTTAGCGTTTGCATCTTTATTACCAAAGGTGACAGCCCCACCACTGAAGTACTGATGAGCTTCAAATAATGTCTCGCATAGTGGGGTATTAGTTTGAGCAGGCATATTTTTGATTAATGAGACCAAATTATTTTGATTGGTCGCTGTCATTTCGGCAATATCGAATACAATCCGCCCGCCATCAATTTCATTTTCGTTAGGGTAATTTAAATTGAATATGGCTACCCCCGCATCAATAGGAATACTTAAGTTTGTTAAGGCGGTTTCTAAAGCCGATTTGGCAACCTCTAAACGGGTCCCAGTTCCCCCGCTTTCTTGGCCTTCTTCGGTAGTGGTCACCCACTGATACCACACTAAATAATGAGCCGTATACAATGTTACTGGCGAGCCAGAACCAAACTCAGTGTCTTTCAGACTAAATTTTTGGTCAACCTCAGCTGATCCCGCTGTGTACATTTTCTTATCGTCTATCGGATAACCGTCAGCAAAATCAACGGTGCTGCCACCTTGCTTTTTTTGCCCTGGGTTTTTAGGATCATTTTCGATTATATCTTGATGACAATCAACAATTTGACCTGTATTAAACCCTTCGTTATCGGCCAAAGGGTACCATTTACCTGTTTGTCCACTGCCTTTAAATTCACGTAGGTATCCAGTATAACGGCCACGTGTTTTTAAGGCCTCAGCGGCTTTATTACAGTTATTATTATCTGCATAAAAACGACGCGAATCTTTCGGTACATCCGGTACTGGCATACTACTGGAGTTATCAATGCCCCCCGCATTCCAATAGATGCCTTTTTCGTTAATATAGCCTGAGTAGCCCGCTAAATAATCGGCAAAACCATCGGCATATTCACACAATTCTGCGCTCAAATCTTCAGCGGAGCAGTATGAACTTACGGCATTCTGGTCTTCTGTTGACATACTGCCCGAGTTATCAAAAATAAATAACACTTGGGGACGTTTGCCTGTTCGCGTATCAGAGTCAATCAAATACAGCTCGGTATCATCAGCAATACTGGTGGCAGATATCACTGCCAAGGCGACCATTGTGCTACAAAATAGTTTCTTAAACATAATCTTAATTCCCTGTTAGCACTTGCTGCTCAATACCAGAAGCAACCGTTAATGTACCTAGGCTGTCACGTCCAAAAGCCACGGTACTCGTTACCTCGACTCTACGACAGCTGACTAAATCTGCACCGGTAGCATTCGATGTTCTTTGGCAACCCACATCGCGCACACTGGTCTCTGGCAAAGGGGTTATCACTTGTACGCCACCAAAATTACTCTCTGTTTTTTTCGCGGAAAGGTTAGCAAACAAAGCGCCAGAGTTATTTAAAATAACTTGAGCCAATCCACCATCAGCGACCGCCTTTGCATCTAACCTTTCAGCTCCTGCACTTGCCATTCTTAACGATTGAGTAGAGTTAACCGCTAATGCCACACCGATTACCGTCATAATAACCAACACGATAAGCGCGAAAAAAAGCACTATTCCTTTTTGTTTTTTCATATTCAGCTACCTAGCTTCTAATCAACACTGGGTTTTCCAGCATAATCGTCGTCGACATGACTTTGCGTCTAAAGTTGTCTTTAGGGGCTAAAATGGTTTTATCGCCCAATTCATACTGCGTTTCATTTGTATAAGTTCGATCTGCTTGTATTGTTCTCACTAAAAGAAACACTTTCACAGCAACTAAGCGCTGGAATAATTCATTATCCCACATCAATGTTGTCACCTCTGATGCAGGCACATAACGGTCAGGGGTACTATCACCGTCATTGTCGAAACCATACAATATGCGCATATTTTCAATGCCTTCGACTAACTGCTCTTCGTTTTTCATACCATTAGTAACGCTTAAGACTCGACGCCTTAACACCGGAATGTCACCGTCATTACGGATGTAGTAGATATGATGTTGGTATTCCCAAAAACGTCCATTTTCAAGTGTTGGAGTACTCTGGTTACCGGTGAAAAAAATGGCTTCATTTGCCGTTGTGGCTACATAATGGCGAGAGGCATTTGTTGGTGTCGTTGTGGGTGGACCAATTAAACGTTTGATTTGAAGAACATCGGTTCCATCAACAACATCAGTTAAACAGCTGAAGGGAACAGAGCCTGAAGCCCCTTGTTCATAACCCCAGAGGCGACGAAAATGAGACGGCTCATTCTGAGGCAAGGTTGCGTTATTAACCCCGTCGCCAACACAATCATTTGGCACTGCTGCGGATAATACTTGCGTGTTATTACCCACAATAAAATCGGTGCCGGTAATGTCACCCATAAACCCTAATTGACTGATATCTCGTTCCATAATGGCTAATGCTATTCGGCCATTTTCTTGTAGTTGGTTAAACTGGCTTGTGGTTGTAACGTTCGATGAAGACATACTGAACATGGTGAAAACGCCCGCAGTTAAAAATAGCCCTATTAGCATAGCGACCATTAACTCAACCAGAGACATCCCTGATTGATAGCGATGTAGGCTTTTGTCTATATTGTTCATCTAAATAATCACCGTCTGAATAGAGTAAACACGTCGTCGATCATTAGAGGTTCCACACCCCGCAAAGAGGGTAGAGTCAGACAGTGAATTAATCCCCTGCCAGCTAATAACAACGGTGACATCATTACCATTAACTAAAATACACGCTGTTGGAGAGTCTAATCCACCGACATTTTTTGAATTAACTACCTCAGCTTCACCAGTAAATGCTGCACGCCATTCATATAAGTCCCATGCTGCCATTTCAGCAGGAGAACATGTCGCCGTTCCGTTACATGATGTCCCTGGCACAGTAGGAGTACCACTATATATTGAACCAACACTGCCACTTGTACCGTAGGCATTTAACTGGCTGGCATTCAACCTCATCCTATTGATGATATCGTTTGCATAATAAGACGCTTGCGTTTGCTGAAATGAATCAAAGCTGCCTTTCTTGGCAACAATATGTAAATTAAAAATGCCAATAAGCCCTATCACTAATATCACCAGTGCGACCATCACTTCGATTAAAGAAAATCCATCCTCTTTAGCTGACATGTGTCAAATCTCCAGAAAATGTCATTTTATTGACTGTGTGACTGAGTGTTTTCATGTTTAAAATCCATTACTTATAGTCGTATTAAACCCAACAATATTAGCCTACATAACCACAACATTCCAGCACCATAGCAACGCCACGATCAACATAAGCGTAAACATTTTAAAACTTGGCTAACTAATAACTATACTCCGATTAACTTTTAAGCACAAAAAAACCCACCGATAAAAGTGGGTTTTAGTTCATGGCAATGACGGTATGATTTAATTGTGATTTAAAATTATTAAATTTTTATCCTGAAAATAAAGCCGTTATGAATTATCTTAATTCTGCTGGTACCGCAAAAACAATATCTTCTTCACGGCCTTCAACTTCGGTTATTACACTGGGAGCATGTTTTGCAATGGCATTTACAACCTGTTGAACCAATACTTCTGGAGCTGAAGCTCCAGCTGTTACTGCTACTTTTTTAACCCCATCGAACCATACCGGCTCAACATCGGCAGCAGTATCAACTAAATATGCTTGGGTACCTGTTTTTTCAGCAAGTTCACGTAAGCGATTTGAGTTTGAGCTATTTTTAGAACCAACAACAATCAATAATTCCACTTGCTGAGATAAGTTTCGCACCGCGTCTTGACGATTTTGAGTGGCATAACAAATATCATCTTTACGTGGCCCCTCAATTGAAGGGAAACGCTGCTGAAGCGCTGCAATGATGTCCATAGTATCGTCAACTGACAAGGTTGTTTGAGTCACAAAGCACAAATTATCAGCATCTTTTACCGACAATTTTTCGACATCTTCTGGAGACTCAATTAAATAAACCCCACCTTCAGCATTATCGTATTGGCCCATCGTCCCTTCAACTTCGGGATGGCCAGCATGACCAATCAGAATACATTCAACCCCTTTACGACTTGCACGAGTCACCTGTAAATGCACTTTAGTGACTAGCGGACAGGTAGCATCAAACACTTTTAATCCACGGGCTTTAGCTTCTTTACGTACTGCCTGTGAAACACCATGCGCGCTGAAGATCACTATAGAGTTATCAGGTACTTGATCAAGCTCTTCAACAAATATTGCCCCGCGATCTTTTAAATTTTGCACCACGTAGCGATTGTGTACCACTTCATGTCTTACATAAATTGGCGGCTCAAATAACTCTAACGCCCGCTCAACAATGCTAATGGCACGATCTACACCGGCACAAAAACCTCGAGGGTTAGCTAATAAAATGCTCAGTTCTGATGAAGTAGGGTCAACTTTTAACATGACGTAGTTTTACTCCGTTATCACTTGAATCACATCCAATTCGAAAGTGACTTTATGGCCAGCCAAAGGATGATTTAAGTCAACAGTGATAGACTCACCCGCACTTTCACGCACAATGCCCGGAATTTCGCTACCACCGGGACCTGCAAAGCTGACTATGACACCGGGTTCGAGGTTCATGTCTGCAGGGAAACGACTGCGGTCTAAATGATGAATTGCATCTGGGTTAGACTCTCCGAAAGCATCCTTAGCTTCAAGCGTAAACGTGTGTTTATCGCCTTCAGCCAAATTGATTATTTGCGCTTCTAAAGCAGGACTTAAACTTTGATCGCCAATATTGAGTCGAGCAGGTTTACCTGAAGCTTTGGTGCTATCCGCCGTTGAACCATCTTCTAACAGAATGTTCATATGGCATAAAATTGCCCGAGTTGTTGAAGTTAATTCACTCACTTTACTTGCTCCTGCTTATCATCAACCACATCAGGTTTAAACGCTTCCCAAATAATTAATACTGCGCCAATGAAAATGGCTGAATCTGCAATATTAAAAGCGGGGTAATGACTGGTTTTCCAGTAAAAGTCTATAAAATCAACCACAAAACCATGCATTAGACGATCAATTAAATTACCAATTGCACCGCCTATTACTAAGGTATAGGCCAGATTGGTTCGCCAAAGTTGATGCGATTGCTTTCTTAACCAAACGGTTAATAATGTGCTAAAACCGACCGCTATAATGGCAAAGAACCATCTTTGCCAGCCGCCAGCTTCACTTAAAAAGCTAAAGGCAGCGCCATAGTTTCTGACATAAGTAAAATTGAAAATCGGTAAAAGCTGAATTGATTCATACAACTCAAAGTTATTCAGTACCCATTGTTTAGATAGCTGATCCGCTAAAAACACGAACACAGCTACCCAATACCAACGTAAGCCACTGTCTTTCCAGGAAACTGGAACAGTACTCATATTATCTAACCCTTATGCAAATTCGCGTTGTTCGCCATTACCTTCAATATTGGTCACACAACGTTGACACAAGGTTGGGTGAGCGTCGATGGTGCCAACCTCTTCACGATGGTGCCAGCAACGCTCACATTTTTGTGCTTCACTTTTGCTGACAATCAACTTCAGATTAGCTAGCTCAGTGTCGGTTGCGTCTGCAGGAGCATCAGCTAAATTGGCCACTTGTGCTTTTGAAGTTAATAACACAAAACGTAATTCATCATCTAGTTTAGCTAATTGGCTAGACAAGTCAGCATCAGCAAATAAAGTCACTTCAGCTTCTAATGAACCACCAATACGTTTATCACGACGAGCTTGTTCAATCACTTTGTTCACTTCAGTACGAACAGTTAACAGTTGCTGCCAGTACTCATCACTTAAATCAGAATCTAACGTGACAGACTCTAGCCCTTGATACCATTCTTCAGTGAACACATATTTGGCGCGTTCACCTGGTAATAACTGCCAAATCTCGTCCGCTGTAAAGCTTAGAATTGGGGTGATCCAACGTACCATCGCTTCAGCAATATGGAATAGTGCCGATTGACAACTACGACGCGCATTACCATCTTGTTTAGCAGTGTATTGACGGTCTTTAATGATGTCTAAATAGAATGCCCCTAACTCTACCGAGCAGAACTGCATTAATTTTTGAGTCACTAAATGGAAGTTATATTGCTCATAAGCCGCCATAATTTCTTGTTGAATCGCATCTGCACGGCGTAATACCCAACGGTCTAGTGCTACCATATCAGCTGGAGCAACCATATCGGTTTCAGGATTAAAGCCATTTAGATTCGCTAATAAGAAGCGCGCAGTATTACGAATACGACGGTAAGCATCTGCACTACGGTTTAGAATTTCATCAGAAACGGTCATTTCACCGCTGTAGTCAGTGGCCGCAACCCATAAACGTAAAATGTCAGCGCCCAATTTATTGGTCACTTGTAATGGCGCAATAACATTACCAACAGATTTTGACATCTTGCGACCTTTACCATCAACGGTAAAGCCATGGGTCAATACTTGTTTGTAAGGCGCTTTGCCATTCATCGCTGTTGAAATCATTAATGAAGACATAAACCAACCACGGTGTTGGTCACTTCCTTCAAGATATAGATCAACTTCGTGACCTTGAAACTCAGGACGCGAGGCAACCACTGATGAGAAAGTTGAGCCAGAGTCATACCAAACATCCAAAGTATCAGTAACTTTACGATATTGGTCAGCTTCATCACCTAACAACTCTGCTGCATCTAAATCCCACCAAGCTTGAATACCTTGTTGCTCGATGCGATGAGCTACTCTTTCCATCAGAGATACGCTGTCAGGGTGCAACTCTTCTGTCTCACGATGTACAAATAAGGTAATTGGTACGCCCCATGTACGTTGACGAGAAATACACCAGTCAGGACGGTTCTCAACCATTTTTTCAATACGGCTTTGGCCCCAGTCAGGTAACCACTGTGTTTTTTCAATTTCAGATAATGCTTGGCTTCTTAGGCCTTTGTTATCCATTGAAATAAACCACTGAGGCGTAGCACGGAAAATAATCGGTGTTTTGTGACGCCAGCAATGTGGATAGCTGTGGCGATAAGCCACATGCGATAACAATGCGCCCTTCTCTTCTAATAGCGCAACCACATTCTTGTTGGCTTTAAAGACGTGTTGGCCAGCAAAAAATTCTGTATCCGCTTTATAAACACCGTTGTCACCCACAGGGTTAGCAACTTCTAAACCATATTTTTGACCAACAACAAAGTCGTCTTGACCATGTCCAGGTGCAGTATGAACGACACCAGTACCTGCATCGGTTGTAACGTGATCGCCTAAAATAGCAGGCACATCAAAACTCAAGAATGGATGTTTAAAGCGCGTTAATTCAAGCTCAGCCCCTTTCACTTCGGCTAATACTTTATGAGACTCAAAGCCAAAACGCTCAACACATGATTCAACTAAAACTTGACCTAACACAACTGCGGCCGTTACCCCCTCTTTAGTGTACTCAACTAAGCTGTAATCTAAATCTGGGCTTAATGATAAAGCGCGGTTTGCGGGTAATGTCCATGGTGTGGTTGTCCAAATGACCATTGAAACAGCATGGGCGTAGTCATTAATACCAAACTTAGCCGCTATTGCCTTGCTATCAGTCGCTTCAAATGCCACATCAATTGCTGGAGAGGTTTTATCTTCGTACTCAACTTCAGCTTCAGCTAAGGCTGAGCCACAATCTGTACACCAATGCACTGGCTTAACGCCTTTGTGTAAGTGACCACTGTCGATGACTTTTGCTAAAGAGCGGACAATATTTGCTTCAGTGCTGAAATCCATGGTCAAGTATGGGTTATGCCAATCGCCTAAGACACCTAAACGAATAAAGTCATTACGCTGACCGTCAACCTGCAATGCCGCATACTTGCGACATTCTTCACGAAACTCAGCCGCAGAGATCTTTTGTCCTGGCTTACCGACTTTTTGTTCAACTTTAAGCTCGATAGGTAAACCATGACAATCCCAACCTGGAATATAGGGTGCGTCAAAACCTGACATGGTTTTTGACTTGATAATAATGTCTTTTAGAATTTTATTAACTGAGTGACCAATATGAATATTACCATTTGCATACGGAGGACCATCATGCAAAATGAATGGTTTACGACCGGTTCTATTTTCACGAATGTGCTGATATAACCCATCTTGTGTCCAGCGATTTAACATTTCTGGCTCACGATTAGCTAAATTACCACGCATCGGAAACTCAGTTTCCGGCAAATTCAAAGTCAGTTTATAGTCGCTCATTGATTCCATACCATTATTTAAGCTGTTTATCAGCTTGCATCAAAGCTGAATAAAGCCTTAGCTTCATTCGCATCATTCAAAATTTGTTTCTTCAGTGCATCAAGTGATTCGAAAGGTTGTTCATCACGAATTTTAGCCACTAATTCAACGTCTACTCGCTTGCCATATAAGTCACCATCAAAATCAAATAAGTGCACTTCTAACTGACAAACTTGGCCTTGCACTGTCGGTCTAAATCCCACATTTGCAACACCTTGATATTCTTCTTCACTGTCGTAGGTAAATAAACGAACAGCAAAAACACCTCGTACAGGAACTACTTTACGCTTTAAAGCGATATTTGCTGTGGGAAACCCAATTGTTCGTCCAATTTTTTGTCCATGCGCTACTTTGCCGCTTAACATGAAGGGATGCCCAAGCATGCGTCTTGCTTGTTCAAGATTACCTAACTGGAGTTGCTCACGAATTAATGTGGAGCTTACTCGTTGTGACCCCACAAGAAAACTCTGAGTACTCACCACGGTAAAACCGTATTGCTTACCAGCAGCAACTAATGAGTTAAAGTTACCTTCTCTGCCTTTGCCAAAACAAAAATCATCACCAACCACTAAATACTTCACGCCCAATTTATTGACTAACAAATCTTCAATAAAAGCTTGAGCAGGCTGACTAGCAAAGGAAGGAGTAAAGTTGACACACAATAATTGGTCAATTTCTAACTCATCTAATAAAGCAATTTTATCTCTTAACAAACTTAATCTAGCTGGCGCATTTTCACCTTTAAACATTTCTTGGGGCTGAGGCTCAAATGTCATCACCATAGCAGGCAATTGAAAATGGTGAGCTTTATTCACTAAATTACGGATAACCTCAGCATGCCCACGATGCACGCCATCAAAGTTACCAATAGTCAGCACGCACCCATTATGAGAAGGTAATATATTGTGTATACCGCGGATTAATTCCATTACGCCAATGCTTGCCTGTGAAAGTTTGCTAATTATAAATCGGCAGATTATATACCCAAACCGACACTCACTTAAACCCAAAAGGGCTATAAAGCGAGGATAAATATCCCATTAGGATAGAGTTGGAGCCTTTTTAATTTTCCAAGGTCTTATACCAAGAATAACCAGAGTCACCAAATAGCACCCTGCGCCAGCTGAAATCAGCATAGCCAAAACACTCACCCGATGGGAGAAAGACCAACTAAGCCATTGTGTTTGTTCAGGTAATGCATATAAAATCAATGCGGTCATTGCTAATGTAGCCACGATTACTTTTAAGGTAAAAATTATAGTGCTGCGACTAATACGATAAACCCCAGCTTTATGTAGCCCCTGATATAACAAACATGCATTGAGTAATGCCGACATAGAAGTTGCAATCGCAAGCCCGACATATCCAAAAGGAATAGCAAAAATTAAATTGAACGCCATATTACTGATCATGGCGATAATACCAAACTTAACCGGTGTTTTAGTATCTTGTCGTGAGTAATAGCCCGGTGCTAATACTTTAATCAACATAAAGCTCAGCAAGCCACTGCCATAAGCAATTAAGCTATATGATGCCATCTCCACATCTGTGATACTAAATGCACCGCGCATAAACAACACCATTAACATGGGCTGAGCCAGTAAAATAAGCCCTAACATTGCCGGCATACCTAGTAATAAAATGGCTTTAACCCCCCAATCCATAGTTTGACTAAACCCTTCACCTTGCGCATTAACATGGTTTTTAGACAGCGCCGGTAATATTACCGTGGCAATGGCAATACCAAATAACCCTAACGGAAACTCCAGTAATCTATCTGAATAATATAACCAGCTAATAGAGCCCGTCATCAGAAAACTAGCTATAAAAGTATCAAATAATAAGTTTATCTGTGAAACAGATACTCCAAACAACGCTGGAATCATAAGAGTACGAATTTTAACAACCCCAGAATGGTTCCATCCCCAGGACGGTTTGACTAGCGCTCGCTCCTTTAATAAAAAAGGGATTTGAAACAAAAATTGAATTAAACCACCAAAGAACACCCCCCAAGCCAAGCCGATTTCAGGCTTTTCAAGCGTTGGTGATAGCCAGATGGCAAAGCTAATAATTGCAATATTAAGAAAAACGGGGGTAAACGCCGACACCGCGAAGCGTCCTCGGGTATTTAAAATTGCCCCAGCTAAAGCGGTAAAGGTAATAAACCATAAATAAGGGAAAGTAATTTTAAGCATTAATGAAGCGAGTTCGAATTTTTCAGCATTAGGGCCATCATTGAGCCAATCTAAGAACCAACCACCACCAAATAATGCCGCTAATATAGGTGAACCAATTACGCCAAATAATGTGACCACGGTTACCAACAGACCTAAAGTTCCCGCGACTTTGCTAATGAGCTCGCGCGTTTCTTCTGGGGTATTCTTTTCTTGGTATTCGGTTAACACCGGAACGAAAGCTTGCGCAAAAGCCCCTTCTGCAAATAAGCGACGTAAAAAATTAGGGATTTTATTGGCAAAGAAAAATACATCTGCACTGGTTCCTGCTCCCATTAAGTTTGCAATAACCACGTCTCTAACTAGCCCCAACACGCGTGAAATCAATGTCATAGCGCTGACGATAACACCCGATTTAATTAACTTTTTACTCAATTGACCCCCTAATGCTTATTTGCCTCCCAAATAATAATGGGATTTGTCGCAAAAATTCTAACCAAACTCTGTCACAAGGACGCAAGAGCTGTTAGAATTGCGCCACATATTACACGAGTGGGTTGAAGATTAAGCACGCTAGATTGATTTTTTTATCTTTATGATGATATTTCAATCATTGTCGTTGACAAAGCGACAAAAAGCAGGCATATTCCTCGGCCTTTAAAAGTATCAAATCCAGTTTTTAGGAGTTGCACCTTGGCTAATAGCAAGTCTGCAAAGAAGCGCGCGCTTCAATCTGAAAAGCGTCGTCAGCATAACGCAAGCCGTCGCTCAATGTTACGTACATACGTTAAAAAAGTTATCGCTGCTATCAAGAGCGGTGACCACAAAGCGGCTACAGAAGCATTCGCAGTTGCACAACCAATCGTTGACCGTATGGCGACTAAAGGCCTTATTCATAAGAATAAAGCTGCACGTCAAAAGGCACGTTTAAACGCTAAAATCAAAGCTCTAGCAGCTTAATTTTAGAACACAATTCAAAAAACCGGCTTAGGCCGGTTTTTTTATATCTAAAATTTGCCTAATAACTAATTTAAATACAAAAAAAGCTCTAATAGCGTTAGCACTATTAGAGCCTGTGATGTTCACTTATAACGATTAATTGTTTTATTTTAGTCGGTATTTAGTGACAGTACATGTTATTTAACACTTGAATTAAGGCTTTAACTTCATCACTTTTCAGTGAGTAATAAACAGTCTGTGCTTCTTTTCGTGTACACACTAAATTATCTTTTCTTAGCCATGCAAGGTGCTGGGACAAAGCCGATTGGCTTAACCCTAATTTTTTATTCATATCACCTACACACATCTCACCATCATTTAAAAGGTGACATAAAATAAATAATCTACGCTCATTAGCTAACGCTTTTAGAAGTACAACAGCGTGATCAGCCTGTTGTTGCATTTTTTCTATATTCATCACCCGAGTTACTCTCCTCATCTAACCTCAGACTAATATAGCGTTACCTTAAAAATAGAGTCGGGACATGAAGCACACTTTTTGGTACATTGTTGGAAAAAGTGAGACTTAGTTATAATTTTTAAAGGAAACTCATGAAAAACTATAAAAGCGCCAGCCTAATTGCGTTATTTACTCTCGTTTTATTTGGATGCCAACAGACAACTAAAATTAACAATGATCCAATAAAAGCCACAATTAATAACTCTGAAGATGCAAAAATAAGTCAGCAATTGGCACAACAAGCCCTGCAATCTAATTTAGCTTATGACTTAGTTGAATCATTAACGGTAGAAGTCGGCCCAAGGCTTGCTGGAACAGACAAAGACTTACAGGCTGTAGATTGGGCCATACATAACCTTAAGTCTTTAGGGTTTGATAAGGTGTATAAAGAATCAGTCCAAGTTCCTGCATGGTCTCGAGGAAAAGCCGTAGCCAGCATTGTCTCCCCTTTTGAACAACCTCTTGTAATTACTGCTTTAGGCGGCAGTGTTTCTACCCCAGAAAAAGGCATTCAAGCCCCGATTATCCGTTTCGACACTTTAAGTGACTTAATTGCAGCTTCTAATAAAGATGTTGAAGGTAAAATTGTATTTATCGACCATCAAACTGAAAAGCACAAAGATGGACGGGGCTATGGTATTACCGTCGGTGCTCGTTCAAAAGGAGCAGTAGAAGCCGCTAAAAAAGGGGCTATGGCTATTGTTATCCGTTCAATTGGTACAGACCATGATCGTATGGCTCATACTGGCATGATGCGTTATCAAGAAGATGTGCCTAAAATTCCTGCTGCCGCGATGTCTATTCCTGACGCAGAACTGATCAATGGTATGTTGAAACGTGACCCAAACATTATCATGTCGCTTAATATGAGTTCAAAAAACTTAGGAGTGGCTACATCTTATAATGTCATTGCAGAAGTGACTGGTCACTCTAAGCCTGAAGAAATAGTGTTAATTGGTGCACATTTAGACTCGTGGGATGAAGGGACAGGCGCAATTGATGATGGCGCAGGCGTCGCCATTGTTACGGCTGCAGCGAAGCTCATTCAAGATTTACCAAAAAAACCAGCCAGAACTATTCGTGTAGTCCTTTACGCCGCTGAAGAAGTGGGGTTAGTGGGTGGAAAAGCTTATGCAGCTGAACACAGTGAAGAATTAAGTAAACACTACATTGCCGCAGAATCAGATTTTGGTGCAGGCCCTGTTTACCAAATTGATTTCAATGTAGCACCAACAAGCTTTAGTCAAATTCAGCATCAAGTTTCTGCTATCACACAAATCGGTGTAGCCTTAGGGACTAACACGGCTTCAGGCGGGCCAGATGTATCTATGCTACCTAAACTAGGCGTGCCAGTAGCATCTTTGAAACAAGATGGCACAGATTACTTTGACTACCATCACACACCAAATGATACATTAGATAAAATTGATCCTAAGGCCTTAGCACAAAATGTTGCCGCCTATGTTCATTTTGCTTATATGATGGCGCAGTCTGAAGTAGAACTAAGACCGCTTCAACCTAAAAACTAGGTTAATTACTTAACAATAAAAAGTGCCCTACACCTGTTTAAAGTTTAGGGCACTTTTTGTATTCAACTCATAAAAAAGTGATTCTTTATTGTTCTTCACGCAAAAATACTGGAGAGTCTATAGTTGATTGCTCTGGGCTGTAATAGTAGCCTTCTAAATCAAATGCGGTTAAATCATCTAATGAAGTCGGCTTCTTATCAATAATATATCTTGCCATTAAGCCTCGAGCTTTTTTGGCATAAAAGCTAATCACTTTATACTGACCTTTTTTACAGTCTTTAAAGACTGGCGTAATAAGCTGCCCGTTTAACTGCTTGGTTTTAACTGACTTAAAATATTCGTTAGACGCTAAGTTGATAATGATATCATCACCTTGTTCTGCTAGCGCTTTATTGACTTCTTCAGTAATAATATCGCCCCAAAACGCATAAAGGTTATTGCCTTTAGGGTTTGCCAATTTAGTGCCCATTTCAAGCCTATAAGGCTGCATTAAATCTAATGGTTTTAATAACCCATATAGTCCAGATAAAATTCTTAAATGATGTTGTGCTGACTGTAACTGTGCTTCAGTAAGAGAGTCTGCATCAAAGCCTGTATACACATCCCCTCTGAAAGCAAAAACGGCTTGTTTGGCATTCTCTGGGGTGAAATCGGCATGCCATTGCTCAAATCTTGCGGCATTTAAACCGGCTATCTTGTCGCTCACTTTCATCAAGCTAGCAATATCCATAGGAGAGAGTTGACGACAGACATCAATAAGCGACTGACTATACTCTAATAAAGAAGGTAAAGTATAAGAGTCAGTAATAGCAGGGTTCTCATAATCTAATGTTTTGGCAGGTGAAACTAAAACCAGCATAGGTCACTCCTCAATTTATTTCCCTACATGATACGTGACTAAAATAAAAAAACCATGCCGATTAAGCATGGTTTTTTCGATAAGGCTAATGGATATAACCCATACTACAGATTACATTTTCTGTACTAGTTTTTATTGGCGGTTGAAGAGTCTGGCCAAACGGTTCCTTCTAATTGATCCGCTAGTTCTGGGAATTTATTGGTATCGAAAACAGGTTCTTGTCCTGCCTTTATTTGCTCACGATAGTCATTAATAACACGTATCGCAAGTCCCGATAATAAAACGAGTGCAACAATATTCACTACCGCCATTAAGCCCATTGATACGTCTGCTAAATCCCAAACTAAACCAATTTTAGCTATCGCACCAAACATCACCATACCTAGCACAGCAATACGGAAAACAGGCAGTGCTTTTTTACTATTTCCAGAAAGGAACATTACATTGGTTTCAGCGTAAGAGTAGTTAGCAATAATCGACGTAAAGCAGAACAGTAAGATTGCTAAAGCAATAAATGCTCCGCCCCACTCACCAACATGAGTAGTCAACGCATTAATCGTTTTAGCAATACCATCACCACTTGAACCAGCATCACCCGATAATAAAATGATTGCTGCAGTTGCTGTACAGATAACGATGGTATCAACAAATACTCCCATCATTTGCACAAAACCTTGAGAAGCAGGGTGATTTGGATTAGGTGATGCTGAGGCAGCTACGTTAGCAGCACTACCCATACCAGCTTCGTTTGAAAATAATCCACGCGCAATACCTGCTTGCATCGCCTGAGCAACACTATAAGCAACACCACCTGCTGCAGCCTCTTGCCAACCAAATGCGCTATTAATAACAAGCATAAAGACATCAGGTAGCTTTTCGATATTCATTGCCACCACTACAATTGCAATGGCGATATAAGCCAATGCCATAAATGGCACAATAAGCTCAGAAACCTTAGCAACCTTTCTCAATCCTCCCATGATCACAAAAGCACTACAGATCACAATAATGATACCAACGACGACTTCGTCAATACCGAAAACTTGAGTCATTGCACCTGTAATGGTATTTGCTTGTACAGCATTGAATACTAAGCCAAAAGCAATAATCAAAAAGATTGAGAACAGCACGCCCATCCAGCGTTGTCCTAACCCTTTTTCCATATAATAAGCTGGACCACCACGATATTGGCCATCACTGTCTTTTACTTTGTAAACCTGCGCTAATGTCGACTCGACCATTGCCGTTGCCATACCCAGCATAGCAATCGCCCACATCCAGAACACCGCACCAGGTCCTGCAGCACCAATAGCAACAGCGACACCGGCCATATTACCAGCACCAACTCGAGCAGCCATACTGGTGCAGAATACTTGAAATGAAGATAAACCGTGCTTACCTGGTTTACGGCTAATCGATAATACTTTTATACCGTGAACAAAGTGGGTTAACTGTATGAACCCTAAGCGAAGAGTAAAATATAAGCCTGCGCCGACCAGCCCATAAACTAACAATTTGCCCCAGAGCAAACCGTTTAAAAAATTCACAATTGTTTCTAACATTGCCATAATGCTTGTCTTTCCCTTTAGAATAACTTTATTTTTTAGTTACTTAAGAACCAAAAAATGAAGTTATTAAATTATTTTGATTTTATTAGGTAGTAGTTCTAATGTGGAAACATCATTGATGCGGGGTCATTATACCGATTCATTCAACTAACTCTAATTTAGTTTAATCGGCAAACATGCCAAATTAGCCGCATAAACAATTTTGCTCCTACATTTATACCTTCTCAAACTAGCATGCGGCTCAAAACCAGACTTATGATCTTGATCACAAAAAGACATTCCCCCCCAGCAATATAAACATGACAAAAACAATTAAACATAACAAAAAACAACATGATTAATCTTTTACCAACATCACGCCCTTTATAAAATCTACCTTAGACAAGAAATGATAAAACCATATACAGTCGATTAACCCGTTAACAAAACGTAGTGTTTTAAATAATTCACAAATAAACGCTAACTTACTTCGCACTTTCAGCACTAATCACTAAATTAACTATACTTAGTTTGGGTTAATAAGGTTTTAATCTCAGCATAAAGCGGGAATTAAACAAAGTTACCCCAATCAATTTGGTCATTAATAAAAGTTGATCTGCTAAAAGAATGGTCTAAAAGTGGAGTTTTAGCGACTTATTAACCTTATTAAGACTTATTAATAACTTTAGCTATAGCAAATAACAACATTAGCTACCATAATTACACCGCTGGCTAAAAACATAATGGACTCACCACTTAAGCGCCAGCAACACTGACTCTCAATCTAAAATCTAAGAGTGACAAGTGTTCTGGTGAAGAATTTATAACAATGGATTTATTATGATGAAGAACACAGTAAAAGCACTATTTCTCACTTCAATGTTACCGTTTGCAGCATCTGCAGCTCAGGAATTGACCCCTTGGTATGTTGGTGGTGGTGTAGGTATTAATAACTACGAACCTAATTGCGATCAAAAAACCATGAAAATCTGTGGTGAAGATGATCCGTATGCTTGGGATCTTAACGGTGGTTACCTTTTCAATGATTACTTCGGTATTGAACTAGGTTACCGTGATTTAGGCCAAGCAACATGGGTTGATTATAGCAATAAGCTCAATGACGTTGGCGCACGAGGATTTACCCTTGGTTTAGTCGGCTTTTACCCATTTGCAGACAACTGGTCATTATCTGCAGAAGCGGGGGCGATGAATTATCTGCTTCGTAATAAAAAGCAATGGAACACTGAATACTATAGTGACAAAGGAATTGCCCCATTTGTGGGTGCAGGTATTGGGTATAATTTTACCGAAAATATGAAATTAGCGGTTAAATACCGTCGCTACGAAAACCTAGATGATGACAAATGGAATACACTTGCATTAGAAAGTAACTATTGGGGCTTAGAGCTCAGCTACCGCTTTGGTAGAACAGTAGCTGCTGCACCAGTCGCAGCGGCAGCTGTTGCTGCTGTAGACGCTGACTCTGATAATGACGGTGTAGTTGATAGATTAGATAAGTGCCCAGATACTTTAAGCAGTCATAAAGTTGATAGCAACGGTTGTACTGAATATAAAACTGTCACAACTAAGCATGACTTAGGCGGTATTTTGTTTAATAACAATTCTTCCGTTATTAAACAAGAGTCATACGCAGAAATTGAAAAGTTAGCTGACTACTTAAAAGCACATCCTGAACACACAGTGGCGATTGAAGGACATGCTTCGAATGTAGGCGCAGCCGATTACAATATGGCATTGTCTGAGCGTCGAGCTAACGCAGTCGCTGAAGTGTTAGAAACTAAATATGGAATTAGTGGGAACCGTATTGAAGCCGTGGGTTATGGTGTAACCAAGCCCATTGTTGAAGGTAACTCTGCTGAAGCTAACAAACAAAATCGCCGTATTGAAGCAATTGTTAGCAGTACAGAGAAAGCTCCTGTACTAAAATAATCTTTAAAGATTAATTTTGTACTTATATTAGAAAAGTCGCTGCCTCAGCGACTTTTCTATTTACCAAACAATTATAAAACAAGTTTTATCAATAACTTAAATGTATAAACAACTTAAATTCTGGACTAAAGCATTTATGATTAAAAGTTATTAACCGGAATTATGCAACAATAAAACACAAAAAATTTGCCAAAATGAGCAATTTTTTGTAATTTTTTTACAAAATAAGTTGGAATCAAACCCAAGATAGCTTCTAATAAAGGGACTGATATATTCATTTGCATATCGAGAGGAATCGTTACATGGCCAACGCACTCACTCAACTAAAATCATTGACCACCATTGTTGCTGATACCGGTGACATTGAAGCAATCAAACGCTACCAACCTGAAGATGCAACAACAAACCCATCTTTAATCTTAAAAGCATCGCAAATTCCAGAATATTCTTCATTAATTGACAATGCTATTTCATGGGCAAAGCAACAAAGTAACGATCAAGCTCAGCAAATTGAAGATGCCAGTGATAAATTAGCCGTCAATATTGGTGTAGAGATCTTGAAAATTGTTCCAGGACGTATTTCTACTGAAGTTGATGCACGTTTATCTTTTGATAAACAAGGCTCAATCGATAAAGCGCATAAATTAATTAAATTATACAGTGATGCAGGAATTGATAAGTCACGTATTTTGATAAAACTGGCTTCAACTTGGGAAGGCATCTGCGCGGCTAAACAACTTGAAAGCGAAGGCATAAACTGTAACCTCACACTGCTATTTAGCTTTGCTCAAGCTAGAGCTTGTGCGGAAGCAGGGGTATATCTTATCTCACCTTTTGTGGGTCGTATTTTAGACTGGTACAAAAAGAGTACTGGTGAAGAGTACACAGCACAAACGGATCCTGGGGTCGTGTCTGTCACCGAAATTTACAACTACTATAAACAGCATAACTATAACACTATTGTTATGGGTGCAAGTTTCCGTAATACCGGTGAAATCGTTGAATTAGCAGGTTGTGACCGTCTGACTATTGGCCCTGCGTTACTTGAAGAGCTTGCTAACTCTGAAGAAACTATCACCCAAAAACTGGCCCCATCAACCACTACACAAACCCCACCAGCCGCCTTAACAGAAGCTCAATTCCGTTGGGAGTTCAATGAAGATCCTATGGCTGTAGATAAACTTGCCGAAGGTATCCGCAACTTTGCGATTGACCAAGGTAAACTAGAAATCATGTTAAAAGAGAAATTAAGCTAAACAAGGACGTAGATCAATGCCCCACTTAACTGAGTCAGTAACTTGGCAAGCGTTAAAAACCAATGTTGCTTCTTTGCCTCATATGAGAGAAATGTTTGCTAGTGATGCAAACCGCTTCGAGAATATGCATTTAAAAAGCTGCGGATTAATGCTTGATTACTCTAAAAATAGAGTCAATAGTGAAACCTTGTCTTTATTATTTAAGCTTGCAGAAGAAGCGGATTTAACCAACAAAATTTCAGCAATGTTTAATGGTGAAATCATTAATAATACTGAACAACGTGCAGTATTACATAGTGCACTTCGCAGCCAAGCCCATCAAAATATCCAAGCAGAAGGACAGAATATTGTTCCTGAAGTCCAACAAACATTAGCTAAAATGGCTGGCTTTGTTGAACAAGTTCAAAGTGGCCAATGGACAGGTTATACCGGTAAAGCAATCACCGACATCGTCAGTATTGGCATTGGCGGTTCATTTCTTGGGCCTAAAATTGTTACTCAAGCATTACGCCCATATTGGAACAAATTAAACTGTCATTTTGTTGCCAATGTTGATGCGACATCTATTTGTGAAAAATTAGCGGGTTTGAACGCAGAAACCACCTTATTTGTTATGTCTTCTAAGTCATTTGGAACACAAGAAACACTCACAAACACTTTAAGCGCCAAAGAGTGGTTTTTAAACCAAGGTGCGACCCAACAAGATGTCGCTAAACATTTTGTGGCTGTAACATCTAATGTAAACAAAGCTACCGACTTTGGCATGGATGCGAATAATATCTTCCCTATGTGGGACTGGGTGGGTGGCCGTTATTCATTATGGTCAGCAATCGGGCTTCCTATTGCTTTAATCATTGGCATGGACAATTTTAAACAATTATTGTCGGGTGCTTTTGATATGGATGAGCATTTCCAACAAGCTCCATTAGAACAAAATATGCCAGTGATCATGGGCATGTTGTCAGTACTGTATAGTAACTTTCATAACGCTCAATCCCATGTCATTTTAACCTACGATCATTATTTACGAGGTTTACCAGCCTATTTCCAACAGTTAGATATGGAAAGTAACGGTAAGTCAGTCACGCTAGAGGGGAGTCGTGTCGATTACAGTACTGGCCCTGTGATTTGGGGTGGCGAAGGCACTAACGGTCAACACGCTTATCACCAATTATTGCATCAAGGTACCGCGCTCATTCCTGCTGACTTTATTATGCCTTTACAAAGTCATAATCCCCTAGGTGAACACCATAACCAATTAGCCTCTAATTGTTTTGGTCAAACCCAAGCACTAATGCAAGGGCGTACTTTTGACGAAGCAATGGCTGAAATGAACAATAGTGCATTATCAGATGACCAAAAACAGTTAATTGCTAAACATAAAGTCATGGAAGGCAATAAGCCTAGTAATACCTTATTAATGGATAAATTAACCCCAAAAACCTTAGGCTCACTTATTGCTTTATATGAGCATAGAACCTTTGTTCAGGGTATTATTTGGCAAATTAACTCATTTGATCAATGGGGCGTCGAGCTCGGTAAAGTACTGGGTAATGATGTTTTAGAACGAATCGGTGCTGACAACGATGCTGATGAATTAGATAGTTCAAGTAATGCACTAATTAACATCTTCCGAAACGGTAAGATTTAATCACTAAAAAGCCAGTCATTACTGGCTTTTTTTACCTCAAAATATCGGTATAAAAGGACATCATTCTCCCCTCCTTGTTCCGCCTCAACCAAAGCTTCACCAAACTTTAACATTACCGAAACATAAGTATTGCACCATACAATGAATGTATGTTATTTATTTAGTTGAGACATCATAATAACAAGGGAGGTTACCATGGATCGTTTAGACTATGGTGGTGCGTTAGACGAAGTTGTTGAAAGACCAAGCCGTGCAAAAAGTTCAAACAAAAAACGTAAATGGCGCGAGATAGAAGCAATAAAGGATAGACAGCGTTTAATTAAAGAGCTTCAAGATATTGATGATTCGTTTGATTTTGATGCGAATTTAGCACTCTAATTAAATAACCCATCTGCAGACTTACTCAAGTAAAAAAAGAGCACATTAAGTGCTCTTTTTAATTGATATAAAATCTTATCTTCTAACGTTTATGTCGATTCATAAAACCGTCAGTTAAACCTTTATGCTCTTATCTTCTCTGGCAATGTAGTTTTTTAAATCCTCAAAAATGACATTATCATTTTCACTAAATAGCGGATCATCAACTAATTTTTCTTGGCACTGACGCTCAATTATTTGCCAGTCATCACTATCTAAACTATTAGCAAAATGCGGGAAAACTTCTTTCTCTTCAAACTGCATATGTGCAACCTGCAATGAAATATAGCTCGCTAAATCATTTACTAATTTTTCTTTTGAAATCACAATATCAGACAGAATCATATTTAAGCTATACATCAACGAGCCCGATACTTGAGCCAATTTATCATGTTCATGATGTAACTGCTCGCTATCAGGCACACCCACTTTGTTAGCGTAATAATGATAAGTTATATCTTCCAGTGGGTGATGGCTATGTTCTGCATAACTTTGCATATACTCGACAATATCTCTGATTACACTAAAGTTTACCGCTTCACCCTCGACAAGCCGTGCATTTTTGTTGGTGAGTATATCAAGCAACATGGCTATGTGTTGATGATCACGCATTAATCGTTTAAGCATCATTTTCTCCGTCATGTAAACCTCACTCCAATTAATAATAGCCAATGCTCAGCGTTTTAATCTACCTGAATGGCATAAAATAGTTATGACAAAGATCATAGAACAGACAATTCATTATCTAGTTTTTAGAAAAAACAAAGCACTCAGAAGAGTGCTTTATATGATAACTATGTTTTAAATCAGAAGTTTGATTAAACTACATTAGCGTAAAGTAGCAAACAAATGGGCTTTCAATTCACCAAAATTAGCGGACAAATCAACTGACAAACAAGGTTTATTAACCACAGCTTGCAACTCTTTAGGTAAAGGCAAATCGACAGATAGCTCCTTATCAACCACATCCTTAAACTTCGCGGGGTGAGCCGTGCCCAAAAAGATGCCATACTCGTCTTTAGTTAACAGCTGACGTAGTCCTTGGGCTGCAATTGCCGCATGAGGCTCTGATTGATATCCTAATTGGTATAAGTTCATTAACGCTTCAGAAGTTTGCAACTCATTTAAGGCTAAGCCACTAATATCTGATAATGGCCAGCCCATTTTTTCACATATTGCTTCTACTCTAGGCCAGTTGCTCGGCTCTGAAACATCCATCGCATTCGACATTGTTGCAATTGTCTCATTAGGAGACCATTGGCCATTATCTAAATAGCGAGGCACGGTATCGTTTGAATTGGTCGCGGCAATAAAGCGTGTAATAGGTAACCCCATTGCCTTGGCGAATAAGCCCGCCGTTAAGTTGCCAAAATTACCGCTTGGAACTGAGACAACATAGTTTTCATGGCCAGCTTTCTTTGCTTGAGCAATAGCTTCAAAGTAATAACAAATTTGAGCCAATAAGCGGCTAATGTTAATCGAGTTAGCCGAGTTTAATGCTAATCCGTCTCGCACTTCAGGATCATCAAACGCTTGCTTAACCAAATGTTGACAAGCATCAAAATCAGATTTTACTGCCACGGTATGAATATTTTTACCGAGTGTGGTAAACATTTTTGCCTGTAGTTCGCTGATTTTGCCCTTCGGGTACATCACCACAACATCCACTTTATCCAAACCATAAAAAGCATCAGCGACAGCCGCGCCTGTATCACCAGAGGTTGCGGTTAAAATGGTTAAGCCTTTATCACCCGCTAAAAGATTAACGCACTGCGCCATAAAGCGAGCACCAAAGTCTTTAAACGCTAATGTAGGACCATGAAATAACTCTAAACAGCTACGATGATAATCAACCTCTTGTAGCGGCACATCAAAGGTAAAAGCTTTGTCGACTAAAGCATCAACCTTGTCTTGACCAAGTTCATCTGCTAACCAAGCACCTAATACTTTTTTACTTCGCTCAGCAAAAGGTAATTCAAGTAGCTCATCAATATTATTAAGTACAGGAATGGACTTAGGGAAAAATAACCCTCTGTCTTTACCCAGCCCTAACTGTACAGCCTGACTAAAATTAACTTCCTGAGAAGGGTGTTTCAGATTATATAATTCCATTTGGTACTACCTATTTAAATTTAAAATTCTATACACGGCTTAGACTCGTCGAGTGCCTTGTTCATCTAACTGACACACATGGGCAAAGCCCCCTTGCTCAGTAAGGTAATGTTGTTCTAGCCATTCTTTGGCTTGCTGTGCTTTTTCTAAAGAGTCTGTGACACTAAATAATGTTGGCCCGCTGCCTGAAATACCCGTTGTAAGCATGCCTAATTGTGTTAGCGCTTCACGTGCGTCTAAATATCCAGGAATAGCCGCTGCACGATAAGGTTCGGCCATCACGTCTTTAAGCACTTCAATGGCCATTTTACTGTCTTGTTGGTAGCTAGCATGCACAAAAGCACTTAAATAACGGCCAAAATCAATCGCAACGCCTTTGTCATACTGTTCAGGCAATAATGCACGCATTTTCGCTGTCGAAAGTGAAATACCGGGATAAGCCACTACCCAATACCACTCTTTGAAACTAGGGATTGCGGCACATACTTTGTCCTGAGTATTCAGCATAAGCTGCATACCACCAAGGTAACATGGTGCGACATTGTCATAATGTACGCTGCCTGATATTTTCCCTTCAAACTCGCCCATGAGTAACAATAAAGCTTGTTCATCAAATGGCTTGTCAAAGTGTTCGTTTAACGCATAGAGCGCAGCAACTACAGAGCTTGCACTTGAACCTAATCCACTACCAACCGGTAAGTTTTTTTGTAAAACGAGTTTAACGCCAGTATTAGTTTGCAACTTATCTAAAAAAAACTCCGCACACTGATAAACAATATTTTCAGTTAATTCAGTGGGCAACTTATGCGCCCAAGGGCCCACCTGTTCGAATTCAACACCCGTTGCTATTGCGCTAATACTGACTTTGTCACCTAACAGAGAACCGTCTATAGGGGCTAAAGCCGCACCTAATAAATCAAACCCAACGCCTACATTTCCCATCGATGCGGGGGCATACACACTAATGGCGTTTTGACTATGTTTACTCATTACAGCCCTACCTCACGAGTCCAATTTAGCGTTCTTAATACATCCGCGAACACCCCAGCGGCCGTCACGTCAGTACCTGCGCCATAGCCTCTTAACACAAAGGGAATAGGCTGATAATAACGACTATAAAATGCTAAGGCATTTTCTCCGCCTTTGACACTATAAAGAGGGTCATTTGCGTCGACTTCAATGATGCGTACATGGCATTTACCTTGATCAATTTGCCCTACATAACGCAAGACTTTACCTTCAGCTTTTGCTTTCTCAACGCGTTGTGAAACTTGCTCGTCTAAGCTCGGTAGATTGTTCATAAACGTTTCTACATCGCCGCTGTCGTCAAAACTATCCGGCAACACAGACTCAATATTGATGTCTGTTAGCTCCAAGTCTAAGCCCACCTCTCTTGCTAATATAAGCACCTTACGTGCCACATCCATACCACTTAAATCATCACGCGGGTCAGGCTCGGTAAAGCACTTATCTCTGGCGATAGAGGTTGCTTGTGACAGACTCATCCCCTCATCTAACATACCAAAGATATAAGACAGAGAGCCTGATAATATGCCATTAAATTTATGTAACTTATCGCCAGCACACAGCAGTTTCTTTAAGTTATCAATGACTGGTAAACCCGCTCCAACGGTCGTTTCATATAAGAATTGACGACGCTGTTCAAGGCTCACTTTACGGAGCTCACGATAAAACTCAATATCTCGTGTATTAGCCTTTTTGTTAGGAGTCACCACATGAAAGCCAGCATTCATTACGTCTAAATAACTATCAGAAACGGCTTCACTTGACGTGCAATCAACTAAAACAGGATTGAGTAATTGCTCTTCTTGTCCCCATTTTAATAGGCTAGGTAAATCATACTGTTGACCATTATCAACCAACGCCCCTTGCCAATGAGTTAAATCGATTCCATTGCTATTAAGTAACATCTGACGAGAGTTGGCGATACCACACACTCGAATGCTGATATGTTGCTCTTTGAGCATTTCATTCTGCTGTTTGATTTGTTCAAGTAGGCCAGCGCCGACATTACCCGCACCGACTAAAAACAAATCGACATATTGTTGAACATCAAAAAAGGCCTGATGACATGCAGAAATCGCATGCTTGGTTTTTTCTTGCCTTACCACCGTTGAAATTGAGCGCTCTGAAGAGCCTTGAGCAATAGCAACAATATTAACGCTTGCCTTTGCTAGCGCACTAAAAAATTTAGCCGCCACACCTTTGTGAGTTTTCATTCCGTCGCCAATAAGCGAGACAATGGCTAATCCTTCACGTAGCTCTATGGGCTCTAATAGTTCTGATTTAATTTCTAATTCAAATTCTTGTTCAAGCGCCCACTTGGCTTTTGGAGCATCATCAGTCGAAACACAAAAACTGATACTGTATTCTGATGAGCTTTGGGTGATCAATGAAACTGAAATACCAGCCCTTGAAATAGCGGCTAATGTGCGACTCGCCATTCCCACCATTCCCTTCATACCCGGACCTGATATATTAAACATGGTTTGGTTATCGAGATTAGAAATCGCTTTAACTTGTAAACCTGTTTTATCTTCTTCATTAGACACTAAAGTGCCTGGGGCTTGAGGATTAAAACTATTTTTGATGTAACAAGGAATATGGTACTGAGCAATAGGAGCAATGGTTTTGGGGTGAAGTACTTTGGCACCAAAATACGATAACTCCATTGCCTCTTGGTAACTTAATTGTGACAGTAATTTGGCATCGGTAACGACTCGAGGATCTGTATTATAAACGCCATCTACATCGGTCCATATTTCACAACTGGATGCATTAATACAAGCAGCTAATACCGCCGCTGAATAGTCCGATCCATTCCTACCGAGGGTAACCACTTTGCCATGAGCATCTGATGCCGTAAAACCAGGCATAACCCAAACTTTAAAGTCATTCAGTGGTAAAACATTAAAGCGCAACTTACTGACGTTGATATCTACAACCGACTCTAACGGCTTGCCGTGAGCAAGAAATAACGACACGGGATCTAATTGGGCTGCCTTAATATTTTTCGCCAACATCACCTGCTCCATCAAAGCAGCAGATAACTTCTCACCTGAAACAACAATGGTCGCCTTTACCGAATCAGGGCATTCCCCCAATAAACAAATACCTTCTAGCTTGTACTTCCATTGCGTCATTTGGTCAGCAAGTTTTTGCTGAAGCAATGACTGTTGCTCATCAGACAATAATGTTTTACCCGCTTGAGAATACAAATCATTAAAAACGTTTTCAATATGAGTTATGACTTGCTGGTAAGGTTGACCCGTTACCGCTAAATCGACCATTTCTAATAACGCGTTAGTAATTGTAGCTGGAGCAGATAGCACTGTGGCAACAGGTTCAACTTTTGAAGACTCAGCAATAATATCTGCCGCCATCATAAACCTTGACCAATTAGCCAACGACGTACCACCAAATTTCATCACTTTCATACCGTCTTCTCCCTGCCAATAGTCATGACATCAATGCAAAATTTAAAATAAAAAAGCCCGCTTCGTTTGTGGGAAGCGGGCTTTTTATTGAATTATTTTAAGGGTGTATCAGCCCGCCCCCACTATGGTAATAGTGGTGGTAGTAATTGTTGTAATTTCAACACGATTAAAACCAGGCATAATAATCTCTTAATATTCAGTAAGTAGGCAACACACAATTGCTCTGCTTTATCTGTCTTTATTTAATGTTTACAGAATTGCTTTTTTAGCCCTATTTTGTCAACCCCAGTTGCCATTTTATTTACATATTAATTAACATTTAAGTTGATTTATTTAAGATCTTATATTTCATAAAGTGAAACCAGCTCATTAACAAGGCTGTTAAAATGCAATTACAGGTACAAAACCTTAATTAACTCCTTAAAATACAAACACCTAACTAAAAATAATAAAATTCGGTACCTAAAGATTACTTATCTGAGATAAAAAAGCTTAGCTAGCATTCAAGAATCACTATTCAAACTGACATCGTTGAAGTTTAGGCCTATTGCTAACTTCAGAATAGTATTACCCACCAACATTGGCTGAATTTCCCCCAACCAAGAGATGACCTTACCGATAACATAAGTGAATTTAGCAAAACCTGATGTAAATCATCGCAGCAAGCTCTAATTAACGGTATTATTCGCCAATATTCCCAATTGGAGTCATTATGAAAATCTCAAAACATGCCGCGGTGACTATTCATTACCGTCTTAGCGATGCTCAAGGTCAATTACTAGAAAGCTCATTTGATGCTGAACCTATGGTTTATCTACAAGGCACAGAAAACCTTATTCCTGGTTTAGAAGCTGAGTTAGAAGGTAAAGTAGCTGGCGATACATTTGAAGCCACCATTCCAGCAGAGCAAGCATACGGTGACTACCATGATGGCTTAAAGCAAGAAGTGCCAATAGCGGCGTTTGGTGATATTGAAGATATTGTTCCTGGTATGCGTTTTATTGCTGAAACAGAAATGGGGCAACGTCCTGTACAAGTCACTGAAGTAAAAGACGACAGTGTAGTAGTTGATGGTAACCATCCTCTTGCTGGACAAGCGTTAACGTTTAACGTGGAAGTAGTAGATGTGCGTGAAGCAACAGCTGAAGAAATCGCTCATGGACACATTCATGCTCATGGCGGTAGCTGTGGAAGCCACGACCATGATCATCAACCTTGCGACACCCAAAAGCCAGGTTGTGATGGTAATGGTGGATGCGGTTGTCACTAAGCGATACTTGTTGTGAGCAACACCATAACTGATATTCGCACAAAATTGTAAGACTAAAGTTTGAATACGATAAAGCCACTGACGAAAATAAGCCAGTGGCTTTATTTTTAGACTACAATCTAAGATTAAGTGCATTATATGTTACATATGAACTGGATAATATTGATGCCACTTAGGACTTTGCTGAATAGCAATCTGCCAATAATTTAGCTATTTAAACAATTAATTAGATTTATAAGAGCTTCATAGTTAATGGCAACTATTCGCGTATCATCAATCAAATAAAAACAATAATAATTAACGCTTCGCGATGGAGTGCTAAATGTTAATTAAACCTATATATGAATTACTGCCATTCACTTACATTGCAATAGGAAGTGCAAGCCTCTTAGTGTTACAACAAGAATATGCTATTGCCGCTGCCGTGTTTGTGTATGTATTTGGTGCAAGAATCTATAACTTACGCTCTCAAAACCGTCGCACAGATCAAAAGCGAAAACGTAAAGAAGGGATCTGGCCTGAATGGTTATACGGTTATTTACCGTTTATCTATATTTTATCAGCTGTCTTGCTTTATCGATATGACCCTAAAGAATCAAGCAGCCTATTCGCGATATGCCTACTGACGTTTGGTGCCTATCTAATAATTAGGCGTTCGAGTTATAGAAAACACAAAATTCCGGTATTTAAAGCATATCGCCGTTAATGCTTGTTTTCTCATTGTCTCTAACGAGTCACAACGTTACGCTTATAGAATTAACTTTTGAATTGCTTCACGTTTTTCTGGTGACATATTTTTCAGATAATTTGAACAACGAGTAATAGTGGCAATACTCACTTGATACTCTGATGCGATTTGTCGTTGGCTAAGTTCACCTGCTAGCAAGGTTTGAAACACTTTTAATCTCCCCGCAATCGCACTGCGCTCTTCCTCTGTCATCAACAGTTGGAACAACACTGATAAGTCTTCATCGTTTGCATGGGTTAATACTTTATCAACCACTAAACTCCAATTTGCTCTCATTAGGCTCTCTCTTTAGAAATTCATATAGATGATAGCAATTTATCACAGTAAAACAATCATCAGCTTACGGCCTAACTCGTCAATATCAATCAATGTAAAGATGACTCACATTCGGAAACAAACAAAACGTGATCCATACCTAAAATTGTGTAAAATAATGTTCAGTCAACAACCTAAACTATTTTCAACCTATAACAATAGAGAATAACATGAAAAAAGTCCTATTAGCTTTTACCGCTACCGCGTTATTAATCCCAAGTGTTTACGCCAACAACTTTAAAAATACTGACCATGCCATTAAATATCGCCAATCAGCATTCACGCTTATTGCTTACAATTTTGGTGATATGGGTGCAATGTTAAAAGGCGATAAAGAATTTAATGCAGCTACATTTAAAGCAAGAGCTGAAAACGTAGCTGCCTTAGCAAAATTACCTCACGAAGGTTTTATTGCCGGTTCAGATAAAGGTAATACTGAAGCATTAGCAAAAGTTTGGTCAGACAAAGCTGACTTTGATGCCAAAATGCTAGAGTTTAAAGACAATGCCGCTAAATTGGCTGTTGCTGCACAAGGAGATGATCAACGTGCAATGAAAGCTGCATTTGGTGCAACAGGCAAAAGCTGTAAAGGTTGCCACGACGTATACAAAAAAGACTAATTTATCGTCTTAATTGGTCAGCAAGGTAATATACAATCCGTTATGGGAATATTACCTTGCTTTATCTATCTTACTTTATCAATCCACATGACAGCTTTTCACTTGCTACCATTACCTTTCATGGCGCTATAAATACGCAACAACGTTGCCTAATTCAACAAACCACACCACAGAAAATATGCCAGCAAATATGACTAAAGCGATCCAAATAGAGCGCTGCTTGGGCTGAGCCACTTGAGCGTTAACTTTCTTATATCCGGTTATCATCGCTGCAATTAAATTATCCCCTTTAATGAGATAAATAATAATCGCCAAAACATGTATTGCTGCAAAAGCTAAAATCACATTAAAGGCTTGTTTGTGAATCCAAGTCAATGTGCTGGCTAAATCTGAAGAGATATATCGATTAAGCGGGCCTTCTGTAAAAATATCATCTGTAGCAAATAATCCAGTTGAGAATTGCACCATCAGCAGTAGCATCAATAAGACAACCATAAAAGCGCCTAAGGGATTATGACCAATACTTTCAGGCTTAGGATTTGATTTTGCATACTGTAATGCTGCTTTAGGAGAGCGTAAAAATTGACTAAACTTGGCCGTTTCACTGCCAACCACACCCCAGACCACTCTAAAAACCAGTAATGAGCATAACAAGTAAGCCATTACCTGATGCAACTCCATTTCACCAGCATCTGCTGTCCACCATAGCAATGCCAGCAAGGAAACCATACCCCAATGAAATATTCTGACAGGTAAATCCCATACTTTAATTCTATTATTATTTGGTTGCATACAACACCTAACGTTAAAAGTTATCAATGTGAATAAAGGCTTATTTGCGCTCATTATAAGGGAAAGTCAGCTAATTCACTGCAATATGAACAGTAAACAAATGTAAAGGTAGCTGGAGAACATAGGTGGGGCATAGTTGAGGAAAATAGCGGGATAATAAATAACCAACCATACTGAAATATGGGTAAGACGATAGCCACTTATCCACTCAAATATGAGCGTTTATTTGCTCAAATACAAGCTATATTTGGCCATAATTTGCTAAAAATGTCTGTCAGTTCAAATTCGCATCACCTAGGCATATCATCACAATAAAATGTGATTTACATCACATTTATCGGGTGGGAAATTGGTATTCTGAAGTTAAGCAACATAACAAAAGGTTCTAAATATGCTGAAAATCACTAGCAAGCAACTTGAAGTCACTGCCCCAATCCGTGAACGTATAGAAGGACAATTTGAAAAACTAACTCGACACGATATTCAACTTATTAACCCACACGTTATTATCACACAGGAAAAGCAGTTATTTAAAATTGAGTCTTCAATAGGCTTGCCAAGTGGTGATCTATTTGCCCAGGCGAAAAATGAAAACCTTTACGCAGCAATTACTGCAATGGGTAAAAAGCTGGAAAAACAGCTAAATCGCCTGACTCATAAACCTCAAGCTCAACGTCATGCTACATTTGAAGATGCAGAAGATGATTTTGAGTACGTATATAAGGAGGACACAGCAGCTTGATTTTAATTATTGATACCGAAGCGCACCCTCTGGTGCGCTTTTTTATTGGCTTTTATTCATTATGAGCAATTTTACATTGACAGTCACAAGGCTACGTTTTAGTTTTAACCCATGAATATTTTTACGCGCAATATTTTTATTTTGTTTTTTATGCAACCCATTTAGGGAGGCGGTTTTTGTGTATAAAAAACAAAATGAAAATACCAAAGCCTCCCAACCGGGGGGCTTTTTAGTTTTAAATTATCAGATTAACTATTTAAAGAGGCTAGTATGAACAAACCACAGGGGTTGAATTTAACGCGAGAGCAAATTACTGCGTTAGATAATGAGTTACTATCCTTATTGTCAAAAAGACGTGAGCTCAGTTTAGAAGTTGCCAAAAGTAAAGAAGTGGACATCAGGCCAATACGAGATACGCAACGAGAAAAAGAATTACTTGAAAGACTCGTTATTGCAGGCCGAGAAAAAGGCTTAGATGCACACTTTGTTATCTCGCTATACCAAAGCATTATTGAAGACTCAGTGCTTAACCAGCAAGCCTTTTTACATGGTCGTGCGAACCCAGATACTCAGAAGACACAATATACCATTGCCTTTTTAGGCGCTCGAGGTTCATATTCTTATTTAGCAGCAAGCCGATATTGTGACCGTCGCCAAGTCAATATGATTGATTTCGGCTGCCAAAGTTTCGATGACATTGTTAACGCCGTTGAATCAGGCCACGCTGACTATGGCTTTTTACCCATTGAAAACACTTCTTCTGGTTCAATTAACGAAGTGTATGATGTGCTACAACATACTAGTTTATCCATTGTGGGCGAAACAACTATCGAAGTAGGTCACTGTTTACTGGCAAAACCGGGAACCGATTTATCTAATATCAAAACCGTTTACGCTCATCCACAGCCCATTAGCCAATGTAGCCGATATTTAAGCCAACATCCTGAGTTTAAACTTGAGTACTGCTCTAGTAGCGCAGAAGCGATGACTAAAGTAAATGACGCTGCAGATAATAATGTTGCCGCAATAGGCAGTGCTGAAGGCGGCTCTTTATATCAACTCAGTGCGATAGAAGAGGGGCTAGCCAATCAAAAAATCAATCAAAGCCGTTTCATTGTTGTCGCTAGAAAAGCCGTTGAAGTGCCGTCACAACTTCCAGCCAAAACGACCTTAATTATGGCAACGGGACAAAAGCCAGGCGCATTGGTAGAAGCACTGTTAATATTAAAAGCACATAACCTAAACATGTCTAAATTAGAATCTAGACCTATTCCAGGTACGCCTTGGGAAGAAATGTTTTATATTGATATTGACGGCAACTTAGCAAATCAAGATGTGCAGCAATCCATTAAAGAGTTAGAACGTTTAACGCGCTTTATTAAAGTATTAGGTTGTTACCCATGTGAAACGGTTAAACCAACCCAATTGACTCAATCTCAATTATTGATCGAACCTGAAAGTTCAAAATCCACTGAAACTAAACCACTTTCAGAAGTATCAAATTCAGCAAAATATAGCCGCCAATATCAACCGGAAGATAGTGAAGTTATGTGTAAACAATTACACATAGGCGGAGCACATTTTGCCGCAATTCAAATTGCCGACCTGCGGCTTGATGATACCGCGTTAGCAACGTTAGCAAAACAAAGTAAAGAAACAGGATTTCAAGCACTGATCTTGCAGCACTCGGCTACTGCAGTGAATGAGTTACAACTTAAAAAGTCAATCAAAGTCATTGAACAAGCCGGATTAGTGAGTGGCTACTTAATTGAACAAGAAGCTGATTTAGTCACGGCTAACATGGTCGACTTACTCATGTTAACGGGACAGCAGATGTATAACCAAACCATCCTCAATCAGTTAGGCTCTTTGAACATTCCCGTGATAATTGAACGCAATAATATGGCGAGTGTTGAAGACTGGCTACAAGCAGTACAAACAGTGTTAGAGCAAGGAAATCAGCAGGTAATTTTATGTGACTCAGGTGTGCGCAGTTTTGCTCAACCTGATCAGATCGCCTTAGATTTATCAGCTTTAGTGACCTTGAAACAACAATCTCATTTGCCGGTGATTTGTAATCTAATTCAAGAGGACTGTGAGTTTAAATCAGCTAAAGCAAAGGCGGCTAAACAGCTTAATGTTAATGGCATCATAATGTCTTTACCCTGTAATGATACTGACATCAGCCTTTTACGTGAGCTTTACTGCTAAATGAGCGACGAATACTAATTTCTGTTAACCATACCGCATCATCATAAAAAATGCCGCAATCTAATGAAAAGATAGCGGCATTTTTACGACCGGTTGAAACAACAAAGTGGTTAAACCATCAATCCTTCATTTAAACTAAGCCAGCCTTTAACAATACGATAGCTAAACCACATCACTCCTAAAAGGTATATCGATATACTCAGCCACATAGGGTTCATCAAATAGCCCACAATACAAAATGGACATAGGCCAATAATAGATAAGCGCTGCCACCGAAGGTGCGACGCTAACAGGGTATTAGGTTGAATATTCTTTTGAATTAAATTCAACCAAAAGCTCATCAAAACGGGAATAAAGAATAAAGGAAAGGCGCTCATTAGCGCATAGAGAAAATGACCAACGGTGTTATCTTGAGTTGCCTCAGTAGGCAGCGATTGAGTCGTCATGGGCAGTCTCCGTGTGAATCTAAGGCCTAGTATAAAATCATGACAAATTAAAGACGTTTTCATGACTCTATAAACATAAGCCCTAGGTCGATTTTACGCAATTAAAGATAGATTAAAAAAGCTTAACCCGTCTTCATATCGTTTACCGATTGCAGCATTGCACGACTTTCATGTTGGAATTGAGGTGCAAAATCACCAAACCATTTAGCGACACGTTTGAACTCTGCAACAAATGCATCTCTATCACCTGACTTTAGCATCGCTAATGCATCACGATAATTATCCAAGTAGTCAGCTATCACATCTTGACTACCTTGTTGGGCAAATATGATATCGGCATAAAGCTCAGGATCTTGAGCAAACAAGCGCCCTACCATCGCTAACTCTAACCGGTAAATAGGTGAACTAAACTGCAGTAAAGTGTCTATTTCAGCATCTTCTTTACACAAATTCATACCGTAGACAAAACTGGAGAAATGACGCATCGCCTGAACTAATTGCATGGCCTTGTCATGTTTTACCGGTTCAGCTTCAACGATTCTTGCCCCCCAAATAGCAATTTGATCCAATAACCATTGGTACGCTTCAGCTTGACGGCCATGACAAACCACTACAACCTGTTTTGCTAAACTTCCTACATCAGGGCCAAACATTGGGTGAAGCCCCACTACAGGCCCTTTATGAGCCAGTAACATAGTATCGACTGGTTGCTCTTTAATTGAGGTTAAATCTGCTAAAATACACGTATCTGGTAAACGAGTTAAATGGGTTTTAATGACATCGCAAGTGACTTTAATGGGCACAGTAACCAACACCATTCCTGCGCCATCAAATAAAGCGTCAGCACGCTGCCAATCATTTTTATCTAAGCTCTTAACGCTGTAACCAGACAATGTCAGCATTTGCGTAAATAACTGACCCAATTGCCCTTCACCGCCAACCACGACAATATGCCCTAAGTCATGCTTAACTTGCTTAAAACCAACATCTTTTTCGTTTAAGTAAGACTCGCGCATCAAGCGTCGAAGAATATCTTCAATCAACTGAGGAGAAATATTCATTTTCTCAGCTTCATCACGACGCTTAGCCAGCATAGAGGCTTCACGCTGAGGGGCGTATATTGGCACCCCAGCCGCATGTTTTACCGCACCAACTTGTGCCACTAAATCTAATCTTTTGCGTAGGAGATGCAGCAGTTGTTGGTCTACTCCGTCAATTAAATCGCGTAGTTTTTCTAAATCAGCAGTGGTCTTTTCGTTCATGGTGTTTTTCATCATTAACCGTTAACTACTTGCTGTACATCAAACCGTCTAGGGAGTACAGCAGATAACTGGTTAGCGCCTTGTCGTAAAATGGTTTCAGTTGTAGCCCAATCAATACAGGCATCCGTTACAGATACGCCATACTCTAGCTCATTCAATGGCTTGTTAGTACTTTGATTACCTGCATTTAAATGGCTTTCTAGCATAACACCAATAATAGACTTGTTGCCTACTGCGATTTGATTAAATACGTCTTCACATACCTGTTTTTGACGGTTATGGTCTTTAGATGAATTACCATGACTACAATCTACAACTAAACGCGCATTCAGCTTAGCTTGATGAATTTGTTGTTCACACTCTGCGACACTTTGAGCATCATAATTTGGTTTTTTACCACCACGTAAAATAATATGCCCGTCAGGATTACCCGCTGTTTGTAATAAACTGACTTGGCCTTCTTGGTTAATCCCCATAAAGCGGTGGCTACTGGCGGCAGATTTAAGTGCATTAATGGCGACATCAAGTTTACCGTCGGTACCATTTTTAAAGCCCACCGGCATTGATAAACCCGAAGCCATTTCACGGTGAGTTTGTGACTCAGTTGTTCGAGCACCAATGGCTGACCAAGTGACTAATTCAGAAATATATTGCGGGCTAATTGGATCTAACGCTTCAGTTGCCACAGGCAACTCTAGCTCAGCAAGCCAAATCATCAATTCACGCGCCATTCGCAAGCCTTTTTCAACATCAAAAGACTCATCCATATTCGGGTCATTAATTAATCCTTTCCACCCTACTGTGGTTCGCGGCTTTTCAAAGTAAACTCGCATTAAAATATAAAAGTCATCGCTTAATTCATCATGTAACTTCTTTAATTTTAGAGCGTATTCTTTCGCAGCATCAATATCATGGATAGAACATGGGCCGGTAACGACTAACACCCGATTGTCACGTTTATGGACAATATCCGCTACCGTTTTACGTGCATCAAGAATATAACGATAAGCATGCGCAGATAATGGAAGCTCTTGCTTTAATTGTGCGGGGGTTGAAAGCACTTGTTCAGAACTAATATGAACGTTATTGATAGTATCTTGCTGCATGTTATCGACTCACTTTAATGGTTTACATGGGATCAAAAGTTAATACTTAATTAAACTGACTTCAGTTATCTAACTGACTTTATCAAACTCAACCTGTATCACTGTAACGCTACATCATTACAGCTTAGGAGCTACTATGCCTGTGTGCGTTGCGCAGATCAAGCAATATTTTATTTAATTTGTGTCATAAGTGAAAATGGTCAAATTAACTGAATTTTAGAAACAAAAAACCGCCTTTCGGCGGTTAATTGTGCGAACACTGCATCTTTTAAACTAAATTGATAACTATTACTTAGTTGCCAATTTTTCACGGATACGTGCAGATTTACCTGAACGCTCACGTAAGTAGTAAAGTTTAGCACGACGAACACGGCCGCGACGCTTAACTTCGATGCTTGAGATTAATGGGCTGTGCGTTTGGAATGCACGCTCAACACCTTCGCCATTAGAGATTTTACGTACTGTGAATGCAGAGTGCAGACCACGGTTACGCTTTGCGATAACCACACCTTCAAAAGCCTGAAGACGCTCTTTGTCACCTTCTTTAACACGTACTTGAACGACTACTGTATCACCAGCACCAAACTCAGGTACGTCTGTTTTCATTTGCTCATCGTTGAGCATTTTAATGATATTGTTCATAACTTACTCCGTTCTAGAATAACTGAAGCGATGACTATTTTGACGAGTCCGTTTCATTTACGAACTGTGCTAATAAAGCCGATTGTTCGTCAGTCAGAGCTAGATTTTCAAATATTTCTGGCCGTCTTAAAAAAGTTCTTCCGAGACTTTGTTGTAACCGCCAGAGTCTAATTTTTTTGTGGTCACCGCTTAACAACACTGCTGGTACATCAATACCATCTAGGTTTTCAGGGCGAGTGTAATGAGGACAATCCAGTAATCCGTCAGAGAAAGAGTCTTGCTCTGCCGAAGCTTGCTTGCCAAGTACACCTGGTACTAAACGCGCAACTGAATCAATTAATGTCATTGCCGGTAATTCGCCGCCCGAAAGCACGTAATCCCCGATTGACCATTCTTCATCCACTTCAGTTTGAATAATACGCTCGTCGATACCTTCGTAGCGCCCACATACTAAAATCAAACTGTCTGATTTAGCTAACTCAGTTACGCCTTGCTGATCCAGCTTACGTCCCTGAGGAGATAGATAAATCACTTTCGCTCTGTCACCCGATGCGGCTTTCGCTGCATGAATGGCATCTCGCAAAGGTTGCACCATCATCAACATACCCGGTCCACCGCCATAAGGCCGGTCATCAACCGTGTTATGTCTATCATGGGTGAAATCACGAGGATTCCACGTTTGCACCTCAAGCAGGCCGTTTTTAACGGCTCGACCCGTCACCCCAAAGTCTGTAACAGCACGAAACATCTCTGGAAACAGGGTTATTACCCCTAACCACATTTGTTGTACCTCGACTTAGAAGTCAGGATCCCAATCCACTAATATCTGTTTACCTTGCAAATCCACTTTTAAAATGAATTGTTCAGGGACAAAGGGGATCATACGTTCCGCTTTGCCAAAAGCATCTTTGGCATTAGCTTTAACAAGTAATACGTCATTCGATCCTGTTTCCACGATCTGGTCGACAAATCCCATGTTATAGCCGTTATTATTGGTCACTTCACAGCCGATAAGATCTCGGTGATAAAATTCATCATCAGCAAGTTCTTTCATTTGTTCTGGCATAATTGCAATCTCACAATTGGTGAGTATTTGCGCCTGTTCCCGAGTGGTTACCCCTTCAAGTTCAGCAATAACTGCCTTACCTTGTGGACGCCACTGGTTGACCTTAACTTCACGCCATTGTCCTTGGTCATTAATAAGCCAAGGAGAATAATCAAAGATACCCTCAACAGAATCGGTATAGGCAGTGATTTTTAGCCAACCTTTAATACCATGACTAGAGCCTAATTTACCCAGTACAATAGGTTGTTGGTTACTACTCATCTATCTATACCTAAACGCCATTAAGCAGCTGCTTTACGTGCGTCTTTAATTAACTTTGCAACACGCTCAGATGTTGCCGCGCCAGTAGCAACCCAGTGCTCAACACGATCTAAATCTAAACGTAAAGTTTCTTCTTGACCACGAGCTAGTGGATTGAAAAAACCAACACGTTCGATGAAACGACCGTCACGAGCATTGCGGCTATCAGCAACAACGATATTGTAAAATGGACGCTTTTTTGCGCCGCCACGAGCTAAACGAATGGTAACCATGCGTTTTATTCCTCTAATGATTTGCTATAAGCAAAAATAAAAACTGGAACCCGTGTTCGCAAAGGTCCCAGAAAGAAAGCCGGAAGATTTTACCTGACTTTGAAACTATTGCAACCAAAATGCCGATATTTACAGCAAAAAGGTATTGATAGCATAAGCCAAGCAATTCTCACCGAGATTGAATAGATAACTTAACGGCCTGGCATCTTCATGCCTGGTGGTAACATACCGCTCATACCACGCATCATTTTTTTCATGCCGCCTTTAGATGACATTTTTTTCATCATCTTTTGCATTTGAGTAAATTGCTTTAATAGGCGATTTACATCTTGAATTTGTGTGCCTGAACCTAAGGCAATACGACGTTTACGCGACCCTTTAATCAAGTCCGGGTTTTTACGTTCTTTAGCCGTCATAGAATTGATAATCGCTTCCATTTGCACGGTCATTTTGCCATCTTGCACTTGCGCAAGAGCTTCTGGTGGCAATTGTCCAACACCGGGCAGTTTCTCAATCATGTTCATCATGCCGCCCATGTTTTTCATTTGCTGCAATTGCTCACGAAAATCTTCTAAATCAAAGCTGCCGCCTTTTTTCACTTTTGAAGCCAGCTTCATCGCTTTGTCTTTATCGACACCGCGTTCCACTTCCTCAATTAATGACAGCACATCACCCATGCCTAAAATACGTGAAGCAATACGGTCAGGGTGGAAAGGCTCTAAAGCGTCGGTTTTTTCACCTACACCTAAAAATTTAATGGGTTTGCCAGTGATATTTCGAATAGAAAGTGCAGCACCACCGCGGGCATCGCCATCAACTTTAGTCAGAATAACACCCGTTAACGGTAAAGCTTCATTAAAGGCTTTAGCCGTATTGGCTGCATCTTGACCTGTCATCGCATCGACAACAAACAAGGTTTCTACTGGCTTAACTTCAGCATGAAGCTGAATAATTTCGTCCATCATAGCTTCATCGACATGCAGACGGCCTGCAGTATCGACAATAACCACATCAATGAACTTCAGCTTTGCGTGGGCAATAGCGGCTTTAGCAATATCAACTGGTTTTTGGCTTACATCTGATGGGAAAAACTCCACTTCGACTTCTGTCGCCAAAGTTTCTAGCTGTTTGATAGCCGCAGGACGGTATACGTCAGCACTGACAACTAATACCGATTTTTTATGACGAGTACGTAATAGTTTACTTAATTTCGCGACAGAAGTTGTTTTACCCGCACCTTGTAAACCTGCCATCATAATGACTGCTGGTGGCTGGGCTGCTAAATCTAGCGCTTCATTAGCTTCACCCATTGCGCGTTCAAGTTCACTTTGCACAATCTTAATAAAAGCTTGCCCTGGACTTAAACTTTTTGAGACTTCTTGCCCAACAGCACGCTCTTTTACGCTGTTAACAAATTCTCTTACTACAGGCAAAGCAACATCCGCTTCTAGTAAAGCCATTCTAACTTCACGAAGGGTTTCTTTGATGTTGTCTTCAGTTAATCGACCGCGACCACTGATAGTTTTTAGTGTTCGCGAAAGTCTGTCAGATAAATTCTCAAACATTTAGTCGCTCTTTAATACGTTCTCGATAATGCGCGCTATTATATACCCAAACGAGATAAAGATGCGCGCTTGCATAATAAAAATTGTTTTTATTGAAGATGTTTTAATTTTTCGCACAGACCAAACAAAGCTGCCAAAGCCTTTCAGATTGAGAAATTTTATGAGTACAAGAGTGACATAAGTAAATTATTTGCAGCTAACAGTAAGATACTGTTAAATTTTGCGTATTAGGTCACTGCCCTTAATAGGGTAGTTCATGTTAATCTTACTGAACAATGTTCGAGTACTTTTAGACTGGGTATTGCGTCTAGTCAACTTGTCCATACTATTTTATAGGTTTATTACGGATGGTTATTTTCTCAGCTTCGGCTATGATTTTTTATTGCATCGCATTGATACTAGTCACAAGCCGACTGTTTCATGTTGATGGGCCAAATAGAAAAATAATAATGGTGATTTCAGCCATTGCGGTCATTATGCATGGCTTCGCTTTATCTAAGTCGATGTATACTGCTGAAGGACAGAACTTTAGTTTAACCAATGTTATTTCGTTAGTTAACTGGATCATCACGCTTTCGTTCACCGTCACGTTGTCACGCTTAAAAGTGATTGTGGTGTTGCCGGTTATTTATGCCTGTTCGATTATTTCTGTAGCCTTGTTATGGTTACTACCGCCTCAATTTATTATTCATTTTGAATTACACCCTGAAGTCCTCGCCCATGTGGTGCTGTCATTAATGGCGTACAGTGCCCTGATGATTGCGGCATTATATGCTATCCAATTATGGCTAATTCAAAACAAACTTAAAACCAAGAAAATGATCATGAGCCCTGCAATGCCACCGCTAATGACCGTTGAGCGCCAACTTTATCATTTGATCGTGATAGGGTTCGTGTTATTAAGTTTATCGCTGATAACTGGCTTTGTATTTCTTGAAGATATGTTTGCGGACGGCAAAGGACACAAAGCAATTTTATCTATTGCTGCATGGGTTGTTTATGGTGCAATGCTGTGGCAACACTTTACAATTGGCTGCAGAATAAGAACAGCGGTACTGTATAGTATCAGTGGTGCGCTATTACTTTCTTTAGGGTACTTTGGTGCTCGAATCGTAAAAGAGCTTATCTTAACTTAAATTGGCTTAAATATTTTCAGTGATATTAAGGAGCTTAACAGCTCCTTTTTGTTAATGATTCATCTTAGTTTATCAGTAATAATCATTAGGCCTCTAATGGTTAAACAGACCGATAATAAATGACGCTACTGGCTAAAAAACAATTAGTACCACTTACCGTTATTGTTGCCATAAACGTTAATTCCCCTCGCATAAAATGATCTTTTTTGAAGTTAATCACATCTGTATCTTGACTCTTATAACCAGTGATTAATAATGTCGGATTAATTCATCAATTTTGGCTGAGACTTTCAGCTTGTTTTGTAACACGGGGCCCTTTCATTGGACGCGATATCAACCAGCGCACTCCTTATATTTCTGTTTGTACTCATTTTAATTTCAGCCTACTTTTCTGGCTCTGAAACCGCCATGATGACGTTAAACCGTTATCGTTTACGGCATCTCGCCGGTAATGGGCATAAGGGCGCACAACGTGCCTTGAAAATGTTAGATAGACCCGATCGCCTTATAGGATTAATCCTTATCGGCAACAATCTTGTTAATATTTTAGCGTCAGCAATCGCCACCATCATTGGAATGCGGTTATTTGGTGATGTCGGAGTCGCTATCGCCACGGGCGCCCTAACTGTTGTAGTATTAATTTTTGCTGAAGTGACCCCAAAAACATTTGCAGCACTGCATCCTGAACGAATCGCCTTCCCATCCAGCTTACTATTAAGATGGTTGCTGATTGTTTTGCTCCCTCTAGTTAAAGCACTTAACATCATTACCAGCTTGTTCTTAAAAATATTAGGCATTAAAAATGTGCAAACTAATGATGCCTTAAGCCAAGAAGAGCTACGAACGGTAGTTCATGAAGCGGGGGCACTTATCCCTCATCGTCACCAAGAAATGCTGTTGTCTATCTTAGACTTAGAAAAAGTGACCGTTGAAGACATTATGATTTCGCGCTCAGATATTTACGCCATTAATGTCAACGATGATTTTAAGCTAATTAATAAGTTAGTCACTCAAAGCCCGCATACTCGCGTGTTAGTTTATCGCGACACCATTGACGATGTCGTTGGTTTTATTCATCTGCGTGATGCATTACGTCTACAGTCAAAAGAGCAATTTAGTAAGTCATCATTGTTACGCGCAGTCAAGGAATTGTATTTTATTCCTGAAGGCACACCGTTAAATGTTCAACTGGCTAATTTCCAGCAAAATAAAGAGCGTATAGGTATAGTGGTTGACGAATATGGGGATATTCAAGGACTTGTGACGCTTGAGGATATTTTAGAAGAAATTGTCGGCGACTTTACCACATCAATGATCACCACCCCGAGTGAAGATATTAATGTGCAACAAGATGGTAGTTTTTTAATTGATGCAACAATTAACATTCGCGACCTAAACAAAGAAATGAAGTGGGACTTTCCTATTGATGGTCCGAAAACGCTCAATGGTTTAATTGTTGAGTTTTTGGAGGACATTCCTGCAGCAAAAACCAGCTTACGCTTGGCAGATTATCAAATCGAAGTGGTTGAAGTGAGTGATAATATGATCAAGCTGGTACGGATTATTCCTAACATTGCTGTGGTAGAAGATGAGGATGAGGAATCAATCAGCTAATCATCATATCCATCTGAAAATAAAAGGCGCTTAGCGCCTTTTATTGTTAATAAATACAGCACAACAACACAAACCTAACCCGCTCTTCTTGCCGCTTCAATGGCACGACGCTTTTCTCTAGCTATCGGGGTAATTTCAGCATCAAGCTCTTTCTCCCACCCGAATAAAAAGTACACTTCAGCCATCAAGAAAAATGGTCCTACAAGTAATTGGTTTAGGTCATCGATAAAGGCAGGTTTAGCTTTTTCATATTTATGACCAATAAATTGAATCACCCAACCTATGGCAAAAACAGCTACAGCAAGAATAATAGGATGAGCAGAATGAACTGCCATTTCAGAAGTTAATATCACAGGAATGATAAATACAGTTAATCCAATGGCGAGCCTAACATGAAGCATAAAATAATAAACCAACACAACGAGTGTGAATAACATTGCCACACTCACTTCGACTTGTTGAACCTCAAACCTGATGGTGCCCAGCATCACAAACAATGACCAAATAATCATTGGCACGCCAAAAAAATGTGTCCGAATATTCTTAGGGTTTAGATGGACACTTTTATACGTTGCCAGTTGCTCTACTGCTGATTTCATGGTGTTAAATCCTATTGCTATTATTCTTGTTACATAAACTTAACGTATCTACTCTAATTTTGAAAGCATAAAAAAGGCGCTACAAAGCGCCTTAATATGAATAGATGAGGTATAGATTAGCTTTCAATAATGACATTTGCCACAGCGTAATGCTGTTCATCTGCAATTGAAATAAACCCCTTTTTACCATTCAGTTGCTGTAACCGCTCAAGTGCGCCATCAGTAAAAGAAATACAAGGAGCCCCATTGTCATTGTTACTTATATGAATATGCTGAAAAGACACCCCACGGCCAATGCCGGTGCCTAATGCCTTTGCCGCCGCCTCTTTAGCTGCAAAACGTTTTGCTAAAAAGCGCTCAGGGAACTTAGCTTGGCGATAAGAGTTTAACTCAGCTTCTGTTAATACTCGACAAGCGAGTTTATCTCCTAAACGTTGCTGCTGAGCTTTAATTCTGGCAATTTCAACAATGTCGGTACCTATACCTACAATGGCCATTATTCACCTCGACGCCCTTCTAACATTAGCAGTTTCATGTCGCGGACCGCTTTATCTAAACCGTCGATAGCCGCACGCGCAATCACAGCATGGCCAATATTGAGTTCATATAACTCAGGAATTGCCGCAATGGGTTTAACGTTATGATAATGCAACCCGTGGCCAGCATTCACAACTAAGCCTTTGCTATGAGCATACGCTGCCATGCTTGCTATGCGCTCGAGTTCAGCTTGTTGCTCGGCATCAGTTTGAGCATCAGCATAACAACCGGTATGAATTTCAATATAAGGCGCCCCTGTAGCAACAGCGGCATCAATTTGAGTTTTGTCTGCATCAATAAACAACGACACTTTGATATTGTTTTCAGCTAAACGGGATACGGCAGTAGTTATTTTTTCTAGTTGACCAGCTACATCTAAACCACCTTCAGTGGTTAACTCTTCACGCTTTTCTGGCACTAGACAGGCATAAGCCGGCTTAACTTCACAGGCAATTGAAATCATTTCTTCTGTGACTGCAAACTCAAAATTCATTCTTGTTTTCAGCGTTTTGGCTAGTAGATAAACATCTCTATCTTGAATATGGCGACGGTCTTCACGTAAGTGAATGGTGATACCATCTGCCCCAGCATGTTCGGCAACAGCAGCGGCATGAATAGGGTCTGGATAGTTTGTACCACGGGCTTGACGAAGGGTGGCAATATGGTCGATGTTAATGCCTAGAAGAATTGCGCTCACGGTGGATTCCTTAACGTGATAATGAGAGTCATTGTCGATATTGTACTGACTACTGCAGACTAATTCGAGGTTATTTAACAAATAACTGTCGGCTTAATAATGGTTTATTGCCGAGCAAAGGGGATAGTAAAAAACGCATCAAGCCTTTTGCGCTATTCAAATGTTCTACAGCTAAAGATTCTTTTTGTAACGCTACTAGCATAGCGCCGGGGACAACGCTTCGGCTGTGAGTAAATACACCGACACTTTGTTGCAATACTGGGATAAAGCCACAATCAGCTTCTAGGCGATAAAAACCATCACTATTAATATTATTCCCGTCAACATCATAGTCCAGTGACGGTAAGGCCCCTAACTCAAGTAATAATGCTTTTTCAAAATAACGCAGGTGACTAGAGCAAAACGACTGGGCTAAGGCGATTAAAGCTTGATGATAAGCAACAAACAATGACTCTGCTTGATGCTCAATCGTCAACAAACGCACCAAGAGTTCATTTAAATAAAACCCTGAATATAAACTGTTACTACTAAGTGGAATGGCCGGAGATGCGGCCTCTATATGAGTGACGGTTTTTAGTGCGAGATTTTTGCTTTCTGACTGAGCACTAAATTGTAATAATAGCGGTTGGAAAGGTTGTAAAATAGACTTAATTGACCTTTTGCCACTTCCTGTTCTGGCAATGGCATCAACGCGCCCTACACCGTCAATGAGTAGGTTAACAATCACGCTCGACTCTTTGAACGGCCTATGGTGCAATACATAGCCACGCTTCATTGTGGCCATGTTGTCATTTTCCTAATATAGGTAAAATAATTAATCTTCACCATAACCTAAACTGCGTAATGCTCGTTCGTCATCAGCCCAGCCAGATTTTACTTTAACCCATATCTCTAAAAACACTTTATTATCAAAAAGTGTTTCCATATCGAGACGAGACTGGGTAGCAATAGTGCGAATACGTTCACCTTTATTACCAATAACCATGCGTTTTTGACCATCACGCTCAACTAAAATAAGCGCGTTGATTTGATAAACACCATTTTCCATCATTTTGAACTGTTCGATTTCAACAGTGCAATCATATGGCAGCTCATCACCCAAAAATCGCATTAGTTTTTCACGGACAATTTCAGAGGCCATAAATCGCTGAGAACGATCTGTGACGTAATCTTCTGGGAAATAGAACGGCGCTTCTGGCAATGAAGTTTGTGCCATGTCCAAAATACGTTGAACATTGGTACCTTTACTGGCAGAAATAGGCAGAATCTCATCAAAATCGAATTTTTGTCCTAGCTCATTTAAGTAAGGAAACAAGGCTTCTTTATCTTTGATGTTATCGACTTTATTAATTGCCAATACAATTTTTCTATCATCATTCCGATATTGAAGTTTTTGTAAGACCATTTCGTCATCAGCGGTCCAATTCATACCATCAACAACAAAAATTACCATAGAGACATCAGCCAAAGAACTTGCAGCCGCACGGTTCATTAATCGATTAATTGCACGCTTTTCTTCAATATGAAGCCCTGGTGTATCAATAAATACGATTTGTTTAGCTTCATCGGTATGAATACCTAAAATACGATGACGAGTGGTTTGAGGCTTTTTAGAAGTGATACTTACTTTTTGCCCTAACAACTTATTTAACAGCGTTGATTTACCCACATTTGGACGGCCAACAATGGCTACCATGCCACAGTAAGTCACTTCATACTGTGCGGTTGCTTGCGGGGCTGCTAAATTCATTCTTGCCAGTAGTTCATTTAAACTGGGCTCTTGATCTAACTCAGTTTGTTGTTCTGGCAAGTCAGTTTTTTTGGTCATTTCTTCAGTAACTCCAATACCTGAGCAGCAGCAAGCTGTTCAGCTTTTCTTCTTGAACCGGCTACACCAATAACCACATCAGCTAAGTCAGTTATACGACATTCAACAGTAAATGTTTGGTCGTGAGCCTCACCTTCAACTTTAACCACCTGATACTCTGGTAGTGGCTTTTTAAAGCCTTGAAGATGTTCTTGTAAAATCGTTTTAGGGTCTTTTTGATTAATACCCGGTTTGATATCAGCTAAACGTTTTTGATACCAGTTTAATAGCAGTTTTCTGCAAGCTTCTATATCAGCATCTAAATACACGGCGCCGATGATAGCCTCTACAGCATCAGCTAAAATTGATTCACGTCGAAAGCCACCACTTTTAAGCTCGCCAGGGCCTAAGAATAAATAATCACCCAGCTTAAACTCTTTAGCTATTAACGTTAGAGTATCGCCTTTCACTAAGCTGGCTCGCATTCGGCTTAAATCACCTTCAGTCGCTTTTGGAAATTGGTGATATAAGGCATCAGAAATAATGATGGATAAAATAGAGTCGCCTAAAAACTCTAATCTTTCATTGTGCTTATTTGCAGCACTACGGTGCGTTAAAGCCTGAGTTAATAATTTGATATCATTAAACTCATAACCCAATGTACGGCAAAGTCGCGGTAAATTTTTAATCGGCTCCATTACTGTATTCCACCTGCACGTTCAAAACGAACTCCTGTTGGTACCCAAGTAGGTAACCAGCTGTCTTGCTCACGTTCAAATTCAAAGCTAATCCAAATCGCTACCGCTTTACCCACTAAATTTTCTTCAGGAACAAAGCCCCAGAAACGGCTGTCAGTGCTGTTGTCACGATTATCGCCCATGGCAAAGTATTGCCCCTCAGGCACGATAAACTCACCCTCACGAGTCCCGGCTTGAGGGTAAAAATGCTGCCTAAAATCAGGACGAGATGGGTTAATTAAAATATCGTGCTCAAAGCCGTCGGTATCTTCAGTATAGCGGATTAACGGTACGCCATTTTGATTGAACTCACCACGGTTGACTTCTTTATGACTAATGGTTAGTGACTTTGGACATTCATTATCTATGGTACATTTTGGCGTCACCGTTAAACTCTTGTTGTCATAAGTTATTTTGTCGCCTGGTAAGCCTACAACCCGTTTAATGTAATCAATATTGGTGTCTTCAGGATATTTAAACACAAATACATCACCCCGTTCAGGTTCACCGGTTTCTACTAATTTCTTTCGCCAAACAGGGTCACGCAAGCCGTAACTAAACTTCTCAACTAAAATGAAATCACCCACTAATAAAGTTGGCATCATTGAGCCTGAAGGGATTTGAAAAGGTTCATAGATAAATGAACGCAGAATCATTACAAATGCAATCACAGGGAAAATAGAATGCGCGGTTTCAACAACAACCGGTTCGCGAATAATTTTATCGATTGCTTCATCGCTCAATTGCGCTGTTCCCGCTTGAGCTATCGCAAGTTTCTCTTTACGTTTGGGCGCAAAAAAGATCACATCAACAAGCCAAATTAAGCCACTTATTAACGTAATCAACACCAATATAATTGAAAAATGGGCTGCCATTTTATGGAAAACTCCTGTTAGGTCTCACACTTACAATGTATTCACTCTAGCAAACAGTGTAAGCCACATTACAAAAACAGATCATGACTAGAAACGATTTGTAGATAAGTTTATTCGATTATAACGACAACGCCGCTTAATGCGGCGTTATCTTACAAGCAATTAAGTTAATTATGATTAATCATTTAACTTCAGTACTGCCAAGAATGCTTCTTGAGGCACCTCAACATTACCCACTTGCTTCATACGTTTCTTACCTTCTTTCTGCTTATTCAACAGTTTCTTCTTACGCGACACGTCTCCACCATAACATTTAGCGGTAACGTCTTTACGTAATGCTTTGATGGTAGAACGCGCAACAATTTGACTACCTATCGCCGCTTGAATAGCAATATCAAACATCTGTCTTGGAATAAGCTCTTTCATTTTTTCAACAAGGGCTAGACCACGATGACGAATATTTGAGCGGTGAATAATCATCGCTAATGCATCAACTCTATCACCGTTAATTAAAATATCTAAACGCACCATGTCTGCTGGGTCAAAACGGATAAAGTTATATTCTAATGATGCATAACCACGACTGGTTGACTTCAAGCGGTCAAAGAAATCCATAACCACTTCAGCCATAGGAAGGTGATATGTTACGGCCACTTGATTGCCATGATAAACCATATTGGTTTGCATACCACGCTTATCAACACATAAGGTAATCACATTACCTAAGTATTCTTTTGGTACGAGAATATTGGCCTCAACAATAGGCTCACGAATTTCTTCGATGTTATTTAACGGCGGTAAATCTGATGGGTTATCAACATAAACCACATCACCGTTCGTCATTTCGACTTCATAAACTACGGTTGGCGCTGTAGTAATAAGGTCAAGATTATATTCACGCTCTAGACGTTCTTGAATAATCTCCATGTGTAATAAGCCAAGATAACCAATACGGAATCCAAAACCTAGGGCTCCAGAAGTTTCTGGCTCAAAGAACAATGAAGCATCATTTAAAGAAAGTTTATTTAGCGCTTCACGGAAACTTTCATACTCATCAGTAGAAATTGGGAATACACCGGCATATACCTGAGGTTTTACTTTTTGGAAACCTGGTAATGGTTGTTCAGCGCCATGTTTGGCGTGGGTCAATGTATCACCCACTGGTGCACCATGAATTTCTTTAATCCCAGAAATAACATAACCAACTTCACCCGCACGTAACTCGGGTTCATCTTGCTGTTTAGGCGTAAAAATACCTACACGATCCGCGTTATAGTTTTGTCCTGTCGACATCACTTTAAACTTGTCACCTTTTTTCAAGATACCGTGTTTAATTCGAACTAAAGAGACAACACCTAAATATGCATCAAACCATGAATCAATAATCAACGCTTGTAAAGGAGCGTTTTCATCACCTTCTGGAGGAGGGATTTTTGCAATAATTTCCTCTAGAACATCTTCAACACCAATACCCGTTTTAGCTGAACAACGAACAGCTTCCATCGCATCAATGCCAACAATATCTTCAATCTCAGCGGCAACCCTTTCAGGTTCAGCTTGAGGTAAGTCAATTTTGTTCAGTACTGGAACCACATCAAGGTCCATATCTAATGCGGTATAACAGTTTGCTAAGGTTTGTGCTTCTACGCCTTGACCAGCATCAACTACAAGCAGCGCGCCTTCACATGCAGCAAGAGAACGTGAGACTTCATATGAAAAGTCAACGTGACCGGGAGTATCAATGAAGTTTAATTGATAGGTCTCACCGTCTTTGGCTTTATAATCTAAAGTCACACTCTGGGCTTTAATGGTAATACCACGTTCGCGTTCAATGTCCATTGAATCAAGGACTTGAGCAGCCATTTCGCGGTCAGATAAACCGCCACAAACCTGGATTAGACGATCTGATAAGGTGGATTTGCCATGGTCGATATGGGCAATAATTGAGAAGTTTCTAATGTGTTTCATTATGCGGCAATGACTACTACTAAAAAAGGTGAATAATATTGGCTGAAATTGTACCTGATTAGGGGGCTAATACCAATCAGATTAATCAAGGAGGGTAAAAACAGCCCAAATGAATCGCTAAAAATATCTGTTTTTATTTTTTAACAGACAGTTCAACTTGTTGACCGAGGTTCTGAATAATAATCGGTTGAGCATCTTGTTCTAGTCTTGTAGCGACGTTTTTCCCTAAACGCCAAAAGGCATAAGCACCTACTACACCGAATAACATAGAAGATAGATTTTTATCAATACCAATGAGTTGAGCTAAAAACAGTCCCAAACCACCGACTAAAAATAACCCCAACAAAGGGAGTAAGTAAACTAATGCAGCAGCTTGAATAATGACACTTTCAGGTAAGCCAACTTTTAGCATATCACCAGGATGTAAAACTTCATCTGACGCAACAGAGAAACGCTGAGTTTTAACTGAAAAAGCTTTGGCTATTGTCGATGTACCGCAGTTGTCATTACTACTACAATGATTACAAGCTGACTTTAATTCAACTTCAACCACAGCCCAACCAGCTTGATATTCAATAACTTTGGCAAGCTCTTCAAGTAAGGGCTTGGTCAGTTTTTGTGAATCAGGTTTGTTAGCATTTTGCATTGTTATCACTCGTCAAATTAGCTTATTTTAACGTTAAGCTTCTAACAATGCGCTCTAATGTTTCCGTTGGCACTTTGCCTAAAGCAACAATTTCGGCATTACCCACCTTCTCAACGACCATAGATATGCCATTACGTGTGACTAACTCTTCAGGCATTGGGTTATCAGAAGCTCTAGCAACATAAATAGAAATATTCGCTAAACCATCGGTTAGAGCAATATATTCGACAGGCTCGTGAATACCAATTAACCGATGATTGTCAGCTACAACCATATCAAAGCCTTGTGGCAACCACGTAAATTGCCAATTTTGTGCTTCTTTTCTATCGGTTGGGTTAATCACTGCCGGCCAGTCATGTTTACTGGCTTCGATTAAAATTTTTGGCGGTTCATTTAACTCTAACAACTCAACAACCATCGTTTGTTCAAGTAACTGTTTATCTCGATTTAATGTGTCATATCGAAGTGGAAGAAAAGTTTCCATATCAAGCCAAACTTGAGAATCATAGCGAAACTCATCTTTGGCGATAAAGCGGATCATCTGCCCAGCTCGGCCAGCAATACGGCTTCTCCCGCCTAAAACAAATTGATAGCCTTGTTCTAGTTTGGCAATATTGCCAGACAAAGAAGCAGGCCATACCCCTTGAATTCGATTCGCTTTGATACTATAAGGTTGCTGATCTAGTTCTAAAAAAGTCACCTTATTATCAACTTTGACTGCATTTTTAGGTGGCCCATTTAAATATTCTAAATATGAAACAGATTTCCCATCCACTTTTCCTTGTAGAAATACTAAAGGGCGAATGTGATCTGCTTGAATTTGAACCACTGAAGCTTTGAACTGCTTGTCCGTGAGAGATTGACTCATGTTTTTAAGCCAATCATTGGCAGACATTTCTTGGGCAAAACTAAACGGGGAAAGCAAAATAAGTGCTAGCAAAAAGAGGCGCAAGCTAACTCCTAGAAAGTGAAACAGCAATGGTATATTAAACCATTGCTGTATGATGAATAAAAGCTATCTGTTAACGTCTTCAGTATAAGTATGCTCTGTTTGCACACCAGAATTTAGACGTTGTTGCAACATGTGGTCTTGAATGTACGCATTTATTCTTCGACGCTGTTCAAGCACTTGTTCTTCAGTAAAGTCATGCTGTTGTTTAACAACAGGGCCAGTTTGTAAGCTAACTGGAGAAACACTCCCGACCAGCGGTCTTGTGTTGAAAACAGGTAAAGGTGATTCTACATCAGGCTCTTGATTGTAGCTTTGCACCCCAACAATAGCCACTAAAGCGACACTCGCAGCAATGGCATATTGTCCCACTTGCTTAAACAAAGACACTACATTAGAGGGTTTTGAATCAAGGTTAGACTGTTTTTGCTCATCATTTTCTTGAGGCGCTATTGCTTGAGGCGCTATGATGGTTGGCTCTAATTCAAGAGCTGCTGCGATATTTGCTGTAATATCTAAGTCTATGGATTCAGGTAACTCACCGCGCATGGTGTCACCAATCATATGATAACGTTGCCATTGCTCATGAGAGTCTGCATCTGCACAAAGTTGAGCAAGCTCTTGCTCATTCACTTCGCCATCAACGGCTGCAGAAACCCACTCTTGACTTGATTTAACCATTTTTCACCTATTTAAATAAAGGCTAAGACTTTTCCAACAAAGGCTGTAGCTGTTTATCGATTGCTTCACGAGCACGAAAAATTCGCGATCTTACCGTTCCTACGGGACAATCCATGATGTTGGCAATATCTTCGTAACTCATACCGTCGAGTTCACGTAAAGATATGGCCATTTTTAATTCTTCAGGCAATTTTTCCAGAGTATCAAAGATCACTTTACTCATTTGATCTTTCATTAATAATCGCTCTGGCGAAGCAAATTCTTTTAAAGCATCACTGCCTTCATAATATTCTGCATCTTCAACATCAACATCATTTGCAGGGGCTTTACGCCCTTGAGATGTTAGATGATTCTTTGCCGTATTAACCGCTATACGGTACAACCATGTGTAAAAAGCACTGTCACCACGAAAGTTTGCCAGTGCACGATAAGCTTTAATAAACGCTTCTTGTGTCACGTCGGCAACATCAGCATGATTACGAATATATCGCCCAATCAAGCTCATCACTTTGTTTTGGTACTTCATTACCAACAGGTTAAAAGCGTTTTTATCGCCTTGTTGTACCCGTTCAACTAATTGTTGATCACTATATTGTCCACTCATCCGAGCCGACTACTCCTAAATCTATATCACTGATATTCAGTCGCTCGAATCACGTTCTTAATAAGGTAGACTGAGCTTAGTGAAAAAAGTTCGATAAAATATAAAAAAAAATTCATTTTTGCTTTGATAATCTGTTAAAACATTCATGAACAAGGTATTGGGTAGTACTTTTAGCTAGTCTAACATGGTTATTTTTGAAGATTATAAAATGATTACGACATCATTAAATTGAATATGAGTTACAAAATAACGCGATAGACTTCAATAATAAAAAATAATCAAAAATTTGAGGATTAACCAGCCACTAATTTACCTCGTAAATATACCCATAAAGCGCTTTTTGATTTACCATTAATAAACCTTTTCTCAATTCATACCTACCCATGACACTAGCAGTTGAATACCAGTCTGATATTTTGGTTATAGGAAGTGGTGCCGCAGGCCTAACTCTAGCCTTACATCTTGCAGAAAAATCTTCGGTTATCCTACTTTCTAAAGGCCCATTAGCTGAAGGTTCAACCTTTTATGCTCAAGGTGGAATTGCCTCAGTTTTTGATGAAGATGACACTATTGAGTCCCATGTGGACGATACCCTCATAGCAGGTGCAGGCTTATGCGATAAGGCGGTAGTAACCTATACTGCTGAAAATGCAAAAGCTTCAATGCAATGGTTAATTAACTGTGGTGTTGATTTTGATAAAGAAGAAACTACTGGAGATCAATCTAAAGCTCCTTATCATTTAACCCGTGAAGGGGGGCATAGTCACCGCAGAATTTTACATTCTGCAGATGCTACAGGTAAAGCAGTTCAAACAACACTTCAACAACGCGCACTTAACCACCCAAATATTCAAGTATTAGAGCGTTATAATGCCATCGATCTTATTACCTCAAAGAAATTAGGCCGTCCAGGTAATAGGGTTTTAGGGGCTTATGTTTGGAATCGAAATCAAGAACGAGTTGAAACTGTCACGGCTAAGTTTGTCGCGCTTGCGACCGGTGGAAGTTCAAAAGTTTATCAATACACTTCAAATCCAGACATTGCCAGTGGTGACGGTATTGCTATGGCATGGCGTGCAGGTTGCCGCGTAGCAAACATGGAGTTTAATCAATTCCACCCGACTTGTTTATATCATGCTGAAGCAAAAAACTTTTTGCTTACCGAAGCTTTGCGCGGTGAAGGGGCATATTTACGCAGGCCTGACGGCACACGCTTTATGCCTGAGTTTGACGAGCGAGCGGAATTAGCGCCTCGTGATGTGGTCGCTCGCGCAATAGATTATGAAATGAAGCGCTTAGGCTCAGACTGCGTCTATTTAGACATTAGCCATAAACCCGCTGACTTTATCATCAAACACTTTCCCACTATATATAAGCGCTGTTTAGCGTTGGGAATAGACATCACTAAATCCCCTATTCCCGCAGTTCCAGCTGCTCATTATACCTGTGGTGGAGTCATGACAGATCTGCATGGCCAAACTGATTTAAACGGCTTATATGCCGTAGGTGAAGTGGCGTATACCGGATTACACGGTGCGAATCGTCTGGCCAGTAACTCATTACTAGAATGTTTAGTATTTGCCAGAGCAGCATCTCAAGATATTGAAAGCCAACTTCAGAAAATCAAAATGCCGACCAATGTCCCGGTATGGGACGAAAGTAAAGTCAGTAATTCCGATGAAGAAGTTGTGATTGCACATAACTGGCACGAGTTAAGGCTATTTATGTGGGATTATGTCGGGATTGTTCGAACCGATAAACGCCTTGAGCGCGCATTACGCCGCTGCATGATGCTTCAGCAAGAAATTCAAGAGTATTATTCAAACTTTAGAGTAAGTAACAATCTGTTAGAGTTACGTAATTTAGTGCAAGTCGCCGAGCTTATTATCCGTTGTGCAATGGAACGAAAGGAAAGCCGAGGATTGCATTACAACTTAGATTATCCAAAGCAACTTGATGATCCGCAGCCCACTATTCTTCAACCGACCTCTTAATTCAATCGTTGTTAAGTGGATCGTATGAGTTAACGACACGACATAATGTTCGGTAGTCAGTGTCGTTAACCATATCCGCCCACACCCATATATCACGTCTCACCTGGTTATCAAGTTGTAAGTATAAAATACATACAAAAGGGCAAATATATGCAGGCTTAACTTGAACGAAATCGCCATCAGGTAACAGCTTTCCCTGGCCTTTATTATCAATGATAAATTCACAGTGCCAGCATTTTAATCTATATAATAGCCAAGCCCAACAAAAAGATAACAGCAAAATAAGTATATAGAAACTGATTAAAATTAATGGTGAGCTTAATTCAGGCCACGCAATAAAACTGCTTAAAACAACCAGAAATATAACCCAACAAGCTAACAATTGATGAAATGAAGCACTCAAAGAATAATAATGAATTTGAGTGCTATATGAGAAATGAGCAAATTGACCTTTAGGGAGTCTCACGACCACGGACTTTAATCACCATTGCAGCGAGCAATGGATCTGGACATTTTTCATGGCCCATAAACCAAGCGAACAACTCTGGGTCTTCACACTCTAGTAAACGTATGAATGTTTGTTTGTCTTCATCGGCTAAGTTTTCATAATGTGCTTCAACAAAGGGTTGAAACAACACATCTAGCTCTAGCATACCTCTGCGACAAGCCCAACGAACTCGGGCAATATTCATTAATTCCAACGCAATACTCCTGCGGCTACAATGGCCTATTGATTGTTTTACTCTGCCATACCTAAGCGATTATCAAAATCTTGTACTTGCTGATCTAATCCTGAAAATAAATCGGTAAAGTCTGTTTCAAGTAGGCTTTTAACAGCGGGATGTTGAATCATCCTCTCAGCAAACATCACATGATACTCTTCTTTTATATCGGTGGTTTCACCCAGTAAAACCATGCCTTGTGAAAGTATATCATGACGATAAATAGACGGTGCAACAAATATACCCCGTTTAAAATATCCAAATGCTTTCATCATGGCCGCATCATCAAACTCCCCCAAAACACTAACATTGAGGTTTTTCTCAGAAAACCAACCATGTAATTGTTGCCCAAGTGAAGTACGAATGCCGGGGATCAGCAGCTTTTCTTGCTCTAAACATGCCGGAAACTCCGCATCTATTGGATGAGCACAAAAAAAGCTCACTCCACACTCGCCTAATTTCTTAGATAAAATGTCGGTGTATTTTAATGACTCTCCTGCACAATCAGATAAAATCATATCTAACTTATGTTCACGCAATCGGGTAATTAAGCTTTCATGAGTTGATTCATAACAGGCTAAATGTATTGAACCATCATTTGGAATAACCGTTAACAGTACTCTACTCACTAACGCTTTTGATAAGGCGTCCGCCACTCCAACTTCAAACAACACAGAATCTTGTTTTTGATAATTTAAAATATCTAGCATTTCATAGCTTAAACTGAACATCTTATCGGCATAGCGATACACCAACTCACCCAGTTCAGTGGCTTCTAAGTTGCGACCAACACGCTTGAATAAAGAGCCTTTAAGTCTTTCTTCTAGTAAACGAATCTGTCCTGTGATGGTCTGTGGCGTTAAACAGAGTGCCTCAGCAGCTTTGGCTACTGACCCCCGTCGTTTAACCATCCAAAAATAATAGAGGTGATTGTAGTTAAGATGCTGCATATAGGCCTTATCAAAAAAGCTGAACCACAGTTGGTTTTTATTGAATATAACAACATGGTAGCACCAGTACTGAGTTTGATCAGCAATCCCGTTGTATAGAAAACAAAAACGCCCACTAAGTTAGTGGGCGTTTTGATCAACTGAATAGTGATTAATTACTCGAATGTACTTTTCGGCAATCCATTAACGTGTTAATAACTGTCTCTAATTCAGCACTTGTGTCGACGTTACCCATTGCTACCTGTTCAGTTAATGCTGCAACAATATCAGCTTTAACCGGAATATTACTGGCACAATATTTACTATTGGCTTTTTGATAGCGCTTACCAGCACGGTACTTTAATGCTCTAGACTCATAACCATCGGCTTCAATGCTCTTTAAAGAAACATCTTTACGGTACATCAGTGCACCATCAACAACACCTTCAAGATATACAGCACAACTTTTACTAGAAGAATCTTTTAAGCAAACATCAAACGCATTTGCTAATACAGGAGTGCTCACTGCACTCACTGCGACCATTAAAATAGCGACGGGTAACGACTTCATTTATTTTGCTCCTTTTTTTGGTAAGACTTTGTCTAACCAGAAATATCCTAGTAATGCAGCAAATAAAGAGCCTGTTAAAATACCCAACCTAGCATAATCACCAAAGGCAGCTGGTGCGCCATCAAATGCTAAAGACGCAATAAATACCGACATAGTGAAACCAATACCACACATAGCGGAAACAGGTGCAATGTGTCTCCAACCAATACCTGGTGGTAATTCAGCCCATTTAAGTTTAACTGCAATATAACTAAACAATAGCACACCTAAAGGTTTACCCAATAGCAGACCTAAAATAATACCAATAGTAATAGGCTCAGCAAATGACGATATGCTCATGTTAGCTAACGATAATCCCGCGTTTGCGAAAGCAAATACTGGTAAAATTAAGAAGGTACTCCATGGATGTAAGCTATGCTCTAAATGCTCTGACGGCGAAGTACCATCTTTCGCACGAAGAGGTATACAGAAGGCAATAATTACACCGGCTAAAGTGGCGTGAACACCTGACTTAAGTACCGCAATCCACAATATCAAACCTAATAAACCATACGGTGTTAATGACGACACGCCTTTGCGATTAAGTGCGACCATGGCAGCAATAGCAACAGCAGCAACAATCAAACTTAGCATTGATAAGTCAGCACTGTAGAACAGCGCGATAATCACAATGACACCAAGATCATCAATAATGGCTAACGCAAGTAAAAAGACTTTTAACGCCACAGGCACTCGATTACCTAACAACGCCATAATACCTAAAGCAAAGGCAATATCGGTCGCAGCAGGTATCGCCCACCCCACTTGTGTTTGTGGGTCAGAATAGTTGAATATTAAATAAAATAATGCAGGGAATACCATGCCACCAATAGCGGCAAAGGTAGGCAACGATGCTTTAGCCGCGGTTGAAAGTGCGCCCTCTAATAATTCTCGTTTAACCTCAAGGCCGATCAACAAGAAGAATAAAGCCATTAGGCCATCGTTGATCCACAGTAATAAAGGTTTATCAATATCTAAAGCGCCAACACGAACTTGAACTTCAGTATTTAAAAAACCTTCATATAAACCTGCAAAGGGTGAATTAGCTAAAATCATGGCCAAGGCAACCGAGATCATCAAAATGATCCCGCCAGCAGATTCTTGGCTCAGGAAGTTTCTAAGTGCTTTTTCCATTTGTAACTCCTAAAAATCGATACTTTGAGTCTATAACAGAATAATTCAACAAGCATAATCGAATGTTTCGAGCTTATACATCGGTAAAACCGAGTCGGCATAAAAATACACCCTTTTTATTCACAATAAACCACATTTTTGTGACTTAACGCACAGAAAGCATGGGGTTTATGGTGATTTAGGCAGACCAAAAACGATTAATTAGTCATCTAACATACACAAGTATTCATAAAAAATGCCATTTTATCGCAATATTTATTGTTTTATTCATTTGTATTGTTTTTAAATAAGTTATTAAAGATGATACAAAACTGTAAATTTGACTGATTAACCGTCACGACTCGAAACTTTTCTGATGCCTAGGTATAATTAAAACTAACGCACATCTGACGCAAGGAAATCATGAAACAATATTTGGATTTATGTCAACGTATCGTTGATGAAGGCACATGGATAAATAACGAAAGAACCAATAAACGCTGTCTTACCGTTATTAATGCTGATTTAACTTACGATGTTGCCAACAACCAATTTCCGCTTGTCACCACCCGTAAAAGCTTCTGGAAATCTGCAATTGCTGAAATTATTGGTTATATGCGAGGCTATCAAAGTGCGGCAGACTTTCGAGCATTAGGAACCAAAACTTGGGATGCTAATGCAAATTTAAATGAAGCATGGTTGAATAACCCTAATCGAAAAGGTAAAGATGATCTTGGGTTAATTTATGGCGCATTAGGCCGTGCATTTCCAAAACCTAGCGGTGGTCATGTTGACCTTTTACAAAATATCGTCAATGACTTATCAAATGGTATCGACAATCGTGGAGAGATTTTAACGTTTCTTCACCCTGGTGCGTTTGATCTAGGTTGTCTGCGTCCTTGTATGTACGAGCATCACTTTTCTTTATTGGGTGATACCTTATATCTCAACAGCACACAACGAAGCTGTGATGTACCATTAGGCTTAAACTTTAATATGGTGCAAGTTTACGTTTTATTAGCATTGATGGCTCAAATCACCGGCAAAAAACCGGGTCAGGCTTATCATAAAATTGTGAACGCTCATATTTATGAAGATCAGTTAGCACCTATGCGTGACATTCAACTTAAACGCGAGCCCTATCCTTCTCCAAAGCTCATTATTAACCCTGATATTAAATCGTTAAAAGATATTGAAACATGGGTGACTTTGGACGACTTTGAGGTTGAAGGGTACCAACATCACGATGCAATTCAATACCCTTTCGCTGTTTGAGTTAGCTCAGAATCATTTTAAGCCCAACCACTAATAAAAGGCCTGCAAAGGCCTTTTTTAGTATTGGTGTAGGTAGTGTACTGGCCATCTTTACTCCAATAGGTGCAAAAATCATTGAGCTGATAATAATACCAAACAAGGCGGGTAAATAAATAAACCCTAAAGTGCCCGTGGGTAAGTCGGGAGCATTAATACCCGCAATGATATAACCTATCGAACCAGCTATAGCGATTAAAAAACCAGTCGCAGACGAAAACCCCACAGCTTGTTTCATTTGCAAACCACAGAAACTTAAAAATGGTACCAGTAATACACCACCACCTATTCCCATCATTCCTGCTATTAAGGCAATTAATATAGACACCACAAACAATATCGCTGTACTGGGTAACTCCCCTTCACCTTTCGGTTTAAAAGGAAAAGCCATTTGAATGGCCATTAACATGACAAATATAGCAAATACTTGCTGTAATTGTTCAGAAGGTATCATTTCTGCCACAAAACCCGCAGACACCGCCCCAACAATAATTCCTGGTAAAATGGGCTTAAATAGCGGCCAAGGGATATTGCCTTGTTTATTGTGAGCCCTAGCAGAAGCTAAAGAGGTTAAAATGATAGTGCTTAATGAGGTTGCTATCGCGACATGAGTAAGTTGAGATGAGCTAATTCCCACCCAAGGTAATATATACAGTAAGGCTGGGACAATAATTAACCCTCCGCCAATACCCAATAATCCAGCAAGAAAGCCAACAATAGCCCCTAAGGCTAAACAGATTGCCAAGATTAATAATAAAGTTTCCAATGGTTTCCCCAAATATCGCCAAGGTTTTGAATCAACTAATGGCTTATAGCCCCCTAAGCTAACAAGACATTAGGGGTAAAATCAAAAGCATATAGCGTATTATGATTAGTGTAAGATGTCTTTTAATTGATGCTGCTCAATAAACCTTTGTAAAATTGCTTTTACCTGTTGTGCATTCGAAACTGCCAGACACTCATTTAATACTTCACTTAAATATTCATGACTCACTCGTCTTAATAAATAATTAATTCTCGCTAAGCTCGCTTGGTTCATACTTAATTTTGTATAACCCATTGCGACCAATAATAGTGCCCCATATGGTTCACCTGCTAATTCACCACAAATACTAATATCTAAATTGAATTCATCACATTCATCACAGGCTCGTTTTAAAGCCCTTAATACACTCGGGTGAAAACTATCAAAAAGTGAGCTAACACTAGGATTATTTCTATCCACAGCTAAAAGATATTGGGTTAAATCATTACTACCAACGGAAACAAAATCCACCCGTTCAGCCACTTCTTTAAGTTGATAAAGTAAAGCAGGAACTTCTAGCATGACGCCCACTTTAGGGCGGGTAATGTTAGTTTCACTTTCTACATTTAACTCTTCATAAGCCTGTGATAAGTAAGCTAAGGTTTGGTCAATTTCATCTAAATTACTCACCATAGGCAATAGTATATGTAGTTGATCACCCTCTCCGCCCGCCTGTAGCATAGCTCTTAATTGGACTAAAAATAATTCAGGGTGGTCTAAGGATAAACGTATGCCTCGCCAACCTAAAAATGGGTTATCTTCTTTGATTGGAAAATAAGGTAAAGGCTTATCTCCGCCAACATCTAAGGTTCGCATCACTACTGGACGCGAAGCTGCGGCATTCAAGACTTTACGATAAACATTAATTTGTTCTTTTTCACTGGGAAATCTTTGGTGCAGCATAAATGGAATTTCTGTTCGGTATAAGCCAATACCATCAGAACCTTCAGCAATAGATTCAATACCACTCAGTAAACCTGCATTTAAAAACAACTTAATACGTTTACCATCTTGAGTTTGGGTCGGTAATGAAAGCTCAGCTTGAAAACGCTTTTGCTTTTCTACATCAGCATTAATGAGTAGTTGATATTCATTTACCACTGCTGGAGAAGGTGAGATCAATAGCTGGCCACGGTTAGCATTCAATACTAATAACTTGGTATCAATATCAGTATCAAGAACTTGCTCAACCCCAACTAATGCAGGTACACCTAGTGCTCTGGCTAAAATAGCCGCATGGGCATTTACACCACCTAGTTTTGTGACAATACCAGCCAATTTATATCGTGGAAACTCAGCTAACATAGTAGCATCGACTTCTTTAGCGACTAAAATAACCGGTTTTTCAGGCTCTAATTGTAATCTATCAGGCTCAATTAATTGTCTTAATACTTTCTGACCTAGCTCTCTAATATCGCTTGCACGCTCCTTTAAGTAAGGGTCGTCCATTGCCATAAATTGTTCTATGTAGCGTAAAGAAACTCGGCTAACCGCAGATTCAGCGCGCCAACCTGCAGAGACTTCTCGAATGTATTCGCCCCCCAAGCTTGAGTCATCTAATAGTAATTTAAAAGCCGAAAAAATGGAGGCAACATCAGTAGCGTTATCTTGTTCAAATCGTTGGGAAATTCCTCGCAACATGTCTTTCGAACGGTTAATAGCTAACTTTAATCGATGTGTTTCTTGTTCAATACTTTCGCAAGCAAGATCTTCTTGCTCTAATGGGATAACACCGCCTAAAACAAAACCTTCAGCTATAGCGATACCATTCGATGCAGTCGTCCCCGAGAAAACAACTTGTTTTTGAAAATTAATATCATTAATGGCGGCTTTGTTTTTAAGTGTGCGAATAACCACAGCCAACTGCGCAGCCAATGTCATTAAAAAGGCTTCTTCCCCCTCACTAAATTGCCGAGGATTAGGTTGTTGAACAACGATAACCCCCACCACCATTTTCTGGTAAATTATGGGGACCGCAAGAAAGGCACGATACTCTTCTTCTTCAACTTCAGGGAAAAATTTAAATCGTGGGTGAATTCGAGCATCAGCCAGATTGACGGCTTCTTCTCGCTCTGCGGCCAGCCCGACTAAACCTTCAGAGAGTGGCATTTTAACAACACCAACTGATGAGGGCTCAAGACCTTCTGTTGCACTGAGAACAAGCTGCTGATTTTCTAATAAATAGATAGAGCAGCACTGAGTTGCCATTGCTTGTCTGGTTTGAACAACCAATAATGAAAGAGCCGCATCTAATGAGTTGGCTCTAGCCACTGCTTGTGTAATATCCCTAAGTGTATTTAACACACTTTAATCCTTTAAAATAAATGACTATTTACGGTAACGGCCTCTTCGTCTATGGTTGTTTAACTCATTACTTTGCAAAGCTAGTGTCGTTTGGGCAAATTCTTTCATTACCTTTCTATAGACATCTCGCTTAAACGAAACAACTTGCCTTACCGGATACCAGTAACTAACCCAACGCCAATCATCAAACTCAGGATGACCCGAAGAGTTTAAATTAATGGTGTTATCTTGCCCTTTTAATTGCAGTAAAAACCATTTCTGCTTTTGTCCAATACACACAGGCTTACTATCTTGTCGAATTAATCGTTTGGGTAAGCGGTAGCGTAACCAAGCGCGAGAAGTGGTTAATATTTGCACATGCTCAGGCTTTAAGCCAACTTCTTCATATAATTCACGATACATGGCTTGCTCGGCAGTTTCGCCATCATCAAGCCCACCTTGTGGGAACTGCCAAGAATGCTGACCAAAACGTCGTGCCCACATTACTTGTCCAAACTTATTACAGATAATGATGCCCACATTTGCGCGAAAGCCGTCGCTATCAATCACATGGACTCCAAATTACAAAATTTTCTATTAGACTGATTGTTTCACAAAGCTGGCTTATCGGCAAACCCCTATTTACATTATACTTTTGGATAATTTATGAATTACGCCAACCTTATCAACAGAAAATATTAACCCAACAGCTTTTTATCCACAAAATCTGTGGATATCTCTGTTCGAAACTCAGGGATAGTCAATAAAACAGACTAAACAGAAAGCCTGAAAAAGAATAACCAAAGCTAACACCAACAAAATAAACCAATTAAAAACACAAGCTTATAAATAACTTCAAGTTTAAACACATCCACAAACCCGCTAAAGGTTAAAAAACACTCAACACAAAAGTTATCCTAACTTTGCTATAGCCGCAATAAAACTTATTCACAAATAACAAGTGATTTTTTGAAAAGAATTGATTTATTATTCAAAAAAACCCATTGACTCACGCATTTTAATCCGCTAAATATCAATTTAATGTTGGTTATTCAACAATTCTGTGGATAACTATGTGTGAAATACCGTGAATAAAGGCGAGTAACTTTTATTACTTGAAGGTTTTTTTCGTTAAAAAAACCTTTAAAGCGTTAAGTTTCATACACTTAACAACATTCCCACTCAGAGTATAAGTTAGCAAAGGTTTGTTTGGTCACTTTTTACCCACAAAAAAATAACCTCACTTCTATGTTCCAGTGAAGCAATCATATTGTTAACCTATCAACTCTAGAAATACCAAGGGCAGAGTATGTCTAAATCATCTCCTCAAAGTTTAATTGAATTAATGCAAAGAGCAGAAGCTATGGCTGGAGTAACACTGGCAGATATAGCTCAAGAACATAATGTATCTGTTCCAGCAAATTTGAAGCGGGATAAAGGTTGGGTAGGCCAATTAATAGAACATGAGCTAGGTGCATTGGCAGGCTCAAAACCTGAGCAAGATTTTGTTCACTTGGGGGTGGAGTTAAAAACTATCCCTATTGATATAAGTGGAAAGCCATTAGAAACCACGTTTGTTACTGTTGCTCCTCTTACAGACATCCACGGACTAACATGGGAAAACAGCGTTGTTTATCATAAACTTCAACGAGTATTATGGATTCCAGTTCAAGGAGAAAGATCTATCCCTATTGGTGAGCGCCGTATTGGAACCCCTTTACTATGGACTCCCTCTGATGAAGAAATGCGATTATTGCGACAAGATTGGGAAGAAATTATGGAGCTCATTGCATTAGGCCAAGTCGATAAAGTCACCGCAAGACACGGTGAGGTCTTACAACTTAGACCCAAAGCCGCTAGCAGCAAAATATTAACCCAAAGTATTGGACCAGACGGGACGATTCAATTTTCTAACCCTCGGGGCTTTTATTTAAAAATTGCTTTTACTCAAGGTATTCTTCAGCAAGCATTTGTGTAACCATCATGTAACGACGTTGGAACAAGCGTGTAATCGTAATTGTTAATTAAGATAAAAGTAGCATTTTCTGGTCCTGATTTGATCTAAATCACAAGTACCACTAACACTAGTAAGGTTTTTTCGTTAAAATGCCGCCTCCATTTATCTCGCTGATACCGGATTTAAAATTTTTTCGTGAAAGCCAAAAAACAAGTTAAAAAACTTACGTTTGCTATTATAGCTTGGTGCGCTGCCATGGCGGCTTTCGTGTTTTTCAGATATGCACAAACTCCCGAACTTCCTCAGTGGGCAGTTGGTCAAGCTGACTTAGCAACATTAGCTATTTTTATGGGCTTTGTTTTTGGCTGTCTCCATTGGATGTCAAACCTTATCGCAGACTTTAGTGCTATAAGCCGCTTACCTTATTTATTTTCAGTGATTTTCAAAGGCTTATTCTTATTACTGGGCGCAACAACCATTGCCTATGTAACCCAGTTTCTAAACATGTGGGCGATAGAAAACCATATGATCACATTGCGTCAAATGTTGACGGCACATGTGTTGTATAGTCCTTCTTTTCAGGCTCTCATTGTTTACTTAGTGGTGGTTCGAGTTGGGCTGGCATTTATTGAACAAATGGCATTATTGGTTGGCCCTAGAGTATTACTAAATATTGGATTAGGTAAATACCATCAACCTCGCTATGAACAACGATTATTTTTATTCTTAGATATGGCCTCATCGACCTCCCATGCGGAATCGTTAGGGGACTATCGATTTTCCAGACTCATTCAAGATAGCTTCAGCTTACTTGCCGATACGGTTGTAAAAAATGATGCTGAAATTTACCGTTATATGGGTGATGCAGTCCTTATTCATTGGCCATTAGAGGAAGGGATTAAAGAAGATAAATGCTTGAATATTTATTTTGAGTTTTGTCGTGAATTAAAGTGGCAACGTAAGTATTTTGAAGAACAATACGGTTTTGTCCCTAAATTCAAAGCGGCAGCGCATTGTGGTCAAGTCGTGGCAGCCGTAGTTGGGGTTCACAAGCAAGAAATCAGCTTCTTCAGTGATGTTATAAATACACTGGCGAGGTTACAAGATCAATGCAACCCTTTAGGCCAAAGAATGCTGCTTTCTGGTGACGTAGTTCATCGCATTGACCAACAAGATTCTATGTACCAATTACAAAACTTAGGCTTAGTCCCCTTAAAGGGTAAACAACACCCTATTGAAGTATTCGGTGTTAGCCCTAAAACAAGTCATTAAGATAAACATAAAAAGTGATCGATTACTGCGAGGTTAATTCGAGCCAAAAACCGATCACTATGTCACTGAAACCGCTAATCTTTAACCTGTGCTAATAACTCTTGAATGGCTAGCCCTAAGGTTCTAAAAGTCCGAATACGACTAGTAGTCTGCCGCCAAACCAAGCCAATATCACGATATGGCGCTTCTCCTGGCGGGTCAATAACGATGAGATTAGTATCATTTAAAATACCCGCATCAATCGCCATTTGAGGCAAAAATGTCGTCCCCAATTTGCTATTAACCATTTGCACTAATGTATGTAAGCTGGTTGCTGCAAACGGATTGATTTTTGCACTATCACCAAGCTGACATGCTGTAATAGCATGACCTGTAATACAATGCTCGGCTTGCAGTAAAAAGATGCTTTCATCTGGCATAGTCTGATAATCGATTGGCTGCAATACACCATGGGACAGTTCTTCGTGCATCACCATCTTAAATGGATCTATTCCAACTTTCATACTATGAAAGCCACTGGTATCAACCGGTAAAGCTAAGATCAACAGATCGAGCTCACCTTTTCCTAACGCATCAAGTAATCGTTCAGTGGTATCTTCTTTTAATAACAGAGTCATTTTTGGGTATGCTGTTTGACATAACTTGACCACCCTACTCAATAAAAATGGCGCAATAGTCGGAATACAGCCTAAACGTATGTCCCCCGTCATTGGTTCGCCTTGGTTTTTAACTAATTCAACCAAGTCATCCACATTAGTTAATATATTTCTTGAACGCTCAACAACCTCTTCACCAATGGCAGTAAACATAAAAGACTTATGATCCCGCTCAATCAATTGATAACCTAGCTGTTCTTCTAAATTTTGAATACCACTAGATAACGTCGACTGACTAACATGGCAAATTTTTGCAGCACGATTAAAATTCTGTTCTTGGTGTAAATTGATTAAATAATAAAGGTTCTTTAAACTTGGAAGATTTTTCATACAATCGATTATATAGTCAAGTTGTGATTCACATACTAGATTGCAATAACGTAAATAACAAGCACAATAAAGTGCAGTAAAGCACGGTTTCAAAATTTAGATACAAAAAATGCTCCCTCAGGAGCATTTTGTTTTAACAATTAAGATATTAAGCTTTAGCTTCTAAAAATAACTTAAGTTGTTGCAGGTCTTTTTCTGCGTGCTCAACAATTTCAGACAACCATGCTTTGTGCTCAGCTTCCCACTTAGCTTCTTCACCATGTTGCAGTAATTGAGCAAACTGTTGAATACGTTTTAATCCGACAGAACCAGCAGCACCTTTAAATTTGTGTGCTTCAGAGCATAAAGTATCTTTATCATTGGCATCATCTGCTTTTACCAAGCTACCGACATATTCAGGCATTAACTGCTCAAAAAGCACAACGCTTTTTAATAACGTGGCTGCACCGATGGCATTAATATATTGCTCAAGTGTATTCAGATCTAAAATAGCATCTAATTGTGTGGAAGACATTAAAGGTACCTCTGAAATTAAAATTCTAAACTGATTCTTATAAAATTAAATCAATAATACCCCGTCCATGCCCCTATGCAAGCTTTCAGGGAAGGTTTCAGCGCATTGCCCCATCTTTAATACATCTCATTAACATAGTGCTAAAGAACTATCACTGATGTGCAAAAATCAGCTGCACGACAATGGCATCACATGCAACTTAAGTAGTAGATATATAATAAAAAACAAATGTTAAACGGTAGAAGGTTATTTTAATAATACTATTATAGCTAACTAACTAAAGATAATGTGTCATCAGCCAAAGCACTACCTTGGCCACCTTGCTTCGCTAACCTGTCAACAATAGCCACCAGTCCATCCCACCGATAGGCACACCAATCCGGTGCAAGTAATAAAGGCTTTTTAGCATAAGCGGTTACCCGGTGGAAAATAATATCGCTAGGTGTATTTTGAATCAGCACACTAGCTGCATCTGCATACTCATCAATCGTTAACAACGGAAATGCTTTATAACGCCATTGATTAGCCATCGTACTGCCATCAACAATGTGCAACGGGTGTAATTTAATTCCATCGACCCCTGCTGTAATAACTTGCTGCAAACTATCAAGGTAGTCCTGCTGAGTTTCATTAGGTAGTCCCAATATTAAATGACAACACACTTTGATATTTCGTTTACGGGCTCGAGTAACAGCATCATGGTATGCGGCAAAGTTATGGCCTCGGTTGATTAATTTTAACGTGTCATCATTGGCGGTTTGTAAGCCTAACTCAAGCCACACGTCAATGCCGCTTTCTTGATAGCTAACTAACAAATCTAATACTTCATCAGGAACACAGTCTGGACGAGTACCTATGTGTAGAGCGACAATTTGTTTATCTTCTACCGCTTGGTCGTACTTTAATTTAAGTTGAGCATATTCTTCATATGTTGAGGTATAGGCTTGAAAGTAAGCAATATATTGCTCATGACAATGACTATTACTAACACGCTTGTTAGTAAACACATTCGCTTTAGCATTATCTAATTGTTCAGCAATAGACTTAATATTGCCTTGTTGATCATTGAAGGAGGCAACATTACAGAAGGTGCACCCCCCTTTACCTAAAGTGCCATCTCTATTGGGACAAGTGAACTTAGCGTCTATAGTGAGTTTTTTTACTCTTTTTCCGTATCGTTTTTTGCAGTCTGCGCCATAGGTATTAACGAAATCATCTAAGCCCATTATTTATCTCTTCATAATCAAAACGGCGCATAATTTAGGCTAATTTCAAACGGTAGACTTAGATTTAAATCAAAGAAAGCTAAATTAATCATTTATGTTGTTGAATTTGTCAGTTCAATTGATACATGTTTTAAACATGATGATTAAATTTTAAATTAACAAATGTGAATATTTAGTCATAAAACCCTTTTTCATCGCTCGTTACTGTGTTCGGAATAAAATTCACTATTTTTATTTCAAAAACAATCCAAAGCTGTTGTTAACAAAAGGTTATGCAAATAAAGCTTTAAAGCTAAAATTCTTTTTATTCATAAGGTTATACGAATAAATCCCCAGTTTACGTTAACGTAAACCTGATAAAAAATTACACTTATAAGGTAATTTAATTTCAGAAACATGCGATAAATACGTTTGACCTTTTGCCTAACTCAGTTTAATTTGAGAGGTTCGGGTGCATATCTATGGAATTTCTTCAAATTTACCCCGAGTCGTATTAAGTAGAGGTTTTAGGGGGTTTTTGTATGAGCTTATATCATCCCAGTTTCGAGCGGGACAATTGCGGATTTGGATTGATTGCACAAATGGATGGCGATGCAAGCCATAGAATCGTGCGTACTGCAATTCATGGACTAGATCGCATGAAACACCGAGGTGGTATTGCTGCTGACGGGCGCACAGGTGATGGCTGTGGTCTATTAATGCAGATGCCGACCCAATTTTTTGAAGCCATTGCAGCTGAGAACGACTGGCACCTTAGCCGTAAGTTTGCTGTAGGCATGCTGTTCCTGAGTCAGGACCCACAAAAAGCTGATGAAGCAAAATTTATATTAGAAAAAGAACTACAACGTGAAACATTAAGTGTGGCCGGCTGGCGTAAAGTGCCCGTTAACCCAGATGTATTAGGTGAAATTGGTCGCAAAAGCTTGCCACAAATTTACCAAGTGCTCATTAACGCGCCAGTGGGCTGGCGTGAAAAAGATTTAGAACGTCGTCTTTATATGGCAAGACGCCGCTTAGAACAGCAAATCGCCAATGAAAAAGATTGTTATGTTGCGAGCTTATCAGGGCAAGTTATCGTCTATAAAGGCTTAATGATGCCTGCGGATCTGCCGTCATTTTATTCTGACCTAGCAGATATTCGTTTAAAAAGTGCTATTTGCCTATTCCACCAGCGCTTTTCTACTAATACGTCACCAAAGTGGCCATTAGCCCAGCCTTTCCGCTATTTGGCACACAACGGTGAAATTAATACCATTACCGGTAATCGCCAGTGGGCAAGAGCACGAGCCTATAAATTTAATTCACCATTATTGCCAGACCTACAACAAGCTGCACCATTTGTGAATGAAACAGGTTCAGATTCATCGTCATTAGATAACATGTTAGAAATGCTATTATCGGGTGGTATGGATTTATACCGAGCCATGCGTTTGCTTATTCCACCCGCGTGGCAATCAAACCCTGAAATGGATGATGAATTAAAAGCCTTCTACGATTTTAACTCTATGCATATGGAGCCGTGGGACGGCCCTGCAGGCATTGTAATGACAAATGGTAGACACGCAGCCTGTGCGGTAGACCGTAACGGCCTACGCCCTTCTCGTTACGTTATAACCAAGGATCGTATCCTAACACTCGCTTCAGAAGTTGGTATTTGGGACTATGCAGCCGATGAAGTTATTGAAAAAGGACGTGTTGGTCCGGGTGAATTATTAGTTCTTGATACTCTTAATGGCCAACTGTACCAATCTTTTGAAATCGACAATGACTTAAAACGTCGCCACCCTTACAAAGAGTGGATGGCAAAAAATAGTCAAACATTGATTCCTGCAGAAAAAGTAGACCCTGCAAAACAAGGCTCAAGCCGCTTTGATGCTAAAACCTTACTGCAATACCAAAAGCAATTTGGTTTTACTCGTGAAGAGTTAGAACAAGTCATTTGGGTATTAGCTAGCAAAGGTGAAGAAGCGATTGGCTCAATGGGTGACGATACGCCAATGGCGGTATTGTCTAAAAAATCTCGTTCACTTTATGACTATTTCCGTCAAAAGTTTGCGCAGGTGACAAACCCGCCAATCGACCCATTGCGTGAAAAACACGTTATGTCTTTAGCAACCTGTGTGGGCCGTGAGCAAAACTTATTCTGTGAAACCACCGGTAATGCATACCGTGTGATGTTTGATTCACCGATTCTTTTATTCAGTGATTTTAATCAACTGCTTGGGCTTGATAGCACCTATTATCGCGCTAACACGGTTGACTTAAACTACGATGTCCAAGAGACCCTAGAGCAAGCAATTCACCGCATTGTAGACGAAGCAGAGCGTTTAGCCAGAAGTGGCACAACTCTATTAATTCTTTCAGATCGCGCTGTAGATAAAAATGCTCAAGTTATTCCAGCAGCTATGGCTGTGGGGGCTGTACAAACACGTTTAGTTGATAAAAGTTTACGTTGCGATACCAACATTATTGTTGAAACCGCTTCAGCTCGCGACCCTCACCATTTCGCCGTATTACTCGGCTTTGGTGCAACGGCTATTTATCCATATTTAGCTTATGAGTCAATTGCAGCAATGGCGCAAAAACAAAACATTGAAGACGTTACCGCTTTAATGCTCAACTTCCGCTATGGCATCGAAAAAGGCCTACGCAAAATCATGTCTAAAATGGGCATTAGTACTGTCGGTTCGTATCGTTGTAGCCAGCAGTTTGAAGCCGTCGGTCTAGCAAAAGATGTCATAGACCTATGTTTTAAAGGCGTAATAAGCCGTATTGAAGGTGCCAGCTTCACTCATATTGAAGACGACCAAAAACTCCTTCACACCGCAGCATTCCGTGCTCATATTCCTTTACCACAAGGTGGATTATTGAAGTATGTTGAAGGGGGCGAATACCATAGCTTTAACCCTGATGTGGTAAGCACCTTACAAACATCACTCAACAATAAAGACTATCCGGTTTATAAACAGTTCGCCAAACTGGTCGATGACCGCCCTGTCGCCACATTACGTGATTTAATTCGTATCAAAGGTACAGGTAAAGCCATTGATATCGATAGTGTTGAAGATGCCAGTAACTTATATGGACGCTTTGACAGTGCAGCAATGAGTATCGGCGCATTAAGCCCAGAAGCTCATGAAGCCTTAGCCGTTGCTATGAATCGCCTTGGTGGTCGTTCTAACTCAGGAGAGGGCGGCGAAGATGCAAGCCGTTTTAACTCTGAGCGTAACTCAGCCATTAAACAAATCGCTTCAGGCCGCTTTGGTGTAACAGCCCATTACCTAGTTAATGCTGACGTGCTGCAAATTAAAGTTGCCCAAGGTGCTAAACCCGGTGAAGGCGGCCAGTTACCCGGCCATAAAGTCAGTGTAGAAATTGCTGGTTTACGTTATGCACGCCCTGGCGTCACCTTGATTTCACCACCGCCACACCATGATATTTACTCTATTGAAGATTTAGCCCAGCTAATTTTTGATTTGAAGCAAATCAACCCAACGGCATTAGTGTCAGTCAAATTAGTGTCTGAACCTGGTGTGGGGACTATTGCTACCGGTGTGGCGAAAGCTTATGCCGATATGATCACCATATCTGGTTACGATGGTGGTACAGGTGCCAGCCCTATTACCTCAGTTAAATATGCCGGTTCTCCTTGGGAGTTGGGGTTAGCTGAAGTTCAGCAAGCATTAGTAGAAAACGGCTTACGCCATAAAATTCGCTTACAAGTTGATGGCGGATTAAAAACCGGTACTGATGTTATCAAAGCAGCATTATTAGGTGCAGAAAGCTTTGGTTTCGGTACCGTGCCAATGATCGCTTTAGGTTGTAAATACTTACGTATTTGTCACTTAAATAACTGTGCCACAGGGGTTGCAACTCAAGATAAAAATTTACGTGACAACCATTATCACGGGTTGCCAGAACGTGTCATGACTTATTTTGAGTTTGTTGCCCAAGAAGTGCGTGAATGGATGGCTGCATTAGGTGTCAGTAAGTTTGAAGACTTAGTGGGTAAAATTGAATGGCTTGAAGCCATTGAAGGACATACAGCTAAACAACAAGGTTTAGATTTATCTCCTATTCTTTACAAGCCGCAAGTCCCTAGCACTTCTGCACTAACGTGGAAAGAAACTAACCCGCCATCAGATGTGGGTCAGTTAAACCAAACCTTAGTGGCAGACTGTAAAAATGCCGTAGATGCAGGTGAGCCATATTCTTATCAATACGCCATTAACAACACCGACCGTTCAGTAGGCGCTAGCTTGTCAGGTTATATCGCCAAAGCACATGGTGTTACAGGCACCAAAGAGCCATTAACTATTGGATTTACCGGTAGTGCAGGACAAAGCTTTGGCGTTTGGAACAGCCCAGGTTTGAATTTAAAACTTTGTGGCGATGCCAATGATTATGTTGGTAAAGGTATGTCTGGCGGAAAAATTGTTATTCACCCTCCGGTTGGAAGCCCATTCCAGTCAGAGCGCAGTGCCATCATGGGCAACACTTGTTTATACGGCGCAACTGGTGGCAAGCTATTTGCGGCAGGCCAAGCAGGTGAACGCTTTGCGGTACGTAACTCAGGCGCAATTGCAGTAGTTGAAGGACTAGGTGATAACGGTTGTGAATACATGACCGGCGGTATTGTTGTCGTTCTGGGTAAAACAGGCGTTAACTTTGGCGCGGGTATGACCGGTGGATTCGCCTATGTATTTGATCAATTTGGTCGCTTCAATCGTCGTGTTAATACTGAGCTTGTCGACACACTTAAAGTTGAATCGACGATTCAACGTCAACACTTAAAAGGCTTGATTGAAGATCATGTCGCCGAAACGGGCAGTGAACATGCCAATATGATTTTAAGTGATTTTGACAACTGGATTGATTGCTTCGTATTAGTCAAACCTAAAAATATTGCCGTTGCCGATTTACTTAAAATCGAGCAAAAAAGCCCAGAGTTAGTTGTGAAGGCGGGATAATAGACATGAGTAATGATTTTCAATTTATCGAAGTTGGACGTGTAGACCCAACTAAACATGCAGCAGAAAAACGTGCGACTCAGTTTATTGAGATTTACCAGCCGTTTACTCAGCCCCAAGTTAATGAGCAAGCTGACCGCTGCCTAGATTGTGGTAACCCTTATTGTGAGTGGAAGTGTCCACTGCATAACTACATTCCTAATTGGTTAAAACTGGCTAAAGAAGGCCGTATTTTAGAAGCCGCTGACTTGGTTCATGAAACCAATACTTTGCCTGAAATTTGTGGCCGTGTATGCCCACAAGACAGACTATGTGAAGGCGCATGCACCCTAAATGATGATTTTGGCGCAGTGACCATTGGTAATGTCGAAAAATACATTACCGACACCGCTATTGCTCAAGGCTGGCGTCCAGACATGAGTAATGTTACTCCTCGTAAAGAGCGTGTCGCGATTATCGGTGCAGGCCCAGCGGGGTTAGGTTGTGCAGATATTTTAGCCCGTAACGGTGTACAAGCTGTGGTATTTGATAAATACCCACAAATTGGCGGCTTATTAACCTATGGTATTCCATCGTTCAAATTGGACAAATCTGTTATGGCCACGCGCCGTTCAGTAATGGAAGGCATGGGAATTGAGTTTAGACTTAACGTCACTGTTGGCAAAGATATCAGTTTCCAAAGCTTATTAGATGAATATGATGCCGTATTCCTTGGCATGGGCACTTACACGGCTATGCCAGCAAAACTGCCAAACGAAGATGCTCAAGGCGTGTTACAAGCCTTACCTTACCTGATTGGTAACACTCATAAGGTAATGGGCACTAGCGATGACAGCACACCTTACATCAACTTAGCCGATAAAAATGTCGTTGTGTTAGGGGGTGGTGACACTGCAATGGACTGTGTCCGTACCGCAGTAAGACAAGGCGCTAAAAGCGTGACTTGTGCTTACCGTCGTGACGAAGCCAATATGCCGGGGTCAGTACGTGAAGTCCAAAATGCACGTGAAGAAGGGGTTAACTTCCTCTTTAATCGTCAACCGACTGCCGTAAAAGCTGAAAATGGTGTAGTGGTTGGTATTGAATTTGTTGAAACCCAAATGGGTGAAGCTGATGCCAGTGGCCGTCGTCGTGCAGAAGTCATCGAAGGTAGTGAGCAAGTATTAGAAGCTGATGCAGTAATTGTGGCATTTGGTTTCCAAGCTAGCCCAGCGGCTTGGTTTGAAGACTTTGGTATTGAAACCAACGATTGGGGCTTAGTTAAAGCCAGTAAAACAGATGCAAATCCATTCCAAACCACTAACCCTAAAGTGTTTGCTGGTGGCGATATGGTGCGCGGGTCTGACCTTGTGGTCACGGCTATTGCTGAAGGTCGAGACGCTGCATTAGGCATTTTGAATTTTATCGACTAAGCTTAAAATTCAATTTGAACTTGAATTTGCACATCTTTATAGATGTGCATTTTTTTTGGTTATTTAAGGTTACTTTACCTGCCAATTAATTGGAGTTAGCCCGTTTTCAATTAAAACTTGGTTAGTTTTCGAAAAGTGACCACATCCAAAAAAGCCGCGATAAGCTGAAAGCGGCGACGGATGCGGCCCTGTTAATACCGTATGATGCGGCTGGTTGATCCATCGACCTTTTTTAATAGCATGATTACCCCAAAGAATAAAAACAACGGGCTGAGATGAATCATTTAAAAATGCCAAAACATGGTCAGTAAAGGTTTCCCAGCCTGATTTAGCATGAGAGTGTGCTTGGGATTTTTCTACTGTTAAAACGGTATTTAGCAATAACACACCTTGATTAGCCCACTCGACTAAATTGCCATGAGTCGGTTGAGTGAAACCAGCAACATCCTGCTGTAACTCTTTATACATATTCGATAACGAGGGAGGAATTTTAACCCCCTCATTCACTGAAAAAGCTAAGCCATGCGCCTGCCCTTCCCCGTGATAGGGGTCTTGCCCCAAAATAACCACTTTTACCTCGTCATAAGGTGTTAGCTCAAAAGCTCGGTAAACCTCATCTGCTGGCGGATAAATAGCTTTACCACTATGACGCTCTTGAGATAAAAACTGTTGTAACTGCATAAAGTAATCCTGCTGCTGCTCATATTCAAAAAACGTCTGCCAAGTATTCACTCTTACCTCTATCGTTTAACTAAGTTGCTAATTATGCTTATAACTTCTAAAATTGATACTCTTTGTATGCTGTGCAAATAAGCCATGAGAACCCCAAAAAAATCAATACTCGACAAGGTTTCACCTTAATTGAATTAGTGGTCACCATTATTATTTTGGCCATTTTAGCGGTTATTGCGCTGCCTAAATTTATCAACATACAACAAGATGCCCATGTGTCTAATGTTCAAGGCACCGGAGGAGCCTTTGCTTCCGGCATAAACCTTGCGCATGTGAAATGGGCAGCAATGGGGCACTCTGGCCCAGCCGACAATTTACCAATATATCAAAATGCCGGTGCCGATGGGCAATTAGATATGAACTTATGGGGCTACCCTGCACAAAACTACCCTCCATTTGAAAGCTCACCAAGACTGAATAACTCAAATGACTGTATGTCAGTTTGGCGCACCATATTACAAGATGCTCCCAGTGTATCCACCAGTACAGATGTAAGCGTGTCTGACTATCAAGTAACCTATATCAACCCTGATCAATGTCGATTTTTCTATAACGCATTAAACACACTTTCTATCTATTATGATTCTCGTAATGGGCAAGTCATCACAGATAAAGATCCTAATAGTTAATTTCACCTGAAATTTTAATTAAAATCGGTACACTATACTTTTCTAATCAATAAAAAGTGAGCGACATGTCTGAACAAACTTCACCACAAGAAGCGACTACAGAAGCACAAAGTGCAACTACAATTTATCAATTAGCTGATCAATTTATTGCTCTTGCTAATCAACTTGGCCAGCAAGAAAACGATATTGGCAAAGTAGGTACGGCTTTACGTTATGCTGCATCGCGTTACAATGCATTTGAGGCTGCAATTAAGTCATCAGATCTCGCTGCTGAAAAAGAAAATGCTTTAGCTTGGTTCACTAATGAATTCAAAGAAATGCTTAATGAAAACTTAGAAGATCATATTAAGCATCCTCCTGTAAGCAAAGACCAATAATTAACGACTAAATCAAACTTGATAGATAAAACTCACAAGCTTTGATTACAGCAGTCGTACAAAAATGCCATCAATATTTGATGGCATTTTTAATGGACAATCGTTGAGGTTATGACTCGTTAATATAAGTTCTACTTAATTAATGACAATAATACATTCGCCCCTAGGCCAATAAGTACAATGCCCGATAGCCTATCAATCCACACAGCTTGCGCCCTAAGCTTGGGCAGTATTGTTGAATGAGACAACACAATGGCAATTAAGGTATACCATAAGCCATCTACCACTAATGGCGTTAATACTATAATCGCCTGCCCGGACAGTGTTTCTGCCGCCAAAACAAACTGGCTAAATAAGGCTAAAAAGAAAATAAGGATTTTAGGGTTAAATAGTGAAATGGCTAAACCATCTCTAGCAGCAACCCATAAACTGGTTCTTTCCCCAGCTTGTAGTTTTTTTTGCATCCCTTGTTTTGATGTTAGTGCCTGAAAACCTATCCAAATTAAATAAATTGCGCCAATCACCGCAATAGAGTTAAACAACACAGGAGAGGTTTTTAATAATACCGCTAACCCTAACAAAGTAACCAAAGCATAAACCCCAATACCCACGGAATGCGCCCAAGCGCAAACAATGCCATGTAACCGGCTTCCACCAAGTGTATGGCGTAGTACCATGGCTAAACTCGGCCCGGGTGACATCGCGCCTAAACAACAAATGGCCAACAATCCAAGCCATACTGAAAAACTCATAAAACTCCTTATCTGGTGCTATTTTGCCTATAAGCTAGCCCATAAAAACACCATCACTGATTAGTATGGTGAAATTAAGCTTGTAGTATATTAACAATCACTTAAGGTTAATTATGATAACCTTGACTCAAAATACTCAGGCGCTCTGTTATGACATTTGTTCCCACTCTAGTACTTATTCTGTTTTTTATTGCCATCGCAAGCTTACTGTTTGCCAAAGCCAAAGGCCATAAAATTCCTTTATCGGTGATTTTTGTTTTAGGTTTCTTCACTGTTTGTATGGCGGGTGTTGTGGCATTTATCAAAAATGGCGAGAATTATGACGCCTATCTATTCCAACAATGGCAACCTCTTGAACCTGAAAAAATTCAGCCATTAGTGAGTCAAGGTTATACCGTAGTGGTGGATATCCAGGCCGACTGGTGTTTGCCCTGCCAAGCCAACAAAGCCAATGTTTGGCACCGCGAGCCGGTTGTGAATACCTTAGCCGCTGACAATATTGTTTTAATGCGCGGAGACTTAACTGAACCTAACCCTGTGGTAGAGGGTTATTTAAGGTCAGAACAAGGCCATGGTACGCCTTATAACAAGATATACGGCCCCACACATCCACAAGGGCTTGTATTGCCAAAACAACTTAGCATAGAGCATGTATATCAAACATTAGCCGCGGTTGCTGTGGCAGATTAGCTTTTAAATTCGTACAAAAAAAATGAGCCAAATTGGCTCATTTTTTATCACACTTTTATTAATGCACGTTATTAATTAAAAGCGGTAATTAATCTTACCGTAGTAATAGCCGCCGTTATAATCAAACGGGCCACTTTCATAATAAACCGCACCTAACTCTCCTAAGGTTCCATCTTTCAGTTTTTGTGCTTCTTGATCGAACAAGTTATTGGCACCGATAGCAAAGGTTAAACTTTCCATTACGGTATAACTTAACTCTAAGTCAACGGTAACGGCAGAACTTGCCATTTCAGAACCCCAGTCAGAAGTATCATCAGCATGAGTGGCATAATACTCGCCAAAGTAATTTGCGCGCAGGTTCATGTTGAAATCATCCCAGCTTTGCGCCCAAGTTAATGTCGCTCGGTGCGCTGGAATGCCATCTTCTAATCGACGTACTTTACCTAAGTCAGTCGTTTCTTCGTCAAACTTATCAACATTGGTATCTGTCCAACCGTAAGCAAGGCTGAAGTTAGTATCGCCTGCTAGTAGCTCCGTATCGTAAGAGCCTACAATATCAACCCCTTGGGTGGTGGTATCAAAGTCATTGGTATAATAAGTGACCGCTGAAATTAACTCAGGAAACTCAACACCTGCAGCACGTAAGTCATCGTAATCTTCTGCTTTCACTTCAATTTGACTTGATTGAGCAATGCGGCCAGTTACTTCAATATTGTAGTAATCAACTGTTAAGAAGAAATCACCATATTCATATACTGCACCTAAAGCATAACTAATTGACTCTTCAGGTTTTAACACTTCACCACCATAATATGCTGCCAGTGGATCTGTGGGTGGCGCAATAAAGGTTTGAATAAGGTCGCCATTTACAATTGATGTTTGAGTATTAACCACGTTTTCCTGACCCACGGTAGGCGCACGGAACCCAGTACTGTGTGATGCACGGAATGACAAGTCATCAGTTGCAGAATATTGTGCTGTTAGCTTGTAGTTAAGGGTGTCACCAAAGGTAGAGAAATCTTCGTAGCGTAACGCACCGCCTAATAACCAGCGGTCACCTAAATAGGCTTCTACATCGGCATAAATACCAATATTACTACGGTCATTTTTACCGGCAGATTCAGGGCCAAAACCTTTAAAACCGTGCGAGCCAATATTAAAACCTTGCGCGGCATATGGCCCAGCTATCCATGATGATTCTTCACCTTGAGTAATTTCAAAAGACTCTTCTCGCCATTCAAATCCAGTGGCAAAATTAAGTCCGTTGGCAATATCAAATAAACGTGAGAAGTCTAAGTTTACTGTGGTTTCAACTTGCTCATAAGCACCGGTATCAAAGTCTGTTGGGGTGTCTAAACCTAAAGAAGGGTTTAATGAGTTACGTAAGCTAAAGGTAGATTTGTTCGCCCCTGTTCCTGCACTGGCATCATAATCCCATTCAGCAAACTGACCTTTGATACCGGCAAAGAACGACATATCTTCAACTGTACCGGCAAATTGTGGCGTATATCCACCTGGGCGAATTTGGTTCATTGAGAAACAATTATCATCAGCCACCATTGCTTGGTAATCGGCGGTATCTAAAACGTTAGGTACATTAGCGGCAACGTTGCCCACCCATGAACAAGTTGCCACGCCATTCGTTGCTAAACCAACATCACCCACTAATAATGTCTGCCCCTCATCTAACGAATAAACGTTGCCACGATTATGAGGGTTACGATAATAAAACCCACCTACGGCCTCACGAGAAGACACATTACCAAAGGCATAAATACGGTGGTTGTCGTTAATGTCGTAACCTAAATTTGCAAAAATGGTGTAATCATCATTAATTTCTGGATTACCCCATACTTGTGCAGGGTCTTCAATATAAGTGTTGCCAGCTGCGGCAATACCCGCTGCATCAGGACGTTGTACGCTTCGACTTGTGGCATCTGCCGTTTTATATTGGCCGGTTAAATTAATAAAACCATCATCAGTTAGTGGCAAACCAATATTGGCATCGATTGTAGTTGAAGTGCCGTCACCTTCGTAATATTGCCCTTGAGTCGCTGAAATTGACCCGCCACTTGCACTGTCGTTTAATACAAAATTCATCACACCTGCAATGGCGTCTGAACCATATTGAGCCGCAGCGCCGTCACGTAATACTTCAACTTGTTTTAATGCTGCACTGGGAATCACTGAAATATCGGGGCCTTGAGCACCATCGTTAATGCCACCACCTTGGAAAGCAATAACCGAAGCGCGATGTCTTCTTTTGCCGTTAACCAGAATAAGGGTACTGTCAGAAGGTAAACCGCGAAGGTTTACTGGACGAATAAGTGTTGCAGCATCACTAATTGGCTGAGCTCGGGAGTTAAAAGAAGGCACAGAGGTAACTAACATATCAATCATGTCAGTAGAACCATTTTTCTTCAAATCATCACTACTAATAATATCAATAGGTACTGGTGACTCACCTACTGAGCGCGGTGCAGCTCGAGAACCCACCACAGCAATTTTTTCAATTTTATCTGCACCAGCATCCGTTTCATCTGCTGCAAAAGCTTGGGGGATCATTGCTGTTCCCGATAGCGCAATAGAGACAGCTAAGCTTAATGAACTTAAGCCTACTTTGCTTTTATATTTGTTAGTCATTGTGTTGTTCTCTTTCATTATTATTGTATTGCTTGATGATCGTTTTCTGTGTTTATTCCTACAAAAAACGGTCTCTCCCTAAATGAACAATGTCACTCATTTACATTCTTATAACAAAAGTTACATAAACACCACTATTTATTACGTTTCCCTAATACAATTAATGAGCCAAATTTAGAATAATTACTCAACCCCCATTATAAAACAATGGGTTACGAAGTTTTTCGATTTTTTAAAAATAATTAATCAATTTAAATAAAGATAAAACAACTATTTACCAGCCAATAACTTAACTCCAAACTTTTCATTCAGTTAATGGTAAAAAATCTGACTAAATCTTTAGCAGTTTTCATTGACCTATAGCGTGAATTCACACTAATCTAAACAGTCGTTTGAGTTTGAACACTCTACACTTCACCCACTAAATTCTTATAAAAAAGGGGTTCTAAATGGCCTATGACGCTAACTCAACCTTAGACTTAAATTGCTATTCATCAATCGTTGATTTAATTGAAAAAAGTTGTGAAAAGTATGCCGATAATACGGCTTATGCTTGCTTGGGGCACAACACCAGCTTTGCAGAAATTGCGGTTTTATCTGAAAACTTTGCGGCTTACCTACAAAACTGCACCGATTTACAACCCGGTGACAGAATCGCAATTCAATTACCGAACATTACCCAGTTTGTGATTGCGGCTTATGGTGCTATAAGAGCGGGTTTTGTGATAGTAAACACTAACCCACTTTATACCCAGCGTGAGTTGATTCATCAATTTAATGACTCAGGGGCCAAAGCGTTAGTAGTGTTATCAGATTTACTGCCCACACTAACAGAGGTGGTTAATGCCACCAGTATTAAATATGTCATTTCAACTCATGCACTGGACTTAATCTCACCACAAGAGCAACCTGACACTCCCTTTGACAAAGTAACCTTTAATCAAGCTATCGCATCGGGTAAGCAACAACCATTTCATCGTATAGAACCGCAACAAACAGATTTAATTGCACTGCAATATACTGGCGGAACCACAGGGCTATCAAAAGGCGCGATGCTAACTCACCGTAACTTGCTGGCAAATTCTGGGCAGTTAAAGTCACGTATAGCCAGCACTATGACCGAAGGAAAAGACATATTTGTCGCGCCCTTACCTATTTATCATATCTATGCGTTTATGGTGAATTTAGTGCTGTATTTTGAATCAGGTGGCTGCTCAGTGCTTATTCCTAACCCTCGAGACATTGCAGGGTTAATTAACACTATGAAATCTTATCCATTTACCGGTTTTGCTGGGCTAAATACTTTGTTTATCGGCTTGTGCCACCAGCCAGAATTTAAAGCGCTAGATTTCAGTAAAATGACCATCACTATTTCAGGCGGTACGGCATTAACCAGCGCCGCAGCAAACATATGGCAACAAACCACTGGCTGTATGATTTCTGAAGGTTATGGTTTATCAGAAACCTCGCCCGTTGTGAGCCTAAACGCCCCAGGACATCAACGTCTAGGTACCATAGGAAAACCAGTACTCGACACCCAAGTAAAAATTCTCGACATGGATGACAATGAAGTCGCAACAGGTGTTGTAGGCGAGTTAGCCGTAAGCGGCCCACAGGTGATGAGTGGCTATTGGAATAAGCCAGAAGAAACGGCCAAAGTTATGACCCAAGATGGCTTCTTTAAAACGGGTGATATTGCTGTTGCTACCGAAGACGGTTATCACACCATTGTTGACCGCAAAAAAGATATGATTATTGTTTCGGGTTTTAACGTTTACCCCAATGAGGTAGAAGATGTACTAGCCAATCACGAGCTAGTGCTAGAGTGTGCCGTAGTTGGTGTAGCAGATGAGCGCTCAGGTGAAGCGGTAAAAGCGGTGATTGTATTAAAAGATCCTCAACAGGACGCAGAATCGGCCAAAGCAGCTATCGAACAACACTGCCGTAGCCAATTAACAGCCTATAAAGTGCCACGCATCATTGAATTTACAGCTCAACTTCCTAAAAGTACAGTGGGCAAAATTTTACGTCGAGAACTGCGTAAATAACTTCTTATCCTGAGTTCTGGTTATTTAACCTTTCAGCCTAAACACAGTTAAATAAAATGGCTCAACACTAAACCAAGTGTTGAGCCATTTTTATTAGCAATCCGCTATTATTCATATTCCGCTATTATACAGATTCATCCGTCAGGAGTTGTAAGCTGGCAAATTCGCGATATAACGAACTGGATTGCATTAATTCTTGATGGGTTCCAGAAGCAATTAACTGACCTTTATCCAAAACAAAAATACGATCGGCATTAATCACTGTCGCTAACCTATGAGCAATAATCAAGGTCGTGCGCCCCCGCATTAATGTCTCTAACGCCTGCTTTACTTTCACTTCACTCACCGCGTCTAAAGCACTGGTTGCCTCATCTAATAATAAAATAGGCCTATCGGCTAATATCGCTCTAGCAATGGCAATACGTTGTTTTTGACCACCAGATAACCGCACACCTCTTTCACCTAAGTAGGTATGGTAACCGTCAGTAAACTCAGCTATAAATTCATCAGCTCTCGCGGCAATACAAGCTTGTTTCACTTGCTCTTCAGTGGCATCAATCCTGCCATAGCGAACATTCTCCAACACGCTTGCGGCAAAAATTACCGACTCTTGTGGTACCAGTGCATATTGTTGTCGCAGTTGCTGTAAAGACAAATTGGCAATATCAACCCCATCCAACATAACCTGCCCAGACTTTGGTTGATAAAAACGCAATAACAATTCAAATAAGGTACTTTTTCCCGCCCCACTGGGCCCAACTAAAGCAACACGCTCACCGGGCTGAATAGCCATAGACAAATGCTCAATAACATTGGTGTCAGATGCTGAGGGGTATGCAAACGCTAACTCGCGTAAATTAATTTGTCCTTGTGTGGGTGTTGTCAGGGTTTCGGGCTGCTCGGCTTGAATAATATCTACAGGGGTTTGGCTTAATTCAATTAAACGCTCTGTTGCCCCTGCTGCTCGCTGAATTTCACTAAATACTTCGCTAATAGTTGCCACCGCACCAGCAACCATCACCGCATAAAACATAAAAGCCGAAAGCTCCCCCGCTGAAATACTGCCCTGCATAACATCTTGCGCCCCAACCCAAGTTACAAAAGCAATGGCACAAATACTCAATAACATCACACTCGATATCAATAAAGCGCGGTAAAAAATTCTTCCTTTGGCTGCATCCATAACGGCTTCAACGCAAGCGGTAAACGATTGCCTGTCCTTAGCTTCATGGGTATATGCTTGAACCGTATGAATTTCATGTAAGGTTTCGTCAATATGAGCGCCTAAATCACCCACTCTATCTTGGCTTTGGCGGGACAAACCACGCACTTTTTTGCCAAAAAACACCGCTGGCCCCAGCACCAAAGGCACCGCAAGTAATACCAAGCCAGTTAATTTAAACGAGGTGAAGCCCATCATCACCAAGCCACCTAAAACCGTGACACAGGAACGTAACGCCATTGATAAACTGGAGCCGACAACACTTTGTAATAAAGTGCTATCCGCTGTGAACCGAGAAATAACCTCGCCGGGGCGCTCTGATGCAAAAAAAGCGGGAGATAAATTCAATAAGTGAGAAAAAACCGTTAAACGAATATCAGCACTCACCCGCTCACCTAGCCAAGTCATTAAATAAAAACGACAAAATACTGCGCTAGCACTAACAAAGGTGATGGCCACAATAAAGGCAATAATCTCGTTTAATCTGCCTGAGTTATCCGCAATAAAACCTTCATCAACCATCATTTTTACGCCTTGACCAAGAGACAGCCAAGCTAATGAACCTATAAATAAAAATACAATTGCAGCAAAAACTTTGAGTTTATACGGTTTTAAAAAACTAAAAATCCAAGGTAAAACTTGCTGGTTTTTGTGTTTAATAGCAGTAGCAGGTGTAAGAGTTTTATGCATCGGGATAACGCTTTTCAATATTTTTTAATGAACGAAGAAACAAACCTAGGCCGCCCACACTGAGCACCAAAATCACAATAAGATCGAAGGCACTCATATGGGTAAAACGGAAATTGATCGAGCTTATAACCCCAAAAATCAACCCCACTAAAGATCCTATAGTCAACAACCAACCCAATAGGTTTTTCGAGTTATAAAAAATAAGTCCGACCCCGAACATAAACGGGATCATAATCATACCGCTGGTTAAATTCATGCCGCCAACATGATACAAGCTATAACCAAAGCCAAATGAACTGGTGACTTTTATGGCTTTTAGTAGCATATAAAAACCACCACACATCATGATTAACCCAATAAAAAATGACCCTATACCGCCACTTGTTCCACCTGCACCTTTCATAATAATCCTTTATGTTTATCGGTTTACGCTAAATGTATCATTATGGTCATTGACCACCTGTGTCATATTAACCTTTTTACCCAATCTACGTTCAAGTAAATATACTGATATAGCCTTAAAGCATTTCAATCTTTAAGCTTAACTGCGATAATTATCGGCTTTGTTGCTATTTATTTCAGGTACCACCATGACACCCACGCTATTTTCTTGCCAAAACATTGAGCTTAATTTATATCGTTACCCTAAAAAGCAAGAATCTAACCTACAAGCTTGGGATGCCGGTGACGAACACTTAATTAAGCACTTAAAGGAAAGCCAGCAACAACCTGTTGTCACTGCGGTTATTAATGACAGTTTTGGTGCATTGCAATGTGCATTAACACGCCTTGATCCTCAATGGCCTATGGTGGTAGAAACCGATGCTAAAACCAGCCAATTAGGCGCACAACAAAATCTAGCCATTAATGAGCTCAGTGGCGAACAGATTCAAACCGTTAATAGCCGCGCCCCTCTAGCTGATAACATTGAATTAGTCTTAATGAAGCTGCCGAAAAACTTAAGCTATTTTGGTTATCAATTACAAAGGTTATCTCAGGTATTACCCCAAGGGACAAATGTCTTTATTGCCGCAAAAGCAAAGTCGATTAATCAGGCTTTATTGCAATTTATCCAGCAGAACTTAGGCCCAGCTTCAGCTAGCTTAACCTGGAAAAAAACGCGGGTTATCCATTGTGTCAGTGATGGCAATACCCGCAAAATGCCTGCGCCAGTTTCATGGAACATTGACGAGTTAGGTTTAACAATCAGTAACTACACCAATGTTTTCGCCGCCAATAAACTCGATATTGGTGCGCGCATCATGCTAGACAATATGCCTCAAGGCGAGTACCACAGCATAATAGATTTAGGTTGCGGTAATGGTGTATTGGGGTTAAGAGCCGCACAGCTTTATCCGCAGGCTGAAATTCACTTTGTTGACGACTCAGAAATGGCTGTGGCCTCAGCAGAAATGAATTTTAACAACAACAATCTCACCAATAAGGCGGTATTTCATTGGGATGACTGTTTAACTCATTTAACTGATGTTAAACCCGATTTAGTGCTGTGCAACCCACCATTTCATCAAGGCGAAGCGATTACTGACCATATCGCTTGGCAAATGTTTTTAGATGCTTATAAAGCATTATCTAGCGGTGGCGTTTTACATGTTGTTGGTAATAGACATTTGGCTTATCACGTCAAATTAAAGCGCATTTTCAAAAATTGCCACACGGTAGCCTCTAATGGAAAGTTTGTTATTTTACAGGCTATTAAGCAGTAATTAACTTTCAGCATTACCGTTTGTGTTACTAGACCCAGCAGCCTTAACGGCTGCCTTATCAAGTAACTCCTCAGTTATAGGCTGCGTTTGCGGCGGCGCAAAAATCACCTGCCATTTTTGCGCCCAACTCAGTTTAGGGTTAGCCAATTCTTTCACCATATCTAGCCATTCACTCAAGGTCACTTTGATAGGGTTAAAGGTATTCACAGGCTTGGTAATACCGTAGTCAACTTTTTCAACTTCAGGCTCATAAGTCGCAAATAATTTATCCCAAATAATCAAAACACCGGCATAGTTTTTATCAATATATTGCGGATTTCGGCCATGGTGAACTCGATGGTGCGAAGGCGTATTAAATACCCACTCAAGCCAGCCTAACTTATGGATAAGTTGCGTATGGACAAAAAATTGTAAGCCTAAGTTCAATAACACCACAAACACTACCCATTGAGGATCAAAACCTAACACAATAAGCGGTATCCAAAATAGCCACATTCCCGCCAATGGATACATAAAACTTTGTCTGAATGCGGTAGTAAAGTTCATATGTTCAGAGCTATGGTGCACCACATGGGCAGCCCACATCCAACGTACTCGATGGCTAGCGCGATGAAACCAGTAATAACAAAAATCTTGGGCAATCATTAACACCACAAACATCAACACTGACATTTCAATATCAAATAAACGCCAACCAAATACCATTAAATAAAACTTTGCAATTAACAGCCCGGTTAATAAATCAGCCAATTGGTGCATTGCCGCTAAAGCAAAATTACACATTACTTCAACAGGTCGATATTGTGCCGAGTCAGGTAAGCGGTGCCTCACTAACCATTCAACCCCAATACATATAAAAAATGCCGGTGCTAATACCAGCAACAGTACTTCTGGGTGAGAAATTAACCAGCTAAAATCCATTTAAATCCTTTAATTGAAAGCCAATAAACCACTTATACAAACTCAACCGTTTACGTGTTCGGCGGCACGGTTACCACTTAGCAAAATGGTCTTCAGTTAACCCTAGTTGATTGTTGATTTGATATTTAACCCCATCATCACCAATAACAACGCCACTAAAATATCCAATATATTGACGAAAGTTATTTTTAATAAACCCTAAGTTCAGTTTTTCCTTACGACAATTAAGTGACCTAAAAATAACATCAACTCGTCCGTCGTTGGTCGATATTTGCCAAAAGCCGTCACTAATATGTCGATTAAAATGGAAGTTAGCGGCCCCTAAAAAGTAGCGTTGGCCGTTAACCCAAAACACATTTTCTGTATTACCTGTTTCATTCACGCCCGCCGCTAAGTTAAATCCAATAGCGCCTTGTGGGGTCATCGCATTAAGCGAGGCCCAACGCCAAGCGGTTTTCTCACGCATATAACCTGCTGAAAAATCATAGCTCGCTAAGGCATTTTGTAATGGTTGTGGTTCTTGATGAATAGTAAGCTGCCCAGTTACGGCTAAAGCATTATGTTTTTGGGTGTAGGTCCAGCCATTGTAGCCCGTTGGGGTACACAAACTTAAAGGCAGACTGAGCGGTGGAGCAAGCAACTTTAGCTTAGCTTGAATATTAGTAAGTTGAATGTTCACATGCCAGCAACCATCAACAATATCAAATTCAAAATGATGTGCAGAACTGCCAACCTTTGCCTTACCTTCAAACGGAGAATGACTGAGTTGGCAACCTATGCCCAAAGGACGTAACCAAGCAGACTCAACCATCCTGTTGGCTTTAATGTCATAAAGGTAGCAAAAACTAGAGGCCGCGTACCGAATATCAGCAATAGCTAAACCTAATATATAACGCTGAGTGACAATGCTTACAAACTGAAACTGTTTAAAATCAAGATACTTAGCCAGAATTGATGCGGGTTTATCCATCTCGTTATAATACTTAAATGCCTTCACATTTAATGAATTAACAACACCATCAAATAAGCCATAATGTGGTTGACCATCAGAATCAATTAATTTTTCGGGCGCGATTTGCGGCTGAGCAAGCGGCATAAAACGTGTTTACCTTAAATATTATTATGAGTGATAACTTGACCGTATAAATATCAATTGTCAACCAGCTAAAATGACACAAATCTTACTTGGCTGACTGTATTAAGCATCGCAATTTCTGTTATCCTTTAGCCATCTATGCTTTGTTAACAACCTGTTTTTATAAGTCATCATGAAAAAATCAATATACTTACTGTTATGTGCGTTATTAACCACGGCTTGCGCAAGCTTTGAGCCAACACACATCGCCTTAAATCCCACACTAGGGCCGGTAAACTTACACACTCAGCTGGACGTACCGATTGGGGTTGAGGTTGTCGACACGCGCTCAAAAAACTATGTGGTTCAGTTTGATCAAGCTCCAAAACAACCCAGACTTGTTAGTACTAGCGAACCTATTCGAGTGCAACTTGACTCTATCTTTAGACGAGGCATGGGCAAAGCGGGCTATGTTATCGACCCTGCAGCACCTAAACGAGTACAATTCCAGCTTGAGTACTTACTAACAGATGTTATTGATAACACGCTAAATTATGAAGCTAAAACCCGCTTAGTGATTAAAGTCAAAGCAAGCAATTCAACTCAAGAGTTTACTAAAACATTTAGTGGAAACGGTTACTTAAAAGGCCCACTAAGCCCTGACTTTGCAACCCTTGAGTTGGATATCAATAAGCTCATTGATAAGCTCACCACAGAAATTTTAAACGATAATGAACTTCACCAATTCTTAGAAAAATAACCACAGGGATTTTATTATGTTACGTCTAATGATGAGCATCTTCAGTGCACTTATTTTACTGGTGTCAGTCGCGGCTCACGCCAAAATTGATATTCAACCTGATACGCTATACCCCAAGGTAGAATTTGATACCAGCATGGGGAAAATTGTTGTCGAACTCGATAGAACTCGCGCCCCGCGCACGGTTGATAATTTTTTAACTTATGTCGTTAAGGGGGATTACGACAACACCCTATTTCATCGAGTAATAAGTGAATTTGTTGTTCAAGGTGGAGGCTTAAACCCTAAACTTGAAGAGTTACCCGCTATGGATCCGGTGATTAACGAATCAGGAAATGGTTTATCAAACGGCCTAGGCACCATTGCAATGGCCAGAGACAATGACCCGCATTCAGCCACTCGCCAGTTTTATTTTAACGTAGCTGATAACAAAAAATTAGACCCGTCAAAGCGTCGTTGGGGCTATGCCGTATTTGGTGAAGTGATGGAAGGGATGGATGTATTAGAAGCTATGTCACTGGTGCCAACAGAAAATAATCAAACATTAAACTGGCCTGATTTTCCTGTCACACCAATTGTATTGAAAAAAGCCACTTTACTGCCAAGATAAGCTCCCCCAAATAATCCTCAATATTGCCGGTGTAAATTACTGCATCGGCAAGCTCAATCAATTTTCAACAAATCACGCCCGATAAAAATCCCCCTTCTCATTAGCCGCTAATAAAAATTTAACAAACATTAATTATGCACTTGTTTTAGCGCGTCAACAAAATTAGCGTCTATACTCTAATTGAATTTAAAAGCTGTGTTCCTCATGCATTCATTTCAGTTTTAATATCAAGGACCGTAATATGACAGCCGATGATTTTTTTGAAACCAAAGCGCCTCAACTTGCCTTTTATGGTAAAGCATTTTTAGACAATCAATTAGAATACCAAGAAATTAAATTGTACCTGTGGGATACGCTTGAAGAGTGGCAACACCTTACTGAAAAATCAGCCACTCTCGATATCAACCAATCAGATACTGAAAAAGTTTTTTGGCATTTACTACACTGCTTTGATAAATGGCCTGAGTGGGCAATTAGAGGCAATTTACATCTCAGAAATCAAGTTGATGAATGTTGTAATTACATTAAAACAGGCGGTCGTTTTCCTCAAAGCTGTGTTGGCATCAGGCCGTAAACTCCTCTCAATACTTTATACAAGCCATTGATTTTATTTTTTAGCCCCCAATGGCTTGTACCATCGAATAACACACCGTAAGCTAAGTCCATTACTATCAAAAATCTAAGTTGTTCATGTCAGATATATTAAGCCGTTGTCGTGATCTAATGGCCGTTTATTACCATAAACGCGTCCTTATTCTCCTGCTTTTAGGTTTCTCAGCTGGTTTACCCTTGATGTTGGTTTTTTCAACCTTGAGCTTTTGGTTAAGAGAAGCCGGAGTCGATAGAGCTGCCATTGGTTACTTTAGCTGGATAGCACTAACCTATGCTTTTAAGTGGGTATGGTCACCGCTGGTCGATAGAATGTCATTACCTGTATTTACCGCGTTTTTTGGCCGACGACGGGGCTGGATGATCTTTGCCCAGCTGTGTCTGGTGGCCGCTATTATTGGTATGTCTTTATGTGACCCAATTGAAGATTTAGAGCGACTTGCTCTTTTTGCGCTGTTATTAGCATTTGCTTCAGCAACTCAAGATATTGTTATTGATGCTTTTCGAATAGAATCCGCCCCCGAAAAAATGCAGGCTGCATTAGCCGCGGCATATCAGGTAGGTTACCGCTCAGCAATGATAGTCGCCACTGCGGGAGCATTAACCATTGCCGCATGGGTATCGCCAGACAGCCAAGACTATAACCTAGCATCATGGCAAACCGCTTATTTTGTGATGGCACTACTAATGTGTGTAGGATTAATTACCACGCTTTGTGCTAAAGAACCGCAAGTGGATACTCGTGACGCCGACCAACAAGAACAAGCTTTACAACAAGAGTTTGCCTCTCGCTACCCCAAAAAAGTGGCCAAAATATTAGCCTGGTTATACAGCGCCAGCGTGTTGCCTTTTGTAGACTTCTTTAAACGTTATGGCAAATCCGCAATATTAATATTGTTGCTTATATCCTGTTACCGCATATCCGATATTGTTATGGGTATTATGGCTAATGTGTTTTATGTCGACATGGGCTTTAGTAAAGAAGAAATTGCCTTTTTAAGTAAAGTCTATGGATTGATCATGACACTGATTGGTGCGGGTGCGGGTGGAGTATTGATTATGCGCTACGGTACCATGAAAATTTTATTTTTAGGCGCTTTTTTGGTCGCATTCACCAACTTGCTGTTTGCGTGGCAAGCCTATATTGGTTACGACATTTCATTTTTAACTTTCGCCATTTCGGTCGACAACTTTAGTGCAGGTATTGCTACTGCTGCATTTATTGCCTATTTATCAAGCTTAACCAGCAGTGGTTATAGTGCCACTCAGTACGCGTTGTTGTCGTCAATTATGTTGTTGTTCCCTAAATTTATTGCTGGATTTTCTGGAACTTATGTCAATGCATTCGGCTATGTTAACTTTTTCATTGCGGCGAGCTTAATCGGCTTTCCAGTATTAATATTAATCACGCTATTGAATAAAGCTAACAATAAACAGCAAACGCGCTCTGATGAACAAACCGAAAACAGCTAACGCTAATCTAAAAGTTGAACTAAAAAGGCGCATTAAGCGCCTTTTTTAATGCGGGTAAGTCTTTAATCGCGGAAGTTATTAAACTGAAAAGGTTGACCAAGCTCTGACTCTTTAGCTAAACGCATTACTGCTTGTAAATCGTCACGTTTTTTGCCCGTTACTCGTACAGAGTCACCTTGAATACTGGCTTGTACTTTCAGCTTGCTGTCTTTAATCACCTTAACCAGTTTTTTAGCGATTAAGGTTTCAATGCCTTCTTTAAACTTTACGTTTAACGAAAATGTTTTACCTGTATGCAGTGGTTTATCGTCTACTTCCATAGAAGCGGGGTCAACATTACGTTTACTTAATTGCATTCGAAATAAATCAACCATTTGATTACAGGTAAAATCATCATCAGCAGATAAGGTCACTGAAAAATCTTTTAACTCGATGGCCGGATTTTTACCGCGAAAGTCAAAACGCTTATCGAGTTCACGACGCGCATTATCAACCGCATTACGTAGTTCAACTTTATCGACTTCTGAAACAATATCCATAGAGGGCATAGCATTCACCAAAATTAGTACTTTAAAATTGCCAATATATTAACCTAAATAGTGTTTTTTAGCATAACCAGATTGAATAAGGATGACTTTCTAGCTGCATTTTCATATGATTAAAACCTGTTTTACTCTGCTAAAGATTGATATAACGCTTGTGATTAATTTTCGAAATGCATTTAAACTGGCGTTATTAATAGCCATCGTCGTCATCAGCTATTTAGTGTTTTCCAAGCCAAATTACCCTCAAACATTTGAACATATGGACAAAGTGGGTCATGTGGGCAGCTTTTTCTGCTTAGCCTTTCTGGCTCATTATGCCTTCAAACCAAGATGGTACTACTTGTTCGGACAATTGACAGTGTATGCCATTTTTATTGAGCTTGTTCAATCAAGACTTCCCTATAGAAGCGCTTCACTAGGCGATATCATTGCTGATTTAGTGGGCATATTACTGTTCTTTTTAGTGCAGTTTTGTATGGCAAAATATCAAAAATTAGCCCAAAAGCGCGGGTAATCTTCCCATTGCTGCGTAAGATATGCTGATGATTAATTCAATGAGAACCGACTAAATGAGTATAGGTATTATTGGTGCAGGGGCTATAGGCCAATTATTGTTTGCCCAATTAAATACAGGGACATCAAACGCGCATAAAATTCATTTAATTTCCCGCAGCCCGCAATCGTTTATTCAACCAATGAGCTTTACGGGTTTAGATAACAACACTCAACATGGTTCAGTGGAAATACTAGGCCAAGATGCTGCTGAAATTGCACAATTAGATTTACTTATTGTGTGTGTCAAAGCCTATCAAGTCGTTGAAACGATTACACCTGTTATCGATAGGCTTAAACCGAACTGCCAAATAATGTTATTGCATAACGGTATGGGGCCGCACCGTAATGTCGCCGAATTATTACAACACTATCCTGATATGGGATTAAGCTTAGCCACCACCTCGCAAGGGGCGTTAAAAAATGCACCTTGGAACGTATCTCATACGGGCAATGGAAAAACCTTAATAGGCCATTATTGTGGCCAACCCTTAGCTGAACATTTCAAATCATTTTTACTTGAGCAAATACCTAATGCCACATGGCACGCAAATATCACCACCGCGTTATGGCAGAAACTGGTGATTAATTGTGCCATTAATCCGCTAACAGCATTTTACCAATGCAAAAATGGTCAACTGGCTGAAGCGTGTTATCAAACCGAGATATTAACGATTATTGAAGAGTGCATCACCGTAGCCAAACTTGATGGCATTGATTTAACCAATGTCGACATGGTTACCATGGTCGATGAAGTGATTCACTTTACTGCCAATAACACCTCCTCCATGCTGCAAGATATCAATCACCAACGGCCCACTGAAATTGCTTATATTAGTGGTTATGTGGTTGCGCGAGCCCAATATCACGGTATTCAAACACCTGCTAACCTAACCTGTTTACAGCGAATACAAGCCCTAGAACATTAATTCCACATCACTAAAACGGCGGCGATGGCGATCAAAATGAGCCCAAGCATATCGTTAATTTTTACTTGCTGCTTTAACCAAAAATGCGAAATAAGCAGCATAAAAAACACTTCTATTTGCCCCAATGTCTTCACATAAGGCACTGCCTGCAGAGACATTGCTGTAAACCAACCTATAGAACCAATACAGCTGCAAACACTAATTAATAGCGTCAGTTTAGGCCGCTGAAATAATGCTTGTAAGGTCAACTTATCGTAAAACCATAAGTACGTTGTGAGTATCAATGTTTGTAAGCTAATCACGGCAAATAACACCCATGCGGCACTATGCGTATAGGGCAAGGTTAATTGTAAGCTTGCTTCCCTGACCCACAAGGACGTTAATGCAAACGCCCCACCACAAGCCAACCCTAGCAATACTGTTTTTAGGGATAACTGCTTAATTCCTTGAACAGTGCTTAACAGCATAATAGCAACACCGCCAATCACGACCCCAATCCATCCAATTAAGTCTAATTGTGTGCCAAAAAACAACATACCCAATATGGCGGCAACAAGCGCTTCGCTTTTAGCTAACCCAGCGCCCACGGCAAAGTTTTTCATTTTAAAAAGCTTAACCATTAAACCTGTTGCCAGAATTTGCATTAATGATGCGCCAACCACAAACATTAACAAGTTGCCGTTAAATTGGGGCGCACTGACTGGCTGCCAACAATAAAGACCAATAAGATAAACTAACGCAATAGGCCCAGCCCAAATAAATCGAGCTAGGGTAACACCAGCAACGTTAACGTCTTTACTCAGTTGGCTTTGAAACGCATTTCGCCAAGCCTGCATAAAGGCCGCTAATACCGTAAATGCAATCCACATTTGCTACAGCTTCCTTATTTTAAGCATCCAATATTTAATAATACCAATCACGATAAGTAAGTGATCATAATTAGCGTAGGAAAAATACATGAGAACAAGGCAGATTTTTTCGATAAGTAGTTATTCTACAATCAAAAAATCTAACGCTGTTATCGAGTATTTTAACAAGCTAGGGTGAGAAATTATTTATCAAGATTGGTATAGTTAGCAATTACTGACAAAAAAGCCCTGAGTTATCAGGGCTTAATGAAGATTAATAGCAGTTCAGCATTACTTACTGGTATCGATATAGTCAAATGACTTCACTAAGTCATCTACGGCTTTCATCTGGGTAAGATAGTTTTCTAACTGATGTAGCGGCAACGCACATGGACCATCACATTTTGCATTATCCGGATCAGGATGAGCCTCAATAAATAACCCGCCGATACCTAGCGCCATACCACTTCGCGCTAACTCAGTAGCTTGGGCGCGACGACCACCGGCAGAATCACTTCGTCCACCAGGACGTTGTAATGCATGGGTCGCATCAAAAATAACCGGATATCCGGATTGTTTCATCTCGTCCATACCCAACATATCAACCACTAAATTGTTATAACCGAAGCAGCTGCCGCGTTCGCAAAGCAAGATATTATCGTTGCCTGCCTCATTAAACTTTTTAACAATATGGCGCATTTCATGTGGCGCTAAAAACTGCGGTTTTTTAACGTTAATAATGGCGCCAGTTTCAGCCATAGCCACCACTAAATCTGTTTGACGGGCTAAAAATGCTGGTAGCTGGATAACATCAACTACTTCAGCAACAGGCTTACACTGGTATGTCTCGTGAACATCAGTAATAATCGGCACGTTAAAGGTGCTTTTAATTTCTTCAAAAATCTTCAGCCCTTGTTCCATTCCTGGCCCACGGTATGAGTGAACAGACGAACGATTAGCTTTATCAAAAGACGCTTTGAATACGTAAGGAATACCCAGCTTTTGAGTCACTTCAACATAATGCTCAGCGATAGACATGGCTAAGTCGCGAGACTCAAGTACATTCATGCCACCAAATAATACAAAGGGTTTATCATTTGCAACTTGAATGCTGTTTGCTATTTCAATGGTTTTTTGATTCATTTGACCTTCTTAGCGTTATCCGCCAATAACTTGTAAAAACTGACCACATAGCCAAGCCATGTATGTGCCTAAAGCATAGCCAAGAACAGCTAGCAACACACCCACTGGCGCTAATGCAGGATGAAATGCAGCCGCAACTACTGGCGCAGAAGCCGCACCACCTACGTTCGCTTGACTACCTACTGCCATATAAAATAATGGCGCTTTAATCAATTTCGCTACCAATAGCATAAATCCTGAATGAACTAACATCCACACTATGCCAACGAGAAAATATATCGGTGTATCTAAAATTTTAGTCACGTCCATATGTAAGCCAATGGTTGCTACTAAAATATATAAAAATGCCGTTGCCACTTTTGATGCTCCAGCGGCCTCAAGGTGCCTGACCGGACTAAAAGACAACGCTAAGCCAATACTGGTCACTAATATCACTAACCAGAAAAACTTAGAGGTTAAGCTATAATCAGCCGTCCATGGGTAATGGGTTTCAAAAAATGGCCCTAAAAAGTCAGCCGCAAAATGGGCGATTCCGGTAACCGTAAAACCCACAGCCACAATCATCATTAAGTCTTTTTGAGTTGGAATTCTGGCATGCTCCGCATGGTACTTTTCAACTTTAGCTTTTAAAACATCAATTGCTGAAGTATCAGCCCCTGTTTTAGCATCTATTTCTTTTGCTCTTGAGGCCATAAATAACAATACGGCCATCCAAATATTGGCCACGATAACGTCAACCGTTATCATGACAGAAAAGATTTCCCCGCCCACTCCATAAATTTCTTTCATTGCTGCTTGGTTAGCACCACCACCAATCCAGCTACCAGCTAACGTGGTCATGCCACGCCAAACCGCATCTGGGCCATTATTACCAATCAATGACGGGTCAATAAATGACACCAATAACAAGGCTATCGGCCCACCAATAACAATCCCTAATGTGCCTGTTAGAAACATGATGACCGCTTTGGGGCCTAAGCCTAATATGGCTTTTAAATCGACACTTAAAATGAGTAACACTAAGCATGCAGGTAATAAATAACGAGAGGCGACATAATAAAGGTTAGACGCTTCACCATCGACAATCCCAAAAGTGTTCAATAACGAGGGTAAAAAATAGCATAACAATAACGCTGGGATGAATTTATAGAACTTGGTCCAAAACGGGTGCGACGAAGCACTGGTATAGAAAACAAACCCTAAAATAGCAGCTAATAAGCCCAGTGCTGTGGCATCATTTGTAACCATTGCCGACGATGTCATACTGTATTCTCCCTTACAAATGCACTTGCTAAGCGCTATGGCTCAGCCATTTATTATTTATTGGCGTCATGCCGATGGCGGTTAAACATCCCCAACCTTGCCTTATATCAAGCGATAAAAGCCTAAAAAATTAGCTTAAAAAAACAGTTAACGCCTAATGATAAGTTTGTGAATGTTGACTCAGTTCTTTTAATTGCATCTTAACTAATTCAATCACAGGATCGTGGGGGCTGTTATCGATAAAGTGCTGTAAATCAGAAATAGCCACTTTAATACAGCCTAACTGCTGCGCAATAAACGCTCTTTCTCGATTTAAAGTCACATCATCTGGGTGCCACTGAAGCAGTAAATTACAGCACTCCATCGCCTGCTCGTATTTTTGACTAACAATACAACCCGCTTTTAGTTCATGCAGCATTCTAGTAACTAAACGCTTGATGCTTGCTGGCTTAATATGGCTAGGTTTTAACTTTGCCGCATTACCTAATTCGCCACGCACTAGATTGTGTAATTGATTACGTGTTAACGCGTTGCCCGTGAGGGGATCATAATAGCTAATCTGATCATTCAATTTAATTCGCAACACCGTTTGGCCCGGCAATAACACCGCTTCAAGAGGTAAATCTAATTGTTTAGCTAATAGCACTAATAAGGTCGCCAATGTCGTGCTATTTCCTTGTCTTTTAAGCACGCAATAACATAAATCAGCGGCTTCGACACTGAAGTAATCTTCACGAGGCTGAAAGCCTAAATCATGATAAAACCAGTTAAGAAGTCTTTCTAAGCGAGCATGTTGATCCACCACGTAGTGGCTAAGAACCGAGCCTGCTATTTCATACCATGCCCACAATGCGGGCTGAGCACGTGAAAAACCTAAATGTTCAGATAGCTCAAATGCAGTTTCAGGTATAGAAACTGCATTATCAAGTTGAAGTTTTGCCATTAAAAATCAATTAACCCATTAATACGACTTGTTTAAAATGAGCCAGCTTTGCCGCTAGCACTAACCAACCGATAGCACCGATGAAGGCAAAAAACTTGAACAGTTTATTTCGGTTAGACTTCAGCGCCATGATCCCCAATGCAATATAAGCAATGACACAGATGATTTTTTCGGTCATCCAAGGGTCAACAAACGGATACTGTTTGATCATAAAGCAAAGTGTAAAACCAGACACCAGTAGGAAAGTATCAATGACGTGAGGGGCAACTTTAAGAAACTTCTTCTCCATTAATGGAGACTGACGTAAATGTAATCCAAAACGGAGTACAAAAAATGACACACTCAGGGCTACCAGCAACATATGTGAATGCTTAACCGCTGGGTATAAACTGTAAAATGTTTCCATTATTGTTTTTCTCATTTAGACAAGAATAAAAATAGCGGCTAGTTTACTTGATAAACTAACCGCATTCCAATATCGCGTAGTAAAGGTAAGACGCTAACTTACCCAAGTTCCGATAGTACAACGGTCATTGCTGCCGAAATCTCTCACCGTTGCGACATTTTGATAACCTAAATCAACCAACTTTTGGCGTACTTTTAACGCTTGCTGATAACCATGTTCCAGTAATAAGTAGCCGCCAGGTAGCAGATGCTCGCGAGCTTTATCTGCAATATGAAAGATATCGGCATAACCTTCATCTGCAGCAGTAAGCGCACTTTGTGGCTCAAACCTCACATCGCCCATATTTAAATGCTCATCTTGCTCATCAATATAAGGCGGGTTAGAGACAATTAAGTCAAAGTCGCGGTCTTTTACGGCTTGAAACCAATCAGACTGTAGTACTTCTACATGATCTAACTTTAGATTTGCTCTATTGGCTTTAGCGAGTTCCACCGCTTCAGCGACTTTATCAATTGCGGTAATACGCCACTTGGGCTTTTCATGAGCTAATGATAACGCAATAGCCCCAGTGCCAGTGCCTAAATCTAACACTCTGGCATTAAATCGCATCGCTAAATTAAGCGCGGTTTCAACCAGAATTTCAGTATCAGGACGTGGGATCAGAGTTGATTCATTAACAATAAACGGCAACGACCAAAACTCACGCTCACCAATAATATGCGCCACAGGTTTACCTTGTTGACGCTTTTTAATCATCTGTTGAAAGTGTTTAAACTGCTCAACCGTTAACGCACGTTCAGGCCAAGTATAAATAAAACTACGGGGTTTATTTAGGCAATAAAGTAACAAAGCTTCAGCATCAACATGTGCCGACTCTGAAGTGGAAGCTAATTGCGAAAAAGCCCATTGCTGGGCTTCTGCGATGGTTGAGTAAGAAGACTGAGACAAAAAGAATCCTTAGTCGCCAGATAATGCGGCAAGTAAATCGGCTTGATGTTCTTGCATGATAGGATCAAGCAATGCATCTAAGTCGCCTTCCATAACTTCACCTAAACGATACAGTGTTAGGTTAATACGGTGGTCACTTACACGCCCTTGTGGGTAGTTATAAGTACGAATACGTTCAGAACGATCACCACTGGCAACAAGGCTGCGACGGGTTGACTCTTCTTCACTACGACGCTTTTCATCTTCAACCGCTTGAATACGTGCAGCTAGTACGCTCATGGCTTGTGCACGATTTTTATGCTGCGAACGCTGATCCTGACACTCGACAATAATCCCCGTTGGAATATGGGTAATACGAATCGCAGAGTCAGTTTTGTTAACGTGCTGTCCACCCGCACCTGAAGCTCTAAAAGTATCCACTTTTAAGTCAGCAGGGTTAATTGAAATCGCTTCCGCTTCAGGCACTTCGTGCATAACAACAACAGTACAAGCAGAGGTATGAACACGGCCTTGAGATTCAGTTTCTGGTACACGTTGAACACGGTGCCCGCCTGACTCATATTTTAACTTGCCGTAAACCCCTTCACCGCTGACTTTAACAATAATTTCTTTAAAGCCGCCATGTTCACCTTCGTTAAGGTTCATGACTTCCATTTGCCAGCGATTGGCTTCAACATATTTGCTGTACATACGGTATAAGTCACCGGCAAAAATAGCCGCTTCGTCACCACCTGCTCCAGCACGAATTTCCATAAACGCATTGCTATCGTCGTTGGGATCTTTGGGCAGAAGTAAAATTTGTAGCTCGCCTTCTAAACGCTCAAGCTCTTGTTTAGCGGCTTTAATTTCTTCTTGGGCCATTTCACGCATTTCAGCGTCATCTTCTTCAAGCATTTCTTTGGCTGATTCAAGATCAGCTTGGGCTTGTTGAAAATCTTTGAAGCCTTTTACCACATCTTCAAGTTGTGAATATTCTTTTGACAGAGCACGAAAACGCTCTTGATCAGCAATTACCCCTGCATCAGATAATAACGCCAATACTTCTTCATTACGCTCAAGCAAGCCTTCAAGCTTGCGGATAACGGATTCTTTCATTTAGCTCGCTAACCTTAGTGTTTATCTAATCCGAGCGCGACTCTTAATTGTCCTAACGTATTCAAATCACCTTGACGGCTCGCCGCCGTTAAAGCCTGAGTGGGAGCATGAATTAGACGGTTAGTTAATCTATTTGCTAACTCTAATAATACTTGTTCGCCATCGCCGCCTTGGGCTAACTTGTTCAAGGCTCGTTCAACTAACTCGTCTTTAATTGCCACACTCTGGCTGCGATACTCTCGAATACTGTCAACAGACTCTAAAGAACGAACCCACTCCATAAATAGGTGCGCTTGCTCTTCAGTTATTAATTCTGCTTGCTCGGCAGCTTCCTTACGGGAAGCCATGTTCTGTTCAATGATACTATGTAAATCGTCCACAGTATAAAGGAAAGCGTCGTCTAACTCACCGACTTCTGCTTCTATATCTCTTGGAACCGCAATATCCACTAATAACATCGGTTGATGACGACGTTGTTTCAATGCTTTTTCCACCATGCCTTTACCTAATATAGGTAAAGGGCTGGCAGTGGATGATATCACGATATCGGCACTAGCAAGAAAATCAGGTATTTGTTGCAAAGTGATGGCAGTAGCATTGAACTCTTCACACATTGTTTGTGCGCGTTCTATGGTTCTGTTGGCCACAATCATTGAATCTACTTCATTATCTTTAAGATGTTTTGCGACTAATTCAATGGTTTCACCGGCACCAATTAACAAGACTTTGGTACTTTTAAGGCTGGAGAAAATATGTTTGGCCATACTCACAGCAGCAAAGGCAACAGATACCGCTGCGGCACCTATTTCAGTTTCTGTACGAACTTTTTTCGCCACTGAAAAGGTATTTTGAAATAACCTGTCAATTGTTACAGCCGTCGTGCCAGCTTCTTTTGCTTTTACAAAAGCCTGCTTTACTTGCCCTAAAATTTGCGGCTCGCCCAACACTAAAGAGTCTAATCCAGAAGAAACGCGCATTAAGTGCTTAACGGCGGTGTGATCTTGATAAGCATAAATACATGGCATCAATTCTTCATGGGTCAAGCCATGATAATCTTGTAACCATTCAATAATGTCGGCTTCACTGGCATTGTTGCAATATAACTCAGTGCGATTACAGGTAGACACGATCACAGCTTCACCGCTAGCCGTTCTGCTAGCCAGACTTTTCATCGCATCGTGTATTTTGTCTGGTGAAAAAGCCACTTTTTCACGTAAATCTACCGTGGCGGTTTTATGGTTTATCCCGATTGCTACTAGGCTCATGTGACTCGTTCTAAGTTCTTCTCGGTATCATTAATTAGGCTATTCTACTGAATCAACCAGATTAAAAATACACTAGGGTTAACAAAACCGAATATATGTCTAATTTTTTCTTTATGGTAACAAAATCTTAAAGCGCTTAACGAAAAGCATTTTTACAACTTCCACTTTGCCCAGTATCATAGACTAACCATTTATTTATAAACGAGCTTACTTTGCCGCGTTTCAATCAAATAAAAAGTGCAATTGCTTTTACATTACTGTTGTTGCTAAGTGCTTGTACTAGTTTACCCACACAAGAATATCAACCCACTAATGTCACCAGTGTGTCAGATGCCAGCCACTGGGAATTGCAGGGTAAAATAGCGGTTAAATCATCAACGGATAAATTTAGCACTAACTTATATTGGTTTCACCATACTAAAGGTAATGAATTACGTTTGACCACCCCTTTAGGCACCAATGTATTAACATTAAAAGATGATCAGGGTATAGCCGAGCTAAATGTTGATGGTAAAAATTACCAAGATACTAACCCGCAAGCCTTGTTAAGCTCTGTCAGTGGTATCACCATTCCCTTTGACGACATTCCACTTTGGTTAACAGGTAGAGTTAGCAGCAATGATAACGTTATCAGCTATAATAAAGACGGTAAAATATTAAGCTTTACCAGTCCAGATCCTCAAGCCGATTGGCAAGTAAGCTTTATCAGTTGGCAGCAACAAAGTGGTGTTGAAGTGCCCAGACTCTTAAAAATAGAACGACAAGACGTACAAATACGTATTCAGTCTAATATTTGGCAAGCGTTAACAACAAAATCCAATTAGCAAGGATATTACGTTGAAACATAACAACCGAAAATCTAAAAGCTGGCCGGCTCCGGCAAAGCTAAATTTATTTTTACATGTTACCGGGCAGCGCGCCGATGGATACCATGAACTGCAAACCTTATTTCAATTTATTGACCATTGTGATTATCTTGATTTCCACATCACTGAAACGCCAGAGCTTAGACTTCATTCAAATATGTCAGAGGCTGTCCCTGACAGCGATAACTTAATTCTAAAAGCTGCAAAATCTTTAAAAGAAGCTACCCATTATTATGGTGGTGCAGACATTTGGTTAGACAAATTATTGCCAATGGGAGGCGGTTTAGGTGGGGGGTCTTCAGATGCAGCAACCACTTTAGTAGCCTTAAATGCATTGTGGAAAACCCACTTACCTGTACATGAATTAGCTAAAATTGGATTAACGCTAGGCGCTGATGTGCCAGTGTTTATTAATGGTTTAGCGGCTTTTGCCGAAGGTGTGGGAGAACAATTAAAAACGGTATCACCGCCTGAAAAATGGTACCTAGTTATCATCCCTGATGTGCATGTTTGTACTCGCAGTATATTTCAACATCCTGAGTTAAAACGTGACACTCCCAAACTGAGTATGGACACTTTACTGTCCAATAGTTGGACAAATGATTGTCAAAACTTAGTGATCAAACAACACCCTCAAGTTGCCAATGCCTTAAGCTGGCTGGTAGAATATGCGCCGTCGAGAATGACCGGAACAGGCGCATGCGTGTTTGGCGAGTTCGAGCATTCGCAACAAGCACTTGATGTTTTAGCTTTATTACCAGCTAACATGAAAGGTTTTGTCGCAAAAGGGCTAAATAAGTCTCCATTATTGGATCGACTAGATAAGCTCGACTAAATTATTCTAAACCCATTTAAATTGCAGCCGCATTGATGGGTTTAGCCACTAACTTTAAGCAAACACCTGAGGTTCATAAAGTGCCCGACATCAAGCTCTTTGCTGGTAACGCTACCCCAAATCTAGCCAATAAGATTGCCGAACGTTTATTTTGCAAACTTGGCGACGCAGTTGTAGGCCGTTTCAGCGACGGTGAAATCAGTGTTCAAATTAACGAAAACGTACGTGGTGCGGATGTGTTTATCATCCAATCTACTTGTGCACCAACTAACGATAATTTAATGGAATTAATCGTTATGGTTGATGCTTTACGTCGTGCTTCTGCTGGCCGTATCACCGCAGTAATTCCTTACTTTGGTTATGCACGTCAAGACCGCCGCGTACGTAGTGCCCGTGTACCTATTACTGCAAAAGTTGTTGCTGACTTTTTATCAAGTGTAGGTGTTGACCGCGTATTAACTTGTGACTTACACGCTGAGCAAATTCAAGGTTTCTTTGATGTGCCAGTAGATAACGTATTTGGTAGCCCTGTGCTACTTGAAGATATGTTAGCTAAGAAGTTAGACAACCCTGTTGTTGTTTCACCAGACATTGGTGGCGTTGTACGTGCTCGTGCTGTCGCTAAGCTATTAGACGACTCTGACCTAGCGATTATTGACAAACGTCGCCCACAAGCGAACGTAGCTCAAGTTATGCATATTATTGGTGATGTTCAAGGTCGTGACTGTATTATCGTAGATGACATGATCGATACCGGTGGCACACTATGTAAAGCTGCAGAAGCCCTAAAAGAACATGGTGCAAATCGCGTATTCGCTTACGCGACTCACCCAGTATTCTCTGGCAATGCTGCACAAAATATTGCTAACTCAGTGATTGATGAAGTGATTGTGACTGATACCGTACCTTTAAGCCCTGAAATGCTTAAAGTGGGTAAAGTATCACAACTTACTATGTCAGCTGTACTAGCTGAAGCCATTCGTCGCGTAAGCAATGAAGAGTCTATCTCTGCAATGTTCCGTCACTAATTGGCTCCGTCAGTAATACTGCGCATGCAGCAGATAAAACACACTGACAGATAATCATAATATGCCGCTTATAATAAGCGGCATATTTGTTTCTACAACCTAGAGCAATGCTAGCAAATTCGTTAGACTAGTCACTATCCACTCTTGCGAACATTAAAACTCATGCCTCCAATGCAACTAGATCAAACTGACTTAAAAATACTTAAATTGCTGCAAACGTCAGGCAAGCTGTCTAACCAAGAATTAGCCACTAAAGTTGGCTTATCGGCTTCTCCGTGTTCTAGAAGAGTTAAAGCTTTAGAAGATGCCGGTTATATTGCCGGTTACGCCACTTTATTAAGTGCTACTCATTTTGATTTAGCTTTAACGGCTTTTATCCAAGTACGTTTAGAAAAACATAACCAAGAAGTACTGGAACAGTTTGAAACAACCGTAACCGCTTATGATGAAGTGCAAGAATGTTGCCTACTGACCGGTAGCGACGCTGACTACCAACTAAAAGTGTTGGTAAAAGATATGGCTCACTACAAAACATTTTTATTAGAAAAGCTCACCTCTAACCCGCATATCAGAGGAGTCCACTCTAGTTTTGTCCTTAAACATGTGAAGCAAAAATCAATCATTCCTTTACCCGAGTAATCGACAGGTTAAGTCCCCGCCCTCTAACTTGGCGGTTTTGTCGTTGCAGCTTTGATCTATCGTTACATCGCCTACCCATGATAATTACAAACTTAATACAACTGCACACGACTTTAGAACGCCCTTTCGTGACAAAGATCACCTTTTTGAAAATCGACTTAACGCCATAAAATTGCGTTTAATACAACAAACCCCAGCCCCAAAACAACAAATCACCATAAATACATCGACACCTAAAAGTTAACATCAAAAACAACTCATTTAACGCTAGAGATAACCCCAAAATAACCATATAAAGACAATAAAATCTCGTTGCGAATTTTATATTGAACACTACAATCCGCCGCCTAAAACATTTATTCATTCAGGAAAACGGCAGTTCATGGCAACACAATTAAATGGGCAATTTAGTTCAAGAATCGGCTTTATTATGGCAGCAGCAGGCTCAGCTGTTGGTGTAGGTAATATTTGGGGGTTTCCTACTCAAGCGGCAAGCCACGGCGGCGGTGCATTTTTATTGATGTATGCTGTGCTTATTGTGCTACTTGGCTATCCAATGCTACTTGCCGAATTGATGGTTGGCCGTCATGGAAAAACCAACCCAGCTGATGCCATGGCTAAATTAGCTAGCCATTCAATAGCTAAAAAAGTGGCTAAATCGATTGGGTTTATTTCAATTATTACCGCAACCTTAATTTGTACTTTTTACAGCATATTGTCTGGTTGGTTTATCAGTTTTGCTATTTCACCAATCACCGAGGCGGCCAACTTGCCTACTGCAACAAGTTGGTTAACTGAGTTTTCAGCATCTCGTAATTTAGTTTTCACTTTAATCTTTATCGCATTGGTCATCTTGGTCATTAGACAAGGGGTACAACAAGGTATTGAGCGTTGGTCAAAGCGATTAATGCCCATGTTGATCCTAATGTTAATTGGTGGTTCGGGTTACATTTTAACTCAGCCTGGGGCAATGCAAGGTTTAAAGGCGTTGTTTACCCCAGACTTTTCAATGGTATTTGATACAGACGTGTTAATTGGTGCGCTAGGACAAACCTTCTTCTCGTTATCGGTCGGTACTGGCGCAATGATGGTTTACGGTGCGTACTTAAGCCAAAAAGAAGATTTAAGTAAATTAACCGCTTATGTCACTTTAACCGATACTTCTGTAGCTTTTTTTGCGGCATTAATGATTATTCCTGCCATGTACGTTGCCCAACATAATGGCGTGCAAATTTTTGCAGAAGACGGCAGCCTACTTAACGCAGACACCTTAGTATTCACGGTGTTACCTGCACTGTTTGATACCTTTAGCGGTGCAAGTCATTATATTTTAGCCATCGTGTTTTTCAGCTTAATGACCATAGCAGGTTTAACCTCAGCGATTTCTATTGTTGAAGTCCCCACCAGCTACATTGTCGAAAAAACAACTATCAGCCGTGAGCGCGCCACCTTACTGGTTGGAGCAACCATTGCAATATTGGCCAGTGTGATTGTGTTTAACTTTGAGGCTCTATTTGGCTTAATCATCACCTTAACAACTGAGCGAGCGCAGCCACTTATCGCGTTAGGCATCGCTATCTTCTTAGGTTGGGTATGGAATAGAAACCAATTAATTAGCGTCATTGCCGCTCAAGAAGGCGTGAATACCAATACTGTGTTCTGGCGTATTTGGCCGGTTTATGTGAAATTCATCTGCCCAGTATTAATCATGTTGATTATCATGCAGTTATTCTTTTAATTTTTCATAGCACATACAAAATGCAGACTTGTATCCTCAAGTCTGCATTTTTATTTACTCTCACAGGTAAATTATATTAGTCAAAACCAGACAATTACTGTATAAGCTGCGCCAAGTTATCATCAATTTTAATCAACCGACTTTAGCAACTGATTTCATCAACGCAACAAAAGCCGATTCAAGAGTCATTAAGGTACACAGTATGTCAGACAAATTTTTCTTCAAAGGGCGTAAAACCCCTAAACCCGCCTATGGTGAAAGTGGCTATAACACTAAGCGACAAACCAAGCTGGGGACCTTGCAAAACCCACTGACATTAACGGTAACTTCAACTGAACGTCTGCAGCAAGTACAAAAGCTGGTTGATGACAATAACCTTGCTGCCAACATTAGTGTTGTGACTGACGGCGCGGAAGATATTGTTGAGTTAAATGGGATTCTGAATAAACCTAAAGCGGTTACCGCAAGCGAAAAAATTAACCGTAATGACCCATGCACCTGCGGCAGTGGTAAAAAATATAAAAAGTGTTGTGGCTAATTTAAGCTATTAAACTTCCCTATTTAAAACGAGCTTATTAAGCTCGTTTTTTCATTCCCCCTTTTCAGTCAAACTTCAATCACACCTCAGCATAAACTGAGCAATTTACCGCCACTCACCGTTAAATAGTCACGGTTGTTTTGGATAATTTGCTTAAATTGGGTAAAGTGTTGCCACCTATTGTTATAAGAACCATAAAAAAGGGTAACTTATGAGTGAAAATTCACACTCAGGTAACGACCTCAGTGAAGTAAAACAGCTTGGCATGTGGGCTTCCATCACCAGTTTAGGCTATATATTTTGGCTTGTTGGCGGTATGGAGCTGGTCGAGCGTATCGCCTATTACGGTGTAAAAGCCAGTGCGGGTTTATATGCAAAATCACCGGTATCAGAAGGCGGTTTAGGGATTGACCTTCATGACTACGGTATCATTATTGCTGTATGGGCAATGTTACAAACCTTTATCCCCGTGTTTACCGGCGGTATCTCTGACCGAGTGGGCTACAAAGAAACCATTTTTGTTTCAACCATTATAAAAATAATGGGTTATTTGATGATGGCTCTTTTCCCAAGTTTTTGGGGATTTTTAGCCGGAGCCATGTTGTTAGCGGCAGGTACAGGGATATTCAAACCCGGCATTCAAGGCACGTTAGTACTATCTACTCGGCGAGAAAACACTTCAATGGCTTGGGGTATATTTTATCAAGTCGTTAATATTGGTGGCTTTTTAGGCCCGTTAGTTGCCGTACATATGCGTCAACTTTCATGGGATAATGTGTTTTATGCGTGTGCGGCTATTATTTCTTTAAACTTCCTATTCTTATTAGCTTATAAAGAACCAGGTAAAGAAGAACGTGTTGAACGTGCCCGTAAAGTTAAGTCAGGTGAAATTCATCAAGAAGCGCTATGGAAAGATGCGCTACACGAGCTGAAAAAACCAGTAGTGATTTATTACATGCTGGTATTTGCCGGTTTCTGGTTTTTATATAATTCGTTATTTGATGTACTACCTATTCATATTGCTGAGTGGGTTGATACCAGTATTATTGTTACCTCACTATTTGGCCCTGAAGGCACCAGTAGTGGTATTTTACAATTCTGGCTGGGCTTAAATAACGAAGGCACAAAAGTCATGCCAGAGGGCATGCTGAACTTAAATGCCGGTATGATCATGACCACTTGCTTTTTAGTGGCCGCGTTCACAGCAAAATACCGTATTACCACAGCCATGCTTATCGGTTGTATTTTAAGTATTGCCGCCATCATGCTTGTGGGAGTATTTAACGCCGCATGGATGATAGTGCTAGCAATTGCCATGTTCTCTTTGGGTGAGATGATGATCAGCCCGAAAAAGAACGAGTTTATGGGGAATATTGCCCCAGAAGGCAAAAAAGCCATGTACTTAGGTTTTGTTATGCTGCCTCAAGGTATAGGTTGGACACTAGAAGGCTATTTTGCGCCAAAACTGTATCAAATTTATGCTTCTAAAGAAGTGATTTCACGAAATGAATTAGTCACCCAAGGTATGAGCCAAGCCGATGTTGACGCCATTCCTCAAGGTGAAGCCTTTATGCGTTTAGTCGACTTTACCGGTATGGAAGCACAACAGCTTACCCATATGTTATACGAAGCCAATAATATTGGGATGGCATGGTACATCATTGCGGCCATCGGTATTATTTCTGCGGTAGGTATTTTCATTTACGGTAAATGGTTACTGCAAATGCAGCGCAACCAACAAGCCGCTAGTGCTTAATCTACGTACACAACAATGAACAAAGGGAGCATCAAGATGCTCCCTTTTTTATCTTCGGCTTTACATTTTCACCCAATTAACTTCATCTGCTGTCAGCGCCCTAAACTCTCCGGCTGGTAAATTTTCATCTAATATAATCTTCCCTATAGACTGACGATGCAGCCCAATAACGGGATTGCGGAAACGGCCAAACATCCGCTTAATTTGGTGGTATTTGCCTTCTTTTAATTCAACAATTGCTTGATGGCTAGTGATAGGTAATAAGGTTGCTGGTTGAGTGGTAATCCCTTCGTATTCAAACCACATCCCTTGCGCAAATGCTTCAATGTACTGTTCATCAATGGCATTAGCCAAGGTCACTTGGTAGCTTTTAGTCACTTTCGCCTCAGGCGACATCAACGCTTGTGACCATTTAGCATCATTGGTGATGAGCAATAATCCAGTTGAATTAACATCCAACCGACCCGCAATATGTAATAACTCTTTATCAACCCCAGTTAACAAATCAACCGCAGTTGGATGCTGTTTATCAACCGTGGCACTGACCACGCCTTTAGGTTTATTCAACATCCAATATTGTCGGGTACGCTGCTGTAATATTTGGTCTTGGCACACAATAAAACTGAATTCGTTAATCTGCAAATCCGCCTGAGTTACCACAACCTCATCCACAAGAACTTGATTATTGGCAATTAACTCTTTGACCGCTTTTTTAGGGATTTGTAGGCGCTTGGCAATAAAGGTGTCAATTCTGCCCCGTTTTGAAATCATAGCTTATGCTTTTTTGTCAGTTGAGTTAGCTAGCATAATACCTTACCCTGTCATTGGAAAAAACTAACAAGGAGTAACATGATTTCGCAACCTGCTTGTACAGAATTGCGCGCTGGAATGAGTATTTCAGAGCTAAAAGCCTCTATTTCAGCACTGGGTAAATTTTTAGAAGACAATATTCTTCATTGCTCAATCAATGATACGCTTAAACTACGAGCGACATTTTTCGACCAACTTCTCAGTATCCTGTGGCAAGCACATGAGTTAGATGAACAGACCATTTCACTCAATGCGGTTGGAGGCTATGGCCGCCAAACGTTACATCCTTTTTCCGATATCGACATCTGCATTATTCATGACCAAGCCCTTAATCAAGATGAATCAGCAAAAGTCAGCGCATTCCTTACTCAACTATGGGACTTAAACCTCGATTTAGGCCATGGCGTTCGTACCATACAAGACACTTATCAAGCCTGTAGAGATGATGTCACCATTGCCACCAGCTTATTAGAAATTCGTCATATCGCCGGTAGCCAACAACACGAAACCCTAGTTTTAGATGCCTTATACGGTGATGAACTGTGGCGCAGTGATAGCTTTTTTGAAGCCAAACTCGATGAACAAAAACAGCGCCATATTAAAGCCCAAGGTACGGCTTATAGTATTGAACCGAATTTAAAAACCAGCCCCGGTGGCATGCGAGACCTACAAACCCTAACATGGGTCGCCCGCAAACATTTTGGTGTTGGCGATATGCTAACCCTAAGACGACGGGGCTTTTTCACCAATGATGAATATGCTGAATTAATGGAGTGTCAAAACTTTTTATTCCGTGTTCGCTTTGCGCTTCATCAAGCCGCCAAACGTCCTGAAAATAGACTCCTGCTACAATACCAAGCTGAAGTGGCAAAATTAATGGGCTTTGGTGAAGGCAGTCCACTTGGTGAAGGTGGTAATATTGCCATCGAAAAAATGATGCGTCAGATCTTTAGAGCAATGAAGCGTATCAGAGAATTAAACCAGTTATTAATGGCGTACTTTGCCCGTGAAATATCACCTAGTGCACACTCTCATGTGATCCCTATTAATGATAAGTTTGAAATTGTTGATCAACATATCCACGTACGTGATGAAGATGTGTTTATTGATCGCTCGCAAATTATGGCGTTGTTTCTATTAATCGCCACTCACCATGATCAAATTATTGGTATTTCTCCGGAAACGTTAAGGCTACTGCGTCAAGTTAGACGACGTTTAATGGGAGACTTACAAGACTTTCAAGCCTGTAGAGAGTCTTTTAAGCAGTTATTTAATCATCCTGAAGGCATGGGGCTGGCAATAACCTTAATGCATCAGCACGGTATTTTAGCTTCATACTTACCCCAATGGCGTGAAGTGGTAGGCCAAATGCAATTTGATTTGTTTCATGCCTATACCGTAGATGAGCATACTCATAAATTAATTAAAAATATCTATAACTATGGTGCAGACTTGCAAAATGGCACCATAGATAAAGACCGTCAACTTGCCGCAGACCTTTACCAAAAAATGCCTAATAAGTCCTCTTTGCTATTTGCGGCATTATTTCATGACTTGGCTAAAGGGCGTGGCGGTGATCACAGTGAACTTGGTGCAGTAGATGCACGTTTATTTGCTAAGTTTCATGGCTTAAAAGTATCACAAGAACGGTTGATATCATGGTTAGTTGAAAATCATTTATTGATGTCAATTACCTCACAGCGCATGGATATTCATGACCCTGACGTGGTTAACCGTTTTGCTAAAACCGTGGGTAGCCAAACTCGTCTAGATGCATTGTATTGTTTAACTATCGCCGACATTCAAGCCACCAACGATGACCTATGGAATAACTGGAAAGCAGCATTACTCAAAGAGCTTTATTTCGCGACCCGTAAAGCATTGCATAATGGCTTTGAAAACGTACAACAACTCAGAGTCATTGTGCGTGATCATAAGCAAGACGCCATTCAGTTATTACAACAAGAAAACGTTGATTTAGAAGAAATAAAAGCGCTGTGGAAACGGTTGCCTTTATCATTTTTCAGCCATGCTGAAGCTAACGATATAGCCCGTTACAGTAAAGCGCTACTAGCACACACCAAACAACCTGAACATGAAAGCCAATTTGAAACCTTAATATTAATAGACAATGTGACGGTAAAAGGCTGTAGCGATGTTTTTGTGTATAGCAAAGACAGACCTGGGCTATTTGTAAAACTATTCAATGCTTTAGCCAGATTGAAAATATCGGTTAAGCAAGCACAAATTTCCATTACCAAAGATGGCTACGTTGTTGAGGCATTTAAAGTTCTCGATTTTGATGACATGCCCATTTTTAGCGATGCTCGCAGAACTCAAGTATTACAAAAATTGTATAAGGTTTTGGATCATGATGCTCAGCTGCCTAAGGTGCGCGAGCCACGTACCCATAAAAACTTTGAAAACCAATTAAGTGTCGAGTTCCTGTATTCTCGCCAATCAACCCGTACACTATTGAATGTATCAGCGCTAGATACCAGTGAGTTTATGGAGCAGATATCGAATGCTTTCATTAAACAAGAACTGACAATCCATTCCGCCAACATTAGTACCGTAGGTGAACGTGCCGATAACGTTTTCTTGTTATCCAATAAACATGGTCAACAGCTCGATAAGCAAGAACAACAACAATTAGCGTCTTTACTTAATGAGTCTGTAGGTAATGATTAATTAGCCTTTAGCGAGTGCATAATAGCCTTTAGCGAATAAGTAACCTTTAGCGAAGACATAAAGGTGTCGTAGTTTGCATTTTGCTCTGAGAAAGGTTTTGCCCCAAAGGAGTTTGCAATATGGCCTGCGACCACTAACATTGTGGCGCTTCGTCCACACCAGACCGAAGGGGCAAAACGCACGCTTTTTTTTTACAAAAGAAGCCCTTTGGAAATCCTCAACGCCCCAGGCGAAAAATGCTGAAAAACACATAATTTTCGATGGGGATTAATCCAGCTTTTAACCTCATCATTATCCGTCTTTGGCCATTGTCGAAAAGCTCTAACGACCTTTTCTCGATGCCCTCAATTAAAATTAAGTCTAAAAGTACTAAGTTGTGTTTTATGGGTTTCTATACTTAAGAAAAGATAAATAAATTAACAAAGTGAGTACCTGCAACACATATATCCACCAAAATAAACGAATTAGGCTCTAATGTAGTAGCTAAATCATATTAGCCTATACACGGATGACTCGCTACGCAGGCAAACCCTCAGGCCAATGTTGATAAAAACTTAATTGACCTAATAAAATCAAGATGTTAAGTTTCGGCTGTATTAGCAGAAAAATGTTTTGCAAATATAATATCGAAGAGTGCCTAAGAGATTTTATCGGCACTCCAGCGACTATGATTATGCTATTTCAAACATACGAGCATTTGAAGCTCATAAATAATAAAAGGGAAAAAAATGAATAAACTTCTAGTCACTGTTGCAATTGCAGCCGTATTAACAACTGGCTGTACAAGTGTACCGATGGAAACGAAAGAAAAAAGTGAAATGGCTAAACAGTTCAATTCACCTCCTGAGGGCAAAGCTGGATTATATATATACAGGTCAGGAAGTTTTGGTGGCGCCTTGAAAAAAGATGTTTGGCTCGATGGTGATTGTATCGGTGAAACAGCGCCTAACATGTTCTTTTATGAAGCTGTAGAAGGCAATAAGGAACATAAAATTTCAACAGAGTCTGAGTTCTCACCAAATGATTTAATAGTTACAACTGAAAGCGGTAAAAACTATTTTATAAGTCAGTATATAAAAATGGGGGTTTTGGTTGGTGGTGCTGGTGTAGAACTTGTTGACGAAAGTAAAGGAAAACAGCACGTTTCAAAACTAGATATGGCTATTAAAGGTAAGTGTAGTTCATAGCATAATAAACTCATTAAAAAGGAGAGTTTAAGTATACAGTTTGTATATTTTCACTCCGGTCAAATTTGATTGCTACATAGACTCTCCTTTGTCAACACATAGCAACTCACTGTAACTGAGAAAAAGGGGTTGAGTTAATTTAACCAGTTGAGATACTTTTTTCATCTAAGCTACTGGTAATCGATTCAATAATTTAACTCCCTTTTGTCCAAAAATAAGTCTCAAACTTTAATGTCCTCCGGCAAAAGGAAGCATTTATTGCTCCCTTTGTTTTTACCCACAATTGATAATAATCACAATAAATCAGTGTTCTAAAATAACGTAGGGAAAATGCTTGATAGCAAGGCAGTTATTTCGATAAGTCGTGCTTCTACACTCAAAAAATCTAATACCGTTATTGAGTATTTTAACAAGCGAAGGTGATCAGTTATGTATTACGATTGATATAAAATATGCCATAATCCCCACGTCTTTCGTATTATGAGTTTACCTACATGACCTCTTCGTTCACTTTTAGCCATGAATTTACCTTAAATAAAGCCTACTTTGCTGAGACTTATGACGCTTCAGTCGATAGCAGTGTCAAGCCTAAAGACTTTATTAAGGCAGGATTATTTGCGCTGGCCGGTATCGCTATTTTGCTATTAACTAGCACCGGTGATGAACAACTGGCTAACAAGAATATGTACTATTTAGGCTACTTTTTTGTCGGTTTAGCGGTGGTTGAAGCACTGAGTATAAAGTTTAAACGCACTTGGTGGTTGTGGCGACAAATGATGAGTAAGGCGGCAAATAACCCCGCCACCATTACTATTGACGATGATGGCATTGCCACAAAATCAGCCTATGTAAATCATCAAATCCGTTGGACTGATATGTATCGCATTACTGAATCTGAAAGCGGCTTTTTAATCACTCTGGCCAAAGGCAAAAGCTATTTAAGCAAACAAGGGCTTTCTGAAGCAGCAATGGATTTTATTAGACAAAAAAATTAACTTACAGCAATAAAGTATTTGAATATTTAGTCGGAATTAGCGCAATATAATAACCAAAATAACGCCGACAAAAATAACAAAATAGGATAGTTGTATGAAATACCCACTTACTTTATGTTGTGCAGCAGGACTGCTAATGGCCTCAAATACGAGCCATGCGTTACCTGTTGCACCTGAAAAAGATATTGCTCTGCTTAAATCTGCCTGCTTACAAATAGCACAAGAAGATTTACTGCCGCAGAATGAAGTGAGTACTTTTTTGCTTGACTGTGTGAATGATCAACTCACTGAACGAGGCTATCAAAGAATCGAGTTTTTAGACGGTATCCCAGCATTTGAAGAAACAGACGTTCCCTCTGAATCAGAAAAATCTTTGATTGAAGCGCTAGAAGAGTCTCCTCGCCAGCCTTAATGTTGCAAGATTAGGCTTGAATTGACAACCTATTCTGACCAATAACCCGAAGTAAAACACTAACGGGCTTTATCTAATGCTGCACATAAGGCGTTGACGCCGAGTAAAGCTCGTGGAGAGGCTCGGTGTAATAAATCCGCATTAAGCTGATAAATATGTTTATTCTTTACCGCCGGTAGTTCTGGCCATTGTTGCCAGTTAACACCTAATATATTGCCCTCATCTAAGCTTTGTAAAATCACCTCAGGTTGCTTAACCAACACATTTTCAATACTCACTTGCGGGTATTCACTGTCGGCATCTAAAAATACATTCTGCCCATTGCAGGCACTAATAATATGTTCAATCCAACTGCCATCTGAAACGGTCATTAAGGGTGTTGACCAAAGTTGATAAAACACCTCCACGGCGGGCTTAGCATGATTATCTTTTCTTATCATTGCAAGTTGGTCACGGTATTGCTTAGCAACACCATTAGCTTGTTGAGCATACCCCGTCAACTCGCCTAGTTTTTCTAACTCGGTAGCCACATCATCTAACGACTTAGGATCGCTATTAAAAACCTTAAACCCTAAAGATTGAATTTGGGCAATGTCCTCCGCCTTATTACCACTTTTCCACACCACGACTAAATCAGGATTAAGCTCTATTACTCGCTCCATTTGAACACCGTAATAACCACCAATTCTTGGGATATTTTTAGCGGCATCGGGGTAGTCTGCATGATCCGTTGTTGCCACAATATGCTGGCCAGCACCGATGGCATATAGACTTTCTACACTATGCGGTGACAAGGCTATAATTTTAAAATTTGCTCGAGGTAGCGAAGTGTTATTTAACGTTGATGGCAGTTCCTCTGCCATCAGCAATTTCCCCCCGCTAAGCACACTGACAATAACTAGAAACATGAAACGTATTTGGCTAAACAAGGGCATTCCTTTTTGTTAAATAAAATCAATAAACTTAAAGCGGTCACTTTACCATTGGTTTATATGGGCGTATTCACGCAAATTATCGAAACAATAACGCACACTCGCTAAATCACCAGATTAAGTTGCCAATAATGTATCAGTTTTCACACTGAGCCACTATCTCAGGACGATAATCAATTAATAAATCCTATTGCATGATTAAGCTGATCTAATTATTGAGAATAACGTATTATTAATGAACCCCGTGTGGCTAAATGCCCCGCCCCATAGTCAACATACATGAAGGTCTAGATGAATAAATCATTAGATAATGCCACAGCCAGTAAAGTCCCTTCTGGCCGTCTGTCTAGACTGACTACATTTGGTGGATTAGCATCAAGGCTAGCGGGCAACATGATTAAAGAAGGTGTTAAGCAATACAGTCGAGGCCAATCTCCCAATCTAAAACAACTGGCAATGACCCCTAATAACATCGCTCAACTAGCCGAAAAGCTTGCAAAATTAAGAGGCGCGGCAATGAAAGTGGGACAAATGTTATCAATGGATGCGGGTGAGCTGCTGCCACCTGAGTTATCTGATGTCCTTGCAAGATTACGTTCAGACGCCAACTTTATGCCCCATAAGCAATTGTTAACTGTACTCAAGCATAATTGGGGGGATAGCTGGCTAGACCATTTTGCTCAATTTGAACTTCGTCCTTTTGCCGCAGCATCTATCGGGCAGGTACATTTAGCGTACTTAGATACCGGAGAAAAGTTAGCCGTAAAAATTCAATATCCAGGGATCAAAAATAGTATCGACAGCGATATTGATAACGTTGCATTGCTACTAAAAATGTCTGGGCTGATTCCAGATAATGTCAAACTGGACAATCTGTTAGCTCAAGCCAAAAAGCAACTCCATCATGAGGCTGACTATGTTTATGAGGCGCAATTACTGCATCAATATCAACACTGGATTGCCGAACAACCACACTTGGTTGTCCCTAAAGTCTATACCCATTTAAGTAATGACAATATTTTGTGTATGGAATATTTGGCAGGCCAACCAATAGAGTCTGTCGCCCTGTTGCCACAAGCCGATCGTGATTTTGTGGCGACGGAACTTTTACGGTTATTTTTAGATGAATTATTGACTTACAAACTGGTTCAAACTGATCCCAATTACGGTAATTTTCTATATCAAGCTGACCACAAGCGTATTGTGCTATTGGATTTCGGTGCCACCCGTGCCATTTCCAATAACATGTCTGCTGGCTACAAGGCTTTAATGAACGCTGCACAGCAAAATGATCGCGCTCAAATTATTAATGCCGCTGAAAAAATAGGCTTTTTTCAAGATAACATATCCCCTACACAACAAGCCGCAATTGCTGACATATTCATGTTAGCTTGTGAACCCCTTAGGTATAACGGAGCGTATGATTTTGCCGCAAGTCAACTCGCTAAAAGAGTCACTCAAGCAGCTAAAGTAATGAGTACACAACAGGAGCATTGGCATACTCCACCAATGGATGCCATTTTTGTACACCGTAAGTTGGCAGGTATTTATTTACTCGCAGCAAAGTTGAATGCCAAAGTTGATGTGACGGCATTGTTTACCGACCATCAAGATCATTAGCATCAATTAGCCTCTATCCAAATATGTTGCCGGTAATCGTGGTGCATTCATCAAGGTTAGTTATAATAACTGTCACACTTACATTTTAGGCTTATAAATGAACGGTAAAATCACCCACAACCTAATGGCTGGCTTAATATTTTTAAGTTTCATTCTATTTAGCAGTACCATCATGGCTGCAGAAGATATTACGCCAACCGTTCATCAACATTCACATGAAAGTGAGCGTCAACAAGGCGAGTTAGTTATGTCAAAACTGGCTGACAATGTTTATTTGCATCAATCTTACATGAATGTGGGTAATTTCGGTTTAGTCGAATCTAACGGCTTAGTGGTTGTTCAAAATAAGCAAGCTTATATTGTCGATACTCCTTGGACCGACACCGATACTGCTCAACTATTAGATTGGATTAACCAACAAGGCTTTGAAGCGATTGCCAGTATTTCAACCCATTCCCATCAAGACCGTACTGGGGGAATAGGTTATTTAAATCAACATGGAGTCAAAACCGTCGTTTCAGAAACCACTCAGCATATTTTAATATTAGCCGATTTGAAAGCCGCTCAAGAAACGTTCGATACTCATGAATATTCATTAGTACCAGGACTTGTTGAGGTATTTGATATTGGTGCAGGTCATACCCGCGATAATTTAGTTGTATGGTTACCACAACAGAAAATTCTTTTTGGCGGCTGTTTGGTGAAATCATTAGAGACCAAGACTATGGGCTATACAGTAGAGTCTGACATGCAGGCTTGGCCGCTAACAGTTAAACAAGTTATGCATCAATTTTCGGATGCTGAAATGGTGGTACCTGGCCATGGCAAGGTTGGAGATATGTCGCTACTCAACCACACTATCGAACTGATTGAGCAGCATCAAAATCAGCAACAACATTAATGTTCGACAGCTAATGTTTAGTTGTTAAACACCCACACAAAATGAGTGTTTTACTCTCATACAAGGAGCGTTAACATGTTTAGTCACATCATGATTGGTGTCAATGATATAGAAAAATCAAAAACGTTTTATGATGCTATTTTAGGAGCTTTAGGTCATGCTCCGGGCAAAGTTGATGATAAGGGTCGCTGCTTTTATTTCACACCAACAGGTATTTTTGCATTATCAAAACCCATTAATGGTGAGCCAGCAACCCACGGTAATGGCACAACAATCGGCTTTCATGCAGAGTCACCTGAATTAGCAGATACTTGGCATGCTGTTGGAGCTGAAAGTGGCGGAACACCTTGCGAAGATGCTCCCGGAATTCGTAAAGGACCGGGGTTCGATTTATACCTTGCTTACCTTCGAGATCCAGATGGCAATAAACTGTGTGCACTACACAGAATATCCCACGACAAATAAAGTCTATACTCCAAGTATTGAACTCTTGATACTCTCAACATTGAATGCCATCAAAACCGTAAAAAGTACCTCACACAGTCACCCTCGATATTCTATCGAGGGTCAACCTTTCTTCAAAACTCCACAAAGATTTTAACTCCCAAATCATTGCTAAAATGGCAGTTTTGGTTGTCAAATCATAGATTAACTAGCTAGCATTATCGGTAATTGAGCATTTGCGCCCCACTCGGCCCATGAACCATCATAAAGCTTATTTCTCGTATGCTCGGCTTCTTTAGAGGCCAAAATTAATATACAAGCAGTAATTCCAGAACCACAGCTAAAAATTCGTTGCTGTTCTTCTGCTGATGTCGTCGTTTCAAATAGCGGCTTTAGTTGTTCACGTGACTTGAGTTTAAAACCATTTAGCACTTGCAAAAAAGGCACATTAATTGACTTGGGTATGTGTCCACTTCTAACGCCAGCTCTTGGCTCTCTTGCTGAACCATTGAAACGAGCTACGCCTCGTGCATCAAAAATACTAATAGATTTTTTATTGATACTTTCAGCTACCTCAATCACATCTGCTATTAAATTCGACTGCTTATGACCAACAATATTGCCTCTTTTACTGGGTGAAGCAAATTCATTAGCTACAGGTAAGTTTTCAGCCATCCACTGGGGCAATCCACCGTCTAATACAAATACATTCTCAAACCCCATCACCTTAAACGTCCACCAAGCTCTGGGAGCAGAATAAATCCCTTGGTCATCGTAAATCACCACTATACTATCGTGATCAATACCTAAATTTTGTGCCGCTACGGTAAATTGGGCTTCTGTTGGCATTGCATGACTCATGGCACTTTGAAGATCAAAAAAGCTTTCTTCTAAACTCATATTTAACGCATTAGGAATACAATGAACACCATCATAAATGATAGGTTCTTTACCCAAAACCGTGTTCATACTGGCATCTAATAGCACAACATTTTCATCTTCTAAATGCTCGACTAACCATGCTGTTGAAACTAATTCACTGGTCATGAATCCTCCTTACCAGACGGACGAAAGTAATACCGCTGAGTTAACCAAGTTAAAAAACTAAAAAAGCTAATACCCGCAGCATCAGCCCATAAATCTGCTAAATCAAAGGTGCGAGTTGCAATAAAAGCTTGGCTACCTTCTTCAATTAATACAAATAGCGACACCGTAATAGTGCCCCAATAAAATGATTGAGTGCCACAATTTATCGTTTTGAATTTTAAGGCAATGTTAGCAAGGTAAGTGAGGGTGCCAAATAACAAGAAGTGACCAATTTTGTCGCCATAAGGAAGGTGTTTAATTAACTCAAAAAACACACTTTGCCCCCCTGTATTGGCTAAATAAATAATCCACAGTATAAAACTTAAAAAGCTTACTGCGATAACAGAAGAGAACAAGCGGATATTTGATTTCACCAAACAGCACATCCAGCGTGATTACAACAATTTACTTTAGAATAGCCATAATAAGCTTAAAGGTAAAATTAAAAAGCCCTAAGAGATTAATCTTAGGGCTTTAGGCAAATACTTTGTGTTATCGGATTAGAAGCACACTAAAGGGCAATCCAAGTCGCTTTAATTTCAGTATACTTATCAAAAGCATGTAAAGATTTATCACGGCCATTCCCTGACTGTTTATAACCACCAAATGGCGCGGTCATATCACCACCATCATAATGGTTAATCCACACCATACCGCTTCTTAATGCTTTAGCCGTTTTGTGGGCTTTAGATAAATTAGAAGTCCACACCCCAGCCGCTAAGCCATAAATGGTGTCGTTAGCAATTTCAATGGCTTGCTCCATACCGTCAAACTCGATAACAGATAATACTGGGCCAAAAATTTCTTCGCTGGCAATGGTCATTTTGTTATTCACGTCTGAAAAAATAGTCGGTTGCACAAATGCCCCTCCCGTTTCTTCCATAACGCGCTCGCCACCTTGAACCAGTGTTGCCCCTTCATCTGAACCAGCTTTAATGTAATCTAATACATTTTCTAATTGACGCTCATCGACCATTGCGCCCGTTACCGTGTCAGGGTCAAGCGGATGCCCCGGCTGCCATGACTTTAACTCTTGAGCAATAAGCTGAATTAACTCATCTTTAACGCCCGACTCTACTAATAAACGCGAACCTGCGGTGCAGACTTCGCCTTGGTTAAATGCAATCGCCGATGCAGCTGCAATTGCTGCTGCTTTTAAACAAGGCGCGTCATTAAAGACGATGTTAGGGCTCTTACCCCCCGCCTCTAGCCACACTCGTTTCATGTTTGATTGACCAGCATAAACCATTAATTGTTTGGCAATTTTAGTTGAGCCTGTAAACACCAATGTATCGACATCCATATGCAATGCTAGTGCAGCACCTACGGCATCACCAAAACCTGGAAGTACGTTTAATACCCCTGGTGGAATACCGGCATCAAGTGCAATTTGTGCCATTCTAATGGCAGTAAGTGGCGACTTTTCAGAGGGTTTCAACACCACGCTATTGCCTGTAGCTAGCGCTGGGCCTAATTTCCAACATGCCATGATCATTGGGAAGTTCCACGGCACAATGGCCGCCACAACACCCACTGGCTCGCGAGTGATCATGCCTATTTCGTCATGGGCGGTTGGCGCAACTTCATCGTAAATTTTATCAATAGCTTCGCCAGACCATCTAATGGCTCTAGCGGCACCGGCAACGTCTACCGCTTTAGCAAACTTAATAGGCTTACCCATGTCTAAGGTTTCTAGCAAGGCTAGCTCATCAGCATGTTGTTCTAATAAGTCAGCAAAACGAATCATCACTTGTTTACGTTTTACTGGGGGAAGCTGCGACCATGTTCCTTGTTCAAAAACCGCTTTGGCATTGGCAACGGCTTTATTGGCATCAAGGTAATCACAACTTGCGACTTGTGCAAGCAACCTACCGTCAATAGGGCTTATACAATCAAATGTGTCACCAGATTCTGCAGGTTGATATTGACCATTAATCATTGCTTGACCATTAATGGTAATTGATTCAGCGAGTTGTTCCCATTCGCTTCGGCTTGTTGGAGAGCTCATTGCTACCTCGACATCCTATATATACAAATTTAAAGGCTAACATTAACCTTTAAACGTCCTGTGTTTATTAACCATGTAATATGCTAGTTTTAAACAAGATTACCTCAAGTTCAACCTAACAATAAACTTGTCATACAAGCTAAGCCTTACTTGCATAAATTTCAATATATTTTACAAAAATGTCCAATTTACTTTAATTTTTTATCAAAACCTCTTCCATGTTAATTATTTTTGATATAGCGTAGCAAATATCAATCACCCATAGCGCAATTATTGCACATTGATTCAAGCTATAAATTGAATTTTTGCTAGCTTGATTAACAAGGATTTGGCCATGCTAGAAACGCAACAAACCCCATCGCCTAACTTGGGCAATTACTGGATGCCTTTTACGGCTAACAAACAATTTAAAGCGAACCCAAGATTGCTAACCCAAGCAGAAGGAATGTATTACACCGATGACAAAGGCCAACCTGTGCTTGATGCAACAGCTGGCTTATGGTGCTGTAACGCTGGACATGGGCGGAGTGAAATATCCCAAGCAGTAAGCCAACAAATTGCACACATGGACTATGCACCTTCATTTCAACTTGGCCACCCTATTGCGTTTGAACTGGCCAATAAACTGGCTCAAATCAGCCCAGAAGGCCTTGATAAAGTTTTTTTTACTAACTCAGGTTCTGAGTCGGTAGATACCGCATTAAAAATGGCCTTGTGTTATCATCGTGCTAATGGTCAGCCTTCTCGTACTCGTTTTATCGGTCGTGAGCTGGGGTATCATGGTGTGGGTTTTGGTGGCATATCCGTTGGCGGTATTGGTAATAACCGTAAAACATTTAGTGGCCAACTGTTACAAGGAGTTGATCACCTACCCCATACTTTAGATATTGAAAAAAATGCCTTTACCAGAGGACTTCCAAAAGAAGGAATTGAAAAAGCAGAAGCACTAGAGCAACTCATTACTCTCCATGGGGCAGAAAACATTGCCGCCGTTATTGTTGAACCCATGTCTGGCTCTGCAGGAGTTATTTTACCGCCAGAAGGCTATCTTGCTCGACTACGTGAAATCACTAAAAAGCATGGCATATTGTTAATTTTTGATGAAGTGATCACCGGTTTTGGGCGATTAGGCAGTGCATTTGCCAGTAATTTTTGGCAGGTTACCCCAGATATCATCACCACGGCAAAAGCCATTAATAATGGCGCTATTCCAATGGGTGCCGTATTTGTGAGTAATCATATTCATGATACCTGCATGCAAGGCCCTGAAAACATGATTGAGTTTTTTCATGGATATACTTATTCAGGCCACCCTGTTGCCGCCGCATCAGCGCTCGCGACATTAAACATTTACCAAAATGAACAATTATTCGAGCGTGCAAGTTCTTTAAGCCAATATTTTGAAGATGCCGTCCACAGCCTCAAAGGTTTACCCAATATTATTGATATCCGAAACATCGGCTTAGTCGCAGGTATTCAATTTGCGCCAAGTAAAGAGGGCGTGGGTAAGCGAGGATACGAAATTTTTGATCGCTGCTTTAGGCAAGGCACCTTAATCCGAGCAACAGGCGACATTTTGGCATTATCACCACCTCTTATTGTCGAAAAGTCTCAAATAGACGACATGATAAACAGCTTATCTGATGCGATTTGCAGCGTAGGCTAACCCCAAAAATCCATTTATTAATTTTATTGCAAAAGGTTTTATATGCTTAATCTTTCTCACTATATCAATGGCCAGCATACTCAATCTAGCCAACGCCAACACGCCATTTACGAGCCTGCAACCGGTGAGCTTCGCGGCCATGTATCACTTGCTAGTGAAAATGAAGTAAGCCAAGCCATTGACGTTGCTAAAGAGGCTTTTAAAACGTGGTCACAGGTGACACCACTTAATAGAGCAAGAGTGCTATTTAAATTCAAAGCCTTAGTGGAACAGCATATAGACGAATTAGCGCAACTGATCACCCAAGAACACGGCAAAGTATTAGAAGATGCCAAAGGCGAGTTAATTAGAGGGCTTGAAGTGGTTGAATTCGCCTGTGGCATTCCCCACTTATTAAAAGGCGAACACACCCAACAAGTCGGCGGTGGAGTTGATGCTTGGTCTGTTAATCAACCATTAGGAGTTGTAGCAGGAATCGCACCGTTTAATTTTCCGGTAATGGTGCCAATGTGGATGTTCCCTATTGCCATTGCATGTGGCAACACCTTCATTATGAAACCGTCTGAAAAAGACCCTAGCTCAGTATTACGCATGGCAGAATTACTCACCGAAGCCGGCTTACCTGACGGGGTGTTTAACGTGGTTAATGGTGATAAAGAAGCGGTAGATACCTTATTAACTCATGCAGATATTCAAGCGGTCAGCTTTGTCGGTTCGACTCCTATTGCTGAATATATATACTCCACAGCATCAGCACACGGTAAACGGGTACAAGCTTTAGGCGGCGCTAAAAACCATATGTTACTGATGCCCGATGCTGATTTAGACCAAGCGGTAAAAGCCCTAATGGGTGCTGCATATGGTAGTGCCGGTGAACGTTGTATGGCTATATCTGTGGTATTAGCGGTAGGTGATAGCGGTGATAAACTGATTGATGCACTTTTACCACAAATTAACCAGCTTAAAATTGGCAACGGCCTGACTCCAGATATGGATATGGGGCCATTAGTATCGGCTCAGCATTTACAAAAGGTGCGAGACTTTGTTGATGCAGGTGTAACTGAAGGAGCCACCTTAGTTGCAGATGGTAGAACCCTATCGCTAAAAGACCAACAACAAGGTTATTTTTTAGGGGCCTGTTTATTCGATCATGTCACTCCTGAAATGTCGATTTACCAACAAGAAATTTTTGGCCCAGTACTATCCATTGTGCGAGTTAAAGACTATGCAGAGGCCCTTGAACTGATCAATAAGCATGAGTTTGGTAATGGCACCGCCATTTTCACCCAGAATGGTGAAGCCGCAAGACACTTTTGTCATCATGTTGAAGTGGGCATGGTAGGGGTAAATGTGCCTATTCCAGTCCCTATGGCTTTCCATAGTTTTGGTGGTTGGAAACGCTCTTTATTTGGCCCATTACACATGCATGGGCCTGATGGAGTGCGTTTTTACACTAAACGCAAAGCAATCACCGCAAGATGGCCAAAAGGCACCAGTACAGAATCGGCCTTTATTATGCCAACAATGAAGTAATTGCCTAAATCAATACGATTGATTTAGCTCAAGCTTGTTAACACTTGTGATGCAACTACAGCTTTTTTTCATCACAAACAACAATTTGTAACAGGCTTGGGCTTGAAAATTTCATAAAAGAGACAACAATAGTATTAGCTTTATAAAACTTTTGATTGACGTTGTACGTGTTCAACCGCCAAGGAGTATGACCAAATAGCCATTTGGTTAAGTTGGCAAAACCCTGACCTACATCAGGGAAATATAATTATAATTGGAGATATATCGTGACAAAAACATTCAAAAAAACAAGACTCGCACTGCTAACTGGCTTAACACTATCTGCATCATTGTTATCTAGCGCTGCATTTGCAGAATTTTCAGGGGAAGTCTCACTTACCAATGACTATCGCTTTCGTGGTGTGTCACAAACCGCTGGTGATGTAGCATTACAGGCCGGAGTTGATTGGAGCGCTGATAATGGCTTTTTTGTTGGTGCTTGGGGCAGTAACGTCGACTTTGATGAAGAAGGTTATGAAGGTCCTGAGCTTGAAATTGATGTTTATGTTGGCTACTGGGGTGAAATAAGTGATGACGCAAGTTGGGATGTGACCCTATACCGTTATAACTACCCTGGTGATAGCGACTTAGACTACTTAGAAGCCTCTGTCGGTTTTGACTTTTATGGCGCTAGAGCCGCTTATTGGTACACCAATGATTATAGTGGCACCGACCTAGACCTTCATTATGTTGACCTAAACTATAGCTGGGGATTCGCTGAAAACTGGAGCCTAGATTTCCATTACGGTTATAACTTTGGTGATGCGTTAGATGATGGTGAAGGTTTTGATAGCTATTCAGACTACTCAGTCGGCATCTCTACCGAATTCAACGGATTTGGCATTTCTCTGGCTTATTTAGATACCGATTTAAGCGGTGACCAAGAAGTTGAAGACGGTGTTTACAAAACTAAAGCAACGGCGTTACTCGCGCTAAGTTACAGCTTTTAATCAATAACCGTTAATATTAGCTCTTTAAAACGATACTAATAACATGCTATCAAGGCCTGAGTAGAACACTCAGGCCTTGATATATTTAACTTGAATTAAAACACTCGCCTTAACAACGTTGTAAACAGCTCATTTGTGTTTAAACTAACAATACCTGAGCAATGAATAACTCCATTTCAACAAGGCGTTATATGATAAGACCTTACCTTACTCCGTGTTTATTATTGTTGGCCACAATGAGCCTAAGTGGCTGCATTAGTTGGGTAACCCCAAACGTTGAATCTAGCATTACAGACCTTAAAGACGGCGAATATAAACTCGACCCTAACCATGCGGCATTAATTTTCAAAATTGAGCATCTAGGGCTTTCAACCTATGTGGGGCAATTTAATCAATTTGATGCCAGCTTGAATTTCTCACCCAAGAATATGACTGATGCGAAATTAGAAGCGATTGTTGAAATCAACTCAATTGATGTCAATAATTCTAAGCTTGAAAAAACGCTGCAAAATACCACCTGGTTTAATAGTGAGCAATTCCCCCAAGCCCACTTTATTAGTGAAACCGTTACCCCCATCTCCGAAAACCAATTTAACTTTAATGGCCAACTTACGCTAAGAGGCGTAACTAAGCCTGTTACCTTTAGTGCCACATTTCATGGCGGTGCAGACAACTGGATGACCGGAAAATACACCTTAGGTTTTAGTGCAAAAGGTAAAATAAACCGTTCCGACTTTGAAATGAGCAGCTATATTCCTATGGTAGGCGATGAAATTGAATTAGAGATTTACGCGGAGTTTTTAAAACAATGAGCTTATTAACTTGGCTACCTGTTATCACTTTATTAATTTTTGTCGCCCTAGGGTACTTGGTGTTCAATATTAATGCTTATATTTTGATGACATTACTAGGCATTAACCTCATAAGCTATGCCGTAACCGCTTATGACAAATACATTGCGGTAAACAACGCAAAAACCGGTAAAACCAAACAACGTATTAGCGAACAAACCTTATATATATTTGCCTTACTAGGTGGCTGGCCAGCCGCAGTGATAGCCCAACAACAGTTTAGGCATAAAACCCAAAAAACACGCTTTAAAGTATGGTTTTGGCTCAGCAGCCTCACCAACCTTATTGCAGGTTCCAGCATCCTCTATTTTGTTATTTCATCCTCAAGTTAATGTGCTGGGCCTGCGCCACTAAACAGCACTGCAAACTAGTGTTAAACTTACCCTTTATTTTTATTTTAAGAGAGACTTGTCCATGCGCATGGTACTTGCTGTAGCCGTAATTGCTTTAGTGATTTTTTATTTTTTCAATCAAATGAACAACCAAAAAGCTGCCAAAGAGAATATTGAAAAAGGGAACCAGTTTTTAGCCGAAAATGCCAAACGTGAAGAAGTAGTACAAACCTTATCTGGCTTACAATACGAAGTGCTTTCTAAAGGGGAAAATACCGAGCACCCTAGTGCCAAAAGTAGTGTCACGGTTCATTATCATGGCACCTTAATTGATGGCACTGTTTTCGATAGTTCAGTCGAGCGTGGGCAAACTATTTCATTCGGGCTTAACCAAGTCATTCCTGGCTGGACAGAAGGCCTACAATTAATGAGCGTAGGTGATAAATTTCGCTTTTATATTCCCAGTCAATTAGCTTATGGCAACCGCAGCACAGGTAAAATTCAAGGCGGATCTGTACTGATTTTTGATGTTGAGTTATTTGAAATTAACTAACTTAAGTCATGCTCGAAAAAAACGCCTAAATAGGCGTTTTTTTGTAACTCATCAAAAGGGTTATGCAATGACATAGGGCGAGTTTTTAGCTTTTTGGCTATATCGCTGCTGAAATTTATACGCACTCATTTTTAAGGTTTTAACTGCATCAATCCAACCAACAACCATTGGCACTAGAGTCCAGCAGAAGCACAAGTAAAGACAACCTTTTAGGTGCTGACCTAAGTAAAACTTATGTAATCCCACTCCACCGAACATAAACCCAAATAGCACGGCTAACTTTTGGTTTTTAATTTTAATATTGGGATCAACACCAGCTAACGCCTCTAAACCTTGAATGGTTTGGCATTGTGAGCACACTTCATTGGACACATTTATAGTATGGCTGCATTGCGAACAAAACACGGTTTTCATAGCAAACTCCAACAGTCATTATTAATAACCGCATTATGCGTACAAGTGTTAGCTGAAAGACAGGTGTAGAGTTCACAAAACAGAAATTTAATCTATAACTTGAGCTTTAATCCACCTGATTGATTAAGCTTTTGCTGTTAAAGCAATGGTGTCGAACTTAATACCTTGCCAGCCATGTTGCATAAACTGACGAATATTTTGATGGTCGCTACCGCGAGGGTTAGCAACAACATCACGATAATGTTGACCAAATAAGTTTAGCGTCGCTTGCTCTGACAAATTATGTATTTTTGCGAATGAAAACACCTTACAAGAGCCGCCATTTTCACCCGCCTGGTTAACGACTTCACCATTTGTAAAAGTGCTTGGCACATAGTCGTAATAAGCATCAAATACGGCTAATGAGGTATCAAATTGCTCAACAGAGCCATTATCAAGTGATTGGATAAATTCGTTTAAAGAAAGAGACATAGTAACAATCTAATGGGTTAGTTCAACGTGTTGATAACCATAAAGATTGCTTTGGTAAAGATCAACATTTTACTGACCTGAAGTCATTTTCCATCTTTACATAAAAAAACCAACTTACCCTCAATACGGCAAGTTGGTTTATGTTTACGAGCACTAGACCCTTATCTACTTTTTAAATGGCACTGGTCTTGGCGTGTTTTCATTAGATGGCGGCAGAATAGGCAACATAATTTGGGGTTGCTCACCCGTTAGGCTCTTCAAAAACTCAACCATTTGTTCGGTTTCTGTTTCAGTGAGCTTTTGACCCAACTGAATATCAGCCATAGTATTAGCCGCTTCAGCTAACGACCATACACTGCCGTCATGGAAATATGGATAGGTGAGTTCAATATTGCGTAAAGTAGGCACTTTAAATACAAATTTGTCGGCCTCTTTACCCGTAACCGCTTTACGGCCTTCTGCCGGGTTGTCGGTGTGGAATGGCTTAACTAAACCCATTTTCATGTACATAGTACCGCCAACAGCTGGGCCATTATGACAACTGACACAACCTTTATCTTTGAATAGTTGATAACCTTGCTTAGCGTTGGCACTAATAGCGTCTTTATCACCGCTTAGGTACTGATCAAACGGGCTATTAGGCGTAACTAAGGTTTTTTCAAAGGTCGCAATGGCATCGGTAATACGGTCAATATTAACTTCGTCTGAACCGTAAATGTCTTTAAAACGGGCAACATATGCAGGCATTGAAGCGATGGTATCTACCGCTAATTCATGGGTATAGCCCATCTCCTTAGGGTTATCAATAGGGCCAGCGGCTTGCGCTTTTAAGTCTGGCGCTCGTCCATCCCAAAATTGAGCCAGCATATAATCAGCATTTAATACGGTAGGAGAATTAATTGGCCCTTCTTGCCACTCATGGCCAATTGAGGTGGGTAGTGCATCCACGCCTCCTAAGGATAAATTGTGGCATGAATTACATGAAATAAACCCAGACATAGATAAACGTGGTTCAAAGAACAACATTTTACCCAACTCAACTTTTTCAGGTTCAGTAATCACTGCGGGTTTAATAATTTCAATGGGTTCTTCTGCCTTAGCAGTGGCTGTTAACATTACCGATGCAATCAGTAACGATAGGGTAGATATTTTTGCAATCATAGTGCTCAATTAACCTTGTTATTTGTATGGATTAATAGGCATGTTACTGATTTTAAAACGTTTGACTAGGGTTAAAAATCGATTGCGACTATCGTGGTTTTAGATGACGTTTATGATACCTAAGTCACTGTATTTTTTATTTAAAATGCTAGGTTATCGATAAAAGTAATTACAGTAAAATGAACTATTCGAGTAAAACAATAACCTCTTAGCTTAACATCAACATATCTACTATATATTAAACAGATGTAACGCTGACTTAGCGCGATTCAGGACTAAATCAATCTTAAAAAACAGTAAAAAAGCCTGCAAAAAGCAGGCTTAATCGATAACGCACGTCAATTGATTAAGATTTTTCAGATTGTTTTTGGCGTTTATAGGCTTTGGCTGAAGCCGGAACCGGACTGGTTATTCCTGTTTCTAACCACTTTTTCAATCGATTCGCATCAGCCATATGGGTATATTTACCAAACGCATCAAGTACGACAAATGCCACCTCACGTTTATCCATTTCTGTTAGCATTATCAAACAATGACCGGCCTTACTGGTGTATCCAGTTTTAGACAAACTAATATTCCAATTATCTTTAAAAACCAGTTTGTTGGTATTATGAAAATCCAGCTTATAGCGTGGCTTGCTAAAAATAATATGCTTTTTTTCTTTGGCACTCAGCTCACCTAACACAGGATAATCTTGACTAGCTTTTAACAAGGTAATTAAGTCTTTGGCGCTGGAAACGTTTTGCTCAGACAATCCTGTAGGCTCTGCATAATAGGTTTGCGTCATTCCAAGGGCTTTGGCTTTCGCATTCATAGCGGCAACAAAGGCAAAGTAACCACCTGGGTAATGATGAGCTAAAGAGGTTGCCGCGCGGTTTTCTGATGACATCAAGGTCATCAACATCATGTTTCGGCGAGTCACTTCACTGCCTATGCGAATACGAGAATGAACATTCCGCATAATGGCGGCATCACTCACATCAACCGTAATTCGCTCATCTAAAGGCTGTTTGGCATCTAACACAACCATGGCTGTCATCAATTTAGTGACTGAAGCGATAGGCACTTGTTGGTCAATATTGGTGGCATATAACACTTCATCAGTGTTTAAATCGACTAACATTGCGCTGCCAGAAGCAAGCTCTTGAATTTTTTTGGTCTCGGCATTAGCCGAAAAAGAATAACAACTTGAGCCGACTACAACTGCGGCAATAAAAAGTGGAGCAAGAATATTTTTTAATAGCATAATCAATAAAAATAAATAAATTTCGACTCTGTAGCCCTAAAGTATACGTCAAAACCGATCATTTCAATGAACTTAGCTCATAATAAAGACTGACTAAAGTAAGAATAGTCCTAATTTTTAGATCACTTCTTACCTATATAAGCCTTAATATTGGCTCGCGACCCATCATGATATTGAATCATTACACGACAACAAATACCGTGGAAAACCATGGTTATGGGTTATTCTTCAACCAAAACTTAATAAGTTTGATAAGCTTAAAGTCAATTGCATTGATGCATTTCATCAAACGGATATTCTTATGGCATTCTCTTTTAATAACTTGTTAGCAAGATCGCAGTCGTTAATAAGTAAGTTAACCCAGCCACCGCAAGTCAATGATGACGATAATCAAATCGATCAATTGTCGCTGAAAGCGATTGCGCAAACGTATCGACAACATGGACAAAGAGCTCAGCTTCAAGCGGTGAGCGCTTCGGTTACTTCTGAACATGTGATGATGCCGATTGGACGAGAAGATGCGCTTGAAGATATTCAACGGGCTATTAGCCAATGGCAAAACAATGTAGGAGAACTCAATGCTATTGTGGGGCCATTTGCCAGTGGATTAAGCACATTAATGCAAGCGGTTTACCTTCAAAATCAGAACAATCATACATTGCTTTGGTTAAGCTTTTACCATGCGCCGCTGTCATCAAAAGAAGCCATCAACCAGCTGTATGCTTGTTTTGGCATTAATGATGAACCTAGCTCTATTACAGAGGCCATACGCCTAATTAATGCACAACCGAGGCAAATAATATTAATTGATGATATCCATAAACTGATGCTAAGACGCATGGGTAACTATCAAGCACTGGTCACTATAGCCACCATTTTAATGGAAACTCGCCAACAGCATTGTTGGATTATTGGGTGTGAAAAGTATGTTTGGCAACGACTTCGCTCGCAATATCAAATCACGCATTTTTTTAAAACCGTTGTGCATATAGATCATTTTTCAGCTACTGAATTACAGCAGTTTTTATGGTCTCAATTGCCTTGTTTGAATATTGCTACCGATATTGAGATAGAAACTGAAACAGAGGTTGAAACCAACACGCCTCCCCCAGAGCAAATAGCATTAGCACAACAAGCTTTACTTGAGCCCCACGCTAAAGTGCTTATGCAAACCAGTTTAGGTCACCCAAAGCTGGCGTTATTTTTATTAAAACAATCAATACTCGCTCAACAAGTTAACCATTTGAGCAAGTTATCTTCAAAAACATTATTAAACCTTGATGCCAGTACCCTTTACCAACTGGATGAAGAGTCATTATTTGCATTAGCAGAAATCTATGTGCATGGTGGATTAACCGTAGAGAACTTGAGTCATATTTTTAATATCTCCATGGAGAAAAGCTCTCTCACGCTGGAGTTTTTAAGCCGCCAAGGGCTCCTTATCACCCAATATTGTGACAGTGACTTTGGCCGTCATTTTTACCAAATCACTCCGGTGATCAGTAATTTAGTGGCGCTACACCTTGTTAATCACAATAAACTTTTTAGTGTTTAGGAGGCTTTGATGGAATCCACCTCAAATGCATTACATGACTTAATCAGTATTATTTCACTGGAGAAAATACTGCTGATTATGATGATATGTGCTTTCGCTTGGGTACTGTTATTTATTATTCAGCTTAGTTTAGGAAAGTTAAAGGTTAAGCTACCTAAATACCGCTTACTGTGGGGTCGCTTATACCCATTTATTCGGTTATTTATTTGGGCTGGGGTCATTATTTACACCACTGTGGGGATTATTGCTCCCCACCAAAATGTCGTTTTAGCCATGATAGGCTCTATTAGTATTGTTATCGGCCTTGCCACTCAAGAGCCCGCTAAAAATATGATTGCTGGGTTTATTATAATGCTCAATCCCCCCTATCGAGTTGGCGATATGGTGACACTAGCAGGACACTATGGTGAAGTAACCAAATTAGAATGGAGTGTCACTTGGCTGCGCACCTTTGACGACAACACTGTGATGATCCCCAACGCAGAAGCGTTAAGTACCGCCATATCCAATGCCAATAGTGGCGCCTTAGATGAAATGGTCGCCATTAGTTTTAATCTGCCCGTAAGTGTTGACCATAAAAAAGCCATGGCACTAGCAAAAGAAGCCACTCAATGCTCACCTTATACCTTTTTAAATAAGCCCATTAATGTCATTTTAGGAACCCACTTTAATTTTGGACAACACTTACAAACCATCACAATTAAAGCCTACGTGATGGACGTCAGATTAGAGAAAAAATTTATCAGCGATATCAACGTCAGAGTATTAGATGCATTTAAAAATGCACAATTTTATGATGCTGAGTAAACGACTTACGTTATAATAAAGCTAATTTATAAGTGACCTATGGAATTGCCAAATGACACAAGATGAAATGAAAAAAGCCGCAGGTTGGGCTGCACTCAAATACGTTGAACCTAATACCATTGTTGGGGTAGGAACCGGCTCAACCGTGAATCACTTCATTGATGCGCTTGCCACAATGAAGGATGACATTAAAGGTGCGGTGTCTAGCTCAGAAGCGTCTACCGAAAAAATGAAACAGCTTGGCATTGAAGTGTTTGATTTAAATGATGTAGGTGAATTAGCGGTTTATGTTGATGGCGCAGATGAAATTAACGATCGCATGGATATGATCAAAGGCGGTGGTGCAGCTCTGACTCGTGAAAAAATTGTTGCTGCGGTGGCTAAAAAATTCATTTGTATTGTGGATAACACTAAGCAAGTCCCTATTTTAGGTAACTTCCCTTTGCCGGTTGAAGTTATTCCAATGGCACGTTCATATGTTGCCCGTGAGCTAGTTAAGTTAGGCGGTGATCCTGAATATCGTACTGGCGTAGTTACCGACAACGGTAACGTCATTCTTGATGTGCATAATATGAAAATATTAGATCCTAAAACATTAGAAACCCAAATTAATGCCATTGTGGGTGTTGTCACTAATGGCTTATTTGCTAACCGTGGTGCCGATGTACTGTTAGTGGGTACGCCTGATGGGGTTAACACTGTAACCCTTTAATTGGTATTAGCAATACGCTATAAAAAATGCCTGTTAGTTAGCACCAACAGGCATTTTTATTGAAAGAAAATAACCAATTATACCAATCACGATTGGTATTACACTTTAAACATACTCACTGATTGGTGTAATGCACTGGCGCGTAACCTTAAATCTTCCGATGACGCAGCATTTTCTTCTGAAGCATGAGAAGTTTCATCGGCAATATCACGAATAACCACCACGTTTTTATTCACCTCAGCCGCAACCATACTTTGCTCTTCAATCGCTGCAGCAATTTGGGTACTCATGTCCATAATGTTGGTAACATCATCATTAATTTTACGCAGCAACTCACCTGAACTTGCCGCTTGCTCAGCACTTTCACCGCCTTGTTTTTGGCTCACTTCCATTAATTGCACAATGGCACGGGTGCGTGTTTGTAATGTGGAAATAATATTGGCAATTTCTTCTGTCGACTCTTGAGTGCGCATAGCTAGACTTCTGACCTCATCGGCAACCACCGCAAAACCTCGGCCTTGTTCCCCTGCCCTTGCGGCCTCAATGGCTGCATTTAACGCCAATAAATTAGTTTGTTCTGCAATGCCACGGATAACATCTAACACGCTACCAATGGTTTTACTGTCTTGCTCTAATTCAGACACCACCTTAGAGGAGTCATTTAATTGGCTGGCCAATAACTGAATTTTTGCAATGGTTTCTTCAACACCCACTTGACCATGCTGAGCATTATCATGAGTTTGGCCGGCTTTTAATGCCGCTAGCTCAGTATTTTTAGCAATTTCATCAATCGTCGCACCCATTTCGGTTATCGCTGTTGCGACCATGTCAGTTTCATTAAGCTGTCGTAACACGCCTTCTGAGGCGGTTGTGGCGTTTTTGGAAAGCTCATGACATGAGTGGTTCATAGCATCAACGGCTTCATTAACTTGCTCAATTACGGCTTGGAATGACATCACCATACTGTTGAAGCTTTTAGCTATTCTTGACAATTCATCTTCGCCAGAATCGTCACAGCGTAAGGTTAAGTCTTTTGATTTTTCAATTTTAGCAATGACATCGGTAATATTATTCACCGGAGTGATAATGCTTTTAATGATAAAGTAAGTGAAAATTAGCAATGCCAAGGTAATAAAGATAAAAATACCAATTCCAAAGTAAACACTACTTTGTTCAGCGGAATGAATTTCAGCTAACGTTTGGTCATGCAACACTAATCGATTTTCATCCGTTTGATGAATGACATCACGCAATTGCTTCATTTTTCCGTCTGACTCGGTCAAGCCAAACTCTTTCTCTTTGTTAACTAAAGCCTTAAAATCATTGTGGTACTGTTCAATATTGGCTAATAATTCTGATTTTACATTCGCGGGTAAATACGTTTGGCTCACTTTGTCTTTGAACAAGGCTATATTGGCAGTAAAAGTATCAATATATTTGGGTAAACGACGTAACATGAAGTCTTTTTCATTGCGGCGAAGTTGCAGCATCACCACCAATAACGCATCTTCGTCATTGGCGTCTAATATGGTTTCAACATTATGTACTGCGGCTCTTAAATTACCGTACAAGCCAGTTTTTGGGGTTAAGCCTATTTCTTTTTGTAATACGACAATTTCATTAAAGATTTTTTGATATGTTTGAATGCTACTTTTTAGTCCCATCAACGCTGATGTTTGAATGCCCCGGTCATCTAAAACGGTTTCAACGTCATCAAACAGTCGCGCTAAGTCTTCAAAGTTTTTGTTATGCTTATCTAAGTACTTCACATCAAGGCGCGTTAAAAAGTCTTTTTCCTCTTTCCGCAACTCGAAAATTTCTTTCTCAATCTCAATCACACTAGCACTTGCAACAGCTAACTGTTGTTGCAGGTTAGTAGAATATTGTTTCAAAACAAACATTAACACTAAAGCAAAAATTGAGATTGCCGCACTCAACAATAACTTGGAGCGAATTAACATAAACTGTCCTTATATTTGTTTTATTAATATATAGCCGCTAGTAGCGATATTGGCTAACTTTTATTAATAAATTCATGTCATCGTTTCATGATACCTAGCTCTTTTATCGGCGATTGATTACGCTTCTGAAGAAATATTTAAAATTGTTGTAAACCTTTTCTGCTCTTCTAACTGTCTAATTAATAAATCTCAAATTTAGGAACCCATGTGACACAAAATAATGTGCCCAACATAAGCGATACAGATAAAGCGACTGCTTTTGATGAAGCCTATTACATTGCAAAAGCAAGTGAAGGCTGTCAAAAGGCATTCCAGCAGCTTTATTTGCAACACCATCGTCGGGTGTACGGCATATGTTTTCGCCTTAGTAGTAATCATGACCAAGCACAAGAAATTACCCAAAACTGTTTTGTGCGCTTATGGGACAAACTGGCAACGTTCAAAGGCGAAAGTTTATTCAGCACTTGGTTACACCAGCTTTGTGTTCGCCAAGCCATTAATGATTTAAAAGCACAGCAACGTTTTTGGCAGCGTTTTATTCCAATTGATAACCAGCATGACGCAACCGCTCAGTGCTCGATGCCTGAAATAGAATGTCATCAACTAGACAAACTGATTGCACAGTTGCCACAACGCACAAAAATTGTATTTGTATTGTGTGCCATTGAAGGCTACCAACATGAAGAAGTTGGCCAATTATTAAATATTGCTGTGGGCACAAGCAAAGCCCAATTTCATCGCGCCAAACAGATGTTACAGGAGATGTTGAAATGAAAAACATCCAACAAAATGAAATAGATAAAAGCGCAAACTTACAAGCGCTGTTATCTACTTTACCTAAAGAAATCGAGCCCAATAAAGACTTATGGCAAGGCATTGAAGTCCAAATAAATAAACCAAATAGCAGCGTAAAACCAGCTAACCGACTACAAAAATGGAAGCCGATTGCTTTAGCCGCCAGTGTGGTCATGGTAATGCTATTGTCTTGGTCAAATATTAACTCTGACCCCAATATTGATACGGCTCAGGTGACGGTTGAAAGTGCGTTACAAAGACAATCTACAACAGATTTGTTAGCCCTAATCGATACCATAGCCCTTACCCACCAGCAACAACTTGAGGGGTTGCAAAGTAATGCCACCTTAGTGACCTTGAGCAGTAGCAGCCAAGTAAGTCCATTCAACCAAGGGTTACAAGAACTACAAGCTGCTTCACTACAAATTCAGCAAGCGTTAAAAGCAGATCCCAATAACAAGTCAATGTGGGATATGTGGCAATGGATCATGCAACGAGAAATGACCTTGTTACAACGCCAACAGAAATCACCAATTAATCAAAATCATGCTATTGAAGGAAATCAAATATGAACAACACGACCGCTCATCTTTTAAGTAAAAGCGTTATTGCTTCAACAGTATTACTGGCATCAACATTTGCCAATGCCGTCACGTCAATTGATGAGCAAATGACCGTCACCTCACCTGTACTAGTTGATTTAAATGTGCAGCGTGGCGAAGTTGAAATTCTAGGCTGGGATAAAGGTATTATTCGGGTAACAGGCACCCTCGATGAGCGCTCACAAGCCTTTATTTTTGAACAAAAAGGCAATGAAATCGTCATTGAAGATAAACTGCCTAAAAGTTATAACGGTAATAATGAACAAGGCTCAGATCTGGTCATTTATGTACCGACACACATTAACCTAGAAGCCTCTGGCATTTCAGCTGATTACGAAGCTGCAAACCTCAACGGCAAAACCTTAATATCGGTGGTGAGTGGCAGTATTGAAGCTGAAAACATGACTGGCGAGATAAGCCTGAATACCGTGTCAGGCGAAATTGAAACAGAGCAACTTAATGGCAAAATCACTTTAGAAACGGTGTCTGGCGACATTAAAGATAAAAACACCCAAGGTACGATTGAATACCGTTTAGTCAGTGGCGAATTAGAGTCTGAAAATAGCCAAGTATCAGAGCTTAACATCGACAGCGTTTCAGGCGATATTGAAGGTAAATTTTTACTTGCTCAAAAAATAAAAGCAGTCACCGTCAGCGGAGATATGGATCTTAAATTATCCGAGGCTGTTTCAAAAGGACTGTTTGACTCTGTTAGCGGTGATATTAAGTTATCATTCGCTGCAACTCCAAACGTGACATTTGATATAGATGGCGGCCCCGGTGGAGATATTGACAACAGGCTGACCACAGACAAACCCGTTAAAGAAAAATACTCACCAGCTAAATCATTAACTTTTAGCACAGGCTCAGCTGATGGCAGAATTGAAATCACCACAATTAGCGGCGATGTAGAGTTAGAAAATAAGTAACCCGCACACACTAATACAACTAAGCAACACCTCATAAGTCGCCCAGTGTATTGGGCTATAAATGAGCGTGTTGCTTTTTTATATTTAAGCCGATAACGGTTCTACTACAGGTTGATTCTTTACGTTAACCGCACGCTTTTTTAAAAAATCGATAAAGGCTTTTTCATTAGCACTTTGGCTTTTTTCTTTTAAATAAACCACGCTGTAACGCGCAGATAACTCAGGCATCATTGTCGGCATTAAGCGAGTTAGCATGCCGTTATTGATTTCTGTTCTTACCGCAATTTCAGGGGTTAATGCCACAATATCTCCGGTCATAACGGCTTCTTTTATAGGATGAAACTGCTCAAAACGCACTAAACCGGCAAAGTCATCGCGCTTAATGGCAAATAAGTCTTCAAATGCATCAGCGACTTTTTGCGGTAAATGACGGGGAATTGCCAGCGGGAAATCCCTAAGTGTTGGCATGAAAACTCTAGGCAAAGATAAAAGTGGGTGCTGGGGACGACAGCAAAAAATGACTGGAAACGGCGGTAAATCGATCATTTCAACCAATTCACTTTGCTCAATTTCAGTCAGCTTGGTTTCTGCAACAAAAAAGTCTATTTGCCTATTTAACAACTGTTTATATAAATCATCCCAGCTGGCCACTTTAAGCTCAACTGTCATATCAGGATGTTCTTGTAAATACTGTCCAATAATAGGGCCAACAAGGCTGTTAGAAGGAATAGGGCTGGCACCAATAAAGAGTTCTCTAACGTCTAGCCCATTCAATTTACTAATTTCTTGTTGTAAACAATCATATTCACGGAGAATTTTTTGACTGTGCTCTAAAACCAGTAACCCTAACGACGTTATCTGTAAGTCTTTGGTATTCCTATAAAATAACTGCCCACCAATCAGTTGCTCAAATCGCTTAATACTTTTCGATAATGACGGTTGAGATATATCCAGTTTTTCAGCCGCACGGTAAAAGTGTCTTAACTCAGCTAACACTACAAAATGTTTTAAATGTCGAATTTCCACACTATTTCCTTATTATTTTTAGATTTTTTGCTTAGAACAATAGCAACAGAAAGTAAATCATTAGCACAATTCTAACAGAAGCTAAGCTGAGCCGAAGGCACGAAATGTTACAATGTTGTGACTTTTTGTATCAATAACACCTTTAAACCCCCTCAATTTAATCCCACTACCACCACAATAACCAGCCAAACACAAACCAATATAAGACCAACGTAAGGCCAACCATATGTTTACAAAGGGGTAACACACTAATTATTTGAACAGAGCTGATTCACATGATGCATTTCCATTCTCTAAAGGCATCTAGCTATAGGTAATGGATATTGGATGTCTTGATCACCAAACGATAAAAAGGAAGGTGAACAGACGAGGTTAACGTCTGTGCAAACAACAAAGGGAACATAATAATAATGAAACTAAAACAAATAAGCATAATGACGCTTACAGCTATATATGCTGGAGCTGTTGGTGCTAGTGCTGTTACTAGCTCATTAACAACGCCTAATGGTGCTGAAATGAGGCCAATTGAAGTCAATGATGCCGTTATTGAATTCAATGAGAATCGCTATAAAGATCGAGCAATAACTAATAGTAGTGCTACCGTAACCAACGGTCGCAATATGCATCGTGCAGTAAGCGACACTAACCGTAAAGTCCCGTTTAAATATGAAGATAATATAGAGGGCGAACAAACCTATATTATTGAATTATCAGATAAACCGGTATCGCTTTATAATGGTGGCGTTAACGGTCTACAAGCTACCACGGCAAGAGTAAACAACATTCCTGCAAGTTTAAGTCCTGATTTACATAATAAAATAGACGTTAAAAACTCAGCAGTTAAAGCCTATAGAACCCACCTTTTAGAACAACAAGAGTCTGTTATTTCTGAAATAACAAGCACGGTTGGTTCAGCTGAAACCATTGCGCAATACCAATTAGCATTCAACGGTATGGCAATGAAAATGACCCAAGAACAAGCGGCACAAGTAGCATTATTGCCTAATGTCGTTAATGTTACTCGCGAGAAAATGTACGAGCTACATACAGATGTTGGGCCACAGCATATTGGTGCAGATAAATTTTGGACCGGTGAAGTCACTGGTGAAGCCTTTACAGGTAAAGGCATTGTGGTTGGCGTATTAGACACAGGTATTAACAGTGACCATGTTTCGTTTGCTGCTCAAGGTGATGACGGCTACGTTCATCAATTACCTGCTCGTTATGATGGTTACTTAGGTGACTGTGAACTAGAAGAGTTTGAGTCAATGTGTAATGACAAACTCATCGGTATTCGTTCTTACCCTGTCATTACTGACACTTATTCAGATGCATCTTTCCAACCAGATAAAAATTGGTGGGAAATTACCGACCCACTTAGACCTACCAATGGTGAAGATTACAATGGTCACGGTTCTCATACCGCCTCAACCGTAGCGGGTAATATTTTACTTGATACTGAATATACCGTCCCTGACGTAGGCGAAACCAGCGATGGTAAAAAAACCGGCCTAAAATTACCCCGCATTTCAGGTGTAGCCCCTCACGCAAACGTTATTATGTATCAAGTTTGTCACCCTGGTGACGGCTCATTAAACCAGTATAGTGGCTGTCCTGGTTCTGCTTTACTGGCCGGTATTGAAGATGCCATTGCTGATAATGTTGACGTTATTAACTATTCCATCGGCACAACTTATGGTGCATTCCCTTGGGAAGACCCAATGGAAATGGCATTTCTAGCTGCGCGCGAAGCAGGTATTTCTGTTGCCGCATCAGCAGGTAACTCATTTAATCCTATTCAAGCCAAAATTCGTCGCGGGGCAATTGATCATTTATCACCTTGGCTAACTTCTGTTGCCGCAACTACCCATACCCGTGAGTTTGGGGTAGAAGGTAAAATGTTAACCAACTCTATGGGTGGTGAACAAGACTTAGCAGACATTGAAGGTGGTGGTATTACAGACGAATACACTGGCCCAGTGGTAGATGCTAAAGCCTATGGTTGGGAATATGAAAAGTGTAACGAACCCTTCCCTGAAGGTTTCTTTGACTTAGACCCAGACGGTAATGCCTTTGATACAGCACCAATTGTAGTCTGTAAGCGTGGTGATATTCCACGTGTAGAAAAAGCCATTAATGTTGCCGCTGGTGGTGCTGGCGCAATCATTCTTCGCAATGCTCGTTCGTCTGAAAGCATTAGCAATGACCCATTTGTTATTCCTGGCATTCAAATTTCATATGCCGCATATAATGGTGACTCATCAAATAATTGGTATGGTTTATCTAAGTGGTTAGCTAATGGTAGCGATCATCAATTAACCATCACCGCCTCAGAAGTTGTTACCAAAGAACGTGAAGCAAACTACGTAGCAGATTTCTCATCTCGTGGTCATAACTTTGACAACCCTGAAGTGATGTCACCAAACTTAGCTGCACCTGGGGTTGACGTATATGCAGCCTTTGCTGATGACATGCCATTTACAGCCGTAGGCACTCCAACTGATTTTCACGCAATTAGTGGTACCTCTATGGCTGCACCACACGTTGCTGGTGCAATGGCGTTATTAAAGCAAGCTCAACCAAGCTGGACTCCTGCACAAATTCAGTCTGCCTTAATGACAACGGCAAGTTTAGAAGGCGTTAATCGCGCGACCGAAACCTATCCATATGATGGCTCAGAGCCTGCGCAATTTAGTGATGCGGGTAGCGGGGTAATTAATGTTGCTAGAGCCTATAAAGCTGGCCTGATTATGGATGAAACTGCCGAAAACTATCGCGCAGCTAACCCTAAAAATGGTGGTACGGTTAACACGCTAAACTTACCTTACTTCTATAACGAAGATTGCAATGGCACTTGTACAATGATGCGTACCTTCACCGCGACAGCAGATGGTAGTTGGACGGTAGATGCGCAAACATTGTCAATGGAAGGTGCAGATATGCTGTCACTTGAGGTTGAACCAAGAAGCTTTAGCTTAGCCGCTGGTGAAACTCAAACCATTATGCTGACCGCTAAAGTACTAGAGGTACAAGCGCCCAATGTAGACTCATCATCGCTACGATTATTGGGCGATGTGGTACTGACTCCAAGCGACACGAATATGCCTGAACAGCATTTACCTGTCAGTATTCGTTATAGCACTAACAATATGCCTGAAAATGTTATGGGTAATATCCATCGTCAACAAGGGCATTTATTAACTCCTGAAATCTACACTGATGAAATTCAGCAATTTAACTTCCAAGCGAATGGTCTAGTAAAAGCTGAACGCATTGATGTTCAAATGCATCGCAGTGACGCCAGAGACTATGCAGGACGTGAGGCACGTGAAGCCGATGGCCAAGTGGTACGCTTCTTTGAAGTTCCTGAAGGCACTAAACGTATTATTTGGGAAGTCATTGACGCTGATTACAATGCATATGCATCACTTGATTTAGGTAAAGACGTTAATAATGATGGCGATATTCAATGGTTTGACGAAGCCATTTGTTATTCTCGAATCGACAATAATGACTTCTGTGCCATTAATAATCCAACTCCTGGTACCTACTGGGCATACGCTTCAAACTACAAATACGAAAGTGAAGATGTTGACAACCTAGCAGATAACTTTACTCTTGCGCTAGCCATTATTGGTGACCAAGATTTTGGTAATTTAACCGCTACAGGCCCAGACACCAGTAACGGTATGGACCCTTATCGTGTCAAACTTGACTATGATTTACCTGACGCGCAAGAAGGTGATATTTACTACGGTTATGTTGGGCTAGGTAGCGATGCATATAATGATGCCAACCTAGGTTATATCCCTGTTCAGTTAGTTCATAATGGCGCAGACACTGAAGTAACTGCGAGTCAAACCAGCGCTAAAGCTGGTGACATTGTAGACTTTGAAGTCTCTGTTGCACCTAATTTGTTAGGTGGTGAACGTCAATTTACCTTAAACACTGAGTTAGCTGCTGGATTCCAGTTAATTGAAGATTCAATTCAAGTTGCTGGTCTTACTCATTATGCAGAAGACATGTTGGTTGAAGGTAACACTATTAGTTTCAACTCCACTCAGCCTTCATCTGCTGACACTAAACGCCACTATGTGTTTACGACTAGCCTTGAAGATGCAACTTGTCGTGTGCCAAGCTCAATTCAATTTGATGATGACCATTACGTTGACTTAAGTAAGCACCTTGCAAGCTCTGCAATGGGGATTACGGGCTATTCAAACCAATACTTGTCATTACCTATGTCAAGCAGCGGTTTACCGCATGTACCTCTGTATGGTGCAGAAAAAGAGATGTTACATGACATCTTGGAAATCTCGCCATTTGGTTATGTGAAGTTTGATGAAATGCCAGAGTTCTATAGTTATCACTTTGAGTTCAATGACGCATTCCAAACCTTCCCTGATACGGTTGTAGCCCCATTATGGCGTGGTGACGTTATGATGCCTGAAGCAACTTTTGATTACGATCGTGGTGAGGTTATCAATAATGTATATGGTGCCATTTTAGGTGATTACTATGTATTCCAATGGAAAGGTGGCCAAGAGTTACGTCACTTCTTTACCGGTAACCTAAATCCAGATCCTGATGCATACTTTGATGTTGAAACAATTATATCAACCAACATTGATTTTGCTCCAGGCCAACATGAAATCATGTACGCTTATAAATCCATTGAAAGTGCAAATGCCCACTTCGGCTCAATTGGTACCCATGGTTATTGGGGAGAGCGTGCCACATTTGCACCAGTAAATGGCTGGTTAAATGATGGCTTTGCTTACAACAATGTTGATGAAAAAGTTTCTGAAGGCTTAATGGTATGTGCTAACTATCAAGGCCCTGAAAGTTCTGCCTTAAAAGTTAACTTCTCAGCCAGAGTGTCTGCTGCTGCAGTTGGATTAGATAATGCAGTAACAGTAACAAGCCAGTATGAAGATTCTGAATCAGTATCTGTTTCTACTGAAGTCAGTGCGCCAAGTAATATTCAGGTGATTGCGTTAAACGATCAAATGATCGAAGAAAACAACACACTTGAGTTAACAGTTCAGTATGCTGACCAAAAGAATACTGTTAACGGTATTATGGTTGAAGGTGACAACATCAGCGCCGTTGTTGACGGTAATAATATCACCATCACCCCTGCCACTGATTGGCATGGCGAAACCATGGTAACGGTTACCGTTCACGATATGGCCTACCCTAGCGACCAAGCTTCAACAAGCTTTATGCTAACGGTTAACTCTGACGGTGTTGAACCTACTCCACCAGCACCTACACCAGAGCCAGAAGCAGACACAAGCTCAGGTGGTAGCCTTGGCTTCATCAGCTTATTGTTACTGAGTTTAGTTGGCGCATCACGCCGTAAACATCTAGGTAAGTAACAATGCAATAAAATAGCTAACGCTAAACTGTTAGTGACTCAAAGGCCTTCATAACGAAGGCCTTTTTTATTAAAACCCCCAAACAACGCCCACAAAAAAGGCCTTCCGAAGAAGACCCTTTTAGCAGATTACGATAATTAATCGGCTATAAATTCAAATAAGAAAATCTGCCGCTTATCGTACTATCCAGTCATTACTGCTCTAAAGCGTGACAGTCAGTACACTCTTGGATAGTTAATGACTCGTCATGCATTTCCATGTCGATTTCATGTGCATCACCAATTGCGTGACAATCAGTACATACAGCTAAAGTAGCTTCGTTTTCAGTGTGCATTGCAACATCAACGTTTTCGTGACAATCAACACAATCTACAGCCATTGCAGAGCCAGCGAAAAATAGTGCAGCAAATAAGATTGAATATTTCATATATACTCCTAAGAAATTTAGGCGCAGGTCAGTATTATGCGTTCCAAAGCTCAATCTTCACTGCACTCGTTTATTATGTACATTAACTACTAATTAAAGTGAGATTTCAAAATTATAGTTTAAAAATGCTAACAACTTCAAAATTTTAAACTTCCAAACCATCAAATATCAGCATAACAACATGAATGCAACATTTTGTATAATTTATCACTAAACAAAAATAACTCAAGTCAGTATTACACAGAGTTTAGGAATAATTAATCAATTGAATCTATTTCTTCTTGGGTTAAATGGCGCCATTCACCTGGCATTAACTCTGAATCCAATTGTATTTCACCTACCGCTTGACGGTGTAAATTAACCACTTTATTACCCACAGCAGCAAACATTCGTTTTACCTGATGATATTTACCTTCACTGATGGTGAGCTGCGCATTATGACTATCAATAATGTTCAATATGGCAGGTTTAGTTAGCCCATCTTCATTACGCAGTTCAATTCCATTGGCAAATACGCTTATTAATTCTGCTGAAATTGGGTCAGCTAATTCAACTAAATAAGTTTTACCACAATCTTTTTTAGGTGAGGTAATTTTATGTGACCATTGGCCATCACTGGTAATAAGTACCAAGCCGGTTGTATCAGCGTCTAACCTGCCAGCAATGTGTAATGTGTCTGGCTTTTCAATATCCATCAGGCTTAAAACAGATGGATACACCTCATCAATAGTCGAACAAATAGTATCCACTGGTTTGTGCATCATGATATAACGATGGCCGATAACGGAGATCAACTGACCATCTAAGTAGACCTCCGTCTTTTCTGATACTTTAAAACCGGGGTCTTTAATCACCACCCCATCACAGGTTACTTCACTTCTATGCAAGGCTTTCTTTGCCATAGAACGCGTCAATTCAGTACTTTCACAGATAAATTTATCTAACCGCACAGTTATCACCAACAACACAAATTTAGCGACATTATGCGGCCTAATACTCTAAATAGAAATAACAGCTAATCAAAATGGCTTAAATGTCATACTCCGTCACAAAAAATAACCACAAAAACTTATCCATGACTTGTGTTTTTATGCAGCAAACCATTAACATGACCTTCACAAAAAATAGAAGTATGCTGAAAACAGACGTTAATCAGCAAATAATAATGACAACATTTCCCCTCCATTGATGGGCTTATTTACTGCAAAGGAAACAACATGAAAAAACTTCTCATTAGCGGGCTTTGTGCCTCACTAATTGCGGGCTTATCAGCTTGTAATGACGATCCAAAACCTGCAAGCCAAACCGCTGAGAAAGCTGAAACAACCAAAACAGCCACTGCCGCCGCAGTAGAAAAAGCATTAACATCGGGTGTGAGTTTTGACCATATGGACAAAAGCGTTCGCCCACAAGACGATTTCTACCTTTACGTTAATGGTGGCTGGATGAAGTCAGCAGAAATTCCAGGTGATCGCACTAGTATTGGCGCATTTTACGATTTACGTGAAAACGCCCGTGAAGATGTTAAAGCTATTATTGAAGATCTCAGCGCTGCAGAAAAACTAGAACAAGGCAGTGACGAGCAAAAAGTGGCTGACTTATACCGTTCATTTATGGATGTAGAAACCTTAAATAAATTAGGTGTTACTCCCTTACAAGCTACATTTGATAAAATTGCCGCACTAAAAGATAAAAATGAATTAGTGGCATTTTTTGGTGAAAACCAAGTTAACGGTGGCGGAACGCCTTTAGCGTTTTACATCAATGTTGACGCTAAAGATTCAAGCCGTTATGCCACTCATATTTGGCAATATGGTTTAAGCCTACCTGAAAAAGATTATTACTTTAATGAAGCTGAGCGTTTCGTCAACATTCGCAAAGCCTATGTTGAGCACATTGAAAAAATGTTTAACCTTGCAGGCCTGCCAAACGGTAAAGAAGCCGCAGCAACAGTATTAGCCCTTGAAACGGCTATTGCTGAAAAGCATTGGGATGTGGTTGAAACACGGGACAGCACTAAAACCTACAATAAGTATCAAGTTAGCGAGCTAGCCACTTTAGCTCCAGACATTAACTGGACAGGTTATTTAGCGGCATTAGGCGGTGACAAACAAACCGATATCATTATTAACCAGCCAAGTTACATCCAAGGATTAAACGACGTCCTTAAAGCAAATGATTTAGCAACATGGAAAACCTACATGACATGGCAAGCGCTGACTCATGCAGCCAGCAACTTGTCAGAAGCATTAGACCAAGAAAATTTTGAGTTTTTTGCTAAAACACTAAACGGTCAAGCTGAACAAGAACCTCGCTGGAAGCGCGGTGTTAGCACCGTAAGTGGTACTTTAGGTGAAGTGGTTGGCAAGGTTTACGTTAAGCGTCACTTTGTTCCTGAAGCTAAAGAGCGTATGGAGCACTTGGTTGAAAACCTTCGTTCAGCTTATGGTTCAAGTATTGAGTCTTTAGACTGGATGAGTGCGGATACTAAAGTAGCCGCCCAAGACAAATTGGCCAAGTTCAATCCTAAAATTGGTTACCCTAAAAAGTGGGCTGACTACAGTAAGCTGACGATTAAAGGTGATGACTTACTAGGTAACTTGACTCGTGCGGCCATTGTAGAACACAACCGTAATGTCGATAAGTTAGGACAGCCAATCGACAAAGACGAATGGCACATGACACCGCAAACCGTGAATGCGTATTACAACCCAACCATGAATGAAATTGTGTTCCCTGCGGCTATTTTACAACCGCCATTTTTCAACCTAGCTGCTGACGACGCGGTAAACTACGGTGGTATTGGTGCTGTTATTGGTCATGAAATGGGCCATGGTTTTGACGACCAAGGCGCAAAATTTGATGGCGAAGGCAACCTACGTGACTGGTGGACTGAGTCAGACTTAACAGCCTTTGAAGCGAAAGGTAAAGCGCTAGTCGCTCAGTATGATGGTTACCAAGTATTTGACGACCTACATGTTAATGGTGAGCTTACTTTAGGTGAAAACATTGGTGATTTATCAGGTGTTACCATTGCCTATAAAGCTTATAAAATGTCATTAAATGGCAAAGAAGCGCCGGTTATTGATGGTTTAACTGGCGACGAACGCTTCTTTATGGGCTTTAGCCAAATTTGGCGAGTCAAAATGAAAGAAGAAGCACTACGTAATCGTGTAGCGACTGATCCACACTCACCAGGCCACTTCCGTGCCTTAGGTGCGTTATCAAACATGCCAGAGTTCTATTCAACTTATGACGTAAAAGAAGGCGATAAAATGTATATTGCCCCTGAAAAACGCGTCAAAATTTGGTAAGAAACTACGTCATTAAACAAGGCGCCTTATGGCGCCTTTTTTATGCCCATCAAGCAACGTCATTAACATTTCCACTCACACACACCTACTGCAAAATGAACAAATATTTATTTAACTCAGTCGTTTGGTTCAGCTTGGGTACAGCAAACTTACTATACATTTTGAGGTACTCCCTCGCACTAAGAGGGATGATTACAGATTAATGCTCAACGGTATTGGATTTCAGCTTGGAGTATAAAATTTGAATAAGTTTTTTAGAACCCTGTTTGTTTTTGTCATCTTACTTACCTCAAGGCAAGTGACAGCACAACCCGCTTCAATGGTGGTGTATCCTGTAAATAAAACCCCTTATGGGTTGTCTTACAGAAATGAAAGTGCGGTAGATAAACTCAATGGGATTGCTGACTTTCAAGCTTATCCACCCAAGCAAACAAGTGACAATTTAGATGAATTAATTCAACTGGCTCATCTAGCTCAACAAGAATTAGGCACTATTTTAGACAACATAAGCATTCAACAAAATATTGAAGCCATTTTACCTGAGCCTAAAAGCCCACAAAGAGCAGCCCAGAAAGTGATGAATAAATTTGACGGTGATGCCAGCCGTATAACTGATTTAGCTCGTGGCAGTTTAGTGGCAAACAACGTTGTAGACTTGATGACCAGCTATCAAAAGTTAACTGAAACCACTGAAATAATACAAGTTAAAAACCGTTTCGCTACACCTAAAGCTAGCGGATATAGAGACTTAAACGTGTTGGTGAAATTACCGCAATCACAAATGATTGTTGAAGTGCAATTACATCTGCATAGCATTGCTGAAATTAAAAGTGGTGTTGACCATGCTAACTATGAACAAATTCAGCAAATTGAGGCAACGGCTTACGCCGCTCGACGACCTTTAAATGATATTGAAATGCAACAAATTACCCGTATTCGCCAACAATCACATAAGCAATATCACAAAGCTTGGTTGGCCTATAAACGCCAAACAGTTGAAGCGAGTTTCACTCAAGCAGCGTAACCTCCCAGTTCCCTATCCACCCTTTTAGCGCTCACATGAGCGCTTTTTTTTTGTTAACCGCAAATTTGAAATCATCTCTGTTATAATCCCGACATTATCGCAGTGACAACCATTGTGACTTAAGGAATTTTCATGCACGAAATTATCGACCAGCTCCAAGAAATAAGTGAAACCGTTCCCGTTCCACTAGAACTGCCTACCTTTGAACAGTTAGTGGAAGTTGAAGAACAAATACTTATTGGCCTGCCAACTGATCTGAAAGAGTTTCTGCTCCATGCTAGCAATGTCATTCACGGAAGCTTTGAACCGGTCACCGCAGCCGATCCATACAGCCACACTTATTTACCAGAAGTGGCAAGCTATGCTTGGTCTATCGGTTTACCTAGAGAGCAAATCCCTATTTGTCAGGTTGGCGATAGTTTTTACTGTATTGAAGAAAATGGCCAAGTGCAGTTCTGGGAAGACGGTGACTTTACCGATGAAGTATGGGAGTCATTTTGGGATTGGGTTGAAGAAGTTTGGCTAGCCTACTAACTTATCATATTCATTAAAAACTCAGATTCATTAAAAAGGTGAGCAGGTAACAATACCGCTTACTATTATTGTCTAGGAAAAATCATGTCTAAATCAACAGGCTTAAACGCCATTGAAATGCAGTGTTTACGCCAATCATTCGGCTTAACTGTAGCTCAAGTTGCCAGTATCACCAACACCACTGAAGAAGCCGTTAATGCATGGGAATCAGGTGAAACTGAAGCGCCTGTGCCAGTACAAAAAAAGCTACTTGAAATTGATGATATTATTGAAATGCAAGTGCTTAATACCACAGATGGTATTGAAGAGTTATTCAAAAAAGAACCTAAACGCCGCTTAGCGTTTGTGGTCTACCCGACTCAAGCGGTGTACAACATGTACAACCCTGAGTTTTTAAGCTCTTTACCATTAACTGAGCTATACAATACTGCGGCTTGGCGGATTAAAAAAGAGTGTAAACTTGTGCTAGAAGTCGATGTAAGCCTAGTGCCTTTAGACGCTGAAGCTTATAAAGCATATCGCGCAGATAATGGCTTAAGCGAGAGTCGTGAAAGCCGTGCAAAATGGGCAGCCACTCAGCTTTAATCGTTAACTGAGCTGCACATTGGTATTAAAAACCATAAAGGGCAAGACACGCTAAGTGACTTGCCCTTTTTTGTGGCTAAATGAGCCTTATGCGGGTTACTCTGATTCTTGTGCTGCTTTAGCTATTGCCTCTGTTTTGGCCAATACAGAAACGAGCGCTGGCCGAGTAGATAATCGCTCAAGATAATCACTCAGTTTAGGTGGAATATCTTGTTCAAATGCACGCGCCCACAGTAAAGTTTGGGTTAATAAAATATCTGCAATGGTAAACTTATCACCCAATAAATAACCCGATTCAGGCACCCACGACTCAGCAATTTTTGCCGCTTTATCAAACTCAAATTTAGCCACAGGAAGCATTGCTGCTAATCGCTGCTCTTCAGGTAAAGCAAACTTATGTTTCCCCATGCTCCATAATGGTTGCTCCAACTCACAAATAATAAAGCTAACCCATTGCTCATGCGTTGCCGATTCAGCTGTGCCTGCGGTGGGAAGAAACTTGCCGTTACCATAACGCTCAGCCAAGTAACGTTGAATGGCGGCAGACTCCGTCACCACCAAGCCATCATCTTCAATTACTGGCATTTTGCCACTAGGATTAAGCGCTAAAAAGGCTTCACTGCGGTTATCACCTTTAGCAAAGTTTAAAAATGAAAACTGCCACTCGACTGCTAACTCTTCCAACAACCAAGACACACGTAAAGCGCGACTTCTTGGGGTACCGTATAACGTAATCATATAACTTCCCTTTGCTATGAAACACTAATATCAACACCCTTAATCTTAGGGGTAAATAGCCAATATTATCCAGCGATTTTTAGTTCTGATGTTCATTACCCTTTAAATACACCTTTCACCTACAAGTAGCTTAGTTGTAAAAAATCTCAGTTTTACTGTGACGCAACTTATGGCAACCTGATTAATAGTAATAATAAAAATAACTCAACGAGCAAACCTACATGCCGAAAAATATTCTCAAATCTGTCAGTCTGGCCAGTTTAGGCCCTGGTATTTTGATGGCAGCCGCCGCAATTGGGGCTTCACACTTGGTGGCGGCAACCCGAGCGGGCGCAGAGTTTGGTTGGCAGCTAGTGTGGTTAGTGATTGCGGTTAACATCGTTAAGTACCCCTTCTTTGCCGCAGGTGCTCGCTACACGGCAGCAACAAACAATAGCTTACTGCAAGGTTACTTAAACCAAGGTAGAGGCTATTTACTCTTATTCACCGGCTTAAACACCATTGCCGCCATAGCAAGTACGGCTGGAGTATGTATGCTAACTGCGGCACTACTTACTCAATTCATCCCTTTAACGATTGATATTTTGGCACTAATAGTTCTACTCAGCTGTTTGTTATTACTTATTTTAGGTCATTATCGATGGCTAGATAACATTACCAAAGTCATTATGCTGATATTAACAATTAGCACCCTCGTTGCGGTCAGTTTAGCCCTAAGCCAACAATGGGGAGCACCAACCGTCACGACCAATGCTGATGCATGGCAATGGGCCAATATTGGTTTTTTAGTGGCAATGATGGGTTGGATGCCTGCGCCTATTGAAGTAAGTTGCTGGAACTCAGTATGGCTATTAGAGAAACAAAAAACTCAAACCATATCGGCTAAACAAGCGGTATTTGATTTTAATCTTGGTTATCTCACTACCGCCATACTTGCAGTGGTGTTTTTAGCCTTAGGCGCCTTAGTCATGTATGGCTCTGGCGAGCAGTTTTCTCAATCAGGGGCATTATTCGCTTCACAATTAATTGATTTATATAGCAATGTGATGGGAGAAAAAAGCCGCTATTTAATTGCCCTAGTCGCATTACTGTGTATTTTTAGTACCACGGTAACGGTCATTGACGGGTATAGCAGAACATTAGATATGGCATGGCGCTTATTAAACGCCAAACAAGATAACTTAGCCAGCAGTCACTTAACCTTGATTATGTTAACTATTTCAAGCTTAGGCCTTGGGTTAATTTTATTTTTCAAAGGTGCACTGTTGCCGCTACTCGAGTTTGTGATGATTCTAGCCTTTATGACTACAGTCATTTTTGCTTGGCTTAATTTAACCCTAATGACCAGTAAACATATCCCACAACACCACAGGTATGGCTTTAAAATGCAGCTGTTATCTTGGGTAGGCCTATGCTACTTAGTTGGCTTCGCGCTGTTATTTTTAGTCTGGTATCTCACTAAATAACAAGGCTAAGGTCATGATACTATTAGCAACAGTACTATTAGCAACGGTACTATTGGAATCGGTTCCATTGGAATAGCCCTAAAAATACAAGGATAGATATGTTTAATATAATGGCAACAGTGCAAACGCTATTACTGGTTTGCTTAGTAAGCTTTTGCACTCAAGCGTTCGCTGAAGCTGACAACCTGCAAGTTGAAATTAATATGCACCCCAACAGTAAAACGCCCATTAACCAATTGCATCAGCAAATAGAACAGCATATTCAACACGCGGAAACTGCGCAAAAACGCCCTTTTGAAGGGGTTATTCTAATTGATCGTCCACAAGATTTTGTTTATCAACTTAATCGTTCCCAACCCGAAAAAAGCAATAAACACCAAATTAATAATCAATATGTTTTAGGCTCTCTAAGCAAAACCGTTACCGCTATTTTAATGCTTCAGGCTGTCGAGCATAAAAAAATCGCCCTTGATGACCCTGCTAATGTTTATCTTGAAACTCACATAGATAATAGTGTCACCATTGCGCATTTGCTCAGTCATACTTCAGGTATCCAGCCACTGAAAAATAATGACCCGCAATTACAGTTTCCTGCAGGAAGCCAGTTTTCTTACTCTAATTACGGTTACCATCTGCTGGGGAAAATATTAGCTAAAATCAATAATAAGCCCTATGAAGAGTTGGTATCTGAATTCGCACAGCAACAGCAATTAGCGTTATCGGCAAATACAGGCAGTACAGCGCAACTGGCACAACAAGGCAAATTAGTTCAAGGCTATAATGAACAAGACAGACAGCGACAATTATCTGAGCTGGATATTGATACTGGCATGCTCGCATTTGGGGCACTGCAAGCTGATGCCAAAAGCATTAATAAACTACAGCACTTGTTACACTCACAAAAACTATTTACCCCTGCGCTTTACCAAAAAATGACCACAGCATATGGCACGCGTAACCACCGTTGGGGCCCAACAGGATATGGTTTTGGATTACAGATAAACAATCAACAACAGCTAACGGAATATAGTCACTCTGGGTACATACAAGGTTATATCAGCACCATGATTTACTACCCAAAACAACAATTGTCAGTGGTAATTTTAGAAAATACCTCATGGGAGCTGGATGACATGTCTCGGGTATTTGGCCTACATGACGAGATAAGAACCCGTATTCGTGAACTAATACAGCAGCAAGCTGAGTAAATTAGGTTATACTGTAACGGCAAATTATTGCATCCATAACTATGCGCAGCCGCGCCCGAGAGCCATATGATAAACAACGATATTCTTCGCCGTATTCGATTCATTTTCGATTACTCTAATGCACAAATGAGCGCTATTTTTGCTAAAGCTGATGCCGAAGTTAGCACTGATACCGTGATCGCCATCCTTAAAAAAGAACAAGAGGAAGGCTATAAAGCCGTTAATGATTCTTTAATGTGTCAATTTCTAGATGGGCTGATCATTACTCATCGCGGGTTAAAAGAAGGCGCAGAAATCCCTAAGCCAGTTAAAAACTTAACTAACAATTTAATGTTCAAAAAGTTACGCATTGCTTTTACCCTTCGTGAAGAAGATATTATTGAAGCGTTAGCGTTGGCTGATTTCAATATGGGCAAATCTGAGTTAGGTGCACTATTTAGAAACCCTGATCATAAAAACTATAAAGCCTGTGGTGATCAAGTATTAAGAAACTTCTTAAAAGGCATGTCGATTAAACTTCGCGGTAAGTAACCTTTTAAATAAAATGTTTCATCTAAAATGCACAGCCTTAGCTGTGCATTTTTGTTGAGTAACCGCCAATATTCTCAGGCCATTATTTTTACTGGCGCACAAAGATAAAAAAAACGTGAAATTCATCACTTAACAGACCACAATAATTGTTACTCATGTTAATCTATCGGCTTATACAAACTAAACGCTCATCTCTGCTGTAAAAGTGAATTTTTGATACCACTTTTTGATGAAAATTTATTTGATTACAGCCTAGGTCAACTAAACAATTATAAAAAAGGTTACCCATGGACGATATTAAACGCCCCCTCTATCTTCCTTTTGCTGGCCCAGCCATTCTAGAATCTCCACTGCTTAACAAAGGTACTGCATTTACTGAAGATGAACGTATCTCGTTCAATTTAGAAGGCTTACTGCCTTGGGTAATTGAAACCATTGAAGAGCAAGTTGCCCGAGCTTACGAGCAGTTTACAAACTTTAATAATGATTTAGATAAACATATTTATCTTCGCAATATTCAAGACACCAATGAAACGCTTTTTTACTCGCTAGTCAGTAATAACATTTCTGAAATGATGCCCATTATCTACACTCCAACTGTTGGGTTAGCGTGTGAGCGTTTTTCTAAAAACTACCGCCGTAATCGGGGTTTATTTATTTCATACCCGAACAAAGACCGCATTGACGATATTTTAAACAACTCTACCCGTCATAAAGTAAAAGTCATTGTGGTAACCGATGGTGAACGCATTTTAGGTTTAGGCGACCAAGGTATCGGTGGCATGGGGATTCCCATTGGTAAATTGTCTTTGTATACCAGTTGTGGCGGTATCAGCCCGGCTTATTGTTTAGCGATTACGCTAGATGTGGGAACCGATAACCCACAACTATTAGAAGATCCAATGTACATGGGCTGGCGTCATCAACGCATTGGTGGCGAAGAATACCAAGAATTTGTTGAAGAGTTTATGCAAGCGGTAAGCCGTCGCTGGCCTGACGCCTTGATTCAATTTGAAGATTTTGCGCAAAAAAATGCTATGCCATTACTTGAGCGTTATAAAGACAAATTCTGCTGTTTTAATGATGATATTCAAGGCACTGCAGCGGTAACCGTAGGCTCGTTACTTGCGGCTTGTAAAGCTGCAAACACTCAACTTAGTGAACAACGTATTGCCTTTTTAGGTGCGGGGAGCGCTGGTTGTGGTATTGCAGAAGCAATTATTGCGCAAATGGTATCGGAAGGTATCAGTGACGAGCAAGCTCGTTCACAAGTGTTTATGGTAGACCGTTGGGGCTTACTGCTAGACAACATGCCTAACTTACTGCCATTCCAAACTAAGCTGGCTCAAAAGCTTTCAACCATTGAACAGTGGGAAAACTATAGCGACAATATTTCATTATTGAATGTGATTAATAGCGCTAAGCCTACCGTATTAATTGGCGTATCGGGAGCACCGGGATTATTCACTGAAGATGTGATTAAAGCGATGCACAGTCACTGCCCTCGCCCAATTGTATTCCCACTATCAAACCCTACAAGCCGTGTGGAAGCGACACCCAAAGACATTTTACATTGGACATCTGGCCAAGCGCTTGTGGCAACAGGTAGCCCATTCGAGCCTGTAGTGATTGGTGATAAAACCTTTGAAATAGCCCAATGTAACAACAGCTTTATTTTCCCAGGTATTGGCCTTGGGGTATTGTCTTGTGGGGCAAATCGCGTTTCCAATGAAATGTTAATGGCATCAAGTCGTGCTTTGTCTGAGTGCTCCCCCCTAGGGACAACTGGTGAAGGCTCTTTACTGCCAAAACTGGAAGATATTCATAAAGTCAGTAAATACATTGCCTTTGCTGTTGCTAAAGTCGCAATAGAACAAGGCCTTGCACTACCTTGTACCGACGAATTATTGCAGCAAGCTATTGAAGATAACTTCTGGCAACCTGAATATCGCCGCTACAGAAGAACGGCATTCTAATTTTAAAAAATTGTAATAGCCGTTAACCATAAAAAAACCAGCAAACATATTGCTGGTTTTTTATTAGCTTAATTAAGTCATTGAATATCGGATGACTTCAACTTATAAAAAGTTAGTCGGCCATCACCTTATTTAAGCTATTAAGCATCACTCTGTCGGTACGGGCTTTCTTTAGCTTACGAAAACACTCTTTTAATGATTGCTCTGCTAGACGACCAAATACACCATCGTATTCTTTGTCGCTCATTTCTTCTTCGGTGTCATTACTGTCGGCAATTTCTTGGGCAACACGACTCAGTTGCATCCACGCATTGGCAATATAAAAACCATGAAACTCAGCTTGAGTAATCAGCCTTTGCGCACTGGCAGGTAGCTTATCCCACCCTTGAGCAAACGCGCCTGCTTTATCTGCTATTAACTCTTCGAACATCCCGTCGTAAGCTTGTTTCAAGCTATCGGGTAGTTCATTCATGGGTAATACTTTGTTGGCCACGTTAAAGCTAACTTTTTTAGCGATATCTTTGTAATCTTGATCAATCATTATAAAAACCTTTTAAAATCTTCCACTAATAAACACACCATAAGTGCCATCATAAGCAATGGGAATAATACTAATATCTTCGTAAGGGTCGGTAAAATACCAGCCTGCCAATATACCAATTGCCGCACCTGCTAGCACATCTTCAACATGATGTTTGTCACTGGCTACTCGAGTATAAGCCACGTAAGAAGCCACCAAATAAGACGGCACGCCATATTCCCAACCGTATCGTTGATTAATATAAGTCGCAGCAGCAAAACTATCGGCAGTGTGCCCTGACGGAAAAGAATCATCACCGCTGCCATCTGGGCGTTGTTTATCAACCCCCGCTTTTAATGCTTCAACCACTAAACGGCTCGATACCCCCGCTTTGGCAAGTTGCCACACACCTTGGTAATCATCTTCAATCACTAACGTTGACGCCAATGCCGCTGCTGGCAAAGCAATATGTAAAATATCACCAGAGGTTTCTAAATCACTTTTTGCGACACATGGGCGTGCAACACACATTAATAACAGCAATCCAGCTATCCATTTATGCTTTAACAAACGCATTTTATTTCCCTTAAATTTTTAGTCTCCTACAGCAATGGCGACTTTATACTGTTCAGCGATAAAGATTGCAACTTAACCGACACTTTTTAAGTCTATTAATAAACATAATCAAAGTTGTATCATCTAGGTTTACCAACTAAGATTATTGCAAGATGGCTTCATTTCCACGACCTTAAACTGAGTCAACACACATTGAACATACTTACCTCTATGCTTAAAAAATTCATCCTGCTGATCTTTTTTGCTCAGTCTTTTATGGTGAGTGCCGCAAATTATGACAACCCAAGAGCAGATGAAATTTTCCGTAAGATTGATTTTTCAGAATATAAAGATGAAGCAGAAGGACGAGCCTTACTAAGTGAATTTAAATCGATCATTGCTGCAGATGATACTCAGCGCCAAAATCAATATACTGCTATGCAATGTTGGTTTGTACCCAGTGAGTCAAATGAACAGCTAAATGAAGCGGTTGAATATGCTGAAAGACAGTTATTACTCCATTCAAACCCTATTCCCTCAGAGATTAATACCGAATTACGACTCTGCGCTGGATATTACAAGCAATTTGCAGGACAAAGTGAGCAGGCATTAAGCGATTTTGAACAGGCAATTAAACATGCTTATGAATTAGATGATCCGCGATTAATCGCTTTCGGGCGGAATATGCGTGGGGCTATGCTGTCATATCAAGGAAACTACGCTACGGCCCTTGAAGACTTAATTATCGCACAGCAATTATATGAAAACATTGGCATGGACTATTGGGCCAATGAAAATTTAAGTCAACTAGCCACAACTTACCGCCGTTTTGGCGACCCTGAAACGGCCTTAAAATATCAAATTAAATTAGAACAAGCATATAAAAAATCAGCCATGAAATTTGAAGCGAATACGATCAATACTCAAATCGCTTATTCTTTGGCCGAGTTAAACAAATTTGAAGAATCTAATCAACGCTTACAAGACTCAGTAACGTTTTGGCAAGAGCAACAAGATGAAGTCTACGTTGCCGACGCTAAAATCAGCATTGCGGGCAATTTGCTCAAAATGAACAAAACCGATCAGGCATTACGCATTCTGGAGGCTGTCGAACCCATCGTAACCCCTGAATTTGATAGCGTCCACGGCTATATGAACCTTTATCTTGCACAAGCTTACTTTGCAAAACAAGAGTATGAAAAAGCCATCAGTTACACCCAAACAGCCATTAAAGACTTTGACCGAAACGGTAATCAACGTAGTCAAAATGAAAGTTTGAAATTACAAGCTGATACTTATGCCGCCATGGGTAATTTTCAACAGGCATTCAAAGTGTTTACCCTATACAACCAAAAGCATTTAGCCCTCGATAAGCAAACAATGGCTGACAGAAATGCCGAGATGAAAGCAAGATTTAACACCAATAAAATTGCCTCAGAAAATGAATTATTGCTCAAGAACAGCCAAGAAAAAGAACAACAATTACGAATTATGCAACGTAATGAAAACTTGCAAATAGTGATCATGTTACTGGTTGCCATTATTTTAGTGATAGTGTCAGTCTTTGCTTATAATCAAGTCAAAAGAAAGCACAAATTTAGAACCTTGGCATTAACTGACGAACTAACCGGCTTGTCAAACCGTCGAGATACTTACCATCAAGCAACACAGTTTATCGCTCAGGCTAAACAAACCCACAAACCCTTCTCGATCATTTCGTTTGACGCGGATCATTTTAAACAAGTAAATGATAAATGGGGTCATGATATTGGCGATAAAGTACTGGTTAAATTAGCTGCCTTAACAGTGGGGTTAATGCGTGACACTGATGTGGTTGGACGTGTTGGGGGAGAAGAGTTTTTAGTCTTACTGCCCGGCGTATCTCACAATAGTGCAGTAGAAATAGCACAACGTTTAGTTGACAATATTGCCCAGTATAATTGGAGTGGAATATCCGCTGAACTTCATCAAACTGTTAGCGCGGGGGTCGTCACTTTAACAGATGAAGAAACATTATCCCCCTTATTGCTCAAAGCTGACCATGCCTTATACGAAGCGAAGCATAGCGGCAGAAACTGTGTTAAAACGGCTAACTAGCTGGCGGGTTCTTGTTGATTAACCGCGAACAATTTAGGTTCATTCGGATGAGAGTCTGACTCAAACCACTTTTGATACAAAGCAGTATACTCGGGCGTTTGCATATATTCAGCAAGCGCTAAGTGCCATTGCTCAATCACTTCAGCTTCCGTCCCTTGAGAAAATGCAAAGTAAAGAGCAAGCGGCTTAATTTTATAAGCCATTCTCACATCAGACTTTTGTTTGCCTATTTGCTTTAATGTATGAGGGACACCGAAATCTGCCTGACACCAAAATCTCACTCTAGATAGCAATAATTGTTTTGCGGTTTGTTGAGGGTAGCTAGCTATTGACAGTTGTTGTTGATAATTCTTAGACAGTTCTTGTTCACACCCACCGTCTCTATATACGCCAATATTTCCTTGATTAGTTAAATCACTCAATTGACTGATATTAATGTCATCAGCACGGTTAACAAAAATACCCATGCTTCCTTGGGCAATTGGGCCTACAAATGAAAACTGGCTTTGTCGATCCGCACTTTTTGACATCGCAATCAGTAATACATTTTTGCGTGATAAGCCAATTTGATTCGCCCTAGCCCAAGGTAAAAATGATACTGAACTGGCTAGCTCAACCTTTGATTTAGCCAGTTGTTGTTGCAGTTTTGACACTAACTCGACCGCATAACCGGTGGGCACTCCCTCATGTTGATAACTAATGGGAGCCCATTCTTCAGCAAGTATCATTAATGAATCATCAGCCACATTCGCCAAAGAATTAATGCTAATAACGTAGCTTAACAAACACCACCAACGTTTTTTCATTTAAACCTCAAACCAATATCACCAAATCTAGCGTAACACAGAGCGAATAGACATTTGCCTTGTGGTAAGATTGCGTATAATAACCGAGGTCCATTTCTCAACACGACTTAATTGATGACAATTCATGTTCACAATCAGCATAAACAGGAACACTCAATGCCTACATTAAGTGTAACTCAACTTTCTCAACTTGCTCGAGAAATTAAGCAATGGGGAAAAGCGCTTGGTTTTGCGCATATTGGCATTACAGATGTTGATTTAACTGAACATGAAAAACCATTACAACAATGGCTAGACAAAGACTTTCATGGCGACATGAACTACATGGCAAGCCACGGAATGATGCGTGCTCGGCCTAGCGAGTTACACCCTGGCAGCATTAGAGTGATCAGTGCCAGAATGGATTACCTCCCCCCAGAAGCGGGGTTTGCCAGTAATTTATCTAACCCAAATTTAGCTTATATTTCCCGTTACGCTGGCGGTCGAGACTACCATAAGCTCATGCGCCAACGTTTAAAAAAACTGGGCGACAAGATAGCTCAACACTGTCAGGAGCTCACAGCAGACAATGTGGATTTTCGTCCCTTTGTTGACTCAGCTCCAATTCTAGAAAGGCCGCTAGCAGACAAAGCAGGCCTAGGTTGGACAGGCAAGCATTCATTATTATTGCACCCTGAAGCCGGTAGCTGGTTTTTTTTAGGGGAACTACTTATCAACCTGCCACTTCCTACAGATGTGCCTATTGAGGAAGGCTGTAATACTTGTGTTGCCTGCATAAAATCATGCCCTACTGATGCCATAGTCGAGCCGTATATTGTGGATGCTAGACGCTGTATTTCTTACCTGACTATCGAACTGCAAGGTGCGATACCAGAAGAATTTAGGCCATTAATAGGCAACCGAATTTATGGCTGTGATGACTGCCAACTAGTATGCCCCTTTAATAGCCAAGCCCCGCTCACTCAAGAGACAGATTTTCATACCCGCTCGCCCTTGATACAACCAGAGTTATTAAGCTTATTTTCCTGGACTGAAACCGAGTTTTTATCAAAAACAGAAGGCAGTGCGATTCGTCGTCTGGGTCACAAACGCTGGTTGCGCAATATTGCAGTGGCATTAGGTAATGCCCCAGCTAATGAAGCAATACTTCAAGCGCTTGAACAAAAAGCGCAAGCTGAAGATATTGATAACATGGTGTTAGAACATATTTTGTGGGCGATAAAGGCTCAACAAACTAAGCTGTCTATCACCAAAGATGATGAAGTGTCATTGTCACGCAAAACCCAACGTGTGGTACGCAGTATTCAAAAAGGCTTGCCAAGAGACGCTTAACTTTTGAAGTAGAGAATTAAAGTTGAGAATTAAAGCTGAGAACTAAAGTTGAAAATTAACGTTGAAATTCGGCAATAAAGACGAGAACGATGATTTTAAAGTTCGAAGCTTTTCGATGCTTTTAGTCGTAGTTTGCTTTTGCTCTGAGAAGGTTTTGCCCCAAAATGAGTTTGGAATATAGCTTATCGCTACTAACGTCTTGGCGCTTCACTCGTACTAAATAGAATACAAGTTTTCCAAACTCCGTTTGGATTAACATCGCAGAATTCCATCCTGCACCGGCCAAAAGGGTATCAACAGCAATCCCCTCTTGGATCACCCTGCCGCCCCAGACGAAAAAGGCTAGAAAGCGCATAATTTTCGATGGGGATTGATCCAGCTTTTAACCTCATCTTTATCCGTATTCGGCCATTGTCGGCTAATACAAAATATCTCTAACGCTTCCGATAGGCGTCTGAAGTAAATGGATTTACAAATGTCACGCTGGCAGGGATGCCAAGGAGTGACCCTGGCCTAACGTAAGCTAGCTTGGCATCCATGCCAAGCTCACGACCTTTTCTCGATGCCCTCAATTCAAATTAAGTCATCAATATATAAACTTCATGCTTTTGATTTTTAGATTGGTAGTCAAAAACAAGGTCAAATCGAAGAGACAATAATCAAGGTGCAGATGAGCCAGCGAGTATCCAAAACATGGATGTTTTGGCTAAGCCCACAGGGAAGTGCTTGCGGCGTCTCGCTGGATTATCTGCACGATAGCCTGCGGCAGGCAATTGGTTAAATTGAAGCTATGATCTTCTGTGCCTTAGCAGAGATAAATGAATTAATAAAGTGAGTACCCGTAAAGAAGTTATACCCCTGAACGTGTTTAATATAGATTACACTAACTTTCTTGGACTGGATTTGACTTAGTTTTTCTCAAGCTAGTACAGTATGCAAATAATTTAAAATATTAACAACCCACTAATTGAGGCATGAATGGAAAGTTCTGATTGGATAGCCTTACTAGCAGTATCTATTGCACTTTGTTCAGCATGGTTTGCCTACAAAACGTGGACAGAATCTAAGCGAGCAAACATCATAAATGAAATAGCAATCCATCAAAAAGATTATGACCACTTCGTTGAACGTTATCGTGATGAGTTTACTAAATACGATAACAATAAAAATTTAGGGGATAGCTTTGCTGAGGCATGTCGAAAAGCAGCAGCTGATTACCAACTAAGTTACCGACATGCAGAGTCAAAACTGAAGGTGCTTAGAGCTAAGCTTTGAAAAACGCTCATGCCCCAAAATAAGTTTCCCAAACTCCGTTTGGATTAACATAGTGGGATTGTAGTGGTCATGGGATATGGGGTCAGGATATGGGGTCAGAGTTAATTTAACCAGTTGAGATACTTTTTTCATCTAAGCTACTGGTAATCGATTCGATAATTTAACTCAAAAATGTCCAAAAGTGAGTTTCGAACTTTAATGTACTCCTAAAGCTTTCATCATACTTACGTAGCTTTGGCTAGATTTTAAAGCACAACATGACTGACTTTAAAACCTAGCTCAATTCTCACTACTGCTGCACTAACTAAGCACTAGCTTAACGCTTAGTTAGCGTGCTAGTTTACATTACGGACGGCTGGTGTAGTCGCCCCATGCTAACCACTTATAGGTCGTTAATGCATCTAACGCCATTGGGCCTCGGGCATGAAGTTTTTGAGTACTTACCGCGACCTCAGCACCTAAGCCAAACTGCGAGCCGTCAGTAAAACGGGTACTGGCATTAACATAAACTGCAGCAGAGTCCACTTGGTTCATAAAGTAGCTTGCAGCATGAATATCGTCAGTTAAAATCGCTTCAGAGTGCCCACTTGAAAATTGACGAATATGGCCAATGGCTTCATCAATATCTGCGACCACTTTTACCCCTAAAGTTAACGATAACCACTCAGTTGAAAATGACTCATCATCAGCCGCTGTGACGTCAGCACCTTGGGAAGCAATTAAAGCTTGTGATTGTTCACAGCCATAAAACTTGACCCCTAAATCATGTAACTGGCTGACCACGTGGGGTAAAAAATCAGCGGCAATAGATTGATCAACTAACAAAGTATCAAGTGCATTACACACTGTTGGACGCTGCACTTTTGCATTGGCAATAACATCAATAGCTCGGTTTAAATCAGCTTTTTTATCAACAAATAAATGGCAAATACCAATGCCACCTAAAATAACAGGAATGCTAGATTGCTCGGCGCATAAACGCTGTAAATTTTGACCGCCGCGAGGAATAATCATATCCACGTAATTGTCTAACCGCAGTAAACCACTCACAATTGCTCGGTCTGGAGAATCAATTAATTGTACCGCATCTTCAGGTAAATCTAGGCTGGCCAGCGCATCGCGTATCACTTGACTGAGTACTTTATTAGATTCAATAGTTTCTTTACCACCACGCAAAATAACTGCGTTACCGGTTTTTAACGCGAGTACTGCAATATCAACGGTTACGTTAGGTCTGGCTTCATAAATAACCCCCACCACACCTAATGGCACGCTACGCTGAGTTAGGCGTAATCCATTATCTAAAAGCTGGCTAGCGGCCTCTTTGCCTACTGGGTCAGCTAGACTTATCACATTATCAATATCACCAATAATGCCTGCTAAACGAGACTCGTCTAATAGCAGGCGATCTATCATGGCATCTGTAAGACCGTTATCTTTAGCGGCAGCAACATCTTTCGCATTGGCCGCGAGAATGTTGGCCACATTGGCAGATAAACGTGCGCTAATGGTTTGTAATAAGGTATTTTTTTGCTGTGAAGATAAGCTAGCAAGTTGAAAACTTGCCGCTTTAGCTTGTTGACCTAACTGGTTTAAATAAGCTTGTATTTGAGCGCTCTGCGCTGAAGTCTCACTCGCTGACACCTTAATTCTCCTTGTTTTCTAGTACAACCATATCATTGCGATGAATAACGGCATCACCATAGTCATAACCTAAAATGTGTTCTATTTGATCGGAATGCATACCGACTATTTTACGTAAATCCGCAGCACAATACCGAGTAATGCCTTTGGCTAACACTTTCCCTGGTTGATTAACAATCAACACAGTGGTGCCTCGCTCAAAGTCACCCTCAATATTAACCATGCCTTTTGACAACAAACTTCGACCATTTTCAATAACCGCCTTTGCTGCACCAGAATCAACCTGAAGCTTGCCTTGGCTAGCGGGGCCCGCCAAAATCCATTGTTTGCGGCTTTCCAAGGGCGAGTCAATGGCACTAAATAAGGTGCCCACGGCTTCACGATTGGCTATTTTATCAATCACATCAGGGTGATGCCCTGAAGCAATCACCACTTCAACCCCTGCCCGTCTTGCAATGTCTGCCGCTTCTAGTTTAGTGGCCATGCCGCCTGTTCCTAATCCTGATACTGAGCCGCCCGCTAATAAACGTAAACTGTCATCAATATTAGATACTTGCTTAATTAGTTGAGCATTGGGGTTAGTACGAGGATCTGCGTCAAACAAGCCAGTTTGATCTGTCAGTAAAATCAGTAAATCAGCATCACACAACAACGCGGCTCGAGCGGATAAATTATCGTTATCACCCACTTTAATTTCGTTGGTTGCCACGGCATCATTTTCATTAATAATTGGAATAATGTTATTCGCTAACAATGCATTAAGTGAGTCTCTGGCATTCAAATAACGCTCGCGATCTTGTAAGTCTGCTCGGGTTAATAATAACTGCCCAACATGCAAACCATATAAGCCAAATAATTGCGACCACGCTAAAATTAACTGGCTTTGGCCTACAGCAGCCAATAACTGTTTGTTGGCCATCGTGTCGGGTAATATGGGGTAATTTAAATGTTCGCGGCCAGCCGCTATTGCACCAGAAGTACAAAGTACCACTTCCACACCGGCTTTCATTAAACTTGCCATCTGCCTGGCAAGTTCAACCATATGGGCTTTGTCTAATTTTTTACTGCCCGAAGTCAGCACACTGGTTCCTAATTTAACCACTACACGGCGATAGCCCATTTAACTCACTCTCAAAATTTTTAGCCAAATTATCCGAGCTATTTTTATACCCAATTCCTCACTAAATTCATACTTAAAGCTGCCAATGTCTGCCTATAAATGAATATTATTTGAGATATGCCATAAAAAAGGGCTATGCATTGCATAACCCTTAATCAACTGCGTATCACACGCTTTTAGCGCAAGGTAAATTTGAGCATATTATCCGTAGATAAATTTGATCAAAAATAGTACCGCAATAAATACCACACCAGCGTTTAAGTCTTTAAAGCGACCCGTTAAGACTTTAATCACTAAGTACGAAATAAAACCAAAACCAATAGCGTTAGCAATTGAGAATGTTAGTGGCATTAATAAGCAAGTAACCACAACAGGCGCAGCTTCGGTTAAGTCTTCCCAGTCAACATTAATCAAGCCAGACATCATTAAAATAGCCACATAAAATAATGCTCCAGAAGTAGCATATGCAGGGACCATTCCAGCAAGAGGAGACACAAATAAAGCCGCTAAAAACAGTAAACCGACTACAACTGCTGTTAAACCTGTACGGCCACCCGCACTCACACCCGCAGTACTTTCAATGTAACTTGTGGTGGTTGATGTCCCTAAAGCGGCACCTGTAATAGTAGCAACACTGTCGGCACTTAGTGCACGCTTAACGCGAGGTAATCGACCTTTGTCATCCAAAAATCCACCGCGTTGGGCCACGGCAACTAAGGTGCCTGAAGTATCAAATAAATCAACAAACAAGAACGCAAAAATAACCGATATCATGCTGATCTCAAGCACAGCAGATAGGTCCATTTGCATAAATGTTGGCGCGATTGAAGGTGGAGTAGACACTAGGCCATTATATTGCACTTCACCAAACAGTAGCCCCAATAGGGTAATGGTCATAATGCTGAGAATAACCGCTGCTTTCCACCCACGTTGAACCATAGCAATGATTAAGAAAAAACCTAATGCAGCCATCACAGCAGGAAAAGAGGTGATATCTCCCATGGTGACTAAAGTTGCAGGACTTGCCACAACAATTCCGGCACTTTTAAGGCCAATTAACGCGAGGAATAAACCAATACCGGCGGCAATACCTAAGCGTAATGACATTGGAATGCTATTAACAATCCACTCGCGAATTTTGACTAACGACAAAATTAAAAAGCAAATACCTGACATAAACACCGCACCTAACGCGGTTTCCCAGCTATAGCCCATTTCGCCAACTACGGTATATGTGAAGAAAGCGTTTAGCCCCATTCCAGGTGCTAACGCAATTGGATAATTTGCCACTAAACCCATAATTAAACAGCCAATGGCCGCGGCTAAACAGGTAGCAACAAATACTGCGCCATGGTCCATACCGGCATCGGCTAACATCATGGGATTCACAAATATAATGTATGCCATGGTTAAAAATGTGGTAACACCAGCAATAACCTCTTGCTTTAATGAGGTATTATTTTGTTCTAGTTTAAATAGTTTTTCTAACATGGAACTAGGTTCCCTTGGATGATTAATTAAATGAATTTATTATGTACAAGCCACCCGATTTTTTGACCCCGGGGGTTAAGCGCGGAATTATATCTTGTATTGGGTCTAGAAATGTTAGATTTAACCTGTTTTAACGCCCTAAATAGAGAAAACTGACTTTTCGAAATAGGCTAATAGCCACTGCTATAGGGCAACAAAATAAATGTGGAATTTCAGGCAAAAAAAAAGCCTACTCAATAGAGTAGGCAGACATGTTTCAAGCATCCCATTTGGGGAAAGGGAAAGCATGTATCACTTGGGGGAGTGATATGGGAAAGAATCAATAAATTCGTTACCCGTGTCTAAACGTCAATAAGACGAAAAAGGTGAAAATAGTTAACGGAAATAAGTTAAACTATTTTAAAACTTCATGGCGAATAAACCGCCACGCAAAACCTCTGGGTTGAACCAAGTGTTTTGCCAAAAAATCATACCATCGCCTGAATAAGACATGTGATTTCTCCTGATTAAAAGTTGTTAACCCTAGTAGTGGCTCTGGTCCATGGAACTAACTCTTCTTAATCCTTTAAGACAACTTTCTTACACTCGACTCCTTGGAGATAACATCCATCCTGGATTTACTAGCATTGACGGCATCACGCCAGCCAACGAAGACAATTATACGAAACTGTAATTAAATTACAAGTAAAATTTGCGTTAAATCATAAAAAACCTTTATTTTGTAATATCATTACAAAATAAAGGTTTTAACATCTTTTAAACAATTGATTAACAGGCAGCTAAGCCATTGATTAACAGAGATCTAAATAATAAAAACTTAACTCACCGCAAACTGTAATAAAGCAACCAAAGGTTGAGCGGTTGGCTTTCCGTATAACGGGTCACCTTCTGTCGCACTACCTGCAATATCAATATGAGTAAAACTCAATGGTATATTGTGATTTAACCCATGTTTATCTAACCCCGACGCTTTCAATAAGAATGCTGCAGGATATTGATGGCCACGAGCAGTGATAGATGATGGGGCATTATTGGATGAGATCACATCTGCGGCGCCATTTTTATCAGCCACTTTTTCAAAGTCTTCAGGACGTAAATGCGACACTTCAAAAGGCTCTGCCCACTGCTGACCAGCTTGATACAATTTTTCTGCAACCTTTTGTTGCTTAGCAACAACATTTTCAACTAACGCAGTGTAGCCACCGTAAGCACGAACCACATGGCCCGTTAACGTTGCCACACTAAATAATGACGGTGCAGTAGCATTTATCGCTTGCTCTCGTAAGTGAGATAATAAATCAGTTAACACTAAACGTCCTTCCGCATCGGTATTGCCAATGCGCACTCTTGTTCCTGCGTGGCTGGTAATAATTTCGTCGGTGACAAACGCTTCACTACCAATACTGTTGCGCACTAGCCCTAGTTGAGCAATCACCTTTATGCCTTTAGGCTTCAGCAGCGCTAATGTTTTCATTAATCCTGCAACGGCAGCTGCTCCGCCTTTATCGCGGCTCATACCTGCCATTCCACCGGCAATTTTAATATCTGCACCTCCTGTGTCGTAAACCACACCTTTACCTGCAAATAGTAAAGTACGGGTAATTTCTCCCTCGCCGGTATAAGCCAGTTTAACCACTCTTGGGTGATGTCTTTCTACATCAAACGAACTTCTGCCAACCGCACTCAATAACGGGTATTCAGTCAATAGTGTTTGTTTATCGTCAACAACTTCAACCTCTAAACCACTGTCTTTAAATGATTCAACACAATACTCAGCAAAATTAATGGCGCTCATTCGTTCAGGGTCAGTGCCGCATAAATCTCTAGCTAATAAACGCCCTGCTTCTAATGCATTAATTAAATCAGCTTGTGGATCGCTGACTAATAAGCCAATGCCGGTTAAAGGAGCCGTTAACTGCTTCGCTTCACGGGTTTCTAATGGTTGCCATAATGCTTGACCACAGGCTAGCGCTGCCACTTGTGAAGCGAACTTGAAGCGCTCCTCTTGAGAATGGGCAACCACCAATAATGGTTTATTGGCACCCGCTTCCTTTGCGATATTAATACCTTCTTTTGCCGCAGTGGCATACACTCTTACGTCAGTATAATCGCCAATATTTTTAACGGGCGCGATAACTAATCGGCCACCAGCAAGCCCCGGAGCAAATAATAATGTAGCTTGTTGACCCACTCGCTTATCAATTTGCTGTGCATGAGCCGCGAGTAAACTGATTTCTTGTTGAGCAACATCAGCTAATTTAGGTGTCACCACAACAACTGCATCAAACCCCTCACCTTCAAAAATAGCTTGTTCATTGGTTACATCAATTACGGGCACTTGAAACATGATTCTTCCTTTTCAAAAAATTCATGGGTTACATGAAATGGACAGTTAATTTTTATTTACATTGCAGCCTTTATCGTTCTAATAAAAAAAGGCTGTGTCACAATGGCATTTAAACAGCCTATGGTAGAATAATGCCATATTTTTTAGATTGAGGACGCTTCGTGACTGCTTTAAATCAATTATATCCGCAAACGCTTTGGCAATGGTTCGAGCAAATTTGTTCAATTCCCCACCCTTCAAAACATGAACAAGCTCTTTCAAGTCATATCCAACAATGGGCAAAAGAAAAAGGCCTCAGTGTTGTTGAAGATAAAGTCGGCAATCTTATTATTCGTAAGCCTGCAACCGCTGGCATGGAAAATTGCAAAGTTGTTGCTTTGCAAGCCCATATTGATATGGTGCCGCAAAAAAATGCCGATAAAGTACATGATTTTGAAAAAGATCCTATTGAAGCCTATGTTGACGGTGAATGGGTAAAAGCCAAAGGAACCACCTTAGGTTCTGATAATGGTATTGGTATGGCCTCTGCATTAGCGGTATTAGCCAGTGACGACATTAAACACGGCCCATTAGAAGTGTTGTTAACCATTGACGAAGAAGCTGGCATGACCGGTGCTTTTGGTTTAGAGGAAGGCTACTTAGACGCTGAAATCTTAATTAACACTGACTCTGAACAAGAAGGTGAGATCTACATGGGCTGTGCAGGCGGTGTAGATGCGCAAATTTCTGTGCCGTTATCTTGGCAAGCACCAGAGCTAAGCAATAAGTCATTCAAGCTAACCATGTCTGGCTTAAAAGGCGGTCACTCTGGGGTGAATATTCATCTAGGGCGCGGTAACGCCAACAAATTATTAGCACGCTTTTTGTTTAAATACAGTGACACTTTAGCCATTGAGCTGGTTGAGTTCACTGGTGGCTCACTACGTAATGCAATTCCACGTGAAGCCAACATTAGCTTTATGCTACCGGCTGAAAATGTTGACGCATTAAACACTGCTATTGCAGAGTTTCAAGCGATGGTACGTGAAGAGTTAGCCATTGCTGACCCAGCGATGCTGCTTACCCTTGAAGCCATTGAGGCCCCAGCTAAAGTGATGGGTGAAGATGCGCAAAACAGCTTAATTGATTTACTACATGCTTGCCCTAATGGTGTGCTACGCATGAGTGATGAAGTAGAAGGCGTTACTGAAACTTCGTTAAATGTGGGTGTGATTAATACCGAACAAGAAAGTGTTGAAATTCTTTGTTTAATCCGGTCATTAATCGATTCTGGCCGTGATGAAGTTGAAGGCATGTTAAATGCATTAGCAAATCTAGCGGGCGCGGGTATTGAATTCAGTGGTGCATACCCGGGCTGGAAGCCTGATAATAGCTCTCCAGTTATGGCTATTGTGCGTGATACTTATAATGATATTTATAAAAAAGACCCAACCATTATGGTTATTCATGCTGGATTAGAGTGTGGCTTATTTAAAGAGCCGTATCCACACATGGACATGGTGTCTATTGGCCCAACTATTCGTTATCCACATAGTCCTGATGAGATGGTTAATATTGAAACCGTTGGACAATACTGGCAACTTCTATTAGCCGTATTAGAACGTATTCCTGCTAAAGCCTAATTTACCACGGCTTATATAGTCAGGCGAAAATGAATCTTAAAACTGCAAATCGAGTTGGGTAACTGACTTTGTTTGCAGTTTTTTTTCGCTTTGTTCTGCTAAACCAACACTGACCCCAATTAATCTTATTCCACGTCCGTGGCTTCGGGTAAGTGCTTGCTCAAGTAACTGATAAAACACATTAACTGAAATCTCATCACTGCGTTGTTCAATGGTGGTTTGCTTAAAATCATTAAACTTCAGTTTAACCACCTGTTTATGAATGCCCCTATCTTTAGCACTGCGATTAATTCGATTATCTAACTCTTGAATTAATTGCGGCAACACCTGATGACATTGGGCTAAAGTAAAAATGTCTTTTGCTAGGGTGGTTTCTACACCCACTGACTTTCTAACGCGATTATTACTGATCTCTCTGGGATCAATACCATTAGCACGCTCGAGTAGCACTGAGCCAAACTTACCAAATGCAGCCAATAACTTATGTGACGGATATTGTTGGACATCTTCACAAGTCTCTAAGCCTAATGCAGACAGCTTTTCAGCAGTCACTTTACCCACTCCGGGTATTTTTTTAAGGGGAAGTGTTTTGATAAACGTCGGGATATCCTCGGGAGTAATAACATATTGGCCATTGGGCTTATTTAAATCAGACGCTATTTTGGCCAAAAACTTAATGGGTGCGACACCAGCTGAAGCAGTGAGCCCTGTTTCGTTATAAATATCTGCACGAATTGCCTGTGCAATTAAGGTCGCACTGCCATGATGTTGCTGGCAGTCAGTGACATCAATAAACGCTTCATCTAATGATAACGGTTCAATTAAGTCACTATAACGCTGAAAAATTTGCTGAATTTGCGTAGAAACCGTTTTATACACGTGCATGCGGCCAGGCACTAATACGAGCTGAGGACATAATTTCAACGCCTGATAGCTCGACATAGCCGACCTAACACCAAATTTTCTGGCAGCATAATTACAGGTGCTGATCACCCCACGGCGATCACTTCTGCCTCCGACGGCAATGGGCTTATCTTGCAGCTCAGGAAAATCACGCATTTCAACCGCTGCAAAATAACAGTCCATGTCGATATGAATAATTTTTCTTGTCATATCATTCTCAAGCTAAAAAATCCTTCAAGGGCATTCACCTTTAAGGTATTAAATGCTGTTGAGGCTAGTTTTGGATTACACTGACTCAATCAGCAATCACACCAAGCACTGTTCATTTATACAGTATAACAATTTTATATTGTATTGCACCCTAGCTAAGTAATTTTATATTCAGAAATGAAGCTTGAATAAAAATAACAAGAGAAGTTAGGCACCATTAGTCACTACTATGTCAGGGTAGCTGGTGCCTATTTTGAATAATAGAATAAGTAATTTACTTTTTCAGCGGGTCTTTAAATACTGTATTGCAGTCTTGTTCATATCAACAAATATCCAACCTTGTGTTTTACTGTCAAACTCAGACTAGACTTATTAATCAATAATGGATTTTAGTTGCTGTACTGTTTGTTGTGGCACAAATTCACCCAATTGATTTATACATTGTTCAAAGGCAAAAGCGACTGCCCCTTTTTGGTAATTTCTGGCTAATATTTCACATTGAGCATATTTATGCTGCGAGTTACCACTGACTTCAAAAGCATGATTGAGGGCTTTGCTGGCTGCCATTAAATTATCTTTTTCTAACGAGAGTCCATACACATACCAATAATGGGCAATAGTTTTGCCGATTTCTGCAGCCTGTTTTAAATACCCCTGAGCGGCTTTATTCTGGCCTTGTCTTAATAACGATAACCCTGCACTAAAGGCAATTGAGCTGGAATTTGGCTGTGCTGCCATTCCGACTTTCAACACTGTAAATGCACGGTCTTCTTTATCTAAACTACGATATAAATCAGCCAAATTGACATAACTCACTTCATAATTTGGCTCAATTTCAATAGCTTGTTGGTACTGTTCAATGGCTTTGCTGGTTTCGCCTAAGCTTAAATAAACATTAGCCAAATTGGTTCGTCCAAAGCCTCTATCTGAATTGAACTTTTGAATATCTATATACTCATCCAAGGCAGGCTGTAACAGCGCTTTTTGCTTAGGGCTCATTTCGGCATAATGGCTTACTAATGCGACAGCAGTTTCAGTTCTAACAGCCAGAACGGGATCGCTCAATAACGCAATTAAAATGTTCCAACGATCAGCAAACTCATAACCTGATGAACCTTCAATAGCGCCAATACGGATCATTACACTGTCACTTTTCACTGCTCTAGCTAATGCTACCGTGGTATTTTTATTATTCTTGCCCCCCATGCGGTGTAATGCAGAACCACGGATAATATCTTTCAAAGCCACATTTTGTGATGAATAAGCCAGCGCATTCGCCGCCTCTTTATGGCCGATGGAATCAGCATAAAATGCCACTGAAAAATGCTGACTATTACGGTACTTTGACTGCGGAAACCATTGTGCTAGTTGCTCGCTTGCCCATTTCGCATCTTTATCTTTATGACATGAAGTACACACATTTGGTGTACCAATATGTTGACTCAAATCAGGACGAGGAACATGCCAACTATGATCGCGGCGGGGATCTATTTCCATATACGTGGTTTCAGGCATATGGCAAGTCACGCATAGTGAAGCCTCTGAATCCGCTGCATGGAACGTATGCTTGTCTGCGGTATATTCCGACGCAACATGACACTGCAAGCATAATGACTCAACCGGCATTATCAGTTTTGCTGAATGGGGGTCATGGCAATTAGTGCAAGTTAGCCCTTTTTCTGCCATGGTTGATTGTAGAAAAGAGCCGTATACATAAACTTCGTCATAAATTTTCCCGTCGTCATAATACAATTCTGGGGTAATTAGGCTTAACCTATACTTATCAAAAAACGAGCCTTTAACATGGTCTGCGGTATCATTTAATTGTGCTCGACGACTATGGCATTGAGCACAGGTTTGCAGTTGATCTGTTTTGTTAATTTGTTTTGGCTGTAAAATACGACGGTTTTGTTCACCGCTCCATTCTGACACGGCTTTAGATAAGTCTCGGTCAAAACCAAAGTGTGCTACTTTTTCGAAAGTGCTGTTAGATTCTTCGGCTTTTGCAGCCAATGTAATATGCTGATTTGCTGACCCATGGCATGCCTCACAACCCACATTTATTTCAGAGAAGGTTGTCGAGTAAGTATTGGTGTCAGCATTATAATTCTTCTTTAAATTGGTTGAGTGGCAGTCTGCACACATAAAGTTCCAATTTTGGCCGGTATTTGTCCAATAAAATTCATCCGTTGGAGTCATATCGGGGTACAGATTAAACCAGCGTTGCCCCCCTTGTGCTTTTGTTCTGGAGTCCCATGCAAATGGAATAAGTTGCACTCTACCATCTTCAAACTCAATCATGTATTGCTGTAATGGTTCCCAGCCCAAAGTATAACTAATTTTATAGTCTTTCCAGTTGCCGTCAGGCCCTTGAATATTAACCCAGTATTGTTCACCTTTGCGGTAAAAACGATTTATTTTCCCCTTTGAAGTAAGGCTGCCATTGTCAAAGTTACCTAATACAAAATCTTCAGTAGCATGCTTCATCGCCATATCATGGTGTGAGCCTTGCCAATCGGCAACTTGTTGCTGATGACATGTTACACACACTTGGCTTCCAACAAAGTCAGCAGAAAGTTGCGAGGGGTTCGCTGGTTTTTCCAAATTAATTTGTTGAGCAGAAAGCGAAAAGCTTAATAGAATAAACAGGCTATATAACGCCGGTGTCCATGTTAATAATCGAGTCATCTATGCCCTATCTCTTTTATGTTGTATCGCCTGAGAAGTTTTATTTTCAATAACTCCAACAAATTTTGACTACTAATCCATATCGTTCATTACTCATTAGAAATACAGCCTGATATCAGGCTTGCTTTATCTGTAACCGATACTCAATGAATGTTTTCCTAGTGGATACTTTTATAACAGATAACTAAATTGGCTCACACCGCAACTATTAGCCAACATAAATAAACTGGAGATTGAAATAAATACTTTAAATTCGAAAATTCTAGCTTCTGCTCATAAGGCAAAGATAAGTCAATCAAGAGAGTAATGGAAACTATGGCTATCAAACTATAAGTTAAAAAAAACCCAAGCTCTTTCGAGCTTGGGTTTTTTACTGGGTAAAATGCTAGCTTACATTTTTGTTTGTAAGTAGTTTTGTAGACCAACACGTTCAATTAAACGTAGTTGTTTTTCTAACCAGTACATGTGATCAGACTCTGTATCATCTAATAACACTTCTAAAATTTCACGAGTTTGATAATCGCCTTTTTCTTCACAAAGCTTAATCACTTTACGTAAGTCATCAGCGACTTTGTATTCGTAGTTTAAGTCGTTCTCAAGCATTTCTTTAACATCTTTACCAATGTTAAGTGCTTCACGACTTGCAACATCTGGTGTGCCTTCTAAAAATAAAATGCGCTGAACTAATTTAGCCGCATGAACTTTCTCATCATCAGATTCATGTAAAATACGGGTATATAATTCGTCAAATCCCCAATCTTCATACATGTGAGCATGGACGAAATATTGATCCATAGCAGACAGCTCGCCAGTGAGTAAGCTGTTTAGTGCGTCAATAACTTCTTGATTGCCTTTCATAATCTTGTCCTATTAATCTTTAATTTGTGATTGAAGGTAATTTTGAATACCTGTTTGACTGATTAATTCTTGCTGAGATTCAATCCAGTCTAAATGTTCTTCTTCGTCTTCAAGCAAGTCTTCTAATAAGTCACGGCTAACGTAATCTTGCTCTGCTTCGCACAGTTTGATGACATCACGTAGCACAGCAATTTGTTCAGTGACGGCTTGCATATCACAGCTGAGCATTTCTTCAGCATCTTCGCCAATACGTAATTTATCGAGCTGTTGTAAGTTTGGTAGCCCTTCAAGAAACAACACACGTTCAATTAACTTATCAGCATGCTTCATGTCTTGAATGGATTTTTTGTACTCTTTTTCATTGAGTTTTTCTAAACCCCAATGTTTGAACATACGCGCATGCAAGAAGTACTGGTTAATTGCGGTCAGTTCGAAAGTTAACACTCGATTTAACTGACTAATGACTTTTGGATGACCTTTCATAATGATGTCCTTGATATAAAAACTTGATCTGGATCAATTTAAGACAGGATAGTACATGTGGAGCCGGATTGCAAAATTTCTTTATATTTCAACAATATACTATTAATAATCATTATCATTACAACTTAGGTTTGTAACTATAATAACTCAGATAAATAAATCTTTAGGTATAAAAAAAGCCTTCTAAATGAAGGCTTTTTATTCACATTAACTCACTTAACTGCTTAGCCAGTAATGCGTTTATGTAATTCTTGTACTGAATTTACATTGCTACGGTCATCTGCTGAATGTGCTAAACAAGTAGCAAATGCAGCATTTAAGGTCGTGGTGTAGTTCACTTTATAACGCAGTGCACCGCGACGAATTTGACGTGAATCTTCAATCGCCTGACGACCTTCTGTGGTGTTAATGATGTAGGTATATTCATCATTCTTGATACGGTCAAGAATATGAGGACGACCTTCATGCACTTTATTCACCAAACGAGGGTTAATGCCTGCTTCACCTAATACTACCGCTGTACCGTGAGTTGCATCGATTTCATAACCTAGCTCAATTAACTGTGCTGCTAATGCGGCAACACGTTTTTTATCGCTATTACGTACAGAAATTAATGCACGGCCAGACTTAGGCACTTCTGACGTTGCACCAAGCTGTGCTTTTGCATAAGCTTCAGCGAAGGTTTCACCTACGCCCATAACCTCACCAGTAGAGCGCATTTCTGGGCCTAATAGTGGGTCAACACCTGGGAACTTATTGAACGGTAATACCACTTCTTTTACAGAGTAAAATGGTGGAATCACTTCTTCAGTAAAGTTTTGATCTTTCAAGCTTTGACCGGCCATCACTCGTGCAGCAATTTTAGCTAAAGGCACGCCAGTGGCTTTAGACACAAAAGGTACTGTACGTGCTGCACGTGGGTTAACTTCAATCATGTAAATGACGTTGTCTTTAACCGCAAACTGCACGTTCATTAAGCCTACAACGCCTAATTCGAAAGCCAGCTTTTTAACTTGCTCACGCATTTGCGCTTGAATATCAGCACTTAAGCTATATGGCGGTAATGAACAGCCTGAGTCACCTGAGTGAACACCCGCTTGCTCAATGTGCTCCATAATGGCGCCAACCACTACTGTTTCGCCGTCACATACTGCATCAATGTCCACTTCAATCGCGTCATCTAAGAAGTGATCAAGTAATACTGGTGATGAGTTAGACACACTTACCGCTTCATTAAAGTAGCGTAGTAAGTCTGGCTTATCGTATACGATTTCCATTGCACGGCCACCTAGAACATAAGATGGACGAACCACTAACGGATAACCAATGTTTTCAGCTTCAATAACTGCACTTTCAACGGTGGTTACAGTGGCGTTTTCAGGCTGTTTCATGCCTAAACGCTCAATAGCTTGTTGGAAACGTTCACGGTCTTCTGCACGGTCAATTGCATCTGGGCTAGTACCAATAATTGGTACACCAGCAGCTTCTAGCGCACGTGCTAGTTTAAGTGGCGTTTGACCACCGTATTGAACAATAACCCCTTTTGGTTTTTCAATACGTACAATTTCAAGTACGTCTTCTAGGGTTACTGGCTCAAAGTATAAACGGTCTGATGTGTCATAGTCGGTTGATACGGTTTCAGGGTTACAGTTCACCATAATGGTTTCATAACCGTCTTCACGTAATGCTAACGCCGCATGTACACAACAATAGTCAAACTCAATACCTTGACCAATACGGTTAGGACCACCACCTAATACCATGATTTTTTCACGGTCAGATGGGTTAGCTTCACACTCTTCTTCATAAGTAGAGTACATGTAAGCTGTATCTGTTGAGAATTCAGCAGCACAGGTATCAACACGTTTGTAAACAGGGTAAATATCGTGGCGTTGACGTAATTTGCGTACTTCGCCTTCATTCACACCTAATACATCAGCTAAACGTGCATCAGAGAAACCTTTACGCTTTAACTGGCGTAAGTAGTTTTGGTCAAGACCTGACATACCTAACTCAGCAACTTTAGCTTCGTGGGCAATTAAGTCTTCAATTTGAATTAAGAACCAGTGATCAATGTTAGTTAACGCAAAAATATCGTCACGGCTTAAACCGGCACGGAATGCATCAGCAATGTACCAAATACGGTCACAACCTGGCTCTTTTAACTCGTGGCGAATACGTTGTAAGGCTTCAGTTGACTGTAAATCAACAATTGAATCGAAACCGTTACGGCTCACTTCTAAGCCACGTAATGCTTTATGAAGTGACTCTTGGAAAGTACGGCCAATGGCCATCACCTCACCAACAGACTTCATTTGCGTGGTTAGACGGTCATTTGAACCGGCAAATTTTTCAAAGTTAAAGCGCGGTACTTTAGTTACAACGTAGTCAATTGATGGCTCGAATGACGCCGGTGTTTTACCGCCAGTAATGTCGTTGCTTAGCTCATCTAATGTGAAACCTACGGCTAACTTAGCGGCAATTTTTGCAATCGGGAAACCGGTTGCTTTAGAAGCAAGTGCAGATGAACGCGATACACGCGGGTTCATCTCAATAATCACCATACGGCCAGTGTTAGGGCAAATACCAAACTGTACGTTTGAACCACCAGTTTCAACACCAATTTCACGTAATACCGCTAAAGAAGCGTTACGCATTAATTGGTATTCTTTATCTGTTAGTGTTTGCGCTGGAGCAACGGTAATAGAGTCACCAGTATGAACACCCATTGGGTCGAAGTTTTCAATTGAACACACGATAATACAGTTATCGTTGCGGTCACGAACCACTTCCATTTCATACTCTTTCCAACCAATTAATGATTCATCAATCAATAATTCGTTAGTAGGTGAAAGGTCTAAACCTTGAGAACAAATCTCTTCGAACTCTTCTTTGTTGTAGGCGATACCACCGCCACTGCCACCCATGGTGAAAGAAGGACGAATAATACAAGGGAACCCAACTTGGTCTAGTACACCATAAGCTTCTTCCATTGTGTGGGCGATACCCGCACGAGGACATTCTAGACCAATGGATTTCATTGCAGTGTCAAAACGGCTACGGTCTTCAGCTTTATCAATTGCATCAGCTGTTGCGCCAATCATTTCAACGTTAAATTCTTTTAAAACGCCTTTTTCTTCTAGCTTCAATGCACAGTTAAGGGCTGTTTGACCACCCATTGTTGGCAAGATAGCGTCTGGACGTTCTTTGGCAATAATATTGCGAACCACTTCCCAGTGAATCGGCTCAATGTATGTCGCATCGGCCATTTCAGGATCGGTCATAATGGTTGCTGGATTAGAGTTCACCAGAATAACGCGATAACCTTCTTCACGAAGTGCTTTACAGGCTTGAGCGCCTGAATAGTCAAACTCACACGCCTGACCAATTACAATTGGACCGGCACCTAGGATAAGAATACTTTTTATATCGGTACGTTTTGGCATTGCTTCTGTCTTCTCCCAGATAACTACTTAGCGTGCTGACGGTATTGTTCAATAAGCTCGATGAAATGATCGAACAGTGGTGCGGCATCGGTTGGCCCAGGGCTAGCTTCAGGGTGTCCCTGGAAACTAAACGCAGGCTTATCAGTTAAATGGATACCTTGTAATGAGCCATCAAATAATGACTTGTGGGTCACTTTGATATTAGCGGGCAATGAAGCTTCATCTGCAGCAAAACCGTGGTTTTGGCTGGTGATCATCACATTACCTTGCTCAATATTACTGACTGGGTGGTTTGCACCGTGGTGACCAAACTTCATTTTTAACGTTTTAGCACCTGAGGCTAACGCTAATAATTGGTGACCTAAACAAATACCAAATACCGGAATATCAGTTTTTAGAATTTGTTGAATCGCCTCGATGGCATAATCACATGGCTCTGGATCTCCAGGACCATTTGATAAAAATATACCATCTGGGTTCATAGCTAAAACCTCTGCTGCAGGTGTTTTAGCAGGAACAACAGTTACATCACAACCACGGTCTACTAGCATACGTAAAATGTTACGCTTAACGCCATAGTCATATGCAACCACTTTATATTTTAATTCTGATTCTGGGGTATCAGACGGTAAACCACCGACTAATTTCCAGCTACCATTACGCCATTGGTATGGCTTTTCGGTAGTCACTTCTTTGGCTAAATCCATGCCTTTTAAGCCTGGGAAAGCTTTGGCTTCCGCTAGGGCTTTTGCTTCGTCAAGGTCACCCACCATAATACAACCGGCTTGGGCACCTTTTTCACGCAGAATGCGAGTTAACTTACGGGTATCAATATCGGCGATACCAACAACGTTGTTTGCTTTTAAGTAATCACTTAAAGATTGTTGATTGCGGAAGTTACTAGCAACTAAAGGCAAATCTCGAATAATAAGGCCACAAGCATGAACTGAATCAGACTCTGTGTCTTCATTATTGGTACCGGTATTACCGATATGAGGATAAGTTAAAGTTACTATTTGGCGTGAATATGACGGATCCGTTAAGATTTCTTGGTAACCTGTCATTGAAGTATTAAAAACAACTTCACCAACAGAAACACCGGTAGCACCAATTGCTGTGCCAGAAAAAACGCTTCCATCTTCGAGTACGAGTAAGGCAGACTGTGTCAACGCGACCTCCAAAAAGAGCCAAGCCACTGAAATTAATTAGATTTATTTTGCACTAAGATACCAATTTCCGCTAAAATACGAAATTTTGACAAATTCGGGCGATCATACAAGACAATCTCCACTTCGTCTATATGCAATAATGCTAATTTCAGAAAAGTAAGTTTCAAAAAAAACCACCAAATCAATGGTGGTTTATTCATTTAATCATTTAGCCCAAGGACTTGCTGCATATCATACAGCCCTGGGTTTTGATCAAATAACCAATAAGCGGCACGCATTGCACCGTTAGCAAAAGTCATTCGACTCGACGCCTTATGGGTTATTTCTAAACGCTCGCCAATATCGGCAAACATTGCGGTGTGTTCACCCACTAAATCACCAGCGCGAATGGTGGCAAAACCAATGGTGTCTCGGTCACGTTCACCAGTAATGCCTTCACGGCCATATACTGCGCACTTTTCAAGATCTCGTCCTAAGGTTTCTGCAATCACTTCACCCATTTTAAGCGCAGTACCTGACGGTGCGTCTTTCTTAAAACGGTGGTGACCTTCAATAATTTCAATGTCGGTATAGTCACCCATCACTTCTGCGGCAAGTTCTAATAACTTCCACATCAAGTTGACACCCACTGACATGTTAGGCGCAAACACAACCGGTGTTTGCTCAGAATAAGCGCCAATCTGTTCTTTTTGAGCATGGTTAAAGCCTGTTGTACCAATCACAATGGCTTTGCCATTACGAGCACACCAGTCTAAATGCACAATTGAGGCTTCAGGTGAGGTAAAGTCGATTAACACATCAAAATCATTTACGACATTATCTAGTGAGTCAGTAATGGCAACATTCATTGAGCCAACACCAGCAAGCTCACCTGCATCAACACCTATTAGTGTAGAGCCAGAGCGTTCAATTGCCGCACCAAGATATATAACATCTTGATGTTTAGCCGCTTCAATTAAGGTACGCCCCATACGGCCACTGGCACCCACAACGGCGACTCTTACTTTTGCAGTCATATGTTCTCCCAGTGAAAGTTTTATCTTAGTTACTAAGAATTAACTTACAATTTAACTAAACTAGCTTAATACAAAAACGCCTAAGATAACTTAGGCGTTTGTGACAAACTTAGATGATGTCTAATAATTCAACTTCAAATACTAATGCAGTATAAGGAGGAATTGATGCACCAGCACCACGCTCGCCATAAGCTAAGTGATGTGGAACATATAATTTAAGCTTAGTACCTACAGGCATTAACTGTAGCGCTTCAGTCCAACCAGCAATAACACCAGAAACAGGGAACTCAGCAGGCTGACCACGAGTAACAGAACTGTCAAATACTTCGCCGTTTAAGAAAGTACCGTGGTAGTGAGTACGTACAGTTGAATCAACCGTTGGCTTTTCACCGTCACCTTGAACAAGTACTTCATATTGAAGGCCTGATTCAGTTACGGTTACTTCGTCACGTTTAGCATTTTCTGCTAAAAATGCATCAGCTTCAGCTGTAGCGGCTTCTGCAGCGGCTTCTTGAGCAGCTTGTAAACGACGGCTAATTTCAGTGAAAGCCGTTTGTAAGTCTTCCATAGAAACTTGGCTTTCTTTACCTGAAAATGCATCAGCTAAACCAGCTTGAACAGCAGGAATATCAATTCCTTCAAAAGGATTAGCGGCTAATTGCTCACCCATTTGACGACCTACACCATAACTTGCATGCTGTTCCATTGTGCTGAATACATCTGACATAATTTCTTTCTCTCAATTAACAATTAAAATTTGCACGGAGTCTATCACAATTTCTCCGTCCATGCTGCTCAAATAGCCTTGATTAACACTATTTTCAGCCGTTAATTTTACATTCAGTCAAAGACTGTTTTCTTGCTTGAGTATATAACGGCATAACTTTGGCTTGAGCATTTTGTAATTCGTTAATTCGATTACCATGAGATGGATGGGTAGACAGTAGTTCAGGCCCTTGTTCTCCACCCGCTTTGGCCATGTTTTTCCAAAGTTCGACACTTTGTGCGGGGTTAAAGCCCGCTTTTGCCATCAACTCTAATCCTAAAATATCGGCTTCACTTTCTTGGTCGCGACCAAAAGGTAAAATAATACCCACTTGTGCCCCTAAACCTAACCCAGCCATGTATAAATCTTTATTAGCAACGCCACTGGCACCTAACGCCACATCAGCAGCCTGCATACCAATTCCGGTAATCTGAGAGCGTGAGACTTGTTCATTCCCATGTTGCGCTAATACGTGAGCCACTTCATGCCCCATTACGGTAGCTAATTGATCTTGATTAATCGCCACGTTTAATAGCCCGGTATATACACCAATATGTCCACCAGGAAGAGCAAAAGCATTCACTTGATCAGAGTCAAATAACACCACTTCCCATTTTTGACTTTGATCAGGCAAAACTGCGGTAATTCTGTCGGCAATACAATTCACATATTGTGTTTTAGCCTTGTCTTGAGAAATTTTTTGTTGTTGCTTCATGGCCTCAAATGACTGAGCCCCCATCTGTTGCATTTCAGAATCGGAATACAGCAACGCTTGCGTTCGCCCTGTAGGTGACGTACTGACACACCCAGAACAAATAACCGCAACAATGGCACTTAGCAATAATGACTTTTTCATCTAACTCTCCTTGATATAAACCTTGAGATGAACTTTTAAGTTAAGGGTTATTTAATAACAAAATGCCCCGCATAAGCGAGGCATTTTTGTTAGAAAAATTTCAATTAACTGTTTAAGTCTTGAAAAAACTTCTTCACACCATCGAAAAAGCCTTCTGCTTTAGGGCTATGCTTTTTTGACTGTCCCGTTAAAGTGGCTTCAAACTCACGCAATAATTCTTTTTGCTTTTCGTTCAAATTAACTGGAGTTTCCATAACCACTTTACACAGTAAGTCACCTACTGCGTGGCTGCGAACTGACTTAACCCCTTTACCTCGTAAACGGAACATACGGCCGGTTTGGGTTTCTGTAGGTATTTTCAGGTTCACTTTACCATCTAAAGTGGGCACTTCAATTTCACCACCTAATGCCGCTTTGCTGAACGAGATAGGCACTTCACAGTAAAGGTTATTGCCATCACGAGTGAAGATACTATGTTCACGTACGCTAACCTGAACATATAAATCACCTGGAGGAGCACCAAACTCGCCTGCTTCACCTTCACCAGATAAACGAATTCTGTCACCAGTATCAACACCAGCAGGAATTTTAACCGATAAGGTTTTGCTTTTTTCTACGCGGCCTTCACCATGACACTTGTTACAAGGGTCTTTAATGATTTTGCCACGACCATGACAGGTTGGACACGCTTGCTGAACAGCGAAGAAACCTTGACGCATTTGTACTTGGCCTTGGCCATGACAAGTTCCACACGTTGTTGCTTGAGTGCCTTTTTTAGCACCGCTACCATCACAGCTATCACAAGATGCCAGTGTTGGAATACGGAGCTCTTTGGTTAAACCACGAACAGCTTCTTCAAGAGACAGTTCTAAGTTGTATCTTAGGTCACTGCCACGTGCAGCCTGGCGTTGACCACCACGACGGCCACCACCAAAAATATCACCGAATACATCACCAAAAATATCGCCAAAATCACCTTGACCACCACCAAAGCCGCCGCCACCGCGATTAGGATCAACACCGGCATGACCGAATTGATCATAAGCGGCTTTTTTGTCGCTATCAGTTAAAATTTCGTAAGCTTCTTTGGCATCTTTAAAGTTTTTTTCAGCTTCTTTATCACCTGGATTTCTATCCGGGTGAAACTTCATAGCCAAACGCTTATAGGCTTTTTTGATTTCACGTTCACTGGCGTCACGTCCAACACCAAGAACTTCATAATAATCACGCTTTGACATAGTGTTTTGCTTCTCGAAGGTTTGCGTAAATTTAATAATCTAAAATTGTGCAAACGGGCGTTAAAGGTGAACCTCAACGCCCGCGTCAAAAATCATTAGCAAATGGCTAATTATTTTTTGTCGTCTTTCACTTCTTCAAACTCAGCGTCAACAACATCATCAGCAGGGTTGGCTTGCTGTTGGCCAGCATCAGTAGCTTGTTCTGCACCTGCAGCACCACCTTGAGCTTGCGCCTTAGCTTGAGCAATTTCCATTAACTTAGCTGAAGCTTCGATAAGTGCTTGAGTTGATTTCTCAATCGCTTCTTTATCGTTGCCTTTAACTGCAGTTTCAACTTCAGTCATTGCCGCTTCAATTTTCTCTTTGTCTTCGCTTGGTAAGTCATCACCCGCTTCAGTCACTTGCTTTTTGGTTGCATGTACTAAACCGTCAGCTTGGTTACGCGCTTGAACTAATTCTTCAAACTTCGCATCTTCATCAGCGTTTGCTTCAGCATCACGAACCATTTGCTCAACTTCTTCGTCGCTTAAACCAGAGTTCGCTTTAATGGTAATGTTTTGTGCTTTACCTGTTTTCTTATCGGTCGCAGACACTTTTAAGATACCGTCAGCGTCGATGTCGAAAGAAACTTCAATTTGTGGCATGCCACGTGGTGCTGGCTCAATACCTTCTAGGTTAAATTGACCTAAAGATTTGTTGTAGCTAGCTTGCTTACGCTCACCTTGAAGTACGTGAATAGTTACCGCACTTTGGTTGTCTTCAGCTGTTGAGAACGTTTGACTTGCTTTAGTCGGGATAGTGGTGTTCTTCTCGATAAGCTTAGTCATTACACTACCCATGGTTTCGATACCAAATGATAGTGGAGTTACGTCAAGTAGTAGAACGTCTTTAACGTCACCCGCTAATACACCACCTTGAATTGCCGCACCTACTGCAACAGCTTCATCTGGGTTAACGTCTTTACGTGGCTCTTTGCCGAAGAAGTTTGTTACTGCTTCTTGTACCTTAGGCATACGTGTTTGACCACCAACTAAGATAACTTCGTTGATGTCAGATACTGATAAGTCAGCGTCTGCTAAGGCTACTTTTAACGGTTCTAATGAACGAGTAATTAAATCTTCAACTAAAGACTCTAATTTAGCACGAGTGATTTTAACCACTAAATGCTTAGGACCTGTTGCATCAGCAGTGATGTAAGGTAGGTTTACTTCAGTTGAAGTTGTGCTTGATAATTCAATTTTCGCTTTTTCAGCCGCTTCTTTCAGACGCTGCATCGCTAAAGGATCATTACGTAGATCTAAGCCTTGGTCTTTTTTGAATTCGTCTGCTAAGTAGTTGATTAAGCGAGTATCGAAATCTTCACCACCTAAGTGAGTGTCACCGTTGGTTGCTAATACTTCGAAAGTTTGGTCACCGTCATTGCTGTCGATTTCAATGATAGAGATATCAAATGTACCACCACCTAAATCGTATACCGCAACAATGTTGTCGCCTTGCTTCTTATCAATACCGTAAGCTAAAGCAGCAGCCGTTGGCTCGTTGATAATACGTTTAACTTCAAGACCAGCAATACGGCCAGCATCTTTAGTTGCTTGACGTTGTGAATCGTTGAAGTAAGCAGGAACAGTAATAACCGCTTCAGTTACTGTTTCACCTAAGAAATCTTCTGCTGTTTTCTTCATTTTTTTCAAAATTTCAGCAGAAACTTGTGGTGGTGCCATTTTGTTACCACGTTGCTCAACCCATGCATCGCCATTGTCAGCCGCAATGATTTTGTACGGCATGATGTCAACATCACGTTGAACTTCGTCATCTTTAAAACGACGACCGATTAAACGCTTAATAGCAAAGAAAGTATTTGCTGGGTTGGTCACTGCTTGGCGTTTTGCCGGTGAGCCAACAATTGTTTCATCATCGGTATAAGCAACGATAGAAGGAGTTGTACGATCACCCTCTGCATTTTCAAGTACACGCGCTTTACCGCCATCAAGGACTGCCACACATGAATTTGTTGTGCCTAAGTCGATACCAATAATTTTACCCATGAGGTCCTCCGAAAATTGACGATATTCGCCATAAAATTTGTTATCTGGTTTCGATATGGGGGTCGGCAAAGTGTTTTTCAAGCATTAATTTGCTTTATCTACTTAGCGGTTTTTAAGCCCCCGAATATCTCTTAACACTCTATATAGGGGCGGGAATTTCATTTACAAGGGCTAACATTAAAAATTATGCTGTTTTGCTAATATGCCTTATGGCAAAATAGCACCACACATTACTTATTGAATATTGTATACAACTTAACTGTATATATTGATGGACGCTTTTAAGATAAAGCAAAGTGATCATCATTAAGGAATCCCCTTTGAAATCAAATCAATTAGCTTACATCTATGGTTTAGGTGCCGTTTTACTGTGGTCAACTGTTGCGACGGCGTTTAAAGTCGCATTAGGCTTTTTTAGCCCATTACAACTCGTATTCGTAGCGGTTGTGACCTCAATTATCGCACTTTCAGGCATATTAATTTATCAAGGTAAGTTAAATTTGTTGCGTAGGCAGTTTTTGTCTCGCCCTCAATTTTACTTGATGAGCGGCATACTCAACCCGTTTCTATATTATTACGTGCTATTTGCCGCCTATGATTTATTACCGGCGCAACAAGCGTTATCACTTAATTACACTTGGGCTATTTTATTACCAATATTATCAGTGCCTCTTCTGGGGCATAAGCTGACCAAAACAGACATAGTAGCTGCGGTTATTGCGTACCTTGGGGTATTTATTATTGCCACTGGAGGCAATATCACCAATATGAGCTTTGATAGTCCGTTAGGGATTACTCTTGGGTTATTCAGCACCGTGTTATGGTGTTTATATTGGATAATTAACACCAAAGATACAGGCAACCCTATCGTTAGCTTGCTACTGAGCTTTATCATCGGCCTCCCCTTAGTTGTCATCACCTTACTTTTTACTGATAGCCTCCCCTCCTTAAACTTAAACGGCCTGTTAGCCGGTATGTATGTTGGGTTATTCGAGATGGGCATTACTTTCGTGTTATGGCTAATGGCGTTAAAACACACTGATAAAGCCGCTAATATGAGCACCATGGTCTTTTTAACCCCGGTATTATCGGTTGGATTTATCTCTTGGATTTTGCAAGAAGACATTCAAAACTCAACTTACATAGGACTGTGTTTTATTCTTTGTGGTCTAGCGATTCAAAAGCTTATGCCCAAAATGAATAACAAAGTTGATAAAAAAATGTCTCTATAAGTAGCAAACCCGACCATTTAACTCTATAAATGAAGGGATACTTTTATTTTGTATCGTTAGACATGGAGTTTAATAAGGGAGGAAGGCAATGGGATTGCCTAGATGGAATATTTCAGATAAAGCGGAGCGTCGGTTTCGTAGCATCATTTTAGCAATTGCGATGATTATTTTATGCTACGAAAAATTTTATGGCTCAAGTTCATCACAATATGCTGCAATGTATTTAGCGATATTCGCTATATTGGCCTGCTTTTTAACCAATAAAATACAACAGCGATTTTTCACCCATGTCATGGAATATGCACAAGCGTTTAGAATTGTGTCATTAATCATGCTGCTGTGCTTTTTCTGCGTCTGGCTGTACATCAAATACCAACATTTCAGCAACCCTGATGTAGAGTTTACCCAAGTAATTTTAAATAATTTACTCAGTAGTTAATCAATTCTCGCCCATAACAGTGGGTAAAAACTGATTAAATCAGAGTTTTATTTTATTATGGGTATTTTATCTAGTTTCAATTGTTCAGTGACGTTGCGCCAACCTTCGCAAATTTGAGCAAGGCTTTCTCGTCGTTGTGGAAACTGCTCAGCCATATTAGACATCACTTGAATTTGTAGCTCACAAAGCTCATTCCAGCGTTTAGCATTTGAAATAGTTGCCATCACATCATCCTTAATGAAAGTGCCATTGTTTGTTAGGCTGTAGCTCTATTAAATGACCATAGAGCCTGCTGCAATCAATTTTTGACTGTCATAAAAATGTAATACACAAATCCATAGTTCGCCATGTTCAACCTTAAAAAATTAGATTTGTCACCGTTTTTTGATAAAAATTGATTGCGTAGCAACAGCAGAAGCGTATCTTTAAATTGTCATATTTAGCTACCTATAAAAATGACAAAAACTAACATTGGGTTTGGTAATAGAAGGACATATACAATGACGGAAACGGTATTCAAGGTATTGTTTGTTTTAGTGATTTTCATTATCGCTTATAAGCTTATTTTTTCAGGGAAAAGAGGATTAACCTTATTTGAAATGCATTTTAAACAGGGCCGATTAAACCGACATAAAGGTAAAATCCCTGAAAAATTTGAACGAGATTGCCGAGCCATTGCCAAAAAGCATAAATTAACCTGTACAGTTAGAGCTGAGAAGAATAACCAGGTTAGATTGCATGTTTCAGCCAATGTTGGCGATAACTTAACCCAGCAGATCAGAAACATTTTTCCTTTCGAATACTATGACCGCAAACAAGTCGACCATAGTAAATTGCAAGGGTAAAAAATTAAGCCAAGCGTCTTTAAGTCGCTTGGCTTAATATTGTTAATAGGGTTTCCATAGTACAAGTTAGTTAACTTTTTTGAATAACTAAAGTCACTTGAGCGACTGTCACCCCAAATTTAATAATGTCACTTTTATTAATAATGGTGTTCTCATCCACTAAAAACATCCAATCATCAAATTCAACTTCATACTCACTCCCCTCTACAGGCAACTTCATGTCATACCGCCAACGCAGGGCGCTGCCGTTAGCTTGGCCTTCCGCTACACCTAATATATCGTCTGCACGGCCTTCATATTGGCCATTACCTAGGTCTGTTAAGTACCAAATACGGGTTTGTTTTTCACCGTCGTCATATACAAACCACTCTTTAAGTACGCCTTTTTTTCCTTCAGGAGAGTCTTGCCATTCTCCAGTCATTGTGACGGTAAACTTACGAGTCACTTTGCCAGAAAAATCCTGCACTATGCCTGCTGCGGTTAACTCGCCATCAAAAAATGTCACTAGGTTGAGCTTAGGGGTTGTTTGATCGTAATCATCAATTGAAGCCGATGAGCAAGAAAAAAGGCTTAAACAAGCGAGTATTGCGAAGAACGTTTTATAAGGTGTTAGCATCATTGTTTTATCGCTCCAATCAGTTGCTGACGAAGTTCAGGGCGAGTGGTTTTTTCAGAAAGCCAAATGCCGACAAAAGCCTGGCTAAACTGGTGATCATTTAATTGATAAAAGCTTTGATCGTTAAATAAAAATTCTGCTTTGGACTCATCATGAATAACAAAACTTAAGCGATCATTTTCATTCACATCTGGCCACGCTTTATCAAGGTGAAAACGAATGCTGTTGATAACCTCTTCAGGTACACCTATTTTCTGCCACTGCTCAACCGTAGCAGACATTAACTCTTGTGAACTGATATCACGGTGATATTCAATTTCTAACATCAAAGGATACTGTTCAGGTTGGTATTGTCCGCTAGCTGAATACAGCTTGGCTAAGTAGATATCTAACCATAAAAAGTCCATATCAGCCTCACCCACTTGAGTTAAAGCCAGACGTTGATACACAGGGTAAGATGTCGTATTTACAGTAGTCGTTGGTGTAATATAAGAGTCGGAATTTTGGGCGTTTTCCAAGTTATCTGCAATGGCCAATGGTGTTATAACTGTAAGTGCCAGTGCCGTCAAAAATTGCTTGTAAGTCGCCATTTTCATCACTCCCGAAGTTAAAAACTTATTAACCTTAACCTGTTTAAAACTTGTTAGTCAGGGTTCAGGTTACTTATGCTTTGCAATGTAGAGTAATACGGGAAAAAGCACTGACCAGATCACAATCAAGGCCACCGTTGAAAACATTGTCCCTAAAGGCAACGACACAGCACCCAGTTTAAAACCAGAAAAATAACTCAAACTACCAAAGACCCCACCTAAAACAGCTTGAATTGTCACCGGTAATTGCTGAGCAAATTTAAGGCTGCTATTAAGTGTTAGGGCAAAAAACACCCACAACACCATTAACCACCATGGCGTTTGGCTAAACTGAAATAAGTCAAAATAGATCAAGCAGAAATCAGTACAAATCCCCATTAGACCAATTAACAACATCTGCTGAAAATCGCGTTTGGGATGAGATGTGAGTAAAAAATGAAGCCCAATAAAGGCGATACTTAGGGCAATAAATTGATTTTGGTACAACACCCCAAGCCACCAAATACATTGAAAGCTAATGGCATTAATAATAACTTTCAATGTTGTGGGGCAAGCTTTGAAACGACTTATTAGGGTATTTTCCATCAAAGAATCCCCCACAGGATTAATCACTCAATTAATTTAACGGTAGTTGGGTCTAATCGCGGTAAGATGAACGGTACTGGTGGTTCTTTCTAAAAAACCACCCTCACAATAACTCAGATAAAACTTCCACATTCGAATGAAGTCTTCACCATAGCCTAACTGGCTAATTTCAGACTTTGCGTTATCAAAATTCTCATGCCAGTGCTTAAGCGTTCTAGCGTAATCTTGGCCAATATCATCAAGTGAATGAATCACCATATCGGTTTTTTGACTAATATGACGGGCCATCTCACTAACCGAAGGTAAACAGCCACCGGGGAAAATATAACGTTGAATAAAGTCCACACCCTTACGGTAGCTGTCGTAACGTTGATCAGCAATAGTGATTGCTTGAATCAACAACTTACCTTCAGGCTTTAGTAAGTGTTGTAATTTTTCAAAAAAACCACCGAGGTATTCATGCCCCACGGCTTCAATCATTTCAATGGAGACAACTCTGTCGAATACACCTGTTAATTCTCGGTAGTCTTGTTTCAATAGCGTCACTTTATCGGCCACCCCTTCAACTTCTACGCGCTCCTTAGCATAAGCGTACTGTGCATCTGATATGGTTGTTGTCGTGACATGTACATCATAATGTTTAGCCGCATATATCGCTAAAGCGCCCCATCCAGTACCTACCTCAAGTAAAGTTTGCCCTGGTTTTAAATCGAGTCGCTGACAAATAAGCGATAATTTATGGAGCTGCGCTTCATTAAGGCTGGCATCCTTAGCGGGATAAATGGCGCTGGAATACAGCATTTCTGGGTCTAAGAATGATTGATACATGCTATTGCCCAGATCATAATGAGCAAGAATATTACGTTTAGAACCAGCCTGAGAATTACGATTAAATACGTGCTTAACCCGATTAATCGTGTTACTGATCCAAGAAAAATGCCCTTCAATTTTGTCCAATAATGGCAGATTTTTAGCAAAAACTTGCACGACTTTGGTTAAATCAGGACTAGACCAATGGCCTTGAATATAAGCCTCACCTGCGCCGATAGAACCGCCAAAGACTACCTGACGATAGAAACTGGGTTGCAGCACCTGCATCGTGGCATGTAAATCACTTTTGCTGTCACCAAATACTAATGATTGTTCAGCGTCAACAATCGTTAACTGACCGTGTTCCATGTGTTTCAAGGCTTTTAACAGTATATTTTTGGCGAAACTGTCTGAAAGACTAGCCTGAGCAATACTTGTACCCGTTGCGGTATTATCCATGTTGGTGCTCCACTCTCTTTACAATATATTTTTGTTATTGACCCAATACGTTTGTTGCAGGTTTTTAGTTCAATTAATTGAAAAAATTATGTTGTCGATGGTTTATTAACAAAAGGCACCCGCTTAATAAATAACTTCAACGCTTGCCAATAAATGCCAGCCATTATTTTCAACGTCATCACCGGATAATTAACCAAAAAGCGCTTAATTGCTGCGTTTGATATGGGCTGCCTTTTTAAGGTTATGGTGGCATCAAATAATTTGTCGTTATTATCATTCCTGTTTTCAATACCCACTTTCAGGGTGTTTTTAGGCGGAGTGATGCGCCATAAATAATGCATATCTAAGGTCATAAAAGGTGAGACGTGAAACACCTTATCGGTATGAGCGGTGTTTTCTAGGTCGACCAAATAACAATGGCGCTCATTCCACGGAGTATTACTCACCTCTGCTAGCATATATTTGGGGCTATCTCCCTGATAACAAAAAAAGAAATTTACTGGACTAAAGTAAAGACCAAAGTGGCGGATTTGGCCACAAAAAACCACTCGGTCACAACTTGTAGTTGCTCCTAGCAAGGTTATGGCTTTTAAAGCTCGCTGTTTCAGTTCATCAATAGATTGCTGAGGGTTATACTTTTTCAGCGGCGTTATGGGGGCAAAGGGCTCGTTAAATTGGTGGGTTAAATTATTCAAATAATCCGTTGGATTAAAGGTAAGTAAGCTATTTTTCACCCCGAACAAGGCACTATATTGTAGTAACTCTGCGGCTTCATCTAAGTCTATAGCCATCATGGCAATGTTATAGCCAAAAGCATGTCGTTTAGGCACATGGCGACGATGGCTTACGTAACCATAATATAAACCGCTGTGTGTTAACTTTTGCCCGTCATTAACAAGGGTCATAATTTAATGCCAAATTGTTCGCAAACATCAACCGCGCTTCTTACGCCATCTTCATGAAAGCCGTTGTACCAATATGCACCTGCGAAGTAAGTATGATTTTTGCCGGAAATTAATGCCCTTTTAGATTGCGCTTTCATGCTTGCTTCATTAAATACTGGGTGAGCGTAGTTAAACTTCCTTAAAATCTTACTTTCATCAATTAAGTCTGTTTGGTTTAACGTGACACAAAATGTGGGGGTGCCTTTGGGCAGGCGCTGTAAAATATTCATGTTATAGGTGACACTTGCTGGTTTATCAGCAACCGCGGCTTCGCTTTCACCATCAAGCCTGTAGTTCCAACTGGCCCAGGCTGCACGACGCTTAGGCAATAAGTTAATATCAGTGTGCAGTACTACCTCATTATTTTGGTAAGCCATGGCGGCTAAAATATCGGTTTCTTGTTGACTGGCATCCTGCAACATCGCCAAAGCTTGGTCACTATGGCAGCTTAAAATAACCTCATCAAAAAATTGCCAGTCGCCATTGGCCACCTGAATAATCACCCCACCTTCTTCACGCTTTACGCCAGTTATTGGGCTATTCAATAAAATCTTATCTTTAAAAGGCGCGATTAATTTAGGTATATAATTGCGCGAACCGCCTTTAATCACTGACCATTGCGGCCGGTCACTAATATTCAGTAAGCCGTGATGTTGGAAGAAACGAATAAAAAATCGCAGTGCAAATGCGCGCATATCATTAATGCTAGAAGACCAAATAGCAGCCCCCATTGGCAAAATATAATGCTCACAGAAAAATGCGCTAAATTGGTTTTGGTCTAAGTAGTCACCTAAGGTGATGTCGGGATAATTGTCGGCTTCATAAATGGCTTTACAACTGTTATTAAAGCGAACAATTTCCGCTAGAAATTGATAAAAACTTGGCTTTAGAATATTGCGTTTTTGAGCAAACAAACTAAAAAGTGTATGGCCGTTATATTCAAGCCCAGTAAAAGCATTATGAACACTAAAACTCATTTCCGTCGGCAGTGACTCTACGCCAATTTTTTCCATTAATCGCTCAAACCGAGGATAAGTACGGTCATTAAAAACAATAAAACCAGTGTCAATGGCGTACTGTTTATTATTCACTTCAACATCAACGGTGGCCGTATGTCCGCCAATATAATCATTCGCCTCAAAAACAGTCACATCATGTTTTTGACTTAATAAATGAGCACATGTTAGCCCTGAAATGCCGGTTCCGATCACTGCTATTTTTTTCATTTTACTTCCTGTAACGGATAATTTTTAGGGTATTGAATCATTAAGGGTCTGTTTAGTGGCTTATCTTAGCCAGTATCTTCAGTTGTAAATTTTCTGGCAGCCAAGATAAAAACTTTAATAGCCGAGTAAACTTTTTGGGGAAATGTATCTCGAATTGTTTTTTTGCCATGCCATTAAAAATTTCTACCGCGGCTTGCTCACTGGATATTCTCATGGGCATATCAAAATCATTTTTATCCGTTAGCGGTGTTGCCACAAAGCCCGGACAAATAACACTGACCCCAATTTTTGTGGCTGGGTTTAAGGTTAAATCAAGTCGCAAACTACGTCCCAAATAATCAATTGCCGCTTTAGATGCTCCATAGGCTTGTGCCCTTGAAAACGGCAAATATATGGCACTTGAGCTCATTAACCCTAATTGACCTTTGGCGGTAATCAAAGGTAAAAAGGATTCAATACAATATCCAACGGCCACTAAGTTAGTTTCAATTACACGGCTGAATAAGCTGGCGTCAAAATGCATAACATCATCAACATACTCACAAGTACCCGCATTAAGAATAACTTGTTGCAGGGTCAGTTGTTCACTGGCCAAATATTGCTGTAATTCAGCTGCGGCCTGTTTAACTTGCTGTGCATTAGTAATATCAAACCCTAAGGTATGGGACACATTTAAAGAGTTAAGCACTGACTGATTGCGACCACAGGCAATCACATTAAAGCCTTTAGCGGTGTAATATTCAGCGCAGGCTAAACCTATCCCAGATGTGGCACCGGTAATTAACACGGCTTGTTTTATTTGATGAGATGACGGCATTGATTAGCCCAGCCTTTTTTTGAGTAAATTAATTAAACTACCCAAAAGAGGCACATGCTGATAAAGCATCTGCCCAGCATCAAAATAGTCACGATGGTAAAAAATTTTTTCATCAAACTTGAGTAAACTTGTGCCATCAACTTTAATAATTTTGCCTTTATTCAGTTTCGGGTGGCAGTAGCTCATCACCCAAAACAAAGATGCCTGTTGCCCATCTTGGCTTAAATTGACAGCATGAATATCGAAATCAATATGAGTGACGTTTTGATATAAATCGGCAAAATAACCCGTTAGCGCATGTAAACCATTGACCAGATGAAGAGGATCTTGAAACTGAATGTTAGGACGATAAATATCCTCTAACAGATGCAAGTTATCTTTATTAAGCATTTGATAAACTGAAATAAACTTATCTATTATTTCAGGATGCTGAGTGTTTTTGTTGGCCAAAGGCAATTCAGCAACATTAAACGCTTTTTGCATACAAGACTCCCAAAAGGTTTTTATATAAACATAGCTGGATTAATTAAATTCACAAAGCTTTTAAGAACAATAACATAGACTAATTTACTGCCGTTGTGACTGTTTCACTTTGCTTCTGGTATCTTTTACGCTAATTTGCTTAAAAAAGATCAAAAAAAACGCTTAATAAATTAAGCGCTTTTTAATGATAGTTTGTTTAAAACAGTAATGTAGGCAGGCTAGTTGTTATACCCAATCTTGGATACAGGGTCCCAATACTTATCCACTTGCTGCTTAATAAACGCTTGTTTATCTTTTTTAGCTGCGGCTTCATCAAAACCTATAGCCGCTTGGGCTTTTTGTTTAGTACTAACATCGGGATAGTCCACTTTCTCAACATCAAGTTGCTTGAGCACCATTGCCAATAATTGACGCGCCATAGTGACTTGTTTTATGGCTCTATCCAGTAACTCATGACCTTCTTGCGGGTTATGGGCATAAAGTCCATGTGAAGACATGGCAAAATCCCAACGCCACTGCGAATGACGAATCCCCATTATTGCATCATTCATTAATGGCCAAGTTGCACCGGCATCCCATGCCGCTTTTGCTTCAAAGTGGGCTTTAACCAGGAGGTTTTCGACTTCTCTGGCTTTAGCATCAATGGATTTTTTATGGTTTTGTAAGGTTTTCTCTATGGTCTTTTGACTACTGTGACAAGCTTTACAGGTACTATCAAAGCTATCTAACGCATTGCCCACCTTATGATTAGTAAACTCAGCCCCTTTGGCATCGGTTGCTGGCGGCATATGGCAGGTAATACAGGTCACCCCAGCTTCAGCGTGTTCAGAGCGACTCCAATGCTCAAACTCTGGATGCCTAGCCTTTAATATTGGTGTACGTGAAATAGGATGAATCCACTCATAAAATCGACGAGTATCGTAGTATTTTTCAATGTCGTCAGCAGTACTGCCAAATATCCATGGAATATTCACTTTATCATGACGTTCAGGTTGGAAATAATAAGTGACATGGCATTGCCCACACACCTGCGCACCTTGCATTGTGGTATTTTGTTTATCAAATGGCAGTTTGATTTTAGCCATAGCATCTTGTGCATGAGGCCTTGGCAGGGCTAACTTTTCACTCCCCTCTTGATGACAATCACTGCAATACACTACTGATTTTATTTCAGTACCTAAATCAGCAAAATTAGCATCAGAAAAACCTTCAACGCCCATTTCATTCATCAATCTTGGAGCATCAGGGGTTTTACAAGTCCAGCAGCTGGCTGATAAGCCCTTTTTCCCCTCTTCAACTGACACACCAGTACGTAGAATATGAGTTACATCTGCAACTGCAAATTGATGACCTCTGGGACTATTGTATTCCTTAGCATAAGCAGAGCCTGCCCATAAAATAATACTTGCAGGATACGCGGCTAACATATCTTCCCGTTCAGATTGCTCTTCAGTGGCCAACCAAGACTGATATTGATTAGCAAACTTAGCGCGGTTTTGCTCATCTACGGTATTGTCTGCCAATGCAGAAAATGACACCAAAAGGCCCATTGATAACGCTAAACTTGTTTGTTTTATATCTTTAAGTAACAACATTGCTCTCTCATTTAAAAATCGTCTTAGAAACTAACCGGGGCGGCCATCTACTCTAGGTTTAGTCAAAATTGGTGCAAAATACCAGACAAACATACCAAAGCCGATAAACCAACATGCACCCGCTAACCATAACCAAGTTGAGGTGTATTGTGGCCAGACTAACGGCATAACGGCTCGCAACATGCCTGCCAGAGGTAAACATATAAAAGCCAACAGCATATTCGGGCCTTGATAAATATTTCGGCTAGTGTGACCCAATGATACCCGGGTGATCATGGATAAACATAAAGACGCAATTCCACCTACAGCAAATAAATGCAGTAAGGTTTTATAGGCAAACTCATTATTTATTTGCCATGCCATCGCTAACAAAGTGACAGGTAATGCCCAGTATGAAACATGCAAAGACCATAACATGGGCTCTTTAAAGGTTTTATGGCCTTTCCAACGTGACACCCTAATTAACTGTAATATCCCTGCTGAAAATAATAACCCTTGTTCTATTGCTCGAGGGAATAAATGAAACATGGATTGAATAAACAAGGCTGCCATTAGTAATAATATCAGTATTTCTAATATGTTAATGGGTTCAGGCTTTGAATGTTGTAACTTCATGGCGGTGAAAAATGGAATCACTCGACCACCTACCACTGTAATAACCAGTGCTAACCACCAAATCATGGCTTGCCACACTTGCGTTGACAACGAAAAGTTTCTTTCGTACAAGGCATAATAACTGATTAAGTTAACAATTAACGCCACTGTAAGTAATAACGGAAAACCAATATTACGCCATTGCCTGACGGTATAAATGCAACGCCATAATGTCCATGCGCTGATCCCTAAAAACAAACTGTCGAATAATGCAGGTAACCACAGAGGAATATTAAAGGGAAGTAATAACAACAGCCTAGCTGCTAACCAGCAACAAAAGGTTATGGCTAACTTGCCTCCTTTCATGGTGGGTTGATTGGTCCAAGTTTGCGCTGCTGTTAGCAAAAAACCACACACTATGGCTAAAGCAAAGCCAAATAGCATTTCATGTGGATGCCACCAAAGCGGCACAACATTCGCCCAAAACTCACCATTAAATAAACTGTATTGTGGGGTAAACCACCCCATCAACCATAATGGGATATACAATGCAGAAACAACGGCTCCGCCTAAGAAAAATGGCCTAAAACCTAAACGCCAAATAGCAGGAGTTTTTTCAACGTCGACCGGATCATCAATATTTAGCATCTGTTAGCGCCTTATATTATCTTGCAAACAAAACAAGCATACAAAATACATGTTAAGGATTTTAAGCCTAATTTGATGTTTGTACAATGATAATAGTGACTGACTCACAAATAGCTAACAAAAATGTGATCTACGCTCAGTTACGATTTTTTCAACGCTGATAAAACTTCAATGGCACGCAACCTAGCGGCACTATGTTCCACAATGGGTTTTGGGTAAAGTATTGACTCATTTTGACTAAATAAACCTGTTGAAGCGTCATTGTTACTTTGCCAATGCAAATGCGGTTGGTGAATATGCTTAATAGGCCAGTTAGCCACCTCAGGAACGTATTGCTTGATAAAGTGTGCGTCGGCATCAAACTTACTGCTTTGAGTCATAGGGTTAAACACTCTAAAGTAGGGCTGAGCATCACACCCGGTACCCGCCGACCACTGCCAGCCGCCGTTATTTGCCGCTAAGTCTCCATCAATTAATTGCTGTCTGAAATACTGCTCTCCCCAGCGCCAATCAATCAATAAATGTTTAGTGAGAAAACTCGCCACCACCATACGTAAACGATTATGCATCCAACCGGTTTGGTTAAGCTGGCGCATGGCAGCATCAACAATAGGATAACCTGTTTGCCCTTGGCACCACTGTTCAAACTCATGTTGATTATTTCGCCAGGCAATGGCTTGTCCTAATGGATTAAAATTCTGCGCTTTCGATAAATGCTCAAAGGCCACCAGCAAATGACGATAAAACTCTCGCCAAATTATTTCATTGAGCCAAGTTTTAGCCGGGCTAGCGTCATTAATAAGCGCATCTGGAAAATAAAACAAAATGGCGGTAACACATTGTCTGGCACTGAGTACCCCAATTGCCAAATATGGCGACAATTTACTGGTGGCATCAAGCGCCGGAAAGTCTCGCTTGGCGCCATAGTCAGCCATCAAAAACTCGGCAAAATCTTTCAATCGTTTACGCGCAGCATCTTCTCCTACAGGCCAATGCTCGCTGCTCACTTTGTTTTGATAAACATGGTCATAAACAAAAGCATCTATTGAAGGTTCAGAGATAGGCTTATCAAACGTTGCAGCTTTTAACGGGGTAATCGCTTTTGACGCGGCTTGCTTTTTCCACTCTTTAGAAAAAGGGGTAAACACTTTATACATTTGCCCAGATTGATTAAGCACGCTGCCGTATGGGAATAGGCAGTCTTGCTCAATAAGTGTTAACGGTAATTTGGCCTCAATAAGCTTTTTATCCCGTTGTCGTTCATTAAACTCTGGCTCGACTGCAGCAAAAATAGCCTCTATATCTTGTTTAGCGCAATAGTGGTTTAGCCAAGGTAAAATATCGTCAAAGTCAGCTAAATTAACCACTTGTAATGGAATACCAATTGCCGCAAGTTGTGTACTTAACGCTTGAATATGGCGTTCAATAAAATCAATTTGAATGGCTGCTACATCATGGAGTTTCCACTGCTTAGGCGTCACAAAATACACAGCATAAACCCGTGAGTTATGCTGTTTGGCGTAGTCACAAGCTGCAACTAATGCAGGATGGTCATGAATACGTAGATCTTGTCTAAACCATATCAAACTATTTTGCATGTTCACTTTGCTCTAGTGCTGTTGAGTTTACTGAGGAATTTGGCCAAAAAATCAAATACAACTTAGCCGTTAACGGGACTTAACGGCTAACGAGACTTAACCGCTAAGTCAGTCTGATCTTTTCGGTTAATAGGCGTAACGCAGTTTTAATGCTTCAGGGTGAGGGTTTAAATACACTTGATCTGCAATATATGGCACTTCAAATTCTCGCAAATAGTGATTGAACAACGTCATAGGAACCAATAATGGCAACAAGCCTTGACGATACTTCAAAATCGATTCAGCTAACTCTTCTTTTTGGCGCGCATTTAAATGCTTTTTAAAATACCCCTGAATGTGCTGCAAGGTACTGGTGTGGTTTTTACGAGTGGCTTTAATTTTTAACGCCGTCATAAAGCCCGAAAAATACTCTTCTGCAGTTTGTTCTACATCTTTAATATCGGCCAGCATAGGGCCAAGATCGCGATACCATTTAGGGCTATGGGCCATTAATAAATACTTATAACGTGAATGAAATTGAATCAACTTGTGCTTAGTTAACCCTGAAGCGATCATTTTTCGCCAATCATCATAGGCATAAACCCGAGTAAAAAAGTTTTCTCTGATCACCATGTCATTCAAACGGCCTTCTTCTTCAACTGGCAAGTTAGGGTATTTGTCCATTAACGCTTTGGCAAACACTCCTACACCAGTTTTAGTGCTGTTATTGGTGCCAATTTTATATTCTAAAACTCTTTCCATACCGCAAGTGGGCGACTTAGCACATAAAATGTAGCCGCCTAAATAATCTAACTCTGCAACTTTTTGGGTGCTGAATTGTGTCAGTTCTTTGGTGACATCAAGGCTGCCGTCTGCACTTTGAATAAGTAAAACGTCACCATCTTTAACTTGGCGAATACTTTTGCGCGGCGCCCCCATACCAATGGCCATTTCAGGGCAGATACTGGTGTATTCAAAAAACGGGGTTATTTCTGTGCTGCAGTAGTATGAGTTTTTATGTCCTCCGTCAAACCTAACTTGACTCCCCAATAAACAACTGCTGATACCTATTTGAATTTTCTCTGGTACAAATGTTTGATTGTCGCTCATGGTCGCACTCCTGTGGCGATGTAAACTACTATATTTTTTATTTTTATAAATCTGTCTTGCAGATTAACTGGTTAGCTAATCTGTTATGTGCAGCTGTGGTTATTTATTACGTTTAAAACTTAACATTAGTTCATTTATTCGATAAAAAAAACAGATCCGAAGATCTGTTTAAATATTAAGTAAAATGCTATCACTTGATGATGTTAGTTAGTTTATTCTGAGCCTTGATGCTTTTTGCCCCAATACTCTAGTGACCAAACTAACCCAATTCCGATAATGGCAAAAATAACCGCTAACCCGAGTAAATGCGCTTCACCCGTTTGGGCTTGATATGTAAATGGACTTAAATTTTGCTCAAGCAATGGAACTTGCTCACCGCTAGAATTTTCGCGCCATGTTATCACCTCTTTCCATGGCCAAATTTTACCTAACGTTCCCAGCATCAAACCAGTTAAAAACAATAAGGTGGCGTCATGAAACTTACGTAATAAGGCTGATAACACATGGCTGAAGCTTAACAACCCTACTGCGCAACCTGCAGCAAAACACATTAAATAACTCACCTCAAAGCCTTTAGCTGCGGCTAAAACGGCAGGATACATGCCCAGTAATAACAAAATAAAACTACCTGAAATACCCGGTAAAATCATCGCACATATGGCAATACAGCCAGCAATGAAAAAGTTGATATACGTTGCGTCCATTGAAACAGGGCTAAGCATGGTAATGCTCCAGGCAAAAATCGCCCCTATCAAAAACAATATGCCTCGCAGAATCGTCATCTGGCTAACCTGTTTAAGCATATGAATCACGGAATATAAAATCAGACCAAAAAAGAATGACCATACTGGAATGGGGTGCGTTACCAGTAACCACGAAATCAGTTTAGCAAGGGTAAAAATACTGGTTAAAATACCGCCAAAAACACACAGTAAAAACGGGCCATTAATGTGTAAAAATGCCGCTTTAATGCCTTGAGTTCGAATAATGGTAAACAAACTGGGGTTTATTTTTTTTATCCCCTCTAATAACGGATCTAAAATACCGGTTATAAAAGCAATTGTGCCTCCTGACACCCCTGGCACAACATCAGCAGCGCCCATTGCCATGCCCTTTAAATACGTTATCAATGAATTCACTTTCGATCCTTATATGGTTAATTCTATGGATTATACCTATCAATCAAGATGCTGGAAATCACTAGTTTTATTCATATTCTGCCAATAGTTAACTGGCGATAACTAAAGCCAAGCTCTCGTCAATTTGCGAGTCGACTAGAACATAAGTAACAATAATGTTAATCTCATCCGACCAGACAACCACAACCCGTAACGGATTATGAATAACAATAAACCAAATAAAGTCATGGCGTTATATCAAAAGGTCACCAGCTATCCTTTTGGCCACAACATTTTCTCAAAAATGGTCGCCCGTATGGCACCTTATTTTGGCACTATTCACCCGCTCATTAAGTCACTTGAGCCAAACCGCTGCGAATGCCTCATTAAAAAACGCAAAGGAGTACAAAACCATATTGGTACTGTGCATGTTATTGCTATTTGTAATGGCTTAGAAATGGCGATGGGCACAATGGCTGAGGCCTCTATTCCAAAGCATTTGCGCTGGATACCTAAGGGGATGAGCGTAGACTACACTGCCAAAGCCGGAAGCGATATTTTATGTGTTGCCCAAGTATCGCCTGAACAATGGCAAGTGGGTGACATGCTAGTGGATGTTAAAGCCTATGACACTAACGGTGTTGTGGTAGTTCAGGGGCATATTAAACTGTGGATTTCAGAAAAACCGCAAAAGTAAGCTGCGATTAAGCAAAAGTTTGCCATTAAAAAAGGGGCTTCAGCGATAAACTGCGCTGAGCCCCTTTTTAATTTAGAACATGTTATTGATTAAACACGAGTTGGCCATCTATCACTTCTGCACGGATCACTTTGCCTGGAACAAGATCACCCCGTAATAGCTGTTGCGCCAATGGGTTTTCCACTTCTTGCTGCAATGCTCGTTTTAACGGCCTTGCGCCATAAACCGGATCAAACCCTGCTTCTGCAATTAATGACAAGGCTTCATCTGCTATTTGCAGCTCAAAATCTTTTTCCGCTAGCCTTTGTTGCAGTAATTCAATTTGAATTTTAGCAATGTGTTTAATGTTTTCAGCGTTCAATGGGTGGAACACCACTGATTCATCAACACGGTTTAAAAACTCGGGGCGGAAGTTTTGCATCACCACGTCCATGACGCTACGTTTCATTTCATCATAACTGGCTTGGCCAAAGCTTTCTTGAATGCGGTCAGATCCCAAGTTTGATGTCATAATGATAACGGTATTTTTAAAGTCTACCGTGCGGCCTTGCCCGTCAGTTAAACGGCCATCATCTAACACCTGTAATAAGATATTAAACACATCTGGATGAGCCTTTTCTACTTCATCTAATAAGATAACCGAGTAAGGTTTACGACGAACGGCTTCAGTTAAATATCCACCCTCTTCATAACCAACATAGCCCGGAGGCGCGCCCACTAATCGAGATACCGTGTGTTTTTCCATAAACTCAGACATGTCGATGCGCACTAATGCCGATTCGGTATCAAATAAAAACTTAGCTAATGATTTACACAACTCGGTTTTACCGACACCTGTTGGCCCTAAAAACAGGAATGAGCCAATTGGACGCTGCGGATCGGCAAGCCCTGCTCTGCTTCTTCGAATGGCGTTTGCCACTGCATCTACAGCTTCGTTTTGGCCAATAACCCGCTCATGCAAGGCCTCTTCCATATGGAGTAATTTTTCTCGCTCGCCCTCAAGCATTTTTGACACCGGAATGCCGGTGGCTTTTGAAAGTACCTCGGCAATTTCAATATCAGTGACCTTATTGCGTAACAAAGTCATATCTTGCATTTCAGCCTGTGAAGCAAGATCCAATTGCTTTTCTAACTCTGGAATACGGCCATATTGCAATTCAGACATACGCGTTAAATCACCTGCCCGTCTGGCAACATCCATATCCATTCGAGCTTGCTCTAAATCTGCTTTAATATGTTGGGTTCCCGCTAATGCGGCTTTTTCGGTATGCCAAATCTCATTCAGTTCAGCGGCTTTAAACTCAACATCTTTTAATTCAAATTGCAGATGGTCTAACCGTTTCCGGCTGGCATCATCTGACTCTTTGATTAAGGCCTGTTCTTCCAGTTTTAACTGAATGGCTCTGCGCTCTAATTTATCCAGTGCTTCAGGTTTAGAGTCAATTTGCATGCGAATACTGGATGCCGCTTCATCAATTAAGTCGATGGCTTTATCTGGCAGTTGGCGGTCTGAAACATAGCGATGAGACATACTGGCCGCAGCCACAATTGCTGGGTCAGTGATTTCTACATGATGGTGTAACTCGTAACGCTCTTTTAAGCCGCGTAAAATGGCAATGGTGTCAGTAACACTTGGCTCGTCTACAATCACTTTTTGAAAACGACGTTCTAATGCAGCGTCTTTTTCAATATATTGGCGGTATTCATCTAAGGTTGTAGCACCAACACAATGTAGCTCGCCTCTGGCTAATGCAGGCTTTAGCATATTGCCTGCATCCATTGAACCTTCGCCCTTACCAGCACCAACCATGGTATGTAATTCATCAATAAATAAAATTACTTGGCCTTCTTCTTGCGAAAGTTCGTTGAGCACAGCTTTTAAACGTTCTTCAAATTCACCACGGTATTTAGCCCCAGCAATTAACGACCCCATGTCTAACGACAATACCCGCTTATTTTTAATGCCTTCGGGTACTTCGCCATTGACGATTCGTTGCGCTAGCCCTTCCACAATTGCGGTTTTACCCACACCGGGTTCACCAATTAACACTGGGTTATTTTTACTGCGACGTTGAAGTACTTGAATGGTGCGACGAATTTCATCGTCACGGCCAATAACTGGGTCAAGTTTGCCTTGTTCTGCCCGCTCGGTTAAATCAATGGTGAATTTTTTCAAGGCTTGGCGTTGGTCTTCAGCATTGGGATCATCAACCTTTTGGCCGCCACGCACCTGTTCAATGGTTTTTTCCAATAACTCTTTGGTGGCTCCGGCATCTTTAAGTGATTTTGCTAAAGTGTCATTGCCTTCTAAGGCCGCTAAAATAAACAGCTCTGATGAAATGTATTTATCTTTACGCTTTTGCGCTAATTTATCGCATAGATTTAACAGACGAATTAACCCTTGGGATAATTGTACGTCTCCCCCAGTGCCTTCAACTTGCGGCAAGCGCTCTAACTCTTGGCTTAATGATGAACGTAACGCGCTGACTCGCATGCCAGCCTGCGTGAGTAAAGGATGGATTGAGCCAGAGTCTTGATTGAGTAATGCCATCATTAAATGAATAGGTTCAATAAACTGATGGTCGCGCCCTAATGCTAATGACTGCGCATCAGAAATGGCAATTTGAAACTTGTTAGTCATACGATCGAGTCTCATATAACCTCCTACATCTGATACAAAAAATTGAATATCGATAAAGATATGTTGTTACTTAAAAGATGGGGACAACTAAAAACAATTTCAAGACAAGTGATGCAATAACCGACAAAAACTTGTCGATTATTTACACATTTTTAACCACTGGGTAGATAAATTTTTACTGCTAGGTATTTAGCGTTTTAAGCTTTAAGCCAGATGAGCGAGGCCATACGGCCAGTTTGTTGGTCGCGGCGGTAAGAAAAGTAGTTTGGGTTTAACACGGTACATTCATCGAGATTATAAAGGGTTGAAATACCCAGTGCGGATAACCGAATACCCGCTAAGCCTTTCATATCGGCTAAAAACTTATTGGGTTGTTGCGCTACCTCGGTGAAGCAGGTTGCCGCGTGTGGATGTTGGTCGATAAACGCTTGGCGCACTTCAAGGCCCACTTCAAAGCTTTTAGGCCCAATTGCGGGCCCAAAACAGGCAATGATATTATCTGCAGAAGTAGTAAATTGTTTCACCGCTTGTTCGATAACACCAGCACATAACCCTCGCCAGCCAGCATGTACTGCCGCCACTTGTGTGCCTTGTTTGTCACATAACAACACTGGCAAACAGTCTGCGGTCATTACAGCACAAACTTGACCCACTTGGCGGGTGTAACTGCCATCGGCAATAGGAATTGCACTATGTTTAGCTGCTTGATGTTCTATCGAATAGTCATCCAAAGGCAGAATATCAATACCATGAACCTGCTCAAGCCAAATAGGCTCATTAGGCAGTTGCAGTTTTTCAACTAAAATGCGCCGATTAGCCAATACCTGTTGCGGAGCATCATCAACATGTAACCCTAAATTTAAGCTGTTATAGGGTGCATTGCTAACGCCGCCATGTCGGTCGGTAAACGCAAAACCAACATTGCAAGGTAAGGGCCAATCAGGAGTATGCATTTATAAATACTCGACTGGGTTTAATTCAGTATCTTTACGCAATGCTTTAGTTAACTGCACCATGTCTTCAGGAATTGGCGCTTGCCAGCTCATGATTTCACAAGTAACAGGATGAGCTAATTCTAGTCTTACAGCGTGTAACGCCTGACGATTGAAACTTTTTAATTGCTCAAAAAACTCTGGGCTAGCGGCCTTAGGTGGACGAGGACGACCGCCGTACACAGGATCGCCCACTAATACATGGCCAATATGCGCCATATGGACACGAATTTGGTGAGTACGACCCGTTTCAAGACGCAAACGCAAACGAGTATGGGCACGGAATTTTTCCGCAACACGATAATGAGTCACCGACGGACGACCGCCATTCACTACCGCCATTTGTACTCGTTTAGTAGGATGACGATCAATAGGCTCGTCAACCATACCACCCGCAGTCATGGTGCCAATAACAATGGCCTCATATTCACGGACAATGTCTCTGGCCTGAAGTGCAGCCACAAGGTGTGTTTGTGCTTCCACGGTTTTAGCCACCACCATTAAGCCTGTGGTGTCTTTATCTAAACGATGGATAATACCGGCTCTGGGTACATGCTCAATATCAGGGCAATGATGCAATAATGCATTCATTAATGTGCCATCGGCATTACCAGCACCAGGATGAACCACTAAGCCAGCTTGTTTGTTAATAACAATTATATCGTCGTCTTCATAAACGATATTTAAGTCAATTGCTTGTGCCTCTGCTTTGACTTCTTCTTGCAAAGTGGCGTTAATTTCAATTAACTGTAATTCAAAAACCTTTTCCCGAGGCTTGTCTACTATGATACCGTCTACGGTAACTGCACCGGATAAAATCCATTCTTTGATGCGTGTGCGCGAGTAATCAGGAAAAAGTGTCGCCAATGCTTGGTCGATTCTTTGTCCTGTTTGGGTTGATGTGATCTCGCTTTTTAGATTAATCTCTTGTGTCATAGGAACCGTACCCCATTTATGGGGTCCAAAGTAAATGTAGTATCTGTTACAATCGGATGTTTTCTATTTTACCGTGAAATGGAAAAATTCTTAACAACAACTTATAAAAGAATTGAATTCAAGTATGCATAAATTAGCCAAAAGCGCCGCCTTAGCATTATTTTCTATCGCCATTACCGCTTGTAGTAGTAGTCCAGAAGATCTTGAGATAAGCAACAAAGCCTCTCCTGAGGTGCTTTATTCACAATCAAGAACCTCTATGGAGCTAGGTAACTATTCTAAAGCCGTTAGAACGTTAGAAGCATTAGATTCTCGTTATCCTTTTGGCCCCCATAAGACCCAGGTGCAATTAGACCTTATTTTTGCCTATTACAAAATGGATGATGTGGCGTCAGGATTAGCGAATATTGATCGCTTTCTTCGTTTGAACCCAACTCACCCAGATATTGACTACGTGTATTATATGCGTGGTTTAACAAATATGCAGGCAGATAGTTATTTATTTCACGATATGATGAACATTGATCGTACAGATCGTGATCCAAAGAACGCTGAAGACGCATTTAAAGACTTTGATCGCCTCATTAAAAGCTACCCAAACAGTAAATATGCTGCCGATGCTCAACAACGTATGCAGTATTTAAAAAACCGTTTAGCGCGTTACTCTATTAATGTTGCTCGTTACTATATCAAAATGAATGCGTGGAGTGCTGCAGCGGTTCGAGCGCAAACCGTATTAGAAAAATTCCCTAATACACCAGAAGCAGAGTCTGCTTTAGAAATTATGGCCACAGCTTACGATGAGTTAGGCCAAGAAAAACTGAAACAAAATGCCTTATCGGTTATGCAGGCTAACTTTCCTGATAATGAGTTATTAAACTAATTTTCAGTACCCCAAAAAAATGGCCTCTTAATTGAGGCCATTTTTGTATCTGCCGTTCAATAACTTATTTCGGCTATGTTTTAATCCATTTGCAGCAATCTTGTACAAACAAACCTAAAATCACGTTTATTTCAAAAAATAATTTGACTCTAGGCCATAAAAACCGTTTAATAGCGCCCGTCGCCCGAATAGCTCAGTCGGTAGAGCAGAGGATTGAAAATCCTCGTGTCCCTGGTTCGATTCCGGGTTCGGGCACCATATTATAGGTGCTGACTTAGTCGACATCTCACAAAAAAGCCTCGCAATGCGAGGCTTTTTTGTATCTGGCGTATTATCATCAATTGTCATTCAGATGAAAGAACTATCTCAACTTGTTTAATTAACACTGGCCCCTTATTTTTTCAGGAACCCAGTTTTTAATTCATTTATCTCTGTTCAGGCATAGAAAACCATAGCTTCAATTTAACCAATTGCCTGCCGCTGGGATGTTCAGGATGAACGGAATGTCGCGATCACATGGTCAGTGATGTTCCATACATCACACTGACATTTCCCATATCCCTATGGGTCAGATGTGAAAGAGCGCCCCTATCGTGTAGATAATCCAGCGAGACGCCGCAAGCACTTCCCTGTGGGCTTAACCAAAACATCCATGTTTTGGATACTCGCTGGCTCATCTACACCTTGATTATTGTCTCTTCGATTTGACCATACTCGTCACTAAAAATATAAAGCATTTAAGTCTGTATACCTCAAAGTTTCCATTTAAACTGAGGTCAGCGAAACACCATGCAGAATAAGCTAAATGGCCTACATGGGCTCAATGTGCTCAACCATTAATTGCACAGTTTGATTACCCCTAAACTCATTCACATCAAGCTTATACACTACACGGGCATGCTTAATTGTGGCATCTGGCCATGTCTGTAAATCAATGTTGAATGCAATGCCATCTAACATGATTTTGCCGCATTCGGTTTCAAGTAACAGTTTTAAATGCTTCTCGCCCACTATGCGTTGCTGAATAACGTTAAAAAAGCCGTCAAATAAAGGCTCTTCAAATGATTGTCCCCAAGGCCCTGCATTGCGTAACATAAACGCTGTGTCGAGGGTCATATCATCTACAGGCAACTCACCGTCAGACAGAAGCTCGCCGGTTAACTGCTCATAGTTTAATACTTCTTTCACAGCATCATCGTAAGCTTGCTTAAACAGCTCAAAAGCATCGGCTTTAAGTGATAACCCTGCGGCCATAGCATGGCCACCAAACTTAATAATCATCCCTGGGTGTTGAGAATTAATTCGCTCTAATAAGTCCCGCATGTGCAAGCCTTTAATTGAACGAGCAGACCCTTTTATTTCACCATTTCCAGCATCAGCAAATGCAATCACGGGTCGATGATATCGGTCTTTAATTCTTGAAGCTAAAATGCCAATAACCCCTTGGTGCCAATCAGGCTGAAACAAGGCAACGCCCCAAGGTAAGCTCGCTTCATCTAAATTAAAACTTTGCAGACTTTTTAACGCCTCTTGTTGCATTCCGGCTTCAATATCACGGCGGTCTTGGTTAAGTGCATCAAGCTCATGGGCCATTCTTCTGGCACGTAAAATATCATCACACAGCAGTGTTTCTACCCCTAGCGCCATTTCATCAAGACGACCTGCTGCATTTAACCTTGGCCCAACAGCAAAACCAAAGTCAGCTGCAACAATTTTACTGGGGTCACGCTTGGCCACTTCAAGTAATGCGGTAATGCCTGGACGACAGCGCCCTGCTCTAACCCTTTGTAAACCAGCTTGAACCAAAATACGATTATTGGGGTCAAGCGAAACCACATCGGCTACCGTTCCCAAGGCCACAATATCTAATAACTCAGCTAAGTTGGGCTCAATAATAGAACGTTGTTGATACCAGTTACGCTGGCGAAGCTCTGCACGAATGGCGGTCATTAAATAAAATGCGACCCCAACACCGGCAATAGATTTACTGGCAAACTGACAATCAGGCTGGTTTGGGTTAACAATGGCATCTGCCTTGGGTAATTCTGAGCCAGGTAAATGGTGGTCGGTAACAATAACCGTCATGCCACATTGCTTAGCCGCTTTGACCCCCGCAATGGATGAAATGCCATTGTCGACGGTAATAAGCACTTCTGCGCCTTTTGAACGTGCCACAGAAACAATTTCAGGGCTTAGGCCATAACCATAATCAAAACGGTTGGGAATCAAATAATCAACATGCTGAGCGCCCATCATCTTTAACGCCAACATGCACACACTAGTTGATGTAGCACCGTCGGCATCAAAGTCACCCACAATTAATAGTTTTTGTTCCGCTTGAATGGCATCTGCAATTAAACGGGCGCCGACATCTAAACCTTTCATGGTATTTGGGCGCAGCAATTTAGCGAGTACAAGTTCACATTCATCTTGGCCAACGCCACGACGAGCATAAAGTTGTTTTAATAGTGACGGGAGATTTGCAGGTAAATGACTGTCATCAACATGAGCGCGTCGAATAATCTTGTGAGACAAAATAGATCCCTAGGTTTATTAACCCAAACTCTGATTAATAAATGGTCCCAGAATTCAGGTTGATGAGTTGAATAACCGTTGAGAAAAAGGTGAGCATTGGCTCACCTTAATATATTATTTGATGGCTTAATCTAATGTCTTGATTAAATCTTCAGGGGGTTGGTAGCCAGGGATCATAGTGCCATCCTCTAATATTAATGCTGGTGTACCATTAATCCCAATTGCACGACCTGCGTTGTATTGTTTACTGATATCAATATCACAACTAGCCGCCTTTACGTTACCACCAGACTTAGCCTCGGTCATTGCTTTCAATGGGTCTTTAGCACACCAAACGGCTTGCATTTCATCAGCATTTGCAGAAGGAATACCTGCACGAGGATATGCAAGATAACGAATCGTAATGCCTAGATCATTATAATCGCTCATTTGATTATGTAATTTACGGCAGTAACCACAATCAACATCGGTAAATACCGTCACCACATGCTTTTCATTTTTAGCTTTATAAACCAGCATGTCAGGTACTAATGGTTTGATCATTTCTAAACGCGGGCCAGCCAATGACGCTTCAGTGAGATTTTTCATCCGGTCATTCATATCATAAATATTACCGTGAAACAGTTTAGATCCATCTTCAGTAATATATAACACGCCACGGTCAGTCATCACCTGCAGCAAACCTGCTACGGGAGAAGGCTGAACACTATGAATTTGTACACCCAATTTATTTGATAGTTCTGATGTTAATTGTGCATTGCTGCCTTCGGTTGTCGATGCGGCAGAGGCCAATGCGGGAGCCACCATGCTGGCGACAAGTAATAAGGCTGTAGATAATTTCATGAAATTTCCTAATTATACGGGTACACCTAAACTAGACCCGACTTTACCTGCAAAACTTACAGATTAAATTGTTTAAACGCAACTATGCTGAATGAAGCTTAATTGAGTTTTATGTAACAAACTCTACCCTCTTGGGTGATGTTGCTGATGTAATTGTTGCAATCTAGCTTTTGCAACATGAGTATAAATTTGGGTGGTCGATAAATCGCTGTGACCTAATAGCAATTGCACCACACGCAGATCCGCACCATGATTCAGTAAATGGGTAGCAAAGGCATGACGTAACGTGTGCGGTGACAAGTGTGTCGTAATGCCCGCTCTTACTGCATACAGCTTGATTCGGTGCCAAAAGGTTTGCCTTGTCATCATTTGCCCTCGTTTGGAGGGAAACAATACATCTGACTGCTTCATGTTCAATAATGCAGGCCGAGCAGACTTTATATAGTGCTCAACTTCTTCAACGGCTAACTCTCCCAGAGGCACTAAGCGCTCTTTGCCGCCTTTGCCCGTTACTCTTACTACGCCTTGCCTTAAACTAATTTGATCCATGGTTAAGCTCACTAGCTCAGTAACCCTTAAACCAGTCGCATATAACAGCTCTAACATGGCTTTATCGCGACTTTCGATAGGGTCATCGACGTCAGGCTCCGATAATAAGGCATCAATTTGAGCTTCAGACAATGCATCTGGTAACGCACGATTTAATTTAGGTGATTCTATTAAACTGGTGGGATCTTTTTGAATGTGGTTATACAACACAAGATAACCATAAAAACGTCTAAGGCTACTTAATAATCTGGCGGTACTACTTTTAGCAAACTGTTGCTCAAACCGCTCGGCTAAGTACGCTTTGATCAGTGCATCATTAACATCAAGCAGAGTGGATGACTGTGACAAAACAAATCGTTCAAAATGACAAAGGTCAGTGCGATAAGATGACAATGTATTATCGCTCAGGCCTTTGGTAGACCATAAGTCATCTAAAAATTGTTCAATAATTGCTGAAGGTTTATATGATTTTGATTTCAAGGGATTACCAATTAATGCGTTAGATATGCCACCGTCACGATAGCATATCTAACATCAAGATTAATTAGCTTTCTTAGCTAGCGGTTTGATTACTTTTTGGCAAAAACAAACAGATACCAGCAGCTATAGCACTAGGTAATAACCAGGCCATACCTTGAGAGAATAATGGCAAGAAGTTAAACACTGACATATCAACACCTGCAGCATTTAAACCATCTAAAATACCGAATACCAATGCGACAGATAATATCAGGCGCTGAGAAAACTCAGGTCTTGCAAAACGTCCGGTAATAAAGGTAACCAACACTAAGGCAATAGCTACTGGGTAGATGGTCATTAACACTGGAATACTAATTGAAATTAACTGGGCTAAACCTACATTAGCTACCGTGGCACAAGCCACACTGAAAATAACCACAAAGCGTTTGTAAGAAATAGACGGCAATAACTCATTAAAGAACTCCGCACATGCTGTCACCAAACCAATAGCCGTAGTTAAACAAGCTAACCCTACTACAGTAGACAACATTACAATGCCTAATGTACCAAAGTGATGTTCAACATAATTAGTTAAGATAGCACCGCCGTTAGAAGCGCCTTCAGCTAACTCGCCAGCAGTCATACCTAAGAAAAATAATGAAATATAAACAAATGCCAAACCAGAGGCCGCTATAATAGCCGCGCGGATTAAATACTTGGTTTGATCAGCAGCATCATTAACCCCTTTGCGACGTAAAATATCAATAATCAACATACCGAACATGATTGACGCTAAGGTATCCATTGTATTGTAGCCGTCGATAATGCCAGTTGATAAGGCATCTTCAATATAACCTTGTTGAGGCGCGCCAATGGTTGACCCCGGAATAAACATCACACTTAATGCTAACGCAACTAATAAAATAAGTAGCACTGGCGTTAATACTTTTCCGACATTATCTAATAACTTTCCAGGATAAAGACACATCACCATCACGATGCCAAAGAAGAATAACGTAAACATTAACTGAGCAATATTAATGGACTGTCCCGCAATAACCCAAACCGCATCAGCATTTTCAATAAAAGGTTTAGCACCAATTTCAAATGCCACTAATCCGGTTCTTGGAGCCGCAAAAGCAGGCCCAATAATAATGTAAATTGCCACCGCTAAACTGGTTGCCGCAAATGCTGGCAAATAAGACATAATTTTACCGTTAGCTTTCGCGACGGCTACAAGACCAATCAACGGCATACCTACAGCAGTTAACAGAAAGCCTACCATCGCTAGTGACATGTTTTCGCCCGCTAAGAAGCCAGCAAATGGAGGAAAAATTAGGTTACCCGCACCCAAAAAGAATGCGAAAGTCATAAAACCTAAGCCAAAGGTATCGCCAATTGATATTTTAGTTGTTTGCACGTTGAAGTCTCATTTTGTTTTATTTGTTATTTAACCAACTTAAGTGATCAAATTAAATTAAGCTACTGCTAATTTTGCCACCACCACCTAAATCGTAAACTTTTAATTACAGGTAAGAAGAGACAAAAAACATCTTTTTCGTGTAAAAAACAACCGGATTAATCCCATCTATCAACGATGTTTATCAAACACAATATGAAATTGATTAATCGAGATGTATTTAGTCACTAAAGACAAGGGAACTAATAACAAACACCAAGCGATTAAACAAGAACTCAGAGGAACATTAGCAAAAATAGATTTATCAACAAAAACATACCCCCATAGTCTGATACAAGCCAAAAACAACCTTGCAAAATGCGCAACAAAAACCCGACAACACAACAACTTTCTTAAAGTAGCCAATATAGGCCATTAAGTCAGCCTTAAAAATGCCATTCATTTTATTGAATCAGGTTATAATCTACTGCAAATTTTACCCCTTGTTATTGATATGCCATTTACCTTCAAACAATTCCATATAGATGACAGCCATTGCGGCATGTTAGTTAGTACAGATGCGGTTTTACTGGGCGCTTGGGCTCAATTATCAACGGCTAACACCATTTTAGATATTGGCTCCGGTAGTGGAGTATTAACGTTAATGGCGGCGCAGCGCACTAAGGCATCTACAACGATTACGGCAATAGAACTCGATGCTAAAGCTTATGAGGATAGTCAAAAGAACATTGCAAATAGTCCTTGGCCGCAAAAAATCACCCTGCTCAATACCAGCATCCAGCAATATTGTTTAACGGCTCCTGCACACAATCAATTTGATCACATCATATGCAACCCACCGTTTTTCAATCATGGCCCTCAAACAACCCACACCGCCAGAGCCAATGCCAGACACACCAATACTTTAACTTTTAAAGAATTACTCAATGCAATCAAACAATGTTTAGCCCCACTTGGGCTTGCAAGTATTATTATTCCACACACCAGTGAAGCAGAGTTTATGCAAGCATTATCACAAGCGGGGCTTCAGGTTTCGCACAACATTGCCGTAAGCAGTGTACAAGGAAAGCCGCCTAACCGACTCTTGCTCGCACTAACCCATGCAAATCATAACAAGGCTGTTATCACTGGCTCGCTGTATATTCGAGACAAACAAGGCCAGTACTCAGCAGAAATGATAAATTTATGCCAAGAATTTTACTTAAAACTTTAGCCAAATGAATTCGTCAGCTATAATGTTCGGCTACTTTTAAGTGAGACCCACGTGCATGTTATTTGAAGATTTTGATTTAGACCCAAGGCTATTAGATTCACTCAAAGCCATGGGCCATAAAAGCCCAACCACGGTTCAACAAGAAGCGATTCCAATGGCAATGGAACAGCGGGACATTCTTGCACGTGCACCAACGGGTACAGGTAAAACTGCCAGCTTTTTGCTACCTGCACTGCAACACTTAATAGACTTCCCACGTCGATTTAATGGTCAAGCCAGAGTATTGGTACTCACGCCAACTCGTGAATTAGCTAGCCAAATTCATCGCTATGCTTGCCATTTAGCCACCGATTTAGAGCTAGATATTGCCATTATTACTGGTGGTGTACCTTACGCACCACAAGAAGAAGCATTAGCGGGTAATGTCGATATTTTAATCGCCACACCTGGCCGCTTGATGGAATACTTAGATAAGAAAAAGTTTGACGCAACAGAAGTCGACTTACTGGTTATTGATGAAGCCGATCGCATGTTAGACATGGGGTTCTCTTCAGTGGTTCAAGCAATTGCCATTGAAGCTCAAGGTCGCAAACAAAACATGCTGTTTTCAGCAACTTTAGAAGGCGGTGGCGTAGACCGTTTCGCCAGAGATCTTCTGACCGACCCCATTCATATTGATGTTGATTCACCACGCAGTGAAAAAGCCAAAATTCATCAATGGGTACATTTAGCGGATGACAAAGATCATAAGTTTGCACTGCTATGTAATATTTTAAGGCAAGAACAAGTAAAACGCGCCATTGTATTTGTTAAAACCCGCGATGTGGTTGCCAGCTTAGAAGGCCAACTATTAAAAGCCGAGATACCTTGTGCCTTTATGCGCGGAGACATGGAGCAAAAGAAACGTTTTCAAGCGTTAGGCCGCTTTATTAAAGGTGAAGTCAACGTATTGTTAGCAACCGATGTTGCTGCACGCGGCATCGATATTGACGATATCACTCATGTTATCAATTTTGATATGCCTCGCTCAGCCGATACTTATGTGCATCGCATAGGTCGAACCGGACGTGCTGGTGCAAAAGGCACTGCAATTTCTTTAGTTGAAGCACATGATATTCGTATTGTGGGTAAAATTGAGCGTTATATTCAACAACCACTAAAGCGCAGAGTGATTGAAGAGTTACGCCCTAAGCATAAAGAAGCTAAGCCTCCAGGTAAGAAAAAAGATAAGTCTAAGCAAGATGCTAAAAAAGGCTCCAAAAAGTCTAAGAAAAAGTAACTCAGTGCTCAAAACGTTAATGATGAGTTGCTAGCCTATATTGTGCATGCTTATTTAAAAGCGAACCTATCAAAGGTTCGCTTTTTAGTTAATGATAAACCGCTTTGCTCAATTCAATATTGAATGATCACCTCGCCCTTTTATTTCGTACAACAAATGCGATCAATCTTCAAAGCCTCAAAAATAAACAATAATTTAACATTTTTTAACCCATGCTTTACACAAAGGTATTTCGAATATAGACAGAATCTGATAACGTAGTTAAATATTGATAAGCTTAATAAAAATAATAATTCAGTTAAGTGCTTAACGCTTAAAAATAAGACAATAAATTCAGCATGGATACGCATATAGAATGATAAAAACAATTTTAAGAAGACTCGCTCCTCTTTTCATATTGATAGTATTTATTGGCTTAGCAATGTTGCTAATGAGTACTAAAGAAACTCCAGAACAAAAAGAAGATACGGAAGTATTAACGATTGTCGATGTCATGACGGTTAAACCTCAAACCGTATCCTTAAACCTCCCATCTTATGGAGTGGTTAACCCCAAATACAAAACGCAATTAGTCACTGAAGTAAAAGGCCGTTTACAAAGTATTTCTGATCACTTTGTTGCCGGCGGAATGGTAACAGCGGGTGAAAAATTGGCTGTCATAGAACCATCGGATTATGAAGCGGATCTTATGCAAGCTGAAGCGGCACTAGCGCAGGCAAAGGCGATGCTTGATGAAGAGATTGCCCGTGGTGAAGTGGCAAAAATTGAATTCAAAGACTTTGAAAATGGCGTTGCACCTGAGTTAGGACTGCGTATTCCTCAACTCAAAAAAGAACAAGCTAATGTTAAATCTGCCCAAGCGGCTCTGGCTAGAGCGCAGCGTAACTTAGAGCGTACCGTCATTCGCGCTCCTTTTGACGGCATTATTAAAGAACGTATTGTCGATCTTGGTCAATATGTCACCCTCGGCACCATTTTAGGTGAGTTATATGATGTAAACACCGCCGAAATTCGCTTACCGCTAACGAATAATGATCTCGCTTATTTAGAGTCCGTAGACAACCCCGACACTCATGTCACTTTAAGTGCCTCACTAGCAGGTAAAGACATATCTTGGCAAGGCAAAATCATTCGTAGTGAAAATATGATTGATGAACAAAACCGCATGGTTTATTTAGTCGCAGAAGTGGTTGATCCGTACTTAATTAAGCAACAAACAACCGATCAACTGCCGTTAAAATATGGCAGCTTTGTCAACGCGGTTATTAAGGGACGCACCGTCGATGGTATCGTTAAACTGCCTCGTCACGTAGTCCGTAATGACCAGGTTGCAGTAGTCAAAGATGACAACACCATTGAGATGCGCAAAGTGAAAATAGTCAAAACAGACATCGACCATGTCTACATTAAAGACAGTTTCACTGCTGGTGAACGTATATCAGTTACCAACGTTGCCAACTTATCTGATAAACAAAAAGTTAAAATATTAGGTGAAAGCGATGAAGCGACACCTGAAAATGACATTTCAAATGACGCCGTCAGCACCAAAGCAACTCAAGAGACTCATAGCGGAACAGGAGAACTGTAATGCAAAGTCATTCTGGAATTATTGCTTGGTTTGCTCGCAACAATGTTGCGGCAAATCTATTAATGCTGGTACTCATTGGAGGCGGGTTATTCAGTGCCTTACTGATTAACAAAGAGGTCTTTCCAAGCTTTACCTTAAACCTGATTAATATCAACGTTGCTTATCCTGGCGCTGCCCCTCAAGAAATTGAAGAAGGCATTAACATCAAAATTGAAGAAGCCATTGAGGATGTGTCAGGGATTAAAAAAATCACCTCTGTAGCCAGTGATAGCGTCGGCTCTGTCACCATTGAGGTTGACGATGATTATGATGTTCAAGATGTTCTTGATGAAGCAAAACTGCGCATTGATGCCATATCAACCTTTCCTGATAACATTGAAAAGCCCAATATTTTCCAGATAAAACCTGAGAACAATGTAATTTGGGTGTCAGTTTATGGTGATATGTCATTACATGACATGAAAGAGCTAGCTAAAGTTATACGTGATGATATCACTGACTTACCTGGAGTCACTCGAGCTAAATTGAATGGTGTTCGCGACTACGAAATTGGCATTGAAGTCTCTGAAGATAAGTTACGCGAGTACGGATTAAGCTTTACCCAAGTAGCTCAAGCAGTACAAAACTCATCATTCGATTTACCCGGTGGTTCAATTAGAGCCCAAGATGGCGACATTCTTCTTAGAACCAAAGGCCAAGCTTATACTGGCGATGATTTTGCCAAAATCGTGGTATCAACTCGTGCTGATGGTAGCCGTATTTTACTGTCTGAAGTTGCCGAAATTAAAGATGGCTTTGAAGAACGTTTAGAGTACACCCGCTTTAATGGCAAACCTGCCGCGATTATTGAAGTCACCAGTATTGATGACCAAAATGCATTGGCTATTTCTGAGCAAGTTAAAAACTATATTGCTGAACGTAAAACGACCCTTCCAGCCAATGTCGAATTAGATACATGGGGAGATTTAACCCATTACCTACAAGGCCGACTTAACATGATGCTGTCAAACATGTTTTACGGCGCTTTATTGGTATTCATCATCTTGGCATTGTTTTTAGATTTAAAACTGGCCTTTTGGGTCATGATGGGTCTACCCGTTTGCTTTTTAGGTGCCATGTTGCTTATGCCGACCGTGGGTATGTCAATCAACATGTTGACGTTATTCGCCTTCATACTGGTACTAGGTATTGTGGTCGATGATGCCATTGTTATTGGTGAAAGCGCCTACACAGAGGTAGAAGAGCAAGGTCACTCGCTTAATAATGTAATAACTGGGGTCAAAAAAGTCGCCATGCCGGCAACCTTTGGCGTGTTAACCACCATTGCAGCGTTCACGCCGATGATTATGGTATCAGGCCCGATGGGAATTATTTGGAAGTCTATCGGCATGATTGTGATTTTATGCCTAGCCTTCTCATTAGTTGAGTCAAAACTGATTTTGCCTGCACATTTGGCTCACATGAAGGTCCGTAAAAAACGGGCTCCAACCAATGTATTTTCTCGCTTTAAAGTCGCGTTAAATGACAAACTGCAATTTTTCATTCACAACCACTACCGCCACTTCTTGCAGAAGTGTATTAAGCATCGATATAACGTAGTCGCGCTGTTTGTTGGAGTATTAATTTTATCAGTCACTTTAGTGACCAGTGGTAAGGTTCGCTGGGTATTTTTCCCAGATATTCCATCAGACTTTATTCAAGTGCAACTTGAAATGGATGAAGGCAGCTCTGAAATCAACACGCTAACTGCTGTGCAGCAAATAGAAGATGCCTTATATAAAATGGATGCAGTAATGGAAAAAGAGTACGGCACAGGCGTGGTAAAACACAGCTTTGTGGCATTAAACTCTCGCACTTCAGCATTTATTTTTACCGAGTTAACTAAGGGTGAAGACCGAGAAGCTGACGGCGTCACCATTGCCGAAGAATGGCGTAAACAGCTACCTGAATTATTATCGGTCAAAAAGCTCAATATTAACGCCAGCACCAACGAATCTGGCGGGGATATTTCTTTCAGATTAACCTCTAGCGATCTTGAACAACTGGCACAAGCCTCTAACGAACTGAAAGAAAAGTTAGCGACTTACCAAGGGGTTTATGACATCGCAGACAACTTCTCTTCTGGCAGTCACGAAATTAGATTAAATATTTTACCAGAGGCTGAAGCACAAGGATTAACTTTATCTGATTTAGCACGCCAAGTTCGATATGGCTTTTATGGCTATGAAGCCCAACGAATTTTACGTAACAAAGAAGAAGTGAAGGTGATGGTGAGATACCCACTGGAACAACGCCGAACTATTGGACACCTTGAAAACATGCTGATTAGAACGGGTAATGGGCAAACCGTGCCTTTTTCTACCGTTGCAGCTATTGAGCTGGGCGATTCTTATGCCTCTATTACTCGTGTAGATGGCCGTCGGGCGATAACCATTCAAGCCAACGTCAACAAAAATAAAGTAGAGCCCAGTAAAGTGGTTAATGAAATTCAACAAGATTTTATTCCTCAGCTAACGGCTAAATACCCTCATGTTTCTGCAAGTTTAGATGGCAGCAGTTTAGATGAACAAAATGCATTAATTGGTTTACTGCAAGGGTTTTTCTTCGCCATGTTTACCATTTATGCGTTAATGGCTATCCCGCTAAAATCATACAGCCAGCCACTGATTATCATGTCTGTCATCCCTTTTGGTATGATTGGCGCGTTAGTGGGTCACTTTTTACTGGGCTTATCAATGAGCGTTTTAAGCCTTTGCGGCATTGTTGCTCTGGCAGGGGTAGTAGTGAATGACTCACTTATCTTAGTCGACTTTGTTAATAAAGCCCGTGAAGAAGGTAAATCAATCATGCAATCGGCTATAGACTCAGGTTGCTATCGTTTTAGGGCGATTATTCTGACCTCCTTAACCACATTTGTTGGCTTAGCCCCCATTATTATGGAGAAAAGCCTACAAGCTAAAATTGTTATACCAATGGCCACGTCATTAGCGTTCGGTATTCTCTTTTCTACCGTTGTCACGCTGATTTTAGTACCGGTGTTATATATTATTTTAGATGATATAAAACGAACATTAACACGCTTTTATCATTGGTGGTGGCAACCTAAAAGTAGTGAGGCAGATTATCAATAATGTTAGCTTAATGCGTGACATTAACACCCCTAAAACAGCGCCCACCGGCGCTGTTTTTATTTTGAACTGAGATCGACACAACATCCAACTAGACTAAATTGCAGTAAAATATCCAACAATGACCTCTATTTGACACTTCTGCAAAATGAACTCAACTGAAACAAGCAATACACAAACAGCAGTCAACAATACCTTGGTATATGACATTCGCCACAACCGGTATATCAATCTTACCAGTCGTTGTACGCTTCGTTGTCAGTTTTGTCCCAAACATAACGGTAGTAAACAGGTTGGCCAATATGATTTAACCTTAAGTAAAACGATTAAAGCCGCGGATATTATTCCTTTGCTGGGGGATGTCAGCCAATTTAACGAATATGTTTTTTGCGGTTATGGTGAACCCACACTGAACTTAGACACCTTAATTGAAGTCGCCAAAACACTTAAGTCACGTGGAGCAAGCATTAGATTAAATACCGATGGCTTAGGTAATCTATTTCATCGCCGTAATATTTTGCCTGAATTAGCCCCGTATATTGATGCTATGTCGATTTCGCTAAATGCTGATAATGCCGCCGCCTATGAGTTACATTGCCGCCCTAAATTGACCAATACTTATACTGCTGTACGAGAGTTTATTACCCTTGCTCCTCAATTTATCTCTCAAGTATCTGTAAGTGCAATCAATGGCTTAGAAGGTGTCGATATTGCTAAGTGTCAGCAAATTGCCTTAGATGCTGGATGCCAATTTACTCAGCGAGAACTTGATGTTGTGGGTTAACATTATTGAGATAAATCATGCTAAGATTCAAGCCAGTCTTTTAGGAACTTAAAGCGTAATTAAGCAAACAAAGTTGGCGCAATGTTTAAACGAAAAAGCTCATTATCAAATACCTCTTCACACATTGCACTTGTGCAAGATGTCCGTTGGTCTCGCACACAAATTCTGTCTATTTCAGCACAAATTATTTTACTCATTATCAGCATTATTATTGTCACCCAAATGATCATCAATTTAGGTGAAAAAAGCTTACAAGATGACTGGGCAGGACAACGATACAGTGAACTGCAAACGGTTGCCTCTCTTGCTTCAGATAAAATGGGCTTTATGCAGTTCAGAACACAAACATTCGCCAACAGTGAACTACTTAAACAGTTCTTAGCTAATCCAACAGAAAAACAACAGCAAAAACTTCTTCAAAGCTGGCAATCTTTGACAAATCATATTCCCGAATTACTTGGATTAGCCTTATATGACCCTCAAGGAAAGTTAAGATTTTCAACATCAGATAATTTAAACGGATTAACCATTCCGGAAAAATTATTGCAAGGTAAGCGCTCAATGGGAGGGCAAGATATTTATTCTTCTGACATGGCGTTTACACCAATAGAGGGCAAGTTAGAGCCTTATATTTATCAACTTGCTTGGCTAGAAAACCCTGATCAATCTATTAATGGCTATTTGGTAACATTTAACTCCGTAACTCGCCTACTTGATACCATTAAACCGTCATTTTTTAATATCAACTCGCCATTGATGTTGTTAGATAATCAAAGCTTTTTATACGCGGGGGCTAACCAGGCAAACCCTTTACCCAACATGCCCGACACCTTGGGAGCGAGTTTAAAGCAATCCGCTCCTGAATTGTGGCGTGAAATGGCAATGAATAATTTTGGTCAGTATCACAGCAAAAACTCCACCTTTGTTTATTTAAAGGTAGAAATAGCCAGTCAAAATGAAAACAAGCGTGAGTATTTCTTTTTATCCTATATTCGTCATAAAGATATTGCCGCCAGATATGAACAATGGGCCATAGTACTGATCATCGCCTCAGTGACTATAGGATTGTTGGCTATTGGATTAATTTTGTATCGAACCATATTTTTGCTGGAAAAAAAGGCCAGAGAAAACAGCATACATCTTTCAAATGGCCTATTTAAAACTGAGTTATGTTATGCGGTTACAACGGATAAGGGACGTATTTTAGGCATAAATGATAGTGCAGCTAAGGTGTTAAAATACCAATTAAATACCTTAAATGATCGTAGTTTGCAGCGAGTGTTAAACATAAGCGACGATGAATTTGAGCAAATAACCAGCACACTTCATGAACATAACTATTGGACAGGGGCAATTAGCCTTGAAAACGATAATCATAAAGTCAATATTCACATTCATCGCCAAGCGATTAGTACTACCGAGCAATATTGGATTGTGGTATTCAATGATATCAGTGAGCTAGTAGCCAGCCGTAACGACGCGCATATAAGTCAATTACTCAGTGAAACTACTATTGCGACAGCCCTAACCGATGCTCAAGGTAAACTGGTTAATTGTAACCATAGTTTTGACCAACTGATGAAGTTACGCGGAGATACTGAAGTACAACTAAAAAACTTATTGGGTGATGAAGTCACTAAAATTTGGAATAACATTTTAACTCAAGTGACCTTACAAGGAGAATGGCAAGGTTATGTAGAGCCATTTGATGAAAGCCGATTTAGCAAAAAATTAAAAATGATTGTCAGTGGAAATCTGTCTCAAGAGGGAGATTTAGAGTATTTAATCTTTACCATAGAGCATTGTTCATCTCAATCCGTTGCGAACAAATGGGTTAAGTCGCCTAAAAGTAGTACTGTTCTACGTTTAGTGGATTTAGAAAACCACTTTAACAATACCAGTGAAGTCATCAAAACCAGTTCTAGCTTAATGGTAATGGATATTAATCCTGAAGGTATTTTCAGCAATATGGGCGACATTAGCCGCCTTGAGACTCGCCAAGAAGAAATTGAATCTAAATTATTATTAGACTTGCCAGTAAGCTATCAATTATCTCAATGGCAGCTCGGTCGTTTGGTACTGTTTTTACCTCAAACTAATGCCACTCAAGCGCATTTATTTGCCATTAAAATTTTAGACAACTTAGCCAGCCATAATTTAGATGAAGGAATTAATATCGGTATAGCGGGTTATAGTGAACAACAAAGCCTGAAACAATACTTAGCGAATGCAGAAGTCGCTCTTAAGCGAGCTAAACAATCGAGCGACCAAAATATTTGCCAAGCATTTACCCGAACAACCACAGTTAATTTTGGGGAGTAAACACCCTCATTAATTAGACTCTAGCAACTTACCTAAAAGGGAAATCAGTGAGACTCACTCGGTTCAACACTGAATGGGTTGATGTTATCCGGCAGTTTACTTTCGGTTATTTCAACAATACTTGAACGGTTCATGGTAATTTTAAATCGAGCATACTCTGCTGGTTCTTTACCATCGCGCAACACCGCCACTAAGTTTAGTTGATAGCGGCGCTCAACCGATTCATTACTGATTTTACCATCAGACTCACGGTAAATTTTTGCTTTACCCCGTTCTAAATGGCGAGCAAATGGCGCTAAGCTAAAGTTAACTTGTTCTTGAATTTGCGAGTATCCCGCTTCAAAGGGCTTATTGGTGACTTTAGTTGAAATGCGATAGTGTAAGGTGGTGGTTTCCACTTTGTTTTGACTGTGTCGCTGCTTCATAATATCAACAACAGGCTCAGGGATATCTTGAGGGCGTATAAACTCAAGCCACACTAGCTGTTTAGCCACTACGGCTTGAGTGCTGGTGTCACGCAGAATACGGCTCCACCTTGGACGGCCACGTTGAATCAAACGCCACATTGCCTCACGAATATCTTCTTTAAAGATTTCACGAAAACCGTAAATAACCGCAAGAGTGAATAATAAGGTAATGGTTAAGCCATTAAAAAAGCCCTGAGCTTTGAAAATTAATGCTGATACAACCAACATAACCAAGCCCGTAGCTAACCCCGTCACCAACTTTTTAAGGCCAACGCCAAGTGGCTTTAGTTCTTCTTTTAATACCACGCCTTGTTGTATTAAGCGGCGCAACAGTAACATTTTATTAGAGATTCTATTGGCATCTTGCTGAGTTCGTACAGAGTTGTATCGCTTCACTTCTTCACGATAATGATTTTCAGCACGACATAAACTAATCACTTTTTCTGTGACGTCATTATGCTCAGCGCTTCTTGGCCCATGGGCAACAGTTTTGAGTAGTTGTTGCTCACAAAACCAAGAAAGATAATTATCGGCATGTTCAAAGTAAGACTTCCACTTTTCTTCACTGGGCTCATTGCGGCGAAACTTTTTCAGCAGTTGGCTAACTTGTTCACTGAGTTCATCTAATGCCGTAAAAAATAATCCGGTATCCGTTTGCTGGCGCAACTCTTTCGCGTCAGTTTCAATGGCCACAGCAAATTGGTAAGCAAACAGATTTAAGTAAAGTCGAAACTCTTCTAAAGTTCGCTTATTTAAACTGGCAAAACGTGACTGTACTAAAGGTAGGTGAAGGGCTTGTGAGAAATAGGAACGACGTCCAACAATACCGCTATGGTAGTATTCTTCTTCGTCTAAGGTTTTACTGTCTATCCACATCTCACTGGGTAAGAAAAAGAATAAATCAAATACCCTTTGCTCGCCTGTCCCCATTTGATGACTAAATTTAACTGACAAAGCTTCTTCTTGTTTAACTTTGACTTTGGCCACAAACGTTCTCAACTGATGAATAGATAGCATTCATCTTACTACAAAAGCAGACTTTATAAATACTTAAACTAAATCACATGCCCACAATGTATTATTTGGCAGAAACTTAATAATTAAGTAATTTTGCGCTAAATCCATTTCTAAGACTTGTATATCTTGTTTGAATGACTGATTAAGGGTTAATAAATCAATATTCAGCTCATGCCGCAAATAGTCAGCCAAATGACCGTTACTCACATCAAGGTCGGTTAATTGCAGCTGATAATGGTACATCAGCTCACTCACTGAAAGTTCAGACAACACACCTGTAATCTCAGCAGTTTCATCATTAAAACCAGCAACAGATGATAAATAGCGCAGTGATAACTGACCATTATCTTCTGTCACTTTTAGGTTCATAGTGCTTTTTTTAAACGGTAAAGGGTTTTCATCCTGCACTTCATAGGTTTCTGCAGCACATTGAAATGTGTACATGGGTTTGGTGTCGGCAAGTTGCTCCACTTTCAGTAACAAACCGCCAGCGATCAGTATCATTAACACCAACAAAAGCTTGCCAGATTTAAGGTTTAATCCAGATGAGTTAAGCACAAATACTCACCTCTTTATACCAGTCAGAATGAACATGGTAATGGTCTAAATTGGGTAAGATAAGCTTAGCATTATTAAATTCCCAGCCATCGCTATTTTTTCTTTTCATTACAACGCTTAAGTTTAAATTGTCTTCTGAAAACGCCACGGTAATAGACTGCCAAGGCAAAATATTACATCGGCGTAAATGTCGACTAATTGCCTCTGTCTTTCGGCGTAAACTGTCATTATTCTGTTTATTTCCATACACCAATAAGTGGGTGATATTTCCCTGCGTTGACAAGATTTGTCTAGCAAAGTTTGGCTTCGTATTGGTTGGATAGGATAAATTTGAATAAACAAACGTCATCGCCAAAACTGTCAAGATAAGGATCAAAATGTAATTACCATATGAAATGGCGCGTTTCGGCGAATCCAGCAATCTAAAAGGATGTGAAATGACTTTTTTATGCAGGATAATGCCTTGCTCCGGCACATATTCAATCAAACTTTTATGCTGCTCACCTAGATACCGACAGATAGACTCGACAACATGGGTAAGCTCTTCATTGGTAATTTTAATTGGTGATAACTGTTCAAGAGAAACCACTCTGCCGCGATGAAACACTAATTGTGCTAACACTGCAAATTCATGTTCATTTAATGACCATATTTGCTCTGTTGATTGATCAATTAATTGTTTTTTTTGTTGGTCAAACCAACAGCGGCCAATCTGCATGCCATACTCTCAAAAAAGGTATCGGAAATTAAACAAACAAGGAAGTTGATATACAGTTTTAGCTTTTTAGCATGTATATTCATCATTATGCCCGCATTTTAAGGCCATGTTCATTGGGCAGCATTAGAAATCGACTCTTGATCACGCAACAATTTGTATCATTAGGATGATTGATACAGACAGGTAATTAGAAAGTAAAAGGACTGTAGTGCAGAGTAAAAAAAAAGCTGGCAAGGTTGCCAGCTATTTAATAACACTTAACAATTAGCTAAGAGTCGTTAGAACGCGTATAGCAGCGTCATGTTGGTTTCGGTATCGGTACTTTCTTTACCGTCCAAAGGCTCGCTATTATAACGAACAATAACAGCAAACTTCATCGCTAACGCACCCACAATATTTGCCGTTAATGATGTTTCAGAACGCGCATCTAACTTATCACCCCAGTCAGCAATAAAACGTTGCTTAAACTTAGATGACTCACTGATGGCCGTTTCAAAGTTAACCACGGCGTGAGCAACAACGCTATCAGTTGAATCATAACCTTCTAGTAAAGCGGTTTCATCGTCTAAACGCTGGTAAATATAACCGGGACCGATTTCAGCCTTAAGCGTGGTATCTGGATTATCTATAAAATGATAACCATAACCGGCAGAGCTGGTTGAGGTAAAATCATAACCTGTAAAAGGATCGACTTCGTAATTGGTGTTAAAGAAGATATAGCTACGATCGTTAATCTGATAATCAGCTTGTATACCCGCAAAATAGCGTTTTGCGGTTACTTCATCGGTATCTTCTTTGTATAAACCTTCTAGTAAGTATTGGTTTTCCCAATTGCCTAACTCGTGCTTCATATTCAAACGAGCTTTATACGAAGAAGTGTCAGTATTACCTGTGGTCAATGTTGCACCTAACTCAGCTTCGCCAGCAAACGTCTTGTCACCTTCAACAAAATCAGCACCGGCTTGAGCTGTTAATGGCATAGCCAATGTAATTGCAGCAGTTAAAAGCAATTTTTTCATCTACGCGTTCCCTTTGTTAATATTCACCCTAAAATTCAAGCGACATATTAACACCGGCACACCTAAGATGACAAAATAAACACATTACAACCACAGTTAAATAAAGTTATTACTAATTACTAACAAGGCTTTTCGACTGCCAACGACCACTTTTCCAGCGCCATAACATTGCCAATCCCCTTACCCATTCATCAATAGCGAGTGCAGCCCAAATACCGATCAAACCATACTCTAAATGAACCCCTAAAAAATATGCTCCAGGCACGGCAATACACCACATAGAGCTAACCCCTATAAAGAAAGGGAACTTTGCGTCACCGCTAGCACGAAGCGCATTAATGACCACCAAATTAAACGTCCGCCCCGGCTCCATAAATAAGGTTAAAATAAATAATGGCGCAACCAACGCAATAACATCGGCTTCATCGGTAAACAACGCCACCATATCATCCCCCCACATTGCTGCCATTGCCGCGACTATAGTCGTCACAACCAGTCCCCACTTTAATGCTCGATACATTTGGGCCTCAGCGGCTTTTATGGCTTTTGCGCCCACTAAATGTCCAATAATAATCTCATTACCAATACCAATAGACAGGCCAAACAAGAGAATAAACATACAGATTTGAAAATATAACGACTGTGCAGCCAACGCTTTATCACCTATCAGCCCCACAAATGAAGTCACAACTAAAAATTGCAGCATCCATGATAAGTTCTCACCCGCTGCAGGTAAGCCTATATGAAAGACTTTACGTAACATTTTCCATTGTGGCCTGATAATGGAAGGGAAATGTAACGATATACCGGTGTATTTGACGAATAAGGCCATCATGATACACATACCAATAATTCGTCCGGTTACCGTACTAATCGCCACTCCAGCTACGCCCATTTGCGGTAAGCCAAACCAACCGTATAGCAGCAATAAATTTCCGGTAAAAGTAATAAGATTCATACTCAACGTTACCCACATTGCTTGTTGAGTATGACCATGAGCGCGCATCGCCCCAGCAATACACATCGCCATCGCTTCAGGAATCAAGCACAAGCCAACAATTTGCAGGTACAGTTTACCGTCAGCCAACAAATGTTCGGGTAAATTCATCAAGTACAAAATGGTACTGGCACCACTGACTACCCCTAATGCAGCAACCACGCCTACCCCTAAATTAAACCCAATGGCTGAGTACACGACATTTTTTGCTGCTGTTTTGTTTTTGGCGCCTAAATACTGAGTAATCACCACAGTGGCTCCAATACTGACAAAGCTAAATAAGGTGATGGCTAATTCAAAGACCATATTACCTACAGACAAGGCTGCGACGCCTTGATAGGAAACATGACTGATCATAAACGTATTCAACGCCGCCGTTAAAAAATGTAATGCAAAGTCAATAAATAACGGCCATGTTAAGCCGAAAAGCGATAATGGTTTGTCTGGGTTGGTGTGCATTTTGCGAGTTCAGTTGGTTAATGCTATCAAGTCGTCGTAATGGTTTTTCATCACCGTAGCAGAAGATGATGACATTTTAAGGGCGGCGATAATGCGCTATACGGTACAAAAAAACAACACTTTTTTTATACCGATAAATAAAAACCCGCTTAATGATGTCATTAAGCGGGTTTAAAACGAGTCAGTCTAATCGCCCTAACAAATGTCATACCGTGTCAGGGGATCAACTTACGCCAAAGTCATTAATTGATCTTAGGATCTAACTCACCAGATTGATAAGCTTTGTACATAGCTTGTAGTGACTTAGGCTTAATTTTAGAACCCATGCCCGCACAACCAAATGCTTCGTAACGTTCAGTACAAATGTCAGCCATGGCTTCCATAGACGCTTTTAAGAATTTACGAGGGTCAAACTCAGCTGGATGCTCAGCTAGGTACTTACGTACAGCACCTGTTGACGCTAAACGTAAATCGGTATCAATATTTACCTTACGTACGCCGTGCTTAATACCTTCAACAATTTCTTCTAACGGTACACCGTAAGTTTCAGGAATTTCGCCACCGTATTGGTTGATGATTTTTAACCACTCTTGTGGCACTGAAGAAGAACCATGCATTACTAAGTGCGTATTAGGAATACGTGCATGAATTTCTTTAATGCGGTCAATACGTAATACGTCACCGGTAGGTTTACGGCTGAACTTGTACGCACCATGGCTAGTACCAATCGCGATAGCTAAAGCATCAACGTGAGTGTCTGCAACAAAACGCGCCGCTTCTTCAGGTGTCGTTAATAGTTGGTCATGGCTTAAAATACCTTCAGCACCAACACCGTCTTCTTCACCAGCCATACCGGTTTCTAAGCTACCTAAACAACCGATTTCGCCTTCAACCGATACACCACATGCGTGAGCAAATGCTACAGTACGGCGAGTCACATCAACGTTATATTCGTATGACGCAGGTGTTTTACCATCAGCCATTAACGAGCCATCCATCATTACTGATGACATACCAAGCTGAATTGAACGCTGACAAATATCAGGATCGGTACCGTGGTCTTGATGAATACACACAGGAATATCTGGGTACTGCTCAAGCGCTGCAGCCATCAAATATTTTAAAAACTGTGGGCGAGCATACTTACGTGCGCCAGCAGATGCTTGCACAATGACAGGGCTGTCTGTTGCTTCAGCAGCTTGCATAATTGCACGCATTTGTTCTAGGTTATTTACGTTAAACGCAGGAACGCCATAATTATGCTCAGCAGCATGATCAAGCATTTGTCGTAGAGAGATTAGTGCCATTTCTGTCTCCAATATAGGGTGATTACTCACCTAGGTCGCTATTTTTGGATTAATTGTTATGCCCCCTCAGCAAATTCAGGTATTGAGGAGGCGGTTTATACTAATAATTATTATTTTTTTAAACTCAGCCTATTTAAGCACCGCGTTGCTCAAGCATCTCCACAGCTGGAAGCTTTTTGCCTTCTAAAAACTCTAAGAACGCACCACCACCTGTCGAGATATATGAAACTTTATCTGCAATATTATATTTATCTACTGCAGCAAGGGTATCGCCACCGCCCGCAATAGAGAACGCTTTTGATTCAGCAATAGCGCGTGCAATACGCTCAGTGCCTTTACCAAATTGGTCAAACTCGAATACACCAACCGGACCATTCCATACAATAGTGCCAGCTTGCTCAAGAATTTTTGCCAGTGCTTCAGCACTATCTGGACCGATATCAAAAATCATATCTGCGTCAGCAACTTCACTCACTGATTTAAGCGTTGCGTCAGCTGTAGGGCTAAATTCACCAGCAACAACAACATCAGTAGGAACTGGAATATCACCGCCACGGCTTTGGGCATTTGCCACTAAACGTTTAGCTTCATCTAGTAAATCAGCTTCGTATAATGATTTACCTACATTATGACCTGCTGCAGCAATAAAGGTGTTAGCAATACCACCACCTACAACAAGTTGGTCAACAATGCCTGATAAACTTTCTAATACAGTAAGTTTAGTTGAAACTTTAGAACCGCCAACAATTGCCACTAAAGGACGAGCCGGGTTGTCCATTGCTTTCGCTAATGCATCTAACTCTTGGGCTAATAATGGGCCAGCACAAGCGACTGGAGCATATTGGCCTACACCATGAGTTGATGCTTGTGCACGGTGAGCGGTACCAAAGGCATCCATAACGTATACATCACATAACGCCGCCATTTTCTTAGCTAAGGTTTCATCGTTTTTCTTTTCGCCTACGTTAAAACGTACGTTTTCAAAAACAACAACTTCACCCACTTTAGCATCAACACCGTCTAAGTATTCACTGGCTAAACTAACAGGACAATCTAATGCTTTAGCTAAATAATCAACTACAGGCTGTAATGAAAATTCAGCATTAAACTCGCCTTCAGTTGGACGACCTAAGTGAGACATCACCATAACAGCTGCGCCTTTTTCTAACGCTAACTTAATCGTAGGTAATGCGGCACGCAAACGAGCATCACTGGTTACAACGCCGTCTTTTACGGGTACGTTCAAGTCTTCACGAATCAGCACGCGCTTATTTTGTAGGTCTAGATCAACCATATTAATAATTGCCATAATTAGCCTTTCCTTATAAATGTTAAAAATTAAAAAACAAAAAATGATTGAGTGCCGATATTTATCAGCAACTTAAGTTATTCTTTTTTTGAGCAACTACTTAGTAGCCAACTGAATTTATAGTTTATTTTTATTAACAGTTAACTATTTTTGGCTTGAAACATGGCCAAACTGGTGTCGAGCATACGGTTGGCAAAACCCCACTCATTGTCGCACCATAATAGTAGTTTAACTAAATGCCCTGCACTCACCCTTGTTTGGGTACCGTCGACAATGCTTGAGCGAGGATCGTGATTAAAATCGCAAGACACTAAAGGCTCATCAGTATACCCTAAAATACCATTAAAACTGCCATTAGAAGCCAATGCTAACACTCGATTAACCTGATTTATATCAACTTTCTTATCCAGTGTTACAGACAAATCAATCGCAGTAACATTAATGGTTGGGACTCTAACAGAAATGGCCTCAAACATGTCTTTCATGTGCGGTAAAATCCGCTCAATTCCTCTAGCTAACTTAGTATCAACGGGAATAATAGACTGCCCCGCGGCACGCGTTCGACGTAAATCATCATGGTAGGCATCAATCACTTGCTGGTCATTCATTGCCGAATGAATAGTCGTGATAGCGCCACTTTTAACCCCAAAATGTTTATCTAACACATCAATCACTGGCACAATACAGTTGGTGGTACATGAAGCGTTAGACACCACAGTATGCTCTGGGCGCAATAACTCATGATTAACACCATATACTATGGTGCCATCTACATCTGCGGAAGATGGGTGAGAAATCAATACCTGCTTAGCACCAGCATGAATATGTACTTCACATTCACTTCGGTCATTTAAACTGCCAGTGGCTTCGTAAACGATGTCGATATCAAGATCACCCCAAGGCAGTTTGCTAGGGTCAGGCTGATTAAGTAATAAAATAGCGTCATCGCCAATAACAAGGTGATTATCTTTAAGGCTGATAGAAGATTGGAAGCGACCGTGGGTAGTATCATACTGAGTTAAATGACAAATCGCCTCTGGCTTTGCCAGTTCGTTTATCGCAACTATCTGAATTTGATGGCGTTTACCCGACTCATACAGGGCTCTTAATATGGAGCGTCCAATGCGACCATAACCATTAATTGCGACTCGAATCATTAAATTTCCAGCATAAAATTAAACAGAATAAAGCGAAAGAAATAAAAAAAACGGCTTACATACGAATGTAAGCCGCTTCATTATACACAATTAACCACTTAACATATAAGTGCTATTTGTCTAAGATTTGATCTTGTGAATTAACCTAAAGCTTTTACTTTATTAACCACATTTTCAACAGTGAAGCCAAAGTGCTTCATTAAGTCGCCGCCTGGCGCTGATTCACCGAAGGTAGTCATACCAACAACGTCACCACCAAAGCCAACATACTTGTACCAGAAGTCAGTATGCGCGGCTTCAATTGCAACACGCTTAGTGACCGCTTTAGGCAGTACAGACTCTTTATAAGCAGCATCTTGAACATCAAACTGCGTGTTTGAAGGCATAGAAACAACACGTACTTTAACGCCGTCAGCCGTTAATGCAGCTGCAGAGTCAAGTGCAAGTTGTACTTCAGAACCTGTGGCAATTAAAATCACATCAGCAGTACCATCACAATCTTGCAGTACATAAGCTCCCTTAGCCACATTAGCTAATTGCTCAGCGTTACGTGCTTGTGCTTTTAAGCCTTGGCGACTAAAGATTAATGACGTTGGTGCATCACGACGTTCAATAGCCGCTTTCCAAGCTACTGCGGTTTCAGCTGCATCACAAGGACGCCATACCGCCATATTAGGCGTTAAACGTAAGTTAGCAAGTTGCTCAACAGGTTGGTGAGTTGGGCCGTCTTCGCCCTGACCAATAGAATCATGGGTATACACAAAAATGTTTTGAATGCCCATTAATGCAGACATACGTACCGCATTACGTGCGTATTCCATAAACATCATGAACGTTGCGCCATAATTGATAAAGCCACCGTGCAGTGACACACCATTCATAATGCCGCTCATACCAAACTCACGTACACCGTAGAAAATGTAGTTACCAGCAGGATCGTCTTGAATGCCTTTAGAGCCAGACCATAAGGTTAAGTTAGAACCAGCTAAATCAGCACTACCACCGAGTAATTCAGGTAACATTGCCCCAAATACACCAATGGCATTTTGTGATGCTTTACGGCTAGCAATCCCTTCCGCTTTATCCTGACATTCTTGAATAAAGGCCTGAGCTTTAGCTTCAAACTCTGCAGGTAATTCGCCTTTTAATACACGACGGTCATATTCAGCGGCAAGTTCTGGGTAAGCTGCTTGGTAAGCTGCAAACTTGTCATTCCAAGCTGACTCAATGCTTTGGCCTTTGATTTTTGCGTCCCAACCGGCATAAACATCTGCTGGAATTTCAAATGGCGCATGTGGCCAATTTAAAAATTCACGTGCTGCTGCAATTTCAGCGTCACCTAGTGGCGCGCCATGACAGTCGTGGCTACCAGACTTGTTAGGCGAACCAAAACCAATAATGGTTTTACAACAAATCATTGTTGGTTTGTCAGTTACCGCTTTAGCTTCAGCGATAGCGTTAGCAATGGCTTCTGGGTTATGACCATCAACATCAGCAATGACATGCCAGCCATATGATTCAAAACGCTTAGGCGTATCATCAGTAAACCAACCTTCAACATGACCGTCGATAGAAATACCATTGTCATCCCAAAATGCAATTAACTTACCTAAGCCTAAGGTACCCGCTAATGAACACGCTTCATGCGAGATACCTTCCATTAAACAACCATCGCCTAAGAAGCAGTAAGTAAAGTGATCAACAATGTCATGACCGTCACGGTTGAATTGAGCTGCTAAGGTTTTCTCAGCAATCGCCATACCTACAGCGTTACTGATACCAGCGCCTAAAGGACCAGTGGTTGTTTCAACACCTGGAGTGTAACCATATTCTGGATGGCCCGGTGTTTTTGAATGTAATTGACGGAAATTTTGAAGTTCTTCAATAGGTAATGCATAACCAGATAAATGCAATAGAGAGTAAATCAGCATTGAGCCATGACCGTTAGATAAAATGAAGCGGTCGCGATCAGCCCAGTTAGGGTTGTTAGGGTTATGCTTTAAAAAATCATTCCATAGTACTTCAGCGATATCTGCCATACCCATTGGCGCACCTGGGTGGCCAGAGTTGGCTTTTTGAACGGCATCCATACTTAACGCACGAATTGCGTTGGCGAGTTCTTTACGAGATGACATGCTCTCTCCTGCTTGTTTGTGAGGTCTAGCGGGCAATTGTAGAGGCGTATTTTCCCTTACAAAACCGTGTGACGCAAATTAAAATTTCTAAACACCCTATTTTGAACCGAGGTAAAGATAATTTCTGTTAATTTTTTTGATTAAGCTCAAGAAATTTGACGTAAGTTGATTGAATTGGGGGCTATTTAGAAAGCGTGTCTAGTATCTTTTTCGAAATATTTTCGCGGAATTATTGTTCAAATTAATGTACAAAACCAATTTAAACCTAATTAAAAATTATTAAAAATATTTAAAAATCAATAAAGTAATTACCCAAATCACAATACAGTTGAAATGGCAGACTTTTATTTATTTGCTGCATTGCACAATTCTTAGCTTTTATTCGTATTCAGGGGTGTTATCAAAATCAATTTCGACTAGAATAGACGTCTAGACGTATAAAGATATATTTTTTTATTAGCAAAATACGAGATTCTCCCACTATGGCAAAGCACTTGTTCACCTCTGAATCAGTTTCAGAAGGTCATCCAGATAAAATCGCCGATCAGATTTCTGATGCGGTATTAGACGCAATTCTTGAGCAAGACCCAAAAGCTCGCGTTGCGTGTGAAACCTATGTCAAAACTGGCATGGTATTGGTGGGTGGCGAAGTGACCACCTCTGCTTGGGTTGATATCGAAGAAATTACCCGTAAAACCGTTCGTGAAATTGGTTACACCCATTCAGATATGGGCTTTGATGCTGATTCGTGTGCCATTTTAAATGCGATTGGTAAACAGTCACCAGATATTAACCAAGGTGTTGACCGTGCAGATCCAGCCGAACAAGGCGCTGGTGACCAAGGCTTAATGTTTGGTTATGCAAGTAACGAAACAGACGTATTAATGCCTGCACCTATTACTTATGCACACCAATTAGTAAAACGTCAATCTGAAGTACGTAAAGATGGCACCTTACCTTGGTTACGCCCTGATGCGAAAAGCCAAGTTACCTTTGCTTATAATGAAGGTAAAATTGTGGGTATTGATGCCGTTGTTTTATCAACTCAGCACAAAGAAGAAATTAGCCAAGCAGACCTAATTGAAGGTGTGATGGAAACCATCATCAAACCTGTACTGCCTTCACAATGGTTAAATAAAGACACTAAATTCTTTATTAACCCAACAGGTCGTTTCGTCATTGGTGGCCCAGTAGGTGACTGTGGTTTAACCGGTCGCAAGATTATTGTAGATACCTATGGCGGCATGGCGCGTCATGGTGGTGGAGCTTTCTCTGGTAAAGACCCATCAAAAGTTGACCGTAGTGCGGCTTATGCAGCACGTTATGTAGCTAAAAATATTGTTGCTGCTGGTTTAGCTGACCGTTGTGAGATTCAAGTGTCTTATGCTATTGGTGTTGCAGAGCCAACCTCCATTAGCATTGAAACATTTGGTACTGGCAAGGTGTCTGAAGAAGTATTAATTAAACTTGTTCGTCAGCACTTTGAATTACGTCCATATGGCTTAACAGCAATGTTAGATTTAGCACGCCCAATTTACCAGCAAACTGCTGCTTACGGTCACTTTGGTCGTGAAGGTTTCCCATGGGAAGCAACAGATAAAGCTGAAATTTTACGTGCAGATGCAGGCCTATAATTAGCGTGAAGTGCACAGTATAAAAAAACCGCCAGTTGGCGGTTTTTTTATGGGTAAACTTATAAGCTAAATCATTATCACTATGTTCAATCTTCAACGATTCAGCAATGATCAAAGTGCGCATGTTCTAAACACATAAACTCTACTTGCTGCATATTCATAATAGGGACAGAAATGAGTGTTGCGTTTGCAGTAGCAAAAGCAACTTGATCGTTTACTACTGATCCATCAAACAACTGCAAACTGACGTTATATTGATTAACTTGGCCACAATTAATCCAATAAGACAGCCACTTAACCGCATAAAATGGCTGTTTTTGATTCGGCAGCGTTAACTCATAAGTATCAAAATTTTGCTGTTTCAAAGTTAACAAGGCAACAACCAATTTTAGATTATCAAATGAGCCCATTTGCAAACTGAAATAGGGCGAAAATAATGACTCAAAATTGGTGGACATGTCAGACTCGGCATGAGGGCTTAGCGAATCTTGTTCCATATCAGACCCCTTTCAATAGTAAATAGTAATCCCGTTGTTGATAACTGAAAAAGTCCATCACTTGCATATTGGCATACTTGGTATGCGCTGCAAATGAACGAGCATTTTCATCAGCAATATAAGCGACTACAAAAGCAAAATGACGACTTAACTGTCGGTAAAGTGCATTCACTAACTCAGCAAATATTCCTGTCCCCCGATAAGTTGCTTCAATCCATATTGGGCCATATTGACAACTATTTATTTCACTGATATTCACAAAGCTTGAAGGGTGAACACATTCAAGCTTAGCTAACCGATTTAAAATATTGCTATATAAGCCCTGATTATTGAAGAATGACCAATGCGTTGCAATCACGTAGCCAACAATTTTGCCGTCATCTTCTGCTAGCATAATCCAATGTTGGTTTATCAATTGCGTCAATTGCGCCGAGGAGAGTGCTTGCCCTTGTAAGCTAGGATCGGCTTGTGCTAATTCAGCATTAACATGTGTACGTTCAAGCACTAATAATGGCGCTACATCCGCTAAATTGGCGAGGCGGTAATTAATCATCTTGATTCTCTTTAACTGAATGCTTCGCAGCAGATGAAATTTGATCTTGCTTTTGCGCCCACTCAATCACAAGGGCGACAGGAAACGGTGCCATCATGATCAAACCTAGACCAATCAAGCTAGCAATAATTAACATCCCAGAAGCCTGCTGACTTAATTGTGAAGAAAATAAAACATAACAACCTATAATTAATAGTATTAAGCCGCCTAAATGCAGCACTTTTAACCACTTAATCATTGATGAACCTAATTTTATGCTGCTTATGAGTTATCACTTTGTCCCAGTATCTTGTAGAATAGATACAATTATGACAACTCTAGGTAAAGTTAGCAGATATGATAAAGCATTTTTTAAGCGCTGCCGCAGTTATTTTTTCGTTAAGCGCATGCCAAAGTACATCAGAGATTGAAACTGAAACATTAATAGGTCAATGGCATATCGAATCTGTATTATCTCAACCTACTATCGACTATAGCCCAGCCAAGCTAGTTTTCGATGAACAAGGAAAGCTAGTCGGCAACACCAGTTGCAATCCTTTTATGGGTCAATACACATTAAAAAATGATGTGTTAACCTTGAATCCTGCCGCTTCCACCCGCAAAGCCTGTATTGAAGCATTAATGACTCAAGAAAGAAATGTCATGCAAACACTCCCTAAAGTACATGGCGCTAAATTTAATCGTAGCCGTTTATTATTAGTCAATGAAGAAGGCGAGACAATCATGGTGCTAAGTCGGTTAACTCAATAAGGTTAACTGCAAATCCGTCCAATTCTAATTTTGAATTTTTATTCATTTAAAATGAGTTTTTCTTGACATAACTCAACCTTATATTCAGAATTAGTTAGTTTTATGAATAACAACTATAAGATGAAATAATTTATGCCGACCAATAAAAATCAGGATGATCTGGTAAAAACATTTAAAGCTATCTTAAAAGAAGAGCGTTTTGGCAGCCAAAGTGAAATTGTTAATGCATTACAAACCGAGGGGTTTGGTAACATTAACCAATCTAAAGTTTCGCGCATGCTTAGCAAGTTTGGTGCGGTACGTACTCGCAATGCTAAACAAGAAATGGTTTATTGCTTACCGGCAGAATTAGGCGTTCCAACCGCTGGAAGCCCACTTAAAAATCTAGTGCTTGATGTTGATCATAACCAAGCCATGATTGTTGTTAGAACCAGTCCTGGTGCAGCACAGTTAATTGCAAGGCTTCTAGATTCAATAGGTAAACCTGAAGGAATTTTGGGTACTATTGCTGGCGATGACACTATTTTTATTTGTCCATCTAGCATTAAAACCATTGATGACACATTAGAAACTGTTAAGTCATTATTCAACTATAGCGAATAAGACAACGCCTTAATGCCAAGTTGTTAAACATAAAAAAAGCAATGCCAACGCATTGCTTTTTTGTTTCCCTTGGAATGTAAGATTAGCCTTCGTCCCATTGGGTTAAAAAGTCTAATGATGGCGCAAAAAATGATGAGCCGGTTAATGCTTTAGTAAACTGCATCAAATGATCATGATTGCCGTGTCCATCACCATATATCATGCTGTGAAGCATTTTTTCAAAATGAACAGGCGTTTTACAGCTGGAAATAAACATCAACCCCTGCTCTTTTACCGAGCCATAAGGCATGCTTTGACGTAAAATCTCCATAGAATTACCATCATCGTCTTTTAAGTTCACTCGCTTAATATGGCTAGTAAGTGGCTTATCTTCAGAGGCATATTCAATATCATCTTGTTTGGTACGGCCAATGATATCCTCTTGCTTTTTAACCGGTAAACGCTGCCATTTGTTTAAGTTATGCGCATACTTCTGTACGTGAATATAACTGCCTGATTTAAACTCGGTATCTTCTTCACCGACTAAAGCCACTTGTTGTCGATTTCGTCCTTTAGGGTTTTCTGTGCCATCGACAAAACCAGTTAAATCACGGCTATCCATAAACCTAAAACCGCGCTCTTCATCAACCAGTTCTACTAAGTCTTCAAACATTTGGTTAATTTCATTGGCAACAAGGTGCAAAATATCAAAACGATCGCAGCGAATATGCACAAACAAATCATATTCCATCGCAGGCGCATCACGGTTACCTTCATTCATTGAAGGAAATGGCTTTAGTAATGCTGGACGACTGTCAGGGTAATAGGTGTCCCAAAAATTAGCACCAATTGCCACAAACCCATTGAATGCACTGTCGGCATATTGATCTGTTAACTCGTAGATATATTGCGCCACACTTGCAATGGATGGACGAAGTTGATCTTCAACGCCATCATTTGCGTTAAACATCAAATAAACACTATGTAAATTACCTTCAGCACATATCCCTAATTGCTCGCGCGGCATAATCTGATTATCCATATTTAACAAACCACCTGAATTGTTATCGGTTTAAAAGAAAAAAACTAAACACAAAAATACTATCCCAGTTAGTGTTAAGCCATGTTTACTGAATTTATCATATGTTAACTGTTTGCATGGGTACAATTAAAAAATAACCAAGGGGTGCGCTGGCGCATATAAATTAACTTTTTGCCCGGGAACCAGTTGCAGCATTTGACTTCTCACCTCTAAACAGTGCTCTTCAACTTTAACCCAGTAATGACACACCGTACCTAAAAAGCGTCGCTCAATAATCGTGGCGAGCCCTTGCTCATCGGCAATTAACTCAACTTGCTGCGGTCTTAATAATAACTGACCTTGGTAATCCACTGGGAAAGTAAGTGCAGCACTACTGTGTAATATACCAATGGGCGATTTCACTTCATGGGGACTATTTACTGATACGGGCAAATAGTTACCTGAGCCCAAAAATTCCGCTACATATTTATCTTTAGGTGAAGCATATAGCTCTTCAGCCAATCCATGCTGAATAATGGCGCCCTCTTTAAATAGCGCTAACTTATCTGCAAAAACAAAGGCTTCATCTTTACTGTGAGTGACAAAAACCGCACTGACATTACGCTGTTTTAAAATCGCTCTGATTTCTAACATCATCTCGTTACGGACTTGAGCATCGATATTAGAGAAAGGCTCATCTAATAAAAGAATCTGTGGTTCATAGGCTAACGCCCTCGCTATCGACACTCTTTGCTGCTGACCACCGGAAAGCTCATGAGGGTAACGTTGCGCAAGGCCGGTTAATTTAACCAGCTCGAGCATTTCTTGTAATCGTGACTCACACTCAGCCTTGCTCAGCCCTTTTACACCAAACAAGATGTTATCTGCCACAGTCAAATGCGGAAATAACGCATAATCTTGAAAAATCATTCCCACACCGCGCCGTTCGCTAGGCATGAAGGTATCATCGTTATTCAGTACTTCACCATTAATTTTAATGGTGCCTTTGGAGATAGCTTGAAGCCCTGCAACAGCACGTAACAACGTCGTTTTACCACAACCACTTGGGCCTAATAAAGCGACAATTTCACCTTGTTGCAAGGTCAAATTTAAGCCTTTTAAAATAACCTGTCCTTGGTAATCACTAAATACGTTTTCAATGGTAAGAGTCGACATTTAACTAGCATGCTCCAATGAACGGTTAAGGTAAATAAGTGGGATAAGGCCAACAATCACAATCACAATTGCGGCAAGCGCGCCATGTTCTAGCATTTCATCAGACACAAACTGGAACACGTAGGTGGCTAAGTTTTCAAACCCTATAGGACGTAATAACAGCGCAGCTGGCAGTTCTTTCATGCTTTCGATGAACACCAACAGCGCCCCCGCCAATAAGCCCTTGCGTAATAATGGCAAATGAACACGCGTTAGTAATTGCCTAGGTTGCTGCCCCATCGTAATACTCGCCATGTCTAATGACGGAGAAATACGTTTATAGCTGTTTTCAATACTGCCAATTGAAATAGCCAAAAAGCGCACTACAAACGCAAAAACAATAGCAAAAATACTGCCAGTAAAGAGTAAGCCGGGCCCTCTTGCGCCAAACCAATCATAAATATCATTAATGGCAAAATCTAAATAGGTGAGCGGCACTAATACACCAATGGCCAATACGGTTCCTGGCAGTGCATATCCCGTACTGCTAAGACGTGATGGCAAGTTATCTGATGGCCTTGGGCTGACTCGTCGCACAAACATCAGTATTAAACTGAGTAATAAACAAATCACACTGACCAGTACAGCAATATACAGGCTATTCCAGCTGTACTGCCAAAATTGCTCATTCCAACTTTCATCAAAATAGTCAACGGCATAAGTCAGCAACACCACAAAAGGCAGCACAAAAGCCGCAAACAATAAACTGGCACAATAACCAAATGCACCAAAGGCATGAATCCCTTTTAATGAGTAACGATCCGCAGCTGATAGCGATGACTGTTTTTGAAACAACTGCTGTTTTCGTCTTGCAAAGCGTTCAACGCCCACCATAGCAAATATCACTAACAACATAATGGCCGACAGTTTCGCCGCAGCCGTTAAACTGCCATATCCCAACCAAGTGTCATATACCGCAGTGGTCAGTGTAGGAACAGCAAAATAACTCACCGTTGCATAATCAGCAGCGGTTTCCATTGCCACCAACGCCACCCCCACTGCAAGCGCAGGCCTTGCCATAGGCAGCGCTAACCGCCAAAAACTGCGCCAGGGAGTACAGCCCATAATTCTTGATGCATGCAGTAAGCTGGCAGATTGCTCCATAAAGGCCGTTCTGGCCAGAAGATAAATATATGGAAATAGCACCAGTGACAACATAATAGCAGCACCGCCCAAACTTCTTACTGACGGGAAGTAATAATCATGGGGGGATGACCATTCAAACCATTGGCGCAACGCTATTTGAACCGGGCCAGCATAATCGAGCATATCGGTATAAACATAGGCAACAATATAAGCAGGCATTGCTAAGGGTAATAATAATAACCATTGAAAATAGCGACGGCCGGGAAACTCACACCGCGCAATAAACCATGCTGCAGGCACTGCAATAATTAACGACCCTAAACCGACAAGCACAATAAGTAATAAACTATTGGAAATATAAGTGGGAAGCACCGTATTAAAAAGGTGACTAAAAACCGCTTCATCAGGGAATGAAGCTTGCACTAATAATGCAATAAGCGGCAGTACAATGACCGCCGCAATCATGTAACCAGTGAGCGACCAGCTTCTGGTTAAACCTAAAATCATAACGTTTTTCCAGTTAACACAATACGGTGCATATACACCGTATTAGAAGACTTAAATAAACTGGCTGAGTGCTAAATAAGTTGATTAAAGGTCGAATTCAACTTCATCCAACAACTTGACTGCTGCTTGATGGTTTTCAGCCAATTTGTAAATAGGCAAAGTATCAGCTTTGAATTCACCCCAAGAAGCGACAAGTTCTGATGGCTTAACATCTGCTTTAACAGGATACTCCATATTCACTTCAGCGTATGCTTGCTGTGCCACATTTGAAGTTAAGAAAGCCATTAATTTAACTGCATTATCTTTGTTAGGAGAATGCTTAGCTAAAGCCATGCCTGAGACATTGATGTGTGCGCCACGATTATCTTGGTTTGGGAAGTTAATGTAAACAGACTCAGCCCAGCTTTTTTGCTTTTCATCCATCAGCATTTTGCCATAATAATAGCTATTACCAATAGCGATATCACATAAGCCTTCTGTTACCGCTTTCACTTGTGCACGATCATTACCTTGAGGTTTACGCGCTAAGTTCGCTTTAAAACCTTGTAACCACGTTTTAGTATCCGCTTCACCGTGATGCGCAATCATAGACGCCACTAACGCCACATTATAAGGATGCTTACCACTACGAGTACAAATTTTACCTTTGTATTCTGGGTTGGCTAAATCTTCGTAGTTAATATCAAGTTTACCCACACGATCTTTTGAAGAATAAACATTTCTTACGCGCATGGTTAACGCGTACCAATCATTATCTGGAGAGCGATATTGTGCAGGAATGTTTTGGTTAATAGCCTCGTTGTTCACTGGAGAAACTAGATCTTTTTCCACCAGCTCCATTAATCGAGAAAAATCAGAGGTAAGCACCACATCTGCAGGAGATAAACGACCTTCACGGGCAATACGTTCAGCAATACCATCTTTGGCAAATACCACGTTGACTTTAACGCCTGTTTCTTGCGTAAACTGCTCAAGAATAGGCTCAACTAAAAAGGCTTGTCGATACGAATAAACCGTTAATGAGTCTTTAGCAACTGCCGAGCTGGCAACCGTTAATAAACCTAATGCTAACGCGCTTTTTACCAGTGTCATTTTTATCTCCCTTAAATTACTAACTTGTCTGAATGCAGAAAAGCCAGCATTGTCAGCTATTGAATATAGCAATGATAATAATTATCAATCGCGACAAAGATTAAATGATCAATAACAAAGGAGCAAGTAGCTGGGATAAAAAAATTGTGATGTGATGTACAGTTTTAGCAAAAAATGCGTTCGGTGCTAATATTGTCAAAAGAGAGATAGTGAGCTTACCAGTATTTTTCAACGGTAATTTGTCCAGGCGCTCGACGAAGATTTTTAGTTAACCCCAACTCTTCTAGCGTATTTTGCGCATCGGCTATCATACCTGGATTACCACAAATCATCACTTGTGAGTCTTGTGGATTAATGTCTAACTGGAGCTGTTTCTGCAATAAACCACTGTCTATCGCTTGTGGAATTCGGCAGTTTAAAGCCCCGTCATAGGACTCTCTGGTGACGATAGGCACAAAACAAAATTGTTCAGGGTATTGCTGCTGCAACTGTTGAATAATATTAATATAAGCAAGGTCTACAGCTAATCTAACCCCATAAACCAATACGACTTTTTCAAACCTTTCCCAAGGCTCTGGCGTTAATAGCATGGATATAAACGGCCCGACAGCAGTACCGGTTGATAACAACCATAAATGCTTTCCTTGCAATTCACCCTGTGGAATTTCATCTAATGTCATAAATCCACTGGCTTTAGGACTAACATCGATAGTGTCACCAATGGAAAGAGACTGTAATTGAGGGGAAAGTTGGCCATCTTCAACGGCCACCGCTAATACTTCGATAAAATCGTCTCCTGGAGCATTAACAATTGAGTAAGCTCGAGCGACTCTTTTATCCTCTTTTAATTGACTCAATTTTATAAACTGGCCAGCTATATATGGGGCGATAGGCGCCTTAATTTTCAAAGAAAAAAGCTTATCATTCCAGTCAACGCGCTGTATTATTTCGCCCTTAACCCACATAACTTATCCTCACTTTTGCTCACTATCGCTAGGAAGCGCCCTATCTTGTTTGAATTTATCTAGTCCAGTTTGAATTAATGCATAGGTTTCTTCAATGCCGGCAGCAATTTGTTTATTTAACACGTTTAATCCCGATAGAATGTCTTTTGCCTGACCAAACCCGACGTCAATCGCAGCAGATATTTTTTCCATAAACCCTGTTAATTGCTCATCATAGGTTAAATCGGGTTGTTGTTGCTGATGTAATGCAAAGTAGCCTGTCGCCGCAGTCACTATTCTGCTTGCAGTACTGGATGGAGAGTAATCAATTCCTGCAAAGGATGTTGAAAAAGGCCCCTCTTTTTGTGGGGTATTTTCACCTAATGCCACATCTAACTCAGCGTCAATGGCATCAATAGCACTCCTGAATAGTAACGCCATTGACTCATTACCGGCTGACAACATCACTTTTTCCTGGGCCGCTAATATTTGACCATTCATCAATCGTTTAGTCACTTGCTGAACTGACATGTTTGAAGACTCTTCAAATGACTTTGATTCAACTAGGTTATGACTGGCCTGGTCTTGTTGAGTACTTTGCGGTTTGCTAGCCGTTTTATCCACCGTAGAATACCCAGCAGGTTTGATATTCATAACATCACTCCAATTTAAAGACCTATTAAGACTATATCGGCTTTCAAAACTCTCACTAAAGCAATATTTGTCAAAATGCGTTTTTACAGTCAATATCATTCAGTATAGACGTTAATAAGGAAATTTATATGCAGCTTCAAGCATGGGTGATGTGGGGAATAGATCTATTTTCAGGGCTATTTTTGGTGTTTTTTTGGCTGTTAATAATCGCGGTAATATATATGTATGTCGCGGATAAATTACAAACTAAACAAGCAATTAGGCACAACTACCCCGTTATTGGCCGCTTTCGATATTTATTTGAAAAACAAGGAGAGTTCTTTCGGCAATACTTTTTTGCCCAAGATAGAGAGGAACTGCCATTCAACCGCGCCGAAAGAAGCTGGGTCTATCGAGCGGCAAAAGATGTTGATAGAACAATTTCATTTGGCTCAACACAACCATTAGACAAGCAAGGCAGTATTTTATTTCTTAACTCCGCTTTTCCAGTGAACGACAATAAGGCTCATACCCCCATAAAAATCACTGTAGGTGAAGCATGCTCAACCCCATATACCACAGACAAAATTTGTCATATTTCGGCAATGAGCTTTGGCGCACTATCCCGCCCTGCCGTAACCGCATTATCACATGGGGCTGCTAAAGCAGGGTGCTGGTTAAACTCCGGAGAAGGCGGCTTAAGCCCTTACCATCTTAAAGGAGGATGCGATTTAGTCTTTCAAATAGGTACAGCAAAATATGGTGTGCGGGATGATCAAGGAAAATTAGATCATCAAAAACTACAACATATCGCCGCACATGAACAAGTTAAAATGTTTGAAATAAAGCTCAGCCAAGGGGCTAAGCCCGGCAAAGGTGGAATTTTACCAGCAGTAAAGGTGACCGATGAAATAGCCAAAATTAGAGGCATTCCAGCAGGCCAAGACTCTATTAGCCCTAATGGGCACCCTGAGCTTGAAAACGTTGCAGATATTCTTGATATGATACATCAGGTTCGCCAAACGACGGGCAAACCTTGTGGAATAAAAGCGGTCATAGGTGATATTGAATGGGTTAAAGACTTATGTGATGAAGTTTTAAACAGAGGTATGCACTCGGCACCAGACTTTTTCACCTTAGACAGTGCGGATGGAGGAACGGGGGCGGCGCCACAAGCATTGATGGATAATGTGGGTCTACCTCTTAGGGAAAGCCTGCCTAAATTAGTAAACCTACTGGTTGAAAAAGGCCTAAAACAGCGGATAAAAATTATCGCTACTGGAAAAATGATCATGCCATCGTATGTTGCTTGGGCATTGGCGACAGGAGCCGATTTTATCGCTTCAGCGCGGGGTAATATGTTTGCATTAGGGTGTATTCAATCTTTGCAGTGCAATAAAGATACCTGCCCCACAGGCATAACGACTCATAATACCCGCTTACAACGAGGGCTAAATCCCAAAGATAAATCGGCACGTGTGGCTAGCTATAATCATTACCTTCATCATGACTTAGCCATGATTGCGAAATCATGTGGCGTGACAGATGCAAGACTATTAACCCGCATCCATGCCCATATTGTGGTCAGCAGCGGCGTGTCGATTTCATTAGACCAACATTATAAACATATGATGCCTTAACTCACTTAACACTATACGCAAAGGGTACGCCATACCTAAAAAGTATAACTTTGAAGAGTGAAAAATATAGGCTAGAATTATATTGAAGACTTGATCACATCTTTAACGAAAACATGGACCAGATCACAAGTCAATCTGACTCATGTCAGTTATTAAGGATAAACTTTTGAACTTGAAAATATCGCCATCAATTTTAAACAGCAAAGAAGCAAGTTTAAGCTGTGAAAACTGTGACCATCTTACAGAAATAGAAGGTGAGAAAGTGTGCTTTGATAATGGAAAAATCACTCGATTAAAGAAGCTGGAGACGACAAGTTATCAAACTCGATTAATTTGCCTTGGCTGGCAAAAAAAGTAACCCTCAAAAAACTCCAGTTTTAAATCAATAGCCTAGCCGTAAAACCACCCTGACACCTTACGGCTATCCCATGTTTAGTATCACTAAATAAGTAAATCTTTGTTTTCTGTTGATTTTATAATTTGCTCATTTTGGTCATCACCAGATTGCTTGCATAATGTGACACCACGAGTTGTTACGCGCAACCCTGCACATAACTCGTTATAAATATTATTAATTTCTTCTTCTGATAAATCCCGAGTTTTAAGCATTGCCATAATAGCAAACCAATCGGTATTTACTTTATGCTGAGTACCTTCTAAGGCTGCAATTAAAGGTAAATTCTGCATCAGCCATCTCCGTATGTAATTGGCGCTGTGTTACTAACAATATCAATGAAGTAAGCGCCATTATGGACTATCATTAACATAAGGTATATTGATTTAAATTTAAGGTAAAATATGAATTTATACAGCTAAATATCTATTAACTCAGCCTACTTATGACGATGCAACTCACTCATTTTCCATGCTGATAGTTAATAATAATGGATGATGTTGCCGTTCACAATCTCCCCAATATTTTACCTAATTTAACTAGTTTAATTAATTTAATTATACCTATATAAGTTAAATAAACACCATATTTAAAGCTTTACTGGCTATTCTGGTCATTAATTTGTGGTTGATTGCTCATTTTGGATTCGCCATAAATGCGAATAAAGTCCTCCCGCATTAATCAATTGTGTATGGTGACCTGTTTCAACCACTTTCCCTTGGCTTAATACCACAATCATATCGGCATCAATTATAGTCGACAGGCGATGGGCTACGACCAAACTAGTATGCCCCTTAGCCGCATCACGCAATGCATTCAAAATAGCTTGCTCAGATCGGCTATCTAAAGATGATGTCGCTTCATCAAATACTAAAAAAGGTGCTGACTTTAACACTGCTCTGGCAATAGATACCCGCTGCTTTTCGCCACCTGATAACTTTAAGCCACGCTCACCCACCTTGGTTTGCCATTTATCAGGTAATGATTCAATAAACTCAGTTAAATGTGCCACTTTAGCGGCATGTTCTATTTGTTGCTGAGTCGCTTCTGGCCGACCATAACGGATATTGGCATACAAGGTATCGTTAAATAACACTGTATCTTGAGGAACTATGGCAATTAATCGTCTTAATGATTGTAAAGACATCGCTTTAATATTTTGTCCATTAATGCTGATACAACCGCGGTCAACATCGTAGAATCTAAACAATAGCTTAATTAAGGTCGATTTCCCTGCCCCGCTGTCACCCACTACGGCCACTTTTTTACCCAAAGGCACCTCAAAACTCACCCCTTGTAAAATAGGTCGGTCGTTATATTGAAAACTCACCTCTTCAAACTTTAAGCTGCCGACATTGACCTCTTTTGTGTGCACACCCTCTGTATCCACCACTTTAGGCTGTTTATCCAAAATATCGAACATACGCTCAATATTGGCCAATGCGCCACGTATTTCACGATAGACAAAGCCCAAAAAGTTTAATGGAATAAACAGTTGCATCATAAAGGCATTTATTAGTACAAAATCACCTACGGTCATTGTTGACTGAGTGACCTCATAAGCGGCAAGTCCCATCATAGCGGTCATTGCCACTGCAATAATAAGTGCTTGTCCAGCATTGAGCGCAAATAACGATAATCGATTCTTCCGTTTAGCACTTTCCCAGCCCGCTAAGGCTTCATCATAACGTTTAGATTCATAAGACTCGTTATTAAAATACTTCACGGTTTCGTAATTCAATAAGCTATCTATTGCACGGGTATTCGATAGTGAATCCGCTCTTGCGGCTTCTCGCACAAACTCAGTGCGCCACTCTGTTGCCATGATCGAATAACCAATATAAGCCACTACCGCAGCAAACGTGATTAGCGAAAAGGCAATGCCATATTGATAAAAGAAAATCCCAATAACTAAGGTAATTTCTAGTAAGGTTGGCGCAATATTAAACACCATAAAACGCATCAAAAAGCTTAAGCCACTGGTACCTCGCTCAATATCACGCGACAAGCCACCAGTGCGCCTTTCAAGGTGAAAATCTAAATCTAATCGATGTAAGTGTTCAAAAACGGCTAAACCTAACCGCCTCATGGCTCTTTCTGTTACTCGACCAAACAGAGTGTCCCTAACCTCACCAATAATAACGTTTAAAAAGCGCACGGCACCATAGGCTAAAACCAAACCGATAGGGGCGGCAATTAATGCCTTTTGAGCATCAACAGCACTTAATGTATCAACAAGATCTTTTAATATAAAAGGTAAGCCTACACTAGCCAGCTTAGCAATAACTAAGCACGTCATTGCCAATGCAACTCTTAATTTAAATTCAAATAGATAAGGAATTAGTAAACTAAAAACCTTCCAATTTAACTTACCAACAGGTCCGTCTATGTAGGCAGATGGCCGCATGTTATCTCCATAGGCTAGTGTTTATTGAGGGGCTAGAATGTGAGTGTATATTTCAACGCATGGATGTGTATCGAGTTTGAAATTAATCATATAGTTAGTTTTATGTTAACGGCTAGCATTATTTGCGTCGATTAAGCTTCTACCCGCAATTGCGCGCGATAGGATAGTATGACCTTATTCAACAATAACAGCACAGGGCTACAATTCACTAACTCTGTTTTATCTAACCACTTCGCATGCGGCTGTTAATGACTCTATAAATACCTTACAAACTATGAGTGACACATTAGCAATAATAATTAATACGCATCGATACACATTGATACACAACGTTCTATTTGATATAAACCGAAAGACTTACTCAGACTAAAACTTATAGGATGAAAGCATTAATTTTATGTATCAATAACACAAATTATGCATTTTCTTCAAAATAGTAGTAAAGTCTGCGTTGGTAATTTGTTACTCTCTTGTCTGACTGGTTACAGGCACCTACTCAATTAGTAGTAAATATTAACTTGCGTTAAATAATTTGTAGGAAGTTTTATCGTGAATAGCACCAACACCACGTACCCACCATTGCAACTTATCCAAACCTGGGTTTGGATGATGATTGAATCTGGTAACCCTGAGCTGCAAGATAAAGGCCGCAACAACCTTATATCAGCATTTGGGACACTTGCTAAAGCAAACGAATACTTAGCTGAAAACTCAAAAAAATAAAGGCGCTAAAAAGCGCCTTTATGGTTTAAACAGTATTTGCTCATCTTAACCACAGATGAAATAAAACAATGTATTCACCTAAGCTCGGCGTGCAATCACGCTGTCGCTTAATGTTGCCAATAGTGACTCAGTATCGTCCCAACCTATACAGGCATCAGTAACACTTTGACCATAACAAGCTGCTTTGCCATCAATAATGTCTTGCCGACCTTCGACTAAATGACTTTCAACCATGACACCAAAAATACCACTGTTACCAGCCGAAATTTGCCCTGCTACATCTTTGGCTACAATCATCTGACGAGTATAATCTTTAGCACTATTCGCATGACTAAAGTCAATCATCACATTATCAGCTAAATCACATGCCGCTAATTGAGTTTGAATAGTTGCAACGTCGTCAGCACTGTAGTTTGGTTTTTTCCCACCACGCAAAATAATATGACAATCAGGATTACCTTTAGTAGAGACAATAGCTGAATGGCCAAATTTAGTCACAGATAAGAAGTGGTGAGGTGCACTGGCTGCACCAATCGCATCGATGGCAACTTTAATCGTGCCATCAGTCCCGTTTTTAAACCCTACAGGACAAGAAAGGCCCGAAGCTAACTCGCGATGAACTTGTGACTCAGTAGTGCGTGCTCCAATGGCTCCCCAACACATCATGTCAGCAACATATTGAGGCGTAATCATATCTAAGAATTCACCCGCCGTTGGGACTCCACTGTCATTTAAATCAACCAGTAATTTACGCGCGGTTCTTAAACCATCATTTAATTTGAAACTATTATCCATATAAGGGTCATTAATTAACCCTTTCCAACCCACTGTGGTACGAGGTTTTTCAAAATACACTCGCATAACTATTTCAAGCTGGTCTTTAAACTTTTCTCGCATGGTTGCCAAACGTTGGCCATATTCTAACGCCGCTTTAGGGTCATGAATCGAACAAGGGCCAATAACAACTAATAAGCGATCATCTTTCTTAGTTAGAATGTTATGGATATTCTCTCTGGCATTAAATACCGTTTCAGATGCTTTTTCAGAGGCCGGAAAACGCTCTAAGATTGCTACAGGGGGTAAAAGTTCTTTAATTTCGTTGATGCGAACATCATCATTTTGGTAATGCATAGATACGACTCCGGCTTTACAGGTCAATATTCAATCGATTTACAATTGTTTGCCTGTATTTATTCAAATTTAAACGCTATTGATATTAAAATTTACCCATTATCAAAAGACAAATCAACCAACTAATTATTTTTAACACATTAAACATATAACTAACTGTTTTCAATAAAATAATAATTTTAAATAATAAAGTTAAATTTCAAAACACAAACAACAACAGCCATTATCTAGCCTTAAAGCAAAACTGACCTCGTGCAACATCGCATAGCCCTGCTATAATTTAGTCAGGGCTAATGCTATTCATTGTAAAGTTAATTTTTCGCCCAAAATGGATTTCAATATGTGAGGTAAGAATTTTGCCATTATCGTTCCAACTTACCGATAACCACTCATCTCCCCTTAGCAAATACTTACCACATTGGACACTATTGTTATTGTTTTTTAGCTGTTCAAATGTGAGCTCAAAACCAATCACTTTCACCACCAGTAATAGTATCGAGCCCTACTTTTTTGTTGATCAACAAGGGGGGATTCAATACGAATTACTGGATGAAGCGTTAACAATGAGCCAATTAACATTAGCAGGAGTGACTTTTGCCACCAACCTTAGAGCGCTGAAGATGGTAAGAGACAAAGATATTGATTGCATTATTAATTCCCCAGCTAATACCGAGGATTTATTTCATACTCAAAGTTTAATTGAGTATCAAAATAGTGTGTTTTTTCTGACTGAACATCAATTAGACATTAATGAGTTAGATGATCTCCGCCGCTATCCGTTAGTGGGGTTTCAAAATGCAAATCAATTTCTAGGGCAAGCATTTTATAAGTTGTCTCAACTCCACCCTGATTATCGCGAGCTATCGAGTCAAAAAAGCCAAGTGCTCATGCTAATGAACAAACATACTGAAGTTATCATTTTGGAGCAGCGAATTTTTGCGTATTATCTGCAAGCCATTATGCCCACACTAAAATCTGTTCCCAAAGTCACTCAGGTAAATTTATTTCCACCAGCACCACGTTATATTGCTTGTCATAACGAGCAAACGGCAAAATTGGTAGATGATGCCATTACACAATTTAAACAAAGTCCTCAATACCAAGATATCATGAATAAACTTACACCCCTGACTCAAAATAATTAACCAACACCACTCGCCTCCCTCACATTCTATTTATGGAGTGGTAAGCGTTCACACGTCATCTAAATTTCATCGCTTGTAACTTACTTTGATAACGTCGTTTATTATTTTCATCTACGGTCAATGCTAACGCTTTTTGCATATTTTTTTTCGCTAAGCCAACATTTCCTGTTGCCCAATACGTTCGAGACAAACCAAAATAAAACTCGTGGCGATAATCCGCTTTTTCTAATGCCCGCTTGTACCACGTTAACGCCTGTTGATATTGTTGCTCAAAAAATGCTTGTTGCCCCATATCGTAATAATAAAAAGGGTTATTAATACGATTTAATTCCAAAATTTTATGCACTGCGGCCCATTCATCAAGCCGATTCTGTTCACCTAAAATCAGCGCTAAGTTAAACAGTGTGGTGACATCCTCTTGATTCACTTTTAACGCTGTGCGATAAGCCTGCTCCGCCTTAGCATCATCTCCTTTATGACGATAAATAACCGCTAATGTATTAATATTAGAACCAAAGCTTGAATCAATTTGAATGCTTTTCTTTATCAACGCATAAGCTAAATCATACTCTTGCTTCACTAATGCTTCTGCTGCAACATTGTTATAATACATGGCGGTCAACATCTGCTTATCAACCCGCTCACTGCTGTAACCTCTGATCGCTCTTTCGGGTAAAAAATCAATTAATAGCTTGTTCTCTCTGAACATCAATGCGTTGCTATTTTTAGTGGGGAATAACAGCAAATTGACATGACCATTCACCAAATAAAATCCACCACGTTTATCCCAAATAGGTTCGACATCAATATCTTGAAACTCCACAGGCACATTAAGCACTTCAGCTAACGCAGCCGACAATACCACCAATGACATACAGTTACCTTGGCGACTGGTCATGGTTTCGTGAGCAGGCCGAGTATAATGATCTCGATATTCAAAACCACCTTTTTGGGCACCAATATAATTAGCTAACCATTCATGGGGCGGTTGACTATGGTGCTTAATACTTTTATCCCGAAAATAAGCCTGTTTCACTTGTTCAATATCACTCGGGGGCAATGCATAGATGTCTTCAGGAGAGATAATATCGACAGGAGTAAAAAGCTCATCATAAAATAGTGCATCTATATCGACGCGACTTGCCGTTGACTTGGGAGTCGACTGACACCCCATTAGTAATGTGGCACAGAGTAATAATCCCCACATAACAATGCGTGAATCAGCCATTTTGACGTATTGGTTAACGGTATAAAAGTACATACCAACCCCTCTTAATCGAGATACGAATAAGATAAGTTTAGTCAAATAAGAAGATTTCAGCCAAAAGTCACCTATATCAACGTAAAACGCTGACAGGCTCTATTGAAGATTTATTGGCGCGGCGGGTCAATCTGTATGAATAACTCTTTGTTTTGATATTGATAAGGTCGATATGACAAACCTTGGCAATTAAAGTAACGATAAGGAACCGCCACCGGCATACAACCATTAGGCAAAGCTTGTAAAATTTGAATTTGTTGCTGCATTCTTAATGCTTCTTGCCACTCATGCTCTTTGGCGACTTGGTCTCTTACGGCAAACGCATCAAATGGTTCAGAAGACTTTCTTACCACAACTTGTCCCGCGATAGATTCAAAGCTCATTATAAAACCCACTATCAACACAGCTGACAACATTACGTTTTTCATGGTTCGATTTTCCACAATAGCGACTTTGACAATAATGAGTATAGCCCAAAAGCAAAAAGCAGAGCCATAGGGCTCTGCTTTAACAATATGCCACTAATACTGACAATTGTTAGCTTGCAGATTTAACACTTACAAACTCAGGGTAAGCATCAATACCACAATCAGAAGCGTCCATACCATTGTACTCTTCTTCTTCTGAAACTCGGATACCCATGGTCACTTTCAGGATATACCACACAACAAATGAAGCAGCAAAAACCCAACCAAATATCACAGCAGCACCAAATAATTGTGAACCAAAGCTTGCATCAGCATTTGATAATGGCACTAACATTAAACCTAGGAAGCCCGCGACACCGTGAACAGAAATCGCACCTACTGGGTCATCAATTTTAATACGGTCAAAGCCGATAATTGAGAAGATAACCACGCCACCAGCAACAAGGCCAATAACACCCGCCATGATTAGTGAAGGAGATAATGGGTCAGCAGTAATTGCCACTAAACCAGCTAATGCACCATTCAGAATCATGGTTAAATCAGCTTTACCCCAAACTACTTTACACACGATTAGCGCAGCAATTGCACCAAACGCCGCAGCAGAGTTAGTGTTTACAAAGATTTTAGCGACAGCAGAAGCGTTTTCAGCATCAGATACTAATAACTGAGAACCACCGTTAAATCCGAACCAACCCATCCATAAGATAAACATACCTAATGTAGCCATAGGTAAATTTGAACCAGGAATAGGATTCACTTGGCCATTTGCACCGTATTTACCTTTACGTGCGCCGAGTAATAACACACCTGAAATAGCTGCTGCAGCACCGGCCATATGCACGATACCAGAACCAGCAAAGTCAACAAAACCGGCTTCAGAAACAAAACCACCGCCCCATGTCCAGTAGCCTTCAATAGGATAAATAACACCCGTTAACACGACAGAGAAGGTTAAGAAAGCCCAAAGTCTCATACGCTCAGCAACTGCACCTGAAACAATAGACATTGCAGTGGCAACAAACACAACTTGGAAGAAGAAATCTGACTCTAATGCATGGTCAGCGCCTTCAGCTTGGGTACCAATTAAGGCTGCAAATGATGGGATGATTCCGCCTTCAGCGTTATCAACATACATAATGTTATAACCCACAAGCAGATACATCACACAAGCAATAGAATATAAACAGACGTTTTTAGTTAAAATTTCAGTGGTATTTTTAGAGCGAACTAAACCCGCTTCTAACATGGCAAAACCCGCTGCCATCCACATTACTAATGCACCTGAGATTAAAAAATAGAAGGTATCTAACGCAAAGCGCAATTCGCTAACGGTTAGTCCTAATTTTGCTAATTCTTCCATTATTTTATTCCCCTTATAGTGCTTCGTTATCTACTTCACCCGTACGAATACGGATTGCTTGCTCTAACGCAGTGACAAATATTTTTCCGTCACCAATTTTGCCGGTATGTGCTGCTGAAGTAATTGCTTCAATCAGCATGTCTAAGTTTTCTTCTTTAGTGGCGATTTCAAGTTTTACTTTAGGTAAGAAATCCACTTGATATTCAGCGCCACGATATAGCTCTGTATGCCCTTTTTGACGACCAAAGCCTTTAACTTCAGTAACTGTCATCCCTTCGATACCCATTCCAGCAATTGCTTCACGGACATCATCTAACTTAAATGGTTTGATGATTGCGCTGACGAGTTTCATCTCGACCTCCAAAGATTAAAAAAGTGAACTTGTTATATATTTGTTGTAACTATAGATTCAATCATCAGGCCAGTTTTGCAACCCATTGTTATTTAACAGGTTAAGTTTTAATGGTAAGTATTTACCTAGACAATGAGCACTAATTTGGTGCGGCTTAAAACGACACCGCCCGATCTTGGTGCGGTATTTGAGATTTTATGAGCAATGATGGAACAACGGACTGTGGGGCCAATAAAATAACTAAAACGACAACCTAGTCATTTTTTAAGCCCATAAAAAAACCCTCTTGCGAGGGTTTTTAATGTTCAACTAAAACGTTAGTTTATTAAATTAAGCCGACTGACTTATTTATAGGTTGCTTCACGCTTTTTAGCTTCTTCCTGCCACTTAGGTACAAGATTTTTCTTGAACGCTTCTTTATCTGCATTCATTTTTTTCATGTCCATACCTAAAGCCGCTTGCGCTTTTGCTTTGGTTGACACATCTGGGTAAGCAATCGGTTGTTTAACGCCTTTAGCAGCCAGTAATTGTGCTAGCTTAATACGTGCATCAGCCGCTTTATCAACAGACGTACCTAGAATACGTAATGCTTCGTCAGCAGCATGAGCCGCAACACCATGTGAAGCCGTTGCATAATCCCAACGCCATTGTGAATGACGAATATCCATTAAGATTGGCTTCATTTCAGCTTCAGTAGCACCGGCATCCCAAGCTGCTTTAGCTTCAAAGTGTGCTTTCACTAATTGTTTTTCAGCACTGGCTTTTAGCTCGCCCACTTTTTTGTAGCGCTCTTTGGTTAAATTAACCATGAACTCTTTGCTTTGGTTATGACAAGTTGCACATGTCTCTTCAAAGCGATCAAATGGGTTACCCACTTTGTGGTCAGTAAACTTACCTTTACCACTGGCTTTAGCCACTTTAGGCATATGACAGTCAGTACAGGTAACATTGTTTTTACCGTGAACACCTAGTTTCCACGTTTCATAACCAGGATGTTGTGCTTTAAGCATAGGAGTTTTAGATACGGCATGAGTCCAATCAGAGAACTCCATGTTGTCATAGTAAACTTCCATTTGCTCAACTGTGGTGCCCATATCCCATGGGAACTTCACAAAGCCTTTGCGATCATCTGTTTTCTCGAAGTAGTACTCTACGTGACACTGGCCACAAACCATTGACTGCTTGTCTTTACGAGAGGCTTTATCAAACGGTGTACCAATTGCTTCCATTGCACGTGCAGCAAATGGACGAGACATACGTAATTTAGCTGAACCTTTTTCATGACAATCGGCACAGCCAATGGTGTTTACAATTTCAGCACCGCCTTTTGCCCACTTACCTTTGAAGTAACCATCTTCACCTTGTTCTTCAATAACACGGGGGACATCAGGACTTTTACAACTCCAACACGCCATAGGCATAGGGCCATCTTCAGCATTAGTCGGCGCACCGGTACGTAATGTGTTAACCACATCCGTTACGGCATACATATGACCACGTGGTGCATTATAATCTTTAGCAAATCCATAACCCGCCCATAAAACAACTAGACTAGGTACTTCTTCAAGCATATCAACAATTTCTTTGCTTTCAGCGGTATCGTGCCAAGTTTCATATTGAGCAGAAAACTTATCTTTATAGACTTCATTGCGAGGTTCAGTTTTATCACTGGCAGTGACACCAGTAGCGATAAAACTCGCTGCAATAACAGCACTTAGTACTGTTGTTTTTAACTTCATCTTCATCACCTTTCACTCCGTGTTACTTTATAATCAATTTATAGCCACGTTTCTTTCTACCCAAAAATAACGAGTAAAACCTAGATAAAGAATACCTCTTTAGGAGTATAACAAAAGAAGTTTGCGCCAGATCAAAATGTAAACGTGTTGTATGTCACATATTTTCTTTTTTGTTAAAAAGCGAATTAGCTTCATCCACAAAAAACCCGTATTTTTCAAGTGTTCTTCACTGTTTTAAAATGTAAAACATGGCAGAATACATCAAAACAATTTACAGCATAAATGAGGCATAAATGTTAAAGCGAGGTAGCCTAACTTCCACAATATTAGGTTTAATGTTAGTCCTAATTTTGCTTTCTTCCAGTTTAGCGTTATATGCAATTGTGAATTTATCGTTCAGCTTAGGAGATGCCCGTGCTATCAATGCGTCTGGCTCTCTCAGGATGCAAAGCTACCGGTTGTTATTAATTTCTAATTCAGGCAGCCAACGCGTTAATGAGCGTATAAAGGAATTTGAAAACACTCTAAATGCTAAAGTGCTTAAAAACTCATTAGCTTGGTACACCCCTGAAGATCTATCTAAACAGTACTTGTTGGTCGTCGAAAAATGGCAAACGATGAAAAGCTATGCTGAAACCGGTAACACTCGTCTTTATAGTAATGCCCTAAAAGACTTTGTTGATACCATTGATATTTTAGTACTCGAAATAGAGCAATTTGCCGCATTCAAGTTAAAGGTATTAGTATTAAGCCAAGTCGTCGGATTAACATTAATGCTTATAGTAGCAGGCATTGCAGTCATCTTTACCCGACGACGCGTGGTAAAACCTCTCACTTTGTTGATGGATAGGGCCATCACTATTTCTCAAGGTGATTTTAATGTTGAAATGCCTAAAACGGAGTACATTGAGCTCACGGCATTAAGTAATGCGCTGAAAAAAACTGCCGCTGAATTGTCGACTTTATATGAAGACTTAGAGGGTCAAGTATCTCAAAAAACTCATGCTTTAACTCGTGCAAATAATGAACTTAATTTTCTCTATGATAATTTGATCATGCTGCATTCTGACAGGCTAGATTACAAGGCATTAAAATCTGCTTTAAATCAGCTTCAAGACTATGAGAACTTAGATTACTTACGCTTAGTGATTGAACACGAAGATCACTCTCAAGACATTATCGAGTCTCAACAAGGCTGGCCAGAGTCCACTATGAACAGCGTTAAGTTTCCACTACAACTAGAACAGGTTTGCCAAGGCTATTTAGAGGTTATTTCTAAAACAGAGCTTAATAATCCATTGTTTAATAATTTTGCCGTCATGTTAGCAAGGTCAATTGCCATTCATAATGCGACCGAACAACGTCAACAGCTTGCTCTAATGGAAGAACGCGCAGTTATTGCCAGAGAACTACATGATTCATTAGGCCAATTACTGTCATTCTTGAAAATTCAAGTCAGCTTATTACGTAAGAAGCTACCTGACTGTTGTAAAAATGAAGAGGTTGAAACTCAGATTATTGAAATTAACGACGGGGTTAGCTTCGCCTACGTGCAATTGCGAGAGTTATTATCAACATTTAGGTTGACCATTAAAGAACCGAACCTCAATCATGCTATGGAAGTCATGTTAGAACAGTTAAGAGTCCAAACTGACACGAAGCTCATTCTGAATTACAATTTGTCAGCTCACTTACTTGAAGCTAAACAGCATATACATGTTTTACAATTAACTCGAGAAGCAACATTAAATGCGATTAAGCACGCAAACGCTAGCCAGATCGTGATAGATTGTTATCTTACTCCTACAGAAATCATCAATATTACTATTTCTGATGACGGTGTAGGTGTTAAGCATTTAAAAGAGCGAGATCAACACTTTGGTATAGGCATCATGCATGAACGTGCCAACAAATTAAATGGACAGCTGTCATTTAGCGATAACAGTAATGGCGGCACAACAGTTACTCTTAGTTTTCCACCACAGCAGGAGCCTTTAAATGGGTAAGCCATATTCAGTACTCGTTGTCGACGACCATCCTCTACTTCGTCGTGGTATTTGCCAACTTATTACTTCAGACGGTGATTTCACCCTTTTTGGTGAAGTAGGCACAGGCTTAGATGCACTCACCGCATTAAATGAAAATGAGCCAGACATTGTCTTATTAGACTTAAATATGAAAGGCATGTCAGGGTTAGATACCTTAAATGCCATGCGTCAAGAGGGAGTTACAGCCCGTATCGTAATTCTAACCGTATCTGACGCCAAACAAGATGTTGTTCGCTTACTAAGAGCGGGTGCTGATGGCTACCTGCTTAAAGATACTGAGCCGGAGTTACTGTTAGAGCAGCTGAAAAAAGCCATTTCTGGACATAGGGTCATAAGTAAAGAAGTTGAAGAATATCTTTATGAATTAAAAAATGTCACCGATGACAATGAATGGATAGAAAGCTTAACCCCACGAGAGCTTCAAATCTTGCAAGAATTAGCTGAGGGTAAGAGTAATAGAGTGATCTCAGAAGATCTTCACATCAGTGAAGGGACTGTAAAAGTACATGTGAAAAATTTATTACGCAAAGCCAATGCCAAATCAAGAACCGAGATGGCGGTCAGATACTTAAATCAATAATACCTGTTGGCTGGAATGCCTTACCCGCATTCCAGCCATGCTAAAAAGTAACGTCATTCCAGCAATGCTAAAAAGTAACGTCATTCCAGCAATGCTAAAAAGTAACATCATTCCAGCCATGCTAAAAAGTAACGTCATTCCGGCAATGCTATAAGTAACATCATTCCAGCCATGCTATAAGTAACGTCAATCCAGCCATGCTATAAGTAACGTCAATCCAGCCATGCTATAAGTAACGTCAATCCAGCCATACTATAAATAACGTCAATCCAGCCATGCTATAAGTAACGTCATTCCAGCCATGCTATAAGTAACGTCAATCCAGCCATGCTATAAGTAACGTCAATCCAGCCATGCTATAAGTAACGTCAATCCAGCCATGCTATAAGTAACGTCAATCCAGCCATACTATAAATAACGTCATTCCGGCAATGCTTCTGGGCCGGAATCTACTCTTTTCCCCTAAACCATCACTTTTCTTGAATAAACACCAACCAGCTTTGTAAGGCTTTTTCAAAATCCTCTAAGCCACAATAGGCTTCTGACTCAAGATCATACAAAGCCATGCCCTCTTCAACTTCATAATCTTCTTCAAAATCAATGGCATTAACAAAAATACGAACTTGTTCAGTATCCATATCTAAGGTGAGATCATTACCCACACTTCGCCAATGATTCGTTTTAGCTAACTTAAGACTCGAAATAACGGCCAAAATAGACTGACCACGCTCTACATCATTAGCTAACTCTTCGGTAAACCAACGACCAAATACTTCATGATCCATACTAAAAGTGGCAAATACCGTCCCTTCAAAACGATTGCGACGAAACTCATATTCCATTGTCTTATGCTCTAAATTGCAATTTATCCGTTCATTTTAAACCAAAATGATCTCATTTGCTGTATCACGATATACAATACTGATAGGGAATATCGTGGATTTATCATAAAGTAAACCACAAAATGACAATTGTCTCATTCGCAAGGAAAACCTCATGAGCAAAGGATTTATCTACAGTTTACTGCTGACCGGTCCGAACAAAGGAAAAAGCTTAACACCTCAAGAGCTCGCAGATTGGCAGCCAGAACAGGGGTTACTTTGGGTTCACCTAAAATACAAATCAACCGATGCAAGGCAGTGGTTAGCAACTCAAGGTTTAGAAAAGGTAGAACGAGACACTCTATTAGCAACCGATACTCGCCCACGTGCTGTTCATTCTAATAATGGGATTTTATTAACCCTTCGAGGGGTTAACTTAAACCCTAACTCCGACCCTGAAGACATGGTCTCTATTCGAATTTATGCTGAAGAACATCGTATTATTTCCACTTGCGAGCGCCAACTACACTCAGTGACTGATATTGCACAGCAGATCCAAGAGGGTAAAGGCCCAGCAGACAGCGCAGGATTTATATTGGCAGTGACTGAATTACTGACATTAAGGCAAGTTGATTATATTCATAAAATTGAAGAAAACTTAGACGAGCTAGAAGAGAGGGTCGTTACTTCAGCAGACAAATCATTGCGAGTTGATATTGCAGAGTTACGCAGACAAACCGTGGTGTTTCGACGCTACCTTGCTCCCCAACGAGAAGCATTCAGCAAAACCTTACATGAAAATAGCTTGTTACTAGACCAGCAAGATAAAATTCGTTTGCGTGAGATTCAAGAAAACCTAATTCGAGTCATTGAAGATTTAGATGCCATTAAAGATCGCGCAGGTGTCACCCAAGAAGAGTTATTGTCTAAACAGTCTGAACAAGTTAACCAACGCTTATATTTTTTATCGTTAATTTCTGCGGTGTTTTTACCATTAGGTTTTTTGACAGGCTTATTAGGGGTCAATATTGCCGGTATTCCTGGTGCAGAAACCTCGTGGGCATTCGCGGCTTTTTGTGTCGGTTTATTAGCGCTTATTGCGTTACAGATGTACTTATTTTATCGCTTCAAATGGATATGAATATCCCCAATAAAAAAGGCGCATAATGCGCCTTTTTTTGAACCGTCATCAAATGATTATTCAGCGGCTTCTACTGCAGCAGCCTTTTCAATTGATAGTAATTCAACTTCAAATACTAACGTTGAATTTGCAGGAATAGTTCCCGTATCGCGGTCACCGTAAGCTAACTCAGAAGGGATAACAAACTTGTACTTAGCGCCAACAGGCATTAATTGAACGCCTTCAGTCCAACCAGGGATAACACGATTTAATGGGAATTTAGCTGGCTCGCCACGGGCGTATGAGCTATCAAATTCAGTGCCGTCAGTTAATGTGCCACGGTAATGAACTTCAACCGTATCTTCTGCCGCTGGCTTGTCGCCTTCACCCGCAGTTAATACTTCATATTGTAAGCCAGACTCAGTCGTTACCACGCCTTCTTTAGCTTTGTTTTCGTCTAAGAACTTTTGACCTTCAGCTACCGCTTTAGCCGCTAACGCTTCAGCTTGCTCTAAACGCTTGTCGTTTAGTTTTTTGTCTAAGCCTTGTAAAACAGTTTGCATTTCTTCTTCAGTCAGCTCTGTAGTATCACCTAAACCGTCGGTGAAACCTTGAATAATTAAAGCACGGTCAACTGCAAAACCCAGTTCTTCTTGTTCTTTAATATGGCCAGACATGTACTTACCGATAGAAGCACCAACACTGTATGCCTCTTTTTGAACTTCTGATGTTAGCTCAACTTTCTTAGCAACAGCTTGCTCTTGATTACACGCAGAAAGACCAACAACGGCCAGTGCGACTAACGATAATTTATAAATTGATTTCATTAAAGCTTCCTCAGGATCCCTTAGTGGTTACAATATGCTTCTAACTGTCAGTTGTCAGACAATTAGGCTAATGTTAATAAGCCACTTTATACTAACTGTTTATGATATACCATTAGGTTCAACTCTATATGGACAACTTTTCAAGGAGCAAGTTCATGATAAAAGTGCTTATGCTGATTTTTTGCTCTATTTGCCTTTTTTCTTGTCAACCTAAAGCAGATAAAATCACCGTACTCACTACGGATGCAAGCTATAGCGCGACGTTATCACAAGACGGTCAGTTAGCCTTAATCAGCACCGCCAACAATGGTGTCCAGCTGTGGTCGCTTGAGCACCATGAAATACGCTACCAATGGATACATGGTAATGAAAATAACAGTAATGTATTCGATACCGCCATTTCCAATAACAACCTATTTGCCGCAACACTTTCACATGACTCAATTGCAATTTGGGATATTAACAGCGGGGAGTCTATTGGTTGGTGGTCATTACCCTCTTACGCTCAAAGTGTGGCGATTGCCAATAATAGCCACACCCTTATTGGTTTAGCCGATGGCTCAGTGATGTCTTTATTACCCGATAAAGGACTGATTCAGTTTTTGGGCCACACTGAAAAAGTCAATAGTGTCGCAATATCTGATGACGGCAAAGTTGCCCTAAGTGGTGACAACAATGGCCAAGTAAAGTTATGGCATGCGCAAACAGGGCAACCTATCCATAGCTGGCAATTAAACTCTCGGATCACCAAAGTTGCTTTAAGCGACGACGGACAGTACAGTTTTGCAGGGGATATCACTGGCAACGGCTTTATTTGGTTATCAACTAGTGGTGAAAAATTTAGCCAGCTAAAAATAAATCGTCGCCAAATGACATTCACGGCCAGTCGATTTGTAAACAATAATCAGCAATTATTAACCGGTACCCCTTCTAAAGAAGTTTTTTTATGGCAAGTCAATTCTGGTGAGCGCTTAAAACGATGGCAAGTAAACGTCACCAAAAACAGCCAAAACCGTGGCGCTGTAGTATACTCTGTTGCCCAGCCCACCTTGAGCAACGTAAGTAGTGTGAGCAGCCAAGGATTAATAGAGTCTTGGGATCTATAACCGTATATTTAGAGGTATCAATGGAACAACTGTTGAATAAAATTGATGATTTAGAAACCAAAATTTCATTTCAAGAATTAACCCTAGAAGAATTAAATCAGCAAGTGATTGCATTGAATGATCTTGTTGCGCGTCAACAACATCAAATAATGTTAATGGTCAATAAACTACAAGCGATAGAGCCAAGCAACATGGCATCTCAAGCAGAAGAAACTCCACCACCGCATTATTAATAAAAACCTTATGCAAACTTGTTGGGATTACGTTAATAGTTCAAGATAAGGCTCTTAACTAAACAAGCTCAACTAACATAATATTTTGCTACCCAGTGGTGACAATACAATGACATGGAACACATTGCCTCATATCAGTAAGTTGTTTAGCAGTCTTGTACTGTGTATGTCATTGTCTGGTTGTGCTTTTAATAGCATATTCATTAATTACCCTTCGCAAATAGCCCCTTATAAGCAGCAATTAAATAGTCCTACAGCACAACTCAACCTCACTGAAATAGCCAATGAAATAGACTCCAATGACGGCCTACTTTACGCACAAGAGTCAGGTCGAATGGCACAAATAAATGGTGATTTCACCCAAAGCAAAACTTACTTTGACCAAGCCATAGAGGCATACCAAGCCTTTGATGACAAAGCGAAAGTGAGTATCACCGACATGAGTGCTCAAGCAAGTAGCTTAGTGTTAAATGACAATGCCATTCCCTACCGAGGTCCAGGCTACGAACGCATTATGCTTCATCAGTATCAAGCATTTAATTATCTGTTTTCTGGTGATGCTCAAGGGGCATTAGTTGAAGTGAGGCGCAGTAACGAATTGCAAAGTAGTGAGCAAGAACGCTACCAAAAGTCACAAAAATCCGTTCAAGCCATGGCCAATGGCACTGTTGATGCCGAAATAGATAAGTTAGGTAAGACAACAGGTTCAGTCAGTAGCTCATTTTTAAATGCCTATAGCTATTACACCACAGGGTTATTATATGAGTTATTAGGCGAACCCAATGATGCATTTATTGACTACCGTAAAGCTGCCCAAATCACCCCAGACAACCCTTATTTACAAAAAGATTTAGTCCGCTTAGCTAAGCAATTGTCGATGCCGCAATATAATGAATTTAAACGTAAATGGGGTGAGGCTGTATTACCTAAAAAAGACCAAGGTCAGGTAGTAATGATTATCGAAAAAGGCTTTGCCATCGAAAAGCAAAGTTTAACGGTACCTTTTACCATTGACGGCAATTGGCAAACCGTTTCTTTAGCCACATATCCACAAAGGCTCAATAATGTGCCACCAATCCAGATACAAGGGCTTGGCACGGTTCTTAAAGCGCAGCCTCTGGCCAATATTGATGCTTTAGCCGTTAATGCCTTAAAAGAAGATTTACCGGCTGCATTGGTAAGGCAAGCATTACGAACCTACGCCAAAGCTGAAATGGCGCAAAGCGTGCGCAGTGAGTCAAAACGTAGGCGCGATCAAATTGATGCAGGTGCTATTGCTATGCAGCTTTTTAACGTTATAACGGAACAAGCCGATAGGCGAAGTTGGTTAACCTTGCCTAGCCAAGTACAGATTGCACGCCAATATGTTAATGCTGGAACTTACAATATCAGCTTAGAAAATAGACAAAATACTTCAATTGACGTTAAAAATAACAAAACAACTTTAATTTGGATTATAGATACTGGTAATCGTACCCGTTTTTATTCAATAATCCTCTAATTGCACCATCAACTAATGGAATTGATTATGAAACCAATGAAACTAATATTTATTCTAACGGCCGTACTGGGGCTATCAGCATGTCAATCCAAAGTCGAATATGGCGATGCGACTGAGGTTGAAACCGTTAATGAGAACTTTGGTTCAACCGACTTACAGGCTATTTCTGCTAAAATGGTTGATAGCATGCTAACTTTCCCTCCTGTTGTGGCCATGACTCAAAACGATCGCCCGATTATTTTTGTCGATAAAATTAAAAATAAAACTTCAGAACATATCGATACAGAATCAATTACTGACACCATTAGTAATAAACTTTTGCGCTCAGGTAAATTCCGTTTTATTGATATGACAAGAGTTGATGCCGTTCGTAAACAGCTAGATTATCAAAACAATGCAGGTATGGTAGACCCATCGACCGCAATTAAGTTTGGCCGTCAAGTTGGCGCTCAGTACATGCTGTATGGCAACTTATCTAGTATTGTGAAGCAAGATGGCAGTACTAAAGATGTTTACTATAAAATGACCATGCGCTTAATGGATTTAGAAACAGGATTACTTGAGTGGTCTGAAGAAAAAGAGATTCGCAAAAGTAAGTCAAAATCGTTTTTAGGTCTGTAACTTAATTGCCATTAACGTTAAGCCGACATTCTTGTCGGCTTTTTGTATTGTACTACTATACCCATCACGATAAATAAGTGAGTAAAAATAGCGTAGGAAAAATGCTTGAGAACAAGGCAGATTTTTCGATAAGCAGTTATTTATTAACGATTGGTATTATTTAATATTGTTAGGGAAAACTGCTGTGAAGTTGTTGCAAAGCTTATTAGTCTCATTAGCCGGTCTATGTTTAGTGTCAGGGAGCATTTCTGGGTGCTCAAGTACTCCATCATCTCAAGCGACTCAACGAGATAACTCACCCTATATTAGCCAATACCAAGCGAATGCACGTGCAAGCGTGATCACTAATGTTGATTACCAATTAAGCTTTTACTTATCTCAGCAAAGTCTATTTCGAGCCAAGTCAGTGGTAAATTTTGATCTTACAGGCAAAACCGACCACTTCACCCTCGACTTAAATCAAGCCAATATCCACTCAATGCTGATTAATGGCAGTAAAATTTACCCTAACTACAACGGCAGTTATATCACCATTAACCCTGCCTTACTTAACTCTGGCCGAAATACCATTGAAGTTGAGTTTTCCCGTCAGCACAGCACCAATGGCGAAGGGCTTCATCGATTTGTCGACCCAGTAGACGGCCAAGTTTATCTTTATTCTCATTTTGAGCCTGCAGCGGCGCAGCAAATGTTTGCCGTATTTGACCAACCCGATATCAAAGCCACTTATCAACTCAATGTATATGCCCCCAAAGACTGGCAGGTGATCAGCGCCATGCGCGAAAGCCAAATCACGCCGATGGGTGACGAAAACTTATGGGTATTTCCACAATCACCAAAGTTAAGTCCCTATAATTTTTCACTGCATGCCGGGCCATACCATGTTTGGGAAGACAACAGCGGCCCTTACCCAATGCGACTTTTTTCACGCCAATCGGTGAGTCAGCAAGTCACACCAGAGGATTGGTTTACCTACACTAAGCAAGGTTTAGTTTTCTTTGAGCGCTATTTTGGGGTGCCATATCCGTTCGCCAAATATGACCAAGTATTAGTGCCGGACTTTCTGTACGGCGCGATGGAAAATGCCGCAGCCATTACCTACTCTGAAGACAGATTTTTATTCGATGCCGCTATGACCGCATCGCAAAAAGAGCGCCTAGCTGGCGTCATTATGCATGAAATGGCTCACCAATGGTTTGGTAACCTTGTGACCATGAAGTGGTGGAATGGCTTATGGTTAAACGAAAGTTTTGCCGCCTTTATGGGCACAGAAGCCACCGCTAAAGCCACTGAATTTACTCATGCTTGGCGTACTTTTTATGCCTCAGGCAAACAACGAGCCTATGAACTTGACTCGTTAGTCACCACTCACCCCATTGAAGTCCCAGTGGCTACCACCCAAAATGCATTTGATAATATTGACGCTATTACCTATCAAAAAGGCGCATCGACATTACGCCAATTACAACACTTGCTAGGCGCAGAAACCTTTCGACAAGGGGTGAAAAATTACCTTACCCAATATCGTTATCAAAATGCTCAACTTGAAGACTTTATCAATAGCTTAGCCCAAACCAGCCAGCGAGATCTTAAACAGTGGACTCAAGAATGGTTATATCAAGCCGGGGTCAATAGTATCCAAGCTCAGTACCAATGTGACAACGACCGCATTACCGAGTTTGCTATCATTCAACATGCGGTCAATGAAGATTACCCCACCCTTCGTGAGCAAAAAGTGAAAGTCGGCTTATTTTATCAACGCCCATATAGTGTCGAAAAACAAAAGTCAGCTATTGTCACCTATAAAGGCGCTAAAACAGAAGTTAGCGAGTTAGTGGGCGCTAACTGCCCTGACTTAGTTTACCCCAACCTAGATGATTGGGGCTTTGTAAAAGTCGACCTGGATCAACGCTCAATGGATACTGCAAAACAAGCATTAAACAAAGTACATGACCCATTATTACGTTCAATGTTATGGCAAAGTATTTGGGACAGTGTGGTACAAGGCAAAGCCCCTATTAATGACTTTATTAATGTTGCATTAATTAACGCGCCTTTAGAACAAGATTACACCATTTTAGGGCAAGTAATAGGCAACCTTCACCGCGCTCAAAAAGTACTTAATTTAATGCAACCCAACCACAAAGAATACAGCGAAAAAGTCAGCCGAGCACTCAGCCAAATGAGCTTACGAATGGCTATGGAGCAACATCAAAATAGTGATTTTCAACGCCGTTGGTTTGATGCGTATGTCAGTTTTTCCTCTCAAGCTGATGCTCTATTCCACTTACAGCAATTATTAATCGGTAAAAGTACCATTAAAGGGCTCACCCTAGATCAAGATTTACGCTGGAATATTATCAAGCAGCTTAATAGACATGACTATGCAAATGCCTATGAGTTATTACAAGATGAGAAATTAGGTGACAGTTCAGATGCTGGTGAAAAATCAGCAATTGCAGCAGAAGTGATTCGCCCACAGGCACAGCTTAAACGCCAATGGTTAAATACGATTGAGTTTGATCAATCAATACCGTTTTCTAAACTGCGTGTTGCAATGAATAACCTCTACCCTTCAGAGCAAACCTTACTGAATTTAGCAACTGCAGAACAACGTTTGAGCCGCTTGAGTGAGCTGGATAATAAAGGCCCTGTATTTATGCGAGCCTATACCAAGGCGCTTCTGCCGCAAGCCTGTAGCCAAGACAATATTGACTTACTTGATGAAGTATTAAACAGACAAACAGGGCTATCAAAACTCACCCGCCGAGCACTGTTAGAAACAAGACAACATGAGTACCGCTGCCTGAAGATAAAAGCCAAGGTTGAAGGTTAAAAAATTAATAATGCCCTAGGTAGCCTGATATTCGGCTACCTCACCTTAAAGGTCATCATAACAGGAGCGTGATCAGTACTATCACTATCTCGTTCATAATCAGGGCGAACTAAATGTCGGTCAAAGGTTTGATACTGCTCAATATGGGCTAAGTTTGCCAACTGTTTAGGGTCAAACTCACTCGACACTAAAATGTAATCTAACACCGACCCTTCGCTACCATAATAATGGGTGGCTGGTCTTACTGTTGGCGGCATTATTTCGCTATCACAAACCGAATCAAATTCATCAGCCGCTAAAGTATGGTTAGATTTTTTAGTGGCTTTATACAGCTCATAACTATCAAAAATTAAACATTGATTAAGCTGAGCAAGTAATGCTTTCTCGTTTAACATCGCCAAATTTTGATCGGTAATATCGCTACGATAAACCCTTAAACTTTGATGAAATGCTGCCAGTAAGTCACTGTGAAGTTGGTCATTAAAGTCGCCCATCAGTAGAAATGGATTGCCGCTTTTAAAACGCCTTTGCAGCATCTGATGGCAAAGCAAACTGGCTTCATTCCCCCTTTGTAAACTCGACGCCCAACGCCCTAAAACTTGCCTAGACACAAAATCTGCAGCCCCAGTAGTTCCTGTATCAGTTAAGTCATCAACTGTAAAACCACTGCGCTTAGACTTTAAATGAATAACATAACAGTCACATAAGCCAAATTGAGGTAAATTAACCGTCACTCTAAGAGGCTGGCGACTAAAATCAAATTGGCTTAACCCTAATGCATCACAGACTTGAGCATCGGCTTGTACATTTGCGATATCGGTAATGGGATATTTAGAGGCTAAGGCCACAACTGGGTGGCGATAAATAAAGTCGTCTTCCACTTCGGGATGGTCTAACACCGCAAAATAAGGATATCCTGCTGCCTGAGTTAGTGCTGTTAATTCATCAGGGCTGAACACTTCTTGAAAGCCCACAATATCAGGCTGATTATCGGTTAAAAATGCCGTTATCCAAGCACACTTTTTTTGCCATTGTTTAGCCGTATAAATGTTTTCAAAGTCATAAAAGGCATTGGGTGGTGCCATAAAATTAAACAAGTTTATTGTGGCTACACGGTACTCTTTTTGGCTGTTCAGTGGAGTTGATATCAAAATTTTCAGCTACAAAGTTTCATAATAACTGCATCATAGGTCTTATTGGCCAAACTCTCAACTACACATTTTTAAAAATTAAATCTATTAAAAACAAAGCCATAATGTTTAATCACTACTTTTTTGCAACAAAGTGACTTTTTTTTTGAACTATAAAAAAAATCTCGCCGTATAGAAATCCGTCACATTACTCAATGAGGAATAACTCAAATGAAACGGATGTATCCTATTTTATTAAGCGTATCATTACTTGGTTTAACAGCCTGTTCAGACGATGACGACAACACTGTTATAGAAGACACGCCTGTCGTTGAAGCCGAAACATCACATGTGCGGGTGATTCATTTTGGCAGCGATGCTCCAGCAGTTAATGTTATGGCTAATGGTGCTGAGTTGTTAAACGGTGTTGATTACGCGATGTCGAGTGGTTTATTAGAAGTATCATCAGCCACTTATGATATTGATGTAGATGCAATACTCCCTGATGGTTCTACCACAACCGTATTAGAAGCAGAGTTAATGGCTGCGGATATGATGGAATACACCGCTGTCGCACTGGGTAGTGTCGCCGATGAAAATTTAATGCTTAAACTGGTCGAAAACGCCCAAGCAGATATTGCCAGCGGCTATGCCAGAGTCCAAGTATTACATGCAACTCCCTCGGTTGGTTTAGTCGATGTTTATGTTACTGCGCCTGATGCTGACATTAGCTCAATATCACCCACTTTATCGGCAAACTATATGGATGCAAGTCCACAGCTTGAATTAGCCGTCGGAGATTATCAAATTCGCATTACCGCTGCAGGTATGAAAGATGTGGTCTACGATTCAGGCTCTGTCACTTTAGAAGACATGCAAGATTACTTCATTAGTGCAATCCCAAATACTTGGTCAGGAATGTCGCCAGTGGCGTTACATATTGCACTGCCTGAAGGACAAGTCATCGTCAATGATGTCAACAGCGGTAGTGATCTTCGTGTCGTTCATGCTGTAGCAGACGCTCCAGCAGTAGATGTGTTCTTAGATGACGCTACCTCACCTGCCGTTGATATGTTGGAATTTGGCAAAATTGCAGGTTATGTTAATGTTCCCGAAGGTGACCATACTGTTACTGTGGCAGCTGACGCTGACAACAGCGTAGTCGTCATTGACAAAGCACCAGTAGAGTTAATGATTGGTATGAGCTATAGCGCATTAGCAGTAGGTTCATTAACCGAAAACATGATTGAGCCATTGGTACTGATGGAAAACACTCGTCGTGTTGCCACTGAAGCCAAACTCACTGTCACTCACGCAGCTTATTCAGCTCCTGAAGTTGATATTTACCTCACCGCTTCTGCTGATATTAGTGAAGCAACTCCAGCACTTGAAGATGTTCCATTTAAAGCATCATCTGGCAGCATCAGTGTAGCACCAGGTACTTACACCATAAGTGTAACGGTTGCTAACACGAAAACAGTGGCTATTGGTCCATTAGAAGTGACTTTAGATGCTTCTGGCGTTTATGGTGTGGCAGCGGTTGACAACATGGGAGGCGGGGCACCATTTGGTGTGATCCTGTTAGATGACTTCACCGTAATGTAGTTTTAGTTACACAGCTCAGGTTTATCCGCTAGAACGGCTATTTCATCACCTTAGCCACCTTTGCGACTTATCATCCGCTGGTAAGTCGCTTTTTTTATCCAAAGTGCTAGTAATCGCTAAAATAAGGAACCAGCAGATGAATTTAACTCAATCCAGCCACTTTGTGATTAACAATGACACGGTAATGGGCGGGTTCTCATCCAGTCGCATTGATCATAAAAAAGATCATGTTATCTTCTCAGGCGTAGTGTCATTAGAGAATAATGGCGGCTTTGCATCGGTTCAATGTGATATTCCATCACCAACAAAAGTGGTTAATCAATGCATCATTAAAGTTAACGGTGATGGCAAACGTTATCAACTCAGATTAAAAACCGCCCAACTTAAATATGGTGAAGCTTATGTGGCTGAATTTAGTACCTTGGCAGGGCAAGTAACCGAGCACATATTTATTGCCAGCGACTTTCAACTCAGCTTTCGTGGACGTGACATCAACACAGGGCCTGAACTACAATTTAGTGATGTTGAAAAAGTAGGCTGGTTAATCGCTAACAAACAGCAGGGAAATTTTAATATTTCACTATACTCAATAGAGTTTGCATAACCCTCCAAAGGAATGAATAACATGATTCAAGGCATTATCTTTGATCTTGACGGCACTTTAGTTGAATCATCGCTCGATTTTCGAATGATTCGACAACAAATAGGCTGCCCTGATGATATTGATTTATTGGATTATGTCGCGGATTTGGATTGCCAGCATAAACAACAACAGGCTAATGATATCATTCTACAGCATGAAAATGATGACGCGGAGTCGGCTAAAAGTTTGCCGGGAATGCACGAGTTGCTCAATTTTCTTCAAAGAAAAAAGCTGCCCACAGCTATTGTTACCCGCAATAGTCAATTCGCCAGCGACACCAAGCTAAGCCAAAATAGCATTCCAATCACTACGGTATTAACCCGTGAGTGCTACCCGCCAAAGCCAGCACCAGATGCCTTAAATGCCATTGCACAACAATGGCAAATTCCAAATAAACACATTATGTATGTAGGCGATTATTTATACGATATTCAAGCCGCCAACAATGCCAATATGATTGCGTGTTTTATTAATCACGGCACTGAAACGTCTTACCAGCATACCGCTGACCTGATTGTCTCAAGCCTTGATGATTTACTGGCGGTACTAAAACGCTATATGAATAAAACGGCTTAAATAAAATCACAAATTTGGTCTAAAGGTTTTTTGTCCAATGCATGAGTAGGCACTGTCGCGCCTTCACTAGGGTACCCTGCAATAATCAGCATATACGGGCGCTCATTGTCATTATCACGACCACATATTTTAGACAAAAAACTCATCGGTTTTGGTGTATGAGTTAATGTAGCCAACCCAGAGTGGTGAAGAGCTTGAATCAAAAAGCCGGTAGCAATCCCCACAGATTCATGAACATAGTAATTATTTTTCTGCTCACCATCTTCAACTTGATGTTTTTGACTAAACACCGCAATTAACCAAGGCGCATGCTCTAAGTAAGGCTTGTTAGCATCAGTCCCTAAGGGTTTTAAAGCTGATAACCACTCTTCTCCAGCACGGCCAGCATAAAAAGCTTGCTCCAATGCTTCTGCTTGCTGCCTAATTTGTGCTTTTATTTCAGGGCTACTAATAGCCACAAAATGCCAAGGTTGATGATTAGCGCCATTAGGTGCTGTGCCCGCAGCCTGAATGCACTGTTCGATAATTTGCTGCGGCACTGGACGATCCGAAAAGTGTCGAATTGAATGTCGTCGCTTTACCTGCTGATAATTATCTTGTGCCCGTTGCAACATTTCATCTTGTGGGTATTCAATAAAATCGCTTAACGGTATATGAGACTCAGACATAATGATTCCTCAGTAAACGTGAATAAAATAATTCTAAACAGTTTTACTACAAATTAAAGACTTGGTTAGTTGACTATAATCTAAGTTAATTTACGTATAAATCGTAATTTTTAATCGGTGATTGCAACTCACCCAGTTACTGCTAAAGTGACTAATGAGCGACTTAACGAGGGATAAACAATGATTGCAGCAATAACCGGTGCAACAGGCTTGGTAGGGACACACTTACTCGAGTATTTGTTAGATAATGATCAGTACAAAAAAGTGTATGCGATAGGTCGTAATCCACCTCAGATTGCTGCTCATCATTACGGCATAGAAAAATTACAACTTATCACCTGCCAACTAGATGAAATTCATGAGCTAGTACTACCTGAAACAATCGACCATGGTTTTTGCTGTTTAGGTACCACTATAAAGCAAGCCGGTAGCCAGCAAGCTTTTATAGAAGTTGATCAACTGGCCGTTGTCGCCTTTGCTAAATTATTAACAGCACAGCAAAACCCAAATTTATTATTACAAGTGATCAGTGCATTAGATGCCAATTCAAACTCAAGCATTTTTTATAATCGGGTTAAAGGGCAAATGGAGCAAGCATTAACAGCACTTGCTATCCCGCAATTACAAATTTTTCGCCCCAGTTTATTACTGGGCAAACGCCAAGACAGTCGCCCTCTGGAAACTCTAGGCCAATGGTTATTTATGTTTACCGGGCTATTTTTTATTGGCCCACTACAAAAATTCAAACCCATTCAGGCCGATAAACTAGCTCAAACCATGTGTTACCAAGCTCAAAAAGCTCAGCAAGGCGTGGCTATTTTTGAAAACAAGGACTTACATCAACTAATATAATTATCTGATAATCGATATAAAAAAAGGGAAAGCTTAGGCTTTCCCTTTTAAGTTTTTAATAATTGAAATTAGTCACCAAAGTCATCTAACAAGATGTTTTCAGACTCGACGCCTAAACTTTCAAGCATACCAATCACTGAAGAGTTCATGATTGGAGGGCCACACATATAAAACTCACAATCTTCAGGCGCTTTGTGGTTTTTAAGATAGTTCTCATACAATACATTATGGATAAACCCAGTGTAGCCAGTCCAATTATCTTCCGGTAATGGATCTGACAATGCCACATGCCATTCAAAGTTTTCATTTTCAGCCGCTAAGGTATCAAAATCTTCTTTGTAGAATATTTCGCGAGTTGAACGTGCACCATACCAGAAGGTCATTTTACGCTTAGTTTTAACACTTTTAAGCTGATTAAAAATGTGCGAACGCATTGGTGCCATACCTGCACCACCACCCACAAAGACCATTTCAGCGTCAGTATCTTTGACAAAAAACTCACCAAATGGCCCTGAAATTGTCACCTTGTCACCGGCTTTCAAATTAAAGATATAAGATGACATTTTACCTGGTGGCAACCCTTGCTCTGGTGGCGTTGCAATACGCACATTCAGCATAATCTTACCCTTTTCATCAGGGTAGTTTGCCATTGAGTATGCACGTAACACGTCTTCATCCACTTTAGAAACTAAGTCAAATAAGCCATATTTTTCCCAGTCATCTCGATACTCTGCCGGAATATCAAAATCAGCATATTTAACTTCATGGGCTGGTGCTTCAATTTGAATATAACCACCGGCTTTAAAGAGAACTTCTTCACCATCCGGAATTTTAAGCAGCAGTTCTTTAATGAAGGTTGCTTGGTTATTATTAGAAATAACCTCACATTGCCACTTTTTCACACCAAAGATTTCTTCTTCAACTTCTAAATCCATATCAGTACGAACCGCAACCTGACAGGCTAACCGGCAGCCTTCTTTCGCTTCTTTCTTACTAATATGCTCAAGCTCGGTTGCTAAAATGTCGCCACCACCTGAGTTTACTTTTACTCGACACTGACCACAGGTTCCACCACCACCACAGGCTGATGGAATGAAGATATTCTTACTGGCTAATGCGCCTAAAAGCTTATCTCCTGCAGGAGTTGTCACGGCTAATGAGTCATCATCATTAATACTAATGGTCACATCGCCGGTGTTCACTAACTTACTTTTGGCGAATAAAATCACCATTACTAACAAGCTTACCACTATGGTAAACATGCCTATGCCAATTGCCATTTCCATTAAATGCACCTTCTTATTAATCTGTCACTTTGTGGTAAGGTTTTCATCATGTTATGAAAGCTCCTTACAAGGTGATACCAGCAAAAGACATAAAACCTAATGCCATCAAGCCAGTCGTAATAAAGGTAATTCCAATGCCTTGTAGGCCTTCTGGAATCGCATTAAATTTCATTCGTTCACGTAGTCCGGCCAATAACACAATGGCCATTGCCCACCCCACTGCACTACCTGCGGCAAATACGGTTGACTCTACTAACGAATAATCTCGGTTTGCCATAAAAATAACCCCTGCAAAAATAGCGCAGTTCACGGTTAGAAGTGGCAAGAAGATCCCCAATGTTTGATGTAATGTTGGAATGTAGCGCTCTAAAAACATTTCCAAAATTTGCACGAGTGCAGCAATCACACCAATAAAGGTAATCAGCTGTAAATAACTAATATTTAAATCAGCCATACCAGCCCATGCTAGCGCGCCAGGCGCCAGTACATTGACATAAATAAGCTGATTAATCGGCACGGCAATCATCATTACAACAATAACCGCAATCCCTAAGCCAAAGGCTGTCGACACCTTTTTAGACACCGCCAAAAAGGTACACATGCCCAAGAAGAACGACAGCGCCATATTGTCGATAAACGCGGCTTGGATAAATAAGTTGATATAGTGTTCCATGTTTATCCTCGCTTACGCTGAATCACATTAATGGCCCAAATCATCACGCCAATTAAAAAGAACGCACTGGGTGGTAAAGTGAACATTTCATTTGGTAAGTACCAACCACCATTTGCAACTGTGGTGAATATTTCATGGCCAAATAAACTGCCTCGCCCGAATAATTCACGAACAAAGGCCACCCCTAGTAGAATCACGCCGTAACCTAGTGAGTTCCCCACGGCATCAACTAATGCTAAATGCGGTGGATATTTCATAGCAAAGGCTTCAGCGCGTCCCATGATGATACAGTTGGTGATAATTAAGCTCACAAATACCGACAGCTGCTTAGATAACTCATAAGCCACATCTTGCAGCACCATATCAACAATAATCACCAAAGAGGCAATCACCGTCATTTGAGCAATAATCCGCACACTGTTTGGAATAAAGTGGCGTATGGTTGAAATAATCAGGTTAGAAAACACCAATACAAAGGTCACCGCTAGGGTCATAACCAATGCGGTTTGCATTGAGTTACTTACCGCTAACGCTGAACACACACCCAGCACCTGCATTGCTACAGGGTTATTGGCAAAAATGGGCGTGCTTAAAATCGCTTTTGTTGAAGTAGGATTACTCATTTACTTCACCTCCGCTTTAGCATAATGGGTTAAGAAGGTTTGATATCCTTCTGCACCAAACCAAAACACCACAGCTTTTTGAATGCCTAAACCGGTACGGGTTGCACCTGATACGCCATCAACACCATGAATATCACCCGCTTTGGCGCCGCCTTTAACCACTTTAATGGCTACGTTGCCTTTGTCGTCAAATAGCTGCTTACCTTTCCACAATGCATTCCACTCTGGTTCAGTCACAAAATCAGCAATACCTGGGGTTTCACCATGCTCATAAAACACAATATTATTAATGGTGTTTAAGTCAGGCTCTACGGCTAAATAACCATAAATCATCGACCATAACCCTTTACCGTAAACCGGCATCACTAGGCTAGACAATTGGCCGTTTTCATCCCTAACCTCAAACATGCGTATATTATCCGCACGGGTTTTAATCTTAGCGATGTCTTTTTTAGGCTTGCTTGATGTTTCTGGGTTAATCGCTGCCATGCGCTCGTCGAAGTCGAGAATATTCTCTTGCTCAACAAACTCACCAGACTCAAGATTCACCAATCTTGGGGTCACACGATTTGAGAATATTTCTCTAAAGTTGCTTGTGTCATAGTCAATCGACGCGGCTTTCAATACAAACTGTTGTACTTCATCGCGCTTTTTAACCAACTTTCTTTCTTTTAAAATTTCCGCTGTGCCGGTAATCATAAAAGAACATACAAGACTTAAAATAATGATGAAAACCATGGTTCCCATCACTGAATCTTTTTTAAAGGCCATGGCGTTTTAGTCTCCGCTTGATGTTGGCTCGCGCTACCATGTAGTCGAACAACGGCGCCCATAAATTGGCAAACAAAATAGCTAGCATGATGCCTTCTGGCAATTTGACATTAAGGACTCGAATCAAAATGGTCATAAAGCCAATTAACGCACCGTAAGCAAACTTAGCTTTGCGGGTATAAGATGCGGTTACGGGGTCAGTTGCCATAAACATCATCCCCAGTGCAAAACCACCGGTCACTAAATGCCAAGTCCACGGCATGGTTGCCATTGCATTTTTAGCAGGGCCAAAATAATTGAAGATAATGGCTGTAACCACCATACCGGCAAACACACCAGCAACCACGCGCCAGTCTGCCACACGGGTCATTAGCAATATCCCACCACCGAGTAAAATGGCAAAGGTACTAGTTTCCCCTACAGAGCCAACAGTAAAGCCCCAAAACGCATCCCACCATAATGGGTCACTTAATGCGCCTATCCAGCTAACATCTGCAAAAGACAATTTATTGGTTGCCGCTAACCCTAAGGTGGTTGCGCCGGAATAACCGTCTACCGCAACAAACTGACCAATAGCCGCCACTTCGGTTGGGTAAGCAAAGTAGATAAAGGCGTAACCCGCCAAAGCTGGGTTTAAGAAGTTATACCCCATGCCACCAAACATTTCTTTGGCAACAATCACCCCGAATGTTAACCCTAGGGCTAAAATCCATAACGGTGTTGAGATAGGTAAAATAAGCGAAAACAGTAGGGCTGTAATGAAAAAGCCTTCATGTAATTCTTGGCCTCGCATGCGCGAGAAAATCACTTCCCAAGCCAAATTGACAATCAAAGCCGTCAAATAAAATGGCACATAAAAACAAGCACCATAAGCCAGCAGGCTAATAAAGCCAGAATCGGCCGTTAAGCTTGGAAATAGTAAATTGAATAACGCGGTTTGCCAGGTATCAGCAGCGGTTGCGCCGTCAACAATGGCTAACTGGGCTTGTAAACCCAAGTTATACATACCAAAAAATAATGCAGGTAATAAGCACATCCCCACAATATGCATGGTACGTTTTACGTCAATAGCGTCACGTACGTGAACTTGACCTTTTGTACTACGACCATGGGCAATCCATAATGAGCGTAAATATTTACGCATGGAGTCACCATGTTGATAATACTTATCTTGGGCCGTTGGTTTTTTAATAGGCTTACTCATTAACCTTCCCTCTCGATAATATCTAGGCAAGCACGTAACTCTTTACCAAAATCATACTTTCCGGGGCAAACAAAGGTACATAACGCCAAATCTTCTTCGTCCAGTTCAAGTGCACCCAATAATTGAGCTTCATCGGTATCTCTAACCACTAAGTCACGAATAAGTAACGTCGGTAGAATATCCAACGGCATCACTCTGGCTAATTGACCAAAAGCCATCATGGCTCGCTGAGAGCCTCCCGCATGGGTAGTAAAATCAAACAACTTTTTGGTACGGCTGAAACCAGACATCATAATGCCGGTTAAGCTGAATTTGGTTTTATCCTTTCTCACCCAAGGTAATAACTTGTGCTGACTGTCTTCTGACAACACACAAATTTGATTATGAAAACGGCCTAAATAGTCATAAACCTCAGACGCGGTATGGCCATTCAACACACTGCCTGACACTACTCGAGAGTGAATATCTTTAATATTACCCTCAACAATTGGGCTCAATTTAGCCCCCATTTGAGTGCGAATAAGCTTAGGTTCAAGCACATTGGGGCCCGAAAATGCCACTACTCTGTCGGTATATAGCTCACCATTAAGGAATAGTTTTCCGTAAGCAATAACGTCTTGATAGCCTAAATGCCAGACAGGTCTTTCAAGACTTGCTGGAAGTAAGAAATGAATATGGGTTCCCACTAAACCACAGGGGTGAACACCATTAAACTGATGCACCGAAACGCGCGAAAGTTTTTTGGCTGCATCAGCACTTAATAAGCTGTCTTGGTCATCTTGGCAAAGATAAACTTGCCCTTCGGTTAACTGACTAAGCACCTGCAAACCCGCTTCAAATGCTGGCATTTGTTCAGCAATCACAAGGCGAGGGTCTGCTGCTAAAGGATTAGTGTCAATTGCAGTAACAAAAATACCCGCTGGAATCGCATCCAATTGAGGCACGCGTGAAAATGGTCGAGTTCTTAGTGCTGTCCATAAACCGCTATCAACTAAATTGTCGATAACTTGCTGCCGAGTAAGTGAAGATAAGTCTTCATACTTTGCAAACGTTTTAGACTGTTGCTGCTCATCACAATCAATAATGACCGCTTGTAAGACACGCTTTTCACCGCGTTTTACCGCAGCAACAACGCCACTTGCAGGCGCAGTAAACTGAACGCCAGGGGTTTTCTTGTCTTCAAACAGCGCTTGCCCTTTGACGACATGATCACCTTCTTCCACTAACATTGTAGGTTTTAGGCCTACATATTCTTCACCGAGTAAAGCAACTTGCGTTGCTTTTTGGCCATCAAAAATTTGCTGGACGGGCTCTCCCATAATTGGGATATCCAAACCACGCTTGATGGTTATAACTTGCTTTGCAACACTTGCCATTAGCATCACCATACTAGAAAAACGATAGGTAATTTTAAATCTTTGTTAACGAGAATATACCGACAAAGATCACACTAATGAGGTATTCTGTAAGAATAAAACGAAAAAAAGCACCAACAACGTGAGTATGCTCACCAAAACACAGCTAAAAATGCACTTTTACAACACAATAAAACATTGAATGCAAAGGCTAATTTAGCTAAAACTAATTCCAATAAAGATAAACTTTCCGGCTTAGCATTTGATTACATTTACATTATTGGCTATTACCCTTCAGAACGACTTTCCACAAGTTGACCATTAACCATATGATAAATAGCATCCATTTCAGTTAATAACGTGGTGCGGTGGCTGATCATCAGCAAGGTTTTATCCTGTGAGAAATCAAATAACGTCGCTAAAATTTCACGCTCGGTTTGTTTATCTAACCCTTCTGTCGGCTCATCCAAAAGGAGTAGCGGTGAATCACGAAGTAACGCACGTGCCACGCCAATTCGGCGTTGCTCACCACCAGATAATTGGCGTCCGCCTTCACCCATCCACAGCCTTAACGGTTTGTCGCCTTCAAGCAAATGCCCAAGCCCCACCTGTTGTAACACTGACATTATCCGCTCATCATGAGCGGTCACTTTTTCACCCTCAACATAAGGCAGTGCAATCCGTAAATTGTCTCTTAGGGTGCCATTAAATAAATGCACTCTTTGACTGACTACAGAAATAGCTGAACGTAAACTGGCCTCGTTATAATGTTTAATATCTACTGAATCAAGCTGAATTGTGCCTGACTGAGCTTGCCATTCACGGGTAATTAAGCTCAGCAAACTCGACTTACCACAGCCGGTTTTACCCAAAATAGCCACTTTTTGTCCTGCAGCTATATTCAGGTTAACCCCTTTAAGAATAGGCTGATTTTCATGATAGCCAAAATGCACTTGGTTAAGTGTTAATGCCCCACTTTTAGCCTTAGTAGTTTTATTTGCATCAAATGCAATTGCAGGAGTTTGATTGGTAATAGCACTGACACGTTTGGCCGCTAATACGGTGCTAGATAAGTGCTGGAACGCCCCTGCAATAGGCATCATCATTTCTAAACAGGCCATAGTTGCAAATACCACCATAGCAAATAATGCCCCTGGGGGATTAGCCGACCCCACCGCTGTGGCGGCAAAATACAACATAAGCAAGACAATAATACCGTTAGTTAACACTAGCAAGGCTTGGCTTAAACCGGTAATTTTAGCCATGTTAATTTGGCTATTAAAAAACACTTGTTGTTGCTGATATAACTTGCCGAGATAACGCTGATTAGCGGCAAACAAACTTAACTCCGCTTGCCCCTGAATCACATCTAAAAGCTGCACTCTAAATGCTTGCTTTGTTTGAACTAAATTTTCACCTGGTTGTTTACCTAAGCGATAGAAAATAGTTGGGAAAACAATCAACATCACTAGTAAAAATCCGCATAACATCAATGCTAAAGCCGGGTCAAAAAAGCTTATAAACACATAAAGCGCTAAAATAGTGAGTACACTGGCACTGATTGGAATAATTAACCGTAAATACAGGTGATCTAGGGTATCAATATCGGCCACTAAACGATTCAATAAATCGCCTTTGCGCAAGCCTGCTAAGTTGGCAGCATTTAAAGGAAGCAGCTTTTTCCACACCCACACACGTAACTCTGTGAGTAGCTTAAAGGTTGCTTCATGGGTTGTAAGCCTTTCACCGTATCGGCTTGCAGTACGGGCGATAGAGAAAAACCTCACCCCACCAGCAGGCGTAAAAAAGTTAAATGCTTGGGCAGTAACTAAGGTTATGCCAGCAATGGCGGTGGCCGACAAAAACCATCCTGACAATGACAACAAACCAATACCAGCCAATAGCGTGGTAAAACTAAGCAGCAAGCCCAGCATCATCATTAACCATTGGCGTTTAAACAGCTTTAAAAAAGGCAGTAGCACTTTCATTAGCGAACCTCCTTCTGTAATAGCTGACAAAAATGCCCATTGGCACTGACTAATTCAGCGTAACGACCTTGCTCAATTAATTGGCCTTTGTCGATAACTAATATATTGTCGGCATGGGTTAACTCATCCGTTTTATGGGTCACCATAATGGCTGTTTTCCCCATTGCGGCCTGAGATAAAGACTGCATCACCGCATTGGCGCTTTGTTCATCTAAACTGGCAGTGGGCTCATCAAGAATATAAATACTGGCTTGCTGACCTAATGCTCTGGCTAACGCAATACGTTGAGCTTGCCCCACTGAAATTCCCGCAGATTGATCACTAATCATGCCATTTAACCCTTGGGGATGTTGGCTAACAAAGTCAGCAATTTGTGCTTGTTGCAATAAATCCATCATCTGCTGTTCACTCATTTGTGGGTTACCTAACGCCACATTTTCAGCAAAGGTGCCATGAAATAGTTGTGGGTCTTGCCCCAACCAAGCTAAGTGCTGCCGCCAATAGGCAATGTCTATCGACTCAAACGCTTGGCCATTAATTAACAGCTCACCTTTAAAGGGTAAAAACCCCAGCAAGGCTTGAATTAAACTGGTTTTACCGGCACCGCTAGTGCCCACAATAGCGACATGTTGCCCAGCTTTGATATCAAACGAAATCGGCCCTAATAAACAGGTTCCGCTTCTGGTCATAACTGTAAAATCAATGGCTTTAATGCTAACGGCAGATAAGTCTATAGCACTGTTTTTAGTTGAATTTTGAGCAGCATCGTTATCAGGTTCAGGATATTCCAGTAACTCAACCAATGACTCCGCCGCACCAATAGCTTGTGCTTTAGCGTGATAATGGGTGCCTAAATCTCTTAAAGGTTGATAAAACTCTGGTGCAAGAATCAACACGAACATGCCGGTAAATAAACTAATTCCGAGTCCGTAGTGGCCAAAATCGAGGTGATGAAGGTAACTAAAACCAAAATAAACCGCTAATACAGCAATGGATAATGCGGCAAAAAACTCTAATACGGCAGAGCTTAAAAACGCCAAGCGCAGCACCGACATGGTTCGGCTTCTAAAATCTTCTGAAGCTTGATGAATTTGTTTAATTTCCGCTTCAGCACGATTAAACAGTTTTAACGTACTCAGCCCTTGTATGCGATCCATAAAATGGCCACTTAAACGACTTAACGCAGTGAAGTTTTTACGGTTAGCGTCAGCAGCGCCCATACCCACCAAAATCATAAATAACGGGATAAGTGGAGCCGTTGCTAATAACACTAAGCCCGCCGCCCAATTTAGTGGAAACACCACCACTAAAATCAGTAAGGGAATAAACCCGGCCAAAATCATTTGTGGTAAATATTTACTGTAAAAGTCGTGTAGGTCTTCAACTTGTTCAAGCACAATGCTTGCCCATGCTCCCGCAGGTTTACCCTTAATAAAAGCTGGGCCTAATTTCACCAGCTTATTCATCACTGCAGCGCGAATATCTTCCCGTAAACGTCGGCCTGCTTCAAAACTAAAACGCTCACGCCAATAAGCAATAACAGATCTTGCGGCTAACATGACGGCTAAACCGATAAAAAATTCCATCAGTTGTGCAGGCGTTTGTTGCACCATAATCACACCATGCAGAATATTGGCAATACAATACGCTTGCCCCACAATCGCAATACCATTAAGCACTCCCAAAAGGGTGGCTAGTTTAAGGAAATATCCGCAGGAAGATTGCTGACTTTTAAGCCATTTTGTTAATGACTTTTCTAACGACTTATCCATGAAGCTCCAAACAGATTAATGCAGGCGTGAACTACAAATAACATCAGATATAAAAATATGGCGGCAGTATCGCAGCAGTTCGCTTCCTATTACAGTTATTCACAAAATAATGTTAACTACCGCACACTTTACCAGTAGCTAAAGTAGATCCGCCGTCAAAAGCCATTCAAAACTCAAGCCTATATAGTTATACGGGCTCACCGTATTTCACCAAAACATGCCATAGCAGTTTTAAATCTTGTAATCGTTTAGCTTGTGATGACCGTTCGCTCCAACTAACAGGTTGTTGCACCAAAGTGGTCGCCGCATGACCAATAATGGCGGCATTTAATTGATTATTTTGCGCAATAGCTCGCGCTAAAATAGGCATTTGTGGTCCTCTAAAATCGCTAGGAACCGCGTTACAATCTAAATGTAATCCATTATGCCAAACTAACTGAACCTGGTATTGTTGGCATAACTGCTCGATTTGTTCACCAATAACACTTGATTTAAAGCTCGGATCAGCCACCAGCATTTCAATATCATCATCTAAAGAGACCTCGCCATGAATTTGCGCCTCAATATAATGATCTAAATTATGACTTGGTGAGCGCGAAAAACGCGCGCTAAGTGACTGCGGTAAATCTGACAATAAATATGACACGAGGCGGCTAGGTTTTAGCCCTTGAACACCCAACGCATACTGGCGTTCAAAACTTTCACTTAATAAAGCCGCTAATATGCCATCAAAACATTGAATAGTGCCTTTGTCTTTTGGCAGCCGGTATGAATCTAAGTAGCTAAAAGTACAACGTGATAACACATTGGGAAACGTTAAAAAATAGCAGCTTCCAAAACGAGGCGCTGGCCCCAATGGGCACAGCCCTAAATCTAATGCACCATATTTAGGACGTAACTTGACCCCTGAATAACACTGACCAAACAATTGATTTTCCCAATGGTCACGTGGCCCTCCCAACTCAGGAGACAACTGTCCATTAGAAATATGGGTTTCAAACTGGCTTTTATACACGCCATCTTTTATAAGCCCGTTAATAACGGATATGCCTCTACTGTCCAGTCTGTCAGGGTGAAAATGCAAAGCGACCCTGCCATGGTGGGTAAGTTGCAACATAGCTTGTTGTAAGGATTGAGTAGAAATGTCAGACATCTGCAAGATGTTTTTAATTAATGCATGGGCGGGATCACGCAGCTGCAGTGCGATCTTTTCAATATGGGATAGTGCAGCAAATTTTGATGTCATAAACTGCCTTGTATTCGGTTGTTTGCTTTATCACAAACAGCCCAAGTTAACTTGAAAGATCCAGTGAAAAATTATGCCTTTATACTGCAACAAGTAATTTATTGTATGCAATATTTATCATATTAGCACTGAACATGAACACTTTTTCACTAATTACATCTAATCCATTTAGATAGCACTTAATCGCCTTTTCAGGTAAGCTGCACGCCCGCCATTAATTGGCCACCTATTTATATTTAGCAACTCAGGTTGTTAATTGAGATCTTATCTATGAGTTTTGAAAACCTAGGACTAAGTGCTGCAATTTTAAAAGCAGTTGCCAAACAAGGTTATGACACCCCTTCACCGATTCAAGCCCAAGCAATTCCAGCCGTGTTACAGCAAAAAGATGTCATGGCAGCCGCCCAAACGGGTACAGGCAAAACGGCAGGATTTACCTTACCTATACTTGAATTGTTAACTCATGGAAAACCTGCAAAACGCAGCCAAGTTAGAGCCTTGGTACTGACCCCAACACGAGAGCTTGCGGCACAGGTACAAGACAGTGTTGCCACATACGGTAGCCAATTACCGCTTAAATCTGCGGTAGTATTTGGCGGAGTATCTATTCAACCTCAATTAGCTGCACTTAAAACCGGTATTGATATTTTAGTGGCCACCCCAGGCCGTTTATTAGACCTTTACCAGCAACGCGCCATTAGTTTTGATGCTTTAGAAATATTAGTACTGGATGAAGCCGATCGCATGTTAGACATGGGCTTTATTAGAGACATCAAAAAAATTCTTGCACTGCTACCTGAAAAGCGTCAAAACCTGATGTTTTCAGCCACGTTTTCTACTGAAATCCGTGAGCTAGCAAAAGGGTTAGTTAATAACCCAGTAGAAATTTCGGTAACCCCAAGAAACAGTACCGCCAATAGTGTTGACCAAAGTATTTATACCATTGATAAAACACGAAAATCGGCTGGTTTAATTGAATTAATCAAGCGTAATAACTGGCACCAAGTATTGGTTTTTTCACGCACAAAACATGGCGCTAACCGCTTAGCCAAAAATTTAGATGCTGCCGGTATTTCAGCGGTTGCCATTCACGGTAATAAAAGCCAAACAGCCAGAACCAATGCCCTTGCAAGCTTTAAACAAGGCAAATCACAAGTGATGGTGGCTACCGATATTGCCGCACGTGGTATTGATATTGATCAATTGCCATTTGTAGTTAACTTTGACTTACCCCAAGTACCCGAAGATTACGTTCACCGCATAGGCCGAACAGGCCGTGCTGGGGCAACTGGCCAAGCGGTATCTTTGGTGAGTGAAGAAGAAAGTAAATTATTACGTGAAATTGAAAAGCTCATTCAACGTAAAATTACTCGCAATACATTGTCAGGGTTTGAAGCCAGCTTTTCACTGGCTGACACGCAATTTAATGCACCTAGTAAACCCAATTCACGTGCTAATCCACGCAGTAAATCACGTGGTAATTCAGGCAACAACAATCAAGCCTCAAAGCCACGTAGTAAACAACAAACTCAAGCAGGCGAAAAAACCAATGACCGCCCACCAAGACGCAAAAAAGAACTGGTTGATTTAGGCCCCAAATTTGCTAACAGAGCTCAGACGAATAAAGACAGCACTAAAGATGGTGTTCAATCTGATAAAGCTCAAAACAGACACAAAAAACCTAACACCAAAAAACCAGCAGCCCCGTCGCAAGCTAAAAGCGAAAAGTTTGACCCTTATGCAAAGGCAAAGCAAAAATTTAGCAATAAATAAATTCATTAAGAATATACCCAATAAGCTCTAATAAAATTGAGCCTACGAGAAAAGGCAGATTCCGGCACAAAAGCGTTACCGGAATGACGGTTGGTCACCCTTGAGATCTTTTATCAAGGGTCTGCTTTGGCTTATTGAAGCATTAAAAGAAGATTCCGGCTCAAAAGCATTACCGGAATGACGGTTGGTCACCCTCGAGATCTTTTATCGAGGGTCTGCTTTGGCTTGTTAACGCCCTCACACTATTGTGTAGAAATAGTAATCCGTTCTTGGTTCGACAAGCGTACTTCTACCCCATCAACCGTGGTGATTTTGGTGGCTTTAATGTCTTTTTTACGCACTTGATATTGCGCCGATATTGCATCTATTGGAGAGGTGATTTCTACTGTGACCACTTGATTTTCATCATATATTGTCCAGCCCCAATACAAGGCTGTAGCTAACAATGAAACAGCAATTACGCTAGATATCATCAGTCGATTAAACAAGGGGGTGGATGATTGTTCTTTAATGATTTGAGCCGTTTTACTTTCAGGCTTGCGGCCTCTTTTTAGATAAAATGAAGCACCGATAATCACTAATAACGTGACCAAAATTTTCGTAAGCACGTTTTATTCCCACTGTAGCCGTTTCAACTTTTTGTATTGTACAGTAAATGGGTAAAAAGTCTGTGATAAGTCCAGCAGAGATTTGCCGACTAAGACCTGTATTCAGCATGAACCATCAGCATAAAAAAGGGGCAGACTACCTTGTCTGCCCCAAAGAATCACTGTGTGACTCTAGCTATCATTATAATTATGTGGGTCTATGCAATCACATATTTAGCATCTAGCTATACTAAATTATTGCGCAAGCTTAACTTGACGACGCATTCCAGCTAACGCTAACACCGCTAACCAAACAAACCCTAAGCTACCGCCACCACTGTCTTTTTCTGGCTCTGGAGCTGGCGGAGGTACGACTACTGGGGCCTCTGCCACTACAATGTTAAATTGCGTTGTCACGGTAAACTCACCATCTGTAGCGCTAACAACAATTGTTGATGTGCCTGCTTGAGTAATCGTACCGCTTAATACATTGTCAGCTAAGGTCAGTTCATCGTTTCCTGTGAATGTCAGCGTTAGCGGATCATTTTCAGGGTCAGTGAAGACTTCTGATAAATTAACGCTTACTGAGACATTACCTTCACTATTTAGCTCAGTATTGATATCAGCAATTGGGTTAGCAACAACTGGAGGCTCATTAGGAATCACCTCTTGTGGCGCTAGTCCCTCTACTTTTAACAAGGTTCCACCAATATTACGCTTCAAGTTTTCTTTAGTACCTAACTCAAATAAACCGTAATAGACTTCGCCTTCTTCTAGTGCTAATAACTGTTCCTTGTCGTCAAGGTAACCATTTACCGTTACCGTCACATCGAACTCTTCATCTTGAGCAACCGCTGACGGAGCATCTGTTGTGAAGCTTTCTTCATAGGTGTACGCAATATGTGTGGTACGAATGGTAACGTCATCGGCTTCATCTTCCACCGTGCCGCGGTAGTTATGGGCAAATATCCAATAGTTACCAGAGGTTGGTGTTTCGATAATACAACGCTCATTGGAGTCTTCATTACCACTAATACATACGAGTGAGTAATGCACCTCTACAGCACTAGGCTTACCATCACCATCTTCATCAATACCCACAAACAAGTCCATGTCAGGTGAGGTTGATTCTGAAATTTCAACAATTAAACGCTTGGTATAAGGTTTAACCACTGTTGTAGTGATGAACAGCGTATCGTGATACATCCAAGGCGAATTACGCTCAGCATCATTAGATGAGCCAATTGCGGTGCCTTGGGCAGATACTGATTTATATAAACCAAAGCCTTTTGCTTGTAATGCATCTGAACCTGAAGAAACAATACCTTCAATTTTTAAGGTGTTATCCACGTTGTCTAGTTTTGCATTAACTTCTGCAGGCATTTCACCGGCTTTAAAGCCAATGGTTGCTTGCAGGTGAGTATCACTCATATTGCTATCAGCATTTTTCAGCATCACATAACCGTGTACCCACTCGTCTGCCAAGTCGATGTTAGCTCTAGCTGTAATGGTTAAGGTTTGTGATTGACCCGCTGCTAAACTAAAGCTGCTTGGAGAAACCTCTAACGTGAAACCAGGGTTTAGGTATTCATAGTCAGCAGTCCAGCTACTAGCTTGAGTTGCTGTAACAACACGAGTGAAAGTGCAGTTTGAAATACAGTTCTGCATTACCATTGACGTGGTGTTTAGCTTACTTGGGTCACCACCATCTTGGGGAGAAACCGCTAAATATTCCTCTTCAGTAATATCCAGTAGTAAACCGGCTTTAACCGCATCATTGACACGAATACTGCCTGCACCTTGGTCAAAGAAATCTGAACGCAGTTTATTCCCTGAGAAATCATCATCCTTGTAAGTGGTTTTATAAGCCGTTGACATAACTGCTGACTGCACTTGCGCAGGAGTCCAACTTGGGTGCACTGAAGAAATAAGTGCTAATGCCCCAGCCACATGAGGACTAGCCATTGAGGTGCCAGAGTAAGTCACATATGGAATATGACCTGCACCTTCTGCAAATGGCTTTTCTTCTGCGTGTGCTGCATAAATATCAACACCAGGAGCCGCAATATCTGGCGCAAAAATATTAGGGAATGGATAGTTAGGTCCACGAGAGGTGAACACCCCTGCTATATCGCCTAATTCAGGATCAGTTGTTAAATCTGACGCACCAATGGTAGCGGTGTGGTCGCTGCCTGCTGATAACCATTCAACCACCTTTTCACCGTCTTCAGTAGACAAGTGAATAGCGGGTAATAAGTGAGTATCTGCATTTAAGCTTTCAACGCCGTCTGCTGCAGTGTTAATTAAAATTAACCCGCCAGCGCCACCTTCTAATACATTTAATCCTTTACGAACACGGGCAATATCACCACGTTCACACACCACAATTTCACCGTTAAAAGTATCCGCGGCAAAAGGTTGTAAACACTTAGCATCATCATAGTCAGCCGCTAAAACAACTTTGCCGGTATAAGCGGCGGTTGCACCTTTACCTGTTAAATCAGATGGTAATGTTTCACCACCACTAAAACCTGAAAGGGTTTTATCAGTGAATGCACGGTCATGGCTGTATGCTGCAACAGTAGTAATCCACGGTGAGTTACCTGGAGCGCCAATAGTTTCAGCTTCTGGGCCTGCGTTACCTGCAGATGTTGCCACATGGATTCCGGCAGTACGTGCATTCAAGAAGGCTAAGGCATCAGATGCGCCCCAAGGGTCACGCGCAGAACCACCAACAGAATAGTTAAGTACATTGACGCCCTTTTCAATAGCATGTTCAATGGCCAACACGGTTAATTCTGGATAACAAGAACCGTTATAATCACATACTTGGTAAGACACGATATTGGCATGAGGGGCAACACCACTGATATCGTCAAATGAGAAACTACTTGGGCCTGAAACCGTGCCCTCGTCATCCTCTACGGCCATATAAAAAGGCACATTTTTAACAATATTACCGGCTGCAGTTGACGCAACATGGCTGCCGTGGCCATTAAAGTCATAACCTACTTTTAGTTTATCGTCGATATCATCATAAATATCTTCAACCACATTTGGTCGTGCATTGACAATATCTGGGTAACTAACAATACCAATTAGCTTGTTATTACAATATTTTGGGAAGTCAATACAGTCGCCAAGGTAGTTACCTTCGCCTAATGGATTAATATGTTTATAACCATCGCCACCCACTTCAGCAAACGACGGATGTAATGCATTAATACCACTATCAATAATACCTACAATAACGCCTTCACCTTTGGTTGCTACACCGCCGCTGGTGCCACTCCAAACGTCTTTCGAACCAATAAATTGTGGGCCAGATGAAGTGTGCAACTGGTGTAATCCAATGGCATCAACACCCGCTACGTTAGGGTCTTTGGCAATAAGCTTTGCTTCAGATTCAGTTAATTCAACAGCAACCGCATTCAGCACCACTTTATAATTATGCTTAGGTTTTAAGGTGCGATTCACTTTTTGACTCAGTGACGCCGTAATCGATTGTTGCTTTTGTTCTAAGTAGCGCGAGTAGTTAATACTGGCACTCGATTGTAAATTTAATACTCCAGAACCAGTTTTGTTTTGATTGTTCGTTGTCTGGATATGTGTTGCAGCTAAGCCTTCAACACCACCACGATAGCTGGCGACAGGCTCATCTTTAAAGCGTACAAAGTACATATTATCTGTACGGGTTTTATTATTATGAATTTGCTTAATTTTTTCTTTGCCCGGTATAACAGTGTTAACAGGTACAGCATCATCAGCAAATAACGGGGCATGCATTGCTGAAACAGTTAACCCTAGAACCAAACTGATACGACTTAATTTCATTTTGATGTCCTTAGAGAATTGCGAGTCTGAGGTTAAAGAGGTCAACATTGTATTTTAACCCCAAACTCAAATAGAAAAGGGAAAACCCATATGAGTTTTCCCTAATCAGTTACGAGCGGCGACGTAAGCCAATAAAGCCAGCAAGTATCAATGATAACCAACCAAGGCTACCACCAGAGTCTTTTTCTGTTGCTTCGGCTTCAACCTGCACAGAATGGCTAACTTCATGCTCTCCATCAGAAGCGGTAATGGTTAATGTATGCGAGCCAGCTTGTGCAACGGTACCCACAACATTCATGCCATTTAATGCTAATGATGAGAAACCATCACCCGATAAGCTGTAGCTTAATGGGTTACCCTCTCTTTCAATAAATAAGCCTGTGATATTAAGACCAAATGTAGCACTACCGCCTTCAGTGAAACTTAATGTTGGCACAGATAACTTAGCTGCTACGTCAGGGTTAACTTCAGGCATGATGTCGTTAATATCAGTAACACGCACAACAACAGTAGCTGCTAAACCGACATTTTGGCCCTTCTTAGTTTGAATCTTAACTTTATATTCAGTTTGATTTTCAAAATCTAAGGCTTCAGGGTTTTGAACATATAGCTCACCTGTAGCTTGGTTAATCGCAAATGGTGTACCAGGCAATGAGTTAACAATCATTAACTCAAACTCTTCATAGCTTGTTGGGCCATATGAGAAGAAACCTTGAGTATCTAGCTCAATTTTACCTACAACATCTTGGAATTGAGCATTTTCTGCGATTTCAAACTCTTGATTATCAGCCACTTTAGCAATGATTGAACCATCTAAATCTAAGTATTGGTTGAAACCAATTTCAAAGAAATCATCATTACTACTCATAACCATAAAGCCTTTCGGCGCAGAATTACCATCTAAACTGAACATCTCAGGTGCTGTTACTGATGCGATATAAATTTCTTCACCAGGTTGCGCGGTAAACTTGCGAGAGAAGTCTTTAACCGCAACATCTTCATAAGTTTCACCCTCTTCTTTTGCAGCAAAACCAACTTGGACAGTACGATCATCTGGTGACAATGAACACACTTCTTCACCTGTCATCCAATCAAAGTAGCAAGACTCAATCTGGCCATAGTAGCCACCTTTTACAGGGTTAAATTGAGTAATTGGCTCACCAGGCTTTTTACCTGCGTGACGATCTGTTTCGATGTGAAAACCTAAGTTTTGATCAAAATCTTCCACACTATCTAGTTCATGATGGAATAAATCTTCAACACAAACTTGCGATACAACGTTACGGCCATTGTTAGCAAAGTAAGTTGGTACACTGGCTTGTTTGTAACGAGCACCAGGGTTTGTCCAGTCATATTCGACATTATAATCGATAACATATGTCACTGGCTGGCCTTCATCATTTAACTCAACAAATGGTTGGTTAATAATGTCAGCATCATTCCAGATACTGCCGCCTCTAAAGCTTTTATCCCATTCATTATCTTTAACAATGTATTCATGGAATAAATCATAGAAGAATAAACGAGAACCAATTTTGTCTGCATAATTAGCAATTGCCATTTGTGCAGGTTGGAAAAAGTTTACTGCTACGCTGATTTTTTTACCTGTTACAGTACACATTGCATCATCAAGCATTGTCGCACCAACAGCACGAATTTTGTGGCCTTTAACATCTTCAAGTTCTGTCGGTTCATTTGGATTATGAATTAACAGAGGAAACGCTTGAAATGTCGTTTCAGTTTGTGAGTTATTCACAAAAGATGATACGAGTGAAAAATAACCTGAGAAGCCAAATTCAGACTCAGATGGATACAAAGCTTGACCCCAATCAAGTTGCACATACTCTGTCATACCTAAATCAGGGTTCCAGCCTAAACGCTTTGGAAACTCCATAGCTTGAGGGCGCTTGGTAATAGTCGTATTGTTACGCGCTTTAACCATCCAACCTAAATTAAGTGCAGGTTTGTCATCTGCAGTTAACTTAATAAAGCCATTTAACTCAGTTGAGGTTAAGTTAGCATCGGTGTGATCAGCGGTCATCATTAATGGCCACTTAGGTAGTTTTGTGCCATCAATAGTAATGCTAACAGGCACTTTTACAGTTGAGTTAGCTGGAACACTTACTGTTTCAGGTAAGTTGACCATTAATGCTTCATGAGCAGCTTTTTCACCATTTTGAATAAACTCAACGGCATAAGTTTGCGCTGTATCAGATAAGTTACGAATAGTCACTTGCTTGTGAATGACTTTAACTTTATCCACCTCATGCATACCAAACTGAATATATGGTTGATAAGACTCAGATTCCCACATAATCAATGGGCTTGAAACTGCAGCATCAACATTTTCAACACCGTGGCCTACAGATAAAATCTCTGCCATTGTCATGCCGTCATCACGGTATATACCTTCATTAACTGCGGTATTAGCTAATAATGCTTTAATTTCTGCAGGACCAAATGATGGGTAATGACTCTTAACAACAGCGGCAGCAGCAGCCATACGCGCTGCAGCAACTAATGCCCCTGAGCGTGTACCGGTTTTAGATGCTGTCTCATCAGCGTTAGAAATTTTTACAACAGACTGTTCATCTGAATGAGTCACAACTTCAGGTTTTAAAGCTAATGAACCACGAACTGGCCCCATCACTCCCCAAGTTGGTACAGCTAAGTCTCCATTATCATTTTGCTCAACAGCACCCACAGTCATCACTGAAGTCGGTGAACCTTCAATTGATATCCAACCACGGTGCTTAGACTGTGCTTCTCCACGCAATGAATACTCACCATACTCACCAGCATGAGTAACAACGGTAACCCCCATAGCGGATACTTTTTCTAACAATAATTGTAAAGGGGTAACACCTGCGTTGCCATCGATATCAAAGAATGCACCAGCACCGCTGGCTTCCATTAATACCACATCTAAATGGTCAGAAAAGTCGCCATCTTCATTTGGATCTAATGCATACTCTAATGCATCTATGATTGTGTTAACGAAAGGACCTGAACCGTATGTAGGGCTAACGTTGTAAACTTTTAATGCATGTAATTCTGCACCTGGTGCAAGCTGGTGAACAACACTGGCAAGCTCAGTACCTAAGCCCGTTGGATACTCCCAACCATTCCATGATTCATATGTATAATTTTGATCTATAGGGTTAGTATCTTTACCAAAATTTTCACCCTTAAAATCCATACCACCAACAACTACGCTTGTTGGGAAACCATCATATTCAATCGCACCGTTGGCTAAAGCGTCAAGGTAGCTGCCTTTAGCAGGTGGCACTTCAGGATCAGAATCATCACCATAAACACCTGAACCACCAAAGATTGGTAACGTGTAATCAATACCGGTCGAAATAATAGCAACGCTAACACCTGCGCCAGCAGTTTCACTACCGGTGTATGGCTGCATTAGCTCAATTTCTTCTGCGCTTGCAATCGCCGCGTTTGTTTGAGCATTTTCTAGGCTGATATTTTGGTTAGTTGGAACCACTGAGCTGCGGTCAGCATGGAAAACATTTTTAACACCTGGTAAGGCTCTAATTGCAGCGAGGTTTTGTGGATTAACTTCAATGGTAACGATATTGGCAAGTAGTTGAGAACTAGAAATCAGTTTTGCATTGCCGCCATCAATTTGATTAACCTGCTCAAAAAATGCTTTTTGCGCTTGTTTAATTTGTTCGACTTCTTTTTGTAATAAAGCGCGATTAGTATTTGATAGGTCCGTTTGTTGCTCTAAATAAAAAGTATATGGAGTGCGCTCAATTGATTGAGTTTGCCCAAAAGCGACAAGGGTACTTTCTGTTTGTGTGCTTGCCAGAACAGCGCCTGAAATCAGCGCTGAAGTGACACACATTGCTATTGTGCATTTTTTAAAATTCATTTCTATTCCTTCAATGTTATTAATTATATTAAGGACTTTTCCAGACCTTTAACCAATTAGTAACTCGACAGGAACAACACCACAATAAGCTTAACCTCGTTTTATCATCGTATTTTAATCTCTTTATGTCTTTTTTAGGTCTTTTTTATATCTAATTTGTTTTAAAACAAACCCTTATAAATGTTACCGAAATGTAAACCCGACTATATCTGCTTCGTTTGCCACCTTTAAAGTCAGTAACATTGACTGCTTATCTGCACTGGAAATACCAAAAAATTTACGAATATTATTTGCAGGAAAACTCATGACTGTATCAATATTGTTATCAGAGTTAATTCGTAACACTTTGTCGCTTTGGTTTGTTCTTGAGACAAAATAAACTGCATCATCTTCATGATAAAAAGCACCAAAATCATATTTAGCTAATTTATCAGTAACCAAAGATACGTCGTTTGTTGCTACATCTAACTTCCACAGACCATTTAAATTAAATTTTGAGAAGTACAAGGTGTTAGGCGTCGCACCTTCAACCACATAATTGGCCTGGGTCAAATTAAGCTTAGTCAGCGATTTATCAGTAAGATGATATTGATAAATGGCACTTTCTTGGTCAGTAAAACCTTTAAAATAAATTGACTGACCGTCTTTGGCCCAACTCAAGTTTTCAGCAGACAAGTTTTGTAAATCAATCACTTCAAATAACTCTGACTCTATGTCGCCTAAATAAAGCACTTGGTTGTCCTCTTTGTGTACAGGCACCACAAATTTACCACTGGTTGGTGACATTGCAGCCACCCCGGCATTACCCATATTTTTGGTCAAGCTTTTACTGGTGACCTGATTATTTTTCCAAATGCCCCACAACTTTGAACGGTTAGATAAAAAGATAATATCGTCAGTAGTTGTAGAGTAACGTGCATACATATCACGTGAAGAAGAGGATATTTTGCGCACATTCTGCTGACCGTCATAACTCAGTTGGCCAATATACTCTTTTGAAATGTGCTCACTTATATACAAGGTATTCGTGGCATCAGAGAAGGTCACATTACTTGGCATACCTGAATGCGCCACCGAAAAAACCACTTCACCAGACAGGGTTACCTTAGTAATGGTTAAGGCTGAGTTTTCAATATGATTCACATAAAATGCATCGCCTATTGTGCTGTAATCAAAATCTACAATGGTGACTTTATTTGTTATTACATCAACAATATTATCCTGTTCGCTGAGCTCATTAGCCGTGTTCAAAATCAGCAAACTCATTTGCATTGAAGTGCTTTTTTCACGAATAAATGCCAATTTTTGAGGTTCATTTAATGGGTGAGGAGCAAAGTCGATTTCATTCTTTTGTGGAAATGACAGCTGTTTAACGCTGTTATCCTCTAGTGAATAGGAAAACAAGGCGACACGATCTGATAGCTGTTTAGAAAAAATGACCGCATTGTCATCGGTTTTAGACCAAGTTAACACCCTTTTAAAAGGCAGGTAAAAACAACCATCTGCAACAAACCTATCGGTATTTTGCAGTAAATTTCTTACCCTAACTTCGCACCCACCATTCGGTAACACCCGTATATAAGCGAGTTTGTCATCTGCTTTTGACCAAGCAGGTGAAGCCTCTTCATACTCACCAAAAGAAATTAACGTTAATGATGAATCCGCGCGCGCAAGATCTTTAATATAAATTTTTCCGGGTAAGTCACCAGAGCGCCATTGCATTGCTAACTGTTGGCCATTATTAGAAACCGCAATGTGCTCTTCTACCCCTTCAAAATTAGTTATTTTTTGCTTAGTAGGCGAAACAATAGTGAGCACATTTTTGTTTTTTTTCTCAGGCAATAATCGCTCATAACCTAAGTAACCAATTAATACTAAACAAGCAATGATGACGCCAAATGAAGTTTTAAGCTGATTAAACTTCATTGGCTTAGACGCGATGAACGGTTGCTCAGCTTTAGTGTCTTGAAATGTTTGAATCGGTAGCACAAGTTGATAACCCAATTTAGGTAGAGTCAGCAGTACTTCATCTTCAATGGCTAAATCTTTAAATGCTTTCCTTAACAACCAAACTGAATTAGTAAACCCTTTCTCACCTACACCTTGGTTTCCTTCCCAAATACTTTCAATCGCCTGTTGTCTTGAAACTATATGTTCATCATTTTCAATAAACAGCTTCAATAACTCATAGACTTTTGCTGAAAGCTTGACCACTTCATCCTTGTGGGTCAGTGACATGACATTGGTGTCTAATATGCATTCACCAATTTTATACTGTGTCGCAGTCATGTTAACTCCACGTTTATGTTTACCTTTATATACCTATAGTAATGAGTAATTAAGAATACCTTAAACAATATGCAACGGAATCTGCAAAGTAGAAACTTAAACACTTGTTAGAAAAGAAAAAGATATAAGTTACATTTTGTATCCCTAACATAAAGATGCATTAGCACTGACATTTTAAGCTACCTCAATCACCCAATCAGTTCATCGAGCCTGAAATAGTCACAGCTAAACTTGCCGATTAGGTTAACTGACTTGTAAAAAAAATGTTACTTATTTAATGCTATTTGTGCAGATTAGCGAGTAGTCGTCTTGATGCTATAACACGCTTATAAATGACTAAAAAACACCTAAACATCCTATAACATACCGATACCGTTGATTATTTGACAAGTTCATAAGAAATAACTCACTGTTCATAATAAGAAAATTATTCACAAAAAATATGAGACAGAATAATGACACATAATTGTTAAAAAATTTGTAAAGTTTGTATCAGTTAGGTTATCTTGTGTGCGGCGAAGGAAGCGCGCGCATGCAAACCGTCATTCACAACAAATAATAATTAAGTGAATTAGGGTTTACTTGTAACAATAAAAACAGGGTAACCATTTGTAAAACCAGTGAATTAACATTCACTCATCCCGTCATGCGTCCGCTAAAAACTCAGCGAAAGAACCATACTGATAACGATATTTCACGCCGAGTTAGCTTGAAAACCAGCAAGCATGCAGCAACAGAACTGCATAAATAACAAACACAACTTTAATTGTCTTATGATTCTGAAGGGATGAATACAATGAGCCAAGCTAGTCAACCTAGCCAACAAAATATCATTATCGAAGAAATCAAGAATCGTGTTCTTGAAGTGGATGCTCTTCGTCATGGTACTAAACATCCTGATCATATGGAGTTACCGCTAGATTACATACAGGCCTTAGATGACATCACTACCATTGAGCGAGAAGATATAGAAGAAATTGCTCGTGAAGTGATTGCAAAACATAAGAATATCACTCGCGTTGTACCACATAAAAAAACTAAATCTAAACAGCGTGACCTCAATCATTGGCTGATCAATATTTCATTATTGCTTATTGTCAGTGTAGCAATAAAAGTGTTATTTCTTGATGATGGTAGCCCAAAAGATCCTAATGAAAAAACCTTAGCAATTCGTATTGCTTCAACAGACTTTGGTGCACTAAAACAAGATGCTTCAAATACCTTAAATCAGATTGTTGATTCTGCAAGCAATCTTGTTGACAGCGCCAAAGAGGCGATACCAAACATTGATTTAAGCTCACAAGAACAGAGCCCAACTCATACCGTTATAACATCAGCAGAAACTGAAGAATTAGATAGCAAAGCAAATGAAAACATCTCAGCTGAAACGACCATTGCAATACAAAGCGCTGGCAACATTATAACCGCTGGTGAGCAACCCATTAATGAGGCACCTGTTTCAGCCGAAACACATCATATTGAGCCACAACAAATCGTTGAAGAAATTGCAGACGTTAATTTACCCGTAAAGGTTATTGAAGAAGTGACAGTAGCAAACACTGAAGTCAATCAAGTTGTTAGCGAAAAAGTGATTGTTGATAAAGCTGAAACTGATATTGCTCAGGTAGACCAAACTGTACAAACGAGCACTAAAGAAGTTAAATCTGAAATTAAAATTGACACTAAAACTGCCTTAGTGGCTCAGCCTAGCAATGAAGAAATTAATAGTAAATCGGCTGAGATAGAGGTTGTAGAGTCCCCAAAAACTAACTCAGAAGAAATTAATGCTGCAACAACAGAAACCGAAATTGCTCAACTAGACGCCATAAAGGATAACCCTATAGTGGTGGCCCTAGAGGCACAAAAAATAGAAGAAATTGAAGTAGTAGAAAAAATAGAAGAAATAGCGGTTACTTCGGAAAAAACTGAAATCGTGCCACAAGAGACTCCAACCGCAGCTGAAGTCGTGGAGACAATTGGCAATACTGATACTGTTACTGATATTGTTACTGAGATTGTTACGGATATTGATACTGAAAATACTGACACAGAAGTTGCACTGACTGAAACGATTCAAATAGCCCCCTCTGAAGCCATCCATGAAGCTCAACCTATTCCAGTCGTCATTGTTGATGTGGAAACTCCCACTATTGGAAACTCAATGCCAATCTCAACTGCGCCAATAGAGTTTGTTGATGAAGATGTTATCAGCAACGTGGAACAAGTTGCTGATGTGACTAGCATGGCAATTGCTGACCGAGTTGTTCTACCCGCTGTAGCCACTGAACAACAAAACGTTAGTACCACTGTAAATGCATCTGCCAATAATACTTCGCAAGTCATGCGAAGAACCTTAAATAACCAAGAGTCCATTGATGAAGTAACCCAACAATTAATTGCTTCCCAGCAAGCACCTGTGACTCAAATAGCGGCAACCAGTTTAACTAAGGTAGAAGACAAAAAAACAGTAGAAACGCCAGTAAATGGCAGTTACCAAGGGTTAAATTTAAAACTGCAATTGAACTCTATTGTAGATTTATCACAGTTAGCCAAAATATCCGTTGCCGACTTTTACCTATACCAATCAAGACTACCAAAGCCTGATGATAATATTGACTTACCGGTGAATGACTTAACATCTCATCCGTTAATCAACGATTTATACCTAACCGAATCTAGTGACATTGTGGTGAAGTTGGCAAAGTATTATGGTGAAGACTCACGGCTCACTTTTACGCCAAATATTGGTACTGAAAACAATTTTATCCATTGGAAATGTTTAGCCCAAATTGAGCCGTCAGTATTAACAGGCCCAGAAACATCGCCTTGCGACTTAATAAAAAGTGCTACTAATACCAACGCCACTGATACAAGCAAACTGTAAGCTAATGCAAGGTGAAACCAAGCTAGCAATGAATTATTGCTAGCTTGGTTTTTACGAGTTTTCGTTATAAAAAAGCTAGTAATAACAAGGCATAGTGATAAAAGTCAGTCATTAATAATATCAACAAACTTTGCAGTCAATAAGCTTTGTAAATCAATTGGCGACATCTGTAATTCTAAGCCCCGCTTTCCTGCACTAAAATAAATTTGCGCAAGCGCTTCAGCACTTTGATGAATCACAGTAGTCAGGCGCTTTTTTTGCCCTAATGGGCTCACGCCGCCTAAAATATATCCGGTGGTTCGCTCCACTAATGCACTATCAGCCATTTGCACTTTTTTAGCTTTTATCGCCTTGGCGACTTTTTTCAGGTTTAACTGATGCTCTACCGGTAAAATAGCCACCACAAGCTGTTTGCTGTCAGTGGATACCACTAAGGTTTTAAATACTAAAGCTGGGTCAACTTGTAATTTTTCAGCGGCTTCCAATCCATAAGACTGGGCACTGGGGTCGTGTTGATACTCATGTAATTGATAAGGCAGTTGGTGTTTTTTAACTAAATTTACCGCTGGGGTCATAACATTTTACCTAAAGATGACATGCCTTAATTCACTAGTGTGTCACACTTTTCATAAGAATTAAGGCTATACTCAGTTGTCTTTTATACCAATCACCATAAGTAAGCTTACAGAAATAGCGTAGGAAAATACTTGATAACAAGGCTGATTTTTTTGATAAGCAATTATTGTACTATCAAAAAATCTAACGCCGTTATCGAGTATTTTAACAAGCTAGGGTGATCAGTTAATTATTACAATTAGTATTACTATTGTTTCAACACAGGATAATTGAATGAATAAGTTTATTGCCATCATCGTCGTCACATTTAGCTTAATTCCTAGCACAATAATGGCGGCATCTTTAACGATTCCAAACAATGTTAATGTACTTGTTCATAATGGCAAATCCATTGAAGTAAAAAATAACTTACCTCTTGCTATAGGGCTAAACCAAATTGCCTTTCGCTATCAAGGTTCATACCGTGAAAGAGGCAACCAAGAGCAGTTTGAATCTGAAGTGGTTATTGTTAATTTTAACGCCAAAGACCAACAATATCGCATTGAGCTACCGACAATTCGTAATAATCGAGCTGAAAACAATTTCAATAAAAATCCAAATGTTGTCATTAAAAGCGCTGACCAACAAGTGAGTTTAACCCTAGATGTACTGTTAAAAAGTGGCTTACAGATAGGCCGAGACTATCAAGATGAAATGGCACAATATAACCAAATGGAGCAAGTTGCTTCGGTTCAGCAATTTATCCCGCTAACATCGAACGCAATAAATGATAGCCACGCCACTGTTGCTACAACCACTCAAACGACGACTTCAATTGTTGCGCCAACGGCCGTAGCAATCGCAGCTGACACCGCTAACGACAGCAAGGCTGTGCCAAAAACCATTGAGCAAGACCAAGCTGAAATTCGCCAAATGCTCGACTATTGGTACAGTAAAGCTAACGAACAAACTCGGGCGGAATTTAAGCAAGCCATAAAATAACCCCTCAAATACTTACACCCCAACCTGCTTAAAAACAAAAAAGAACCATTAAGGTTCTTTTTTTGTTTGGGTCACGACAAGGCTTTACTTACCCAGCCACTAAGTAACCAATTACAAAAAACTATTACATAAACCATGCTCGGCAGGTTTTACCTTTTAACCGGCCTTTAGTAATTTTATTTAATGCTTTTTTGGCTACATGACGTGAAACCGCAACATAAGCACGAATATCAGTGACTTTAATTTTACCAATATCGTTAAACTCAATGCCGTTATCGCCCGTTAACGCACCCACAATATCACCAGGGCGAATTTTCTGCTTCTTACCCGCGTCAATTTGAATGGTTTGCATTAGGGCTTCAAGCGGGGCTTTATTCAATACACTTAATGCAGGTAAAGTCGATGGGGTGATTTCTTTATCTAATGCTTCTTCAATCATTGCCATTTTGTAGCCATCACTTTCACCAAAAAAGCTATAGGCTGCACCTTGGCTACCGGCGCGTCCGGTACGGCCTATACGGTGAATATGGACTTCAGTGTCATAAGCTAAGTGATAGTTAAATACCGCATCTAATGCGTCAATATCTAAACCACGGGCGGCCACATCAGTTGCCACTAAAATACGGGCACTTTTATTAGCAAATTGCAGTAGCATTTGGTCACGATCACGTTGCTCTAAATCGCCATGTAAAGCTAAAACGCTAAAACCAAATTCACTCAACGAATCAGCCACTTGCTGGGTTTCACGTTTAGTATTACAGAACACCACTGCACTTTCTGGTTGCTTATCTAGCAGTAATAACCTTAGGGCTTCTAAACGACCTTGGTTATCTTCAATACGGTAAAAATGCTGCTCGATGGTTAAATTGTCATGGGTAGACTCTACCTTAACCATAACAGGCTTATACATAATACGTTCAGCAATAGATTGAATCTGCTCAGGGAAAGTGGCACTAAATAATAAGGTTTGGCGCTGATGTGGCGTTTGCTCAATAATGGCGTCAATATGTTCTTGAAAGCCCATTTCAAGCATACGATCAGCTTCATCTAATACCAACATATTCACATTGCTTAAGTCTAAGCGGTTGCGATCTAAATGATCAATAATTCGCCCTGGTGTACCCACAATAATATGTGCGCCATGTTCAAGAGAGCCGATTTGTGGCCCCATAGGTACACCTCCACACAAGGTAAGCACTTTAACGTTATGAATGCCTCGCGCTAAAGTACGCACTTCTTTGGCTACTTGATCGGCTAATTCGCGTGTTGGACACAATACTAAGGTTTGAATTCGAAAACGTTTCACTTCTAGCTTATTTAACAAACCTAAGCCAAATGCGGCGGTTTTACCTGAGCCGGTTTTTCCTTGGCCAATAACATCATCACCCGCCAAAATATGCGGTAAGCTTTCGGCTTGAATTTGAGTCATAGTGTCATAACCCATAGTGCTAAGGTTATCTGTTAACTCGGTTTTTAACTTTAATGATGAAAATGCCTGACGGGCAACTTGCGATGGTGACTGGCTCAAAGGAATATCCTGTGCTGAAACGCTAACGGAAAACAAAAAGGCCAAAGTGAAAAACTTTGACCACAACTATGGCTATTATACCAACAAACCTTAAAAATTGCCTGCCTATTGTTTTATCATAAGTGGCCAAAACGCCCCTGTTGATAATCATCAATGGCTTGTTCAATTTCAGCTTGGGTGTTCATCACAAATGGCCCCATGTGAACTATTGGCTCATTAATGGGTGTGCCAGCCAAAATTAAGCCCCCTAACCCCGCATTGCCACCACAAAATTGGGCTAATACTTGAGGGTTGATGGTTAACATACTTCCTGCAGTATAAATCTCTGTTTTAAAATCACTTTCTATTTTCAGCTCACCTTGATACAGGTAAATATTAACACTTTGATAGCCACTTAAATCAATTGCCACTTTAGTGTTAGCTGTAAGAGTTAAGTCGGCAATTGCGGCATTGCCCGCTAACCCCTTTATATGCGTATTGGTAGCAACAGTTGCAACATCATCTGCAAACTGCCACTGACCTGCTAAGGCAATTAATTTAGCGCCATTTTTATGCTCAATAACGGGGCTTGGGTGTTGGGTTGTATCAAAATACCGTGCAGGGTTCATTTTATCTTTGGCAGGCATATTTAACCAAATTTGAAACCCATGAAGGCCATCTGTAGCATCAGATAAAGGCATTTCAGAATGAATCACACCACTGCCGGTGCTCATCCATTGAACATCACCCGCTCGAATAGCTCTGACGTTTCCCATATGATCGCGATGTTCAAAACCGCCTTTTAAAATATAGGTAAAGGTTTCAATCCCTCTATGCGGATGCGGTGGAAACCCACCAATAAAATCTTGGCTATCATTTGACTTAATTTCATCTAGCATCAAAAAAGGGTCTAGGCTGACTTTATTAAAATCAGCCACACGATTAATGTTAACACCATCACCATCTTGTGCGGCTTTAGCACGCAGTTTACTAATGACTTGCATTGCAACCTCTACTCACGTTTACATCGATTTTTGTAGCCTACCAACCTATTATATTCATTAAAATCATATTAAAACTGCTTTATTATTCGATTTAATAGAAAGAAAATAATTAAAACACTCAACAATATCGATAAATTATTGCGCCAGACAACGCTGTCATGTTATCAATGTGTAAAACTAATTGATGGGGATGTTTATGTCAGTTGAGCACGGAGAGTTTACAATTGCTGTTGAAGGACGAGTAATAAAATCAAAAATGATCGGCTCGTTTAATGAATACGGAGCTCACAGATATACCTGTGCCGTTATCGAAATTGTGAAGTCTTTCAACCAACAACCCTTCGCTATGCTGATTGATAATTCTGAGTTACTTGGCGGCACACCTGAAGCATACCAAGTGTTAGAAGAGTATAATATTTGGGTCAACCAACAAAATATGCAGGGCAAAGCCTTTGTTTTTCCTGCCGCCATTATGGCCACCATCATGAAAAATTTAGCCCCGTCCATGCGTGCCGACAATATAAAAATATTTAGCTCCATGTCTGACGCAACCAATTGGATAGCATCAACCCTAGCTGAATGTGAATCAGTTAATGCCTAGGAGTCACTCGTATTATTAATATCGTGTTGATGCAATGCGAACAGATTTAGTTGGTTAATCGCCAGCAAAATATAATCTTCATTCCGGTAAAGCTTGTGGGCCGGAATCTGTTGGTAAAACCTCAAAAAGTAAAAACAGATCCTCGATAAAAGACCTCGAGGATGACGGGTTTGGGTATTTCGAAGGTGACGGGGTATCAAGCGTCATTCCGGTAAAGTTTATATCAATCGTCATTCCGGTAAAGCTTATATCAATCGTCATTCCGACGATGCTTATATCAACCGTCATTCCGGTAAAGCTTATCTCAATCGTCATTCCGGCAAAGCTTGTGGGCCGGAATCTGTTGGTTAAGCCTCAAAACCTAAAAACAGATCCTCGATAAAAGACCTCGAGGATGACGAGTTGGGGTATTTCGAAAGTGACGGGGTATCAACCGTCATTCCGGCGACGCTTATATCAATAGTTATTCCGGTAAAACTTATCTCAACCGTCATTCCGGTAAAGCTTGTGGGCCGGAATCTCCTTGTTAAGCCCCAAAACCTAAAAACAGATCCTCGATAAAAGATCTCGAGGATGACGGGTTGGGTTATTTCGAAGGTGACGGGGCATCAATCGTCATTCCGGCGATGCTTGTGGGCCGGAATCTTTTGGTTAAGCCTCAAAAACTAAAAACAGATCCTCGATAAAAGATCTCGAGGATGACGGAATTGGGATCAGACTCAGCCATATATGAGTTGTCAATTAAGCGTTGAACAATGGTGTAATAAGCTTCAAAACCAGTACGAAAATTACCATGCTGCTCCCACATCGCCACAAAGCCGACAGAGTATTTCGGCGTTAAAGCTACCTCATGAATTGACGTGATGGTCGAGAAAGTGAAATTGAAGAGCGATTTTGATATGCCAGAAACAACAAAGCCTCAACATAAGTCGAGGCTTTATTTTAAATAGTGGTACCGGTGGGCGGACTTGAACCGCCACTCCCGAAGGAAACGGATTTTGAATCCGTCGTGTCTACCAATTTCACCACACCGGCACTAAACAAAACTGATAAGGTTCAGTTAAGTGACCGGAATTATACCCATGCCTCAGACAATCGCAAGCCCTTTGATTGGAGTTTCTAGACAATTATGTGTGAACGCTTAAAATCTCAGCGCTAAATTAAACCCGTGATAATAAATTCAATATTGTGGAGCTGAATTAACCTCTCGTTATATAGCCGCTTCTGTTACTCATTCAACTTATGCAACAAAGATCACATTTCAACAACAACCTAACTAATGAATAGCACCAAATATTGATCGAGATCAGCAATGTTAATTTAAAGCAGCATTATGATAACCATGACTTCACAATTAAAAGGAAAATTATCATGGCATTTTGGTTAGATTTAATGTTTGGTAACCCGATTGGGTTAATGTCGATGATTGTTATTTTTTCAACATTCGGCATTATTTCGTATCTAATGTGGATGTTTGTTGTGAAGTCTGCCCCCTCCAATAATGAATAATGGTGTAACACCGATTTTATTATTCATATTGTGTTTTTGAGCGTCATTTTTGTTCTTTTTAGTTTAATTTTGAAACATTTTAGGGGCTAATTTAGCCCCTTTTTTATATCTCACAGCCCCATTCTATTACCTGAAAAGTAAGACCATAAATGGGTTTTAGACTAAGAACCTCAACCCATTAAACCCTACGCTGCATGTTTACGGGGTTGTACTAAACCATTAATAAAATGAGGCCGTGTTTTTATTAGGTAGCTTAACTCTTCTGGCGTTGGCTCCCCTGCCGGTAATCTAAGAACATCACGATTTAAATAAATTCTTGCTGACATGGATATTTTGTATTCTGCAGTAGGGCCTTGTATGGCGTAATGTCGCTCATTGCCTACTTTTTCCAAAATATTAGTCTCCAGTAAACTTTTTACGGCTAACTCATTTTGCGGTAACGCGAGCAGAGTAGCACCTTGTAAAAAAAACTCTCTTAATAATGCGCGTTCTGCTGGGTCTAATAATTTCACTTTGGCTTCGATGGTTTCAACGGTGCGTTTCTTTTGTAAATGCTGAATTGACTCGTCAGTAATAAAACTCACAAGCTGACTTAAAAAGTAAGCTGCACCAATGATTAACCCTAATCCAATGATAAAGTTATATTGCATAACAAAATCAGCCAATGAAAGTTGCTGTAATAAGGCCTGAGGAGCAAACATTAACCCGACACAAACAATAACCAGCCACAACATTACGCTCATAAAACTCCGTTTAACATTGCTTACATCAATTGCTTTAATCATGATTTCTCTCATATTTCACCTGGCGTCAGAAAATTGAACCGCTAAACTGAGAAAGCAAAAACAATGCCATAAATCCACGTCAAAAATTAGTGTAAATATTCAGCAATGAGTTAGTTGCAGATGTTGAAAAAAACAACAACCCATTTGTGAATAAATAGTGGCTTAAATGTTGTTTTTGCACTAACTTAAATCTATAAGCTATTAGAAAAATTACACAAATACTATGTTCACATTTTCAAGACAACTTTTTACGAGTCCTATCGGTCGACAACTTATGTTGTCGATCGTCCTTTTTAGCTCCTTAATCACCTTAGTGACTACGGTTTATCAGTTATTTAATGACTACAACAGTGATGTGGATCGAATCGATAGAGCTTTTTCAAGTATCGAAAAGGTCAACTTGGAAGTGTTAGCGTCAAGTATTTGGGTTATTGATGAACGCTTGATAAACACTCAACTTGATGGATTGAGTCAATTACCTGACATTAACTACATACTCATTAAAGATGACAGCGGCCAAGAATGGTCGGCGGGTGAATTTCAACAAACCTCTACCATAGAAAAACAATTCGACCTAATTTATAGCAACTCAAGTAATGTCAAAGTTGGCACACTCTTGGTTCAAGCTGACCTAAATATTATTTATGACCGACTCTACGACAAAGCCATCATTATTTTATTATCTAATGCGATTAAAACCTTCCTTGTTGCAGGATTTATTCTATTTTTAGTATGGCTAAACATCACTCAACACCTACTCAAGCTGGGTCAATATTGTGACAAAATTAGTTTAAATAGCCCCTTTAAGCCACTTGCGTTTAATCGCACTGACAAACAAGACGAGTTTAGCTTAGTGGCTAGGGCAATAAATACCATGCAAGAGCAGGTTAGAGCCTCATTTGCAGAAGTACAAGAATCTAAAAAAGCCTTACAAGATGCCTTAGAAGATCGTGAGCGTTTACTAGAACTTGAACGCAGCTACAAAGACGAATTAGCTAGACAAGTAAAAGAACAAACTCAAGAGTTAGAGCAATCGTTATTAATCTTGAAGCGTGCGCAAGAAGTATTAGTTGAAAAAGAAAAAATGGCAGCGTTAGGTGGCTTAGTTTCTGGTTTGGCACATGAAATTAATACCCCTATCGGCATTTGTTTGACGGCTGCAAGCTCTCAATTATCTCATGTTGAAGACCTTATTGAATTGATTCATAGTGAAGATGCAACCTTAGAAGAAATCAATCGAATTTTAGAAGAGTACCAACAAAGCTGTCAGCTCATTGTCAATAATATCACTCGAGCCAGCACCTTAATTCAAAAATTCAAAACGGTTGCTGCTGAACAACGTCATGAAAAAAATACTGAGTTCAATTTAAAAGCCAAACTTGAAGATATTGTCGACTCAGCTCAAATAATGTTTTCACCACAACATGTTGATATAACAATGGATGTGTCAGAGGATATTAATATCAATAGCAACATCAATCTCCTTAACCAAATCATCACTAATATCATCTCCAATGCCTATACTCATGCATTTAAAGGCGTAGAACATAGTAAAATTTACATCAAGGTCACCCTTGAGAAAGATGACGTTACCATTGAAATTCAAAATAATGGCTTGAGTATTCCTGATGATGTAGCGGAACATATGTTCGAACCGTTTTACACCACCACAAGAAATAAAGGTGGCATCGGCTTAGGTTTAGCAGCAGCATTTAATGCCGCGACCTTAATACATGGCAAAATAGATTTTGAGCCAATATCACCATTAGGAGGCCCCATGTTTATTGTGAGCTTTCCTAATCAACCAGAGCAAGAAGTGACTGAATCATTAAGCTAAAAATTTCTAGCTTACAAGCTTTTAACTTAAACCCTTTAACTTTAGGCAGTTACTTTTTTACTTTGTCGGCAAGTTTTGACAATACCCTTCCTACAGCCATAAATCCAAAGGTGCCGGTTACTATAGTGACGGCACCAAAACCTGAAGCACAATCCATTCTCATGCTCCCCTCTGCGGTAGCCTTGGTGGCACACACACTTCCATCAGCCTGGGGATAAACTAAGTGCTGTGTTGAAAATACCGCATCAATGGCAAATCTACGCTGTAGGTTTTTACTGAAACCATATTCTTTACGTAAAATATTACGCACTTTAGCCAACAATGGGTCTTGAACAGTCTTGGCTAAATCAGTTAATTGAATTTGGCTGGGGTCGGTTTGCCCCCCTGCACCACCAATGGTAATCAACGGGACTTTATTACGCTTACAATGGGCAATTAACGCGGCTTTTTGTTTAACGGCATCAATACAATCAATCACATAATCAATTCGTTCAACCGCAACATTGGCATGAGTTCTTGGAAAATAATCATTCAAATTATCAAGGGTGATAAAGTCTTCAACCTCAACTACTTCACAGTCAGGGTTTATGTCTTTGATTCGTTGCGCCATCACTTCAACCTTTGATTGCCCAATGGTTTGAGCTAAAGCATGAATTTGACGATTGGTGTTGGTCACGCAAATATCATCTAAATCAATTAACGTTATTTTACCAATACCGCTTCTTGCAAGCGCTTCCGCTACCCAAGTACCTACTCCACCAATGCCCACTACCACGACATGAGCGTTAGCAAAAGCTTGCAGCGCAGGTTGTCCATATAAACGGCCAATACCCGCAAAACGATTAATATAAGCTTCTGACAACATGCTTGTTCCTAATAATGGCACTGAAATTAAAGAGGCTTATTTTAACTGAGTAAGCAAAAAAGCTAAATGGCTATTGCCAATAAACCATAATGTCTATTTGTCACAATTCACACGAGTAGATTACATACCAATCCACCGTGCCGGCTAACCAGACTGATACAATGATGAGTTAAAGGTTAATTAAGTTTATCACTGTGGTGAATTGATACGCTCAAGGCCTACCAAGAAAGACAAAACGTTATAAAGATGATAATCAAAATGCATTCAAGTTAATGTTTACAAAGGAAAAAAATATACTTTTGATCCAAATCACACTTTCCTAAAAGTAACTTTGTCAGACTGCCCCCGTGAATTAAAAAGTCAGTGTCCCCAACACTGGCCCCATAAATATAGTCACTTCGACTTAATAATCACTACCTTAATAAAGGAAGATGAAAAAATGAAAAAAAACCTAATTACGAGTGCTCTCCTTTCTTGTGCCGCGCTAACTTCTTTTAGTGCACTCGCAACTGGTCCACAGTTCTATGGACGTGCTGATCTAGCTTTAACAAACTCAAACGAAGGTATTGCTACACAAAACCAAAAAGATGGGCTTGTTATTGAAAACAACTTTTCATGGTTAGGTGTTAAAGGCTCTGAAAAAATCAGTGACGCTGTAGAAGTGCTTTACCAAATGGAGTTTGGTGTTTCAAACTTTGATAACTCTGGTAGCACTTTTGCTGCCCGTAACAGCTTTATTGGTATTAAAACGGCTGCAGGTACGGCTTTAGTGGGTCGTAATGACACCGTATTTAAATCAGCTGAAGGTGGTTTCGATTTATTTGGTAACACCAACTCTGACATCGATATTTTAGTCGCTGGTCAAAATCGTGAAGCGGATGGTTTTACTTATTACTCACCAAAAATTGCCGATGTTATGACCTTAAATGGTACCTATCTAATCGACGATAACCATGTTGATTCAAAAGGCAATAAGATTTCAGCAGACTCAATGTATGCCGTTAGCGCAACCTTTGGTGATAAAGCCTTTAAATCACATAACTTCTATGCTGCTGCGGCTTACCAAGACGGTATTAGCAACATTGAAGCTTACCGTGGTGTAATTCAAGGTAAAATTGGCAATGTGATCATTGGTGGTTTATACCAACACAGCGAAAGCAAAGATGCTGATTTAGCACACTTAAAAGGTGACAGCTACATCATCAATGCCGCTTATGTAATGGATAATCTAAAACTAAAAGCTTCTTTCGGTAGTGACAACTCAGGCTTAGGTAAGTACGTAAGCCGTTATGTTGGCCAAGATGATTCAGCCACTATGCAAACCGTAAGTGATGTTGATCTACAGCAATTCAGCGTGGGTGCAGATTACCGTCTAAGCAAAAATACTTTAGTCTATGGTCACTACACCAAGTACGATGGTGACATGTTAGTCGATACCATTAAAGCTGATTTAAGTGACGACATTGTGACTGTTGGCGTACGTTTAGACTTCTAAACTTTTTCACTATCCCTTTATAAAACGGCCATTGTTGGCCGTTTTTTTATTCTCATGTTAAAGCCTCCCTCCTAAAGTTTCACAGTAAAGTATCGACCAGATCACAGTTTTGCAACAACACCGGTATGTAAAGTGGAAAAGTTTGAACTTTCACACAAACTATCAACAACACAAATGTAAAATCCATAACTAGGTTGTTACACGGTCGGTTTGCGACAAAGTCACTATTAAAACCATTCTTAAAATGGAATCAAAGAACATGATGTTCTGGGAGAATGAAAGATGAAAAAAACCTTACTATCTGCGTCTGTAGCGTCAGTATTAGCAATTACGTCATTTGGGACGCTTGCTGACGGTCCTAATTTTTATGGTCGTTTAGATTTATCTATCACAAACTCTGATGGTTATACGTTACAAGGCGGAACTAACGGTGTCACTAAAGGGGAAAATGGCACCTATTTTGAGAATAACTTTTCAAATGTGGGTGTTAAAGGCAGTGAAAAAATTTCTGATGGTGTTGATGTTATTTACCAAATGGAATTTCAAGTAGAAAACACATCAGGTTCTGGTGATGTATTCAAGGCACGTAACACCTTTTTAGGCATTAAAGGTAGTGCAGGTTCTTTATTAGTCGGTCGTAATGATACCGTATTCAAGCAAGCTGAAGGCGGAATTGATTTATTTGGTAACACCAACGCCGATATCGACCGTATTGTAGGTGGTCAAACACGTAGTGCTGACGGTGTTTGGTATTACTCGCCAATGATTGCTGACATCTTAACCATTAATGCCACTTACTTAATGGAAGACAATCAAGATTCTGATGAAGCTCAATATGCAGTGAGTGCAACATTAGGTGATAAGAAATTCAAAAACCACAACTTCTATGTTGCCGGTGCCTACAATAAAGCCATTGGTGGCATTGATGCATATCGTCTAGTTGCGCAAGGCAAAATAGGCAATTTTAAGGTTGGTGGTTTATACCAAAACTCTGAAAGCGTTGCAGATGATTCAGTTGATGGTAACTCTTATATCGTTAATTTATCTTACAACCTAAACGGCGTTAACTTAAAAGCCGAATATGGTATGGATGACGCAGGTTTTGGTAAGTACTATAAAGCGGCTTCTGGCACTGGTGGTACAGACATTAATGTACAAAACATTACTGTAGGTGCTGATTACCGCATCACTAAATCTACGCTAGTTTTCGCTCACTATGCAATGTACGAGGGTGATTACAAAGTGGCTGACGCAAAAATGGATTTAGATGATGATAATGTATTCTCAGTCGGTATGCGTTACGACTTCTAATCGCTAACCATTTAAAAAGGCGAACATTATGTTCGCCTTTTTTGTGGCTTCAATTAACCCAATTTCAGGTTAAATCGCTTTACGCGTAAGCTTATATACCGCTTCATTTAGCCAAGGTACTTGTTTATTCACAAAGCGCGGATTGTCAGCCAATACATCTTCACAAAATAATTGACTCACTTCAAAATGAGGGGCGATGTAAGCCTCAACCCAGTCAGGACTAACCGCAAAAGGCGGGCCATTTAGTGCATCTTGATCATAATCTAATGTCACTAATAACCCCGATACACCGACTGGAATTAACTCAGCAAGCTTTTGGGCATAGTTTTTTCTCATATCATCTGGAAACGCAATCAAGGCTGCTCGGTCATAAAACCCAACAATGCTGTTGCAAACATCAACCGGTAGAGAAAAAATATCGCCTTGAATAAGCTGAATTTGATTAGCTGAAAATACTTGGTGTTCGCCTAATAGGCTGGCTTGATAACTGAGTTGATTGTCTGTAAAAAATTGCTCTACCGCGGTTTGGCTTAATTCACATCCAATAACCTTATGGCCAAGCTCAGCCAAATAACACATATCTAAAGATTTTCCGCACAAAGGAACAAAAATGTCACCCACAGGTTTAAGCGCTAATTCAGACCAAAACTGTTGTAAATACGGGTTAATCTCTGGCTGATGAAAACCAATTTGTTGCATCTGCCATTTGTCATGCCAAAACTTAGGATCCATTACCGACTCCAATTGATAAAGTTGCGGCTCACTTTATAAGCTTGGCGTAGCAGAAGCAAATTTCTGTGACGTTATTCTTTTGGCAATTCACCTTGCAATGTTTGTTGTACTTTACGTAGCCAAACACAGTTGTCACATTGACAGTTGCGTCGAGATAAATGATGTGGCGTTAAACTAGAATCGACAAAGTCCACTGCCACCAACAATTGCTGCTTTAAATCATCTATCGACTTGTCTTCCATCGACACCAGCTCGTCGTTATGATTCATCCATAAACATTCTTCCCCCTGATGGCAGGTAATACATTGCTCATCTGAGTGATTGTAAAAAACAGCGTGCGGACAATGGGTCACTTCCATCGACTGTAAAATACGTTTTCTAGGAAACTCAAATAATTGAATTAAATCTGTTTTAGAGATATTTGCCATGAGTGTGTTCCTTATCACGCCAATTGCTAAATCTAACTTAATATTAACCATTTGGTCACTTCAGTAAATTGATTCACGTCAAGGTTTACTAATTGGATTAAATTAGTTAGGAAGTCCTTGAACTCATTGCAAGATAACGCTTAAATGAACACAGACATTATGAGGGTATCGCTTGCAAACTCCACAACTACAACACTTCTATATTAATGAAGAACAATCCATTTATTTACTTAAAGCTGACGATGCGCGCAAACACAAAGCATGGGTGCGATTATGTAAGCAGCAATTAGGAAACTTAGGCTACACCGATATCGAATTTATCGGCAAAGGGGCTTATGGATTTGTATTTTCAGGGGTTAACAGTGTTGCTGAATCTCATGTTTTTAAATTTTCTAGATTAACGCTACCGCAAAACATTCAAGACAGGCTTGAAGAAGAAGCCTACATGCTTAGCCTTATTACTCATCCCAATATTCCTAAAGCCATTAAATTCGAACGAGTAGGCAAACAAGGGATTATGGTCATGGAGCGGGCCAAAGGGGAAGATTTAGACAAAATATGTTTGCGTATGGGCGCCCTTCCCGCCTCAATGGTCATGAGTATTGCACGGCAACTGGCCAACATTCTTTATTACCTTCGTAAAGGCAAACCCTTAGTACACGGTGATATTAAGCCTTCTAATCTTGTTTATGACATTGAGTCAGACCATTTGTCACTTATTGATTGGGGCTCAGCAGTATTTGCTCAACGAGATGAATATAACCAGCCTGTTGATGAAAATGTCATGTCACTGATGTCTAATGATCAAAACCAAACCAATGCTCGAATGGGTGATGTGTATTTTATTGGGGACGAGCAATTAAATGGCGCATTATCATCAGCAAGATTTGACGAACAAGGTGTTGCCGGTACCCTTTACGCTCTGGCATCGGGACAATCTAGTCGTTTTGGCACCAAAGTCATTCCAGCCACCAGCATTGGGTTACCCATTGAGTTGGCTAAAACCCTTGATGGCATGTTAAGTGATGATAAAAACCTAAGAGATAAAGCAGGTGATTATTTTTTAAAATCCATGCGTCAAAAGCATCATATTTTATTGCCTGATATCCCTTACTTACCCACCAAAGCCGATATCCCTATTTGGGTGCAACCTAAAGTAAAGGCAATTGAAACGGTCAGCTATAGTTCGCGTAAATCATTCTTGAAAGAGCACAACACTCAAGATCCCATTGACCATATTGATGATGTGCAAGTTGATAAATATTATCGTAACTTTATGGCTGGTATGGGTGACACCGAAAAAGGCTTTATTGCCGCTGTAGGTAAATTAGCGCAATATCCTATTGTTGGAGGTTTAGCCATTCATTGGCAGCCTTCAGGGGTCTATATTGATTCAAATTTAGCCACCTATGACCCTCAGGTAAAAACTGCATTAACTCTTGCGGTCAATAACATGGTCACCATTGCGCGCGGAATTAAGCGTATTGGGGTATTTAAAGCGTGCTTTTTTAATGCTAAAGACACCTTGCATCTTGAGCGCCAAAGCCCTGAACATGCCTTTGAAGTCACCGGTGATCTACAATTGCCGTTTGAAGTGGGAGATGTTCCCACCTTAGAAGATAGATCTCGGCTACATTCGTATTTTGAAGACGGTAAAGACCCAGAAGAAAACCTTGAATTGCCAAAAGAAATTATGGCTGAACTCGCCATCATTAACCAAATACACCACACCGGCTGTATTATTTTTGAAGCATTACCCACTCACTTAAAAATTCATAGTTATCTCAGATTACTTAACCCTCGAAAACAAGCCGCTTTTAGAGGATGTTTAGACCGTATTATTGCCCATACCAGTAAAATACAAGGCCATGGCATTAGCGGTTTTATGAAGTTACCTTATAAAAATACCCGTCGTTTTTCATCATTAGATAAAAAGCCAGATTGGTTCTTCCCCAGAAACCCTAAAGTGATCAAGCCAGGCAAATAACCTTTTAATTCCATAAAAAAAGCTGAAGAGTAACTTCAGCTTTTTATTAACATGTTAACCTACTAATAGCCTTTAAATGGGGGAACCCGGAGGCATTGGTAATGGGTTAGCAATGATTTTATATTCTGGCGACGCTAAGCTTTTTTCAATCGATTGATACAACCAATCATAATGCGCAGCTTGATATTCACTGGCACGAGTGCTTCTGCGTTTTAACTGTTTAACAGTAAACTCCAGTCTAGCTAGCAGTTGTGCTTTAACCTCACTAGCCGTTTCGGGATGATGATAGGCGTTAAGTATCCCTTCTATCACCACCGCATTCACTCTTAACTTAACCCCTAAACTATCGCCTCTTGATAAGTCTTGATACACGGTTGCACCGACAAGTTGGTCAATTAGCTTTACAACAGATAGCTGTTCAGCATCTTGCATATACGCTTGATTAACGCGGTTTAAACGTAAAGGTGATAAAATTTGGCTCACTATATGACGACTCATCACTTCAGCCATTGCAAGCTGATCAGTAATCACCCCCAGATTGCCTTGAAAGCTTTCACGAGTTTTTTGATAATTACCGGCTTTAGGTACCAGCCATTGCATCACATCTTCTGGTACTAATAAACTGTCTGCAGATAAACTGGCAATTAATGCATTTAATGCCGCTTTTTGTTGTGTTGGGCTAACAAAATGCCAACGCAAACCCGCCCCAATTTGTTGGTAACTATAATCTGTACCACCAATCCATTTTGCAGCCGCCTCTACCTGATAACGCGTTAATAAATAAATCGGTACAAACACATCGGCTAGCTCACCTCGAGGATCATCAGCTAATAATGCATCTGCATTAAATCGTTCAATAGCATGGCGTCTGATTTTTTCTAAACGAATTAGTTCAGCTACGGCATCACCGCCGTTATCCCATAAGCTGGCATAGACATGGCTCGCTCCCTCTCCGCGAGAGTCTGCTTCACCAATGTATCGATAGCCTTCGTTTAGCGCTTGAGACAACAACGCTTGCTGATTAGATTGAGGTCCATAACCAAAGGCAATCGTGTATTTGTCCCACTCACCAATGCCTTCGGTATAAGGGGTATCTATATTTATCTTGTCGTTTTCAAGACGAATATACGGATGAGGATAATCCATCACTGACGCATTATTATGACTTGATGCCGCAAAGTTATGATCAAGCCCTAAGGTGTGCCCAATTTCATGAGCAGATAGTTGACGAATTCGCGCCAAAGATAATGCCATAGAGGCTTCAGCGGCGGCTTCACGGTCAACCCAAGATGAAGTTAACCCTCTGGCAATAAGATGATCTTGCCTTACTCGCAAGCTTCCTAACGTTACGTGACCTTTAATAATTTCACCGGTTCTAGGGTCAGTTACCGCAGCGCCGTATGACCATCCACGAGTAGCGCGATGCACCCATTGAATCATGTTATAACGCACATCTTGTGGGTCGGCTTCTTCGGGGAGCATTTCAACTTTAAAGCCATTAATAAAACCCGCATCATTAAAGGCCTGTTCCCACCATTTTGCCCCATCTAATAATGCTGTGCGAATAGGCTCTGGCGCTCCAGGATCTAAATAATAAGTAATCGGCTTAACCACTTCACTTGGGGCATCACCAGGAGTCACTTTCTCAAGACGATGGCGCAGCAAAAACCGCTTAACAATAGGCTCATCAACTTGGGTTGAATAATCTAAATATTGGTCAGATAAATAGCCACTCATCGGGTGGTATTCACGAGGCTGGTAAGTTTCTTGAGGCAGTTGCACAAATGAATAGCGCATTCTAACCGACATAAACTTACCGTCAGGTGTCACTTGCGAGACTAAATCACCCGCTTTGTTCGCGGTGAAGGTTAAATTGACATCCACATCGGCATTCTGTTCGAATGATTTAACCTGTGACGGCATAATCACTGAACGTTGTTTATCCAAGGTATAGCTGCCTTGCTTCCTGGCCGTTAATACATCAGAAACACCATGCAAATCATTAATAACTAAGTCATTAATGGCCACCAACGGTTTTTTGCCATCAAGTAATTTACCCCGCCACAAAATAGAGTTGGCAAATGCTTGCTCTACCGATGCACGCTCAGCTTTATTATCACTGCTGGCTCGATACAAAGTATTGAGTTCTTTCAATACAATGTAAGGTCCTTGCTGCTCAAACTGAACCATTCTAGTACGTCCAAGCTGGCCTCTATCAAGGCCAATATCGTTTGAACCGACCCCTTGAGGTAAGCTGGTTAACATTAAGAAAGGCTGGTTTAAATGATCTATTTTAAGATAAAGTTGCCCCTCTTTAGGCTCAAAATATAAATTAAGAAACCCTTCTGCAACGTCACTTGTTTTGATTACTTTTTCAGCAGTGATATTACTGGACGCGTGAGATGAAAAAGACGGTAAAGATAATGCTGGACTAATAGCCAGCATTATCGCAAACGAGATATGTCGTCGGTTCATATAAAATCCTTGTTGAAAATCCTTCATTGGGTGACATAAACCGATACTACTATCACCTATGACTTATTATTGTTTTTGTATTCAATCCAGTATGACAAAGTATCAAATAACTCGTTTAATACAATAGGTTTTGTAATATGCGCATTCATACCGGCAGCTAAACTTTTTTCTCTATCGCCTGACATTGCATGGGCTGTCATTGCAATAATTGGCATTTGTTCCGGGCTATAACGTTTACGTAATTCTGCTGATGCTGTTAAGCCATCCATGACAGGCATTTGAATATCCATCAGCACTGCGTCAAACGGTCTAGTATCAATTAAGTCCAATGCCACTTGACCATTGTCGGCTAATACTACTTCGTATCCAGCACTTTTCAAGAGCTCAGAGGCCACTTGTTGATTAATAAAGTTATCTTCAACTAACAGTATTAAACCAGATTGTTGCTCTTGCACATCTTCTTTAGGAACTGTTTGCACATTGAGTTTAGGTTCTTGAGCAAATGCGCCAATAATTTCATCAAATAATTGCGACGCTTTGAACGGCTTTTGCAAAATAGCATGCACATTACTGTCAACAACGTCTTCGGCCAACGGCTCGGCACTGTATGCTGTCATCAAAATAATCACCGGCCGTTTTTCTAAACGACCATCCTTGACCATTTCTTCAATTTCAGCCAGCACTTCGAGCCCCCCCATTTCTGGCATCATCCAATCCAGTAACACTAAATCAACGGATTGCCTTGCCAGACACTCCAGTGCTTGTTTACCGCTAGATGCGGTGCGAACGCCAAAACTAAAGTCTGACATTAATGCCGAGTAAATTTGTAATGCACTCGGGTTATCATCAACGACTAAGGTGGTTAAGTTGTTTAATTGCTCGGGTACCACAAGGGGTGCGACGGTATTTTCTTCTGCAATTTCAAAACTGATAGTGAAACTAAAAGTACTACCTTGGTTAACAAAAGATTCCACCTGCATAGTGCCGCCCATCATAGACACTAGGTGTTTACTAATAGATAAGCCTAAGCCAGTCCCGCCATATTTACGAGTGGTTGAACCATCTGCTTGGGAAAATGCATCAAATAGTTTTGATTGCTGCTCTTTACTGATACCAATGCCCGTGTCTCTAACCCAAAACTTTAGCGTAATACGATGATCGCGTTCGCCAACATCTTCACAGCCTAATTCAATTTCACCATTTTGGGTAAACTTCACCGCATTAGACAATAAATTAATCAAAATTTGCCCAAGGCGTAAGGGATCACCATTTAATATTAATCCTGCCGTCACAGGAGCATATAGTAATAACTCAACCCCTTTTTCTTGCGCTTTAATGGCGTTCATGTCCAGAACATGATCCAACACTTTATCAAGAGGGAATGAAACTCGCTCAAGCTCTAACTTACCCGCTTCAATTTTAGAAAAATCTAGGATGTCATTGATAATTCTTAATAAAGATTGCGCAGAGAAGCCCGCTTTATTTAAATAGTCTTCCTGTTGTGGAGTTAAGCTAGTGCGCTGCGCAAGTTGCAACATACCGATAATAGCGTTCATTGGCGTGCGAATTTCATGACTCATATTCGCCAAAAATTCACTCTTATACATATTGGCCAATTCAGCATCTTGCTTGGCTTCAAGCAAGGCCACTTCATTGCTCTTTTGGCGGGTAATATCTTTATGTGTTCCCAGCATACGCTTAGCCTGCCCTGTTTCAGCAAACTCAACCGCACGACCACGAGACAACAACCAATGATACTCACCTTGCTTGCCTTTCATTCTAAATTCAATCTCAAATGCGTCAGTAGGATCAAGCAAATACTTGTTACGGTACTCTTGCACTCTGTCGCGATCATCTGGGTGGGTTAAACCATCAATAGACGATAGTAACGCGGGGAATTCGTTTGGCGCATAACCCAACATTGAGTAAAACGCTGGGTTACAAATAATTTGTTCAGAGTCGATATACCAATCCCATAAACCATCTTCAACCGCATCCATTGCCATATGGTAACGTTCTTCAGACAAACGTAATTGCTCAGCAGAGTCGTACTCTCGGGTAATATCGCGCCATATAGAAATTAACCCCAGTAATTCGTTGCGGCGGTTATAGAAAGGGAGTTTATAGGCATCAAGCAATACTGGCTTATCGGCAATTTCAATCCGCTCTTTGTATCTTAGCGGGGTTTTGTCATCCAAAATTTTCTTATCTTCAGCAAGAATACGATCACCTTGTTCATGACTGGTAAAGTCAGCTGTTGTTAAACCAATAATGTCACTTTCATTGACCCCCAACATTCGCTCGGCTGATTTATTACAGCCAAGGTACTTACCTTCTTTATCTTTAAACACAATGGCTTCTGGCAAGGAGTCAATTAATGAGCGTAATAACGCGAATTCACGTTCACGACGTTCAGTGGTATCACGTAAGCGCTGAGTTCGACTGGCTACCAAATTATCTAGGCGTTTATTTTGCTCAGCCAAATGACGAGTATATTGTTGGTTTTCTTCAAAAATCCGACTAACTAACGCATACCAAGGCTCCCAACCCGGGCTGGTTTTTTTCGGTGGTGGCAATGGAGACTGTGAACAGGCTTCCAAGTGAGTTAATAGTCTTGATGCTGGGCTAACAAAAGCACGACGGGTTTGCCAATGCACAATGGTCACCAACACGGATAACGCCAGTACTACCATAATAAAAGTCAGCTGAAGTTTTTCCCAAGAATCTTTAAAAAGTGCACCTTCCTCTTGAATATAAAGCAGTCTCCATGGCGCATTATGTAAAGCCACAGAATGAATATAATGATTATTGCGTAGGATGCCTTCATGAGCATCAAATAATTCTGATTCCGATAATGAATGAAGTTCTGCGGGAATTCTTTGGCTAATATGGAATACACGATTCATCTCATTAGAATCAAAGTCACTATGAGACAAAATATTATTTTCTTGATCTAATAAAATCACCGTCCCCGGCATTTTAAAGTAAGTACGAATTTGCTTAGCTAATGACGCTAAGGTCATATCTAAGTTAATGGTGCCGATAAATTCATCTTCTAAATAAACCGGTAAGCCTAAAGTCGTTAATAACCCTTGTGCGCCCCCTTCAACATAGGCTGGGCTCCAAAAAGCATTACGTTGTGGGTTTAATTTTGGGGTGGCCAGTTGGAACTGCTGTTTATTCAGTTGCTCTTCTCTAAAGCGCTGCTCGCTATTAGTCCAAGGAAAATAAGACATCATTTTACGTTTGGACACATAATAAATAGACGAAGCTTTAGGAGCCGCTTCTTTAGCTACAGGAAATGACAAAGAAAGTTCGAACAGCATTTCCAACTCTTGGTAAAACTGCTCACTTCGGCCATCTAACGAGCCCATACCCGTAATGCGTCCCATATTGGTAAAGGGTTCGCCACTTTTTACATAGTTAGGCTCTAGGCTAAAAAACTGACCATCGGCATTGAACTTTTCATATTGAGGTAGCCTGTCTTTACGCACTTGCTCACCTAAGCGCAAATGATCAACAGCCACATCGCGCAAGCTTTTAACTGCGCGAATACTGGATTCTAATAATAAGTCGATTTGCAGCACATGTCGGGCGACTTGATCTTCACGCAACTCAATTTGCACTTCTTTCTGGCGCTCGTAAAACATCGCAGCAGAAATTAATGCCATGACAATTACGCCAATATAGGTATAAAAAACCGCTCGATTGTAATTACGTTGAATTGGTGATTTAAGTTGTAAATCAGGCTCTGTAGCTTTCATTCAATACCCTTTGCGACCGCGCAAATTCTGGCGCAATATCAGAGTAGGCTATTACGCGCGCAATAAAAATAAACAACACATTTGTGATATAACCTCAACTCAGGGTTAAGTTATATAGCCACAATAATATCAGGAACATAATAACAATCACACGACTAAATAACCTGAACGACGGATAAATCCCCCCCTAGAAAACATCCACAGTTTTTAACTTTAAATGTTAAATTAAGGCTAAATGATCTGGTTGTCAGAACTTAAAATTAACTAAGGCTACTTATTGTAGCCTTAGTTTCTGACTAATAAAAATCAACACCTCAAATGGACCATTGAAGATGGCATGGTCCGGATGAAGATTGGTTAAAATACTCACTCAAAATACTGAATCAAAAGTCTATAAATGCTCCTCAGCAAATTCAGCTAAACGTGACCGAACAACGCCATTTAAGTAAACATTGGCACTGCCTTCAAAATCTTTAAAGCGCTCTACCATATAGGTTAATCCTGATGTTACCGCGGTCAGGTAAGTTGAATCGATTTGCGCTAAGTTACCACTGCAAATCAATTTGGTACCCTCTCCCATTCGAGTAATCATGGTTTTAATTTGCGATGCGGTTAAATTTTGACACTCATCGAGTAATACCACTGAGTTTTGAATCGATCTGCCGCGCATAAAGTTAATTGATTTAAACTGAATGTTGGCTTTTTCCATAATGTAGTTAACACTTCCCGAAGGATTAACATCATTTTTATGAAGCACTTCTAATGTGTCGGTAATTGCCGCTAACCAAGGCGCCATTTTCTCTTCTTCGGTTCCGGGTAAAAAGCCGATTGACTCAGCAATCTCAGGAGTATTTCGAGTGACAATAATTTTGTCGTAGCGTTTTTTCTCAATCACTAACTCAAGTGCTGAGGCCATCGCTAATAAGGTTTTACCGCAACCCGCTGGGCCAGTTAAAATGATTAATTCAATATCTGGGTCTAATAACGCATCTAGCGCCATCCCTTGATAAATATTTTTAGGTTTAATCCCCCACGCTTCATGGTGCATTAGTCGCTCACGGCCACGATCAATAATACTTAATTGGTCAGCTGATTTACTGGCTATTCGGCCACAAAAGTCAGAGTCAGAATCAATTAAATACTGATTGACGTAATAGGGTTCTTTGTCCAAATGCTCTAATGGCACTTGATGAACCGTATGCCGGCCCACTCTGTCGGTCGCCACTTTATCAACCTGCTGCCAAAAGTCACCTTCAAACTGGTAAAAGCCTTTAGCAAGAAAGCGTATATCATCAATAAGTTGGTCTGTTCTATAGTCTTCAACTCGTTCAATACCCGCACCTTTAGCTTTTAATCGCATATTGATGTCTTTAGTAACGAGGACGACGGTTCGAGGGTGGTGTTTTTTCTGTAGGTGAAGTGCGGTATTGATGATGCGGTTGTCGTTGTTATCACCGGGGAGAGACCCCATGGTGAAATCAATTTGATGGTCAGGGAAGATGGATAAACTCCCCGAGACCTCTAAATGTCCCTCTCGGGTGGGGAGCGGGACTCCCTGAATAATTTGTTCCGGGGATGTGGGCCCGCCTAGGATATCTTCTAAGGCTCTAATGGCGACTCGAGCATCTCGGCTGACATCGCGTTTTCTATCTTTTATGCTGTCTAACTCTTCCAAAACGGTCATTGGGATTATTACATCATGTTCTTTAAACGAATAAATCGCTAATGGTTCATGCAGTAATACGTTGGTATCCAATACAAACAACTTTCTGTCGGTTTGCTCCATGGCGCCTCCAATAGTTTTTAAGTTACCCGCTACACTTGTTAGTGACTCCTTTAAGGTTAGAAATACAGTTTAATTTAAGATTAAAAACTCATTTAAATATGGCAGCCTATGACTAAAAACTCAAACATTTCTTTGGTAAATTTAGGTTTAAATAATCCCTAGTAAAACCTCTTAAATCAGACACCATTCCATAAGCAAAAACGTTGTATTTACTGAGCAGATTACGGTGAAGCATCGGCATCAAGCTGTTCATCAGCGACAGACTTCAGTTTTGGAGGTTCAGATGAAAGCAAATTGATAATCAATCCACCAACCAATATCGCAATCACAATAGACACTAACCGCATCAGTTCAGCCGGTAATGACAAAATCCCTTCATGTTTAATAATTTGATAGGTTAACACGGTAAAGTTAGTGAACATGAGTTGGTACAAACTAAAACGACATTGGCGCCGAATAGCATAACAGGCCAACTGAATACCAAAAAATAATGTGAACCCTAATAATACCCATGTGGGCACGCCAAATGAATAAAGAAACATGACCGGCAGGGTAAATAAGATCCCAATCGAGGTAGTGACTAAGCGATTGTATTTAAATTCTTTGTGTCCTTCACGATTAGGGATTTTGATTAAATTACTAATAGTAATAGCAATTAACATGACCTGTGAGCCGCCAATACCTATCAACGCCATAATCACCACCCACATTGCCACGGCTTTTAACAACACCAACTTAACGTCGACTTCATAGGTATCATTGTTTTCTTCGTCAGGCAGAATATCTTTCTCTTCACCGGGAAATAATACAAAACTGAGCATGGTGACAATGATGGCAATCAAAAACTCTTCAAACATGATGTAAGGTAAACCATCAATAGAGGCATTAAGCTGCTTTGCCATTACCGTCATCACAATCACTACAATGAGGGTTAATGTTGATAAAATATCTTTCGGATCGTGATGACTTCGGTAATAGCTCCAGAATAATATTGCAAACAAAAATAGGCTGTAGCCTGTGGGGGTATTAATTAATAAGTTACCTAAAATCACCAAACCAAAACTGATAAAAAACAAGCTCAGCAGAATTTTTACCATCATGTTGAACGGCGGGCGAGATGGCATCAGGGTTAATAAGATCACTACAAAAATAGGACCTAGAATGGGCATTGGTGCGCCACTGTATTGCAAATAAAATAGCAATAATATCGGTGCAAAAACTAGCCTAATAATCGGATTAGCGTGACTATGAAACATAGGTCCAAATACTCACTATTCGAATCCATAATTTAGCCAGCAATTCACCAAAACTACTTTGCTCGGTGAAAAAAGCCACCGTTGCTTGTGAACCATAACGAATATTATTAGGAACTTCTCCGTTAGCAAAAGTAATAATGACAGGATACCTTTGTGCTGCAAGTGAGCTAGAGTCGGCAGTGGTAAAGCCGGTAACCGAATCAGTATTATTACTGCCCCCCGTGCCCCAAGCGATACTATCGACCTTACCATTTAGTACTCTTCCTGGTAACGCATCTAATACCACTTCAACATTTTGGCCCACTTTAATGTGCTCTAACGAGTTTTCACGAACGGAGGCGGATATCCATACTTTTCGAGGGTCGATAAACGTCAATAACGGGGTGCCAACTGTGGCTAATTGACCTACGGTTAATTGAACATTAGACACAATACCATCCGATGGCGCACGCACTTCTGTACGTTGTAAGTCTAGCTGGGCTTTTTCTAACGCTGCCATAGCAGATAAAATTTGTGGGTTATTTTCACCTACTGGGCCGAGGTTTTGTTTGGCTTGTTCTAAGCTTGCAACCGCAGCATCGTAATTAGCTTGAGCTCTATTTTTGTCTTCATTGGCATTATCTAAGTCAGACTGGCTTAATACCGCTTGCTCAGCCAACTCAGCTATCCTTGCAGCTTGAATATTGGCGTTTTCTCTAGCGGCTAACGCATCAACAACTTTGGCCTGAGCAACTTCAACAGCAGCAGTGCTTGCACCAATATTTTGCCCAGCCAATTCTAGATTGGCTTTGGCAGATTGTAAGGCGTACACATAATTACGAGAATCAATTTTAAATAACAATTCCCCAGCACGAACAACCTGATTATCAACCACATTCACTTCGGTGATATTACCCGTCACCTGAGGGGCCACACGCACCAAATAGGAGTGAACTCGAGACTCTGTTGTCATAGGAGTAACCCGATCCGCCCAAAGGCTATACAGCCAAACAAAGATAATAATACCGACAATGTAATAACTTAATTTTTTTGACGATTTCTCGGCCGCGGACATCCGTTTACTCCTGATAAAATAGCTTAGTATTTATTATATGACGATTTCTCATTAATGTGTTGCTTTGACTAACATTTCCTCCTCCCATAATGAAACACGCTAGCTTTCACTAAAACCAAAACACCAAAACCATTAACCACTTTTACCAACACAGATCTAACAAGCCCAACAGAAAACATAATTGATAATAAAAACCATAATTAATCAATAGTCAAAAAGGTATTTTATTTACCTTATTTTGCAGTTGTTAAATATCCAAAGCGTTTGGTTCACTTGTTAAAACACGACTTACAAAGCTCGGCAAGCACAACAAAAGCAGCACAAAAGTCACTTTATTTCCACAACAAAGGCACAGCCCTATCCCAGTTCTATATTCTCTGTAAATCCAATTATTCAATAACAAGAAACGACTCACATAGTTTCAAACAATATTGCGTCTGCGCAATAAAAATCCAATAGTTTGAATCGCTTCAGACTTTAAATACCTCTTTAGAGATACATCAAAAAAATATCAATTAGAAAAACCTAATGAAACTTTATGTTAGATAGCGCAAATTTTTAAACCAGCTCTTTCACTACTATCTTCAACGAAAATTTTTGGCAATTTACGCTAGTGAGAGGTAAGAAAATGTTAGATAGACGCAACGCGTTAAAAAAAATGTGCACTTTTTCGGCTGTGGGTTTTGGAGCCAGTTTTGTTCCTTCTGTTTTAGCTCAAGAATCTTGTGAAGATCCTATTGGCGTTGGAAGTGGCGGCAACGCTGAACTAGCAGAAAACAGATTAACCTATGTAAAAGTTGACCCATTAGCCGTAGCTAAACGCGCCTATGAGGGTTACGACCGTGGTGGTTGTATGTACGGTGTATTTGACGCAGTTGTTCAAGAGCTTGCTGAACAAGGCCATGAAGATGCCTCTCGTTTTGCCGCAATTCCAACCAACATGGCTGCTTACGGTGGTGGCGGTATTGCTGGGATTGGTTCTTTATGTGGTTGTGTAAATGCTGCAGCAATGTGCGTAAATTTATTAAAAGCTGACAATCTAGATAACAATCAAGTTATTAAATCAGTATTCAGATTTTACGAAAAAACCAGCATGCCGAGAGGCACACAAGAGTTTTTAGAAGCCATTGGCGCGCCAACGCGTCACACTGATGCAGGTGAATTACTTACCGCTGATCTTATCGGCCAATCGGTGGCTAATTCTATCTTATGTCATACCTCTGTGAGTCTTTGGTCTAAAGCATCAAAATTTGGCTCAAGCCATGCAGCTAAGCTAGAGCGTTGTGCTCAGGTAACTGCAGAAATTGCCTTCATGACAGTGACATTTTTAAATGATGCAATTGACGGCAAATTGGAAGCCGAACAAGTTGCCCCAAGCAATGCTGAGTGTTCAGGTTGCCATAGCTCAACTAAACGTGAGCCCGATGCTTACTTAGGTTCAGATGTTAACTCAACCTTACAGTGTCAAACCTGCCACACCTCTCATGACATGACTGGCGGTGCACCGGTACACGAAGACTTAAGCTGTTCTGACTGTCACGACTAAGGAGAAAGCATGAGAAAACAATTAGTAACTTGTGCAATATGCTTGAGTTTATTTGCCTGCAGTAGTGATGATGATAACGAAGAGATCGTTAAAGGTATTGATATTGATCAGGCGACTAGTATTAATGTCACTAACTTTAAATTTGATACAGAGAATTTTGTTGGTACTTTTGCACTAGAAAATGATCAAGGCGAGCGTATTTCTGACGCGTCTAACTATAAAGTAATGATGTTAGCTGATGGAATAAAACCCTCTGCCACGGCATTTGATATCCCATGGCATCATAGTGTTTTAAATCAATGTGGTGTCATTGAAGGCCATGAATGCTTAGGAGAGCTAACCGAAGTTGCCACAGGTGAGTATCGTTTTACTGCAGAGAGTATTCCACAATATCAAGGAAATATTGGCCGTATACGAGTGTCTATGTCTATTGTCGGTCAACTGGCTGAAACGGCTCCTAAACTTTACTAGTCACTCCTTATTATCGCTAACCTTGAGCTCTTCAAGTTTGTTGGGTTGAAGGTTAGCGCTATATTTCGGTATTTTTCATTCTACAATCACAGAAAATTTACCATCAGTCATTTTTCACTACTACCTCAACTGTTTCGTCAGTAACGCTCACAAAACGCATACATTTTTGGCTGAAATATCAAATAATGATAAACATGTGGTAACTCGCTTATATATAAAAAAAGAATATTTCACCTATATGAAAATAAATAACTGCTAATATTTTTATTCTGGGTGGCTTTGGTTTAACATACGCCCCCTTTTTTGTTCCCGCTTCAACATGAGAGTTAAAAATGCCGTTTGCTTTAGGTCAACGCTGGATAAGTGATACCGAATCTGAATTAGGTTTAGGCACAGTTGTGCAAGTAGAAGGACGCATGGTGACATTAATGTTTCCAGCGACAGGTGAAAATCGCATGTTTTCACGTTCTGATGCACCGCTGACTAGAGTGATATTTAACCCCGGAGACACCATTGAAAGTGGTGAGGGCTGGCAACTAACTGTTGAAGAAATTGAAGAAAAAAACCAAATCATTGTTTACCATGGCACCCACAGTGAAACTAGCGAAAAAGTATCACTTCGTGAAACGCTACTTAGTCATAATATTCGCTTCAATAAACCGCAAGACCGACTATTTGCAGGCCAAATAGATCGTTTAGAGCGTTTTGGAGTGCGCTACCAGTCTCAATTATTACGTCATAAATTAGCCACTTCAGACTTACTCGGGTTACAAGGCCCTAGAGTCGGGTTAATTGCACATCAACAATGGATTGCCCATGAAGTAGGTCGTCGTTATGCGCCACGGGTATTATTAGCTGACGAAGTGGGTCTAGGTAAAACCATTGAAGCAGGATTAATTATTCATCAGCAACTGCTCACAGGTCGTGCTGAGCGCATATTAGTTATCGTGCCTGACACGCTTCGCCACCAATGGTTGGTTGAAATGCTACGTCGTTTTAATCTGAAGTTTTCAGTTTTTGATGAAGACCGTTGTGTTGAAGCCTATGCTGATAACGACAACCCTTTTTATACTGAACAATTGGTGATCTGCTCTTTAGAATTGCTTCGTAAAAAGAAACGCTTAGAGCAAGCTTTAGACGCTGACTGGGATCTATTAGTGGTGGATGAAGCTCATCACCTTGAATGGTCAGAAGATGCCCCAAGCCGAGCTTACCGCATTGTTGAAGCATTAAGTGAAGAAGTGCCTGGTGTATTACTGCTGACGGCAACGCCAGATCAACTTGGTCATCAAAGTCACTTTGCTCGTTTAAGGCTACTAGACCCGGATCGTTTTTATGATTACGACGCATTTTTACAAGAAGAGCAAAGCTATAAAGATGTTGCCGATGCCGCTAACGCATTAGCCTCAAATAACAGCCTAAGCCAAGATGCCATTAACAGCTTAACTGAACTGTTAAGTGAAAAAGATATTGAGCCCAGCATCAAGCTTATTCAAGCCACAGATGTTGATCCAGAGCAGCAGCAACTTGCCCGTGATGAGTTATTACAAGAGTTACTCGACAGACACGGCACAGGCCGAGTGCTGTACCGTAATAGCCGTGCTTCAGTAAAAGGATTCCCGCAGCGTCACTTTAACGCCTACCCACAAACCATGCCTGAGCAATATATTACCGCTCAACGGGTTAATGACATGATGGGTGGTAGCAAAACACCTGAAGCCAAAGCCTTACAGGCCTTAAGCCCTGAAAAACTTTACCAAGCCTTTGAAAATGACAGCTCATGGTGGAAGTTTGACCCTCGAGTGGATTGGCTAATTGATTTTCTAAAAAATCATCGCAGTAAAAAAGTGTTGATTATTGCTAGCTTGGCCGAAACTGCGTTAAGCCTAGAAGAAGCTCTACGCACAAGGGAAGGTATTCAAGCCACCGTGTTCCACGAAGGCATGTCTATTATCGAACGTGATAAAGCTGGGGCTTACTTCGCTCAAGAAGAAGGTGGTGCACAAGCGCTGATCTGTTCTGAAATTGGCTCAGAAGGCCGTAACTTCCAGTTTGCCAGCCATTTAGTGTTATTCGATTTGCCACTTAACCCTGACTTACTTGAGCAGCGTATTGGTCGACTAGACCGTATTGGGCAAAAGAATGACATTCAAATTCATCTGCCTTACCTTGCTGATACCGCTCAAGAGCGTTTAATGCGTTGGTACCATGATGGCTTAAATGCCTTTGAGTTAACGTGTCCAAGTGGTCATGTGTTATTCAGCCAGTTTGCTGATGAGTTAACCAATGTATTAGCAAATGAAGATGAAGACGCACTTACTTTGCTACTGAACCATACCCAAGAGCAGTACAAAAAGTTAAAACAGGCGATGGAGCAAGGCCGCGACAAGTTACTTGAAATTAACTCGCACGGTGGTGAACGCGCCAATGCGTTAATTCAACGTTTGGCTGATAACGACGGTAGCACTGACCTAATTGGTAACGTTATCCGCCTATGGGATATTATTGGCGTCGACCAAGAAGACAGCGGCGAGAACACCATTATTTTGCGCCCAAGTGAGCATATGATGTTCCCGACTTATCCTGGATTACCAGAAGATGGAGTCACTGTCACATTTGACCGCGACACCGCATTGTCTCGCGATGATATTGCCTTTATTTCACAAGAGCACCCGATTGTTCAAACAGGGTTAGACTTGATCACAGGTTCTGAAACCGGCACCACCAGTGTGGCATTATTAAAAAATAAAGCCTTACCTGCCGGCACCTTATTTTTAGAGCTAATTTACATGGCCGATGTATCAGCCCCTAAATCGAGCCAGTTATATCGTTATTTACCACCAACACCTATCCGTATTTTATTAGATAAAAACGGTAACGATATGTCGGATAAAGTAGATTATGCTAGCTTCGACAAACAGTTAAGTGCGGTTAATCGCCACATTGCCAGTAAGTTAGTGAATGCATCACAACCATTGCTGCACCCGTTATTTGCCCATGGTGAAACCCATGCTCAAGCGGCGTTGTCTGAACTGGTTGCCAGCGCCAAAGATAAAATGACTCATCAATTAGGTGGCGAACTCAATAGACTAGAAGCCCTTAAAGCAGTTAACCCAAATATTCGTGACGCTGAACTAGACTATATTCGCGATCAAATGAGTGAGTTAAATGACTATATCAACAACAGTCAACTGCAATTAGACGCTATTCGTATGGTGTTAGTGAGCCACGTATAGCCTTAAGTGCAACCGTGGTAAATTAGGCTAAGCTATTAAAAGCACATGTTGTTTTACACACATGTGCTTTTTTATTTGCCGTTAACTTATTATCATTACCTGAGCTAATGATATTAGCCACTCAATGAAAGTACTCAATAGGGAAGCCTGTGAACCTTACACCAATAATCGTCAAATCTATTTTCATACTCGCCTTCTTGGTGTGTGTGACCAGCCCAGCCCAGGCCCAACTGTATGCAACATCACAATCGGCAACCATCCCAGAAAGCGAAATATCTACCATCACCATCGACGGTAAAGACACCACAGTATTAAGGCGTTCATGGAGTGGTAAAAATCAATTTGGTTTAATGGTGATAGTGCCAGGCTCTGAAGACCATAAGCAAAATGCTGGATTAATTGGTTACTTACGCCATCAATTAAACCCTAAAGGCTGGGCAACGCTAAAACTTATGCCTCCGGCGGGGTTATATCGTCCCAACTTTGCCACCCCCAGCGAAGAAATCGCTAAAGAGGGACAATCACAAATCACCTTGCCAGCCCATCAAGCCGTACCTAAATTCAATAGCGAACAACTGTTGGAAATACGTAATTTTCAGCAATCTACCTTAACCGAAACCTTGTCACAACTGGCTGATATCGGAAAACCCTACCCTGGTGCTCGCGTGTTAATTGCTATGGATGACAGCGCTGCAATGGTGACCCATTTATTGTATGAACAAAAAATTCCAATGCCGGATTTACTGGTGCTAATTAACCCTTATCGAGAACATGAGCATCTAGTGGATAAGGCCAATCAACGAAAGTCTGTATCTGAAGAATTAGTGATGATGTCGGTACCGACGTTAGATATTTACTCCGCAGATGCCCACCCTCTTGCAATAAAAACGGCACAAATGCGCAAGCAGTATAATCAAATTAAACCGAACAAATATTATCGCCAATACTTTGTTCACTTAAGCTTGTCTAATGAAGGGGGCTGGGAAGAGGTGCTTGACCGAATAGAAGGGTTTGCCAGAGTGGTCATCGGCCGGTAGGTTCATCCTTGAACCACCTTGAGGTTTACCACCAAGACTGACGAGGGCGATAACTTTTATCAGGATTTTTGGTTTGTCGAATCGCAGCAATTAATCGATTTTTACCGATTAACAAACGAATTTGACTGATGGACTCACGGCTCAACAATGCCCTAATCGAGCCATTCCAACTTTTATTAATACTGTGTTTAATAGCCGCAATTGCATCTGGCGAGGTTTGTTGAAACTGCTTTACTAAACTTTCTGCTCTTGCCATTGCATCGTCAACAACCTCGGTCACTAAACCTAACGCTTGCGCCTCATTGGCCGATAATATATCTGCGGTATAGGTTAATTGTAGTGCTTTGTCTTTAGCCATTACTTGCCGTAAGCTAGCCAGCCCAGCCATATCAGGCACTAAACCCCATTTAGCCTCCATAATCGACAGTTTTGCCGTAGGCTGTGCAATACGCATATCAGCACCTAAGGCAATTTGCATCCCACCGCCAAAACAACACCCTTGAATAACCGCAATAACTGGTACCGGCAACCTTTGCCAACCAATGGACACTCGCTGGGCTAAATTGGCATTACCTGGCAACCATTTAAATAATAACGACACCGCTTTAGACGGCTGCTTTGAAAGGCTTTTTACATCTAAACCAGAGCTAAAGTTAGCTTCAGCACCAAATAAAATAACCGCGGTTATGTTTCTATTTTTGGCAATTTTTTGGATGACATGATCGATAGCTTTAAACATGTCAAAGTTAAGCGCATTCATTTTTCGAGGGCGATTTAACCCCACGTAAGCGATATTGTTTTTGAGTTCGAAGGTGACTAAATCCGTTTCCATGAAAGATTTCCCTACAGGTCTGTCCAGTTTTCAGGTTAACATGTTTGTCGATTTTATCGAATAGTTATAACATGACAACATCTTAGCTTTCACCGGACTAATGAATTTTACAAGATATGCTAAGCCAGCAGGTCTTTATTCTTTCCTCACCAATATACAATAACTTAAATCATTTAAAACCAATAAAAATCAGTCAATTAATATAGGCATACGATAATTTTACAAATTTACTGCCAGTAACCTAGAATAAAAGATAATAAATAGAAAAGTCTCAAAATAATAAATTAACGCCCTATGAACTGACTCCAGTACCACTCAGGAACCGCACAGGGCGACATAAGGACCAACGTCAATATGACCATTCCTGTATTAATATGTGATGACTCCTCACTCGCCAGAAAGCAAATGGCACGCACGCTCCCTAAAGACTGGGATGTAGAAGTGACTTTTGCAACTAACGGGGCGGAAGGTCTGGCTGCGATTCGAGAAGGTAAAGGTGAAATCGTTTTTCTCGACCTTAATATGCCGGTTATGGACGGTTATGAAGTGTTGGAAACCGTGCAACAACAAGACCTTCCTGCGTTGATTATTGTGGTTTCAGGTGACATACAAATTAAGGCCCATGAACGGGTCAAAGCATTAGGCGCACTCGACTTTATTCAAAAGCCTGTCAGTGCTGATGCCATTAGTAATATTTTACAAGAGTACGGAATTTTAACCTTAACCCAAGGTGCTGCAGCAGACATGGAGCCCATGGTTAAAGTTGATTTAAGAGATGCATGCCAAGAAATAGCTAATGTCGCCATGGGACGAGCAGCAGATTTACTGGCTAAATTATTAGATGTGTTTGTGGTACTGCCAATCCCAAATGTTAACGTATTAGAAGTCAGTGAGCTGACTATGGCACTTAAAGCGACCGAAGAGTCTTCAACCGTTTCAGCCTTGTGTCAGGGATTTATTGGTGCAGGAGTCGCAGGAGAAGCGCTACTGCTTTTTCACGATGCCAGCTTTGAAGATATGGCCAAACTGATGGGCATAAACAGCGCTGCAGAAAACTTCACTGAAATGGAAGTGCTAATGGATACTGGCAACGTACTGATTGGGGCTTTTTTAAGTGGTATTTCTGAGCAATTAGACATGAAATTTAGCCAAAGCCACCCTGTTGTATTAGGACGTCACTGCACAGTCAATGATTTAATTCATGACAGCTCAGAAAAGTGGCAACGCACCTTAGCAATGGAAATTAATTACCGTATTGAAGACCACAACATCCAATGCGATTTATTACTGCTATTTACCGAAGATTCGATACCTACGCTTAACTTTAAACTTGGTTATCTACTTGATTAACAGTTGGATATTGTCAATATGTCAAATGATCAAAGTGCAATGAACGAACTTCACTGGCTGATCGATATGGTACAAACCATAGAGGTCGGTTTAGTGGTGTTAGACAAAAACTACAATATTCAGCTGTGGAATGGCTTTATGGAAAACCACAGCGGAATTTCACCCAATGCCATTAAAGGTAAAAACTTATTTGAGCAACAACCTGACTTACCCGCAGAATGGTTGAAACAAAAAATGGAGTCTGTTTTTCTATTAAAAAATAGAACCTTTATCAGCTGGGAACAGCGCCCATACGTGTTTAAATTTAAAAATTATCGCCCTATTACTGGCCGCGCTGATTACATGTATCAAAACATCACCTTATTGCCTTTAGCATCATTAACTGGGCAAATTACTCATATCAGTATCATTGTTTACGATGTCACTGATGTTGCCGTCAATAAGATGCAGCTAAAGAGTATGAACCAACAGCTAGAAGAAGTTAGTCAAACAGATGGATTAACGCAACTTCACAACCGACGCCATTGGCAAGAGTGTATGGACCGTGAATTTGAGCGCAACCAACGCTATCAAGACCAAGCCACATTAGTCATGATTGACATTGATCACTTCAAAACTATTAATGATAAATTTGGCCATCCGGCGGGCGATAAAGTGATTCAACACATTGCTCACCTTATTAAACAGTCATTACGTGAAACCGATTGTGCTGGACGCTATGGTGGCGAAGAGTTTGCCATTGTGCTACCCAAGACCACCTCAGCTGATGCTTTATTTTTTACCGAGCGATTACGGAAAAAAATCGAGCAGTCTGAAATCATATTCGAAAACCGCATTATTAAGGTGACCGTCAGTTTAGGGATCAGTGAAATAGGTAGCAGCACAGAAAACAGCTCTGTTTGGTTATCAAGTGCCGACAAAGCGTTATATCAAGCCAAAAAGAACGGTCGTAATCAAAGCTATGTTTATGATGCCACCACAGACGATAAAGCGTAATACCGCTTAAACAAAAACGGCCATACAATTGTATGGCCGTTTGTTAAATCATTTTGCTCTGTGAGTAGACTGAAATATTAGTGCATTTGCGCACTGTCTTCGTCGTATTGATCATCTTCATCGTCAATATCGCCCACAAAATAAGTGCCCCAACCGTCATAGTCCACTTTTTGCTTAACCGCTAAAGCAATCAACTGTTCACAGGCTTTATCCAGTAATGGAACCTCTAATTTATGATAAGCAATGGCGTCAAAACAGAAAATAACTGAACCGTCATCTAGCTCCATTTCTTCTGCATCATTGACCTCAAAGCCTAGCTTAAAGGCTTCTACGGCAGCTTTCTCTAAACGCTCAAAGTTTTGAGCAGAAAAGTGATGCTCAATGGTATATTCTGCTGTTGGCTCTGAACCATCAGCCATCAACGCTTCAACAATTTCGCGGTTCTCGGCTAACTGTTCTTTCAGCTGACGTTCAATAGACATGCAAACACTCCGAATAACTTAATAGTAGATAAATAAAATAACACGCTAAGTTTGTTATTATACTTTATCTTGCGCTGCAGGTTTAGCCATTAATTGATTGGCTTCTTCATTTAATTGTACTAAACGCTCTGCCATCACACGATGAACCTCAAGCGCAAACGGCTTAGCATCGGTTTTATCCAGTCCTTCAGTCGCAATCGGTGCCATCATTTCAACTATCACCACACCGTTATTCCAATTATTTAATTTGATATGTTTTTGACAAGAGGCCAATACGGGAACAACAGGAACTTGAGCGGCAATTGCGGTATGGAAAGCGCCCACTTTAAACGGCAATAATCCCCGTCCACGAGAACGAGTACCTTCTGGAAATATCCACACTGACAACAGTTTTTCCTGCATTTTTTTGACTGTTTTAGCCATAGTGTCAAATGCACTAGAGCGGTTTTTACGGTCAATTAAAATATTGCCAGTTAACCAATATATCTGACCAAACAACGGCATCCACGCAAGGCTTTTTTTGCCTAAGCTCACAGTCGACTTGGGCACTGCAGAGGTTTGAGTAAATAAATCAAAGTTATTTTGATGGTTACCCAAATAAATATTTTGTTGATTAATCACATCAGGTTGAACATGTCGTGTTATGACCTTAATACCTAAAATTGGCGCAACAGAGGCAAAAATTTTAGCTAACACGTGCACATTATCTCGGTGCATAGGACGAATGATGCAAAGCACTAATGCAAACACAAAGGCTAAACACAAAAGTACAGCAAGAATTAACGAACGAGCAATTAGCAGCACAATAGTCTCCTGCAGAAAAATTGGCGACAGTATAGCGATGCCAGCAATTTGACTCAATAAATTTTATTTACATGTGTACGCTGAAAAAAAGCGAAACCGTCAACCATAGACAGTTTCGCTTTATATCTCACAAACACATCAAGTATTTACTTCATAAAAATCAGTAAGTTTAACCTGTTAACACAATAAACCACTAGGTAATCTTTAATACCTAGTTCAGGTGACACTTTACTGTTTTTGACTCAAAAATAACCTAAAGCCAAGTCCGCTGACGGCTAATGTTGCCACAATTGCCGCGCCACTGGGTAAATCGTAACTGGCAGATAAACATAAACCAGCAACATACCCTATAACACCGACAACATAAGCCAGAGCCAACTTGCCTTTACCTTTATATTGATTCAGCGCTAAGGCGGGCAAAATTAAGGTACTAAACACTAAATAAACCCCCACCAGTTCAACTGAGAGGGTGATAACAATGGCGAAAATAAAGTAAAAACTCGCGCCATCCAACAGTTTAGGTTTAAGCGTTATGGCCAATAATATTAATGCAGATACCACCGCAGGTAATATTAATTGCGACCAACTTACCCATAATATTTGTCCAGACATTAGCTGTTTTAATAACTCAGCACCATGAGGGTCATTGGCTAAAAGCAACATTGCCCCCACAGCACTCAGAACATAAAAACAACCAATAAAGGCTTCAAGCTCATCTTCAAATTTGCGTGCCAGCCAAGCAATAACGGCTGCACCCAATAACGCAAATAGCGCAGGCATCCACACATGTGAAAACGGTATGTCTTCAATATCATGGTTGATATGAGACACAATCGCCCCTAAGGCAGCAACTTGAGCAATGGCTAAATCAATAAAGATAATGCCACGCTTTAATACTTGTTGCCCTAATACCACATGGGTTGATAATACCAAAAAGCCAGCAACCAAAGCGGGTAGCAAAATGGACATAAGCTCGAGGTCAATCATAGGTTATAACGCCCCATTTAATATCGACAGTACACTGTCGTACAAACTAATTAAGTCAGTACTTTCAGCATTACCACCAATAGACATAGGTAGCACTAATACAGGTAAATCAGCACGATCGCCTAACCACTTCGCCCCTCTTTCATCATGATAAGACGCGACCACTATCGCCATCACATCGCCTTTTTCAGCTCGTGATAATAGCGTTGCTAAATGACTGCTGGTTGGGGCTAAACCGGGTTTAGGTTCTAAGTCGGCCACTTGCTCAATGCCAGTCCAGTTAAACAAATAACGGAAACTTGAGTGGTAACCAATTACCTTTTTGCCTTGTAATGGCTTAGCTTGCTGTTGCCATTGTGGGATTTTAACTTGCCACTGCTTGCTGAAATCAGTAAAAGCCGATTCATACTGGGCTTTGTTTTGCGGGTCTAATTGGATTAGTTTTGCCGATAAACTTTCAGCAACCTCAAGCATTTTGATTGGGTCAAAATGTAAATGAGGATTCCCTTTAGCATGCACATCCCCCATTGACCTATCAACATTTTCAAGTTGATCTAAAGTTTCAGTATGCTCAGCGGCATAAAATAACCCTTCGTCTGTTGAACGAACCTTGCTATTTGAGGCTTTCATTTGCAGCATAGGTAGCCAGCCAATTTCTAAATCAGCACCAGCACAAACCACCAAATCAGCTTGGCGCATTTTAGCAATCAAACTTGGACGAGCCTGCACTTGATGCGGATCTTGCATTGCTGTTGTAGCTGAATACACATCAGCCTCTGGCGCAAGTGATTTAACCAAAGAGGCATACTCTGGCTCACAGGCAAACACGTTTAGCTCAGCATGGGCCGCCGTTGAGCAAACTAATGCTGCAAATCCGGCGGCGGCCTTTATCAGTTTAGAATTGATGCGCACCGTGAGCTCCTAATGTCATGACATATTGAAGAGTGATGATATTGTCATCTTCGAAACCATCAAAGTTAGTACCTTTCTGGTTAGTGTACTGTAAACGAACCGTAGAGAAATGACTGTGATGCCACGCAAGACTCAATTCAGTTTCTTTCAGGTTTTGACCATGTAAGTGATCACCATGCACTTCATGAGTATCCACTTCGCCATAACGTAACCCGGCAGACCAATGAGGTGTAAACTGATACACGCCACTGACATACCAACCTTCATGATAGTCATCGCTCTTTTCAGTGCTCAAAATATCGTGGTCGTGTTCTTCAAATGAGAAAATATCCGTCACGCGGAAGTATTCACCACTTAATGTTAAGTGCTGATATTTGTAGTTTCCATCTGGTGCCCACTTATAAACGAAATCGGCAATATAAGTGTTTTCACCGGTGAAAGCGGCATTATGGTTATGCCCACCGTGATCATGCTCTTCTTCAATATGCGGCTCATGATCATGGTCTTCTTCAATGAAGCCCATACCGTTTTCGTTACGTAAATAACTTAACCCTAATTGCCAAGAGCTAGAGGTACCAATATCACCGCCTAACTTGGTAAAGGCAGAGTAAACACCAATTGTTTTGTAATCACGTTCAGCATGCTCTTCTTCCATGCCATGCACATCATGGTCGTCATGCTCTTCACCCACCTCAGCAGCGCGCATTTTATTACCTTTAAATACCTCTACGCCCATGGTCCAGAATAATTCTGTTGGCGCAACATAGGTTAAACGGACACCATCATCAAAGTAATGGCCACCCATAAAGGCACGGTAAGCACCAGGACGATCAACAAAGGCATCAGAGTGTGGGTGTTGGTTGTTCAAATAACCCACATCAGATAAAAAGCGACCCGCACGGATATCAAAACCAGCGCCCAACCCCATAGTTTGAATAAAGGCTTCTTCTAGCTCGACTTCGGTTTCATCATCATGCATCGCAAGAATAGCGGTCATTTTGCCATAAAACATATCATCAATATTGGCACTGATAGCTAATTCAGTTTCACCAAGCCCGAACCCTTCGCCGCGACCATCTAATCCTCTATCACCCGTTTGATAATAACCATCAAGCACAGCACTAATATTAGGGTTAGATAAACTTGAATCTTGCGCAAATGCAGACGCTGAAACCATTGCACAAGCAACAGAAACTAATGATAAAGGTGTTTTTAAAACAGACATACGATCTCCCTATTGCCTCAACGTAATAAGATACGTTAAAGCCATAAATTGACACTCACATAGTCAATTAACTATGTGAAAATAATATAATTTTAAGTTTTTGATATTGTGGATTTATGAGTAAGCAGGAGGCGCGCGACTATGATACTGAGTCGTAGTAACGGGTAAAACGGATTGAAATACAACAGCAACAATGTGGAATTGTTGTTTTTGAATCTCTAGTTTAAAGGTGCTTGAATGAACAACTTTGTTGAGCTGAAACTTATGAAAACATAAAGTACAGTGATGGTTATTAACACCATGATCGTGGTCTTCAACGCTGTGCTTTGACGCAGCAAAAGCCAACACCAACAAAATGGCACTTAGCCAAATTGCGATATTTTGCTTTAACTTTGCGTTAAATTTCACAAACAGTCCCTTCACAATCAATGTTAAATCGGAGGCTAATTCTAAAAGACAATAATATTATTGCAACCTCTAGATTGTTACAAATCACTTTTTCACAAAATTTGTGCGACAACAGACGCTTCTTCTACCTCGCCCTGTAATTTAAGATTAACTTAAGCTGATATTCGTAACATTAGCAGCATATTCTGTTAAAAAATAAACTTAGGACTGACCATGGCTAAATTTTTACGTGAAAACATTGGCATTATTCTTACCATGATCGTTATTGGTGTTGTCGTTCTTGGCGGCATTTATTGGGTAGAAGCCTCATTAGCTGGCCAAGTTCAAGTTGTTGACTAACCTGTACACTTATTCTGATACGGTATTGTTAGTATCAGCATCTTCAGGTGGTTCAATTAACACTAAGTGATCCATCATATGTGTTACCCCAACTAATATTATCGACAAAATGATAACTGGGGTAACAATAAACATATTCCCTTCTGTCATATAGCCAAAAATCCCCGCAAATACCGCTGCATAAAAGCCAACTAGCTTGCCAATGGTCAAGCGTTTATTGCGTCCAAGCCATGCGCCACATTCAGGGCATTTTACATGTGCGCCCAACCCCTTACCTCTATGTGTGGTCTCTTTCGATACTGGGAAGCTCTTATGGCAAAAAGCACATTGTAATAACATTTTAAATCCTTGATGGTAGACTAAACTTAACTAACCGCAACTCAGGTTAACAGAGTAAAAATTCGAATCTCAACTCGGGTTTATTGAGTAAAAAATCGAACGCGGTCCCGAAATGCGCGACATTATGGAGTAATTAACCCTCTAAAGCGAAAATCTTATTGGATAGGTTTCCCAAACCCATTACCATGTTGTTAAATTCAATCAGGATGAATGACTATGTATAAAAAATTGTTAATGGCAGGTTTATTATTAACTTGCATTATTGCACCAAACTATCTCCATGCAGAATCAACAATTGAACCTTCGCAAAGTGAAGCTATATCTGCAAACTCCATCAATAATGATACACAAAAACAAATTAATTTATTAAATACTCAAATAGCCGCTGATATTGCCTCACTCCCCCAGCTTAAAGGCGAGTTTAAATCATTAACTGAATATCGAATTAAAAACAAAACAGAACAACTGAGATCCATTATCGATACCTTGGTCAATAGCCCTGATGTTGATACTGATTTCGTCACACAGTTAATCCAAGGGCAATTTTCCTTCTTAGATAAAGTGGGAGAATACTTAAATCACGATATTAACCAGTTACGCAGTCAAGTAAACAACTCAGACAGCGACGTTAATACCTTATTACTGATTTCTCATCGTGAATTTCAACGCGATCATTATCTAAAAGCGGAGCTCGAAACACTTAATTGGGCTGAAAAGCTTAACCTTAATGTTGCAACAGCAAAAAAACAGTTAACAGATAAGCTCATTGAAAGAGCTGATCGACTAGAGAGTGTGGTCACTTACACTCAAAAAGAGTTGAAACAAGCAGTATCTGAAGCCACCGATGCAGGGGCAGACATCAGTGCCGAGTTAAAACATAAAGTCACTAACTTAAAAGAACGTCTTGAACAAAACAGCGCCAGTTTAACCGTGGCAGCAGAGCTTTTAGATTCTTTAGGTGAAGATACCACTCAAATAAAGCAAACATTATTCAGTGTCTCTGGTGACATCACACAAGATGTATTGAATTTCAGCGTGGCATCAAGCTTAGTCCAACAATGGGCTGATGTTGCCAAAAATCAAGCCTTAGATAACGGCCCAAGTTTAACCTTCAAAATTGTAGTATTTGTATTAATTTTATTTGCTAGCAGTATTGTGGCGAAAGGGGTGACTCGCCTCGTTAGCAAAACGGTCAGCGCATCTAAATTAAAATTCAGCAAACTACTGCAAGAATTCTTTATTTCGTTATCCAGTAAAGCAGTATTTGCCATTGGTTTATTGATTGCGCTTTCACAACTCGGCTTTGAGCTTGGCCCGCTACTTGCGGGTTTCGGTATCGCGGGTGTGATTGTGGGTTTTGCATTACAAGACACATTATCTAATTTTGCATCCGGTATGATGATTCTTATTTATCGTCCATTCGACGTAGGCGATTTAATTAATGCCGCAGGAGTCACAGGTCGAGTCAGCCACATGAGTCTCGTTTCGACGACCATTAAAACCTTAGATAACCAAAGATTGATTATTCCTAATAACAAAATTTGGGGCGACACCATTAACAATATCACTGCAGAGCATCAGCGTCGGGTTGATATGACATTTGGCATCGGTTATGGCGACAATATTGAGCACGCTGAACGTGTTTTACAAGACATTGTTAGCCAACACCCTAAAGTGCAAAAGTTTCCTGAACCAGTGGTAAGACTGCATACCTTAGGGGAGTCATCTGTCGACTTTGTAGTAAGACCATGGGTTAAGCCCGATGATTATTGGGACGTATATTGGGACGTAACTCGAGCCGTGAAAATGCGCTTTGATCAAGAAGGTATTAGCATTCCTTTCCCACAACGCGATGTGCATATTTATCAAGAAACAAAAGACTAGTAATACCAATCACGATATGTAAGTGATCATAATTAGCGTAGGAAAAATGCTTGAGAACAAGGCAGATTTTTCGATAAGTAGTTATTCTACAATTAAAAAATCTAACGCTGTTATCGAGTATTTTAACAAGCTAGGGTGAGCAATTATTTATCACGATTGGTATAATGAACTAGCCATGTGTTTCACATACTAAAAAGCGCCTTTGCAACACCGTAGCAAAGGCGCTTTTTTATTATGTCAGTAGTGGAATAACCCTGCCAACCTAGATGAGTACAGTCAATTAGAATCTTAGGTTAAATAAGTTAATTGGCCATATAAATGAGGGCGTTTCCCCTTAACATCACGCATTTCAAAGCGTTTTCCTTGCTCGACAGACTCATAACCAAAAGTCACTTCTGAGGGCATAAATACTGGCAGCTTAAATTCAACATCAACCTTAAAAGGCTTGTCGCCAACAAACTGCATTAAATGCGCCATACAACGCGCTTTTGACCACATACCGTGTGCTAACACACGTTCAAAGCCAAAACGCTTAGATAATAATGGATGTAAGTGAATTAAATTATAGTCACCTGAGGCTTTAGCATATCTACGGCCTAAATCATCCGTTAATCGCCATTGCTGAACATTATCCCATACCATATCAGACGCTCTAGGTGGTCTAGCACGCTTTTTAGATGATTCAATACGATACAGATAAGTTGAAGTGGCTTGCCAAACAAGCTCATCGCCCACAAATACTTTCGACTCTAATTCAAACTCTAAGCCGGTATCTGTTTCAGTACTTTTTTGTAATTGGCATTGAATCGATAACACTTCATCTACTTTCACCGCTCGATAGGCGGTAATACTGTTTTTAAGATGAATCATCCCCAATAGCGGAAACGTGATGGCGTTATGAGTAAATATAACGGCATGCAAACGAAACGCTTGAATATAAATATAAGTTGGCGGTAAGGTTTTACCATCAAAGTCAAAGCCGCAAACCTCGGCATATTGACGCACTTTATCAGCCGATAAACCCACATCTTTGGTTGATATTGCAATACTTGGTAAGGGTTTTTGATCCCAGCCTGGCTTACGACTGAAAAAAATCTTACGGTATAATGTAAAAAGCGACGGCAACGCTTTTAACTCCATTTGGTAATCAAAACTCAATGTATAAACCCTTATTTAACGGCAATATGTTTAACGGTAATCTATTTAACCTTAGCCGCACATTATAACTCACAAATTCACCTAAATTAAAACACTTCCCTATTACAGCACTCGAATAAAGTTTAAATTTTGCTTTACGATACCTTATTCAAACTGCAAAATATTCGCCCTTTAATCCATTGGGGCGGTAACATTGCAAGACACTAATTTTGACACCCTAAGCCAAAAGTTTGCCAAAAATATTTATGGCACAACCAAAGGCGAAATTAGAGCAGCCGTGTTATGGCGCGATCTTGAACCTGTTATCAATGCTTTTTCCCCAAAATCTCTGCGAATTCTCGATGCCGGAGGAGGCTTTGGCTTTTTTAGTCAGAAACTCGCTGCATTAGGCCATGAAGTGGTGTTATGTGATATTTCTGCAGAAATGCTAGATGAAGCTAAAGCCCAAATTGATGCCGCACAAAACCCTTTAAATATCACTTTAATTCACAGTGCTATTCAAGACTTATCTGCGGATGAACTCGGCAAATTTGATATTATTTTATGCCATGCTGTCGCGGAATGGTTAGTAGACGCGAAATCGACCCTGCAAGGCTTATTAAACCTGCTCAAACCGCAAGGCGTGTTCTCACTGATGTTTTACAACAAAGAGGCGATGCGATTTCACAGTCTTATCTCTGGTAATTTTGACTACGTGAAACGCGACATGAAAGTAAAAAAGAAAGTGAAGTTAACCCCCACTTACCCTTTATTTATTGAAGATGTTCGGCATTGGTTCACACTGTGGCAAATGGATATTTTCTGCCAATCAGGCGTCAGGGTGCTAAATGATTATTTGAAGTACCATTTACCCCCAGGATTTAGCAAACAAGAGCTAATAGAAATGGAGCTTGAATACTCGCAACGTGAGCCTTACTTATCACTGGGTCGCTATGTGCATTTTATGGCCAAGCGCAATACATAACGCCCTGCACCACTGACAAATTAACGACAACTATTTTGCCAACAGTCTGTAACCGTCGCACCTTGTTGGCGCAATAGCTGGGGAATATTTTGCTGTCCGACCACATGACCTGCTCCCACAATAAAAAACAACTGCTGAGCGGAATGTTGCTGCATCATGGTCAGCATTTTGTCACTCATAGTATGATTTCTTTGCCACAACAATTTAGTCAAAAGCTCGTCAGCTTCACCCGCTTGTTGCTCCATAATGGCAGCCAGTTTTTGTTGATCGCCATTGCGCCATACCGAAATTAACTCGACCATATCAGCATCTGATGCATTAACCGCCTCATCAACCATTTGCAGTTGCGTTTTTTCACTGAAAGAAGAAATCAGCTCAAATTGAAACGCAACACTTTCCAACTCAAGCAAAGGTTTATTGCCGCGCTTTTTTGCAAATGTCACATCAACACCTTGATCAGCCACATACCCCAACGAAGCAAAGCGCATCATACTGATTTGCGCCGCTTGCAACCAAGGTGCATAGGGCGCAATGGCATCACAAAACGATTGCACCTTTTGGCAATAATCGGCGGTAACGTTACTTGTCTTTGCTGCCAATTCAGGAGCGGCTTTTCCATATTGAGTAAGCAATGCCATGGTATCAGCTTGCTCGACATCAGCCTCAATCACTAACGCATCACTTTGTAAAAAAGCCTGTTCAATTTGCTCAGCCATAGGATAAAAGCTGGCTTGGCCCACATGGATTGAACCGAGTAAATAACCGTGCTGATTTTGCCAGCTAATTTTATAAAATGGAGGTTGATCTTCCTGAACCGTTTGAGCGGATACCCCAAATGAACAGGCAATAATGATGATAAAAAACCAATATGCTTGCTTGAACCAGGGAAGGTTATTTAGGCTGTTTTGGTGGTGGCACTGAGTTTTACTTGTTGCTTGCATAACAGAACCTTATAATTTACAAAATGCATTAACAGATTTAGAGGCTAACATGCCGTACACCAAAGTCATTCAACAATTGAAAGAGAACCTACAAGTCGCTTATAGACAAGCCATCGACAGTGATAATCGCTTAGATGAATTGCAAAAAGCAGGTCACGGTAAGTTTGTCGCTATTTTCAATAAGGAACAAGGCTTTACTCAAAATAGCAACCGCTTCTTACCTTATGTACAAGAGCTTGCTACAGAATTTGAAACGATTCAAGAGAGCATTCATACCTCACCAGAAACACTTGAGGCCTTTGTAAAAAAACTCGGTGTGCTGCTGCAAACGCTGCAAACGTTTAAACAACAAAGTAAGTAACCCACTCCGATTAAGTCGTTCATTATCATTAAAGCAAATAATGATTAATGAAAAATAGTGATAAAAAAAGCCAAAGTGACTCATTCACTTTGGCTGTTTTTTTATGGTTAATTCCATTTGATTAATTAGCTTGTAAAGCCTCTATTTGTGGCGCAATGGTACGCTTTAACCAATCTTGCATCATAATCGTTTCAGAGGTAAATGGGCGGTCATTATTAAGGCGATTTAAACGCTGCATAAAACTCATGTCTCTTAGTTTTTCATCACCTGCTATCACTACAGTCTCACCTTCTAAAATTTGGTAGCTGAAATTCATTCTAGGTGGATATAAATCTTTAACGACTCTTAAATCACCAGAAGTGGCGCCAAAAGTTGGACGCATGTCACCGGCTAAGTCAACATCGGTGACTTGCATAACCAAGGTTTGATTAGGGGCTAATGTTTTCTCAGCTTGTTTATTGATATTTTTAGTCATGGTTTCGAAAAAGCGCGTTTCAAAGCGAGATTGAATATCATTCGAAGTCTTAATATCACGATAATTATCCGGCTCTTGCCATTCAATTTTTACCACGCCATTTTCTGTAATGGGATTAGCCTCAACAGCTTCATCAGCAATGGCGAAATGACTAACAAGTGCGCCCACTACAATGAGGTATTTCATGTTCATAGGGAATCTCCATACAAGGTTAATAACTGTAAAAGTTTTCATTGCGATAACTTTAGCAGAGTAAACCTGTATATTCGCTTAACGTAATGTATTTTGTTTTATTGGCCATTGCTCTTTGCTAAAACAGTTAATCATGACAATACCCACAAACGAAAACATCTGAGCAAACTTTGTATCAATCTGTTCAGCTTTCGTTCAACTACTTCCCGCTATTATTCATCCCACAAGTTAAGTGGTATACCCATCGCGATTGTTCAAGGATCTAACATCGTATCGAATTATTTATAATTTTACGGAGTCAGACACTGATGAAAACATTATCAAACACAACTAAAAGAACCTCATTAGCCGCACTATTTTCGTTAGCCATTGTTGGCTTCGCTATCGCCACCCCAAGCCATGCCGATGAGATGATGCAAAGCCAAGTGCTTGCGGCACATACCAGCGAATTGAATACACAAATGATGCAAGCAGAACAAGAATTAGAGTTAGAGTTAGAACAGCAAACAAGTGAACAAGTGGCTGCCGCAGAAAGTCAGTTTGTGGCTAAAATTTGTCAACATAATGACTTAGGCTACGATGCTGAAACCTCAAGCTGTATTCGTTAACGGGGTGAATGCATTAACAGCATAAACTTGAAGTGATTAAAACATGATTAGATTCTTCAGCCCTGCAATTGCGGGGCTGACTAGTTATTAGCAAGTCACTCATAAACTAAAACGTGTAACTAAAACGGAAATTGCTGCGCTAATTTAGGGTAAGTTTGCTTTAACACTTTCGCTTTAGTTGAAAACTTCTTTCCTGCAGGCGTTTTTGTACCAGAGGGCACAAAAGGTAACTCTTTTCCGGTTCTATCTTCATAAAGCTTACCAGCTATCAAATCCAAATCTTCTACGAATGGATAAGCATAATTATCTTTCAACGGCCAAGTGGTTAACTCACCCAAGGCGTCTGGTTCAGCGAGCACTTTTTCGTACCACTCTTGACCTAACGACAACAGGAAACAACGAAACTCGGCAAAAGCATAGTCTGAATCACACCCCGTAATAATGTAAGCTGCGCCCCATAAATCCCAAGTGTAACTGCGTCGCAGTTGCTGACCAATAAACTTATCAAATGCTTTGAGTGATTCGTTATCCAAAGGCTCAAGGCCTTGCTGTAATTGCTCAACAAGTGCTTGCTCTGTTTGCTCCGCATGACTGCGTGTCACCAACTGCCAAAAATCAGTTTCAGTCATTTACCCTTTCCCATTCACTTCAAAATTGCGATATTCTACCTCAAATACCTTTTGCCAAGAACATAAAATGCCACAAACTCCTCGCCCTGCTGCAATAACCTTCCTTATCGTGCTGTATTCCATATTCACTGCTATCGCCTTGTACCGCGTCGTACAATTTAGCGCATTTGATATTTTGTCATTGGCTGTCATTCCGGTGTTAATTGGATTAGTTATCAAGGCAAAATGGACAAAAGTGGCGTTATTTTTTCATTTAGGACTGCAAACCCTAGTTTTTCTGGCGTTAAGCTCTACGGCGCTTATTGCTTACCAAATCACCCCAGAGGACGTAAAACTCGAATTCGGCGGTTATAATATTCCGGTGTTGCCTGTGGCAGGCTTATCACTCTTACTATTGTGCACTCAATGGTGGGCAGCACTGACTTATCACAGTCGGCAGTACCTCAAATAAATTCGACTAATGCGTTCACTAAAACCGTGCAGAATTGATCTATTTGTATCAACATTAATGTTAAATTAATGTATAGTTTCACGTGTTATAATTATCATTGTTGCAACATTAATAAGAGCAAATACAAATGCATAACCTTTCGCCTAGTGAGTTATCTATCTTGTTACTTGAGCCTTCAGATACTCAACGAAAAATAATTATCTCACGCCTTCAACAGGAAGGGGTTACCAGTATTCAAACGGCCAACACAATTAGCGCAGCAAAAGACATTATTAGTCGCCATAAGCCAGACTTAATTGCTAGCGCATTGCACTTTGATGATGGCCAAGCGACTGACTTACTCTTGTTTATAAAGCAACACTCTGAATATCAAGATATTCAATTTATGCTCGTTTCTAGCGAGTGCCGACGTGAGCAGTTAGAAGTTTTTCGCCAATCAGGGGTTGTTGCCATTTTACCTAAACCCTTTAATGCCGATCATTTAGCCACTGCTTTAAACTCTACTATTGACTTAATTAGTCACGATGAGCTTGATTTAACTCACTTTGACGTACATAACCTTCGAGTATTAGTGGTTGATGATAGCCGTATGGCGCGCAACGTGATTAAACGCACTATCAGTAATTTAGGCATTCAATTAATCACTGAAGCTGAAGATGGCGCTCAGGCTATCAACATAATGCAGCAAAACATGTTTGACTTGGTTATTACTGATTACAATATGCCCAGTGTCGATGGCTTAGCCTTAACCCAATACATTCGTAATGAAAGCCAACAATCACATATTCCTATTTTAATGGTGTCATCAGAAGCCAATGATACCCATTTAAGCAACGTCTCTAGCGCGGGAGTCAATGCACTTTGTGACAAGCCATTTGAACCCAATTTAGTTAAACAAATTTTATATAAATTACTAGAAGAGTAAATTTGCCCAAATTTTGGAGGAAATTTCGCTTTTATCGGACAAAACACTTTTAAACCTTGGAAGCTTATGGCATGTTAACTTCGTTTTTAAACATTTCTATGGAAAGCAGAGAACATCAACATGAATAAAAGTGAACTGATTGCAAAAATTGCAGAAAACGCGGATCTAACAAAAGCAGAAGCGGGTCGTGCATTAAAATCTTTTGAAGAAACAGTAACTGAAGCAATGAAAAACGGCGAAAAAATTTCAATCGTTGGTTTTGGATCATTTGAGACTTCACAACGTGCCGCTCGAACAGGTCGTAACCCACAAACGGGTAAAGAAATTCAAATTGCTGCTGCAACTGTACCTAAGTTTAAAGCAGGTAAAACACTTAAAGACAGCGTTAACTAATTCATCGTTACCGCGCTTTAAAAGCAGGCTTAACACATATAGCCTGTTAAAATCCGATAATTTATTATCGGATTTTTTTTGGGACTTATTTTGCCTGAATGGCCGCTTATTGCCTTCAATATAGTCACTTTGCCCAAATGTATTCAACGCATACAAAAATGCCGCCCATCATTGATGAGCGGCATTTTAAGATATAAATCTTGAGTTATTTACTTAACAAACTCAACACCTAGTTTGATATCACCTTTTAGGGTATCTAACATTGAGTCACGAGCACTCGCTTCAAACGCGCTTACTTCACCATATGGTAAAACTTTTTCTACGCCATTTTTGCCTAAAACTACTGGCTGAGCAAAGAATTCTGCATGCTCGCTTCCGCCATCAACATAAGCGCACTCCACCACATTCTCTTCACCTTGAAGACCACGAACCAATGATAAACCAAAACGACAAGCCGCTTGACCCATTGATAATGTCGCACTACCGCCACCGGCTTTAGCTTCAACAACTTCAGTACCCGCGTTTTGAATACGCGTGGTTAAAGAAGCCACTTCTTCGTCAGTAAAACTTACGCCTTCAATTTGAGAAAGTAATGGCAGAATCGTAACACCACTGTGGCCGCCAATAACATTCACATTTACGTCAGCTACATTTAAGCCTTTTAATTCAGCAACAAAGGTTTCACTGCGGATAACGTCAAGTGTCGTCACACCGAATAAACGGTTCTTGTCATAAACGCCCGCTTTTTTTAGTACTTCAGCAGCAATTGCAACAGTTGTATTTACAGGGTTAGTGATAACACCCACTAATGCTTTAGGACAGGTAGCCGCTACTTTTTCAATTAAGTTACGCACGATACCTGCGTTGATGTTGAAAAGATCAGAACGATCCATGCCCGGCTTACGAGCAACACCAGCAGAAATTAATACTACATCTGCACCTTCTAACGCAGGTGTTGGGTCTTCACCCGCAAAGCCTTTTACTTCAACCGCAGTTGGGATGTGGCTTAGGTCAACAGCAACACCAGGTGTTACTGGTGCGATGTCATATAGAGACAACTGAGAACCCGCAGGTAGTTGAGTTTTTAACAGTAAAGCTAAAGCCTGGCCAATACCACCAGCAGCACCAAGTACAGCAACTTTCATAATCATCTCCATCTATTTATGCAATTTGTGACATAGATCTTATATCTATTGTGGCGTCACATTACTGGATTGGCGTGATAATTTCAATTATCCATTAGTGGAGTACAGCAAATAAGTGTTTTCTAATTTCCTGTTATTGTTAGATTAGTTGTTTGAATATAGGTGTTAGATCATTGTGATATGAGATATTGCTAAGCTTTGCAAGTTTAAATATTGAAAATTGCTACGCATTCAGTATGTAGCATTTTCATCTACATATAATATGAGTCGCACAACAAATGCGCTAAAAATGATTACGCTTCAAAAATAATATCATTTTTTTTGCGGCCAACCTGTAATGGATACAATGCTGCTGGAGGCTGCTCTCGTTCAATTAAATAGCTCCAGTAATCATCATCCAATGCGCTAATAAAACTCTTCTCCCCCTTTGAGGTGAGGATCAACCTCCACCAGATAATCCCCCACAATCCAAAACTCATTAGTGTTAAACAAAAATGTAATGGATGATTTATGCTTCGAGCATTATTTTTACGCTGAGCTTGAGTATAGGAAGCATCTCGAGATATAAATTTATTTGTAGTAGGATGCCGATGAACTCTGAATTGATAACGTTTTGGCATAATTTACCCTCAACTAAAAAATGACGGATTATACCAATCACGATATGTAAGTGATCATAATTAGCGTAGGAAAAATACTTGAGAACAAGGCAGATTTTTTCGATAAGTAGTTATTCTACAATCAAAAAATCTAACGCTGTTATCGAGTATTTTAACAAGCTAGGGTGAGCAATTATTTATCACGATTGGTATTAATTAAGCATAGTAGACTTTAGTCGAATATCGACCCTAATTCGCCCATTTGTAAAAGAGATAAAAATGAAAATAAGAAAAGGTCAAATAGAAGATTTAGCGGCATTGGTTAACTTCAACCAAGCGATGGCAATGGAAACTGAAAACCTCACCTTAGATCAACAAACATTAACCCGTGGCGTTAATGGTTTATTGGCTCATCCTGAAAGAGGTTTTTATTTAGTCGCTGAAGTGGAAGGCGAAATTGTTGGCTCGTTAATGGTGACATTTGAATGGAGTGACTGGCGAGCTTGTCAGTATTATTGGATTCAAAGTGTTTATATTCGTCCGCAAAACCGCCGCCAAGGTATTTACGCCAAGTTATATCAAGCGGTGAAAGATATTGCCGCCAAAAACCAAGATGCTGCAAGCTACCGCTTATACGTTGAACAAGAAAATGAACCCGCGCAAAAAACCTATAACGCCTTAGGTATGAAGCAAAGTCATTACTTAATGTTTGAAGAAAAAGCTTAATTCATGAAACAAATTCTACGGAGTGGTCACTCATAAGTGTCACTCCGCTAACAAGTTAGCCCGCTCTCATAGCCATCACTTCTGCAATATTAATCGGCTCAGGGTAAGCTACAAAGTTAACTTGCTGTTGGTCTACCGCAAAAATAGACATCCTATCTGCAAGTTCATTACCTTCAATCCCCACGTGCGCAGCAACATGCACAACTTCAAGTTTGTTTTTAAGGGTGTCATAAAGACTATGCGCCTGTTGAATTAACGCTAAATTGGCTATTTCGCCTCCTTTGCGAGTCCAGCCTTTTGCTTTCCAACCATAAGCCCAATTAGTAATGCAATTAATACTGTATTGAGAGTCACTATAAATACGCACCGTTAAACCTTGTTTTAAGGCTTTATCTGCCATTTTCAACGCTTCATTTAAGGCATTTAATTCAGCGGTATTATTGGTGCCATTAGGATTATACAAACCATACCAAAGGCTATAAAGCTGGCCTTTTCGGTATTCAGCTAAACCAGAACCGGCTTTACCGGGGTTTGGGTCACAGCCACCGTCGGTATACAAGACCACGTCAAATTCAGTTAAGTTGTCTTCGGTATGAGCAGCAAGCTTGGTTGACTTTGCGCTAGATGAAGCCCCTTTTGCACCGGCATCAGACGTGGCTTTAGCTCCTATACTTCGACTAGGTGACTTACCAAAGGCACTTTTCGCTTCAGCCTCACTGGGGAACGATTTATATTTAGCGCCTGGAAATTTATCCACCTGCCGTTTAGCCTCATCCCAAGTGGTATAAATACCCGGGTTGCGGCCTTGCCAAACAACATAAAACTTTTTTGCCATAACGCTGATGCCTTTAATTCTGTGCCGCCCCATAAGGGCGAAAATTGATTTAATTGATCATGCCACTTTTATTAAAACAGCGCTAGCGACCGAGCCAATTACGCCTTAGATTGCACAAAACATTCGGCAGTTATGCATTGCTTTATCATCTGTTATGATGCCTTGAAACATCGACATTATTTTCAAACCAATTGAGACATCTGCATTCTATGACACCTCAAAAAATCTCCATTTTAGTGGGCTCTAAAAATCCGGTCAAAATAGCGGCGGCACAAGAGGCTATTCAACAATACTTTCCCAGCGCTGCCATCCATTGTGCAGGGATTGATGCTCCCTCAGGGGTTGCCCAACAACCGATGAGCGCAGAAGAAACCAAAAAAGGTGCCATTAATCGCGTAAAATACTGCCAGCAACATGCTATCAATACGGGCATAGAAGCGGATTACTATGTAGCGATGGAAGGGGGTGTAGACATGTTTGATCACGGCGCAGCGACATTTGCATACATGGCATTAATTAATAACAATCAATTGAGTATTGGCCGCAGTGCATTATTACCTTTACCCACAAAAGTGTATGAGGCACTAGAGGCGGGAGAAGAACTAGGCCATGTTATGGACAGGCTTTTCAATACTCACAACATTAAACAAAAAGGCGGTGCGATAGGTTTACTCACTCAAAACCTAGCTACCCGAGGCAGTATATACACCCAAGCGATTATTCTTGCCATGGCACCTTTTATTAATCGCGAGTTTTATGCTGATTAAACGCATTTAATGCCTATCCCCCGATTCACTGAGTTAATTTTTGGAACGTTGTTTATGAGCCAGCCCGAATACCACATAAGAGTTATCACCCCTAATGACGATGCCGCCATTGCCGCGGTGATTCGACAAGTCTCTGCCGAATATGGCTTAACCCCAGATAAAGGCTTTGGGGTGGCTGACAAAACCTTAGATCAACTCAGCCAAGTATACAGTGCTGACCGAAGCTGTTATTGGGTAATTGAACATAAAGGACAAATCTTGGGTGGCGCAGGCATCGCACCGCTTAAGGGGAAAAGTGATATTTGTGAATTACAAAAAATGTATTTTTTACCCCAGTTACGGGGAAGCGGTATGGCCAAAAAAGTATCACAACTGGCATTTGAATATGCCAAACAACAAGGTTTTAATGAGATTTATTTAGAAACCACAGCAGTATTAGTTGAAGCACTCGCACTATATCAAAGCCTGCAATTTACACCTTGCCAGCACTTTGGAGATACTGGCCATGATGCCTGTGAAATCGCCATGATGAAAACCTTATAACAGTACCAAACATCAAGATGTCACAACCATTTCTATAAAAAATGCTGAATTATTAAGCAGCATAATTATTGATGAATCAATAACCTTTGCAATATTGCAAAAGCTTGGTAGCCTCAAAGTAACTGATACTAATCCTAGTAAATAAATGCTCAAAAAATCGCGTAGGAAAATGCATGATAACAAGGCAGATTAATTTAGATAAGTCGTTATTCTACAATCAAAAGATCTAACGCCGTTATCAAGTATTTTAACAAGCAAGAATGAGCAGTTATTTATGTTGATTGGTTTGATATCCGTCTGGAGAAAAATATGGAATATCGACGTCTTGGGCATTCAAGCCTAGAAGTAAGTAAAATTTGTTTAGGCACCATGACTTGGGGCGCACAAAACTCGCAGTCAGAAGCATTCGAGCAATTAGACTATGCCATTGGTCAAGGTGTTAACTTTATTGATACCGCCGAAATGTACCCTGTTCCTCCTTCAGCCGAAACCCAAGGTGAAACAGAACGTATTATTGGTCGCTATTTAAAAGCACATGGCAATCGTGACGAACTGATTATTGCCTCTAAAGTCGCGGCACCGGGGCTTAAAGGTGATTATATTCGTCCTAATATGGCATTGGATTGGCGCAATATTCACCAAGCGGTTGATGACTCACTCACTCGCTTACAAACCGACTGTATTGACTTATACCAAGTGCATTGGCCAGACCGAAATACTAACTATTTTGGTGACATGATTTACACCCATGATGAAGATGAGCACTACACGCCTATCTTAGACACTTTAGAAGCCTTAGCTGAAATAGTTAAGCAAGGTAAAGTGCGTTATATCGGCATATCTAATGAAACGCCATGGGGTTTCATGCAATATCTTCGTCTTGCTGAAAAACATGACTTACCAAAAATTGTCAGCATTCAAAATCCATACAACTTGCTCAATCGCAGCTTTGAAATGGGTATGTCTGAAATCAGTCTACGTGAAAACGTGCCATTACTGCCATACTCACCATTAGCATTTGGAATGCTGACAGGAAAGTATGAAAATAATCAATGGCCTGAAAATGCGCGACTCACCATTCATAAACGTTTTGCACGTTATAACAGCACGCCAATGGCGCTTGAAGCAACTCAAGCTTATGTAGATTTAGCCCGCGAGTTCAAACTGACCCCAGCGCAAATGGCGTTGGCTTTTGTTAATAGTCGTCAATTTGTTGGAGCTAACATTATTGGTGCCACCAACTTGCATCAACTCAAAGAAAACATCGACAGCCATAACGTCATGTTGTCAGATGAATTACAGCAACGTATTAATATTCTATCAGAACAATACCGCTTCCCTTGTCCTTAGGGCTGACAGGTTAATCTTGCATTAGGCATCAAGATCATTGAAGATCTTGATGCCTTTTTATCGAGTGTATATTCCATGACAAATAGCCGTTTTGACCATCAAGCTATCCGTAAGCAATTTCCCACGTTACAGCAGCAATTGGGCGATCACCCACTTTGCTACTTAGACACTGCTGCCACAAGCCAAAAGCCGCAGTGCGTGATTGATGCGATGAATGATTATTATGTTCAAGACAATGCCAATGTACATCGTGCAGCTCATCAATTATCGGCACGAGCAACGCAAAAATATGAACAAGTTCGTCAACAGGTCAAACAGCTGATTCAAGCTGGCTCAAACCAACAAGTTATTTTTACTCATGGCACCACAGAATCAATCAATATGGTCGCTCATGGTTTGACAACACAATTTAAAAAAGATGACATTATTTTAGTTGATGGTGCAGCTCATCACGCCAACATTGTGCCATGGCAAGCATTGGCAAAACGGACTGGCGCTAAAGTCATCCCCATAGGGCTAACTCCATCCGGTCATTTAGACCTTAGCTCATATGATAATTTATTAGCCTTAAAGCCCAAATTAGTGGCGTTATCACATGTGACTAATGCGTTAGGCACCATAAACCCAGTTGAAAATTTAGTGGCTAAAGCTAAGCAACAAGGTGCATTAACCTTAGTTGATGGCGCACAAGCTATAGCGCATTTAGACGTTAATGTTCAAACCTTAGGGTGTGATTATTATGTTTTTTCTGGGCATAAAATGTATGGGCCTACAGGTGTGGGCATCCTTTATGGCACCCTTGATGCGTTAAATATGCTAGACCCTATGCTAACCGGCGGCGAAATGATTAAAAGCGTCAGCTTTGAGGCCACCACTTATGGCGAATTACCGAATCGATTAGAAGCCGGTACGCCGGCAATTGCTGAAGTGATTGGCTTAGGCGCAGCAATTACCTTCTTATCAAAACTTGATAAACCGCAAATTCAGCAACATGAGCGTGAAATGCTCAGCTATCTTCAGCAACAATTAAGCCAACTAGGGGATATTACCCTATACGGAGTTGAAGGCAGTGGGTTAGCTGACAATAACGCCACCTCGACGAACAATTTAGGAGCGGTTGCGTTTAACCTTGCAAGTGAACATCACCAAGACGTCGGCATTTTACTTGATCAACAAGGTATTGCGGTGCGCTGTGGTCACCACTGTGCTATGCCATTAATGCAACACTTAATGATTAAGGGGTGTTGTAGAGCCTCTATTGGCATCTATAACAACCAACAAGATATTGATCGTTTTATCAACGCACTTAACGAAGTAAAATTAATGTTATTGTGATTAACGCTAGACAAAAATTAACCTTGTGAGAATATCAATGTCGCCAGCTTCAACCCCTGCTGAATCGCTTTTTGAACCGCTTAGCGAAGCACTAATTCAAGGCGAAAAATTAATCGCCAATGCCACAAATTGGCAAGAGAAATATCGCCAAATAATGCTTTTAGGCAAAAAACTGCCAAGCTTAGCTGCTGAATTTCGTCAAGAAAGCGCACAAGTAAAAGGCTGTGAGAGCCAAGCCTGGTTGTACCATCGTACAATCAATGGCAAAGAGTACTTTGTAGCCGACAGCGATGCACGTATAGTCAAAGGGTTAATTGGCTTATTGTTGGTCGCCACCCAAGGCCAGTCAGCTGAAGTCATTCGCCAATTTGATGTTACTGAATACTTTAATCAATTAGGGTTAAGTGGGCAGTTAAGCCCGTCAAGAACGAATGGCTTACACGCCCTGGTACAAGCAATGAATGATCACCTGACACGTTAACAGCGTAACCATAATAAAAATAGGAATACTGAATGCCACATGACATGCTCACTCGCCGTAAATTACTTAAAGGCTTAGGCGCAGCAGCGTTATGTAGTCCCTTTTTTGCCCAACATACTTGGGCTTCAGCCAATCGACCTTTTTATATCGACGGCTTATCATTTTTACCCGAAGATATTAACGATGTAAAAGCATCAAAGCTGACTAGTTTCATTGCCGATATTTCTGATATTGAAGCCATCAAACAAGCCGATGGCACCACTAACTATAAACGTAGTTACAATGCCTGCATTAAAAGCATTAAAGCAGCTAAGCAAATTGTAGAGGCTAATCCTGATGTGTATATTCAAGGCCAAACTGGCCTAGATATCGTAAAAGCACAAGAATCTGGACGCACGGCAGTATTCTTTCAAATACAAGGCGCAGATTGTGTTGAAGAAGATAGCGCTGAACATTGGCAACAATTGCAAGAATTTAAACAACACGGGCTACGTGTACTGCAGTTGACTCACCATTACGGCAACCGTTTTGCCGGTGGCGCATTAGACAATGACGGCGTAACAGGGCTCAATAAGCCGTTAACCCAAGCGGGTCACGAGCTTATTGCAGCCATGAACCAACATCACATGCTTATTGATGTTAGCCACTCAAGTGCTCAAACGGCTTTAGATACTGCAAAAGCCAGTAACAGCCCCATAGTTCAAACCCATGGCGCCGCCCGAAGTATTGTGAATCATGCCCGCTGCTCACCAGATGAAGTCATTCGTGCAATCGCCGACACAGGTGGCGTATTTGGCATATTTATGATGAGCTTTTGGCTTACTAATAACCCAACTCCCACCATTAGCGACTATATCAAGCAAATTGATCATGTGGTCAGAATTGCTGGCGTAGACAGTGTCGCCATTGCCAATGACTTTCCGCTAATGGGTCAAAAAGAGTTAATAAAACTAAATAACAACAATGAGCAAGGCGTAAAACAGTATTTAGATTGGTGGCATAGCTTGCGGGACAAAAACGTGCTGGGATTTGATGTTGAGCCCAAGCATGTGGTGATACCTGAGCTTAATAATATCGATCGTATGAGTTTGATTGATGACGCCCTTAAGAAAGCCCGTTTTAAGTCATCAGATCGCGATCGCATTATGGGTGGAAACTGGCAAAGAGTCATCAACCAAGTACTGATATAATTTTAAATAAGTCAAAAAACAGCCAAAGGAATGCCATGGAAAACTTAATAATTAAACCTAATTATGTCTCATTATTTAGTTGTATAGGCCCTAAATGCAGTGACAGTTGCTGTAATGATTGGATGATCACTTTTGATAAACAAAGTTATAAGAAAACGATTTCAAATAAATATTTAGCCGACATCGCTAAGTTTGCCTTGATGGAAACAAAAGACAGTGAATCAGATTGGGCTGTTATTAAACTTGATAAGCAAGGAGCCTGCCCATTTTTAAATTCACAAAAACTATGCCAAATCCATGATAAAGAAGGAGAAGATGCTTTAAGTTACACCTGTAAAACTTATCCGAAGCGAGATCAAATCATTGGTAATGACAAATACAAAAGTGTGTATTTGTCCTGCCCTGAAGTCGCTCGAATAGTATTATTCGAACAAGAAGCATTTATTTTTTCAGCTAACCCAAGCGGAACAAAATCAACCCATCAACCCAGCCCTACGTGGCTAGAAAAGTCTTATGAATATAGTTTAGATTTATTATTAAATTGCGGGTTAACCTGGCAAGAGGCACTACTTGCTATAGGTTTATTAATAAAAACCAGTCAGGAAGTTTCTGAAGGCACTGCATCAGTTGATAAATTAGACAGTCGCTATCAACAGTTACAGACCATGGCCCAAAAGGGCATTATTAGTAAACAGTTTGAGCAAATTCCTTATACGGAAACGCCTCAAACTCAAACATTTGTTGCTATTCACGATGCACTTTGCACGTTACATTCTCGAAGCGAAAGACAAAGGTTTATCTCCATTAATGATGCTATTAGTACCTTATGTACTGAAGAAAACCAATATTCTATTAAAGATATTAATAAAGTGTGGAGTGAGAAAGTCGCGTCGAGCAAAATCGAAGCTGACGAGATTTTTACTAAGTTTGTAATTTATTCCATGTTCCACAATCACTTTCCTATGCACGAAAAGCAGAAGCCTGAACAAGTATTTCAACAATTAGTGATTGATTGTTTTATGGTACGTTGTTATCTAGCCTCTGTATTCAACCAAAACCAACGTTTGAGCAATGAAGATATTGTGAAATGTTTTCAGGTTTATCATGTAGTCAGACAGCATAAACCTAAATTTATTGAGATTATTCAAAACATATTAAAAGACTTCAATTTAACCTCAATACCCGCTGCAATAAGTTTGTTAAAAACGCCTTAAGCTTCGGCAAAATATACGATGTGATTTACTCTCGAACATACAGATTATAAAAGTGAAGTCCACCGCCAATAGGTTAACCTAATGGCGGTTTGATGTTAAATACCTAAGCCTTCCATCATTTTCTCACCATCAATCACTTGAATAGCCGTTAAATAATCAACCAATGCTTGTACTTGTGTGGCAAGCTCACCTTTACTAGTATCAATAGTCAATTCTGCCGCTTCTGGTGCTTCATAAGGTGATGAAATACCCGTAAAGTTAGCTATTTCACCGTTTCTCGCTTTAGCATACAAACCTTTAGGATCACGTGACTCACAAACACTTAAAGGTGTAGAAACAAACACTTCAATAAACTGACCTTCAGGAAATAAACGTCTAACTCTTTCACGTTCAGCGCGAGTAGGCGAAATAAACGCCGACAATACCACTAAACCAGCATCAACCATTAATTTTGCAACTTCACCTACTCGGCGAAGGTTCTCGTCACGATCTTCTAGACTAAAACCAAGATCTTTACACAATCCATGGCGCACATTATCGCCGTCTAATAAATAGGTATGAAAGCCCGCTTCAAATAAAGCATGCTCTAATGCACCCGCTAGAGTTGACTTACCTGAGCCAGATAACCCTGTGAACCACAGTAATACCGGATTTTGATTTTTCTGACGACCGCGAGCCGCTTGATCAATTTCATGTTGATGCCAAACAATATCCGTCATACTAACTCCTTCCACACCACCGCCTAGGTGGCTACTACAAAAAATTCATGTTTTAACGCTGAATTAACTCAAACATTAAAAAGGAAAAAAATAAGGTACTGTAAAAATAACCGTTAACGAGTACACCACAGACAAAGGCAACCCCACCCTAACAAAATCAGAGATCTTATAATTACCTGCGTTATACACCATTAAGTTAGTCTGATAACCATAGGGAGAAATAAAGCTCGCACTGGCACCAAAAACCACCGCCATAATGAACGGTCTAGGGTCAACCCCATAACTGGTTGCCACCGCATAAGCCACAGGAAATGCCAGTGCAGCGGCAGCATTATTGGTAATTAATTCGGTCACTATTAAGGTAATAAAAAATACCCCAACAAATGCCGCAAATACCCCTTGGCCATTAAAAACGCTAATAACACAATCAGCTAAGGTAGCCGCTAAGCCGGTGTTAATCATTAAGGTGGCTAAGCACAAGGCACTACCCACAATCACCACCAGCTCAATTGGAAAACGGCGTTTTAACTCAGTTAAACTCACTGCACCAATAGCAAAATAGCTCAATAGCAACACCACTAAGCCTTTGGCCAGAGGCACCACTTCTAAAACACTTAACAAAATGGTTAACACAAAACCCAGTATCACCCAGTTACTGCGTTTGTCGTCTAACCTAACATTTAAATCTAAGCCACTAATGGCCGCAAAGTCAGTGGTTAAATTAGGGCTTTGGGTAAACCGATCACCTGGGGTAATCAGCAATACATCACCGGGTTGCAAAACAATATCACCTAGGCCTCCTTTTAACGGAGCGTGTCCACGGCGAATAGCCATCACGGCTGAGTCATACACCTCACGAAAACGTGCATCTTTCAAACTGGTTCCCACCAATTTTGAAGACGGGCCTAGTACTGCTTCCACCAAGTTTTGCCCTTTAGCATGTTGCTTGCCAAACCATTCCAAGCCATCAAACTGATGCAATAACTCTACAGACTCAACCGCACCGCTAAAACGCAGCATGTCTCCGGCTTGAATCACCATGTTAGGTGGCACAGGACAAATGCGAATACCACTGCGTTCTAACTCCACTAGGTAGAGTTTTTTTAGTGATCGTAAGCGGTTGTCGATAACGCTTTTACCAACAAGTTGAGACTGTTTGGCTACATGGGCTTCTAATAAATACGGTAAGGCTTCATCTACATTTTCTTCACGGCGATCAGGTAAAGTATTGGCCAGTAGCATTAACACTACGAGGCCAACTGCCACAATGATGATGCCTACCTGAGTAAACTCAAAAAAACCTAATGGCGTTAAACCTGCATTCTCAACAAAGGAGTTAACGATTAAGTTTGTGGAAGTCCCTATTAACGTCAAAGTGCCACCCAATATGGCAGCAAAATTTAATGGCAACAAAAGCTTAGAGGGAGCATGTGTTTGATTTCGCCTTACCACACCAATCAGTGAAGCCACTACTGCAGTGTTATTCGTAAACGAAGACAATAAGGCTGTAGATAAGCCTAACTTACCAATGGTGCTGTACAGGCTCCCCTTACCTATCACTTGGCTTAATTTACCAATTAACCAGGTTTTTTCTAATGCGGTTGCTGCAAGAACCAATAAGACTAGCACCACTAAACCATTGTTAGTGAAGCTAATTAGTGCTTGGTTTAGGTCAACTAAACCAAGCAGGTAAGTACTGAGTAATGCAATAAAAAACATGGTGGCAGGTTTGGCGACCCCTGCAATCAAGCCGCCAACCATGGCTAACAAAATACACGCTAACAGCCACGTTTCACTCATGCATTATTTTCCAAGCAAACTGATGTCACGGGCATTCCAATGTGGAAAATGCTTACGGACTAATGCATTGAATTCCAGTTCAAATTCACTATATTCACTGTTAACTTGCTTTTCACCTTGATAACCATCAACCACCATGACTGCGGCAACAGTGGCATTTGATAAACGATCAATTAAGATCATTCCGCCAGTGTCCCTAACAAGAGTATAAGGGTCTAATACTACCGTTTCAGTTAAATCCAACTTCACTCTGGCGATAGTATTCAAGCTTAACGATGTTGCTGCACTGCGAGCTAAGGTGTTGACGTCAGTAACATATTCAATTTCGCTCACCACAGCCTGAGTTTTCTTACCCGCTACTTTGACATCATATAACTGGCCAATTTGTAATGGCTTTTCATCCATCCACACTAAATCAGCCACTATGTGGTTTGCTAGGCTAGGTGCGCTGTCAGCTTTAGCTAATAAATCTCCACGAGAAATATCAATTTCATCTTCAAGCGTAATGGTTACAGCTTGGCCAGCAACAGCTTCATTTAAGTCGCCATCAAAGGTCACAATACGTTCAACTTTGCTGCGCTTATTTGAAGGCAGAGCAACAATTTCATCGCCCACTTTCAATACACCAGAGGCTAAGGTGCCAGAAAAACCACGGAAATCTAAGTTAGGGCGCAGCACATATTGCACAGGGAAGCGCACGGGTAACTCACTGAGTTCGCGTTGAGTATCAATGGTTTCCAGTAGCTCAAGTAAGGTGCCGCCAGTATACCAATCGCTTTGAGTGCTTCGGTTCACTACATTGTCGCCATTCAGTGCAGAAAGCGGCACATAGTGAATATCTAGATCGCCAAAGTCTTTCACAAAGTCAGCAAAATCGGCTTGAATTTTGTTAAATACGCCTTGGTCAAAATCAACTAAATCCATTTTATTCACCGCCACAACAAAGTGACGTAAGCCTAGTAATGAGGCGATAAATGCATGACGTTTAGTTTGAGTTTGCACGCCGTAACGCGCATCAACCAAGATAACCGCTAAGTCACAAGTAGAGGCACCTGTGGCCATATTGCGCGTGTATTGTTCGTGGCCAGGGGTGTCAGCAATAATGAACTTACGTTTTTCACTTGAAAAATAACGGTAAGCCACATCGATAGTAATACCTTGCTCACGCTCGGCTTGTAAGCCATCAACCAATAATGCTAAATCAATCGCTTCACCGGTTGTCCCCACTTTGGCACTATCTGATTTTAAGCTCGCAAGCTGATCTTCATAAATTTGTGCGCTGTCGTGAAGCAGGCGACCAATTAAGGTACTTTTACCATCATCAACACTGCCACAGGTTAGAAAACGTAATAGGCCTTTGTTTTGCTGTAATGCCAGATACTGCTTTACGCCGTGTTGCTGAATTTCAGCGGCCATACGAGTTGTGTTATTTACTGCTTGATCCATAATCTTTCTCACTCAATTTGAGTTATCAATCTACTGTCTAAGTGGTTAATAAGGCGCGGCTAAAATACTTAGAAGTAACCCTGACGCTTTTTCTGTTCCATAGAGGCACTTTGGTCTGAGTCGATCAAACGCCCTTGACGCTCACTTGAACGAGTGAGAAGCATCTCTTCAATAATCTTTTCTAAATTATCTGCATCTGATGGCATTGCTGCGGTCAACGGATAACAACCTAGGGTTCTGAAGCGCACACGTTCAGTTTTAATTTCTTCACCCTCTTCCAGTGGCATACGGTCATCATCTTTTAAGATTAACTGACCACCTTTGTTAACCACTGGACGCTCTGCGGCAAAATATAGCGGTACGATTTCAATATTTTCTTGATAGATGTATTGCCAAATATCTAACTCAGTCCAGTTTGATAATGGGAAAACACGTATACTTTCACCTTTGTTAACCGCGCCATTGTAGGTGCGCCATAACTCTGGACGTTGATTTTTAGGGTCCCAGCGATGGTGTTTGTCACGGAATGAGTAAACACGCTCTTTAGCACGAGATTTTTCTTCATCACGACGGGCCCCACCAAATGCGGCATCAAATCCATGTTGGTTTAGCGCTTGCTTTAGCGCTTGAGTTTTCATGATGTCAGTGTGTTTAGCACTACCATGGGTGAATGGGCCAACGCCTTGTTCAACCCCTTCTTGATTGGTATGTGTTAATAACTCAAAACCAAAAGCTTTAGCTTGCGCATCACGGAACTGGATCATTTCTTTAAATTTCCAGCCAGTGTCCACATGCAACAATGGAAATGGGATTTTGCCTGGATAAAAAGCTTTGCGCGCCAAATGAAGCATCACTGAAGAGTCTTTACCAATTGAGTAAAGCATCACAGGGTTATCAAACTCGGCGGCAACTTCACGAATAATTTGAATGCTTTCCGCTTCCAGTTGTTGTAAATGGCTCAATGAACGACCTGCCATGATGGTTCTCCGTTTGCTTGTTAAATGTGCCAATAAATGGCGCTAATTAAATTAATATAATGACGCGGTTGAAAAATCTGCTTCACACGCTTCCGCGGATTGCGGATTAAACCAATTTAAGCTGTCTGTTAGGTTAACCACTTCACCAATAATGATTAATGCAGGCATGTGAAGTGCTGGATCTGCTGCTAATTGGCCTAAGCTATCTAAGGTGCCAATAAACTTTTGCTGATCTTGTGTTGTCGCCTTTGACACTATCGCCACCGGCGTTTTGCTATCTCGTCCGGCATCAATTAAACCTTGGCTAATAATATTGGCATTTAAGGTGCCCATATAAACGACTAAGGTATTGTTTGGGTTAGCATAACCTTGCCAATCCATAGGACGTCCCGCTAACTGACAATGACCGGTAATAAAGGTTACCCCTTGGGCATAGTCTCGGTGAGTTAGCGGAATACCTGCATAGGCCGAAGTACCACTAGCCGCGGTAATACCAGGCACAACTTCAAACGGTATATCTGCTGCAACTAAGGTTTGTAACTCTTCACCACCACGACCAAATATAAATGGGTCACCACCTTTTAAACGCACCACATTTCTACGGGTATAGGCTTTGGTGACTAATAATTGGTTTATTTCATCCTGACTGGCACTGTGTTTACCAGCACGTTTACCAACAGCTATTTTTTCAGCGCTATGGGGAATTAAGTCAATAATGTCTTGGCTGACCAAGGCGTCAAATAACACCACTTCAGCGTGTTTAAGAATGCGGTATGCTTTTAATGTTAATAATTCGATGTCACCGGGGCCTGCTCCCACAAGCCACACTTTGCCTTTGGCTTGATGACCTGGCATTGATATTAATTCCATTACACACTACCCCGTATTCTTTGATTAAGGTCAAATATAACGGTTTATATATTCCATATGTAATAGTTAATAGTTAGTTTTTATTCCATTTAGATATATAAGAAGTGAAAGAAATGCACCAAAAACGACTAATGAAATAAAACAATGCATGATTTTTTGAAAAAGATAAGGTTACAATAAGTTCACATAACGGAAACACATTCAATGGAATTGCATCTATGAAAATCAATATCACGACTTTTATAATAAGCTTGGTGCTAGGTGTAACCAGCCTTCATACGAACGCTGATGACTCATTACTTCATGATCGGGTAGAAAAAGAGTTAAAAACGGCAGAAAACCCCTTCGTGATTGCCCCCCATAGAGCCAATTACGTGTTACCCGTAACCTACCAGTCTCGCCCTAATAACACGCCATTTGAAGAAAAGTATCCTGATGAAAATATTGATGTAGACAACCTTGAAGCTAAATTTCAAATCAGTTTTAAATTCCCACTTTGGTACAATATTTTTGGCGACAATGGCCATTTATTTTTTGCTTATACCAACCAATCTTATTGGCAGGTGTATAACAAAGAAGTCTCATCACCATTCAGAGAAACCAACCATGAACCCGAAATGTTTATGCTGTTTAATAATGATTGGGAAATTGCCGGGCTAACTAACTCATTTTGGGGCTTTGGCGCGGTGCATCAATCAAACGGGCAAGCTAACCCATTATCACGTAGTTGGAACCGAATTTATGGCACCATGGTTTTTGACCGAGGCCCGTTTGCATTAGGGTTAAAAGCTTGGTGGCGTATTCCTGAAGATGAAAAAGACAGCCCGACTGATGCTAGAGGTGATGACAATCCAGACATCAACGATTACATGGGTAATTTTGAATTAACCGGCGTGTATGGGTTAGAAAAACACCGATTTACGGTGTTACTGCGCAATAACCTTTCTAGCGATAATAAAGGCGCATTTGAATTTACGTGGAGCTACCCCATCATCGGCAACTTACGTCTTTATACCCAGTACTTTAACGGCTACGGTGAAAGCTTAATTGACTATAATCATCACAATCAACGCATTGGTATTGGTTTAGCCATGAATGATATTTTATAACGCTTTTCTAGCACAAACAAAAAGCCCCGCTAAAGCAATGCTAGCGGGGCTTTTTTGTACAATTAGCTAGTGATATTAAGGCGCTTTTGCACTCATCTTTGAGCCAACTTCAATGCCTTCAGAGGTAATATCAACACTCATCTTCAGCTTCATCTTGTAGTCTTTCATCATAGTTAACTCTTCTGGAACCGGTTCACCGTTTTGCTCCATCATAGTGACTAAAGGCGAAATCATTTTTTGGTAATCAACTCCAAAACTGATTAGGCCATTTGAAGTCAGTGATTGCTTAGCAACACGTTCGGCTAACGATGCACCTTTACCAGAATAAATCACTAAATGGTTACCTTTAATTGCCATATTAGCTTGCACACCTAGCTCAGGAGGCAGCATAAGTAATGAGCTGACATCAACCACTTCGCCTGAAGATAAATCAACCTGCGCTAAAGGTGGGTAGAATGGCTTCACCATCGACAATAACATTGACGGATTATCTGCCGATAAGGTCATTAACGCATCTAATTTTTTAAACGCTGGAGAACCGTTAACCTCGGTAAGTGTATAATCTAATACAGACAAGCTTACCCCTTTTACGCCATTGGCCATTCCGGTCATCATGCCTAACATGGCAGGATTAAACTCTTGCGAACCTTGTTGCAATTCGGCCAATGCTTGGCATTGGTAACTTGTACTGGTCATTTCGGTATACACATCATTTAATGATGAGGCCAATTTACCCACATCAACACCCATACCCAATGATAATATATGCTCAGCATCATCAAAGTCAGGAATAAAGCCACGCAGGTTACTCAGTGCGTTAAGTATTACCGTGTTATTAGATTCAATGACAAACCTTGCATCAAAGTCGCTTTGCTCACGGGTAACATTAAAAGATTTAAAGCCCAGTACCGTTCGAGGCCAGTTATTGGCAATAGCCATAAACTCAGATTGACACACAGGAGTACGTATTTGAGTCAGTGCATCGTCATTTTGCATGTTAGCAAGCTTAGTCAATTGCTTTGCCAGCATATTTCCATCTTCAGTTGTTAGCCCTTTTACCAATTCAACGTGATTGATAAAACTAATACTGTCATTAGTAAAATCATGTTTGGTGGCAATATCATTTAACATTGTTGTGGCAGACAATGGGTTAGGAACTTTGTTTACCCCTAGTGCTGTTTCAAATAACGCAGGTTGGTTAAACGAGGTGTTTAATGTCATTGTTAACCAGCCTTGTTGCTCGGCAAAAATAACATCAATAGTTTCCTCATCAAATTCACCTGTTAGGCGATAGGCGCGATAATCAACGCCACCAATAGATGACTTTGAATGGGTAAAACCACTTTCTTGCTCTGCTCTATCCAGCTCAGCCCAAAATGCTTGTGGGTTTGCAATTTGTAATTTCATTACAGGCAAAGCACCTAAGGTATAAAAGAAGCTTTGCATTGTTTCAGGCAATCCATAATGCGTTATCAGCTGCTCAGGCGAATTAAGCATTTGTAGGTATTGTTTATAAAGGCTGAAAAAAAACTTTTCATGAGCCTGAGAAAATTGGCTGATATCACCCAGTTGCTCTGCAGTTAAACTCGGTTTATTACCGGCAGTGCTATGTAAATAGTCTGCAATAGGGAAAGGGGTAAGTTGTCCTGAAAACACCAAGGTATCAGCAGGAATGTAATCTAGCATTGGATTAGCAGTCACAGTGACAGCATCATTTTGCTGACTAAAGTAATATCCACCCGCGCCCAGTGCTAACACCGCAACGGCAACAGCCATTTTATTCATTGTTAAGCTCCAATTTATATATTAATAAACTCTTCCATGAAAACTCGAAAAGAAAGCGAAGTCGCTTGAATCAACTCAGGTTTTACTTAACGCAAAATAACATGGTTTTATTTTATCTAACATAAGTGAATCGGTTTTAGTGTTCAATCTGTTAGGTTTATCTCCCATAAGATCGGCTCCTTGAAATTAATCAACATAGAATAAACAACAAATACACAAGGCGAGATAAACGAAAGCCCCAACAAATGGATTGTTGGGGCTAAAAATGATTGCTTATACGCTAACAAGTCAATCAATGTGCTCGAGGAGGCGAGCGAAGCTTTTGGAGGTACTTGGACTGCAATACAGCCCTAAAAAGTGTCAACAAAAACTGTCTACGGGGACGTATAAAGGTAGACTATTCTTTTAATGTTTGCCTAATTTTTTAAACAAAAATTAACCCTTTTTAACCTGAACTCGGGATAAGAAGTTAGTTAAAAACTTGAATTAATAAAGATTTATTTTCCGTCTTATTCTAGAGAGATATTTTTGCTTAGAACAAGGCAGATTTGTGCGTCAATAGCTGGCCTCGGCTTGGGTTCCAACGTCGCTCTACCTCCCCCATCCATGGGGTCGTATTGCAAACAAATTTAACGCCGTTATAAGTAAAAATAGCCTCTAGAAAGCAAGTTGTTATCTCGAGCTCAGGTTTTAAGTATTTCAATTACTTAGCTAAAGTCTATTAATGACTAAATTTCAAAATGTAATCCACACTCTCTTTTTAAACCATTAAAGCGAGTTTCTTCTTCGCTCATACCTAGCTCAAGTGGTTTACTTGAATGAGTATCGCCTACCGAAACATAACCTTGCTCCCATAACGGGTGATAAGGTAAATCATGTTGGGTTAAATACTCATGCACGTCTTTATTGCTCCACTCTAAAATTGGCAATAATTTAAAACGATTGCCATGAATCGCTAAAATGGGCAAAGCTTCGCGAGTGCTCGACTGTGAGCGTCGCAAACCGGCAAACCAAGTACCTATGCTTAGCTCACTTAATGCTCGTTGCATGGGCTCAACTTTGTTAATGCGATTGTATTGCTCTAGCCCTTCAAGGCCTTGCTCCCAAAGCTTACCAAAGCGAGCTTCTTGCCATGCGGCTGTTTGCTCAGCGCGATACACTTTAAGGTTCAAGTTTAAACGCTCAGTGAGCTGATCAATAAACTGATAAGTTTCGGCAAATAAGTAGCCGGTATCAGTTAATATAACAGGGATATCTGCCTGTACTTGGCTAACAAGGTGCAGCATTACTGCGGCTTGTATACCAAAACTAGATGATAAAGCGTGTTCTGAGGGTAGAAAAGCTAGCCCCCAAGCCACACGCTCTTGAGCGGTTAATCCAGCCAAAAACTGATTCAGCTTTTCCAGTTCTGCTTGTTGCACCTCTTTTGGCGCGTCGAGCAATTGCAATAATTGCTCTGGCGTCACTAAAGATTGGGTTGTTGCAGTGGCTACTTTATTCATAATCAACGCCCCATAGAATCATCATCAATTACCCGTGAAAATCTTGTGCTGCATCAATAACCGGCTTAACCACACCAGCACGAACTGTGAAGTTACCAAAGGTTTCACCTGCATCACGCTCTGCGGCATAACGTTCAAATAAACCATCAAGTTCTGCTAAAATTTCCGCTTCTTGAATGTTTTCTTTGTACATTTTATTTAAACGTGTGCCTTCATAGCTGGCGCCTAAATATAAATTGTAACGCCCTGGCGCTTTACCGACTAAGCCGATTTCTGCAGCAAATGGACGCGCACAGCCGTTTGGACAGCCGGTCATACGGACCACAATGGCTTGCTCGCTAATACCGTGTTTTGCTTGTAGTGCATCAACATGATCAATAAATGCTGGGAAATAACGCTCCGCTTCTGCCATCGCTAATGAGCAAGTTGGCAATGCCACACAGGCAATAGAATGACCACGGGTTGCTGATAACACTTCGCCTAATAAACCATGCTTACGGGCTAAGTCTTCTATTTCAGCTTTGTCTTGTTCAGCCACTCCAGCAATAATCATATTCTGGTTAGCGGTCATTCTAAAATCACCTTTGTGCACCTTGGCGATTTCACGTAAACCTGTTTGTAGCGTTTTACCTGGTGAATCTTTAATTCGGCCGTTTTCAATAAATAGCGTTAAGTGCCATTTATTATCAATGCCTTCAACCCAACCATAACGATCACCACGATCACCAATGATAACTTCACGCTTAGGTTCAAACTTCACCCCTGCACGCTTTTCAACTTCGGCTTTAAATGCATCATAGCCATGGTCAACAATGGTGTACTTTAAACGTGCACGCTTACGCACAACACGGTTACCCCAGTCACGTTGAACTGTCATCACGGCTTCTGCAAATTTGATGACATCAGTGGTTTTGATAAAACCAAAGTCATCAGCTAAACGGGGGAAAGTTTCTACTTCACCATGGGTTGAACCCATGCCGCCGCCAGCAACTAAGTTAAATCCAACTAGTTCGCCATTTTCTTCAACGGCAATAAAGCCTAAGTCGTTGGTGTAAACATCAACATCATTATCTGGCGGAACTGACACGGCCATTTTAAACTTACGCGGTAAGTAAGTTTTACCGTATACAGGCTCGTTAGTTTCTGTGTCTAATAACTTTTCTTCATCTAACCAAATTTCGGCGTAAGCACGAGTATGGGGAAGAAGATGATCAGACAACTCTTTTGCCACTGCATAAGCTTGTTGATGTAACTTTGACTCAACCGGATTAGGGTTACACATCACGTTACGGTTAACGTCGCCACAAGCGGCAATTGAATCGAGTGCTGCTCGGTCTAACCCTTGAATCAAGGTCTTTAAATTACGCTTTGGAATACCGTGATACTGAAACGTTTGACGTGTAGTTAAACGGATACTATTTGATGTGGTTAATGTAGATGAAATTCTATCAACATCTAACCATTGCTCAGGAGAACAAATCCCTCCAGGCACACGCGCACGTAGCATGAAGCTATATAATGGCTCTAATTTTTGCGCTTTACGCTCGTTACGTAAATCACGATCATCTTGCTGGTAAAAACCATGGAACTTGATCAACTGTTGATCGCCATCGCTAAATGATCCAGTGACTTGCGTATCTAAACCTTGCTGAATTGTTCCGCGCAGGTAATCACTATCGGTTTTTAAGTATTCATTTACTGCTAACTTTTGCTCACTCATTTGAGACAGCCTCTTTACTTTATTCTGTATCGATTAACGGCAATATTGCTAATGACCCATCACGTCGCAATTGTCACTCGGCCGTTAAACCTATAGGGATAATGACTTATTAATACACGTCTTTTTGGTAACGCTTAGCGGCGCGTAGCTCTTCAAAGTACGCTTTTGCATCTTCTTCGCTGAGTCCACCTTGGCTAACAGCCACATTAACAAGTGCTTGATGAACGTCTTTTGCCATTCGATCTGCATCACCACAAATATACACATGTGCGCCATTTTGTAGCCACTGCCACACTTGCTCAGCTTGCTCGGTAATGCGGTGCTGTACATAGACTTTTTCAGCCTGATCTCGCGAGAACGCCACATCTAAACGGCTTAAGTCACCACTTTTCAGATATTGTTGCCATTCAACCTGATATAAGAAGTCTTGTTCAAAGTGAGGATTACCAAAGAACAACCAGCTTTCACCTGACACACCATCAGCAACACGTTGCTGAATGAAGGCTCTAAATGGTGCAACACCGGTGCCGGGGCCAACCATAATAACAGGTGTATCTGCCGACTCAGGTAAGCGGAAATGCTTGTTAGGCTCAACATAAACTTTAACTTGCTGGCCTTCTTCGGCTGACGCTAAGAAATGCGATGCACCACCAAATCGTGCTTGGCCTTCACGCTCATCTTCAACCAGTGCCACGGTTAAATGTACTTCAGACTCAACTTCAGCTTGGCTTGAAGCAATAGAATATAGTCGTGGCGTTAATGGACGTAACACTTCAACTAACTGTGCTGCGTTGACTTTAGCGGGGTAAGCACTGACTAAATCAGCTAGTTGATTATTTAAAATAAACTGGCGAGTTTGCGCTTTATCTTCACTTAGTGCTAATAAATCAGCATTACCACTGAACTCTGCCCAAGCTTTTACTAACCCTGGATACAATTGGGTTAGCTCTTTTTTGTCAGTTAAAGCCTCGACTAAACTTGTGGTTTCTTTACCTACTATGACTTGCTCGTCTGCTGATAACGATAAACCTGAAATAATTTCATTAACCAACGCAGGGTTATTGCTAAACCAAATGCCAAGTGCATCTCCCACTTGATATTGAATACCTGATTCACCTAAATCAATTTCAACATGGCGAACGTCGCGATCTGAATCTCTCCCCGTCAGCTTTTGGCTAACTAATACTTCTGCGGTGTAAGGGTTTTGCTTGGTGTATTCACTGGTTGCTGTTTGCGCTTGTGTTAACGGAACCACACTGGCTGATGCGGTTTGAATAAGCGGTTTAACCGCGTCAACTACGCTGTCCTGCCACTCTTCTGCTGCCTGTTCGTAGTCAACGTCACATTCAACTAAAGGTAATAATGATTTAGCCCCTAAAGCCGCTAAGCGTGAATCAAAGTCTTTACCTGTTTGGCAGAAAAACTCGTAGCTTGAATCCCCTAAGGCTAAAACTGCATAGCTTAAGTTATCGAGCTTAGGTGCACGCTTAGAAGATAAAAACTTATGGAGTTCAATCGCATCGTCAGGTGCTTCGCCTTCACCATGGGTACTTACAACTGCAAGTAAAATAGTTTCTTGCTTTAATTGACGCACGTTGTAGTCGCCCATTGAAGCTAGGTTAACCGCATAACCTTGAGCTTGTGCTTTTGCAGCTAGTTCTGTGGCAACACCTTTACCATTGCCTGTTTGGCTTCCATATAAAATGGTAACGGTTTGGCTAGCTGTAGGTTGACTTTCAACCACAGCACCCGAAGTTGATGCGCCATTAGCACTAGCAGCTAAATAACCACTAACCCATGCTAATTGCACAGAAGATAATTCTGACGTGAGTTGCTTTAACTTGTCGACTTGTCCTTGTGACAATGGAGAAGCTAATGCAGATAGTTCTTTTAACAACATAAGACGGCCTTATAACAGTGTAATGCAGTCAAGCTTACTCCTACGATTTAAAAGCAAAAAAGAATAAAAGATAATTTTTTATTCCATTTGGGTATATGCAAAGGTGACTTTTTAAGCTACAAAAGTGTGGTGTAGTTAAAACTTTTTAATTTTCTTAGATTAAAACAGGGTTAATTATCCTTACAGCACTTGTGTGAATTAAGTGTCTGCAGCAAGCTAGGCTGCCGGAACAATATTTTAAAACTCATATTGTTAATTGTTCTGGTTAAAAAACAGTAAACGATTGCCTTTAAAAGCATCATAACCAGAATAAATTGGTGTCGAGTCATCAGCATCAATACTAGCGAATATCAATTCAAGGAAGATTACGACCGTTAACCTTGAATGAATGTAGTCATAATGGACTAGGTTGGGAGAGCCCTAGTTCGTTTTAGTCATTAACCATCAGGAATCAGTCATGCAGATTGGAATACCGAGAGAAAGTATCGCAGGTGAAACACGCGCAGCAGCGACGCCCGCCACAGTGGTACAATTACAAAAGCTCGGCTTTAGTGTGGCCATAGAGGCAGATGCAGGTAAATTATCAAGTTTTGATGATGCCGCATTTGAACACGCTGGGGCCGAAATCGTCGAAGACGCGTATCAAGCTGACTTTGTTTTTAAAGTTAACGCGCCTACAGACTCAGAAATTGACAAAATGAAAGCCGGCACCACATTAGTTAGCTTCATTTGGCCTGCTCAAAATCCTGAACTTGTTGAAAAATTATCACAAAAGAATATCACCGTTATGGCCATGGACATGGTGCCACGTATTTCACGTGCCCAGTCGCTAGATGCACTATCTTCAATGGCGAATATTGGCGGTTATCGTGCAGTGGTAGAAGCCGCTCATGAATTTGGCCGATTCTTTACCGGACAAATTACCGCTGCAGGTAAAGTGCCACCTGCCAAAGTATTAGTCATTGGTGCAGGTGTTGCAGGCTTAGCCGCCATTGGCGCTGCTGGCTCACTTGGGGCAATTGTTCGTGCATTTGACACCCGCCTTGAAGTGGCTGAGCAAATCGAATCTATGGGTGGCGAATTCTTAAAACTAGAATTTGAAAACACCGATGGCGGCTCATCTGACGGCTACGCAAAAGTCATGTCAGAAGAGTTTATTGCCGCTGAAATGGCACTATTTGCTGAACAGGCAAAAGAAGTCGACATTATTATCACTACAGCACTGATCCCTGGACGCCCTGCGCCTAAACTTATCACCAAAGAAATGGTTGATAGCATGAAGCCTGGTTCAGTAATTGTCGATTTAGCCGCAGCAACCGGCGGTAACTGTGAATACACTGTCACCGGTGAAAAAACAATTACTGACAACGGCGTTAAGGTATTAGGCTACACCGACCTACCTGGCCGCCTACCAGCTCAATCATCACAACTTTATGGCACTAACTTAGTTAACTTAATGAAGCTAATGTGTAAGGCCAAAGACGGCAACGGCGTGTTAGATTTTGATGATGTGGTTATGCGTAATATGACCGTGACCCGCGACGGGGAAATTACTTTCCCACCACCGGCTATTTCGGTATCTGCAGCGCCAACCAAGCCTGCTGCTGCACCAGAGCCAGAGGTAAAAGAGGAAAAAGCCCCATCTAAGCTGAAGTATATTTTGGCCGCTGCGGGTATTGCAGCCTTTGGTGCAATTGCCTCGGTTGCTCCTGCTGAGTTTTTATCTCACTTTACCGTGTTTGTGTTGTCATGTGTGGTGGGATATTACGTAGTGTGGAACGTTTCGCATTCATTACATACTCCGCTTATGTCTGTAACCAATGCAATTTCAGGCATTATTGTTGTGGGCGCATTACTGCAAATAGGTCAAGGCTCGGCATTAGTCACCGCCTTATCGTTTGTAGCGGTATTAATAGCAAGTATTAACATTTTTGGCGGATTCACCGTCACTCAGCGCATGCTGAAAATGTTCCGTAAAGATTAAGGGGAAATATCGTGTCAGAAGGACTGGTAACAGCATCGTATATAGTCGCTGCGGTATTCTTTATTTTAAGTCTTGCGGGACTTTCAAAACAAGAAACCGCGAAAAACGGCAACCTGTTTGGCATCATCGGGATGACCATTGCACTTGGGGCAACTATTTTAAACCCAAGTACCACAGGTGTAGTATGGATCATTTTAGCCATGGTTATTGGTGGCGCAATTGGTATTCGATTTGCGCTTAAAGTTGAAATGACAGAAATGCCTGAACTCGTGGCAATTCTTCACAGCTTTGTAGGTATGGCTGCGGTATTAGTGGGCTATAACAGCTTTATTGATATGCATCCTCAAGCAATTAACGAAATCGTTGTAACCCTTGGCAATGACCTTGATAGCACTATGGCATCAGTTGAGGCTGCACTTGTTGAAGCAAGCCAAGCACAACAAGCCAGCCATGAGTTGTCAGGCGCCATGTTAAATATTCACCTAGTTGAAGTATTTCTAGGGGTATTTATTGGTGCAGTCACCTTTACTGGGTCTGTGGTCGCATTTGGTAAATTACGCGGTCTTATCCCATCTAAAGCACTGGCTTTGCCGCACCGTCATAAGCTTAACCTAGCAGCCGTTATTGTATCACTAGTGTTAATGGTGCAATTTGTGCAAACAGGCGGTGCTATTACACCAATGCTAATTATGACCTTAATTGCCTTCGCCTTTGGCTGGCACTTAGTAGCATCTATTGGTGGTGCCGATATGCCTGTTGTGGTTTCAATGCTGAACTCATACTCAGGTTGGGCAGCTGCTGCAGCTGGTTTTATGCTATCAAACGACTTGCTTATTATTGTCGGTGCATTAGTTGGCTCGTCAGGCGCTATTCTGTCTTACATTATGTGTAAGGCAATGAACCGCTCATTTATATCGGTTATTGCTGGCGGGTTTGGTAGTGACGGCGTTGCATCTTCAGGTGATGAAGAAGTGGGTGAATTTCGTGAAACAAGTGCGGAAGATGTTGCTGAAATGCTTAAAGGTTCTGACTCTGTCATCATCACTCCAGGCTATGGTATGGCGGTTGCACAAGCACAGTATCCAGTAGCTGAAATCACACGTAAATTACGTGATATGGGCGTTAAAGTACGCTTTGGTATTCACCCTGTTGCTGGACGTTTACCAGGCCACATGAACGTACTACTAGCCGAAGCTAAGGTGCCATACGATATCGTATTGGAGATGGATGAAATTAACGAAGATTTCTCTGACACCGATACAGTATTAGTAATTGGTGCTAACGATACGGTTAACCCTGCGGCAATGGAAGATCCAAACAGCCCTATTGCTGGTATGCCAGTATTGGAAGTTTGGAAAGCGCAAAATGTCATTGGCTTTAAGCGTTCAATGAACACAGGTTACGCCGGTGTACAAAACCCATTGTTCTTTAAAGACAATACCCAAATGTTATTTGGTGATGCTAAAGACAGCGTAGAAGCAATCTTAAAAGCACTTTAATTGCTTATAGGTAAAATAAGTTAACCTCAGTTCAGGTTAGGCTTATTTTATTACAAAAATACCAGCCGATTAAGGCTGGTATTTTTTTGTCACCCTCAAGATGTTTCATCGAGGATCTGCTTTTTGGCTTCAAACGCCTTAGATCTATGCTTTCAAACACTAAAGACACAGCAGATTGCGGCCCACAAGCATTACCGCAATGACGGTGTCATTATCACTATGACGCCCCTTATCCTTATGACGGCGCAAAAATTACTAAGACGCCCCTTATCGTTATGACGGCGCCATTATCACTAAGACGACCCTTATCGTTATGACGGCGCCACTATCACTATGACGACCCTTTTCGTAATAACGGCCTTCTATATTGTCATCCTCGAGATCTTTCATCGAGGATCTGCTTTTGGCTTCAAACGCCTTAGAACTGTACATTAGACAGTAAAAAACACAGCAGATTGCGGCCCACAAGCATTACCGCAATGACGGTGTCATTATCACTATGACAACCCTTTTCGTAATAACGGCCTTCTATATTGTCATCCTCGAGATCTTTCATCGAGGATCTGCTTTTTGGCTTCAAACGCCTTAGAACTGTACATTAGACAGTAAAAAACACAGCAGATTGCGGCCAACAAGCATTACCGCAATGACGGCGCCACTATCACTATGACGACCCTTTTCGTAATAACGGCCTTCTATATTGTCATCCTCAAGATCTTTCATCGAGGATCTGCTTTTACTGTAAACACAAAAAAGGGCTAACCAACGTTAGCCCTTTTCTCAGTTATCGTTTTAGCAATGCTTAAAACTTATAGCTATAACCTAAAGTTGCCGACTGAGGCTTACCTGAGAACACTGAACCGTGAACACGAGTGGTCATGTAAGTTTCATCAAATAAGTTATCAACATTTAAATAAAGCTCAGATGCATCATTGATGAAGTAACGCGCTGATAAGTCAAAAATGGTTTTCGCATCAATTAACTCATCAGCTGGGATCTCACCTTGGCCGGCTTTGGTACGCATTTCAGAAGTATAGCGACCTGCTAGCGTCACTTGCCAACTTTCAGCTTGTACACCTGCTGAAATATATAACTGGTTATCTGGTAGGTACGTTAATGAATCGCCTTTTTTCACGTCATCCCAGCTTTCAAAGTCTGATGAGAAATCTGAACCAAATTCAGCACTGGTGTAGGTATAAGCTAATTTAACAGGCACACTAATGTCGCCTGTTTGATTAAACTCGTAGCCTAAGCTCAATTCTAAACCGCTAACGTCAACTTCACCTGCATTATATTGGTTACCAATGTTGTTATCATCACAACCTTGAGCAGCGGTACAGTTACCGTGCATGTTGCTGTAATCACCCAAAAATACAATAGCTTCTGAAGTGAATGCATTTTGGTTGAAACGAACACCGGCTTCGTAGTTCCAGCTCTCTTCTTCTTGACCATCAGCATTGCCAGGTGCCGCTGGAGAGAAACCTTTTTGAACACCCGCTAATACAATTAATGCATCATTGATTTGGTAAGTCGCCGATAACGAAGGTAATACCGCATCAAAGCTGTTGGTAACGTCTTTATCAGCGTTGCCATCACGACCTGGGTTTGCTTTCCCCCAATCTAAACGATTGGTCGTCACGTCTTCATAACGAATACCCGCAGTTAGCGCAAAGTCACCTAAAGTAATACGATCTTGAACAAAAAAGGCCCATGCTTGCGCACTATCAATACGGTTAGAGTCGGTTCCAGGAATACCACTTGAGGTACGAGTCATGACTTGAGATGCATCAAGTTGATACTTATCAGCCCATTGGTAACGATCCATTTCGTCTTCGTGGTAACGAACACCAAAAGCTAACTCGTGGTTATCTAAATAATAATTAAGCTCAGTTTGAATGCCTTGTGATAAATAGTCACGGTTGTTGGCTTTCACACCCACTTCAATCGCATCAGTAATTAAACCTTTGTCAAAATCTGCTGCGGTTTGAATGCCACCACTACTTAAGCTACTACCGTCAACGTTATAAGCTTTATACCAGTTACGGTGAAAATGATTATAATATCCGGTGGTGCTCAATACTAAATCATCATTAAATTCAATCACATGGTTTAACTGAATTTGTTTATGCTCAGTGGTCATTTGATCTTTTTGAGACGCTGAGTAACGCATAAATGGTGTAGCGTTAAAGTCTTCGTCAGTCAGGCCCATATAAGTTTCATTTGACACTTCATCAGCATACTTCAACTTTAATTCAACAACTTGCTGATACTTAGCTGACTCATCGGTTTTAAAGCTGACTTTTGCTAATGCATCGTTTTTAACAAAACCAGTATTACCACCAACGCCATTAATATCGCGGAAACCATCTGCTTGATAACGATACACTTCAGCAACGGCTCCAATGCGTTCGCCCTGTCCACCAGCATAAGCGTGCAATTTGGCAAAACCATCTTGACCAGCTGATAAATCAACTTTACCGGCTAAGTCCGCATCTGGAATTTCACGTGATACCATATTCACCACGCCACCAGTGGTACGTGGGCCATACTTAACAGTTGAGCTGCCTTTTAATATTTCAACACTTTGCATACGTCCAGACGTAGGGAAATAATACGCTGCAGGTGACGCATACGGTGCTGGAGCCGCTAAAACGCCATCTTCCATAATGGTGATTTTTTCAGAACGGTTTTGACCCGTGCCACGCATACCTAGATTGGGACGTAAGCCGTAACCATCTTCTTCTTGAATATAAACACCTGGTATTGAAGCTAATGTACGCATGATATCGGTATATTTGAATGTCTCAATTTCAGTCGCTGAAATGACATGAGCACTTCCTGGTACTGTGTTTATTGGGTTACGGCTACCAAAAATTGTAATTTGCTCAATAGTCGCTGAGCTTTCCGTATCTGGCGCTACATTTTCAGCGGCAGTGGCTCCCATGCTCATGATTAATGCACTTGCTAAAACACTCAAACGTAAGGTGTTTGATTGACTCATTGTGATCTCCCGACACAGATATAAAACAAACGCAAATAAAAACGATTCTTATTTGCTGTTACAATTGTGTGCATATTTAATCAAATCAACAAAAATTGCAACCTTAAAAACGCAAAAAATTCACATACCATCCAAAAAAGCTGCAATCTTAATAAGCTGTCGTGATCGGTGTCACAATAAAAGCCAACTAACACGTCAGCAAAGTGTTAACAATTGAACGTAAAGTTAAGTCATCGGGTGAGTATTTTATGAAATATACAGTACACTGCAGGGGAAAATTTAACCCTTAATAGAAGTTGCTAACCATCATGTTTTTATCACCTTATTACAACAAACAAAATCAAAGTGTGTTTATCTCTGCTCAGCAGGCAAGTGACTTTGCTAAACGTGTCGCAGAAGACTTCAATCCAATACATGATGTGGGTGCCAAACGTTTTTGTGTACCGGGTGACTTATTGTTTGCTTTAGTTCTTACCGAGTACGGCTTAAGCCAAAGCATGTCCTTTAAGTTTGCTGGTATGGTAGGTGATGGCATTGAGTTAACATTACCCGCGGAAAGTCACAATCAATTCACTATTGCTGACGTTAATGAAAAGCAGTATCTACATGTAGAACGCGACGGTGACATTTGCCAGTGTGATGTCCAAACAGCCGCCTTTATTAAAAGCTATGTGGCTTTTTCTGGGCTGAACTTTATTCATGTCCTTATTCCAATGATGAAAGAATATAACGTGATGATTAATCCAGATAGACCACTGGTCATTTATGAAAGTATGTCATTTAACTTGCATGATTTTGACTTCGACAATATTGACTTGCATTTAACGCATCAGCATATGGACATTAACGGTAAAAGAGGGGATGTGACCCTGACCTTTGAATTACGTACTCATGACCGCATCATTGGTAGTGGCACTAAAACATTGGTGCTAAGTGGATTACGTGAATACCAAGAGGATAAAGCCCAGCAAATGTGCCAATATTATGAATCAAGAAAAGAGACGCTTTAACTTTCTGTAAAATTTACACCTTTTAATACAATGCGACATAAACCAATGTGGCATTGTATTGAGAAACCTCCTTGCTCCTTTAACTGTATTCCATGATTTGAATCTCACTATTCCAACTCAGAAAAGCATTATTCCATACATACATTTTGTATGTGATAGGATCAACGCATTATTCAGTATCTATTATCTGAGGCCTCAATGAAAAAACTCATTTTAACTGCATTGGCATTTTGCGTATTCTCAGCCAACGCCAATATCATTTATGACAAAACGGGTGTAGATGACAAAGACTTTATTTATGATGAGCATCAATGTATTGAAATGTCACAACAGGTTCAAAAAGACCACCATTCTCGTGGTGTCTTAAGCAGTGCTGCTAAAGGTGCTGCCGTGGGTGCTGCTGGTTCTGCAATTGGTGGAGGAAGTGGTTCTGAAGGGGCCAAAATTGGTGCAGGCGTTGGTGTGGTATCTGGCTTACTCGGTGGTGCTAAGGACCGTCGAAATAATGAAGCTAATTATCAAGCCGAAAAAGAAAAAGTTGTCCGTAATTGTATGGCTAATCGCGGCTATATCATTTTAAATTAAAGGTCATTTTAAATTAATGACCCAATAAAATTAATCCACCATTAACCTGACCGCAACTAGCCCTTTGAGACGGTCAGGTTATAGCATGTTATTTGCCGAATCGACGCACATATTATGCCGCTTCAGCGGTATATGATGTGTTTTCGAGTAATAGCAGCGCACTGTCACCAATTAATTGCTTAATACAACATTCCCCCTCAGAACCTAATTGGCTTAACGCAGTTTCTTGAGCGGTTTTCACTGCAGTAAAATAAGTAACACTCTCACTTTTGGTGCCGCAAAGTCTAAAAAACAATCTCAATACCGCACGGTTTTCTGCTAATTCTAATGCTTTTTTCCAAGATATTTCTAATCGCTCAATTGAAGAAAAATCTAATGCTGCGACAAAAAACTGCCCTATACGATGATCAAGGCGCACTAAAAATTCGGTTTTTTTGGGAAAATGATGACTAATTCCCGTTCTGCTAATTCCGGTCGCATTAGATAAGGTTGTGTACGACATAGCCTCAAAACCTATGCTGAGGATTTGTTTAAGGGCTTCGTCTAAGATGTGATTAATTGTTTGCTCAGTCTCTACTCGTGAACGCTTGGCCATAAAACTCTTACTCTGTAATATTTTTGCGCAAGAGCTTACCAGACAGCAACAGAAAATTCCGCTAATAATTAGCTAAAAAACAACATTTTTAACCGTATATTATCCTGTGTATCGGGATATTTCAGAACAATAATAACCTAAAGCGGAATTTTACCCTTATTTTTCATAAACGTATTTAATATCAATATTAAAGATTCAACAAACAAACTTATTATGTCGTGCCCGCTCCTAAATGCTGGCTAAGCCAAACTTGAGCAGCTTTGGCGCCCATCAACTTATGTAAGGTAGGCGCTATCACATTTGATAAACTGGGTTGACGCCAAAAAATGTAATTGGGTAATGGTTGCACAACTCCTGCACCAAAAGTACGTTGGATGAGACTAGAATACTCGGCAAGATCTCTAGCAGAATAATTAGGTAATTGAGGATAAATATAAGCAATAAAGTCTTTATAGCTATGCTCACTGGCATAACGAATAGTCTCATCACTGTGTAGCACCTTACTAAGCTGAGGTGAACTCCAATGTGACAAATTATCACTGTTATGAATAACCGCTAAATTACGCCGATGTAATTGTTGCCAAGCATATTCAAGCTGTTCGACTTGGGCTAGCTGCCAAAAGAGATAGATATCGGCCAACCACTCATGCTGATATGATGACAATGAAGCAGGTAAAATCTCACCTTGCAAAGCGATATTGTACAGATGGCCTACTTCGTGCCACAGGCTTAATTGAGATTGATTTTTTAAAGGTATTGAATAGGTTTTTAACCCGAGAGATCCTGTTTGTATTTGGATTTCTTTATGAGGTTGAACAACAATAATTCCTGCTATCAGCCCATGGTTAATCGACAATACCATAGCAGACTTCATTCCAATGGATTGACTAATTTTGTCAGGGTGCAGCGCATTTAGTTGAGCAAAGTCTACTGGAAGGTGGGCTAAACATGGTGCCAAAGTGTCAAGCTGACACACTAATGCTTGTTTATCTAGAATATTGATCCATGTGGGCGCAGATACCACAGTCTGCGATGTCGCCCATGTAGAAGGAACAATAGAACAGATAAAGAGTAGAAAAACACCACGCATAAACCGAGCTGTTATCGTTCTATAAGATAACGTCTCGGATAAATGCGCTTCTTTAAACAAATTACTTATTTGCCATAATGTTTTGAATAATGGCGGTCGTTGATACACCGTCTTCAAAACCTAATACTTCCACTTTACCCCCATTGGCGATCACTTCAGCGCCACCGGCAATCTCTTCAACTTTGTAGTCGCCACCTTTTACCAATGAATCGGGTAATAATCGGCTAATTATGCGTTGCGGTGTGTCTTCAGTAAATGGTACAACCCAATCAACAGAGGCAAGACCTGCTAAAACGGTCATACGACGATCAACGGGATTAACCGGACGGCCTTCTCCTTTTAAGCGCTTAACCGAGGCATCATCATTCACTGCAACAATTAATCTGTCACCTAACGCACGTGCCTGCTGTAAATAGCTGACATGTCCTGCATGTAATATATCAAAACAGCCATTAGTCATGACAATTTTCTCACCACGTAAGCGAGCATTTTCCATGGCATACGCTAATTGGTCTTCACTCATCACACCATAACCAGACTCACCATGGCTCATGTCAAAAGCATTGATAAGCTCAATACGATTAACGGTTGAGGTACCTAATTTACCCACCACAACACCAGCTGCCGTATTGGCTATTGCACACGCTTGAGGTAAGGTTGCACCCGCCGCAATTGAGGTTGCTAACGCTGAAATAACCGTATCACCTGCACCTGTGACATCATGGACTTCTCGAGCAACCGTCGGAATATGTAACTCAGGTTCACCTTCAGTAATTAATGTCATACCTTTTTCTGAACGAGTCACCAAAATAGCATCAATTTGATGCACCTTAAGTAAATGTTGTGCTTTGGCGATTAAATCGGCTTCATCACTTACCGGACCCACTACCGCTTCAAACTCACTCATATTAGGCGTTATTAAAGAAGCGCCTTGATAACGGCCAAAATCAGTGCCTTTAGGATCAACTAATACTTTCACACCTTTGGCTTTAGCTTTGGCGATAAACTCAGCCGGCTTATCAATAGCGCCTTTGGCATAATCAGATAACACGACCACGTCAACACCTTCCAATAGGCTTTCTGCATGAGCAAATAAGCGCTCACTATCACTCGGTGCAAATGGCTCTTCAAAATCTAAGCGAATTAACTGCTGATTACGCGAAAGCACTCTTAATTTAGTAATAGTCGGTTTATCTTCAACGGTTAACCATTGAGGGTCAATTCCCAAGGTTCTTACACCTAAAGTCAACGCATCTGCAGTTTCATCTTGCCCCACCAACCCTGCTAATTTGACGTGTCCACCTAATGTCGCCACATTTAACGCCACGTTAGCCGCGCCCCCCGGGCGGTCTTCAATTTGATTAATTTTAACGACAGGCACAGGTGCTTCAGGAGAGATTCGTCCTGTAGGGCCAACCCAGTAACGGTCTAGCATCACATCACCAAGTATTAAAACTTGAGCATTTTCAAAAGCGGGAAGAGAAACCTTCATACAGCAACCATTGTGTATTACAAAAAATTAGCCTAATTGTACCTAATTTTCAGATAAAAATGAGTTAGAATAATAAAAATTTTTAGTTGAAAACGGGTCACTTGTGGTCGAGAAAGCCGAATTTACCGCCAAACTGTTACATCCTAAACATTGGTTATTATGGATAGGTGTTGCTTTAATACGTACAACTCAATTACTGCCAATGCATATTCAAATGAAGTTAGGCGCATTACTAGGGCGCACAGCAATGAAAATTGCAGGTAGTCGAACCCGCACCGCCAAGCGCAATATTAGTTTATGTTTTCCTGATATGCCCCAAGAAGAACAACAGGCCTTACTAGTGAAAAACTTTGAAGAAACTGGCAAAGCGATATTTGACACCATTAATGCTTGGTGGTGGTCAGATGCCAAAGTGCAACAGCATATGAGTATTGAGGGTCAACAACATATCAGAGACAGCCTTGATAATGGTAAAGGGGTGATTTTATTTGCTGTTCACTGCCTTCCTTTAGAAATGGGGGCAAGAATATTTGGTCAATTTGAACCAGGAATAGGAGTCTATCGCCCACATAATAATCCAGTAATGGAATACTTACAGGTCAAAGGTCGTTTACGCTCAAATAAAGGCTTAGTCCCCAAGCGTGATATTCGACAAATGATCCGTAGTTTACGAACCCCTGATGTTATTTGGTATACCGCTGATCAAGACTTTGGTCGCTCGAGTGCGGTGTTTATTCCATTTTTTGCTGTCCCAGATGCCGCAACCATTACCGGTGCAACATCTTTAGCCAAACTAGGAAAAGCCAATGTGCATCCTTTTTTTGTCGAGCGCAGCGCTGATGACAAAGGCTATAAAATTGAAATTATGCCGTCGTTAGATAACTTCCCTGGAGAAAACGAATATGACGATGCGGTTAGAGGTAACGGTATTGTCGAAAACATTATCAATAAAAACCGTTCACAATACATGTGGCTTCACCGACGATTTAAAACACGTCCTAATAAAGATGATCCATCCTTATATCAATAACCACTAATTTGTTGTGCAGAGGCTTGTCGTTAGAGTGGCTCGACAGCCACAATTAAATATTTTTAACTTAACCATTTTAATCGAGAAATGAGTTGATATTTTAAGCGGAATAAGTAACGATGCGCCGATTAAATGGTGTTCATTTTTAGCAGAAATTCTTTTATAGATAGGAACCTCTCAGCATTATGTTAAACGTTGTAAAATCAGTCGTTTTTGCAGTAACAGCAGCGGTAATAAGTTTAAATAGCTACGCATTAGAATACCGCTTACCTGAGAAAGGCAGTCGCTTAGTCGGTGAAAACCAATATTATGTCGTCCCCGAAGGCAAGTTGACCCTTGAGGAAATTGCCGCGCAATTTCAATTAGGCTTAACAAATTTATTAGAAGCTAACCCCGGTGTAGACCCTTTTTTACCCAAAGCCGGAAGCACTTTAGTGATTCCACATCAGCTCATTTTGCCTGATACCAAACAAGAAGGTATTGTCATTAACGTGGCTGAAATGCGTTTATATTATTACCCTAAAGGGAAAAAAACTGTTGAAGTTTTACCCATAGGTATTGGTCAAATTGGTAAAGACACCCCTGAAAACTGGGTGACTCAAGTGTATCGTAAACGCGCAAATCCAACCTGGACACCTACCACGCGTATCCGCAAAGAATATGCCGCCAATGGCGTAATTCTTCCTGACGTTTGGCCTGCTGGCCCTGACAATCCAATGGGATTATTTGCCCTTTATGTGGGTAACTTATACGCCATTCACGGCACTAATGCGACATTTGGTATTGGCCTACGGGTTAGCCAGGGCTGTGTTCGATTAAGAGATAATGATATTGAACATTTATTTAACTCTGTGCCGGTTGGCACGCGAGTCGAGTTTATTAATCAGCCAGTTAAGTTTACTGAAGAACCAGATGGTAATCGTTATTTAGAAGTACATGAGCCCTTATCGAGAACCCAAGACGAATTTGAGTCAACTGAGCCTGTTTCTCTAAATTTAGATAAAGAAACCATGCGCTTTATAGCCCACCCAGATACTGACTCTTTTGTATTAAAACGTTTATTAGAACAACGAGTAGGAACGCCTACCCGTATTAACCCATAACGGTTAGCTATCCATCAATAAAAACGGCTTGCAGAATATGCAAGCCGTTTTCTTTATAAAACAAAACCAATGGGCTAATTTGCTGCTCCATTGTCAGTATTATTTTCAATAATAGATTTATTGACCATCTCAGCTTCAGCAGTCATTTCATTGACCGATTCAACAATTGTAGCTTGTTGGTCAGAATCCAACATGTTATCTGCTAGCTGCTCATTAGACATGGCCATGGCATCTAAATCTTCCATCGCATCATCGACAACCTGCTCAGAGTTTGGTGCCTCTTGCTCTGCTAATATTTGTTCCGCTTGAACATCTTGCAATAACTTGGCGGCATTTTTTTCCGCAACGGTGTCAGTTGATGCACTTGGTGGTGTAAACAAAGCCGGTTCTACACTGGTTTCAGATAAAGCATTAGTGTGCTTGAAACCACCAAATTGCCATACCCCGCCAGCAGCCAATACAACTACAGCGATAGCCAAAACACCTTTATTCGACTTTTTTACAGGCTTATCTGCTCGTTCTTGAGTTTGGCTATTATTTTGAGTAGTGGCATCAACAGAAGCTTTAGTTTCGGCTGAAGATTGAGAAGTTGAGTGACTACTAGATGATTTCAGTTCTTTTTGAACTGCATTATTTGCCGCTGTGCTATCAGCGGTTGCCTCTGACTGTGTTGGTTTAGGTAATACGTCAGCACTTGGGCCCGTAGTTCGCATACCAATAAACTGGCCACCATCATAGATTTCCATATCGTGACTGGATACATCAGCTTCAACCACGCCGGTACTGACAATCACTAATTTATTGCAAAACAACTTCCCTTTAAGTACGCCACTAACACGTAACTCCTGGCAATAAATTTCTCCCTCAACTTCACCGCTGGGTTCAATTTTAATAACATCACTTGAGCGCACAGTCCCTGATATTTTTCCCGCTATTAATGCTGGCCCCTGAATATCCATTTTCCCATTGAGCGACATATCTGCGCCAATAAATGTTATACCCTTCCCTTTATTATTCATTCTACTTTCCTATACGGGTTAGTCTATTAGGTTGAATTTACCTTAAAGTAAACCAAAACGCGACTGAAACCCCAGTTATCATTAACAGTTGAATGCACAGCAAAAAATTAATATTTCACAAGACGAAAGGGATTTGTAGACAACAGAAATCACCAGGTAAGCACCCGGTTAACAAACATTGCAAAAGAGTTTATGCTAAATAAAACACGCTAAGAACTGAACTCTTTATCTTGATGGTGACATTGTTTTATAGCAAACATCGCTTCATCTGCATTGGTAAGATATTCATTTAATGTGAGTTCTGAATCGAAAGCACGATTGGCTATGCCAACACTATAGGCTAAATTGTACGGTGCATTTGATTGGGCATTATGTTTCGCAACAATATGCTCAAACCGATTTAATACCATGCAATTATCTCCTTGCCCCTCATGCGATAACAACACGATAAACTCATCACCCCCAAAGCGTGCAATCACATCAGAGTCTCTAAAACTGTCGATCAATAACCCAGCAAATGTCTGTAATGCTTTATCCCCCTCAGCATGACCATACTCGTCATTAATTTCTTTGAAATAATCCAAATCAAAAAACAGTAAACTGGTGTTAAACCCAAGTCGATCACTATTAGCAAGTACTTGTTCTGACAGCATTTCAAAACCACGTCGATTCGAAATACAGGTTAAAGGATCTAATGTCGATTGCTGTATTGCCACTAGTTCATCTTCAACTAAGTGACCAAGATCTTCCAATGCCACAATATCATCTTGAGAGAATTTGCGAGGATTTTCATCAATAATACATAACGTCCCCACCCGAGTTTCGTTAGGCATCGTTAGCGGGTAACCCGCATAGAAACGAATTTTAGGCGCTTGGGTGACTAATGGGTTATCGGCAAAGCGTTGATCATGGAAGGTATCTTCAATAACCAACACTTCGCTCTGCATAATCGCGTGACCACAAAAAGAAATATCACGATCGGTTTGCGCGGCCTCAAGGCCCTGTGCTGACTTAAACCATTGTCGATTACTATCGACCAAACTAACTAAACAAATCGACACACCAAAAAGGCGTTTGGCTAAACGAGTTATGCGGTCAAAGCGCTCTTCAGCCGCTGAGTCCAATATGTTTAACCCTCTTAAGGTGTCTAATCGAACTTGTTCGTTGTCTGGTATCGGTGCACACAGCATAGAGGTCAATTGTCCTTAATTATTTTTTAAGCTAAATAAAGCAGTTATCTTGATATAAAGCAAATATTAACTAACAAATGATGAAAAATTAATGCATTAATTTTCAAGGATATATTTATAGATATCAATAACTGTATCAACTTTATCTTTGACTAAATCAGCATCCACTTTCCCCGGTAACTGCTGTAATGTTAGTTCATGGTTTTCATCTCGCAACCAAATATAGCTTTGCGTCAAATGCTGGGCTTGCATCACTGGCAACAGTTCTAATTCTGCTAATACCTCAAAAATACGCACATTGTCAGACCAAACGGTTAAAGCTTCATATTCATGTGAATAAGCTAACACCATAAATTGGGCTAAAAACTCAATATCAGCAATGCCTCCTGGGCTCTGTTTTAAGTCAAAAATACCCTCACTGACTTGCAATAAATGGTCACGCATTTTAATGCGCATTTCCCTTACGGACTTGGCGAGTTCAACTTTATCCCGCTGTGTTTGCAATACCGCGGCTCTAATTTCGCTGAATCGATGAGCAAGCTCATGATCGCCAAATACAAAACGCGATCGCACCAACGCTTGATGCTCCCATGTCCACGCTTCTTGAGTTTGATATTCTCCAAATCGTTCAATCTCACTGACTAATAAGCCCGACGCCCCTGACGGACGCAAACGCATGTCCACTTCGTACAATTCACCTGAAGTGGTGCGTGTTGCAAACAAATGCACAATACGTTGAGCCAGCTTCAAATAGAAATGACTGTTATCAATGGGGCGATCACCATCGGTTTGACCCGCGGATTTATTACCATGTAAGAACACTAAATCCAAATCTGAGCCATAGCCAAGTTCTATGCCACCCAGCTTGCCGTAACCTATCACCGCAAACCCCATTTGGCTTGGGCTAGTGCCTTCTGGCACACCGTGTCTAACTGAAATTTGGTGCCAAGCTTGCACCACAACTTGTTCAATAATCGCTTCTGCTAACAAGGATAAGTGATCGCTTACTTGCATAACCGGTAAAACACCGGTGATATCGGCCGCCGCAATTTTTAATTGTTGAGATAATTTAAACTGTCGCAGCGCTTCCATCTGCTGTTCCATATCATCTTCAGGTACACGGAGTAAGTATTGGCGTAGCTCGCTGGGGTAATCATCAACAGAGGTAATATCATAAAGCTGCGCGGGGTCAATTAGCTCATCTAGTAACATCGGAAAATTGGCTAATTCTTTGGCAATCCACGGGCTGGCACAACATAAACTGACTAATTGCTGCCTTGCTCCTGGGTTTTCACAAAGTAATTCTAAATAAGTCGTTCGAGTTAAAATTTTATCCAGCACATTCGACACAGACGAGAAAGCCGCACTGGGTTTAGCTTGCCCCATTAACTCGTCAAGTAACTTGGGCATCAGTTTATCTAAGGTTTCGCGACCACGGGGACCAATAGAGCGTTTACTTACTGTGTCACGCCAATGACTGAGTAAGGGCCAAAGTTCAGGGTCTTCAATTTGATGCTCTTGCAATAAAGTGTCGGCATGATCATCATGCTGTATATTCCAAAATAAACTGGTCCAGTCGTCACTTTGTTCTTGAGCGTCACTGCCACCAACAGTGGCATTAAAATGGCTGTGAATCTTAGTCATAGCAGCCTCTATTTGGCCACGGAGTTCAGTTTCGTCAGCTAAACCCATGCTATGACACAAACGCTGCCAATCTAAGGCATTGTCGGGCAAGGTTTGCGTTTGCTTATCGCCAATGGCTTGCAGTAAATTTTCTACCCTACGTAACAATATATAAGATTCTTTTAACTCATCTACCGCCCAGTATTCCAGCTGCCCAAGACTATACAAGGTATCAATGGCCCCAAATAAGCTTTGCTGCCTGAGCGCGGGTTCACGTCCACCACGAATAAGCTGAAAACTTTGCACCACGAATTCCACTTCTCGAATACCACCCGCACCTAACTTTATATTGTCGGTTAACTGGCGACGACGGACTTCTTGAGCAATCATTTGCTTCATTTTTCGCAAAGACTCAATGGCCGAAAAGTCGATATAACGGCGATAAACAAACGGACGCAATAAATCATGTAATTCATCACAATAAGTTGTCCAAGGCCCAAGTACCCTAGCCTTCACCATGGCGTAGCGTTCCCAATCGCGCCCCTGCTCTTGATAGTAATCTTCAAGGCCAGAAAAGCTCACAACTAATGGGCCACTTTCGCCGTAAGGTCTTAAACGCATATCAACACGAAAAACAAAACCATCTACGGTGACTTGATCTAACAAATTCACCAGTTTTTGTCCCATGCGAATAAAAAATTGTTGGTTATCTAGTGAGCGTCTACCACCGTGGGTTTCACCATGCTCTGGAAAGGTAAAAATTAAGTCGATATCAGATGAAAAATTAAGTTCACGGCCACCAAGTTTGCCCATTCCCAAAATTAATAGCGGTTGTGCATTACCGTTAGCATCTTGTGGCGTACCAAGTTGTTTGCACATATCTTGATATACCCAGTCTCTGGCACTGATCACTAGCGCTTCGGCTAATGAAGATAAATCAACCAAAGAATCCTCTAACTTGGCATAGTTACCAAAATCACGCCAAGCTAGGCGCACCATCTGTTTGTTGCGATATTGCCTAAGCACAGATTTAGCACTTTCTTCTGAAGTCACATCGGCCAACAGTTGATGTAGCTCTTGGTCAAAGTCAGAACGGTTCACTTCATCTAGCAAGCCATCAAATAGCTCAGTTATCCATTGTGGGTGGCGGCACAATTGCTCGGCAATATAATCACTCAGCCCAAGCATTTGTTGCAATTCTAATTGCTGTTCAGGGGGTAAGCTTGTGATCTCAGGAGCTTGTATTTTAAGAGAGGACCAGTAACTTTCTGCTTTATGTTGAATATCTGCAGATAAGGCCTTGTTACTTTGAGATGGCATGGGATAATTGTCCTTTAATCCAATTCTACATTAGACATAATATGTCAAGAATGCTATATCTTGATATTGAAGATACCGAATATAGTCAAGATACTATACCCTGTAGCAAACGCGCATTAAAAAATATGCTCTATGCACATGAATTATATAACACTTGGAGAAAACATGGCTGGTAAGTTCCCCCGTGTATTCACATTTTTCATCATGCTTTTTATCGGAATAAGCCTAACCGGTTGTGGCGACGATAGACCTGAGCAAATTGAAAAATATCAGCAATTAACCGCTCAACGACTGACACAGTTAAAATCAGGGTTAGAGAATGGTCAATTACGTAATGCCACCTTACTAAAACAATACACTCAGCTACTTTCCAGTCAGAGTCCTGATTTAGTACCGCTATTAAACGAATTGGCTCTTGATGCGTCAACGACTGGGCCAATGTATCAGTCATTAGTACGTCGTCATGCTGATTTAGCTAATGCTGCAAACTATGTCGATTTAGATCAACAGTTAGCAGAAGCTGAAAACGTTTATCAAGCTACTGATATGAGCTTATACAACGATATGCTGTCTGATCCGGTCAACGTTGTTGCCGACCTATCCAATGGCAAGCTGGCAAGGGTTAACTCTATTAGCCGTGAAGCGGCAGCACTTGCCAATGGTAATGAAGACTTTGGCGCTGGCAGCCAATTGGTGGGTAACCCTTCTTACGGCAGTTGGCAAACAAACTCGAGCGGGACTTCTTTTTGGGCATGGTATGGCATGTATGCCATGTTTTCTAATATCTTCCAACGCCCTATTTATTACGACAATTGGTCTAACCGTCGAGGTTATAGCTACTACAATGATGTAGGGCGCTATCGTTATACCTCGCCAAAACAAGCTACGGCTCAAGCGAAGACTTTTGAACAAACTAAAAAGCGTTTTGAAAGCCAAGGCAAGCGATTTAATAGCCCTTATGCTAAAACACGTACGGGCTCAACCAGCTTATCTCGCCAAAGTGCGAGTGCGCCAAAAGCCAGTACTACAACGCGTACCGCCAGTAATAAATTTCGCTCAAACTACTCTAAAACCAGTAGTTTCCGTAATTCAAGTAGCCGCACCACTCGCGGTATTAGCCGTGGAAAATAAGTAGGACTAACAATGACATTTCTTCAACAATATGGCATCACAGAGCCACTACTGATTATTCTGGCAATCGACTTAGCCATTGCCATCGTTTTACTTGCCTTTATGCGCTATTTACAAGGTTGGTCGGTAAAGGTAAATAGTACTCAAGAGCTTGCCGAACGCGACAATTTTGCATTTGGGATCAGCACTGCAGGTGTCGTTGCAGCATTAGGTATTGTGCTTACTGGCGCAATCACCGGTGAAGCAGCAACCTCTTATACCATTGAGGCCATAGGCATGACGGCTTATGGTGTTTTTGGTCTAGTGTTAATTCGACTTGGACGCTTTTTACATGACAAAATTGCCTTAAATGAATTTCCTAAAAATGAAGAAATTCTAAAAGGCAACGTCTCTGTTGCTGTGGTAGATGCCGCATCAGCTATTGCTACCGCCATTATTATTCGCGCGGTATTAATGTGGGCAGAAGACATTACTATTGATACTTTCATCGCCATCTTTAGTGCATTTTTAGTCTCACAATTAGTGTTAGTGATACTAACTCGTGTCCGTGAGAACCGTTACGCTAAACGCAATCAAGGCGCATCAATGCAACAAGCCTTGCAACAAGGTCAAACAGCTTTAGCGCTACGACACAGTGGTTACATGATCGCTATGGCATTAAGCTTTAATGCTGCTAGCCACTTTATTATTTACATTCCATCTGCTTACGTAAGCAACATTATTGGTTGGTTAGCGTTCTCGTTTGTGATGTTAATTCTAATGAGTGTCATCATCACCATAGTGAAAAAGCTCGTACTTGCCGGCATTAACTTGGCAGAAGAAGTTGAGCAACAGCACAATATTGGTATTGCAGCAGTCGAAATGGCTATCAGTATCGCAGTGGCACTTATCTTAACGGCGTTAATGGCTTAATAATTATGTCTGACTCTTTGCTTGAAGCAAAACAACCTCAATCTACCTCGGAGGGCTTCAAGCAAAGTGATGAAGCCCCCTCACGTTTATCCCATTCAATTACTTGGTTTGATGATGCTCTTTTATTAGGCATCATGGCGCTGCTTGCTGGCTGTGGGTTAATTTATGAGTACCTATTATCCCACTATGCTGGGCGAATTTTAGGGGCGTTAGAAGCGGCAATCTACACCATGATAGGCTTAATGATTGTCTCAATGGGCGTTGGTGCTTTTGCGGCGCGTAAAATTAAGTGCGCCTTTACCGGCTTTGCCATGTTAGAGCTTACCGTGGCACTGTGTGGCTCATTCGCCATTATCATTACCGCCGCAGTGATTGGTTTTGGCCAGCAACTCCCATTAGCCATTGCCAATAACCTTGGATTACCGCCTGACCAACTTCCTAACGGCGGCTTTATTGCCATATTACAAGCGTTAAGCGAATACTTACCTTATGTTTGGGGAGTCATTTTAGGCTTAATGATTGGCATGGAAATTCCGCTAATTGCTCGTGTTAGGCAGTCGTTGTCAGAAGCACACTTGCTGCATAATGCAGGCACAATTTATGGCGCTGATTACATTGGTGCTGGCATAGGTGCTGCTATATGGGTCGGCTTTATGCTAGCCATCGACATTCAACTTGCTGCGGCATTAACAGCTAGTGTTAACTTGTTGGCAGGGCTAGTGTTTATTTGGCGTTTTTGGCAACAAATTAACCATGCAAAACTCCTGTTAATCGGCCATATTATTGCCAGTATTTTAATTGGTTTATTGGCCAGTAAAGGCCCACAATGGGAGCAGCATTTCAATAACCTGCTTTATAAAGATAAAGTAGTTTATGCCAAAGCCACTCGTTTTCAGCAACTGACTTTTACCGAACGGTTAAGAGGCAATGGTTTAGCGCCGGTTTATAATTTATATATTAATGGGCGACTGCAATTTTCCAGCAATGATGAACATATTTATCATCACTTTTTAGTTCACCCAACTTTAGCAGCCAGTGCGCGGCACGATAATGTACTCATTATTGGCGGCGGCGATGGTTTAGGCTTAAAACAGGTACTGGAATGGAACCCTAAGTCCGTCACACTGATGGATTTAGATAAAGATCTTGTTAGCCTGTTTAAGTCACCTCCTGATGATATGCCTAAATTTTTGAGCACGGCAATGTTGGCACTTAACGCCGATAGCTTAAATGACCCCAGAGTAGAGATTATTAATGATGACGCCTTTAATGGGGTCGATAACCTAATTGCTAACAACCAGCATTTTGATGCCATTATTGTGGATTTACCGGACCCCAGCCATCCAGATTTAAACAAGCTGTATTCCGATTTATTTTACCAAAAGCTCAACGAGCTACTTAGTGCAGATGGCGTGGTTACCGTACAATCGACCTCGCCTTACCATGCGCCAAATGCCTTTATTTCCATTGGCAAGACCCTAAAATCAGCTGGATTTAAGGTTAATCAGTATCATCACAATGTACCCAGCTTTGGAGAGTGGGGTTGGAGCATCGCCACTAAACAAGGGCTAGGCCCACAGCAAAGATTAGCTAATTTAACTCAGCTTCCCATAGAAAATGACTGGTTAACTTTAGGTTTAGTCAACGGCGCTTTTGAGTTCCCAGCCAATTATTACCAAGACGCAGACAAGGTTAACGTTAATCACATCGGTTCGTTGCAGCTATACCACTACCACTTAGCGGCATGGTCAGAAAACGAAGTGATGAATCTTTTTTAATGGATCAGATAGTGCTTGACATATTATGTCTCAATGCTATCTTTAACTCAGACATAATATGTCAATAAAGGACAACTATGAACATTCATACTATTGCTAACCATTTAAATGGTCTTTGTGACAAAAGCCAAACTGGCTTCCAATTTGATTGTTACCCCATTGACGGTGACGTTGAAGTTTTACAAGTCAATGTTGCGGGACGTGAAGAAATTCCAGTATTTGTTTCAGTTACCGACAACCAAATTTTATGTATCAGCTATTTATGGGGAGAAGATGAAGTCAATCAAGCTCGCCGTGCTGAAATGTTTGAAACCATGTTAGAGCTAAACATCCCGATGCCACTGTCTTCATTTGCCAAAATTGATGATAAATACGTGGTATACGGTGCATTATCAGTCGGTTCTAGCATGGAAGAAATTGAGCAAGAATTAGCAGTACTTTCAGACAACTGTTTGGAAGTTATCGACGAACTCACAGAGTTTTTGAAATAAGGAGTCAACTATGGGCATTTTAAATAAAATCCTTACCGCGTTTCGTGGTGGTGCAACTGAAGTAGGCCAAAGCATTGTTGATGCCAACTCTACCCGTATTTTTGAACAAGAAATTCGCGATGCAGAAAAGCATTTAACTAAAGCCAAGCGTGAACTTACCGATGTAATGGCCAAAGAAATGCAGGCTAGTCGTGAAGTTGACCGACTAAAGCGTAGCATTGCCGAACATGAAGGCTATGCTGTTCAAGCTTTAGAAAAAGAAAACGAAGCATTAGCCATTGAAGTAGCTGAGAAAATTTCGCAACTCGACCAAGAGTTAGCAGAACAACAAAGTGCAAATGATAGCTTTAGTTCTCACGCTACACGCTTAAAAGAATTGGTGAAGAAAACTGAGCGTCAGTTATCGGATTACCAACGTCAATTAAGCATGGTGAAAACCACTGAAAGCGTGCAAAAAGCAACCGCAACGATTACTGACTCTTTTGCCTCTAGCAACTCAAAACTGCTTAACGCTAAAGACTCATTAGAGCGCATTAAAGCCCGTCAGCAGCAATTTGATGATCGCTTAAAAGCCTCTGAAACTTTAGCCGAAGAAAACAGCGACAAGTCGCTACATGCGAAGTTAGCTGAAGCAGGAATTGGTGAGCAAAAGTCAAATGCCAATGCAGTACTAGATCGCATTAAAGCACGTAAAGGTTAATCGACTATGGGATTTTTAAGCGGCCTATTTGGCAAAAAAGAAGCTCCAAAACGTCAGCTTGACCATCCCACTAAACTGCTCAAGGGTGATATGTTAACCCTTGATGACAGTTTTGCTCTGCCCGCGCAATTGCGTGGGCAGCAGCTAAAAGTTGAGGCGATTCACACCTATGAATATCAACGCTCTCAACAATGTGAATTCATGCTACGTGGGCATGGTGCAAACCCTATCTTTATGTCTTTTATCGTTGAAGACGAGTCATACCTGAGTTTTTCAATCAAAGTAAACCGCGCAGTGGTTGAACAACTGTTTGATCTTGATGCTTTTGCTGAAATATTTGAAGAGCCGGGTCAGGCAAACCTAACACCACAAACGCTTTCTACAGAATTAGCTGAAGAGTTTGGTCAATGGCTAGCACAAGACTACCATCAGGTAGAATTTGCTGGATTTGGTTATTTCCATCGTGAAGATTATCGCAACCTCACGCCACCACAAGACGAGAATGGTCAACGAGGTGAAGCCTTTGAAAGCTATTCATTAGTCAACAATGACGACACTCACGCCCTTGATATTGAAGTCTATGAAGGCGGCGATACCGAAGTCATGTTAACCCTATACCGTCCACTCACTGACATTAGAGACTACTGGCCAGCAAGCTAATTAAGGAGATCTGTCTTAATGAGTAAAGGAAAGCCGTTACCGGAGAAATGGCTAAATAACCAAAAAGCCGCTAAAGCAACTCAAGTGGCATTTGATATTGATGAAAAGTTTCAATACTCAATTCGTAAAGCTGCACTTGATCGCGGTGTGAGTCCATCAGATCAAATTCGCACTATTTTGGGCCTGTCTGTTTCTAAGCGTCCTAAAAGACCTCGTCTAACCGTTTCTCTTAGCGGCGAAGATTACGTGATTCTGGCAGAAAAGTATGGTTTACCGTCTGACGCACAGCTAGAAATAAAAAAACGTGTATTAGATGATTTAGTCCATTTTGTTGATAAGAAATAATCTCAGTTCTGAGCTTATTCCAGCTGATTGTTTTACAAACTAGAATCAATTACTTCAGACTTGCGCTAGACTTATCCCTAGCGCATTTTTTATGATAGCCCTTATTCACTTGTAAACGGATTTATTCATGTTCAAATCAAAACGTTGGTCCACTAAAAACCTCCACACTCTCGACCCTTTTGATTTTGTCATGATGATCTTGTCATTCTTTTCAGTCGTTATTGTTCTAGCACTTACCTTTGGTAAATTAGACAAAGAAACCTACCGGGTATTGCTATATATCGACACCAGTATTTGCGTTATTTTTATGAGCCGTTTTTTTTGGGGCTTATACAAAGCGAGAGATAAAAAATATTACCTGACCCATCATTGGATAGATTTTGTCGCCAGTATTCCCGCCATCGAAGCGTTAAGAATTGCCCGTGTTTTCCAGATATTACGGGTTATCCGTTTAATCAAAATGAGCCGCTCATTCATTTGGCCTTTATTAAGACAACGTAAACAAACCACTTTAGCCAGCTTGCTGTTGGCAATGGTAATGATTTTAGCTAATGCTTCTGTGCTGATTTTAATTGTTGAAAGCGGGGTTGAAGGGGCGAACATTCATACCGCCGAACAAGCTATCTGGTGGGCATTAGTGACTATTTCTACTGTAGGTTACGGTGACTTTTATCCTGTTAGCACGTTAGGCCATGTAATTGGCGGTATTGTCATTGTAAGTGGCGTAAGCTTTTTCGGGGTAATTTCAGGTTATATGGCATCAGTGTTTGTCGCCCCAGATGAAAAAGAGCGTAAAGAGTCACAACAAGAAATGATTAAAAATGAATTAGATCAAATACTGGAACGAATGGAAGCTAATCAACAACAAATGGAGCAAAACCAACAAAAAATGTTAAATGAAATATCTCAGCTAAAACAGGAGCTCAGTAAAACTACAGATTCAAATAAATAACAAGCATACTCATTAATCCCATAATTTAGATATTTGAATACGGAATTAACTCACTGTAGATATGTACTATTCTAAAAAATAACCCTATATAAAATGATCATTCACAGCAGCCTTGAGACAACTTAACTGACATCATTTTTCATTATAAAAAGTCGCTTTTGCGGCTATTTTTTGCCCCCGTTCTAACGCCCGCAACATATCGACTTTCACCATAAAGTCAAAGCACACTACAAACAATTTGTGTTAATTCACTTTCCAATTTATGGAGATGCCCACACAGATACTCTCACAAAATTCATATATAAAAACCGCAACATGCATGTCACTCAACACCCCACCCTGATACATTCTGATACACATACAAGTAAAAGCATTTTTTAAAATGTTTATATCCATTAAAGAGGAATCATGGTGAAGTCTAAAACAATCTTTTTCAAATATAGTGCTCTATCTACATCTATTGCACTACTACTTAGCGCATGCTCAACAACCCCACAACAGGAAGTCTCTTCTTACTCAGCTGCTGAACTTGAAGCACGAAATCAAGCACTTCTAGAGCGAGAAACGGCCATAGCAAAACGAGAAGCTCTAGCACAAGAAGTCGCAATGCAGAGCAGCCTTGACGAAAACGGTGAACTACTTCCTCCAAATGCTAATGCCGGTGAATGCTACGCTAGGGTATGGGTGGAACCAACCTATGAGCAATACACTGAACAAGTTTTAGTAAAAGAAGCTAGCCAGCGTATTGAAGTCATTCCAGCACAATATGAAACAGCACTCGAAACAGTAACGATACAACCTGCTAGCTATAAAATCGTTGCTGAACCTGCTACATATGACACGCTTACAGAACAAAAAGTAGTTCAAGAAGCGGGGACTCAATGGTTAGTTGATCTTAAAAAAGGCAGTGCACCTGCCAGTTCTGAGATTTTAAAAGCCGCATCAGACCATGGAATTAATCTAAGTTCTGCTGAAGTTGGCATGTGCTATCACGAACACTATCTACCAGCCAAATATGAAGAGCAAAACGAATCAGTTTTAATCAGCGAAGCCTACGAGAAGGTCGATACTGTTCCTGCTGAATTTCGTTGGGTAGAAAAGCGCATATTAATCAAAGAAGCAAGTACGCGTATCGAAGAAGTACCCGCGCAATATGAAACCGTAACGGAAAATGTAGTTGATATTCCAGCACATACCATTTGGAAAAAAGGCACAGGCCCAATCCAAAAAATTGATGAAGCTACAGGCGAAATCATGTGTTTAGTGGAAGTACCTGCAACCTATAAGGCAGTGAATAAACGGGTACTTGTATCACCCGCAACAACCAAAACTATTGAAATCCCAGCTGAATATGAAACTGTGAAAGTACAAGAGTTGGTATCTGAGGTACAAGAAATTCGCACTCAAGTTCCAGCAGAGTATAAAGATTTAACCGTAACCAAAAAAGTTTCAGACGTTAAGTTTGTATGGCATGAAGTTCACAACCTTGAACACCCTTCATCAACCAGAACGGGTAATAAAATCTGCTTAACTGAAACTCCAGCTAAATATGAAACTGTGACTCGTCAAGTTGTGGTTCAACCTGCCAGCACTAAACGTATTGAAATACCTGCAAAATACGAAACAGTGAAGATCGATAAACTTGTTAATCCAGCTCAAGAAAAACGCATCGATATTCCTGCCGAATATGAAACGGTTACATTAAATAAAGTGAGTAAAAATGGCTTTATGGAATGGCGCCCCATTTTGTGTGAAACAAACATGACACGTTCAATTATTATGGATATTCAGCAAGCCCTTGCAAGTAAAGGCTATAACCCTGGTAAAGTCGATGGCGTATTCGGTCATGACACCATAAAAGCAGTAAATGCTTTCCAAAAAGATAATAACTTACCAACCGATCAGTATATTAATATGGAAACCATTAAAGCTTTGGGGCCACAGTTTAATAAATTATAAGTGAGTAATTTTCCCCATGTTACCTGCATATATTTATGTAGCTAATATTTATGTAACTAAGCCTTAAAATAAAAGCCAGTAACTTAAGTTACTGGCTTTTATCTATTTGGGATATGGCGACATAAATTTACAATGTTGGTTAAATACTTGGTTATTCTCCCAGCAGTTTCTGCCACCAAGACAGCGGCTCACCACAGTTTGCAGCAGGCTTATAACTAGCTTGATGAGCAGGCAGATTAATTACATTATTACATTTAGGCTGCATGGGGGCACCAGTGGTACGGTCAAAATAACCATTAACAATTCCGTTGGCAGGTGGTAAACGCAGGCTTAATGGAGGGCGTTGTTTCAAGAACGCTTGATACACCGCCATCGCCCCGCTACTGCCGTAAAGACCAGTTTTACTATTGTCGTCTTGCCCTACCCAAATAGCGGCCACGTTTCGCTCATCAAACCCAGCAAACCAAGAGTCTCGGCTTTCATTACTGGTTCCGGTTTTACCCGCTAATTTGACATAAGGGAAAGTGGCTCCAAGGCGTTTTGCAGTTCCTTTTTGAACCACTTGAGTCATAGCATATTGCACTAAATAATCGGTTGCAGGATCAATAGCCATTGCATTCTGCGGGCGACTGACTTGCAGCGGGTTATTTTCACTATCTAACACAGCGGTAATAGAAGTGAGTTTGCGATACCGGCCTTCGTCAGCCAAGGTTTGATACACTTGTGCCACCATTAAAGGTGAGCCATTTACCGCCCCTAATAGCATAGAAGGGTAAGTTGAAATGGCATCGCTCCATCCTGCTTTCTTCAAGGTAGAGGCCACATTATCTACACCTACGGCTAAGCCTGTATTCACAGTAGGTACGTTCATTGAATCTCTAAACGCTTCCAATAATGGCACTTCGCCACTAAATTGTTTATCGACATTTTGAGGCGACCAAGTTTTACCTTCACCATTTTGCAAAGTAATGGGTTTATCAGCTAATGGCGAAGCTAAATTAAACTGCTCAGGCTTAGCCAACGCTGTGGCATATACAAAAGGTTTAATTAACGAGCCAATGGGGCGACGGATTTCAACGGCACGATTAAAACCATCGAAACTAGGTTGACGATCTCCCACCATGGCGGCAATACCACCAGAGTATTTGTCAGTGACCACCATACCTACCTGAACATTTTTAGTGCGCTCATCAAGTGACTTCATGGTGGAGATTACAGCTTTTTCAGCTGCATCCTGTGCCATGGGGTCAAGCGTGGTATACACTTTAATACCTGATTCATTTAGCAATGTGCTGCCAAAGCGCTCAGATAATTCATTTTTAACCACAGCAAAAAAGGCAGGTAATTTTTGTTGCACAGACTTCTTACTGTCTCTCAGGCCTAAAGGAGATTCAACCGCTGCCTTATATTGCCCCACAGTAAGCCGATCATTTTCCATCAGCAAGCGCAATACTAGGTCACGTCGCTCTTGCGCTCGCTCTGGATATCGCCACGGATTGTAATAAGACGGACCTTTAATGACCGCAACTAAAAAGGCTTGTTGAGCTACCGTTAATTCAGCAACAGGACGACCAAAATAAAACTGTGAGGCAAGCCCCATACCGTGAACGGCACGAGCTCTATCTTGCCCCATATAAACTTCATTTAAATAAGCTTCTAGAATTTCATCTTTGCTGTATCTAAAATCAATAATTAACGCCATCACGGCTTCGCGGGCTTTACGAATAAGTGAACGCTCACTACTTAAAAAGAAGTTTTTAGCCAACTGCTGAGTTAAAGTAGAGCCACCTTGTACAGTACGACCAGCAGTAACATTGACAAAAGCCGCCCTTAAAATTGCCAGTGGGTTAACCCCATGGTGATCATAAAAACTGCGGTCTTCCACCAGCAGTAGGGAGTCCACCACTAAACTAGGCATTTCATCAGTGGGAACAAACAATCTATCTTCGCCATCACCAGCAATAATGCGGTCTAATAATACCGGCTCTAAATGGAACACCGCTAATTCACGTTTATCACTCATACGCCTAACAGAGCTCACGCCTAAATCATCAAAGCTAATCATCACTCGTTGTTCAGCTTGATTACCCTCAGGGTGTAAAAACGGTCTACGCCATAATTCAATGCGAGTGCTTGATGCAGAAAACTCACCCACTTGACGAGGGTTAGCCACTTTGCGATAACCTAATAATTTAAGCTCAGACATCAGCTGTGGATGGCTCACAGCAGCCCCAGGGTATAACGCCATTGAACGGCTAAATACTTGAGCCGGTAAATGCCATTTTTGCCCTTCAAACTTTTTGGCAATAACTTGGTCAAGATAGATTGCGTACAACAAAACAAAAGCAATGCTGATTAACGACAACTTCCAAATAATTGACCAGGCGGCTTTCAACCAAGACTTTTTGCCTTTAGCGGCTTTCTTTTTGGTTGGTTTTTTTCTTGTTGCGGATTTCTTTTGTGTCATGTTCTTCTACAAAATGATGTTTCAATAATAAGTAACGGTGAATGATTTATAAGCCTGGCGTCTTCTTTTTAGTGAATTTAGTCGCGTTGGCGTTCAATGGATCATCTGGCCAAAAATGTTTGGGATATCGACCCCGCATCTCTTTTTTCACTTCAACATAAGGCCCATTCCAAAAGCTGGCTAAGTCCGCTGTTGTCGCAAGTAATCTTCTCGCGGGAGATAATAGTTCCATGCTTACGGTAAGTTTACCATCAAATATGGTCGGACTTTGTGCTAAACCTAATGCTTCTTGCAATCGAACACTGAGTAACGCTCGAGTTTGAGATAAATCAAAATAGGCTTCCCCTTGATCATTTGTGGGCAATTGGTAATAAATCGGCGCTTTTGTTCCAGTGGACATTGGCCAATTTACCGGAGCAAGTTCATTTAGTCTTTGCTGTTGAGGCCATGATAGGAAATTCAATAATAGCTTATCAATATCCACTTTATTAAGTTGAGATAGGGTCTTAACCCCCGCTAAGTAAGGCTTTAACCATTGTTCAATAGTGGCTAACAAACCACTATCTGAAAAGTCAGGCCAAGGTTTGTCAGTCACATTATCCAGATGAGCAGCCATCATCACTCTTAACTGCAGTTGTTTTGCAGTATCAGTCATATTAAGTAAGCTTAAACCTTGTTGTTGAATTTGTGCCATTAAGGCATGGGTAATATCAGCATCACTGATGTTAGTGTCGGGTTTATCGCTAAGCACAATGCTGCCTATTTGAGTTCGCATTGAGGCAAAAAATCGGCCTTTTTTATCATCCCACCCACTATGACGTTGCTGCTGTACCAGCTGAGATAACTCATTGTCTAAAAGCCGCTCATCTAAAGCACTGGCTAAATAAACCCGACCCGCATTACGCCCTTGAGTTTGTTGAAAATCAGCAACGACTAAAAATGTTTCATGAGCCAAACTATCTTCTTCAGCTAAGGTTACGCCAGTGCCGTTACTGAGTAAAAAGCCCAGCTGCCCTCTAGATTTTGCAATTCTATCGGGAAAGGCCAACGCTAATAAATGACCTATGTCGTAGTCACTGGCCTGTAAGCTAACAGATGTTAACTCGCCTTTTATGGCAAGCTTACGTTGCCATTGTTTGGCTTGTTGGCCCATTTGCCCTTGGGTTGCTATGGGTAAATACCGACTAATATCTGCACCTTTAGCCGGTAGCCCTCTGGCCTCAACAATGGTCGCAATCAAACACGCTAATAACCCTAAATCAGATTGTTGCCGTTCAGCAATCGATTTAGCGGTTAATAACATATGCGCCAAGCGAGGATGGCAGCCTAAATCATGGGCTTTGCGACCCAACGGAGTAATTTTATTGTCGGTATCGACTAAACAAAGTCGTTGTAATAATTGCCAAGCAAGCTGTTCATGTACTTTAGGGGCGGGGGTTAATAATGCTAGCTCGTTGATCTGTTTCGCCCCCCAACAAGCACAATCTAATGCGGTTGAAGTCAGCTCAGATAACATAATATCGGGCATTGAGGCTTTGCTTAATCGCCCTTGTTCTTCTTGGCTCCATAATCGAATAGCCTTTCCGGCAGACAACCGCCCTGCACGCCCACTTCGCTGTATTGCCGAGGCCTGGCTAATGCGCGTTAAACTCAAACGGCTCACCCCAGTTTTGGGGTTAAAGGTGGCACTACGCTGATAGCCACTGTCCACCACTGTGGTTACCCCCTCGATGGTTAAACTCGACTCAGCCACATTGGTACTTAACACTACCTTTTGAAAACCCACTGGTGCGGCTTGAATTGCCTTATCTTGTTCTGCTGCAGATAAGTTGCCATATAAAGGACACACAAGCACTTTTTCACTTATTGATGCTAATAACCGTTTTGCTAGCTGATTTATTTCTTTCTGGCCAGGTAAAAAAGCCAATATCGCCCCGGTATCCTTACCGCTATTAACCTCTTCAACAATAATGCTCGCCATATGAGCTAACCAATCTTGAGACGAGCTTACCGGACGGTAAAGAACCTCTACGGGAAAACTGCGTCCTTCACTTGTGATGGTAACGGCTTCCGGTAACAGGGTGCTTAACTCAAGCTCATCTAAGGTTGCCGACATTGCCAGTATGGTTAAATCTTCTCTTAATGAAGATTGCACTTCTAATGCTAATGCTAAGCCGATATCTGTCGGTAAATGACGCTCATGAATTTCATCAAAGATGATTAAGTCGACACCATTAAGCTCTGGATCGTCTTGGATCATTCGCGTTAACACGCCCTCAGTCACCACTTCTAACTGAGTATGTTTACCTACTTTACTGTCACCTCTAACCCGATAACCGACCTGTTCGCCTAATGGCTGTGATAACTGCTGTGCGATAAAGCTAGCCACTCCCCGAGTCGCAACTCGCCGAGGCTCAAGCATAATAATTTTACCCGCCACAATACCCGATTGCAGAATAGCTAACGGCAATGCAGTCGACTTACCTGCACCTGTTGGCGCTTGTAATATAATTTGATGATGCGAAGCGATTGCTTCAAGAATATCAGCTAATACACTATTAATAGGTAAGGCTAAATCAGAGGCCATGTCGTTATTATTTACCAACGGGAATCAGGTTGAATTTGAGCGGCTTAGTTTACTGAGCTCACGGATGAAAGCAAACTAGCAAAAGATTAATTTTTACTGAAGTTAACGCACTGCTAACCAAGGTTCGCGAACGCCTGAGGTTAATGAAGCCAGTGGGCAAGGCTTGTTAATCGCATATCCTTGACCATAATCGACACCTAGAGATTTAAGCTTTATACCAATTTCAGTGCTTTCCACAAACTCGGCTATCACCTCAAAATCCATATCTATAGATAATTGACATATGGCTGAAACAATCGCCTTATCACTTCTGTCACTACAAACATTAACCACAAATTGACCATCTATTTTCACAAAATCAACGTCTAAAGTTTTTAAATAAGCAAAGCTCGAAAAACCTGAGCCAAAATCATCTAGGGCTAACTTACACCCCATAGGTCTTAATAAGTCGATTAACGCTGTGGCTTGATCTAATTGGCTCACTGCGGCAGTTTCAGTTATTTCAAAACACAATTTACTGACCAGCTCAGGTTCAACCATTAAACGCATTTCTAACCAACCCATGAACTTTTTATCGGCTAACGACATCGCCGACAAATTCACCGAAACCATCGATATTTCATGCCAAATTTTAAGGTTCTCGCTGCCCCATTTAAGTAAATTATCTATCACCCAGCGATCTATTTTAGACGCTAAGTTATAACGTTCTGCAGCGGGTAAAAATATTGCAGGCGATACATATGTGCCATCTTCTTGCACCATACGGAGCAATATTTCCATATGAAGACCTGACTCATTCTTCTCTAAAGGCTCAATGAGTTGATAAAACAATTCGAATTGGTTTAACGCTAATGCCCCAGTAATATCAACTGATGCCACCATTTGTGAATATAAAGAATGTATTTGCGGATCATCTGGGCTGAAATAGTGCCAACGATTGCGGCCGTCTTCTTTGGCGAGACGACAGGCAGCATCGGCTTGGCTCATCACTTCATAAATATCCGCGGCGGCAGGATTAAATGTGGCCACCCCCATACTGATGCTAACGTTATGTTTCACCTTTTTCCATCGGAATTCATGTTCACTTAACTGCTGACAAATGCGCTTGGCGACTTGTTGAGCCGCACTCTTATCCGAGTAATACATCAAAATGCCAAATTCATCACCACCAAGTCGAGCAACAATATCCCCTTTTCTGACTAATTGTTTCAAGCGTTTTGACACTTGCTGCAATAACTCGTCACCGGCTTGATGACCACTCAAGTCGTTAACCACTTGAAACTGGTCTAAATCGAGAAATGCGACACAGGCTTGAGGTGCGTCTTCATTATTCAGTAGCTCGTCTAACATCCCTTCAAATTGCAAACGATTTGGCAAGCCCGTTAAGGCATCATGGTTAGAATGAAAAGTCAGTTCATCTGCTAACCGGTAGCGCTCTGTCACATCCTCAACCATCATAAGTAGCTGTTTATGCACATTAAGCGCATGACAAAAACTCATCTTATACCAGTGTGTATTAAAGCCAATTTTGATAGGAACTTCACACCATGCTTGGCGTAAAACCCCTTCTCGAACAATATGCAAAGTATCTTTAAGAAGTTCATGGTCATCGCGATGAAGTAAATCAAACAAGCTTTGGCCAATTTCAAAACTCAACATGACTTCAGAGACATTATTTTGAATAACCACATTATTTTTAACGTCTATCAATGCGCACGCCATAGGCAGGTTACTGAACAGCTCTTGATACTGCTTTTCTTTATTATCAATCAGTAATGATAAACGCTGTAACTCAAATGCACTGGCCAATTGAAAGCCATGCTCTTCTAACTTAGCTTGCCAGAAACAATTACTGCTATTGGCTGACTCCGTTGTAAACTCAGCAAAAGATAACCCAATAAGTATCATCGACACATTGCCGACTTCAATAACGGGAGTGACTTCACCATGATGAATAACAACCTCATCGCCTAAAAAACGGGTTAACGTGTTAGTGATTTCAGTGGCTTGTGGGGTCGCTGGGGAAACTTGTGATTGATGAAAAGAAATGGCTTCATTAAGACTCAGTAATTGGTCAATAAATGCAACATTCGACTCTATTTTATGCGTCATCTCTGCCTGTATATTTCTGAAATCATTAAAATGACTAGCAACAGTATTATACGAGGTATCAACAATATCCAAACTAGGCGAGAAGGTATTGTTACTATGACAATTTTTGATAGCAAACACGGCATTACAATTTAATTGCTTACACAGTAGCGCCAATACTTCATCAATGATCATAATGGATGAATTCGACTGCTCGACCAGTGCGTTCGGTGTTAACGCAGATTTTAATAATTGAGATGTAGTTTCCGTCATTAATAAACTCTGTTGGTTTTCCTACCTTACCGAAGCAAATGAAACAATGTATTGACTCCAGTACCGCTAAAAACTTGTTATAAAAAAGGACGAGTTATACATTGTTAATGATTATCGCTCCTTGATTAACCATATTCACTGGTCACTGATTGTGTATAGATCCACAGCAATGCTGACAACCTATTAAACAATAGTTGAAAACAAGATGTTAGTCAGTATTTCTGCATGAAAATTTTTAAAACCATTCAAAAGTAACAACTAAAAAAGTAGCCATAGATGAAAAAACATACAGACAGCGTCAATAAAAGGTTATTTATCGGCTTTAGTGTCAAAAAACAGCATGTCGGTTATTTGGCTGATATACAACAAGAGTTAACCTCAATAATTAATTCACAAGCTGTTGCAGTGAAGCCAAGTAATTTTCATATGACATTGTGCTTTTTAGGCCAAGTTTTTGAGCACAATATTCTACAGTTAATTAGTGAGTATGATGGTTTACTAAAACCGACATTTACAATTCAACTAGATACCTTAGATGTTTGGCCTAAGCCTAGAATAATGTGTATCACCGGCGAAGCACCAGCCGAACTCATGGCAATGGCCAACTCTGCACAAGACATCGCCACTCGCTTAAAACTTCATAGCTCAGTTTATCCTTATCGCCCACATGTAACTTTATTTCGCAAAGCGAAACCGTCAACACAAGAGATAAACCCTAAATTTTCGCCAGTGGTTATCAGCCCGACACAACTCAATTTATATGAATCAACCAGCACCCCAGCGGGAGTAAAGTACTCGATTATTCATCACTGGCCTCTGGTCACGTAACAACTTTCGGAGGACATTAAAGTTTGCAACTTTTCTACTTCTGAAACGTGTTTTTGGACATTTTTGGATTAAATTATCGAATTGATTACCAGTAGCTTAGATGAAAAAAGTATCTCAACTGGTTAAATTAACTCTGACCCCAAATATTAAGACGGCCAAAGAGCTGTACGGTTAACAACCACCAACAGTTTTTTTTACCTTCAACTTATCCACAACTTTCTAATAAAACCCGTACTTGAAAACCCCACACAATAACCATATCTTGTATACAGGCTAACTCAAAGCACCATATCTTGTGCTGGTTAAGCCAGTGGAGGTTTTAAGAATGTCTAGAAAAACAACTCATGTAACCCCCCATAAGGATGGGTGGCAAGTAAAGTCAGGTGGTTCGGATAGAGCCTATCGAGTAACTAAAACTAAAGCTGAAGCTGAGGCTATCGGGAGGTCGTTTAGTCAGGGTAGAGAAAGCGAGTTTATTATTCATGGAAGAGATGGAAAGATCCAACGGGCAGATAGTCATGGTGGCGATCCGTTCCCGCCAAGAGATAAAAAGTAAAACAGGCAACGAAAGCATTTCGTCACCTGCTTACTAATATATCTAAGTACATGAGCGTGGGTTGCAGCCCCGCTCACTTTTTCTAGTGAGCCCTCATGCACACAAATAAGTTTATAACAATAAACTATAGTTTTGCACTGACTATTTTGTGTTCTAAAATTCTAATTAATGCTTCGATTGATGTGGGCAACGTAAATTGCTCAATACTATAGAGCTTGTTTAGGCAATTTCTAGACATAAACGTGTTACAGATACCAACTTTATAATTTTTGTACCTTTGCTCAGACACAGAAGACCATAACTTCAATCTAACCAATTGCCTGCCGCTGGGATGTTCAGGATGAACGGAATGTCGCGATCACATGGATGTGAAAGAGCGACCTTGTGCAAATAATCCAGCGAGACGCCGCAAGCACTTCCCTGTGGGCTTAACCAAAACATCCATGTTTTGGATACTCGCTGGCTCATCTGCACCTTGATTATTGTCTCTTCGATTTAACCTTGTTTTTGACTACCAATCTAAAATCAAAAGCATGAAGTTTATATATTGATGATTTCATTTGAATTGAGGGCATCGAGAAAAAATCGTGAGCTTGGCATGGATGCCAAGCTAGCTTACGTTAGGCCAGGGACGGCCTATCGGAAGCGTTAGAGCTTTTCGACAATGACCGAAGACGGCTAAAGATGAGGTTAAAAGCTGGAACAATCCCCATCGAAAATTATGCGCTTTTCAGCATTTTTCGTCTGGGGCGCTGAGGGTTTCCAAAGGGGCGCAAGCGTTTTGCCCCTTTGGTCTGGTGTGGGCGAAGCGCCACGACGTTAGTGGCTGCAGGCCATATTCAACAAAACGCTGTCAGAGCGAGAGGCAAGCCATTAGCAAAAAAAAGCCATTAGCGAAAAGCTAATGGCTTATCAATACATTTGGGATCAGATTACCGCTCCAATTGAACCAAGTAACTTATCGTTTTAGTAACTCAGCAACCGTTAACACACCATGTGCGGTAGCGCCCGCGCCCCATAAAGCAGAGGCGTTATTTTCAAATGCTGCTGCTAAATCAATATGAAGCCAATTCGCTTCAGGACTGACAAAACGCCATAAGAAACCTGCGGCATTTGATGCTCCGCCCGCTCCGCCACCTTTAACAGGGCGACTGTTAGCCGTATCTGCATAGGCTGATGGACAAGTGTCTTTGTGCCAAGGGTCTAATGGTAAAGGCCATACATTTTCAGACACTGCAGCAGCACTTTCTTGGGCTAATTTAATCGTTTCAGCCTGTGGAGAAAATATCGCATTATATTGATTACTCACTGCCATTACCGCTGCACCCGTTAATGTTGCTGCATCAATAATCAACTTAGCGCCAGATTCTGAAGCCGCTTGCAAACCATCAGCTAATACTAAACGACCTTCAGCATCGGTATTAACAATTTCAACCGTCGTGCCGTTTTTATAAGTTAAAATGTCACCTAATTTGAATGCGTGGCCACTGACTAAGTTTTCTGCACAGCAAAGATAGAGTTTAACTCGCTTGTTCAAACCGGTTTTCATGGCTAAACCTAATGCCGCAGTTACCGTAGCTGCGCCACCCATATCACACTTCATGGTCAACATTCCTTCAGATGATTTCAGGCTATAACCGCCTGAATCAAAAGTAATGCCTTTACCCACTAATGCCACATCAACCGGAGCGCCTTCACCAATCGGGTTAAAATCAAGTTCTAATAATGCAGGTGGACGTTCACTTCCTCTACCTACCGCATGAATACCGACCCATTTTTTCTCTAGTAATTCTTGGCCTTCAATAATTGAGTAACTGACGTTGTTTCCACCAATATCTGTTAACCATTGTGCCGCTTGCTGAGCTAATTTAACCGGTGACAATTCTTCTGGGGTGTCATTAATCAATTTGCGCGCAAATGTCGCAGCGACTAAGCGATGCTCAAGTAATTGTTTCTCGGCATCATCACCACACCATCCAACTTGATAGCCCGGTTTAGCACTGGCAAAACCTTGGGCAAATACCCACTGTAAATCAACCGTCCATAACTCACCTTCAAGCTGAACTTGGCTAATGCCTTGACTGCGAATTTTTCTGGCCGCCATTTGCACTTGGCGTAATGGATCTGCACCGTTTAGATGAATAACACTATTCTGTCCTTCATATGTCACATCGGCTTTGCCCCAATGTTCTGCGGGTGCTTGCTGGGTTAATAAAACATTCATAACTTGCATAGTAAATCCTTGTAATTGCGACCATTTACACCAATCACGATTGGTATCACACATCATTTAGCAGATAATATGTTGCTAAACGAAGCGAACAAATATGGTATCCAGTATATCAGTAGTCACATTGTTTTATCTAATGCCAATCACGATAAGTAAGCTTACAAAAATAGCCTTGGGAAAATGCTTGAGAACAAGGTAGATTTTTCAATAAGTAATTATTCTACAATCAAAAATATAACGCCTTTAACAAGTATTTTAACAAGCTAGGGTGATCAATTATTTATTGCGATTGGTATAATGGTGTATGGTGAGCATTATTTGCTGAATGATTTATTCTCATGGACTTTACTCCCCCATTGCAAAAGGGGCGTTTAATTAAACGTTATAAACGCTTTTTAACCGATTTAGTGCTTGAAGATGGCACAGAATTAACCATTCATTGCCCTAATACCGGGTCAATGAAAAACTGTCTATATCCTGGGCAAACCGTGTGGTATTCGCAATCTGACAACCCAAAACGCAAATATCCCCATACCTTTGAAATAATGCAAACCGATGCTGGTCACTCAATTGGCATTAACACTGGCAGAGCTAACGCCCTAGCAGAAGAAGCCATTATAAATGGTGTCATACCAGAATTAGAGGGGTATGATACCTTACAAAGAGAAGTCAAATACGGTGAAGAAAATAGTCGGATAGACATTCTTTTAACTAGCCAAGAAAAACCTAAGTGCTATATTGAAATTAAAAGTTGCACTTTATTAGAGCATGACACGGGCTACTTCCCGGATGCGGTAACTACCCGAGGTCAAAAGCATTTAAGGGAGCTCACCCAAATGGTGCAACAGGGACACCGCGCTGTATTATTGTTTGTGGTACAGCACAGTGGTATTTTTCAAGTCAAACCAGCAACACATATCGACCCACAGTACGCAGACTTATTGACATTAGCCGTTGACCAAGGCGTTGAAATACTGGCATACCGGACCGAGATAACCCCTCAAGCCAGTAAAATAATTGGCCCATGCGAAGTAATTACTAAGATCAAATAATAATTATTTATCAAGTAAAAAGTTTGCCACGCTATACAGATTCTGCTATAGATAGCGGCCGTAAATTTAAGACGCAATTTAAACGCAAACGATTACAGGAGATGCGTTATGCCTGAAGGCACTAAAAAACTTGGCGTACTCGCTATCGCAGGTGTAGAACCTTACCAGGAGAAACCTGGCGAGGAATATATGAATACCACTCAACGTGGTCACTTTAAATTGATCCTCGAAGCATGGCGTAACCAATTGCGTGAAGAAGTCGATCGCACACTGACTCATATGCAAGACGAAGCGGCAAACTTCCCAGATCCTGTTGACCGCGCTGCGCAGGAAGAAGAGTTCAGCTTAGAGCTTCGCGCTCGTGATAGAGAACGTAAACTGATCAAGAAAATTGAGAAAACATTACAAAAAATCGAGGAAGATGATTTTGGGTTCTGTGACTCATGTGGCATCGAAATCGGCATTCGTCGTTTAGAGGCCCGCCCCACTGCTGACCAATGTATTGACTGCAAAACCCTTGCAGAAATCAAAGAAAAGCAAATGGCTGGTTAATTACGTTTAGGGCGAGGTTATTCTCGCCCTTTTCTATTACCTTTACCTTACATAGTATTTAATACCAAGGTTATGTCTTATATTGGACGCTTCGCTCCATCCCCTTCTGGCTCACTTCATTTCGGTTCATTAGTTGCCGCACTTGGTAGTTATCTGCGCGCCCACAGCCAAAACGGTCAGTGGTTGGTGCGTATGGAAGACCTTGACCCACCAAGAGAAGTTGCCGGTGCCAGTGATGATATTCTTCGCACCCTTGAAGCCTTTGGGTTAAATTGGCATGGCAGTGTGTTATATCAAAGTCATCGCTATGACGCTTACCAAGATTGCATTAACCAATTACTTCAACAAAATAACGCTTATTACTGCCAATGTACCCGAAAAATGATTCAAGCCATGGGCGGTACCTATGATGGACGATGCGGCGCTTCTCCCCAAAGCCTCAATCAAGGTGCTATCCGCATTAAAAATGATGCCAAGGTGAATTCTTTTCGCGATATAAACCACGGTGATGTAAAAGTTGACCCCAATTTCGCCAGCGAAGATTTTATTATTAAGCGCAGTGATGGGTTATTTGCTTATCAGCTAGCCGTAGTATTAGACGACGCTTACCAAGGCATTAATGAGGTTGTCAGAGGCAGTGATTTATTAGAGGCCAGTTGTCGACAAATCAGTTTATTTCAAATGCTGAATTTACCCACGCCCAAATGGTTACACCTACCACTAGCATGTGCTCGCAAAGGGTTTAAATTATCTAAGCAAAATCATGCAGATGCCATTAATCCGCAGCGACCGCAAAAAAACTTACATGACGCACTGTGCTTTTTAGGACAACCTAAAGTTGATACTGATACCGTTGATAGAATGTTAGCGCAAGCAATTAGCCAGTTTTCATTGGCCAGTATCCCAAAGCAAATTGAAGTTATTTGGCCTGAAACTTAAAGGCATAAAGACCGTTCAGGCAAGTGATTAAACGCAAAATTCAGCGCACTTATCATCTTCATCAACTACTCATTCTGATACATTTGGTATATCATACCCGCCAGATTTTTAATCAATTTATTTAGTGTCAACGAGGTGTATTATTTTTCGCCGTATTAGCCAGTTCTGCAAACAATTATTTGAAAGTAATCAAGCAGCGCCCGAGCCTGAAATGCCGTCAGAAGCACAAGACGGTTTACAATTGGACATCATTTCACGTGATAGCCACGATATTTCACGCCGTCAAATCAGTGAAAATGCACTTAAAGTGCTTTATAGACTGCATAAGTCTGGCTACAAGGCTTATTTAGTTGGTGGCGGTGTACGTGATATTTTATTGGGTTTACAGCCAAAAGACTTTGACGTTGTTACCAATGCCACTCCAGATGAAATCAAAAAATTATTTAGAAACTGCCGTTTAGTCGGCCGTAGATTTCGCTTAGCTCATATTGTTTTTGGTCGTGATGTGATTGAAGTGGCCACCTTTAGAGGCCACCACAAAGAAAATAGTGATGCGATTTCTAAGTCAAACTCTCAAGGCCGTTTATTGCGCGATAACGTCTACGGTGAAATTGACGAAGATGCTGAACGCCGCGACTTTACCGTCAACGCCCTATATTACGACATTAGCGACTACTCTATCCGCAGTTACGGCGGCGGTATCAATGACTTATATGATAGAACCATTAAGCTAATAGGTGACCCAGAAACCCGCTACCGCGAAGACCCTGTTCGGATGCTACGAGCCGTTCGGTTTGCCACTAAATTGGATATGAAAATTGATCCAATTACGGCTGAACCTATTAAAACGCTAGCACCATTACTGGCTGACATTCCAGCAGCCAGAATGTACGAAGAAGTGTTAAAGTTATTTTTTGCTGGTAAAGCGCAAGCCAATTACCAAATGATGCAAAAATATCATTTATTTGCCCCATTATTCCCATTGGTACATAAGTTAATTACTGAGTCACCAAAAGGCTACGGGGCAAAAATGCTTGATTCAGTCATGCGCAACACCGATGACAGAGTGAATCAAGATAAGTCTGTCACCCCAGCGTTCTTTTATGCGGCTATTTTATGGTATCCGCTAAAACAACGTGCCGATGACATTGCTTTAGAAAGTGGTTTACCTCTATATGATGCACACATTGCTGCAATGGGCGATGTGATGGAAGAACAATGTCGTACCATCAGTATTCCACGACGCTTTAGCACCCCAGCCAAAGATATATGGCAGTTACAAATGCGACTTGAACGTAGCCAAGGTACCCGCGCATTTAAATTATTAGAGCACCCTAAATTCAGAGCCGCCTATGATTTATTATTGCTTAGAGGCGAAGCTGAAGGTGGCAATGTTGCTAAGTTAGCTAATTGGTGGCAATCGTTTGTTGAAGCTGATGAACCACAACGCGCAGTGATTGCTAAAAGTGGCAACAAAGGCCGTGGTATTCGCAACCGTAATGCTACTCATCGCAAACGTAGACGTAAGCCTACAACCCCAAAAAACGATTCAACGGCAGAGTAACAATGGCGTTGGTTTATATTGCACTTGGGGCCAATCTTAATGACCCAATACAACAGCTTAACAAAGCTGTTGTTGCATTAAAAAACATTGCCATTGATAACAAGGTCACCGTATCGAGTTATTACAGTTCTACCCCTATGGGCGATATCGCCCAACCTGACTATGTCAATGCTGTCGCAGCACTAGACACTCAATTACCCCCTATTGAGTTACTCGATGCATTACAAAAAATAGAGCAAGATCAAGGTCGCGTTCGTAAAGAACACTGGGGGCCAAGAACGCTCGATTTAGATATACTGCTTTACGAAAATCAAACGATTAATATCCCCAGATTACAAGTGCCACATTACGGCATGAAACAACGTAGTTTTGTGATAGTGCCTTTAGCTGAAATAGCAGCTGATTTAGTTTTACCATGTCAACAGAGCGTAAAATCTTTGCTTACTGAAGACATGCAACAATCACTGCACAAAATAACCAGTTAATGGTGAAAAGTCCTGCTCTAACTTAGGTTCAAGCAGAAGTTTTAATGAATGTTTAAGAGTCCATTATGTCAAAAGTCACTAGTTCAACCTTGATGAAGTTTAAACAAGAAGGTAAGAAGTTTACTGCTCTAACTGCTTATGATGCGAGTTTTGCAGGCGCCTTTGATAGTGAAGGGATTGATGTTTTATTAGTCGGAGACTCTATGGGCATGGTATTACAAGGCCATGACGACACCCTACCTGTTACCATTGAAGATATTGCTTATCACACCGCATGCGTGCGTCGTGGTATTAAACGTAGCTTATTAATCGCTGACATGCCTTTTATGAGCTATGCCACCCCACAACAAACCATGGATAATGCTGCCAAGCTTATGCAAGCAGGCGCTAATATGGTGAAAGTAGAAGGTGGCCATTGGCTATTAGAAAGCGTTAAAATGCTGACTGAACGCGGTATTCCTGTTTGTGCCCACTTAGGCCTAACACCGCAATCAGTTCACGTATTCGGTGGCTTTAAAGTACAAGGTCGTGATGCCGATAACGCCCAACGTATTATGGATGAAGCCAAAGCTTTACAAGCAGCCGGAGCTCAACTTTTAGTATTAGAATGTATTCCAGCCGCGTTAGCTAAGTCGATTACTGAGGCTCTAGCCATTCCAGTAATTGGTATTGGCGCGGGCGCTGATACAGACGGCCAAATTTTAGTGATGCACGATGTTTTAGGGATTTCTAGTGGTTATATTCCACGTTTTTCAAAAAATTACTTAAAGCAAACTGGTGAAATACGCAGTGCCATTCGAGCTTATATTGAAGAAGTGGCCGACGGCAGCTTTCCTGCTGAAGAGCATATTTTTAACTAATTTTTGCAGGTTTAATTGAAAATGATCACCACTGCCAATATTGCTGATATTCGCACCCAAGTTAACGCATGGCGCCAACAAGGCGAGTCGGTTGCTTTTGTTCCTACCATGGGTAATTTACACCAAGGGCATATTACTTTAGTCACCGAAGCCTTAACGCAAGCCGATCATGTTGTTGTATCGATTTTTGTTAACCCGATGCAGTTTGGTAAAAATGAAGATCTAGATGCCTACCCAAGAACCCTTGAAGCGGATTCAAGGGCATTAATTGAGGCCGGTGCAGAGTTATTATTTACCCCAACCCCAGAGATTATTTACCCAAAAGGGTTAGACAAGCAAACTTTTGTTGATGTGCCTGAAATTGGTGATGAGCTTTGTGGCGCAAGCCGTCCAGGACACTTTAGAGGTGTCGCCACCATCGTCAACAAGCTGTTTAACATTGTTCAGCCTGACTTAGCCTTTTTCGGCAATAAAGATTTTCAACAATTATTGGTCATAAAAACCATGGTTGAAGATTTATCTATGCCCATCAAAGTTATTGGCGTAGACACCATTCGTGAGCCGTCAGGATTAGCCATGAGTTCTCGCAATGGTTATTTGACCACAGAAGAAAAAGCCATTGCTTGCACGCTTAAGCAATCTTTAGACATGATGGCCGAAGGTATTAAACAAGGCCGCTCAATTGCTGAAGTGACAAAACAAGCCACTAACATGTTAATTGAGGCAGGTTTTAAGCCTGATTATTTAGAAGTTCGCAATGCTAATAACTTAAAAATTGCCGCTGCTGATAATACAGAGCTGGTGATTGTTGCGGCAGCTTATTTAGGCAAAGCAAGATTAATTGATAACCTTACCTTCTCAAAATAATTAACCTTTTACGGCTTTAAAATCAGCCCTGTTCATCAGGGCTGATTTATTTCAACGTAAGTTTGTTTCAAGTGAATCAACCCCAATATGAAAAAACCTCACACAGTAACAATAAGTTACATGTGTCAATAAAAAATCAATTGTCAAAAAAGTGCTTTTATCGTTACACTAATAAATGTTTCATAAAGGTTAATTCAATCCACTAGTTTTTATGCGGTAAGCCTACGATGATCCTATACTGTGAATAACCTGAACTCAGGTTAAATAGGTATATCGTGGAATAACAGAAGGATATGTGGCCGCATGGCAAAAATATTCAATATCATGGTGTTATTACTTAGCCCAACACTGGCGCTAGCGAACACTAATGCTATTTATAAATGCATGAAAGACAATAAAGTGGTCTTCAGCCATAGCGTATGCCCACAAGAATTTCGCCAACATAAAATTGAATATGAAAACGGAGTCACCACTGAAATTGACTCTGACAAACGCGAATTAAAACAAGACCCACTTCAAGCACTATTAAAGAAGCAAACCATTTCTAAAGAAAAGCTTTTACAGTTATTGGCTGGTGAGATATATAGGCTAAAGCAAGAAAACAGCTATTTTGAGATTCTACGCGCAAGCGAAATTCAAAAACTTGACCGTAAACGTTTTTGGCAAGATAACTCTAAAGATGACCCTAGTTACGGGCTTGAACTTCAAGAAATTAATCAACGATTTGATGATTTAACCTTAAATAATCTCAATGTAATTGACCTGCTGAATCAACATAAATCAAAAATAGAAAGTGAAGCATCACCTGACGAATTAATGAGTAAATAAACGACGATCCTGCAGAGTTATTCTCGCTATTTATTGCATTTGTTAATGACGTATTTTTACAGAATGTAACGCCGCAAACTGACAAAAAAAAGCCACTTTCTTGTTCCAAGAGAAAGTGGCCATGTACATTTTTAGTGACTGAAATGATGAGTAAAAGCCACTAAAAATAAGTACTCGGTTGAGGGTGCCCCCTCTAATTAATGGTTAATATTCATAGCTGAATTGTAAGGTATACTCTGTGCCAGGGTCTTTGGCATAAACCAGAATATCTTGTTGGTCATACTCAGTTGATTCCCCTAACAGGTTTTTCGCCTTTAACTTCACAGCCATACTTGTTGTTGGGAAAAAGCTATAGGTAAAATCAAGGCTATGAAACGGCTTTTCATACACATCATCTAGCCCGCCTCGGCCACCATAAGCAATTCGCTCACCAAAAACGTTATAAACCAATGTGGCGCTGTGATAACTATTCGATGAGTCATAACTCAGTTGCACATTAGCGACCCATTGCGAGTGCCCTGTCATTCGACGTTGAAGATTAGTCGGGTCAATTTCACCATTTGGGGCAATATCAATTTCTGAATCACCTAAGGTAAGGTTACCGGCTATGAAGAAGTCTTCCCATGCACTGCCTTCACTGATGAAGTCTAGCGTTTGTAAAAATTCTGCTTCAATACCATAAACATAACCCGACTCAGCATTATAAAACTTCAACTGCCGGCCTGCTTCAGATATACGCTGAATCGGCTCAATGGGAGCGTCAACATCTTTATAAAACGCGCCTAAACTATAGTTGTCACCTTCATCAGAATAGTATTCCCAACGAAGATCAAGGTTCATCATGTCTGAGCTGGTTAGCTCTGGATTACCAAAGAAATCAAAGCCGGTGACAGGGTCTTGAAACCGTACTGGAGACACTTCACGCAAGTCTGGACGCACAATGGTTTTACTGGCACCCAATCGCCATTGACTAGTATCCGTTTGCTTCCATGTTAACGACATTGACGGAAACCAGCCATCTTCCGCAATAGCATAATCTTGCAAGTCGTATCGGCCGCCCTCGTCTGAAATGTCACCTTCTGGGGTGATAGGCAACGTGACTCGACGAAAATCTTCATAACGCACGCCAGCATATAGCCGCCATACATCATCAAAATCTACATCTATTGCAATAAAGCCTGCGTCATTTTTCTCTGCGGCAATATAGTCTTCGGTATCAGTTGAAGCGTCTTTTAACTCTAGTGCTAATAGATTGTTGTTGATGTTGTCGTCTGAAAATATCTTATCGAAGTCTTCAGATAAAATATTGCCATTTGGATCTGTCGGGCTTAAATCAACATCAAAACCAAGGCGTGTGGCATAGCTTTCTCGGGTGCGCTCGTAATATTGATAGCCCACTTTAACCTTCATCAATGCACTATCAAATTGCACCGGATAAGCAAAGTCCCAACCGTAGTTTTGGCTATCATCTTGTAGGTTTGAATACACATATTTTGGCGCATCTTGGGTGTTCAAGTTACGTGAAACAGGCAGGTTAGCGTCATCTAAAATGACGTTGTAAGTGTATGATAATTCATTAGGCGCATTACGCTCTGACTGAGCATCAGAAAACATCCAGCTGAATTCAGCATCATTAAGTATCTCAATAAAGTGGTGCCCCTTAATTTGATTACTCATTAAGGTGCGTTCTTCATAATCAATACCATACACTTGTAATGCATTAGGCTCGCCAATGGTATCAATGGTTTCTTCAATACCCACAGAAACATCGTCAGAGGTGTCGCGTAAGTACGTGGTAAAGCTTTCAATTTTATGGTTATAGCCAATCTCTAACCCTAAATTGATCATCGCCGACATTTGCACTATTGAATCAGTGCCCAAAATATCTTGCTGATTTTCTACTTGGGTTTGCTCGCTATCACCATCTAACTCTACTTCATACTTACTGTAATTTTCAGCCTGTTCTTTGTAAGAGTAAGCAGCTAAAGCACCAAAAACCACATCATCGTTAATATCCCAGCGATCACCTATAGCAATATCGCCTCTAAACCCTGGGTCGGTACTTTCGGTTTTTACTGCCATATCTCGATACATGTCCAATGCCAGCTCACGATTCATTTGCTGAGCCATTGGGTAATTAATGACACCATTTGAACCACTCACAATATCAATGGGGCTAATACCACCGTACTGGTTTATGGTGTTATTAATGCTGGATGGCATGGTACGGGTGCCATCATCTTTACCCGTCCAGTCGTCACCACCACCGTTGTAGGTATAGGTGTCTTTGCTGTCATTCGTGTTATATCGGCCACCCACTGACGCTTTGAAAAAGAAATTAGCCGGTATGGCTTTAGTGCGAATATCCACATGCCCGCCACCAAAAGCGGCTGGCTTGTCAGCAGAGGCTGACTTTTGAACTGAAAGCGATTCAATAATAGAGGCCGGAAACATATCTAATGGCACCACATTTCGGGTGGGATCCGGTGAAGGCACAATGGCACTGTTGAGCGACGTACTTGAATAACGCTCACCCAGCCCTCGAACATAAATAAATTTGCCATCTTTGAGGGTTAACCCCGTTACACGACGCAATGCTGCGGCAGCGTCGCTGTCGCCGGTTCTCGAAATTTGTTCAGAGCCCATAATATCGGCAACATTAATTTGCTCACGTCGCTCTTCTGTTGCGGCCGACGCTGAGGTACGTAATCGACCAGTGACAGAAATCACTTCAATCGGCTCAATGGGAAAAGATTCATCAACAGGGCTTACAGGCTGATTACTTTGAACTTCTGTTGTGTTGTCTTGTGCGATAACCGGCGAGGCTGTTAATAACGCGCTGGCTGATAATACCGATATAATTGCGACCGTTAATTTGTTGGCGGTAAAGCTCGGCTTGGTTTTCATACGTGTTCTGTCCTGTATGCGGTTCAGATATAGCCGCTGCTATGACTTGGCTTAGCAAGCGGCTATTAACTTAAAGTGAGGTGGTGATTAATTACTGTGGAAAGTAAGCCCAACCTTGACGCCAGTCATTCTCTCCATCAAATGCACCAATAAAGGTGGTTGATTCAAAGAAGCTGTCATCTGCACTTAAGTCTTTACCTGTACCAATGAGTGCGGCATCAGATGTTGCTGGCATACCGTCAGTTAATGTCACTGCAGTTGTGGCATTACCTTCTTGGCCCATAAACCAAGTTTCAACGTTAATGGCATCAGTGGTGGCGGCATTGTCTGAGCTATATTTAAATGGCTCGTTACAATCAATCACTGAATGAGACATGGTCAACAAGCCGTCATTAACATTGTCTACTAGGCCAGCGTAGCTACCATCAAGCTCTAAACACTCACCAGACTCTGTAGTACTTGTTTCACCTTTTCGGCCTTGCACTAACACGTTGTAAAGTTCAGCAGCCGTGGCTACACGTAGTAAAATCCCTTCACCTTTGTCACCACTCGCATTTTCAATATCGGCACCCGGTAAAATGGTAAAGTTAGCCAGTTTAGGCTTAGAAACGGGCGTATCATTAGTCCCTTTGTGGCTATCACCTTCAATGCCGCGGTTGGCATTGCCATCTTCATGGGTGATGTAAACAAACTGCGCTTTACCCTGCCAGCCGTTTGTCCAGTCAAGGCTGTCGTCAAAGTTATCAGTTAAATACACATATTTAAGGTTGACTGCTCCGCCCCAAAACTCAACACCGTCATCGCCGTTAGCATGTACTTGAATATGGTCAACTTGAGTACCACTTCCTACTGCGGCAAACGAGATACCATTCATTTCTTGAGTATCGTTAACTTTAAAGCCTGCATACTTAACCACTACATAGCTTACTTGGCCGCTACTATCGGTGTTGTCGTTACCACCATATGGGAAATCACCCACTTCAAATGACGCATCACAGGCATTTTTATCAGGGCAAGTATTGGTTAAACCGTTACCCAGAACCACTAATCCGCCCCATTGGCCGCGTTCGCCTTGTGCTCCGGCGATAACATCTTGTTCAGAGGTCATTTCAATGGGGTAATCAGCACTACCTTGAGCCATAATTTTTGAACCACGGCTGATGACAATATAGCTATTGTCGGTGGCAAAAAGCTTGGTGCCTGCTTGAATCGCTAAGGTGGCAGAGTTTTCGTTATCACCACCCACAACCACAGCACCACCATCCACTTTATACATTACATTTTGACCCGCTAATAACGTGGTGTTATTCAACAGATTTCCTTGTAACGAACACACTAAGGTTACTGAATCATCTTTATAAAGACCGGCAACAACATCTTCAGATGTGGTTCCTACTGGGCAAGAGGTTAGCGTGGGTAATTCTGCAGGAGCCGTATCAACATCATCATGTATGGCAGTGGTCCAACCCTTAGTCCAATCATTTTTACCGTCAAATGCACCAACGTATTGTGCGTCGACTAAACGGTCATCCATGTTAGCAAGGTCAGCTTTACCGGCAGTAAGAGCAACCGACGATGAATTTGGCATATAGCCGTTTAAGTCAGAAGCCGCCACTAAGTTGCCTTGTTGACCTTTAAACCAAGCTTCAACGTCTAGCGATAATGTGCGCCCTTCAGCGTCATCTGGCTTAGCGTTTTTAAATGGCTCAACACAATCAATTAAGCTGTTTTCAACAACCAGATCTGCACTGTTAGCGTTATTAACTGTGTTGTCGTCATTAACTTCTAAACATTCACCTGAGTCGACATCACCTTTAACGAGTAAGTTGTAAGCAATTACCCCAGTTCCTTTACGGAATAAAATACCTTCGGCATCGTCACCACCAGAGTTAGCGCCATTAGCCACTTGAATGGTGACATTGGATAATAATGGTTTAGACATTGGGCTAGCGGCAGCGTCACTATTACTGTCTGCCTCAATACCGCGATTAGAACCGTTATCGGCTTGACGAATATAAACATGCTGAGCGCTACCCTGCCACCCATTAGTCCAATCTAATGAATCATCAAAGTTCTCGGTTAATACCACATTCGAAATAGAAACATTACCGCCCCAAAACTCAACGCCATCATCATTATTTAAATGCACTTGAATGTGGTCAACTTCAGTTCCACTGCCTACACCCGCAAAACTAATCCCGTTCATTTCTTGGGTATCATTAATTTTAAAACCACCAAATTCAACACGAACATACTTCAGCACGCCAGAGCTATCGGTTGTATCGTCACCACCATAGTTATAATTACCCACCTCAAATGAGGCATCACAATTGGCTAAGTCAGGGCAAGTATTAACAGGCGCGTTACCTAACAACACTAAACCACCCCACTGGCCAGCCTTACCTTCTTGACCTAATGCGGTTTCTGCTGAGGTGAATACAATTGGCGCTTCCATTTCACCTTCAGCCATAATGGTTGAGCCACGGCTAATAACTAAATATGAATCACTACCACCTAGAATTTTAGTGCCTGGTAAAATAGACAGTTCCACTGAGTTTTCATTGTCGCCACCAGCAATAACCGCTCCATCAAGCAGCCATACAACATCGTTTCCTAAGACAATTTCGTTACCGTTTTGACCGCCTGTAGACATCGTTGACGCCGCAGTTGATGGCGTTAATGTGCCACTTAACTGCCAAACTTCTTTACCGTCAACAGCAGCAAAAGTAGTGCTTTTAGTGGCAAAACCGCTATAGGCCTTTTCTTGTGGGGTTTGTGTTGGCGTTTCTGTTGGTGGGGTTGAAGGAGAAGTGACCTCGTCACCTCCAGTATTGATATTAATGTCACCACCACAACCAGCAAGGCCTAAAGTTGTTGCTAATGCAGTTGAAATTGCGGTTAATTTGAAAAGATTTTTCAGTTCCATTGTCATCTCCGAAGACGGATTTAAGTAAGTTCACATATGAATGTCGTTGTTGGGTGACAAACTTAAAGGACAAAAATGACAAAAAGACTGCTAAAAAATGACGGTTATATGGCTGATATGTTGCACAAATATTAACAAGGTGGCAGCACACGAATCACCGAGCAACAAAAAGCAAGCAAAAGTAACGAGCTAAAGAACATGATGTTCGATAAAAATCAGTTTGATTCAGAGGAAGAAAAAGCGGAGAAATGAAAAATTAATGACATAAATATGATCAGATACGGCTTTCACCGACTTGTTAGCGACAAATTGACGCTAACAAGTAACAGAAATTCACAGTGTTTAATTAAATACACAGTGCTTAGTGTAATCAGCAGCTTCATTGGTAGACCAATCACCGCTAGGTTTTTCTTTCATTTGCTTACACCAAGCTTCACTCCCCACTTCAGGAGCGCATGCGCTTAACCCACCCGCTAATACAACGACAAAAGATACGGCTAATAATTTCTTTAATAACATAATACTTCCTTGATTTTATATCACTCAGCACATGAAAAATGTCTGATTTAATAAATAGTTAGTTTTTTGACCGCTCAGAAACCCAAGCGATAGCATCTTGCTTTTGAGATAAAGGGAACCACGCGACCTCACCTTGCATAAACGGCCCCATTAATCGTACCGCATTGCCTACCCAATCAGGGCCGCCAACAAACACCAGCGCATCGAATTGGGGTAATTGTACTTCACCACTACCCGTTAATGAACCAAACTCCCACCCTTCTAATAACACATCAGCTTCAATATACAAGCAGACTTGTTGCCAATTTTCACGAGAACGACAAATGGCAGGTTGTAAGCAGGTTTGATAATCAGCAGTAGACAAACGACCACTGACAAATAAGCTAATTACACCGGGTTGAATTTCAGGTATTTGGCATAACATAGGCAGCTCCGTGCGACATAACCTTGGCGATAGGCTGCATAACGCAACTTAACATAGTTTGGTGTTGAGGTCGCAAATAATAACAAAAATTACTCAGCTCAATACATAACTATTTTTAATCTAAAAGTGATACCCTTATCAGTATGATAAATATTTCCCAAAACGTAACGCTAGAAGATAAAGAACTTGAATGGCAATTTGTACGCTCAAGTGGTGCTGGCGGACAACATATTAATAAAGTTTCGACCGCTGCTCAGCTAAGTTTTGACATCAATCAATCTTCGCTGCCTGATTTTTATAAACAAAAACTACTCGCCAAAGCGGATCACCGCATTACCCAAAGTGGCAAAATTATCATTAAGTGCCAACAATCGAGAAGCCAAGACTTTAATCGACAATTAGCCCTTGAGCAGTTTATCGAGTTAGTGAAAAGTGTCACCATTGTGGCGAAAAAACGCATCCCGACTCGCGCCACTAAAAACAGTCAAAAACGTCGAGTGGATGCTAAAAAACAACGTGGCGCAACCAAAGCACTAAGGCAAAATAAGTCACGTTTTGAATAAATTAGATTCATAAAGTATCACTGTTTATTCATATTGTGGTTTACTCGTTTGATGAGTTACGTTAAAACAATTATTCAGTTCATCTAATGTCATTGCCAAAGGATTATCATGAGTCAGCAAGCCAAAATATTATTGATTAACGGCCCAAACCTAAATTTACTCGGCCGTCGTGAGCCTGGGCATTATGGTACTCAGAACCTCGAGACAATTGTTGCAGGGCTAATGCAATCAGCCAGTGAAGCGAATGTTGAGTTAAGCCACATTCAATCTAACGCGGAACATGAAATTATTGATGCTATTCATAATACCGATGCGCAATTTATCATTATCAACCCTGCGGCGTTTACTCACACCAGTGTGGCGATTAGAGATGCCATTTTAGGTGTTGCAATTCCATTTATTGAAGTTCACTTATCCAATGTTCATGCCAGAGAACCTTTTAGACACCACTCATACTTTTCTGATAAAGCGGTTGGCGTAATATGTGGCCTAGGTGCCCAAGGATATGAGTTTGCATTACAAGCAGCGCTTAAACAATTAACCGTTTAATACTGTTAAACATCCATCCATTACACACATTGAGAGCAAGTCAGGCGTGAGCAAGTTAAAACCTGTTGTAGACATTATTTACAGTGGCATATTTAGTCAGTGGGATAGCGAAAGCGATCAACTACCCAAGTTTTTGCAAGCCACCGTGCATGTGCCCGCCACGATTGATATTGAATTTGGTTTTATTGCGCGCATCCGTAAAGCGAAAAATCAACTCTTACGTTACTGCATTTACCACCCCAATATAGTAGATGCCGATGGCAATATACGTCCGCCCTTTGATGGTGAAGTCTACGTTAAAGAAAACGATTGGAAATTTTACTTAGGCGATTGTATTTGGGCACCAATATCAGATAAAACCGGTGACTGGCGCATGACATTAGAGTTAAACGGAAAAGTAGTGGCTGACAAAACATTTAAAGTGCACTTGCCTAAATAATCTGTACCTAGCTAAATAACCCACGGCTTATCAGCGCAAATATCTTCCCCGCTTGAGCTCAAAACTTGATATAATCGTTGTTTCGCCTGTCACTTTTCAAGAGCCCACGGTTATGTCTATTTCTACTTCACTGTCTCAAGCATTTGCTAACCGAGCCACATTTTTAACTCAATCAAGTAGAGATAACACCACCGCCTATCGGGTTTTTCATGGCACGGTTGAAGGTGAAACCGGACTTAATATCGACCGTTATGGCGATGCGTGGTTAATTCAAAGTTTTCATCAAACCTTAACTGACTCACAATTAGTTGAAATCAAAGCCCTACTCACTGAGCACGGTGATTATCCAGTGGTATATAACGACCGCTCACAAAAAAACTCTCGCGTAATGAACAACATTGAAACCCAAGAACAAGCTTTTGCTGAATCAGAGAGTGAGTTTCAAGAAAACGGCATCAAGTTCACTTCTAAATTACGCCACGAAGGTCAAGACCCGTTACTGTTTTTAGATATGCGTGTAGGCCGTGAATATGTGCAACAAATCAGTCACGATAAAACCGTACTCAATTTATTCTCATACACCTGCGGCATAGGCACTGCTGCCGCTGTGGGTGGAGCTAAGCGAGTGGTGAATGTCGACTTTTCATCATTTGCTTTAGAAGCTGGGCAGAAAAATGCCCAATTGAATGATGTGAGTGAGGTATGTGAATTTATTCAAAGCGACGCCTTTCCTGCGGTAAGACAGCTTGCAGGGTTGCCCGTTGGTGGGCGACGAAACCAACGTATGCCCAAATACCCTAAATTACCTGCAACCCAATTTGACTTAGTCTTCCTCGACCCACCTAGATTTGCCAAAAGTCCTTTCGGCACCGTTGACTTAATCAATGATTACCAAGGGCTATTCAAACCCGCAATGCTAGCCACTAAATCAGGTGGCACAATTGTGTGTTGTAACAATGTCGCTAAAGTCGATAAACAAGTATGGTTTGAGCAATTAATTCGCTGCGTTGAAAAACAAAACAGACAAGTCGTTAAGCATCAATGGCTAGATTGCCATGAAGACTTCCCTTCTTTTGATGATAACCATCCGTTAAAAATTGTGGCTTTACAAATACACGGTTAGCCTCTGTAACACGTCCTCTTGTAGCCAAAACATGTGTGTCATAACCCTCACACCAAACTAGGTTGCGCGCAATATAGTTGCGTGAAATCAAAAATCGGTTTAAAGTATAGGCAATTGAATTGTGCGCAACTTAAATCTCATTACTGATGTTTAAGTTTTGAATCTCTATTTTTATACTCTATAAACCACAGGACACACTTATGAAAACCTTATACACCACTCAAGCCACTGCATCAGCCGGACGTAATGGCCAAGTAGAGTCAGATGATAAAAAATTAACACTATCACTAAGTACCCCAAAAGAAATGGGTGGCACAGGTGAGCACACAAACCCAGAGCAGCTATTTGCCGCAGGCTATGCTGCTTGTTTTGCCAGCGCAACAGCCCACGTTGCTAATGCAATGAAAATTACCTTAGCCCAACCACCCAAAACAACGGCCACAGTGGGTATTGGCCCAAATGATAACCAAGGCTTTTCTTTAACTATTGCGCTAGCGGTTGAGTTAGATTTACCACAAGATGAAGCGGTTAAATTAGTGGCAAAAGCACATCAAGTTTGCCCCTACTCAAATGCAGTGCGTAACAATATTGATGTCAAAATTAGCGTCAACAATCAAGCCATTTAAGTGACTGATAGCAAGGTAATTTAAAGACAAAAAAGCCAAGGCATGTGTGCCTTGGCTTTGATTAAATGGTGATAAGGTAAAAGCTAAAAGTCTGCTAATAGTGCCGGTTCAAATTCATCTACATTCACCGTCAAATTGTGATCATCAATTTGTTGTTTTAGCTGAGCCAGCTGCTTATTAACCTCAGACATGGTCAAGGTGTTGTTATCTAACTCATAAACTAATGCAAGACTCTGATAGTAAAAACATAAAATAGTTAATGCTTTTACATCATTATCAGCAGCCCCAGCTTGAACAGCATTTAATTTACGAAAAATTTTGTTTTGCAATTGCTTAAGTTGCCACACATAGAATACATCGGCATATTGTGGCTTTTCTCGAAAATGTTTCACCACAAAAGTGCACAGCATTAACCCTAATATGACCCCACCAAAATTAAAGTAAAAATTGCCCGTTGGCTGGCCAACTTCAACGGTTGCATTACCTAACAAGGCTATTAATATTTGCCCGAAAATCACTGATGAAATAGCTAAAATAGCAATCAGGCCAAATTGAACTTGATTACTTACTTTACGATATTGTGGCTTATCTACCTGTCTTAATTTCATTCATAAAACTCAAAAAGTATTTTTATGCTCACATTATAACGCCTCAGCGTTAATTACTCATTAACCTCACGGGGTTCTTGGTTATAATAGCTATTATTGTTTCCAAATATGACTCATTACCATGACAGATTTCACCCCCATCAGCGCACTAATTGGCGGAGCATTATTAGGCTTTGCCGCCATATTGCTATTAATTGTAAATGGCCGTATCGCGGGTATCTCCGGCATTCTTACCGGAGTATTAACTACCCAGTCGCAAAACGTAAAGTGGCGCTGGGCTTTTATTGTAGGCTTACTAATGAGTGGATTTTTAGCCCCTTCGTTAGGCCTCAATATGCCCTCAACAATTGATGCCAATTGGACACTGACATTAATAGGTGGATTTATTGTCGGTCTAGGAACTTACTTAGGCTCAGGGTGCACCAGTGGACACGGAATTTGTGGCATAGGACGCTTTTCTAAACGCTCTATTGTAGCCACCCTGATATTTATGTGTGTTGCTGCAGTCGTGGTTTTTATTAGCCGCCACGTCATTGGAGCCTAACGATGATAAATACACAACTTAAAAAAACAACACTTTTGCAAACGATCATCGCTTTTATCAGTGGTGGTTTATTTGGTTTAGGGTTGATTATCGCTCAAATGGTTGATACTCAAAAAGTGCTTAACTTTTTAGATTTTTTTGGTCAATGGGATCCCAGTTTAGCCTTAGTGATGGCAGCGGGCCTCACTGTTTTTAGTCTTGGGTATAAGCTATTAGTTAAGCCTAAATCTGCACCATTATTAGACGAGCAGTTTTTTTTACCCACAAAAACCCAACTTGATAAGAGACTTATCATAGGAGCAAGTTTATTTGGTTTAGGCTGGGGTGTGGTCGGCATTTGTCCTGGGCCAGCTATTGTTAATTTAACCACTATGAGCACTCAATTCATCGGTTTTTTTATAGCAATGATCGCAGGAATTATCGTCGCTAAAAAACTCAGTCAAACGAATTAACCTCAACTCAAGGAGATTATTGTTATATAATCCCTTTGAGCCAAATGAACTGACTTAACGACTGAACCGCAAATGTGACGGCTCTATTAATCACAATGCTTATTGATATTTATTATCAATAAGCATTACACGTTACCTAAAATGCTATTTTTATCATCCAATGTGATAGGCCTTGCAAATATTATCGTATGCACTTGTCTAACACCTTAAGGCTGATTAAAAATCTTCGGCCTTTTATTGCATAATCTGGAACATCAATGATATCGCGCGATTTTTTGTTACCACAGCAAACAGCACAAATATCTCAATTATCGACACTGTCATTAATTGAGTTAATTGAACATATTGAAGCTACACACCATATTTATGTGCGCGATAATGCCCCGATATTGCAAGAATATATAGCACAACTCGTTACAAGCTATGGCGAACAACAACCACAACTCACAGCCTTGGCTAACTGGATTAATGCGTTGATTGGTGAGCTAATGCCACATTTAATGAAAGAAGAGCGAGTGCTATTTCCGGCAATTCGTGCTCTCTCTACGGGAGAAGAGTTCAATGCTTGCTTCGGTCATATTCAAAACCCTATCAATGCTATGGATCATGAGCATAGAAATACTGAACAAGCTTTAGAGAACATTTATCAGTTAACTAATGATTTTCAGCCTCCTGAAGGAGCTAGTCAAATTTGGCATGATTGTTATAACAAGCTTGCTGAGTTTACAGCAGACTTGCGCATGCATATTTACGTTGAAGATCAGCTATTGTTCACTAAAGCACTATCATTGTAAGTCTCCATCATGAAAAGGTTGAATTATCACAACCTTCTTCATAATAGTATTGTGAGCAACTGATTTAACTGGGTTATTTCAACTGTAGGTAATAAATTAGACGATGATTTGTACTTTTGTTGCTGACAAGGATTTAACCAAATCGTTTGACACCCCGCGATTCTCGCCCCAACAACATCTGAATGTGGATGGTCGCCAACATGTAATAGTTCCGCGGGCTGAATAGATAACTGCTTACAAGCCAATGCAAACATATCGCCATATGGCTTCATTTTCACCCCATAACCAGGGTGCAGTACAAAATCAAACACTTCATCTAAACCAATTCTAGCTGAATTCACATTACCGTTAGTGATGCCAACTAACCGATAACGTTGTTTTAATTGTGCCAAAATTTTAATAACATCAGCCGACACCTTAAAATCACTTCGATGATCATGAAAGCAATCTAATGCATTTTGTGCACCTTGGCTGGCATCTAGTTCACTATAACCTAACTGTATAAGCCCTTCACGGAGCATGGCATAACGAGCCGCAGAAGTGTCATGCATTAATTCCGGCCATTTTAGCTGCTCAGCAATCTTAATCGCTTGCCAATCATCCAGTGTCAGTTCACTGGCTTTGGGAAATTGCTCTATAAGTAGTGCAAATGATGCTGACACCGCTTTTTTAATTACCGGAGCGTTATTGTATAAGGTATCGTCTAAGTCAAAGCTCAACGCCTTCACAGGACTCAACCGCTGATATTGAGTGACTGCTGCCGTTACTGGGGCATCTATATCATCTAAACTATTCTTTGTTATCACTTTTTGCATATTATTTTCCCTTAAGTTTTTTCGCTCTTGGGTGGGCGCCATCATACACCTTAGCTAAATGTTGAAAGTCTAAACTGGTATATACTTGCGTTGTTGATAAATTAGCATGACCCAATAGTTCTTGTACGGCACGTAAATCTGCACTGGACTCAAGCATATGCGTCGCAAATGAATGACGCAGCTTATGCGGATGAACCGTCACTGATAATGCTTGCTCCTGTCCCCATTTTTTCATTCTTGCTTGAATACTGCGATGAGATAACCGCTTGCCTTGGTTACTAACAAATAACGCATCACCGGCGGCCACGGTGGGTAATTGCTCTCGACAACTTAACCAAGCCTTTAAAGCATTGATGGCCATATTACCAATGGGAACAATACGTTGCTTATTGCCTTTACCGGTGACTTTGACTTCTGCGTTATCAAATTGAATATCATTACAATTAAGCCCAGCAAGCTCAGCTAAACGCAAGCCACTTGAATAGAATAGTTCCATTATGGCTTTATCTCTAATGGAAAGTGGATCATTACTATCAATATCAAGCAGATGACTAATAGAATCAACATCCATATTTTTCGGTAAAGGCTTATTTTGCTTAGGCGCAGTAAGCGAACTGGCGGGGTTCACTTCAATAACCCCTTGTCGCAGTAAAAATTCATAAAATTGTTTTTGCGCCGATAAGCTCAATGAAATAGAACGAGGGCTTAGCCCTTGACGATGGAGCTTAGCTAAAACCGCTTGTAAACTTGAGCGATTTGCTTGAAATAAAGGTTGGGACTCACCAAGCAGTTCACTGACTCGCTTTAATTCAAATAAATAATTACGAGTGGTATGCGGCGATAACTGGCGTTCAGAGGTTAAATATTGCTGAAATAGTCCTAACCAATCTTGTTGTTTCACCCAGTTGACTCCTATTGAATAGTAGGCCGCCCGATACAGGCGCCTACACATGAAGCCGTTATGATGACCTTAAAATGTGGGTAAAAGATGATCTAACAAACGACGTATTTGACTAAATAATAATGAGTCCATATCCGGATGAAAATGGGCTGCATCGGCACTGGCAATAGCAAATATCACTTGGCCATTTTTTTCCGATAGCTTAGTTAATGCTACAGAGCCAACCTCACTGCCAAACAACCTTTTAGACTCTGACTGAGTGAGTCGACCAAAATAGTAATTATTGGTAATGCGATGACGCCAAATATTAGCTAATTCACTATCAATGTCATGGACGGTAATTAACCTTACATGAGTAAAACCAAACTCATTTTTTAACCCTTCAGACAAGGTATGTCTGAGTTCACCTAAATTTTGGCACTCAAGAAGCTGAAATGACAGTTCATTATTGAACAAAAATATCCGCTCGTTAGTTTTAGCGACGTTCATTAACGAAGTAATTTCTTCTTCAAGTTGAGTCACTTTTTGACGAAGTATTTCTTGCTTGCGCTCAACCAGTGAAACGGTGCCACGCTCATGATGATTCACTCGCATTGCAATTAACAACTCTGGATGACGATTAAAGAACTCTGGATTATCGAGTAAATAATCACGCACTAAATTTTCATCAAGTACTTGATTACGTAGATTAGCTAGCATTTCTGCCTCTAAATCTTGGCCAATATCGTCAATACTTACCGAAGTCTCTAACGAGGTACTTGAGGCCAAATCAGTGGCTGATGTTACGTCACTCATGAAAAATCTACCTAAAAATATTACAACTGAATATGACCATCATAAACATGTTCTGCAGGGCCTGTCATCCATAACGGCTTACCCTCACCTTCCCAATTTATCATTAATGAACCACCAGGAAGGTCAACTTTCACTCGGTTAGACAGCTTTTGTTGTAGCATACCTACCGCAACCGCGGCGCATGCCCCCGTCCCACAAGCCAAGGTTTCAGCTGCGCCACGCTCATATACACGCAACTTGATATAACTGTCATTCACCACTTGCATAAAGCCAACATTAACCCCTTTAGGAAAGCGTTCATGGCGAGTCAGTAACGCGCCAATTTCGTCTACATTAGCCGTGGCAACATCTTCAACGTCTATCACACAATGCGGGTTGCCCATTGAAATTGCCCCACATAAAAAGGTTTGCATTGGCGTTTGAAGTAAGTAGGTTTTCTCACTTTTTTTCGCTTTAAACGGTATTTGGCTGGGCTCGGTAACCGGAACGCCCATATTAACGGTGACGTTACCGTCTCGTTCAATGCGTAAAGTGATTTTACCCGAGCTAGTACTGACTCGAATTTTATTCTTATTCGTTAGCCCTTTATTACGTACAAATCGCGCAAAGCAACGCGCACCGTTGCCGCATTGCTCAACTTCTCCACCGTCAGCGTTAAATATTCTGTAGTGAAAATCTAAATCAGGATCATAAGGCGGTTCAACCAACAACAGTTGATCGAACCCAATGCCAAAATTACGATCGGCTAAGCGACGAATTTGCTCTGGCGAGAAAAATACATTTTGGGTGACGCCATCAACAACCATAAAGTCATTGCCTAACCCATGCATTTTAGTAAAGTGAATCAAATGAGTGTCCTTTGCTTTTATTTGGTTAAGGAAGCAAATGCTCGCCTTGCCATAACTGTGCGACGGTTTCGCGCTCTCTGACTAAAATATCCTTGTCACCATCAACCATCACTTCAGCCACTCGTGGACGGGAGTTATAATTCGATGACATCACAAACCCATATGCGCCACTAGAGCGAACCGCTAATAAATCACCCGCTTGTACAGCTAATTGACGGTCTTTACCCAAAAAGTCACCTGTTTCGCATACTGGACCCACAATATCGAAGCTGTGAGTTTCACCTTGAGTTTGCTTAACAGGAATAATGTTTTGCCAAGCACTATACAGTGACGGTCTGATCAAGTCGTTCATGGCACCATCAACAATCGCAAAGCGTTTATCACTATTCTCTTTTAAAAATAAAACTTCAGTGACAAAAATCCCTGCGTTGGCAGCAATAGCACGACCCGGCTCAAAAATCAGCTTTAAAGGTCTGTCACCTAAACGTTCTAACAATGCTGCTGCATAGACATCTGGGTGTGGTGGGGTTTCATCGTTATATGGCACACCTAAACCACCACCAACATCAAAGTGTTCAATCACAATACCTTGCTCTGCTAAGCGATCAATTAACGCTAACATGCGATCCATTGCATCTAAAAACGGTTGAATTTCGGTCAACTGAGAGCCAATATGACAATCAACCCCTTTAACATGCAAATGCGGTAAAGACGCTGCACGAGCAAATACTTGCTCGGCTTCATCCATTGCGATACCAAATTTATTCTCTTTTAAACCGGTAGAGATATACGGATGCGTACCTGCATCTACATCAGGGTTAACCCGTAAAGACACTGGGGCAACTTTACCTAATTGGCCTGCAACTTCATTTAAACGTTCAACTTCGGCACTGGACTCAACATTAAAGCAGTAAATACCGGCCTCAAGTGCTTGCGCCATTTCAGCGTCTGTTTTACCTACGCCTGAAAAGACCACTTTTTTTGGATCGCCTCCCGCTTGTAATACTCGAGCAAGCTCTCCACCAGAGACAATATCAAAGCCACTACCTAGGCGAGCTAAGGCGTTTAATACCCCTAAATTAGAATTGGCTTTCACGGCATAACACACTAAATGTGGATGGTTGGCAACGGCGTTATCAAAAGCGTGCCAGTGACGCTCTAATGTCGCACGAGAGTAAATATAAAGAGGTGTACCGTGTTTTTTGGCTAAAGCACTGACATCGCAATCTTCGGCAAATAACTGATTATCTTTGTAGGTAAAAAAATCCACTATGCGATTCCTATATTTTATTGTTGTTCATCTGTTGTTACGGGATCAACCTCGTTCACTTTTGAGCCTTGTTCTTCTGCAGGCTCCGCAGATTGGTTACTTTGTGGGTCAGGCGATTTATATAACGCCCCTTTTTGACCACAGGCAGTAATTGATAGGCTAGCAAGCAAAAGTAATAAAAGCAGTCTCATTTTTCTCAACATCTATGCATATATTCAATTATGGCCTTATAATCGCATTCATCACGCAGAAAGCAAAGGATAGAAATGCATGGCTATGACAGATACTGAGTTTCACCAATTGGCTGATGAAATTTTCAGCGCCATTGATAACGCTATTGAAACCGCAATTGACGAACAAGACGCTGATGTGGACATCGACTACAGCGGTAACGTGGTTCAACTTACTTTTGAGGATGGTTCTCAAATTGTAATTAATAAACAAGAACCTTTACATGAAATATGGCTAGCGACCAAAACGGGCGGTTATCACTTTGCTTATGTTGAAGGTGAATGGTTAGATACCCGCAATAATATTAACTTTATTCCTTTTGTTCTCGACGCTATTGCGCAACAAGGCGGGATCAAAATCTCACTATAATAAGATCTGGGTTCAGTATATTGTCACTAAAATGCTGAACCCATCTCATCTTCTGACACGCCAAAAGGTTCTACCAATAAATCCCCCTCCCGACGAATTAACTGGAAAAACTGCGGCATATTAAAAAAAGCATGCTGGTCTTTGTGGCTACTTTTAACAAATCGTAAACTGTGTTCATTAACCAGTGATTGGATGGTGCAGTTTTCTTCAATTGTGTGGGTTAAAGCATTGTGTTCGTCCACTAAAATAATCTCGACTCGGTGCTGTAGTTGCCTAAAAAAATACTGCTTTGCTCCCACAGAAATATAACGTTGGATAATGACAGGAACAGCAGAAAAAGGCTCATTAGACAATTCTGGCCGAGGCAAATGAGTCACTAATCTTGGCTTGTTGGGGTAGAAAATCGGCGCACTACCATCTAACAGCTTAAACACCACCCCTAACGAATTAAAATGTAAACCGTATTTTGACTTACCAATATTAAGCTCGATTAATAGCGTCTGACTATCGGTCACTTTTTGAATGGTTTGATAACAAAGCTCCAATAATTGAGAAAGTTGATCTTCAATTTGTTTAACGAGCTTTTTAGAACAAGATAAAACGGTAATATGACTGTGTGCATCAGCTCGCTTAACACCGACGACTAAAAATGAAATAGCATCTAGCAAACCTGTTTCGCCTTCAAAACAATGACTATGCCATTCTCCCCAACTATTTAAGGTAATCACATCAATATTTGACACCATGTTATTTTTTTCACGTCCAAGGGACAACACGTCACCATTCATGTAGTCGACCATAATTTCCTGACCATGCCAGTCTCGCGTCGCGTCATCATTCATATTAACAACAACTATCACTTGCTGATAAAACCATGGCTGACAAAGGTTTCGCTTGGTCACTTTTACTTTATGATTGATCTGCGGCAACAGCTTTTTCGACAATAATGCCAATTTGACTGCAAACACTTTACGACTTTCAATACCAGCCCATTGTGTATGCTCAGTTACTAAGCCATTCAAAACAGCCCAAGCAACCACTGCGGTTGCCGTATCAGCAACAAACAAAGCCTGCTGACCTAATAATTGCTGAGAAGTATTACACCCTCTAAATAGATGATAATTAGTGTCTTTTTTGGAATAACACACCGCAAGTTGATCTTCAGATACCCCTTGGCTCCACAACGGGTTTAGAAAAGGTAATGAGTGTTTATCTTCGTTAAAAAAGCCATGAAGCTTACGTGCAAGCAAGCCTAGATCTTCAACTCGCATTCTGTCACTCAATTCATACTTGGTAGCAAAGTGGAGTAAATTCTTATAGCTGGCTAATAGCAGTTCATTAAGTTGTTGGTTAAACCATTGTAATTGCCCTGAATGCCATGTTTTAGCATTGTCTAGGGTGATCAATAAGCTGCTGGGCCATTTCCAACTATGGGTTAACTCGAGTAATTTGTTATAACGCCAATCTTGTTTTGAACGAGTAGGATCTGACAAAGCCACACCACATTTCAAATAAAAGCATCGGCGCACAATCTCTAATCGCCTCACTTCACGCCGTGCCAATAAATAGGCTTCAATGCGTAAATATAATTGCAAGTACGCGTCATTGTTGGCAGAAAAATCATCTCGACTACAAAAATCCCATATTTGTTCAGTAATCATATGATTATTAGGATATTCACTGGCGTAGACTTCTAAAAGCATCACTTTAAGCAGTGCTTTATGGGGTTTATTTAAACCTTTATATAATTGCCACAAAGACGCGCCAAAGTACTCACTGGCAGGTAAATTTGTTGGATCACCTAAATACAATAAATCTTCACCGCTAGCTTTAGGCCACCAAGCAATATATTTACCCGCTAAACAAATATGAGAACGAAAAAACTCTTCAAGTAATAACCAGTGTTGTACTGACCCACTATGCTCTTCACCTAAAGGTTGGCAATTATCATATAAGCCACATTCTCTAAATTGATTAGGATGGACTAAGTAAAAATTAACTTCAAAACCCCAATTAGCAAACCATTGTGTCAGCGCCACAGCTTTTTGACCAAGAAGCTCAACATCAGCAACACTGAGCGAACTTTGATAAACCAACCAAATGTCAACATCACTACTGTGGTTTTGCCCGAAGCTCGCAGAGCTTCCCATGGCGTAAACCCCTTCTAATGCATTCGGTTGCTGCGATTGGTTATCAAAATAGGCAATGTTGAGTGCTGAACACGCAGATTTTAGCGCTTCAGAAAATGTAAAATTAACTACCCCAAACGGTGTAGCTGCATCAATAAAACCAGGTAATTGAATATGATTTGTTTGAAAAAGATAAGGAATTAGTGTGAACAGCTGCATTTGTTCTTCAGACAAAGTTGAATGAACCCGTTGAAGCCTCATCGAGTTTAATTTTTTAATGCGGTTGATAATTAAGCTGCTGGTTTCAGTCACTAAATGATTTTTCAAAGGGTTTTCCTAAAACGATCTTGTGATTTAATTCAGTAAATCCAAACAACTCAAATTAATTCAAAGTCGTTTTCAGGCTTGCTGCGTGTGACCAAGATCGAGTTTCAAGCATTATTGTGATAAGAATAACACCTATTTATAGTTATGCAATCTGGCCACAAGCTTTGTAACAAAAAATAAACATTTCCACTCACCCTGAGAAAGTTAAAATGATGGGTCAACTTCAAACAATTTCAATACAGTTATGCCAAATGTCTTAATGCAATGTTAGCATTAGCGTAATTACTGTTAGATGATGGATAAACATAACTATGTCTGAAAACACAATTCGTATTGCTACGCGTAAGAGCCCTCTCGCCATGTGGCAGGCTGAATTTGTCAAAGCTGAACTTGAACGTATTCACCCAGGCCTCGTGGTTGAATTATTACCTATGAGCACAAAAGGTGATGTGATTTTAGACACGCCATTAGCAAAAGTGGGTGGTAAAGGCTTGTTTGTAAAAGAACTTGAAGTTGCCATGCTAGAAGATAGAGCCGATATTGCAGTTCATTCAATGAAAGATGTACCGGTCGATTTTCCAGAAGGCTTAGGTCTGCAAGTGATTTGTGATCGAGAAGATCCACGCGATGCATTCGTATCGAATAGTTATCAATCAATTGATCAACTGCCACAAGGGGCTGTGGTTGGAACCTCTAGCTTACGTCGCCAATGTCAAATTCGTGCTGCCCGCCCAGATCTCGTTATTAAAGATTTACGTGGTAATGTCGGCACACGTTTAGCTAAGTTAGATAGCGGTGATTACGATGCCATCATTCTTGCTGCAGCCGGGCTTATTCGCTTAAAACTTGAAAAACGCATTGCCAGTTTTATTTCAGCAGAAGAGTCATTACCTGCCAACGGCCAAGGTGCAGTTGGAATTGAGTGCCGTACTGATGACGAACGCGTTAAAAGTTTACTCGCGCCGCTTGAGCATTTAGAAACCCGTTATCGTGTATTAGCTGAACGCGCAATGAACACCCGCCTTGAAGGAGGCTGCCAAGTGCCAATCGGCGCTTATGCTGAAATCTCAGGAGAAATCCTAACACTTCGTGGCTTAGTGGGTAATCCTGACGGTAGCCAAGTGATTACAGGTGAAGTCAGTGGTGATAAAACACACGCTATTGAACTAGGCCAATCACTTGCAGATGACTTATTAAGTCGTGGTGCTAAAACGATTCTTGATGCGGTTTACGCCAAGTAATCCACTTCATGAAAGTCTTGCTGACTCGACCAGAAGGTCGTAATCAAGATATGATTGAGCAACTTGAACAGTATCAAGTTGCTCATCTTGTCACTCCCTTACTGGCTGTAGTGGCCTCTCAATCTGCACAACCTATCGGCTTTGCTGAAGCTGATAAACTTATCTTCGTTAGCACCAATGCCGTTAAATTTGCCGCTTTAGCACTTAACCACCCATTCCCCAAACAAAGTCAGTACTTTGCTGTCGGCCAAGCCACAGCCCAAGCCTTAATTTCCCAGGGATTAACCCCCTATTGTGCCCCTGAAAATAGTCAAGACAGTGAAGGTTTGCTTGCTTTGCCAGAGCTAAAAGATGTTAATAATCAAAACATTATTATATGTAGAGGCTCAGGCGGTAGAGAAACCATTGCCCAAGAACTCACGTTAAAAGGGGCTAATGTCAGCTACTGGAATGTTTACAAACGCCAACTGCCCTCATTAGATTATTCAAAGCTTTATCAGCAATGGATTCATTTTGGTATAGATACAATCGTGCTAACCAGTGGTGAAGTTTTAACAAACTTAATTTCAATAATTCCAAAAGAATCATTTGCATGGTTAAATTCATGTCATATCATAGTGCCAAGTAATCGTGTGGAATTACAGGCAAATGCTTTAGGTTTAACCAAGGTAACCAATGCTAACGGGGCAAATACCCACGCCGTTATTGCAGCATTAGGTCTATCTGCATAGTTTGATCTTTTATAGTTTCAATTAATTATAAAAATCCTTCAGTTTTTGACCTTTTGCTTTCAAGGACCGTTCATGGAAAATAACAAACTCGACTCTGCTGACATCAATGTTACATCTGCATCAGATAATCAGGCTAGCAAAGACACCAATCCCAAAGTGAAAGCTGAACTTTCTCCACAAGCTAAACGCCCTCCCCGCCCATCTAGCCGTAAAAGAAGAAAAGCCTCTTCATGGTGGGTCAGATTAAGTATTTTAATTAGCTGGATTGCTGCGGGCTCTGCTATTGCTGCGTGTTATTGGTTATACATGCAATTGAACCAACAACAATCTATTCAGCAATCTATTCAACAATCTACAACAGCCAAAATTGCCTCACTTGAAGCGCGTAATAAGGCGCTTCAACAAAATATTAGTCAAGCAATTAATGAGCCTATAGCACGCATTCAAAAGCTGGAACAACAGCAAAAAGACGACACCAAAGCTTATGCTGAACTCAGCGAGCTGAAGCAAAAGCAACAACAATTACAACAGCGAGTCAATCTTGTCGCCCAGCGTAATCCAAATCATTGGATGGCGGCAGAAGCTGAATACTTAGCTCGCATGGCCAGTAGAAAGCTTTGGCTTGAACAAGACCCTCAAACAGCCACTAAACTGCTTCAAGCGGCAGATAGTCGTATCGAGGCAATGAAAGATCCTGCGCTCAACCCTCTCAGAAAAGCGCTTGCTCATGATATTGTCACCACCAGAGCGCTAAAAACCACCGATATTACTGGCGCAACTTATGCCATCGATGCGGTTATTGAACAAATAGCATTTTTACCGTTAAACCAAGTTAATACCGAAATTAGCCATGATGACTCGGAAAGTCAGCTGTCTGATTCTGTTGACGACTGGCAGTCGAATCTATCTAAATCTGTTACTGAGTTTTTATCAGGCTTTATCACAATACGTGAACGAACCACTGATTTAGAGCCTCTGTTACCCGTTGAACAACAGTGGTACTTAATTGAAAACGTTCGCCATAAGTTATTACAAGCGCAGTTTGCATTATATAACTACGACAAAAAAGCTTATGACAACGCCATTAGTTATGCTCAACGTTGGACCAAACAATATTTTGATACCCATCATGGCCAAACTCAAAAGGTGCTATCTGAATTAGACAGCCTTTCAAAAATAGACATTGAGCCTCTAAATACCACTCAATTTAAATCGACACCGTTACTCCAGCAATTAGTTAATTATGGTCAAATGTCTCAAATTGAGGAGCCATCGTTATGATAAAAATGTTGGCATACCTATTAATAATATTATTCGGACTGTACATTGCTCCGTATCTTATTGAGGCTGATGGTTATATTTATATTGCCGTATGGGATTATCAAATCGAAACAAGCTTGTTGTTTGGCCTGTTCGCCATCATTGCGGCTTTTATCAGTTTCGAACTTGCTAAAAAAATCATTATTAGCACGCTGCATGTAGTGCTCAATAGCCGTTACCTGCCTACAAAATGGCGAATCAGTAAAGCTAAAAAGCAAACACTAATCGGTGCTCTCGCCTTGGCAGAAGAAGACTGGCCTGCTGCTGAAAAAGCCATGTTGAAAGGAGCTGAAAATGGTGAGTTACCGACGGTAAATTATTTTGCCGCGGCAAGAGCGGCACAACATCAAAATAAAATTATCGAGCGCGATAAATATCTTGAGCAAGCAGAACGTGAACCGCTAGCCAAAACAGCCGTGCTGACAACCAAGACACGTTATTTGCTGCAACAAGGAGAGTTAACCCAAGCTCGAACGTTACTGGATACATTAGAACCTACGAGTAAAAGTAGTACTCCAGTATTAAAATTAGCAGCAGATTTATATGTCGCCCAACAAGACTGGTCGGCGCTAAAACTGATCATGCCAATACTGTCAAAGCGCAGTATTCTAACTGATGAAAAACTTGCTCAGTTAACTAAAAACTGCAATATTAATTTGCTCAACGAAGCGGCTAATGAGTCTCTTGAAAAAGTTGAAAAATGTTGGGCTTGGTTCACCAAAACTGAAAAACAAAATCCACCAACATTTATCGCTTATTTGAAGGCATTATGCTTACATCAGCGTCAAGCTGAAGCATTAAAGTTACTTACAAAGCAATTGAAAGCGAACCCAACTGAGTTATTGTTTTCCGCGACACCAGATATCGTCACCGCACATGATCAAGACATTAGAAAGTTACTTGGCAAATTCGAACAGACACATGAACATGATGAAAGTTATCAAGTTTGTATGGCAAAACTGGCATTACAGTCACGAGAATTTAGACAAGCAAAGAGTCATTGGCAAAATGCCTGTCGATTACACCCTAGAAAAAGCAACTGGCTGGCCTTAGCACGGGTGCAAGAACAATTAGGCGATAACACCATGGCACTTCAAAGCTATCGACATGCTGCTACTATCGAATCATCAGAAGATGCATAACCGTTAATAACACCTAAAAATCAGCTTGATTAAGTGCTAATTACACAAAATGCCTGCAGGTTTATTTGCAGGCATTTTTCGTTTTAGCACCATAATTTTCACTCATATACCACTGAAACTCTGTCGCTAAATAAACTCCGTAATAGGTTGCAAATCAAGCGACCCACCACTGTCAAAAACACCCCAAAAAAACAGATAAACACTAACAGTCACACACCTATCACTAACATGTAATGCGTAATAACTACATTATCGCTACATCGAGTCAAAAAATTGACACGAGACTCATGTTAAAGGTATTATATTCAATGGGAATAACCACGCATTTCGATACATTTACTAACACTTGCCACCAATGTGAGCAAGCTGTAAACCAGATGATGCAACATAGCTGTTGGGAGCTAATTAATGGGTACAATTACAACGTCTAAAGTGGGTCAGTTAACTGAGGCACAAAGCCAAATTACTATCACGACTCAAAATCAACAAAGTATTGTTAAGCTTGGGGATATGATTCCCGAAGGTAGCGTACTGTCTTTTGAAGATGGTGCTAGCTTTGTGATTACCTTTGATGACGGCACTATTTTTACTCAAGATGATGTTATTCAATCATCAAATGAAAATGTGGCTAACCTAACAAACGATGATAATTTTGCTGAGTTTGCTGAAAACCTCGATGCACTAGATGAAATTGCCGCCTTACAAGCAATGATTGAATCAGGTGAAGACCCAACGGAAGGCTTACCTGAAACCGCGGCCGGCAATGCGCCTGCCAATCAAGGTGATTCAGGTTTTATATCTGTAGATAGAACAGCATCAGAAACCCAAGCTGATGCTGGATTTGACACAACCTTTACCACCCAAGACCCATTAGTTGCAAACTTATCATTCGGTGATATTCAAGCCGATGCTCCACAATATAATATTGCCCAATTTACCGACAACTTCGTCAATGGCGTGTTTTTCACCACCTCGTCAGGCTTATCAGGTTATACAGGTGACTTTGGCTCTCCAGGTTCTTTTGCTTATCTTCCCGGTGATACCATTACCTTCACAGTTGGTAATGTCACAGTAGGCACATTCAGCGCTGATGTCATTCAAGGCGAACTTCTTTTCTTACAAGATATTGCAGCAACATCATTATCTGATACCAATATGAACTACGTGGAGAATATGGCGATATTCCTCCAACTATTGGATAGTGACCTCTCAGATGGGACGGATGATGGCGTTTTACAATCAAATAGCTTAATCAACAATGACGATAGCTATAGCAGTTATATCAATATTTTACAGTCTGTTCACGATGCATTGGCTAACTATATCGATGCAACCACAGGCCAACCGTTAAATATTGCTACAGCCGGTAAAGAAATGCTGTCTCAAGTACTTGCTGAGCTTGGAATTATTTTCACACGTGATTCTGAACGCCAAGAAAATGGTGAGAACGTATTTGAAACCATCGCTATGGAGCATGTTTCAGAAACGATTGATGAATTAGCAGGAGACCGCACACCAGAAGAACACGATGCTCGTTTAGTGGATATTTTAGACGTTCCAGGCGGTTTAATTCAATATAATTACAATGAGATAGACGGCACTATCACCTTCACAGTTAAAGATTTACTTGAAGGCGCTGTAGGGCAACAAGTTATCACTGAAAACCTATTGGTTTCAAATGTCAGATTAAGTGCTGAGTTTGCCGACATTGGTACTCTTCAAGATTTAGGCGATGGTAATTATGCCATCATCCTTAACGAAGGGTATGACCAATATGACTTAGAAGGTCTGAGTATTGATTATCGAGTTGAAGATTGGACCGTATTCAGAGATGTCACGTCTGCCACTCAAGACACCTACAAATCTCACCTATCAGCTGAAATCCCAGATGTTTTTGAAGGTGATGGTTTCAACCAGTTCACATTAAATTCTGAGCTAACGTTTGATACAGATCAGCAACTAACAATCAATTTCACCAGCGAACTGTTAAGTGACCAACTTGGTTTTCCCATTGCTGAATATGCAGATGATTATCTTGTCCCTATTGAATACTCAAACGATGGTGGCCTCACTTGGCAAACAATGACCGTTGTAGATATTGATTATAGCGGTAGTTTACCTCGCCCCATTTTTGGCTTCACTTTAGCTGCGGGTAACGACAGTATTCAGATCCGAGTCCCCATTTTTGACGATGCATTAATTGAGCCTACTGAATATTTCCACGCCGTAGTTGGCGGCGAAAATGTTTATGATGAAGAAATTCAATTCGCCATATTTGATAACGACGGTCCAGCTAACCTACCCGTAGTCAACATAGATTATGCGGTAGTCGTTGAAGGCGCGGGAGCAGCCGTTTTCACTCTATCGTTAAGTAGCCCAAGTACTGAAACAGTCACAATTGATTATAGCTCAGAAGAATTAACTGCTTTATTCGGTGAAGACTTTATTAATTCATCAGGCACAGTGACATTTTTACCGGGTCAAACAACGGCCTATATTACCATCGAAATTGTTGACGATAATATTGTTGAACAAAGCCCAGAATTTGCTCTAATCAATTTATCTAACGTGACAAATGCAGTACTCGGTGACACTCAAGCAACATTACGTATTTTAGATGATGACAGCCCAGATAATACCGCTATCAGCATTGATCTTGACCCAGTTACAGGAGATAACCTACTAGTAGAAGGTGAAGCCGATGGCATGGTAACCATCACCGGTACCGTAACAGCAGACGCATCAATTACTATAGGCGTTGTGATATTAACCATTAATGGTCAACAGTATCAAACATTCATGCAAGCTGACGGAACATTCTCAGTTGAAGTTAACGGCAGTGATTTATTAAGTGATCCTGACACAGTTATTGATGCCATTGTATATGGTTACGGTGACAATAATGCTAAAGGAACGGCAACAACAACTGAAGACTATGACATACAAACACTAGTTGAAAATGACACTAACACAATTAGTGAAGATAGCATTGCAACCGGGAATGTATTAGATAACGACAGCGATGTAGATTCAGACCTAAGCGTCACCAGCTTTGCCGTCGAGGGCGATACTTACCCAGCAGGGACTGAAGTGAGCCTTGAGGGTGGCAGCTTAATCCTTAATGAAGATGGCTCATACACCTTTACTCCTAATGAAAACTGGAACGGCCTAGTTCCTGTGATCACTTACACCACTAATACCGGTGAAACCGCCACGCTAACCATTGAAGTGACACCGGTGGATGATGCTTCAGTGCTTATCAATGATGCCAAAACCGTGGCTGAAGATACCCCAGCAACCGGAAATGTATTAGATAACGATGGCGATGTAGATTCAGACCTAAGCGTTACAAGCTTTGCCGTCGAGGGCGATACTTACCCAGCAGGGACTGAAGTGAGCCTTGAGGGTGGCAGCTTAATCCTTAATGAAGATGGCTCATACACCTTTACCCCGAATGAAAACTGGAACGGCCAAGTTCCTGTGATCACTTACACCACTAATACGGGTGAAACCGCCACGCTAACCATTACCGTGACGCCAGTTGATGATGCTTCAGTGCTTATCGATGATGCCCAAACCGTGGCTGAAGATACCCCAGCAACCGGAAATGTATTAGATAACGATGGCGATGTAGATTCAGACCTAAGCGTTACAAGCTTTGAAGTCGAGGGCGATACTTACCCAGCAGGGACTGAAGTGAGCCTTGAGGGTGGCAGCTTAATCCTTAATGAAGATGGCTCATACACCTTTACCCCGAATGAAAACTGGAACGGCCAAGTTCCTGTGATCACTTACACCACTAATACCGGTGCAAGCGCCACGTTAACCATTGAAGTGACACCGGTTGCAGATGGTGCTCCAACCGTGGTGATCAATACTGATGCTGATAATGATGGCTTCATCAGTCAATCTGAATTAGATGGCAGCCCTGTCGTTAACGTAACTATTGGTATTGAAGCAACAGGTGCTCAACCAGGCGATACGCTTGTTGTTAATGGTATAGAAATAATATTAACCCCAGAAAATATAGCTACGGGGTCGGTGAACATAGACTTACCCGCCCCTGCTGAAGGCGAAACCATTGAAGTTGTGGCAGTAGTCGTTGATCCCGCAGGTAATGTTTCTCCTGAAGGTAGCGATGCAGCAATTTTAGATACGACTCCCCCAATAATTACAGTTGACGCTCCCGAGAGTAGTGATGACAACACCCCAACAATAACAGGCACCACTGATGCGCCGGTTGGAAGCAATGTCACACTCACAGTAACTGACAGTGCAGGCAATGGACAAACGCTTATTGCCACCGTAACACCCGATGGCAATTATGAAGTTGATGTAGCCAACCCATTAGCCGAGGGCAGTTACACCGTTGTTGCAGAAGTGACCGATCCTGCTGGAAACTCTGCCACTGATACTGATGATGGAATTATTGATGCGATTGTCGGTTCTATTACCGTTGATCTTGTTCTTGATGATGCTAATTCTGCCGCAGATATTTCAGGTACCACCACTGACGTGCCAGCAGGCTCAGCAGTCACGCTGGTATTAACCGATGCCAACGGCACGCAAATCACTGTGCCTAATGTCACTGTAGATGCCAATGGTAACTACAGCATTGATGGTGTCGATGTCTCAGGTTTAGTTGATGGTGACA